>DATGLV010000045.1:0-245020 GCA_035293945.1 Xanthobacteraceae bacterium | reverse complement strand
CCGGCAGCGGCAATGGCGGCAAGGTGGTGCTGTGGTCCAACCAACAAACTACGTTCGCGGGCACGATCCTGGCACAGGGAGGAGCGCTCGGCGGGGACGGTGGCTTCGTCGAGACATCCAGTCATGGCGCGGTGAATTTCGCCGGCGCGCAGGTGAATACGATGGCTCTTAACGGTGCCACCGGGACCTGGCTGGTTGATCCGACCGATCTGGTCATCGATTCGACCGCCGCAGCGACCATCTCGACCGATCTCGCGACCAGCAACGTGACGCTGACGACCTTCGCGAGCGGAGCACCGAGCGGACCCGCTGGCACTACCGGCAACACCAACACGCCCACTGAGAGCGCGCCTCAGGGCGACATCTGGGTCGAGGGCAATATCAGCTGGTCGAGCCCCAATACGCTGACGCTGTCGGCCTATCACGACATCAATTTCGGCGTCCCGGATCCGCTTGCCGCCACGATAACAAGCACTGGTGCCGGCAACTTGATCTTGCGGGCGGACAATACCGGCCGCGGGATCGGCACAGTGAATTTCTACTTCGGAGGGGTCGATTTTTCCGGCGGCACCGGCACGGTGTCGATCTACTATAATCCAACCGCGCGAATCGATTGCGAGGTCAATTGCGGCAAATACCAGAATCCATTGGATTCATATTTCGACCGATACGTGACCGGATCGAACAAGACCTATTACATGCTGGTCAACAGCGCCGCCGACTTGACGGAAATTGGGCAAAGCGCCATCGACGGCGTCATCACGGGCAATTTTGCGCTGGGCAAGAATATCGACGCAACCGGCTTCACCGGCATGGGTGACGTAACGTTCAACGGCCTCTTTGACGGCAACGGCGGACTCGGGACCAACTACACGATCAGCAAACTCACCCTCTCCGCCAATCTGCACGCGTTCGATTCGACCGGCTTGTTTCCGTTCATCGGCACGAGCGGCGTTGTCCGCAATCTGAACCTGGCCAACGTCACCCTGACGACCCAACTGGACAATCAGATCATCGGCTCCGTGGCCGGCACGAATGATGGAACGATCAGCAATGTCAACGTGCTGAGCGGGACGATCAATGGAGGGGCACACGTCGGAATTGGGGCCGGCGGCCTGGTCGGAAAGAATGGTTTCAACGGCAGCATCACCCGATCGAGTGCCAACGTCGCCGTGACTGTGGGGGATACGACGAACCCTGAGCAAATGAACATGGCGGGCGGCCTGTTCTCAGTCAACCAAGGATCGGCCTTCCAGTCCTTCGCGACCGGCCCGGTCATCGGAGGCGCAGAATCGTGGGTCGGCGGGCTTGGGGCCGAGAACCTCGGCTCGTTGCAACAAGTTTTCGCGACCGGTGCCGCCAAAGGCGGCGATGGCAGCTCTGTCGCGGGCTTGGTGGCAGTGAATTCGTCCGATGAGGAGGGCTTCGGAATCAAGGACGCCTACGCCACCGGTGCGGCAAGCGGCGGGGCGAACAGCGCGGTCGCCGGCCTGGTCGCCATGAACGGCTATTCGATTCAAACGAGCTATTCGGTCGGCCCCGTCAGTGGCGGCGCTGGCAGCACGCTTGGCGGGCTGGTGGCGGTGAATCAATTCAACGATTCGACCGGCACCGTCACCAATTCCTACTGGAACACACAGATCTCGGGACAAAATTCCAGCCCGGGCGGCGGCACCGGAATGACCAGCCAACAGCTCGCCTCAGGTCTGCCCGCAGGCTTCAGCAACACGGTCTGGACCATCCTGCCCGACCCGAGCTTTCCCTATTTCCCGTGGCAGACGTCGAACATCCCGACGGTCGACCTTGGCCCCGGCAGCCCGAATCCGCCGCCGCAACAGCAGATCATCGACAATCTCACCAACAGCCTCGTCCTGGTGTCGCTGCCGCCGCCCGTGAATGTGCTGCCGCCTCCGCCGCCGCCTCCGGGGCCCGGCCCGCAATTCGGCGGCCTGCCGCGGCTCATCGCAGTGCCACCGCCCGGCGAGACCCGCTATGTCATGAATGAAGCGCTGATGATGGTCGATTGCGATGCGCCGCAATCAGCGCTCGACCAAGCCACGCGCGCCTTGCAGCTCACGGTGCTCGACCAGCAGTGCCTCATGGTTTCCAACATGAAGCTCCTGCGCCTGCACATCAACAACGGGCGCAGCGTGGCCGATGTGATCCGGGCGCTGGCCCGCTACCGCATCGTCGCGGTGGCGCAGGCGAACTTCATCTACCGGACGATGCAGGACAAGGGCGGCCAGGAAACCACACCGAACCCCGACCTCGCCGGCCGCACGCAGGAAGGGGACGAAGCCCAGTATGCGCTGAGCAAGCTCGGCGTGATCGACATTCACAAGCAGATCAAGGGCGACAACGTCTCGATCGCGATCATCGATTCGCAGATCGACACCCATCACCCCGATCTCGACGGCGTGTTCGCCGATCAATACAACGCGGTCGGCGTCGACGAGAAGCCGCACCCGCACGGCACCGGCATGGCCGGCGCGATCGCCGCGCACCGGCGGCTGATGGGCATCGCGCCGGACGCCCGCATCTACGCGATCCATGCCTTCTCAAGCAACGCCGCGAGCGCCGACTCGACCACCTTCAACATCCTCAAGGGCATCGACTGGGCGATTGGCAAAGGCGTGCGCGTCATCAACATGAGCTTCGCGGGTCCGCGCGATCCCTCAATGGAGCGTTCGCTCAAGGCCGCGCACGACAAGGGCATCGTGCTGGTCGCGGCGGCCGGCAATGGGGGACCGAAGTCGCCGCCGCTCTATCCGGGGGCTGATCCTGACGTGATTGCGGTGACGGCAACCGACGTGGACGACAGGATTTTCGCCGGCGCCAACCGCGGCAAGTATATCGCGGTCGCGGCACCCGGCGTCGACATCCTGGTCCCGGCACCCGACAACACCTACCAGCTGACCACCGGCACTTCGGTCTCCTCCGCCGAAGTAGCCGGCGTCGCCGCGCTGCTGCTCCAGCGCAACCCGAACCTCACGCCCGAGGATATCCGCAAAATCTTGACCACCAGCGCCAAGCACCCCGGGGCGAAGGAGCGCGACGACGATTTCGGCTCTGGCCTGGTCGACCCGTCGAAGGCGATCCTGGACGCTGGCGCGATCAAGCCGATCGGCCAGCCGACGAAGCGGTAGCTCTGCCGGCGCTGCGGCCTGCTTGCAGGGGCTGCTCAACTCTCCGCTGCACCGCAAAAAAGGGGCATTTGGCGGGATGACCCGGCCGCCGTCGGGCCGGCACTTTACAATTTTGTATAGTCCGGGAAATGCGCTTTAAGGGCTGCAGCGCTAGTTGAGAAAATCCGCGGTTTTGATAGCTTATTGTGTCGGTCCAGAGGCCGCTATCGGACTTCGGACCCTTGTCTTCGGGAAACGTCGGCTCTTTTGAACAACGGGTCTAAAAAATCGAGGCTCAAGGATGGGTGCGCTCTGGGGTGAACAAGCTTTCTACCGGCGACGGCCGGTAATAACTTTCGGCGTAGGTTTGGTCGGCATCGGCTTGATCGCGCTCGCGCTAAATGGCGGAGCCGGGTCTTTGTTCGGACCACGCGGCTCCTCTCCGGCGGTTGCGCAGGAAGCGAAAAGCGACGCCAAAGCCCTGCAGGTCGCGGTGATGGACCCCAAGCGCGGATCGATCCCCGAGCTGGTCAACGCATACGGCACCGCGACGCCCACGTCCGCTGCCACCGTGACGGAGAGCTTTCAGCGCGACGGCCAGGTGACCGATGTGTTCGTCGAGGTCGGCGACCAGGTCAAGATGGGCGACCCGTTGCTCGACTTCGGCGCCTCGCCAACAGCGGTGCTCAACTACGAGCAGGCCAAGACGACCAAATCCCTGGCGGAGCACTCGCTCGCCCGGCAGCAACAACTCTTCAAGCAGCAGCTGATTACCAAGGACGATCTGGAGAACGCCGAGAAGGCGGTGTCTGATGCGCAGATGCAGATCGACATGTACGAGAAGATCGGCTCGGTCAAGCCGAGCGAAATTCTCACCGCGCCTTTCGACGGCGTGGTGACCGAGATCGCGGTGTCGAAGGGTGACCGCGTATCGGCCGGTTCCGAGCTGATGAAGCTGTCCCGCACCGATCAGGTCATTCTCAGTGTCGGCGTCAATCTCGCCGATCTCGACAAGGTGAAGCCCGATCTTCCGGTGCACCTCGCTTCGCTGTCGCCGGACCGCAAGCCCGCGGACGGCAAGGTCAAGCGCATCGGCAAAGCGATCAACATGGCGACCCGGCAGGTGCCGGTGCTGATCGATGTGCCGGTTGGCACGGCGCTCGCCGGTGAGAATTTTCACGCCGGGATCGAGGTCGGGAAGTACCAGGGCTGGGTGGTGCCAACCGATTCCATCGGCACCAACCTGAACAAGAGCCACTTCGTGTGGCAGATCGACAATGGGAAAGCGAAGCAAGTGCCGGTGAACATCATCGGCCAAGTCGGCAAGAACAGCATCGTCGAGGGCGAGATCAACTCGCAGGATTCGATCATCCTCACCGGCAACTATCAGATCAATGAGGGTGATGCGGTGCAGCCCAAGGAAGAGGAACAATCGACGGACGACGACGACGACGATTAGTCGCCTGATCGACGCAATGGATCAAACCGCAATGATTGCTCATCCCCGCCGCGGCGGGGATGAGCTTTTTTGTAGGCCGGAAGGCCGCTATCGATCTCCATCCGTCATTCGCCGGGACGGCGGCCCCGCCCGCCACCGCCGGGCCCCCCCTGCGGCTGCATTTGCGGCTGCGACGGGCGCATTTGCGGCTGCGCCATCGGGCGCTGACCCCCGCCACCCGCGAAGCCTTCGGTGCCGCCGACGTTCGGTCGTGGCGCCGGTCGCTGCGGCTGCGGCGCGGGCTGGCGCTCCTCGCGCGGCGCCATGCCTTGCGTGCTCGGCCGGTTCATTTCCGGCGGCCGGGTGAATTGGCGCTCTTCACCACCGCGCGGGGCCATGCCCTGCGTGGTCGGCCGGTTCATCTCCGGCGGTCGGTTGAATTGACGCTCTTCACCGCCGCGCGGGGCCATGCCCTGGGTGCTCGGTCGGTTCATTTCCGGCGGCCGCCCGGGCGGCTGTCGATTCTCGCGCGCACCCAAGTCTCGGGAATTTTCCGGCTGGCTGCCGGGCTGAGGGCCGCGCTGGAAACCAAGGTCCCTGCCTTGGGCAGGCCCACCCTGTTGTGCTGGGCGCCGCTCTTCAGGCGCAAGTCCCTGCGTGCGTTCGCCTGACGGCCCGCCCCGTGGCGGGGTCTGGCGACCCTGCTGCTCGCCGCGCTGCGGTTGCTGGACGTTCGGCGGGTTCGCGCCCACCCCGCGTCCTTGCCGCTCAGGCCCGCGCTGGTTCGGCGCGCCCAGGCCTTGCATCGCCGGAGGTAGCTGCGGATTGCGCTCTTGCTGGTTTCGTCCTTGTTGATTCCGCTCTTGCGGAGCCCGTTCCGGTTGTTGGGTGTGTTCTTGTTGGGTCCGCTCTTGTTGGGTCCGCTCTTGCGCGCGGCCCTGGGTCCCCGGCCCGTTGCGCTCCGGCGCGGAAGGAGCGTTGGCGAAGCCGCGCGGCACCGCACGGAGCTGGCTGTTGCCAAGCCGGCCGCGTTCGTTCGCCCCCAGAGCCTGCGGACGTGGAACCTGTTGCACCGGCTGGAACTGGCGTTGGGATTCGCGCACCGTAGCGCGGAAAGCCTCGCGATTGTTGCGCAGGCGCGCAAGCTCGTCGCCGCGCACCTCAATGGCGCCGTTGATCCGCGCGGTGCCGGCAAGCACATGCGGGCGGATATCGAACGAGCGGATCGGATGCCCCACCTCGGCCGCGATCACCCCCGGCGCAATTCCGGGATTGACGGCGAAGCGCTGATCGCGGAACTCGACCGTCCTGTTCTCCACGACGGTGTCGGAGATATAGGCCGAATACTGGCGCTCCGGCAGGATGACGCTGTCGATATCCGATGCAATGAAATCGCGGCCGCGCACGAAGATCCAAACGTCCGGCTCATCGCGATATTCGACGACAACCTCGTCCGGCGGCAGGGGCGCCCAACCGATATATTCGCCGCCGCGACGCCACTGCACCCAACCTGGGCTCCATTCATCGCCCGGCACCCAGATCCAGCCGAGATCCGGGTCGAGAACCCAGCGTCCGTAGTGATAGACAATCCATCCCCAGGCATCCTCCGTATCGTCGGAGACCCAGTACCAGCCCCAATCATCGGTGTAGCTCCATCGTCCGGCCGTATACGGCCGCCAGTCACGGCCGCGATCCGCCGGAACCCACACATCGCCCCAATGTGAATGGCGGTGCCAGCTTCCGTAGGGCTGCAGGGCTTCGCGGAATTCCGTCCTGACCACGACCTGCGCGAGAGCAGGCGTGACCATGCCCCCCGTAATTGGCCAATCGGTCGACGCCGCGACGGTCAGTACGGCTATTGCCAAAGCGCATCTGCTCGCGGATCGAAGAAATGCTGACCGAGGTTCGCGTGATTTGTTCATCTTGCAACTCCGCACTGTTTCGATTGCGTTCTGCCAGTCGAATCGCGCACGGCGCGCGCAATTACAAAAATTTAACAGCGTGACCTTGGCTCAGTTCCGAACCCGACACGAAACTGTATTTCTTTGCGCGCATTCGACGCGCGGTCGCAGAAGCGATCGCACCGCGGCAATGTTTGCCGTTTCGACCAAATGTCGATTTGTTGATTGTTTGAGCCCGGCAAATTAATTCTAAAGAACAAATGCAATTGGGCGGTGGAACAAAGTGCCACCGCCCAAGTTTTAACAAGTCCGAGCTTGCGCGGCGCGGCCGGCCGTTACGGCCCTGGCGCCACGTTCTGATCGACCCAATCGGCAATCACGGCGGCGATCGCCTGATTGTTCTTCTCGATCATCATCATGTGGCCGTTGCCGTGGATGCCGAGATCAGCGAGGTGAACCTGCTTTACCGGCACGCCTGCTTGCGCGAGATACGCCGCAGTGCAGTCGTCGTAGGCCGCGTGATAAGACGCCTCGCTGGTCACGACCAGCACCGGAATCTTGGTCAGGTTGACGAGCTTGCGGGCCGGCTCCTGCTGGCGCCAGCAGCGGACCAGGTCGGGCTTTGAGGGCGCATCAGCGCGGACAAAGGCGAGATTCTCGCTTGCGCCAAGCGGCGGATCATAGGTGATCGGAATATCGCCAAGGCCGGAGATTTTCGTTCGCTCCGCATCCTTGAACCAATCTGGCGGGCCGAGGTTTTCGATATCGTGCACCGGGGGGCCGCTCGGCTCGACCGCAAGGATCGCTTTGACCAGATTGGGCCTTGCATCGGCGACGGGCCAGCCGAACGCACCCGATTGCGAGTGGGTGAGGAGGAGTGCCGGCCCGATCTTGTCGAGCAAAGCTACGAGCGCATCACGGTTGAGCTCTTGCTGCTGCGCAAAGCTCGGTATCGAGGGAAACTGCGAGGCGTAGAACTGGTCGAAGCTCGCATCGCCGGGCTTGCCGTTGCCGGGGAACTGCGTGTGCAGATGCGCCTGCGGCCACATGGGCTTGGCCTCCGGTTCAACAAAGCGCTGCTCCACGAAGGCAAGCCGCGAAGGCGGCAAGCGTCCATAGACATCGCTCCAATAAGCGGAGCGCCCGCGGGCCACCTGATCGACCACGTAAACCGCATAACCGCGGCGCACGAAATATTGTGCCCAGCCCTCGCGGCCGTCGGGCGTGCCGGTGAAGTTGGTGCCGGTCTGATTGCCGCCGTGCACCATCACCACCGGGTAGGGGTGCGTGAGGCGCTCCGGGATCATGTACTCCACATACATCTGCCCGACCATCGGGCTGCCTTCGACGGCTTGATCGATCTTGCCGCCGACGAAGAAGTAGCTCGACTTTGCCAGCACCAGCGGCCCCTGCTCCTGCGCATGGGCAAGCGGCGCGGCGAGGAGAGTTGCGGAGGTGAGGAGAAGGATTTGAAACAGTCGGGGAAAGCGCGATCGATGCGGCCACGGCGACCTACGCATTGCTTATTCTCCTGCTTCTGGTGGATTATTTTCTACTCATGAGCAACAGTCTCGGCGTCGTCCCGGCCGAAGCGAAGCGAAGAGTCGGGACCCATACGCCGCGGCCCATCGATGGCGCGTTGACGTATGGGTCCCCGCTTTCGCGGGGGCGACCGAGCTGCACCCTCCAGCGCTCACGGAATCTTCTTCACCGGCTTGGGATCGAGACCGAACAATCTGGCGGCATTGCCGCCCAGGATGGCGCGCTTGGCGTTCTCCTTCAGGAACGGCAGATCGTAGATGATGCTGGGCAGATCGAAATCCCAATGCGGATAGTCCGACGACCAGACGAGCTGTGTCTCCGCCTTGATCATCTTGAAGGTGGCTTCCAGGATCGAAAGATCCTGCGGCACTTCCATGGGCTGTGAGGAGTAGTACATCTCCTGCATGTACTCGCTCGGCCGCCGTTTGAGCGAGGGACAATCCGAGATTCGCATCATGTAGGAGTGATCGAGCCGCTGCATCAGCGCATAGGCCCAGGTGAGGCCGCTCTCGATCCACAGCACTTTCAGCTTGGGAAAGCGCTCGGGCAGACCATTGATGACCCAATTGGTCATGTGCACCATGTTGAACCACATGAAGCCGAGCGAGTGCACGGAGATGAAGCGGTTGGTGGTGGCGAGCGCGCGATCGTCCCAGCTGTAGGCAGCATGAAATGAGATCGGTTTCCCCATCTCCTCCAGCATCGCGTAGGTTCTCATATAGGCGTTGTCGTGCACCGGCTTGTAGCGCGGCGACGTCACCATGAAGCCCACCACGCCCTTGCGGTCACCGAATTCCTTGACGGTCCGATAGGCGGCATCCGGATCATTGAACGGCAGATAAAGCATCGAGATGAGCCGCGGCTCGACGGCGAGGATGCGCTCGCAGAGCCAGCGATTGTAGGCTTGGCACAGCGCCATCTCCATTTCGGGCTGCGGATGCAGGCCGAGAAACAGCATCGGCGTCGGGAACAGGCACGCATAGTCGACCCCCATCGCATCCATCCAGTCGCGCGTCATGTAGACGTCGCGATGGGCCTCTCCCGTCGGCTTCTCGAATTTGCGCAGGGCCGCACGGGTGATGCGTCCGCCGCCGTCCTGATAGCCGACTTGGTTGTTCATCATCGAGGCGCGGCCGCCGCGCTCGATATGGATCAGGGCTTCGCGGCGGATCACCGGATTATCGATGTATTGAAATACCTCCCGGTAGGATTCGTTCTCGTAGTGATGGGAATCGACATCGACAATGAGGAAATCCTGATAGTTGCGCGCGTGCGCCTGCTCGGTCGCGTGCGCGAGCGAGGCCGTGGTCGAGTAGCGATCGAAGGCGGGGGTGCGCACCTCGCTGCGAATGGTGTCCATGCGCCTTCTCCTACGTCACCACAAAAATATCTTCGCCGCGCCGCACGACCTCGAATTTGCGCAGCTTGAGGCGGCGGTCGGCGATGCATTCGCCGGTCTTGATGTCGTATTCGTAGCCGTGCCATGGGCAGGCGAAGTGCACTTCATCGGTGAAGGACTGGCCCTGATAGGTCTTGTCGGGCCCGATCACGTCCACGACCTTGTTGATGAGGATACCCTCGCAGGCCGGTCCGCCGGCATGGACGCAGTAATTGCTGTAGGCAAAATAGGCGCCGTCCTTGTAGAAGACGCCGATCTCCTTCTTGCCGTCGACCACAATCCGCCGGTCGCCGTCCTTGAGCTCGGCGACCTTGGCTACAAAGCATTCGGGCATTCCTGACCTCTCCGACACGTATGCGAAAGTGCTGCACTTGATGTGCATGAATAGCATTTTTGCCGCCGCCCGGAAGCGATTTCCGGCGCTGCCCGCGCCCGGGGCCGTTTGCATTGCGCGTCGAAAAATCCACTGTCTTGGACGGGTTTCGCAGCCGGTCGAGGCATCCTAAAATAGGCCCGCAATGGGTTCCCTCCTCCGTCTCATCCTAACCCTCGGACTTGTTGCGCTCGGCCCCGCCAGGGCGGGCGTGCAGACCTATCCGGCCAAGCCGATCCGGATCATCGTCTCGACCTCACCGGGAGGCATTACCGACTTCATCGCCCGCGTCCTCGGGGCGCATATCACGGCGAGGACGGGAGCCCCGGTGGTGATCGATAATCGTCCGGGCGCCAGCGGCAATATCGCCATGGAAGCGGTCGCGCGCGCGGCGCCCGACGGCTACACGCTCGGCTTCGGCAATACCGGCAACATCGCCATCAATCCATTTCTCTTCTCCAACATGCCGTTCGATCCGCTGACCGATCTGGTGCCAGTGGGGCCGGTCGGCACGGTGCCACTGTTCCTGGTGATCAATAGCAGCCTGCCCTGCAAGACGCTGGCCGATTTCATCGCGTATGCCAAAGCGCACCCCGAAACTGTAAACTATGCGGGCGCCGGCGCCGGCACCACGCCGGATCTCGCCGGGGAGGAATTCATCCGCCGCGCCGGCTTGCACCTGGTGGTGGTTCCTTTCAAGGGCACCGCGCCGGCGACGACTGCGGTCATATCCGGCGAGGTGCAGGCGACCTTCATCTCGATGGGCCCGCACATCGACATGGTGCGGACCGGCACGCTGCGCGTGCTCGCCGCGGCGACACCCAAGCGCGAGCCCTATGCGCCTGATACGCCGACCTTCGCGGAGCTCGGATTTCCCGGCTTCGAAACCTCGACCTGGTTCTCTCTGTTCGCGCCGCGCGGCACGCCGGATAAGATCGTCGCGCAGCTCAATTCCTATACCCGCTCCGTGCACGAGGATGCGGAGGCAGAGCGGCGCCTCGATGCCAATTTTGTCGATCAGCTCAAGATGACGCCGGCCGAGATTCGCGCTCTGGTCAAGGCCGACGCGGCCAAATGGCAAGCGATCGTGCGCCGGAACGGGATCAAGCCGCAATAGGCGGTGCAAGTGCCCGATCTGATCCGTGATGTGATCCGGGGCTCCGGACCTTCCCGGTTCGCGAAAAAATGCGCTGATCCCCGGATGCGCAGGGGAAAAGATCGCCGTACGGCCAAGATTTGCCGGCCATCGAAAGGTTCTCGCAGCGCTTGTCGAAATCCGGCTGGACCGATCGACACCGCATAGGCAGAGCACACCGCTCGGCCCGCGAAGCTCAAGGAGACCATCATGAAATACCTGCTGATGATCTATGGGAACGAGGCCAACATGCTGTCGGCGAGCCAGGAGACCGCCGCCAAGATGATCGCCGCCTATGGCGCCTATACGGAAGCCCTGAAGAAGGCCGGCATCCTGCTCGGCAGCAACCGCCTGCGGCCGACATCGGCTGCGACGACGGTCCGGGTCGCCAATGGCAAGACCGAGGTGCTGGAAGGCCCTTATGCGGAAACCAAGGAACAGCTGGGCGGCTACTTTATGATTGATGTTCCCGATCTCGATGCGGCGCTGTCGTGGGCCGCCCGCTGCCCAGGTGCAAGCCACGGCACCATGGAAGTGCGGCCGATCTGGGAAATGTAGGCCTACCGCATGTCCCGGAAAGAGCATGGCCCCGCGAAGGCGGGGCTGGCCACCGGGTCTCCAGGATAGAACGAGCGCGGCATGAGCATGTCGTCGGAGACCGATGAGCCCGCCCGCGTCGCTGCCGAAGCGGTGGCACGCGCAAGCTACGGCAAGCTGATCGCGTTTCTGGCGGCGCGCACGCGTGACGTCGCCGGCGCCGAGGATGCGTTGTCGGAAGCCTTCGCGGCCGCGCTCACGAGTTGGCCGGCGAGTGGAATCCCGGACTGCCCTGAAGCTTGGCTCATGACCGTCGCACGCCGGCGGATGATCGATGCGGGCCGGCAGCGGCGCACGCAGGAGGATGCAGCGCCGCATTTGCAATTGATGCATGAAGAGCTCGAAGCTGCAGCGCAGAGCGCGAGCGAAATTCCCGACCAGCGCCTCAACCTGATGTTTGCCTGCGCGCATCCGGCGATCGACCCGCCGATCCGCGCCCCGATGATCCTGCAGACCGTGCTCGGCTTCGATGCCGCCACGATCGCCTCCGCGTTTCTGGTATCGCCCGCCACCATGAGTCAGCGCCTGGTGCGCGCCAAGAATAAGATCCGCCAAGCCGGTATTCCGTTTCGCGTGCCGGAACGTGACGATCTGCACGAGCGGCTCGCCGCGGTGCTGGGCGCCATCTACGCGGCCTTCGCCGAGGGCTGGTCCGATCCCGCCGGTACCGATGTCCGCCGCCGCAACCTCGCGACCGAAGCGATCTGGCTCGGCCGCCTGGTCGTCTCGCTGATGCCGGAAGAGCCCGAGGCGCTCGGGCTCTTGTCGTTGATGCTGCACGCCGAAGCCCGGCGCGGCGCGCGGCGCAATGCCGACGGCGAATACGTGCCGCTCACCGAACAGGATCCGCGCGCTTGGAACACGGCGATGATCGAGGAGGCCGAAGCCTGCTTGTTCCGCGCGAGCCAGAGCGGCGCGACCGGCCGCTATCAGCTCGAAGCCGCGGTGCAATCCGCACATGTGGTGCGCCGTCTCACCGGAAAGTCTGACTGGGCGGCAATCGAGCGCCTCTATGATGCGTTGTCCGCGCTCATCGATTCTCCGGTGGTGGCGATCAACCGGGCGATCGCCATCAGCGAGACCCGCGGGGCCGCGGCCGGACTGGAAGCGCTCGACGCGATCTCAGACGATCAGAGGCTCGTCGATTATCAGCCCTACTGGGCTGCGCGCGCCGGGTTGCTCGCAGAGGCAGGCAAGACCGACGCGGCGGCAGACGCCTATGAGCGCGCAATCGGGCTTGAATCCGATCCGGCGGTGCGCGCCTTTCTGCAGCGGCGCCGGGAACGCGTGAGCGGCGGTTCCGCGTGAAAGATGCGGCAGTCGCGCTTGTTCCGCGTGTGATCCTGAGCTTGGCCCGGAATCGTCCCTGACCCAAGCGCCCTTGTTTGGACGGTCCCGGCCCATCCGTTGCGTTTACGCGTGCCTTCGCCGCGCTATGGCCGGAATAAGGACAAGGCGGCTTTCGCCACCGCGCGCGCTTTTGGCTATAGTGCGGGCGTGGAGGAACTTCATGGGACTGATCGAGAAGACCGCGGCGACGCGGCAGCAGGACGCAGCCGATTTCGAGCGGTTCCGGCTGCGCCGTTTCGTGGAAAGCCTTCCCGAGGGAGAACTCGAGACGCGCAGCGAGCCGGTCGATCTCGCCGATGTGGCGGCGGCGCTCGAGGCCAATCCGAGAGCGGTGCTGTTTGTGGCCGCAGGCCCGGAGCGACACCATCTGGTCGGCAATGTCACTGGCAGCCGCCGCCGCATCGCCCTCGCCTTCGGGGTCGAGCCGGACGCGCTCACTTCCGAGATCCGTCGCCGCCTCGCCGTCAAGCCCAATATCGTCGAGATCCCGTCCGGGCAGGCGCCCGCACAGGAGATCGTGGCAACCGGCGCGGATGCAGACCTCACCGCCCTGCCGGTGCATCTGCAGCACGGCGAGGATGGTGCGCCTTATATTTCTTCGGCCATGGATTTCGTGATCGACCACGCAAGCGGCTTCACCAATGTGGGCATCCGTCGTCTGATGCTGCGCGGCCGCCGCGAGGCGGGCATCGATCTCAATTCGCCGAGCGATCTGCGCGCCATCTACGAAGCGAGCGCTGCGGTCGGGAAGCCGCTGCCGATCAGCTTCGTGGTCGGCGCGCACCCGGTCGACCATGTGGCCGCGGTGATGCGGCTACCCGTGGACGAGCTCGGGCTTATTGCAAGCCTGCGCGCCGCGCCGCTCGCGGTCGTGAAATGCCTCACCAACGACATCCGCGTGCCGGCGGACGCCGAATGGGTGCTCGAGGGCTATCTCGATGCGCGCGGCCATGTCGAGCAGGAGGGCCCCTATGGCGAGTTCCTCGGCTATTACGGCAGCGTGAAGCGGAATCCGGTGTTTCACCTGACCGCGATCACGCACCGGCGTGATGCGCTGTTCCAGACATCGACCATTGGCGGCTTCTCGCTTGGCGCAACTGATACGGCCCCACTCAACGGCGTGCGCACCGAGGTGATGATCTGGCGGGCGCTGGAAACCGCGGTGCGCGAGCCGGTTGCGGTCTACGCCACGACCTCGAGCGGCGGCATGTTCAATCTGCGGGTGGCGCTGCGCCAGCGCGTCGCCGGCGAGGCACGCAATGCCATTGCGGCTTGTTTCGGAGCGCTGCCGAACGTCAAGAATGTCTTTGTGGTCGATCCCGACATCGACATCTTCTCCGACCAGCAGATGGATTGGGCGCTGGCGACGCGCTTCCAGGCCGACCGCGACCTGGTGGTCATGGACGGAATGCGGGCGCTGCCGCTCGACCCCTCGCTCGATGGGCAAAAGACCGGTGCCAAGGCGGGCTTCGACTTGACCTGGCCGTTTGGCCGCGAGGCAAGGCTCGAAACCCGGGTACCGGCGCCGCCACGCTTCGACGGACCACGCTTCGCCTCAATCCAGGCAGCGCTCGCGGCGGGGCCGCAGTCATTCGCTCAACTGATGAGCGCGATCGGCAGCCGCGACGGCCGCGAGATCGTGCGTACGCTCGAAGAGCTGCGCGACAAGATCGCACGCGATGCCCAAGGCCGCTACTTCATAAGGGCGATATCATGAACGTTCGTCCGCGAGGCGGATCGATCTCCTCTCCCCGCTCGCGGGAAGAGCTGGAAAAAGGCATGAGACCATGCTTGCGCGCGCGCTCATAGCTCTTTTCGCCATCATCACCGCAGCTCCAGCCACGGCGGCGGATGCCACCGTCAAGATCGGGATGGTGAAGTCGATCTCCTCGGTGGCCACGCTGACGGCGATCGATCGCGGCTATTTCAAGCGATTCGGCATCAAGGTCGAAACACAGGATCTCGACACCTCGGCCAATGCAATCGCGCTGCTTGCGCAAGATCAACTGCAGGTGGTCGAGGGCGGCATCTCGGCCGGTTACTTCAACGCACTCGAGAAGGGCCTGCCCGTCACGATCGTGATGGACCGCGTCTCGAGCCCGCTCGGACATCAGTTGCTGATCCGTCCCGACCTCAAGGGCCAGATCACCCGACTGAGGGATCTGAAAGGCAAGGTCATCGCCAGCAATGGACCGGGCTCTGTCTCCACCTACGAGGTCGGCAAGATGCTGGAGACCGACGGGCTCAAGATCGGCGATGTCGACGTCAAGGTGCTGCCGTTCACCCAGATGGCGATCGCGTTCGCCAACAAGGCGATCGATGCCGCGATCGTCATCCCGCCATTCGCTTCGCAATTCGTCGAGCGCGGCCTCGCGGTGAGCCTCGCTGAGCCCGACGACGTGATCAAGCCGTGGCCGCTCACCATCGCGGTCGTGATGATCAACACCGACTGGGCGAAGTCCAATCGCGATCTGCTGCGCAACTATTTCACCGCCTATCTGGCGGGCGTGCGCGACTACTGCCAGGCCTATCACGGCGGCGCCGACCGAGCCGAGCTCATCCAGCGGCTGATCCGCACCGGCACCGAGACCCGCGAGGAGATGCTGTACAAATATCCCTGGCCTGCGCGCGACCCGAACGGCCGCATCAACCTCGACAGCATGCTCGACATGCAGGCCTGGTATCGGGCGAACAAGTTCGGCGGCGCAGAACTGCCGCCCGAGCGCCTCGCCGACACCTCTTATGCGCAATACGCGGCCGAGAAGCTCGGGGGCTTCACGCTGGAGAACAAGGCGAGCACGCTACAGGGGTGCAGGTGAGACGGAGCTGAGCCCAATCCCGGGGCTGTAGGGTGGGCTGAGCGTTACGAGGGACTCGGTGTGTTTCTAGGAGCACATTAGCGAGGCCACGCGACCTCAAGCATCAAGCAAATCGGTGGGCTACGGCGCACACAAGCCCGCGCGTGTTTGAACGCC
This sequence comes from Xanthobacteraceae bacterium, assembly GCA_035293945.1. Lineage (GTDB taxonomy): Bacteria > Pseudomonadota > Alphaproteobacteria > Rhizobiales > Xanthobacteraceae > VAZQ01. The sequence continues at coordinate 229,185 of DATGLV010000045.1, read as the reverse complement.
ACGCGCGCGCCTAGCCCACCCTACAGGAATTGCCTTCGCGGGTCTAAGCAACTGGATTCGGGCTTTCGCGCGGATGACCGGAGAGTACTGAGCCGCGCAGCTTCACTTCTGCGATTGCTGCGCCTGCTTGAAGTACTTCAGGTCAGGCGGCGCCTGGCCGGGCTTGGCCGGCATCAAGCGGCCGTCGCCGCTCAGGTAATAGACCTCGTTGCCGATGCCGACGTGCTGATTGCCTTCGGTGCAGACTTCCTCGAACCATTCCGGCTGCGCCTCTTTTCGCCGCTCGTATTTCTTCAGCACCGTCCAGGGATGCGTGAAGGCATCGTCATAGGTGGTGATCTCGTCGGTCAGGAGATCGGGCTTGTTCTTGTCCCAGTGAATCTTCTCCCTGAAGACGCTCTGATTGTCGGGAGAGAGCGGAATGCCGGTCGCGTCCATCGCGCGCGGACCTTTGAAATAGCGCGTCTCCACCTCGAGCGTGTCATAGCGGCCGTCACCATCAGTGTCGTACCACTTGCCGATCGAATAGCCCTGGAAGGTCGGATCGATATAGGTGGTCGGCCAGCTGCGCCCGTCGGTGAAGATCCGCCGCGAGTCGTGGATGTGCTCGAGCAGGATGTGGGTCGTCTCCGGCGTGACCACGATCTCCATGTCGCCATACGGGACCATGATGCGCGGCATGCCGGGCGACAGGCAGCCGTAGGTCGGATCACCGCCCTGCCCGCCCTGCTCCTGGTCTTTCAGGCTCTCCTCCCAGACCTTCTGGAACTCCGGCTTGAGCGGCGGTTGCTGCGGGCGTCCCTGGTTGTGATTGGGATCGTAGGACGGCTGGCCGACCACGCCGGGCACGCGCGCGCGCACCCACTGGCCTTTGAGATCCGGATATTTGGATTCATCGAACGCGCGCACAGTGCCGCTCGTCAGCACGAGCGCGGCTGTCAGAAGGCCGGCACCGATCAAGCTTCGACCGAACATGGCGTGCTCCTTTTCCGGACAAGTGCTGGCTATTGTTTCTTCGTTTGCTTGAAGTAGGTGAGGTCGGGCGGCGGCTGATCCTTGCGCGACGGCATCAGCTGACCGTCGGCGCTCTGGAAATACATGTCGTTGCCGATGAAGACGAGGCCGGAGCCTTCGACGCACATGTCTTCCGGCCAGATCGGATACTGCTCCTTTTGCCGCTGATATCTCTTTGCCACCGTCCACGGCCGCGTCAGCGCGTGATCGATCACGGTCAGGTCGTTGTGCAGGAGATCGGGATCCGATTTGTCGACGTAGAAGCGCTCCTTGACGATCGTCTCGTTGTCCGCCGCAAGTGGCAGGCCGCTCGGCTCGAAGGCGCGCGGCCCCTTGAAGAAGCGCGTCTCCGCCTCGAGGGTGTCGTAACGGCCGGAGCCGGTCGTATCGAGCCATTTGCCGATCGAATAGCCGTCGTAGCTCGGCTGAACGTCCTTGGGCCAATCGCGTCCGTCGGTGTAGATGCGCCGACGCGAGTCGCGGATATGGTCGATGCGGATATAGGTGATCTCCGGCAGGACAATCATTTCCATCGGGCGGAACAGGGTCATCATCGCCGGCATGCCGACCGCGAGGCAGCGCCCGCCGGTCCAACCGCCCTGTCCGCCGGCCGCCTGATCGGCGAGGCTTGCAGCGAAGACCTTCTGGTATTCGGGTGTCAGCGGCGCCTGCTGTCCCACGCCCCAGGACTTGTCCGGATCGAATGGACCTTGCCCGGTGACGCCAGCGGGCGGACGCGCCCGCAGCCACTGGCCCTTGAGGTTGGGATATTGGGCGTCATCGAAAGCCCACGCGGGCGCGATCGCCGTTGCCAGTATCGTCGCCAGTGCGGCCGCAAGCGCAAACGCACCGACAGTGCTTCGCAACAACATGCCTTCCTCCTTGAGCCGCCACGCAAGGGCACTCATCCGGCTCGCACCAGCGAGCATCCCATGGAGGCGAAAGGGCTTCGTCCCTAAGTCGTTTCTTGAAACGTTTGATTTTAAGAATACACCGACTGCCGCACAGGGCAAAAGGGCATTGCGCGAGCCCGTCGCAATCGCAAAGCGGCGCAGCATCACCTGCTGCGCCGCGCAAGCTCGAGAGCCATAGAGCCTTTACTTCAGCTGATCGGCGACCTTTTCGATGCCGGCTTTGGCGCAAGCTTCGTCCTTGTCGCCGCCGGGCGAGCCGGAGACCCCGATCGCGCCGATCACGTCGTCGCCGACCTTGATCGGCAGCGCGCCTTGCGCCGGGATCATGTTGCCGAGATGGAGCGCGCCCGCCGTGGGGTTTTTCTTGACGGCTTCCGCGAACTCTCCGGACGGACGGCGCTGCATGCGGGCGGTGATCGCCTTGCGCAATGAGTTTTCCATCGTGTGTGGGTTGGCGTTGTCACCCCGCATGGCGACCAGCACCTCGGAATCGCGTCCGACCACGTGCACGGACACATTGTAGCCCTGGCCGGTGCACATCGTGTGCGCCGTCTCGGCCATCTCAAGCGCTATCGGCAGCGTCAGGTCCTTGTGGGCGGCGAGCTGGGCATTGGCGGAGCCGGCGAAGCCCGCAAGCGCGAGCGAAGCAGCAGCAAGAATATGCGTCGTGTTCATCAGAATTTCTCCCTTTCACGAAAGCCGCGTCAGCGGCAGCGGATCAAGATGAATTGGGCTTGGCTCACTTGAGGTCCGCGGCGACCTTATCGATCCCGGCCTTGGCGCAAGCTTCGTCCTTGTCGCCGCCCGGCGCTCCGGAGACTCCGATGGCGCCGATGACGTCGTCGCCGACCTTGATCGGCAGCGCGCCCTGAGCCGCCACGATGTTGGTCAGCATAAGCGCGCCGGCAACCGGATTGCCCTGGACGCCTTTGGCAAACTCGCCGGACGGGCGGCGGAAGGTGCGCGCCGTATAGGCCTTCTTCAACGAGTTCTCCATGGTGGCAGGGCCCGCGAGATCGTTGCGCAGGCCGAGGATCACCTGGCCGTCACGGTCGACGACATGCACCGACACATTGTAGCCCTGGCCCTTGCAGGTCTCGATCGCGGTCTTCGCCATGGCGATCGCCATCGCGACGGAGATGTCCTTGTGCGTGAGCAGTTGCGCATTCGCGCCGGTCGAAGCCGCGCAGGCAAACGCACAAGCAAGCGAAAGTCCTAATACTGGATTGGCGGCCTTGATCATGGGTCATCCTCCCGTTCGTTGGCGGCGTACCAATAGACGAGGGACTCTATATGGGCGAAAAGTGCCCGCCAAGGCGGTCAAAGACGCCATCTGGCCATGTGCCGCTATGTGCCGTCGCGCGCATTGTGCGGGCCAGAGCCATCTGCTCTCATGCGACTAATGGAGTGGAATGCCACTTAAACAGCGCGGGTTACGATGAAACCATGACCGAGCCCTTACGCAAGCACCTCGGCATGCTCGTGTGCCTGACGGCCGTCCTCTCTGCAGCCCCGGTGATGGCCCAGTCTTCGACAGCCCAGGTTTGGCCGAGCCGACCCATCACCATGGTAGTGCCGTTCGGAGCCGGCGGCGCGGTCGACATTCTGGCGCGAATCCTGGCACCGCGGTTGTCGGAGTTGCTGGGCCAGCAGGTGATCGTCGAGAACGTGGCCGGCGCGGGCGGCACCACAGGCGCGGCGCGGGTCGCGAAGGCAGCGCCCGATGGTTATCAGTTCCTGCTCGGCAATGCCGGCACGCAGGCGATCAGCCAGACGCTCTACAAGCATCCGCCATACGATTCCGTGAACGATTTTGTTCCGGTCGGCTTGGTGGCGCAGAACATCTTCGTCCTCGTCACCCGCCACGATCTGCCCGTGACGACGCTGGGCGAGTTCATCGCCTACGCGAAAGCAAACCACGACAAGATGCAGTTTGCTTCAGCGGGCGCCGGCTCGACCTCGCACATGGAGTGCGTGCTTCTCGACGTAGCGATGGGCCTCGACATCACCCACGTGCCCTATCGCAGCACCTCGATCGCAGTTCCCGACATGATGGCGGGACGCATCGACTACGTCTGCGATGCGGTGGAGACCGCCGCGGCGCTCATCCGCGCCGGCACCGTGAGGCCGATCGCGGTGCTGGCCGCGCACCGCAGTGCCGCGCTGCCCGAAGTGCCAACCGCGACGGAAGCAGGCGTCGCCGGGCTTGCGCTCGCCGGCTGGTCCGGCTTGTTTTTTCCGCGCGGAACCCCGGAGGCGATCGTGCGGCGGCTGAACAGCGCCGCCGATGCTGCTCTCGACACACCTTCCGTGCGCGCGCGCATCGAGGGGCTCGGTATCAATATGGTGGCTGCCGACGAGCGCGCGCCCGAATACCTGGCGCGTTTCCTGCCGGACGAGATCGCGAAATGGGGCGTGGCGACCCGGGCGAGCGGCCTGTCGATGGACTAGCGGCATTTCCACCGACACTAGCGCGGGTTGTGGACCGGGGTATTTTGGGGTCGGCGGTGAATTTTCCTCCGGCGACCGCTTCACGATTTCAGGAACTGTTTGAATCTTTGCGGGCCGGCCTCGCACTCGGAGTATTGGTGCTCATTTGCTTGGGGGTGGGTTAGGTTATGCGGTGATCGTGTTCGAGCAGCTCACGAGGACCCTTACGCCGCTTCAAACGCGGGACACGTTTGCAGCGTCGATGCCCTGGTCGTCGGCCGGCCGAAGGCGGCGGTATCCCTCGACAAGCGACTGGCCGCCGCTGGGGCCGGCGCAAGGCACACCGATGGGAAATGCTCAGCTGTCAGCCGATTTGTTCCGACGGATTATTCGCCCCGTCTCAGCGGTTGCGCGGCTCGGTCCGGCGGATCTTGTGCTCCGGGGTCGCATACCCGTAGGCATTGCGGGCATTGCCGGCAAGCCGAACCAATACGGTTGGTAGAGCGGGTTCACGCCCACCATGCTGCCCGGCATCACGGAGCCTCCCTGGTGTTCTCGCCGGAATCATTTGCGAGCGCGGAGCCGCTCGACGATTTTGCAGCACAGTGTGACCCGGCAGTTACAGTCCGGCTCGGCCTTCATTGGTATAATGTTAGTAGGTTGAATCGGCGCCATCAGGGGGCGGTCTGTGAAGGGCAACTGGTTTACAGCGGTTGGGCTTGTGGCGCTGGTTGCAGCGAATCCGGCAGCAGCCGCGGGCGAGGCAGCGCCGGGCGCGATATGGAGCTGGAGCGGCTTCTATATTGGCGTCCACGGCGGCTTTGGCTGGGGCCGCGATCCCTTTACCCAGGAGACCAGCGGCCCGACTCTCACCGGCCAAGACTCCCACGGATGGCTCGGGGGCTTGCAGGTGGGGGCGAACTGGCAAACGGGAGCGTGGGTAGGTGGGCTGGAGATGGACCTCTCGGCCGCTGGCATAAGGGGCTCATCGGCTTTTTCGGGGACCGATTCAGCGCCCGCTCCGGCGGTGACCAACTGGACGGCGAGCTACGCCGACAGGTTCGACTGGCTCGGCTCAGCACGTGCACGACTCGGGTACCTGCCTTGGCCCGGCTTGCTCGTCTACGTGACGGGGGGGGCCGGCCTGGAGCCGGCTCGTGCAATCTTTCGATAGCTCGGGGGTCACGACATTTCTCGGCACCCCCGTTTCAATTCTCACCGAGGACAGCGCTACTCCGACTTGGCGACTTGGCACTGTCGTCGGCGCTGGCGCCGAGGCGCGCCTCTGGGACAGCAACTGGTCGGCGCGGCTCGAATACCTGCACTATGAGTTCGGCAAGTCGAGCACCTTCACCGCGAGCAATGGCGAATCGAGCAGCAGCGGCAATCTGACAGCCGATGTCGTGCGCGCCGGGCTCGACTATAAGCTCGGCCTGGGCGGGGGGCTCGGGAGCTCAGGCGCCGGCGCGATAGCGACGCCTTTCAAGGCGACACCGGCGGCCCTTTGGAGCTGGAGTGGATTTTATGTCGGCGGCCATGCCGGCTACGGCTGGGGGCGCGACCCGTTCTACGAACCCGGCATGGGGGACAGCGGGAACGTAACGGTCGGCGGTTTCGATTCGCGCGGTGTCATTGGCGGATTTCAAGCCGGCGCCAACTGGCAGAAGGGCACTTGGGTGGGCGGGCTGGAGCTCGATCTTTCCGGCACTGGCGTCAAGGGTTCCTCCACCAGCACCGCCGCCCTGACGGGCGGACCGCCCGGAACCGACACCATCACCAGCCAGGATAGCTTCGAGCTGCTCGCTTCCGGCCGGGCTCGCCTAGGTTATTTGGTTCGGCCCGACATAATGCTCTATGGCACGGCCGGCCTGGCGTGGACGCATCTCACCCAGAGCTCTGACGAGACCGAGATTGCTGGAGGCGTTACCACCCTCACAACATCCAATACGAATGTCGGCTGGCGGCTCGGCTGGGTAGCAGGCGCTGGCGGTGAATTCCGGCTGGGCAGTAGCAGCTGGCTCGCCCGCGTCGAATATCTCCACTATGACTTCGGCGATTCCGGCAACGGCTTCGATACGACGGTTCCGGGTTTCGTCACTCTCGCTTCGAGCGACATCTCGATCGATGCAGTGCGCGGCGGCCTCAGCTACAAATTCGAGGAAGATCGGAGCACCGCCGGGTCGACCCGAGTAGCGATGCCGGTCAAGGCCATGCGGCTCAAGGCGCCGCCCGCGCGGAGCTGGAGCGGTTTCTATGTGGGCGGTCATGCCGGCTACGGCTGGAGCCGTGACCCGGTCACAGAGACCACGGTCCTTACCGGAAGTGGCTTATTCACCTTTTCCAACGATCCGATCGGCCAGTCGAGCATTCCCTCGAGGGGCTATCTGGCGGGTTTCCAGGCCGGCGCCAACTGGCAGTTGGGCGATCTCGTTGCCGGCCTCGAATTCGACCTCTCGACCACCGATATCCGCGGCGCGACCACCGATGTCTCGCTCCTGGGAGATGAAACCGTCACCCATACCGACAGGTTCAATCTCCTCGGATCGGCCCGGAGCCGGATCGGCTTTCTGCCTTGGCCCAATGTGCTTCTCTATGGCACCGGCGGCCTTGCCTGGACCCGTTTGAATCAATTCGATCTGGATGCGTTGTCCGGCAACGGCGTGAACGGCGGCTGGTCGCCAACCTGGAGGGTCGGCTGGGTCGCGGGCGCGGGCACAGAGACCAGGCTGTGGGACAGCGACTGGCTGATGCGCGTCGAGTACCTCCATTACGACTTCGCCGATGCCGGGAGCAGTGCCGAGACCGAGATCGAAGTCGGCTCCGGCAGCGGCGTCCAAACCGTCACGACAGGTCACCTGACCACCGACCTGGTGCGCACCGCGCTGAGCCTGAAGCTCAACTGAGGCGCCTTAGCCGTGCGGCGTCGCGCGTACGCGCCTCGCTTTCCCTCCTGCCATCCCGTTCCTCCTCAGAGCGGAGTTTGCGCCCGCCGCGGCGCTACCGTAAGGCGGCGATGAATTTTTCCCGGGCAAATTGCTGCGGATTCAGGAATTACGTGCACTTCAGCGGCCGCGCTTCACGCTCGGAGTATTGGCATCTCTACTTATTTGCTTGGGCAGGCCTATGTGGTGAGCGTGCTCGAGTGACCACGTGGAGCCTTGCGCCGCTTCGCAGAAGCGCACAGCACGTTTGCAGCGTCGATGCCGTCTGCGTCCGAAGGCAGCGGTATGACTCAACAAGCGGCTGGCCGGCCGGCTCCGCTGGGTCCGGCGCAAGGCACACCGATAGGAAATGCTCAGCTGTCAGCCGATTTGCTCTGGACGGATTTATTAGCTCCGTCTCAGCGGTTGCGCGGCTCGGTCCGGCGGATCTTGTGCTCAGGGGTCGCATACCCGTAGGCATTGCGGGCACTTGCCGGCGAGCCGAACCAATACGGATGGTAGACCGGGTTCACGCCCACCATGCTGCCCGGCATCACGGAGCCGCCCTGGTTGTTCTCGCCGGAATCATTAGCAAGCGCCGCGGATGAGATACCACAAACGCCGAGAGCCGCAGCCGCCGAAAGCGCGATCAAGGTTTTGTTGGCACGCATGGTCGTCTCCTCTGTGATTTGTTGATGCAGCAATCCGCATCGTCGCATAGGAATATCGGCCCCGAGCCTGACCGGAGCATCTCCGTGCGCATACATTTCGGTAATTGGTTGCCTTGGTGAATAGTTACCGCTGTTTAACGGGCTCCGCCCGCGCAGTGGTACGGTCGTCGCGCCAACTTAGATTGGTTTTCCCGCCCGCTCGCCTCCCTGCCCGAGTCCATGGGATGTGTGCATTGCGGGATGGGCCGTGCCGTGTCCTCCATGCTACAATTTGCATCCCCACGGGAGCAGGGCGCGGAAGATGACGAGAATACCAGCAATACTGACACGATGGTGCGCGGGCGCTGCGGTGCTCGTGCTGAGCATTGGGTTCGCACCCGCAGGCGCGCAGATTTCTGCCGCGAAAGCGCCCAGCATCGCGGTGCTGCCGCTGGCGAACGGCTCCGGGGATGCGGCGCAGGATTTCTTCGCCAGCGGTATGACCGATGAAATCGCCTCGGCGCTTGCCTCCGTGCACGGGCTCGACGTGGTGGCACGCTCGTCGGTGTTTCGGCTGCCGGCGTCCGTCCGCGAGATCAACGCCATCGGCGCGGCGCTCAACGCCGGCTACCTGGTACAGGGCTCGGCGCATCTCTCGGCCGAGCGCGTGCGCATGAACGTCCGCCTGGTCGCGGCCAACGACGGCACCGCGCTCTGGTCGAAGGAATATGATGCCGAGCGCGCCAACATTTTCGATCTCGAGGAGGACATTGCACAGAAGATTGCCGCCGCATTGAAAATTCCTTTGCGCCCCGGCGAGATGCTGGTGCGCAGCCGCACCCGCGATTTCGACGCCTATTTGAATTTTCTGCGCGGCAAGGTCGCTGCGCGTGAGCGCGGCGGCAAGGCGCTCGGCGATGCCGCGGTATTTCTCGAGCAATCGGTGATGCGCGATCCGGATTTCGCGCCCGCGGCGGCGCTGCTGGCTTATGACTACGCGCTCACCCCGCTGTTTGCGCCGTCGCTGCGCGGCGGCATGCCGGAGGAGGAGCACAGAATTGTCGACCGCGTGATCCCGCGCAGCGAGGCGCTCGCCAAGCACGCGACCGCACTCGATCCCAAGAGCGCCGATGCCTTCGTCGCGCTCGGCTATGCCAACCTGGTGCAGCGACGGATGCTTGCGGCGGAGGATGCCTTCAAAGAGGCGCTCGCGCTCAACCCCAACCAGGCCGACGGGCTGCATGGCTTGAGTCAATTCCTGGCCGCGATGGGACGCATCCAGGAATCGCTCGCCATGCGCGATCACCTGCAGGCGATCGAGCAATCGATCATCAACTACACGGCCGATACCGCGGAGATTGTTTGGCTCGACGGCGACACCGACAAGGCGATCGCAATGCTCGAGCCGTTCCGACCGGGACGCACGCTCGAGCTCGCGCTGGTGCTGGCCTCAGCCGGCCGCTACCACGACGCCGCGGTCGCGATCCGCGAAATGCCCGCCGCGAACTATCCGCCCGGCATGACCGAGGCGGCGGCCAAGATACTCGATTCCGCGCCCGCAAAAGCGGCGGCGCCTGCCGAGCTGCCGCGGCTCGGCAATCTGAGTTTCGCCTACGTGCATGTCGGAGCGCCGGAGCGTGTGCTCGAGTTCTACGAGGATGAGATCAAGGGCAACTACTTCCAGCCGATCTCGACCACCTGGTTCTGGCATCCGACCTATGCGGCGGTGCGCAAGACCGCGCGCTTCAAGACGCTCGCGCGCGACCTCGGCCTGGTCGACTACTGGACCGCGCGCGGCTGGCCGGCGCAATGCAAGCCGACGAGCGGCGGGGATTTCAGTTGCGAGTAAGGATCTATGGCCTCATGGTGAGGAGTGCGGGCCGTTTGGCCGGCACGTCTCGAACCATGACCACAAGCTACTAGCTTGCATCCATCCTTCGAGACGGCCAGCGCAAGCGCGCTGGCCTCCTCAGGATGAGGACGATGTTTGCTGATGGCCCTACTTGAAATACCTGGTGTCCGGCGGCTTCTGGCCCTTGCGTGAGGGCATCAGCAAACCATCGGCGCTCATGAAGTAGTTCTCCTTGCCGATCGCCACATGGCCGTTGCCTTCCGCGCAAATGAACTCCGGCCAATCTGGACGCGGATCGGAGTTGCGCACATAGCCGCGGGTGACGGTCCAAGGCCGCGTCAGCGCATGATCAACCACGGTGATCTCGTTGTGCATGATGGTCTTATCGTTCTTGTCGAGGTAGATGCGCTCCTTGAAGATCGACATGTTGTCATGGTGCAACGGCACCCCTGACGCATCGTAGTGCCGCGGGCCCTTGAACGGACCGCGGGTCTCGATCTCGAGCGTGTCGTATTTGCCGGTGCCGGTCGTATCAAGCCACCTGCCGATCGAATAGCCGACCAGCGTCGGCTCGATCTCGAACGGAAAGTCGCGTCCGTCGGTGTAGACGCGGCGGGTGTGCTCGACCCAATCGACCAGGATGTAGGTGGTCTCCGGGGTGACGATGAATTCCAGCGGCTGGAACGCGTAAGTGATGAGCGGCATGCCGAAGCCGCGGCAGGAGGAGCCGAGCCAGTCGAAGAACCCGCCTTCGCGCTGGGACTTGAGGTTGGCCTCGAGCACCGCCTGATATTCGGGTGTGAGCGGCGCCTGTTGACCGAGGCCCCACGGCTTGTTGGGATCAAACGAGGGCTGGCCGGGGATCCCCGGCACGCGCTGGCGGTTCCACTGTCCGCGCCAGTCCGGGTACTTGCCGCCGTACCAATCTTCCGGCGGGGCTGCGGTTGCGGCGAAGCCCAGCGCGCTCACTCCCAAAACCGCCGCCAATGATGTCGCCCACAGTGCCAGGGCGCCGAATCTGCTCTGAAGCATCGACATCCTCCCTTTGTGCCGACTTTTTGCTTATTGCGGCGAGGCTACACCAGTTGCGGCCGCGCGCGAAGACGGTCGGAAAGAGCGTTGTAACCGTCTCCCCGATCAGGCAAATTGTCGCCGATGCCGATAGCCGAGCATCGCGTTCGGAGGAAATGAACCATGACACTTGGAAAAATTCCGATTGGATTGCTGGCGGCGGTGGCCGCCACGGCGCTTCTGGGCGCCGGCCCAGGCCGCGCCGAGGACGGGACGCAGTTCGTCATTCGCGGCGATGCGACCAAGACCATCCTGGAGCAGAACGAGATCAACATTGCGACCGCGGAAGCGATCAGCAAGGCCTGCATCGACGAAGCCACCAAGCAGGGCGTGAAGGTCAGCGTCGCGATCATCGATCAGTTCGGCGAGCCGGTCTACATGTACCGCATGGACGGCCAGAACAAGATCAACATCGACACCGCGATGATGAAGGCGCGCACCGTGCTCAACACGCGCCAGCCCAGCAAGGCGACCATGAACGCCGTGCTGCAAGGCCGTTCCTCCGAGCTGCGCCAATATTCGTTCGGCAATTTCGCCAATGCGGGCGGCCTGCCGATCGTGATCAACGGCAACCAGTTCATCGGCGCCATCGGGGTCGGCGGCTCGGCGCCCAAGCCGCCGGAATGGAGCGACGAGATCTGCGCCTGGCGCGCGCTCACCAAGGTGATCGGCCCGCAGCCGGCGCTCTTGCCGGATGTGCAGCGGACGCAGTGAGGCCTCTCGCATACGTCATGGCCGGGCTTGTCCTGGCTTGTCCCGGCCATCCACGCCCTGCTTCAGCTCAAAGCAAGACGTGGATGCCCGGCATTAAGCAGCATTAAGCCGGGCATGACTCCAAGTGTAGTTTAATTGTTGTAGTAGAAGTACCCGACCTTGTTGTTGACCGAGCTCGCGTACCACATGCGGCCCTGTGAATCGAGGAAGAACTCCCGCATCGCGATTTCCGAATGCGGGAACGGATATTCCGTCACTTGGCCGGTCTTGGGATCGAAGCGCCCGAGCGTGTCCTGCTCATGCGAGGAGTACCAGATCATGTGGTCGCGATCGATGCCGATCGCGTAGGGGCTCGGCTCCGGACCAGGCAGCTGGAACTCCTTGATCTCGCCGGTCTTGGGGTCGAGCCGGCCGATCTTGCCGCCGCGACGCTCGGTGAACCAGACGATGCCGTCGGAATCCACCTGCAGGCGCTGCGGCTTGCCTTTGGTGGGCGGATAGAACTTGGTGAGCACGCCATCCTGCGTGACGCGTGCGATCGGGCCGTCCTCCACGAATGAGGTGAACCATTCGTCCCCGTTCTGGCCGCGCACATTCCCGTACGTGCCACCGACATCGAAGTGCTTGAACTGCTCGGTCTTCGGATCGAATTCCGAGATTGCCGGACCGCCGCTCACCCACACCATGCCGTGCTCGTCCACCCGAATCGTGTGCGAGCCGGTGCGCTTGCCGTCCGGCAGCGGCGTGTTCTGATACTCGGTGTATTGCCCGGTGGCGGGGTTGAGCTGCGCGATGCGGCCGAGCGAAGCTTCAGTGAGCCAGACGGTGCCATCGGGCGAGGGAATGACCGAGTGGACGCCGGCGGTGCGCGAGAAAGGCAGCGGGAAGCGCGTGAGCTCGGCGGTCTTCGGATTGAGTCGCACCACCTCGTTGCCGCGCCCGTAATAGGGGATCCACATCATCCCGTCCTTGTCCTCGACCGCGCTCCACGGACCGAGGCCGTTGTCGCCATGGAAGTCGTATTCCACATAGGCGATGTTCATGGCCGACGGGCTGAACGGCCGCACCAACGATTTGTATTGCGGCATATCTTCCGGCGACTTCGGCTTCTTGGAGTCGGGCCCGAAGGCTTGCGTCAGGAAGGCCGTGAAATCCTCCACCGTCTGATCCGTCATGTGGCCGCCGCCCGCCCCCATGCTGTCGCGCATATATTGCACGCGCGCGCGCCAGCCGTTCTCGTCGAAAGCGGTCGGCGTCATGCGGGTCTGAAACGAATGGCACGATTGCAGGCAGGTGGTGAAGAACGGATCCTTGTAGGAGAGATCGTGGTTGGCGGTCTTCGGCAGCAGCTGCCGGCCCTGGTAGGTGTTGAGGTCGCCCCAGCGGACCGGGGTCTTCTGCAGCGCGAAGTCGAAGCTTGCCTTGGCATCCGCGGCGAGCTGCACGTCGGGACGCGGATCGCTCTTGTAGCCGATGGCGGTGATCTTCAGCGTGTAGGTCGCCGCCGGCAGATTGTTGACGTGATAATGGCCCTGCTCGTCAGAAAGCACGTTGAAGGTTATCTTGTTCTGTGCGTTCTCGGCGACCACGAAAGCGCCCATGAACGGCTTGCCGTCGGGCCCGGTCACGCTGCCCGTGATGCTCGCCCCGATTGCGGTCGATGCGAGACCGACCGTAACAGCCAAGGAGGCGAAGGTTTTTTCCGCCAAGCGGATTTTCGTGGAACGCATGATTGCTCCTGTCAGTCTTCAAGTCTGCCGCAAGTCCGTCGCGCTCGAGGACTGCGGGGCCCGGTCGCCGGCTGGCCCAAGGGGCTCCGGCGCAAATTATAACGAAACCCCGATATAAGGGGAACTTGGCTTTCGCCTGCGATCGAGCCGCCCGCGCCGGTCGGATGGGACAGACCTCCTAGCGGACTGTAAGATCCGGGCATGCTCGATCGCACAGCGTAGAGGTCCCGAATGAACAAGCTTCGCTTCGCCGCCGCGTTAACCGTCCTCATCGCGTTTTCCGGCACCGCGCCAGCGGCCGAGCTCAAGGTCCTGGCCGCAGGCGGGATGCGGCCGGGACTCAATGCCGCTGCCGAAGTCTTCCGTCAGCGGACCGGCACTGAGGTCAAGTTCACCTATGAGCCGCCGGTCGACCTGGGCAAGCGCGTCGCCGGCGGCGAAGCCGGCGACATCATCGTGTCCTCGCCCGGAGTCGTTGCCGAGCTCACCAAGGCCGGCAAGGTCCTCGCCGACGCTCAGATGCATCTCGGGAGGGTCGGTGTCGGCGTGGTGGCACGCCAAGATGCACCGCAGCCGGATGTCTCGACGACGGCAGCCCTTAAGGCTGCACTCCTTGGTGCCGACGCTGTGGTGTACAACACGGCTTCGAGCGGCACCTATATCGACGGCATGCTGAGGAAGATCGGGGTGTTCGATCAGATCCAGGGCAAGCTGATCCGCCTCTGGGACGGCACCGCCGTGATGCATCATCTCATGGAAGGCAAGGCCAAGGAATTCGGCTTCGGCGGCATCACCGACATCCTTGGCTATCGCGATCGGGGATTGCGTCTGGTCGGTCCGCTGCCGGCGGAGATCCAGAACTACGCGAATTACAGCGCCGCAGTGGTTGCGATCGCGCCGAGCCCAGATGCCGCCAAGGCGTTCCTCGCGTATCTGGCTTCGGCGGATGGCCGGGCGCTGTTTGTCGCGAATGGGATTCCGGAATAGCACCCGCGGCTCTCATGGCGAGGAGCGCGGGCTGTTTAGCGCGCGCATCTTGAACCATGCGCGCGCGTTTGCGCGCGTCTTCGACGCGCTGTGACCCAGGGCTATCGCCCGTGCTTCGAGGCGCCGCGCTGCGCTTGGCTCCTAAGGACGAGCGCATGGAGGATGCTATTCCGCCGCCTCGCGGAACGGCGTCTCATCCATCACCAGATCGGCCCTACGGCGGCGGCGCAGGCCGGAGAGCTTCTCAAAGTAGATGTAAATGACGGGCGTGATGTAGAGGGTCAGCGCCTGCGAGATGATGAGGCCACCTACAACCGCAATGCCGAGCGGCCTGCGCAGCTCGGAGCCGGCGCCTGTCCCGAGCGCGATCGGCAGCGTGCCCATGATGGCAGCCATGGTGGTCATCATGATGGGGCGGAAGCGCAGCAGAGCCGCCTGATAGATCGCCTCCGCGGGATCGCTCACGCCCGCGTGCTTCTGCTGCAAGGCGAAATCGATCATCATGATCGCGTTCTTCTTGACGATCCCGATCAGCATGATGATGCCGATAAGCGCGATGATGGTGAGATCGTAGCCGAGCAGCATGAGCGCCACCAACGCGCCGAGGCCGGCGGACGGCAAGCCGGAGAGAATCGTGATCGGGTGAATGAAGCTTTCGTAGAGAATGCCGAGAATGATGTAGACCACCAGCACGGTGAGCAGGAGCAGCGTGCCCTGACCGGCGAGCGACTTCTGGAATTCCTGCGCGTTACCCTGGAAGCTCGTCGACACCGTCGGCGGCAGGCCTTCTTGCCGCTCCAGCGCAGCGATGCGATCGACCGCATCGCCGAGCGAGGTGCCGGGAGCAAGGTTGAACGAGATGGTGGCGGCGGGGAGCTGCGCCTGGTGATTGATGGTGAGCGGTCCTACCCCGGAAGCTATGGAAGAAAATGCGCTCATCGGCACCAACGCACCATTGGCGGCGCGCAGCTGCAGGTGCTGCAAGTCGCGCGGTGTCGCGCGGAACTGCGGAGCGACCTCGAGCAGAACCTTGTAATCGTTGAATGGACGAAAGATGTCGGCGACCTGGCGCGTGCCGAAGGCACTGTAGAGTGTGTCGCGGATCTGCTGGGTGTCGATGCCGATGCGCAACGCCACGCTCTGGTCGACCGTGATCATTGCCTCCGGGCTGGCGATCTGCACATCGCTCGCAACATCGATAAGGCCCGCTGTCCGCTTGAGCTTCGCCTCGAGCTTGTCGGCCCAGCCGAACAATTCCTGGAGATTGACGGCCTGCAGCGTGTACTGGAACTCGGATTTGCTCAGCTTGGCGCCGACCGTGAGGCTCTGCACCGGCTGCATGAACACCAGGATGCCGGGGACCTGGGCGAGCTTGACGCGCAGGCGCTTGATCACGTCGGCGACCGACAGACCGGGCCGCTCCGAGAGCGGCTTCAACCCGAAGGTGATATTGCCGGAATTGATGAGCGGAGGCCCGGCGCCATCGCCGACGATGGAATTGACCACCCGCACCGCCGGATCCTCTGCGATGATCTGCACGGCGCGCTGCTGCAGCGCCACCATGTCGTCGAAGGAAATGCCTTGCCGCCCCTGGGTGCGCGCCACCACCATCCCGGTATCCTCCGACGGGAAGAAGCCCTTGGAGATGACCTGATAGGCCAAAAAGGTGCCGGCAAAGCTCACCAGCGTGACCAACAGGGTCGCAAAGCGATGCCGCAGCACGAAGCGGAGGCTGCCGCGGTAGCCGGCGAGCAAGACCCTAAAGGCGCCCTCGAGCGTGCGGCCGAATGCGTTCTCACGCTGGCCGCTCCCCGCGCGCAACATGCGGCTGCACAGCATCGGGGTCAGCGTCAGCGACACAAAGCCCGAGACCAGGATCGCAATGGTGACGGTGACGGCGAACTCGCGGAACATCCGCCCCACCACCCCGCCCATGAACAGGACCGGAATGAACACCGCAACCAGCGACAGCGTGATCGACAAGATGGTGAAGCCGATCTCGCGTCCGCCGCGCAGCGCCGCCTCGAGCGGTGTCTCGCCGGCTTCGACGTGGCGGACGATGTTCTCCAGCATGACGATGGCGTCATCGACCACGAAGCCGACCGAGAGCGTCAAGGCCATCAGCGAGATGTTGTTGAGGCTGAAGCCGCAGAGCTGCATGGCCGCGAAGGTACCGAAAACCGACAGCGGCAGCGCCAGCGCCGGGATCAGCGTCGCCGAGGCTTTGCGCAGGAACAGGAAAATGACCAGCACCACCAGCACCGCCGTGACCACGAGCGTTTGCTGCACCTCGGCGACGGCGGCGCGCACCGATTGCGAGCGGTCGAGCAGCACGTCGATGTTGACCGAGGGCGGGATCGCGGCGCGCAGCACCGGCAGGAGATTCAATATGCTGTCGACCACCTCCACTGTGTTGGCGCCGGGCTGGCGGTAGACGCTGAGCGTGATGGTGCGGGCTCCGTTGTACCAGGCCGCCACCTCGTCATCCTCGACCGAGTCGACCACGTTGGCGATGTCGCGCAGGCGCACCGGCGTGCCGTTGCGGTCGCTGACGATCAAGGGCGCGTAGTCGGCCGCATGGGTCGGGCCGTTCGCCATGTTCAGCGTCACCGCTTGCGCCCCCATCAGCCGTCCGAGCGGCGTCGAGGAGGTTGCGTGCGCGACCGCGGTCTGCACCATGCCCAAGTCCACGTTGTGCGCCGCCATGGCGTCGGGATCGACCTAGACCCTGACCGCGTATTTCTGCCCGCCGAATACCGAGACCTGCGCGACGCCGGGCAACATCGACAGGCGCTGCGCGATGTTGGTCTCGGCATATTCGTCGACCTCGAACAGAGGCAGCGTCGGCGAATTCACCGACAAGCTGATGATCGGCGCTTCGGAGGGGTTCACCTTGCGGAATGACGGCGGATTGACCATCTCGGCCGGCAAGTGCCGCTGTGCCTGGCTCAGGGCCGATTGCACGTCGAGTGCGGCGCCGTCGATGTTGCGATCAAGGTCAAACTGAATCGTGATCTCGCTCTCGCCGAGCACGCTGGTGGAGCTCAGCGAAGCGACACCCGCGATAGCGGACAGCTGCTTCTCGATCGGGGTCGCGACCGAGGATGCCATGGTTTCGGCGCTTGCGCCGTCGAGGCTCGCCGTGATCACGATGGTGGGAAAATCGACCTTGGGCAGCGCGCTGATCGGCAATTGCCGATAACCGACAAAGCCGAAAATCATGAACGCCGCCATCAACAGCGTCGTCATGACCGGACGGCGAACGCAGAGTTCCGGCAGATTCATCGAACGCCCCCCAACATCGACGGCCCCCACCCGGCCGGCGACACGCAGGTAATCAGCGATGACAGCTTATAGTAGCAGCGAAAACGCGGCGGAGAATAGCGAATAGCGAGCAGAGATTGCGGGTCGAGCGGGCCGACCAGGAACCCCGTGCGAACTTGCCTCTGTTCGCCAATCACTGTTCCCGATTCGCTATTCCGCTCATCACCAACCCGCACAGCACAATAAACGCCGGCAATTCGCGATTTGCACAGGCGGCTGATATCCTGCTCGCCGCATGCACCTCCTCATCGAAGGAATCGATCATCTTGCCGTGGATGCGGCCGTGGATGGTCTTGGCATCGTCGTTCATGGCGGCACCGGACTTGCGGAATACGGAACAGGGCGTGGTCGGTAGGTAGACAAGAAGCAGACTACTCCACCCACCGCTCTGCAAAATTCTCTTATTTCAACCCATTACTCCTCGCTCCCCGATTTCATCCAGCTGTCACATGGAGCACGCAAGGTGGCGGCTTTCCTGGGGAGGGATTTATGGCGGAGGTGTCCGCGTTACCGGGCTTGATCGAACCTGCGAGGCGCAAGGGGCCAGACCTCGACCGCGGCCAGCATCCGCTGGCGTTCATCATCCTGATGGGCATCCTCGCCGCCGGCCTCATGTTCGTGGCTTACAGCATCTATGCGGATATCGACGCGACCGGTGCGCGGGTCACCAGCTATGCGCCCTTCGCGCTGTTGTTCGTCGCACTACTGATCGCGCTCGCCTTCGAGTTCGTCAATGGCTTCCACGATACCGCCAACGCGGTGGCGACCGTGATCTACACGCGCTCGCTGCCGGCACACATCGCCGTGGTGTGGTCCGGCCTGTTCAATCTCACCGGGGTGCTCGCGTCCTCTGGCGCGGTCGCCTTCGGGATCGTGTCGCTGTTGCCGGTCGAATTGATCCTACAGGTCGGGAACAGCGCCGGCTTCGCCATGGTGTTCGCGCTGTTGATCGCGGCGATCATCTGGAACGTCGGAACGTGGTATTTCGGCCTGCCCGCATCGAGCTCGCATACATTAGTCGGCTCGATCATCGGGGTCGGCATCACCAACGCGCTTTTGCACGGCCGGAGCGGCACTTCGGGGGTCGACTGGTCGAAGGCAGTCGAGATCGGCGAAGCGCTCTTGCTGTCACCGCTGTTCGGTTTCGCGCTCGCCGCCATTCTGCTCTTGGTCTTGAAGGCCGTGATCCGCAACCCGACCCTCTATGCGGAGCCAAAGGGCGATGCACCGCCGCCCTGGTGGATTCGCGCGATCCTGGTCACGACCTGCACGCTGGTCAGCTTCTTCCACGGCTCCAACGACGGGCAAAAGGGCATGGGCCTGATCATGCTCATCCTGATCGGCACGGTGCCGACCGCCTACGCGCTCAACAGCGCCATGCCGCGGAGCCAGATGGCGCAGTTCCAGACCAATTCCACCGCTGCCAGCAAGGTCATCGAAGCCAAAGCGGCCGGCTATAACGTGCTGGGCAATCCGCGGCCTGCGGTGACAGCTTATGTGGCGCAGCATAGTCTCAACGAAGGGACCTATCCGTCGCTGGCGGTGCTCGTGCGCGATATTGCGAGCCAAATCACCCAATACGATTCGATCAAAAAAATGCCTGCCGAAGCGGTCGGCAATACGCGCAACGACATGTATCTCGCATCCGAGGCCATCCGCTTCCTGATGAAGGACAAGGAAAACGAGCTGAGCAAGGAGGAGGTCGCGACGCTCAACACCTACAAAACCTCCCTCGACGGCGCGACCCGCTTCATCCCGACTTGGGTCAAGATCGCGGTGGCAATCGCGCTCGGCTTGGGCACCATGGTGGGTTGGAAGCGCATCGTGGTCACGGTCGGAGAAAAGATCGGCAAGACCCACCTGACCTACGCGCAAGGCGCTTGCGCGGAGATCACCGCTGCCGCCACCATCGCGGCAGCCGACGGCTACGGGCTGCCGGTCTCAACCACTCACGTCCTCTCGTCGGGCATTGCCGGGACCATGACGACCAGCGGCGCAGGGCTGCAGTTGTCGACCATTCGCAATATCGCGCTCGCCTGGATGCTGACGCTCCCGGCCGCCATGCTGCTTTCCGGCATCCTCTACTGGCTGTTCACGCTTGCGGCGGGGTGAAGCGTTGCAAACTGCCAAACCACGTCGTCCCCGACGAGCCTTGGCCAGCGCCGGACCGACAATCTTCCGGGAGATTTGCGAGACCGCCAAGGTGTCGGTTCGGGCTTTCGCAGGAAAGACCGAAAGAAAATTAACTACTTCCCGGCGGCCTTGCGCAGCGCTTCGTTGATGCGCTCCTGCCATCCGGGCCCGCCTTCCTGAAAGTAATCGAGCACCTCGCGATCGATGCGCAGCGAGACAAGTTCCTTGGCGCCCGGAACCGCCGGCGCCTTGGGGGCCGGGCCCGCCACCGGCTTGGTGGTGATCGCCTTGAAGGCCGCTTCTGCGGCCTGCCGTGGATCGCTCGTCCGATGCCTCTTGTCGCCAGCCATTCTGACCACCTGTGTGACCACGTGTTTGCTTGTCACGTTCCTACCTGCTGCTTGGATTAGTTCTGTTGCGTGACTGTCTGGTTGTCGGGATTGCCGTCAACCGCTTGGCGCCGGCCTGGCAATTCATTCCCACGACGTCGGCCAAGAGAATCCGGATCGGCGCGTCGATCAAGCCCGCGACGGAATTTTCCCCGGGGAATGCGTGGTTCCGAGCTCCTGCACCCGGAATGACACACCGACCGTCGGCGCGCTATAGTTCGCCCGCCCCCTCGGACAGGGGCGAAATCCATAACTCGATACCAAAGCTCCGTGCTGAGATAAAGTGAGCATCAGGCCGGGAGGAAATGTGATGCGATGCAAATCGTTGAAGGCCGCTGCGCTGGGACTGTGCGGCACATTGGCGGTCGCGGGCGGGGCTTACGCCCAAGGCGCCGGAGGCCCGGGTGCACCGTGGCGCGGCGCCGGGCCGCAACCCTGCTACGGCGATGACGCCGGCGTTTACCAATGCCCGCCGCCGGCGCAAGCCGTCGCGGTGCGCGCCGCGCGGCTCCTCGACACCAAGACCGGGCAGATTGCGATCAAACAAACGATCCTGATCCAGGGCGACCGGATCGTGGACGTCGGCCCCGAGGCGCAGGTCAAGGTTCCACCCAACGCGCAAGTGATCGACCTCGGCAGTGCGACCGTGCTGCCCGGCCTGATCGATGCGCACACCCATATGTTCAACGTGCCCAAGCCCGGCATGTCGCGCGAAGCATCGACCCTGATCGCGGTCCAGAATGCGCAGAACGATCTGCGCGCCGGTTTCACCACCGCGCGCGACATGAGCACGCACGGCAACGGCTGGGGCGACGTCGATATGCGCAACGCCATCAATGAAGGGCGCATAGACGGCCCGCGCTATCAGGTGTCCGGCCGCGGCATCGTCTGGGGCGGCAACTCCTCCGCTCCGCAAAATCCCCTGACCAGCATCGTGGTGCACAATGCCGAGGAAGGGCGCGAAGCAGTGCGCGAGCACATTCAGCACGGCACCGATTGGATCAAGCTGTTCCCGACCGGCGGCTACTCGTTCACGCAGAACGGCGAGGACCACTACGAGGTGACCTATCCGATGCCGGTGCTGCAGGCGATGATCGACGAGACGCATCGGCTGGGCCACAAGGCCGGCTGTCACGTCTATGGCGGCGAAGGCCAGAAGAACGCGATCATCGCCGGCTGTGACACCATCGAGCACGCCTTCGGGCTCGATCAGGAGCAGGCCAATATGATCGTGCAGAAGAACCTGTTCTATGATCCGACGGTGGTGCGCTACACCGAGCCGTATCTCGACGATAACGATGCCAAGGCGACCGGCGGCAAGTACAAGATCAGCACCGTGTTCTCAAAGGCCGTGGCGCTCGCGGCCGCAACACCGGGCCTGCGGCTGATGGCCGGCAGCGGCGTCGACGGCGCCACCTTCCCGCACGGCGCGCAGGGCCTTGAATTCGAAGCCCTGGTGCGCCGCGGCGCGATCAGCCCGACACGCGCGATCCAATCCGGAACGATCATCAACGCCGAAGCGCTGGGCTGGTCGGATCGGGTCGGGTCGATTGACAAGGGCAAGTTCGCGGATCTCATCGCCACCGCGGGCGACCCGATGGCCGACATTACCGAGCTGCAGCGGGTGAAGTTCGTGATGAAGGGCGGCAAGGTGATCCGCAACGATCTGCCTCCGGCCGCGCCAGCCGCGCGGCTAAACTGACCCGCAGGCCGATCATAGGCGCATCCCGATCAATGCGATCCGGATGCGCCTTAATAGCAGGGTACCTGCACGCGCTGCCAGCGATAGACCCCGTAGTATGGGTCGAACACTTGGGCGCGGCCGACGCAGACCGGTGGCGGGGGCGGCGCGTAGTAGGCCCCAGGAGCCACATACACGGGATCTGGAGGCCGCGGCGCCAGGGCGGAACCGACGATCGCACCCGCCACCAGGCCGCCGAAAAGTCCGGCCGCGAGGTCCCCGCCATCGGCGCGAGCTTCATTCGACAAAGGCAGAGCGGCCGCAAAAATCATCGCAGCAATCAGCAAACGCACGGACCGTTGCATCACGCGCAGCTCCTCTCAACTCGAGCCAAGCCGCTCAAGACCACGTGCTTGGTGTGGCCGACGTGCGTTCATCAAGCCGCGTAAAATGTAAATAAAAGTGTAACTTTGTCTCCGACCAAGCAAAAAATCGAATCCTCACACAGGAACCGAGAGCCCGATACCATGAAGCCAGCATTTTTCGATTTCGCGCCGCTGTTGCGGCCGGGATTGCCGCCACCCGCGCCCAAATGGAATGGGCTTGCCAAGTACAATTTCGTCGGCGGCAACAACGACGCGGACGAGGTGCCGGTCGGCGATCTGATCGCAGCCGCAACCACGGTGCTCAAGCGCGAAGGCGTGAGCCTCGCGACCTACGGGCTCGGTGGCGGACCGCTCGGCTATCCGCCCTTGCGTGAATTCCTTGCTGCCAAGCTCAAACGCGACGCTGGCATTGCCTGCAGTGCGGAAGAGATCCTGATCACCTCCGGCTCATTGCAGGGGCTCGATCTCGTCAACGGCCTGTTGCTCGCACCCGGCGATACGGTGCTGATCGAGCAGGAGACCTATCAGGGAGCGATCACCCGCCTCTCCCGACTTGGCGTGAAGGCGATCGGCATTCCGCTCGACCGCGAGGGTTTGCGCGTCGATGCACTTGCGCGCACGCTCGATGACCTCAAAAGCCGCGGCATCAAGCCCAAATACATCTACACGATTCCGACGGTGCAGAATCCGACCGGAACCATCATGGGCGAAGCGCGCCGGCACGAGCTGTTGCGCCTCGCGCAAGCTCACGGCGTGCCGATCTTCGAGGACGACTGCTACGCCGACCTCATCTGGGACGGCCGCCGGCCACCGGCGCTCTACGCCTTGAGCCAACACGGCGGCGTCATCCATATCGGCTCGTTCTCCAAATCGGTCGCGCCGGCGCTGCGGGTCGGCTACATCGTCGCGCCGTGGGAGGTGCTCTCGCGCATCCTCCCGCTCAAGACCGATGCCGGCTCGGGCGCGCTCGAGCAAATGGTGCTGGCGGAATACTGCGCGCCGCATTTCCAAACGCATGTGCCGCAGCTTGCGCGAGCGCTGCGCACCAAGCTCGTAACTCTAATGGAGTCGCTGGCCGAGCAATTCGGCACCGCGGCCGAATTCGACGATCCGCCGGGCGGCATCTTCCTGTGGATCAAGCTGCCCGACCACGTCGACACGATGAGGCTCTACCAGGCTGCACTCGCGGAAGGAGTCGCCATCAATCCGGGGCCGGAATGGTCGGTCAACAAGCCTTATGCGGCGAGCCGCCTGCGGCTCTGCTTCGCCAGCCCGACGGTCGAGGAAATCCGCCGGGGCGTGGCCATTCTGGCGGAGGTGTGCCGGCGCGAGTTCGGCGTGCCGGCGCGCATCGCCAATGTGGTGCGGCCGCGAGGCTAGCCCCTCTTTGCCCGCTTACGGGGGTGAGGGGCATTTTCCGAGTATTTGACATCGAGATTTGTGGGCGAGCCCTCCTCAGCTGGCGCTACGCGCCGCCCTCTCCCCACAAGCGGGGAGAGGTGGAGACTCCTTTGCTGGCCCAGCACTATCTCGCAGCCGATCTCAAGGGGTGAGGATGCCCAGATCGTTCTTGACGACCATTCCGCCCTTCATCACGAACTTGACGCGCTCCATCTCGCTCACGTCAGCAATCGGATTGCCGCTGACTGCGATCAGATCGGCGAACTTGCCTTTCTCCAGGCTGCCGATCTCGTTCTGCCAATCGTAGTTTAGCAGGCGGGCGGCCGGCAGATAGGCCATCTGCAGGGCCTGCGTCGGGCTCATGCCCCACTTCACGAAATAGGCAAACTGGTTGCCTTGCTTGCCATGCGGGATCGAGGGCGAGGTGGAACCACTGCCGAACGCCATGGTGACGCCGGCGGCGAGCGCGCGGCGGAATGCCTGTTCCATCAGCTTGAGCCGCGAGTTGCGGCCGTTGGTCTCCTTGAGGTCAGGCTTCTCGAGCGCGATCAGGTCATCGATCGTGGGCACGAAGGTCTCGTGCTTTTCCAAGATAATTTTGATGCCGTTCTCGTCGAGCTCGAGCAAATGATTGGGCGCGTCGACCCCGGCATTGAGGCAGCTGAACATGCCGTCGCCGCCGTAGGTGTGGCAGGCGACCTTGAGGCCGAGCCGGTGCGCCTCGTCGACGACCGCGGAAACTTCGTCGAAGTCGAGCGAGGGGCTGTTGACCAGTGTCGCGTCCGGCTTCCACATGTGCATCTGGCCGACGAAATCCTGGGTCGTATAGATCTTGATATAGTCCACGCCGTGCAGCTTGGCCTCGCGCACTGCCGCGCGCGCGAGCTGCGGTGAATTGAGGTTCTTGTCCTCTGTATTCCGCTCCTGGAAGCGTAGCTCGTTGTCCGGATAATAGTTGGTGGCGCGTTGATTGAGCGACTGCCCGACCACCTGCATGCGCGGGCCCATCACGTAGCCCTCGCGGATCGCGTCGCGCAGGTCGACGGTGTTGTAGCCGCCGCGCGAATCCATATCCATCACGGTGGTGAAGCCGGCATTGAGATCGGTCTGCGCATTGGCGAGCGCGATCATGGCGCGCTGCGCCGCGGTCTGCCCGCCGGTGTTCACGTGCACGTGGGTGTCGATCATGCCGGGCAGCACCGTCACCCCGGAGAGATCGATGATCTTGGCGCCGGGCGGAATGGCCAGGTTCGCCCCAACATCAGTGACCTTGTCGCCCTTGATCAGGATCACCTGGTTGGTGAGCATGTCGCCGATCTTGGAATCGAACAGGTGCCCGGCCTTGACAGCGATAACCTGGTCCGGGGGCACGATGAGGTGCGGCGATTGCGCGTATGCGGACGTGCTGGCGGCGACCGCCAGCACGGCGAGAAACGCGAGCTTGCCTTTCAGCTGCATGGAAACCCTCCCTTTTTGGCGCGCTGGTGTTTTCGAAATTTACGCGCGTCCGGCATGCTACACGAATAACTCGGACTTGAAGAGGGCCGTGGAAGGGCCACAGTCCCATGCGGGCGAGCCGGTGGCGGCGAAAAGATCGTGCGCAGGTGAAATGGGACCGGTTGGGAAAAGCCGCTATATTGGTATGCTCGGGGTATCCTCGGATAAACCCGATGAGGAGAGAACAAGGCATTGGGAGGAAAGCCATGCGCATTATCGTTTCCAAGATTTGCATTGCCGCGCTCGCGCTCGCCGCGTCGGCGGGGATCGCGACCGCGGCCGAGGTCAAGCTGATCAGTGTCGGAGGCGTGAAGCTTGGGCTCGACCCGATCATCGCCGACTTCATGAAGCAAACCGGCAACAAGGTGACCTATACGGCGACCTCGCCCGCGATGGTCACGCAAAAGCTCGCCGCCGGGGAGGCGTTTGACGTCGTGGTGCAGTCGGCTCCCGCGATGGCCGAGCTCGCAAAGGCCAGCGGAATTAAGCCTGAGACTCGCACAGCGGTCGTTCGCGGCGGCATCGGCATGGCGGTGAATGCCAACGCCCCGGCGCCGGATATTTCGACGGCAGACGCTTTCAAGAAAACCCTGATCGCCGCCAAATCGATCGGCGTCGGCGATCCTGCCGTCCCCAATGGCAGCGGCGTCGTGATCCAGCGCATCCTGGACAAGTCCGGCATCATGGATCAGATCAAGCCAAAGCTGAAGGTCGTCGGTCTCGATCCGGGCCAGGAGATGATCCAGAAGGGCGAGCTCGAGCTCGGCCTGATGAACGCCGCCGAGGTGCGGACATTCGTGAAATTTGCCGGCCCCGTTCCGGCACCACTGCAGGATTACACCAGCTATGAGGCGGCTGTGACCGCGAAGGCCGCCGCACCTGACGCTGCGCGCGCGCTCGTCGAGTTCATGGCCAGCAAGGCCGCCGCTCAGGATTGGAGGATGGCCCGGATGGAACCGAACGTGCAGTAATAATGAAACACGTCACCTGATGCGGGCGCCAGCAGCCTCCACCCGAATCCACCGGCGCGCAGGAATTCCTGCGCGCTGATCGCAAGTGAGCGGTCGCCCGGGCAACGCCATGGCCAACGAGAAGAACCATATTCCGCTCCTGGAACTGTACGAATCCCCACCCGCCGAGATCGAGATCGACAGCGAGATCGTCTTGAAGATCAAGCTTGCCTGTACGCAAGGATGCGATCTTGGCGAGCTGCCCCTCGTGGTCGAGGACGCGGACGGACGCGTGCTCGCGCACCTGCCGCCTTCAGCAGAGGCGGTCCGCGAAGTCACCATGAAGACACCGACCCGAACGGGCGAGCAAAGCTGGCGTTTGCGCTCTCCGGCGCACGAGCAGGATGGCGTGCGGCACGAGGAGTGCACGATAAGCTTCGCATTCAAGACCAGGCCG
Source organism: Xanthobacteraceae bacterium (assembly GCA_035293945.1). GTDB lineage: Bacteria > Pseudomonadota > Alphaproteobacteria > Rhizobiales > Xanthobacteraceae > VAZQ01. The sequence continues at coordinate 202,684 of DATGLV010000045.1, read as the reverse complement.
CATACCACGAGCCTCGCGGTCTGGGCGGTGCCTTCGCCGGTCCTCATGGGCAACCGGTTCAGCATCAACGTCGGGGCGAAGTCCTCCGCGGACTGCACTTTGGCGGGACGCCAGATCTTAATCAGCGATGCCGGTGGCGCAGTCGTCGCCTCCGGCGCGTTGCGGGATGCCCCGTGGCCGGGAACGAGCGCGCTCTACTGGACCGAGGTGGAGCTGCCGGCGCCGGCGCAAGAGGGCCTCGCCTGGTACACAGTGAATTTTGCGGCGAAAGATGCCGCCATCCCGCATGACGGATCGGTGTCGAAATTCAGCGTGGCGATCGTCCGGCCGGGAGAGCATCGTCTCAGCATCGCGGTGCTGGAGAAAGATACACGCACGCCGATCGAGGATGCGCAGATACGGCTCGGCGCCTACGGGGCCGCAACCGACGCGTCTGGACGCGCCGAGGTCGCGGTGCCCAAGGGCAGCTATGAGCTCACGGTGTGGAAGGCCGGTTATGATGCGCCACCCCGAACGCTCGAAATCGGCGCCGATGTCGGCATCGAGATCGAGGCCGACATCGTGCCGCCGGAAAATCCGTACGCTCCTTGGACAGCGTAACGGTCGCCCGCTGCACCATCGTATGGGAGGGTCCCGAAAATCGCAGATCAGCTGGCTTTTGCGCGATGATATGAGCCCGCCGGGGCGGCAAACATCGAAAGCGATCTGCGAGATAGAAACGAATGACAAACATAGAACGTCCGGGCGACGAATTTCCGCCGAGCCGCCCGGGCTTGAAGACTTTGCTTGGAGCCATCATCGTGATCCTCGCCGGCCTCGCCGTCGCGTTCTGGCCGCAGATCCTCGCACAATTCGGCATTCACGTAGCGCCGCCCGGCAGCAGCTAGTCAGGCATCCCTCGGATTTGCAGCCGAGGCTCTTGCAACTCCGCAGCGCGCGCGGGTAAACCGGTGTCCACGTCAGGCACCGGCGCGGAGGACATTATGCGAAGCATGCGGATGCGGGCGATCGGTTTTGTCGTGGGGGTCTTGGCTCTAAATACGGGACAGGCCTCTGCGGACGAGCTCAAGGTGCTGAGCGCCGGCGCCATGCAGCGCGGCCTCGTCGCCATCGCGGCGAAGTTCAAGGAGCAATCGGGCGATGCCGTGCAAATCCGCTACGCCACCGCGCCGGAGCTGCGCAAGATCCTCACTGAGAATGCAGCGGCCGCGGATGTGATCCTCGCGCCGAACGCCACGCTGAAACAGCTGACCGGCGCCGGAACCATTGCGGCCGGCACCGAGAAGGAGATCGGCGGCGTCGGATCGGCCGTCCTCGTGCGTGCGGACGCAACACCGCCGGACATCTCGACCATGGCGGCGTTCGAGCGCGCGCTCCTTGAGGCGGACGCGCTCGTCTATAACCGCGCCTCCAGCGGCGTCTATATCGAGACGATGCTGAAGAAGATCGGCTTGTTCGACCAGGTCCAGGCCAAGATCATCAGGGTCGACGACGGCGAGGCAGTCGCGACCCGGATCAAGGAAGGACACGGCAAAGAGCTGGGCTTCGGCGGCTATACCGATGTGCTGCACAATCAGGAAGTTGGCGGCGTGAAGCTCGCCGGGCCAATTCCGGATGAGGTGCAGAACTACACGATGTATTCATCGGCGCTGATCAAGGCGGCGCTGAACCCTGCCGGCGCCCGCGCGTTCCTCGCTTTCCTCGAGTCGGCCGACGCGCAGGCGATCTTCCGCGACAGCGGCGTGATGGCAAAGCAGAAGTAGCGCGCAAAAGCTCCTCTCCCGCTGAGGTAGGAGTGTCGCACTGGACACGGGCATTCCTCACCTCTCCCCGCTTGCGGGGAGAAGTCGGATCGCAAAGCGATCCGGGTGAGGGGGCGTCCCCAAATCCGCGGCTCTCCTTTTGCGAGATGCCCCCTCACCCCGACCCTCTCCCCGCACGCGGGGAGAGGGAGCGCGCCATCGGACTAGGCACGGCACAGAACTACGTTCAGCCTATCGAGAGCCACCGTGAGCCTTGAGAGCCTCCGCAACAGATTCAAGAACGCCGTCAATGTTCCGCATCACGTCACTGTTCCAAAATCTCAGAACCCGATACCTGCGGTCCGCGAACCACCGGTCGCGTAGAGCATCGTAGGTGCTGTCCGCATGCTGACTGCCGTCGACCTCTACAATCAAACGCTGCTCCCGACAGACAAAATCTACCACATAAGGCCCGATTGGCTCTTGGCGTACAAACTTGCACCCCAAAACGGAGCGGGCCCGCAGCCGGTACCATAGCTTTCGCTCCGCGTCCGTTGAGCGGCGGCGAAGCGTCCGGGCGCGTTCCGTCTTAGCGGTGTTTGCCTCGCGCACGCGCCTACGCGGCCGTGTGCTCGAGGATATCAAAGCCTACCCAGCGGTCGACCAGATAGATAAGGCCGCGCTCGTCGAGCGTCACGTCATTGCTCTGCGGCGCGGCGCGGCCGCCGACGGGCTCCGGGATGTACCAGGCGACTTCGCGCGGCGCGAGCGGGTCGGCCACATCGACAATGCGCAGGCCTCCGGCGAACCAGACGGCGTAGACGAGCGTGCCGTGGGTGCGCTCGGCGAACTGGTGGGCGCCGAAGCGGGCGCCGGACGTGCGGCTGAACGGCGAGTCGAGGTCGCTCACCACGAATTGCGCCAACGGCCTGGCGGCCGCGGGATCGGTGACATCGAAGGTCAGCATGCAGGCATGCGCACGCCCGCGCCGCGCCAGCTCTTCGCTTGCGCTCTGCGCCTGATCTTCTTCGTCAATGGAGAGAGCGATGCGCCGTCCTTTACCGTCCGTTCCTACCGGTCGCACCGTATGGGTCGGCTCAGGAAACAGCGGATGATAGTTGTAGGAACCGAGCGTCTTCGGCTTTGACAGATCGGCCACGTCGATGATCGAAAAGCCGGCGTGCCAGCAGCTCGCCCACATCTCATTCCCGTAGCGCAACGCATGATGCAGGCGATGCTGGCGGCCCGGCCATTTGGGCTTCTCGCCGCCGGCGATGTGCTGGCCGGGCATCCACCAGCGTGACACCTCGGCTGGGCGCCGCGGATCGCGGATGTCATAGATCACCAGGATGTTGCCGATGAAGCCCTCCATCTCGGTCGAGATGTAGGCATAGCTCTCATCCATATCGAAGCGATGCACCCCGATGCCGCCGGTGCGCTGGTGCACGATTTCCCTCGGCGCGGAGGGCTTCGACACGTCATAGATCTTGAAGCCGCCGTTATGGTAGCCGCGCGCGGCTTCCCGCTCGATCTCGCCGATATCGGCTTCCTTGACGCTGAGCTGTTGGGCGATCTCGGCATGTGTGGGCGCGCGGCCGAGTGCGGCCGTGAGCTCGGCCTTTACGCGCGGCAGCTCGTCGGCACGGCGCCCGATCGCGGTCGGATTGCGCTCGTGGTTGACGATCATGATGTCGCCGGCAACCCGAGCCTTGTGGCTGTGCGAGGTCGTGTCGGCGAGCGTGATCTCGGCCACCACGCGCGGTGCTCTCGGGTTCGATATATCCACAATGGTGGTGCCGAGATGCGCGCGGTTCGGAATGTGGCCCACATAGGCGTAATTGCCCTTGACCGAGACCTGGCCCGCGCCGGCGAGATCAAGATGCCCAAGGCGGCGGACATTGCGAGCAAGCGTTGCGCTGCGACCTTCTGTATTCACCTTGTGATCCTTTCTTCTGCAGCAAAGCCATAGAGCGCGATCGGGTTGTCCACCAGCACGCGATGGCGGGTGCGGGCGTCAGGAATCCAGCGCGTGAGCAGATCGGCCAGCGCGCCGTCGTTTGGCATCGGCTTCTTCATCATCACATGCGGCCAGTCGCTGCCCCAGACGAGGCGCTCAGGCGCGGCCGCAGCGAGGCGCTCGGCCGCCGCATCCACATCCGCATAGGGTAGATCGGGAGCAGAGGAAATTCGGTACGGACCGGTAAGCTTTACCCAAGTGCTGCCGCCCTCCAGCAGGCGCAACAGGCCCGCGAATGCCGGCATGTTGATCCAGTTCCCGGCCCCGGCGCGCGGATAGCCCAGATGCCCGAGCACGATGTTCACCGGCAAGCCGGCGACCGCAGACGCAAATTCCGGCGCCTCGTCGAGATTGACCAAGAACTCGATATGCCAGCCGAACAGTGCGATGCGCGCCGCAAGCGCGCGCACCTCTTCGCGTGGCACCGCGTTCTTGCCGTCGCGGCGATCAACCAGATTGAGCCGTACGCCACGCACACCCGCCTGATGCAGTGCTTCGATCTCGCGCGCGGAAATCGTCGGCTCGACCACCGCGACACCACGGAACCCGGGGCCGGCTGCGGCTAAAGCCGCCAGCATGGCGCGGTTGTCGGTGCCGTAGACGCTGGGCTGGATCAGAACCGCACGCTCGACTCTGAGCGCTGCAAGCAGATGCCGGTAAGCATCGATCGTTGCGTCGGGGGGCGTGTAGATGCGCTCGTCGCTATAGGGAAAAGCAGTCGCCGGCCCGCAGATGTGGGCATGGCAGTCGCAGGAAAGAGGTGGAAACGGAACTGCAGGTGCGCGTGGGGCCGCGTCCGCGGCCAGGCACAAGGGCGCGTGGGAGAGATCGGTCGATATCATTTTGATCGAAGGTCGTCAGTCGAGGGTCGCGCCCGAGGCTTTCACCACGGCGGTCCATTTGGGAATTTCGGCGGTGATGTATTTGCTGAATTCGTCCGGCGTCGAAGGCGAGATCTCGACCCCGAGCTCGGTCAAGGATTTGGCGACCGCTGGATCGGCCAGCGCCTTGACGGTCGCGTCGTGCAGAATATTGACCACGGCCGCGGGCGTGCCGGCCGGCGCCACCAGACCATGCCAGGTGGTGGCCTCAAAGCCCGGAAGACCTGACTCGGCAACAGTCGGCAGATCGGGCATCAGAGTGCTGCGATGGAGCGTCGTGACGGCAAGCGGCCGCACCGTCCCGGCATTGATGAAGCCCACCACGGAAGCTGCGGTCGCAAACATCATCTGCACCTGTCCGGCGATGAGGTCCTGCAGCGCCGGTGCCGCGCCCTTATAGGCAACGTGCACGATATCGACGTTCGCCTGCGTCCTGAACAGCGCGCCGGCGAGATGCGCGGCGGTACCGATGCCGGACGACGCATAGTTGAGCTCACCCGGCTTGGCCCTGGCGAGCGCGATGAGCTCGGCAACCGAGTGCACCGGCAGCTTGGGATTGACCACCAGAATATTGGCCTGGCTGCCGATCAGGCTGATTGGCTCGAAATCCTTCTCCGGGTCGTACGGCAGCTTGCGATAGAGGCTCGCATTGGTGGCGAGAATGCTGTTGTTGCCCATCAGCAGGGTGTAGCCGTCGGCAGGCGCCGTCGCGACAGCTTCGGCCCCGATATTGCCGCCGGCGCCCGGCCGGTTGACCACCACGAACGGCTGCTTGAGCAGCTCCTCGAGCTTGCGGCCGACGATGCGCGAGAGCACATCGCTCGGGCCGGCCGGCGTGAAGGCCACCACCAACGTGACGGGCCGCACCGGATAGGTCTGGGCGAGAGCCGCCGACGCAAGCCCGAGCACGATTGACGCCAATGAAGCGAGGATTGCCCGGCGCATGATTCTCTCTACAGTGCCCATGATCATTGGCGAAACTCCTTTCGCTTGTCCCGGGCTTGGGCCGGGACCGTTCCAGGCCGAGGCCTCTGCAAGCTCGATATCCTGTGGGGGTCCGGATCAGCGATGCGCCGCTCCATCAGCCTAACAGGCGCGTGGAACCTCATAAGCCTCGCTCTGCATCGCCTCCGGGACAAGCGTCGTTTGGAATGGAAACTAGCGCATGAAGGCAAGCATTGGAATCGCCCTAGCTCTGATCGCCCCGCTCACGCTCGCCGCAGCCGCACGCGCCGAGGAGGCGGCGGTGCGGGTCGGGATGGTGCGGGCCCTATCCTCGACCGCCACCATGATCGCGATCGAGAAGGGTTACTTCAAGGAGCGCGGCATCAAGGTCGTCACCGAGGATATCGATTCCTCGATCGATGCGCTCGCCCTGGTGGCGCAGAACCGCCTGCAGGTGGTCGAAGGCGGCATTTCGGCGGCGTATTTCAATGCGATCGAGAAGAACCTGCCGGTCACCATCGCAATGGACCGGGTAAGCACGCCGCTCAACCACAAGCTGATCGTGCGCGCAGACCTCAAGGACAGGATCAGGGACATCGCGCAGCTCAAGGGCCGCCCGCTCGCCAGCAATTCGCGCGGCGCCATCACCAATTACGAGATTGGCAAGATCTTCGCCAAAGCCGGGCTCGCCTATCGGGACGCCGACATCCGCTTCATCCCGTTTGCGCAGATGAACGTCGCCTTCGCCAACAAGGCCATCGATGCCGCCTTCATGATCCAGCCGTTCGCCTCGCAGGCAGTTGATCAAGGATTGGGTTTCGTGTTCGCCGACCCGGATGACTTTATCACGCCCTCGCCGATGACGATCGCGGTCAGCTTCGTCAACACCGATTGGGCGGCGAAGAACCCGGAGCTGGCGCAGAGCTTCTTCCTCGCCTCGCTGCAAGGCGCGCGCGATTATTGCCAGGCCTATCATGGCGGGACAAACCGCAACGAGGTCGTCGACATCGCGATGCGGACCGGCGTCGAGCCGCGACGCGAGATGATCGACAAATATCCTTGGGCGGCGCGCAACCCGGATGGACGCGTCAATGTCGAGAGCATGCTCGATATTCAGAAATTCTTCGTGCAGGAGCACCTGGCACTCAAGGAATATCCGGCGGAGCGCTTGGTCACGCAGAGCTACAGCAACGATGCGGCCGCCAAGCTCGGGCCGTTCGTGTTGCAGAACCCTGACGACAAGCTGGCCGGCTGCCGATGAGCAACGGCGCTAATTCTTGGACAGATCCATCAGCCGCATGAGCGAAAGTGCGCCCTTCTCGCTCGGCGTCAGGCGAACCCATTCGTCGGCGTCGTTGGCATGGGCTGGAGTGCTGTCGGCTGCCGGTGCACGGCAGGACCACACTTCGAGCGCCTCGCGTAACCGCGCCGCCGGCGCAAACCGGTCGAACGGCTTGGTCAGATAATCGAAGGCGCCATTCTTCATGGCTTCGACCACCAGCGGGGTCTCATCGCGGGCGGAAATCATGATGACGGGCGCCCAAAATTGCCGGGCGCGCAGCTCTTTCAAGACCTCGAGCCCGGAACGCCGCGGCATCACCAGATCGAGGAACACGCAGACCGGGAGCTCCGTGGCGGCAGCCTGCAGGAACGAGTCGCCATCCGCGAAGCACTTTACCGCGAAGCCCTCGCTGGCAAATAGCGCATCGAGCAGGTCCCGCATGTCCTGATCGTCATCGACGACGAACACCTCGCGAGCGGGCGCCGGACTGGCGAATCGCTCGCCCGCAAGCCTCGAGAAATCGCCCAATATCAGCCTCCCTGTCGGCCGCGCGCTTTTCACCGGCCCGCAAACCTAACGGGGGCTCGGTTGCAGACTCCTTAAGCCGGGTGATGACTCAGGCCTACGTGTTAGTATCTAGTTGGGGAGATGCGCGAGTGTCGCGGTCCCGACGTTTGTACCAGTTCGCCGCCCCATATTTGCGAACGTCGGGACCAAGGGGACACTTCGCAAGTGTCTGATTTCTAGCGCGGCTTTGACTTTGACATTCCTATGAAAGGCTCGCCGCGATGGTGATAGGAACGCCAAAACCGCCGCACTAGGGTGCGCGCGGAAATGCAGTGGGGAAACATGCAGATTGAGCGGCGCGGCGCGGCGGTTCGGATTTCCGGGCTGTCCAAGCAGTATGGCGGCGAGGCGGGCGCCGTTCAGGCACTCGCCGATATCGATCTTGCGGTCGCGCCCGGCGAGTTCCTCTGCATCGTCGGGCCGAGCGGCTGCGGAAAATCGACTCTTCTGCGCATCCTGGCCGGTCTCGACCAACAGACGAGCGGAAGCATCGAGGTGGCGGCGACCGGCTGGGCCGTCGAGAACGCGATGGTATTCCAGGAAAGCGGGCTGTTTCCGTGGATGACTGTCGAAGCCAATGTCGGCTTCGGGCTGATGACCCGCGGCGTGAGCACTGCGGAGACTGCGAAGCGGGTCGAGGCCGCGCTTAGGCTCGTTGGCCTCACCCGGTTCCGGCGTCACTATCCGCATCAGCTTTCCGGCGGCATGCGGCAGCGGAGCGCGATCGCGCGTGCGTTCGTGACCGATCCGGCCATGCTCTTGATGGACGAGCCCTTCGCGGCGCTGGATGCACAGAACCGGATGATCCTGCAGAGCGAGCTGGTGCGCTTGTGGGAAGAGACGCGCAAGACGGTCATCTATGTGACCCATTCGATCGAGGAAGCCTTATCGCTCGGCGACCGCACCGTTGTGATGACCGCGCAGCCGGGGCGCATCAAGCAGATCATCGAGGTGCCGTTCCCGCATCCGCGCGACCTCACGACGCTGACCGCGTCGGGCGAGTTCGGCAAGCTCAAGCTCGACATCTGGCGGGTGCTGGAAGACGAAGTGAACCGCGCTCGCGCCGAAGAGGAAAGGTAAATGAAGTAGGAGTGCTTTGGACTTGACTGGCCTACCTTGTCATAGCCGGGCTTGTCCCGCACAAGGCCGGGCATGACGAACACTTCACCGCAAATCGCTGCTAACCGCCCGCGCGAGAAACGCATGTCCGAAAAGACCATCGAGCGCCTGCTCTATCTCGTCTCGCCGATCGGGCTGCTGATCCTCTGGCAATTGCTGCTGATGGCAGGACTAGGCGACCGTCGGTTCATTCCGGCCCCGAGCGACATCGCGATGCGCTTTGCGGCGATGCTGGCCTCGGGCGAGCTCCTGCAGCATACCGCAGCCACGCTCTGGCGCATCGTCGCCGGCTATGTGATCGGCGCGGTACCGGCGGTCGCGATCGGTCTCCTGATGGCGATGTTCCGTCCGGTCCGCCTGTTCTTCGATCCGCTGATCGCGGCGCTGTTCCCAATTCCCAAGGTCGCCTTGATGCCGCTCTTGCTGCTCGCCTTCGGGTTCGGGGACGCCTCGAAGATCGCGCTGGTGGCAATCGCGGTGTTCTTCCCGGTGATCATCAACACCTATGTGGGGGCTGCCAATATCGACAGGATCTATTGGGACGTGGCGCGGAACTATGGGGCGAGCCAGACCGTGATGTTCACCCGCATCGTGCTGTTCGGCGCTCTGCCGATGATCTTCGCCGGCCTGCGCATCGCGCTTGCGGTGTCGTTCATCGTGCTCATCGCGGCGGAGTTCGTCGCCACCAAGGCCGGCATCGGCTACATGATCTGGAACTCGTGGGAGCTCTTGCAGGTCGACGTGATGTTCGTCGGCATCGTGACGATCGGGATTCTCGGCCTCATCAGTTCGGCCATTTTCCAGGAGATCGAGCGCAAGGTCATTCCCTGGAAAGGGAAGTGAGAGGGCGGCGAGCGGTAATCCAAGCTAATGAGCCCCTTTCCGCCACCACCGCGGGCAAGGTAGGCTCTAGGCCAAGAACGTTGCGACCCACTTGAGACCTGCGCTTTTTCGGTCTCCGCGATCCAAGCTCAAAAGACACTGACGACGGAGCGCAATTTAGTTTGCGCGCTCAACAAACGATCGCAGCGGAGGATAAGCGATGCATTACCGCAATGTGACCCTCGCGGTCGTGCTGGCCCTGATGGTGAGTGCGAGCGCGGCTTATGCGTTCGACCAGAGCAAATATCCCGACTGGAGAGGGCAATGGCGGCGCACCGACACCGGTATTCCGCGTTATGACCCGAGCAAGCCGCCCGGCAAAGGACAAGAAGCTCCGCTCACACCGGAATATCAGAAGGTATTCGAGGCCAGTCTCAAAGATCAGGCCGAAGGCGGACAAGGCAATGACCCGACCTACAAGTGCCTTGCGCCCGGCCTGCCGCGCATCATGAACATCTATGATGATGGGGCCGAGTTCGTCATCACGCCGGACACCACTCACGTGCTGATGGAGCACGTCCACGACTCGCGCCGCATCTATACCGATGGGCGCTCGTGGCCCGACGCAATCGAGCCGTCTTTTGCCGGCTATTCGATCGGCCATTGGGTCGACGAGGGCAATACCGGCCGCTTCAATGTACTCGAGGTGGAGACGCGCGGCTTCAAAGGCCCGCGCTCCTACGACAATAGCGGGCTGCCGTTGCACGAAGACAACGAGAGCGTCATCAAGGAGCGCATCTTCCTCGACAAGAATGATCCCAACCTCATGCACGACGTGATCACCACCTACGATCATGCGCTGACCGAGCCGTGGACCGCCACCAAGACCTATCGGCGCATGCCCAATCCGCGCCCGGTCTGGCGCGAGAGTGTCTGTGCCGAAGCCAATCCGCATATCGAGATCGGCAAGGAGAGCTATATGCTGAGCGCCGACGGGCTCTTGATGCCGGCCAAGAAGGACCAGCCGCCGCCGGACCTCAAATATTTCAAGTCTACTCAGAAGTAAGCGGAAACACCGGTCGTCCCTGCGAAAGCAGGGGCCCATACCCCTGCGAGCCATCGATAGGCCACCGCGGTATGGGTCCCCGCTTTCGCGGGGACGACCCACAGCCTGAGGCAAGCTCGGAGGGAACAATGAGACGCGCAGATCGAACCGGATGGACGCTGGGCGTTGCCGTGGCAACATTCGTAACATTCACCGTCACAGCGCAGGCGCAGCAAACCGAGACCGTCAAGGCGCCGCAGCTTCCAAATCCCTATGTGCTGGCGCCGGGTTGGCCGACATTGCCGCTCAGCATGAACGGCGGCCAATGGGGCGAGGTCATTCGAGTGCATGTGCACTCGGACGGCAACATCTGGGTGTTTCACCGCTGCTTCAATATCGTGCCGCCCGGACACGCGACCTGCGTCGGGCGCGGTGAGTTGAACCCGCCGATCCTGCAATTCGATCCCGCCGGGCGCCTGCTCACGAGCTTCGGCACCGGCCTGTTCGCCTATCCGCACGGCTTCACGGTCGACCGGGAGGGAAACCTGTGGGCGAGCGACGTCAATGACGAAGCAACAATCCTCGGCCTCTCGGCCAAGACGCCCGACGGCGCCATCAAAGGCCAGGAGGTGCTCAAGCTGAGCCCGACCGGCAAGGTGCTGATGACGCTCGGCAAGATGGGCGTGTCCGGGACCGGGACCGACACTTTCGATCGGCCGACCGGCATCGCGGTCGCCCCCAACGGCGATATCTTCGTGTCGGACGGGCACTATCCGAATATGCACAACAACGCGAGGGTGATGAAGTTCGCCAAGGACGGCACCTTCATCAAGGAATGGGGAAAGAAGGGCTCAGCTCCCGGCGATTTCGACGAGCCGCACGATATTTTCCTCGGCGGCACGCAGAACCGCATCTACGTGGCTGACCGCCGCAACAACCGCATTCAGGTGTTCGATCAGGACGGTGGCTTCCTCGCTGCGTGGCCGCAGTTCGGAACGCCGAGCTCGGTGTTCGTCGGCAAGGATGACACCATCTATGTGGGTGCCTCATACAAGCAAGCCGGCGCCAAGCGTGGCGAGATCCGCGGCATCGTGATCGGCAATGCGCGCGATGGCTCGCTCAAGGCGTTCATTCCCGATCCGGCCGATCTCGATACCAACAATATCGGCACATCAGCCTCCGGCATTGCGGCCGACGATGCGGGCAACATCTACGCGGCGGATGTCGCCGCGCATAATCTGCGAAAATATGTGAAGAGGTAGCAGCTACGCGATGAGTCGCCCCCGCGAACGCGGGGAGCCATACGGCGGCGCGCCATCGATGGGCCACGGCCTATAGGTCCCTGCTTGCGCAGGGACGACCGCGACAATCTCCCTACCTCCCAAACACTGCGACGATCGCGCTCGGCTGATGCAGGCCGGCGCCGCGTTGTCCGTTGGCGCCGCCCGCCACCACCGCAACGTATTGCTTGCCGTCGACCGCATAGGTCATCGGCGGCGCCGTGATCGGGGTGCCGAGGCTGAAGCTCCACAGCTCCTTCAATGTGTCAGCGTCGTAGGCGACCAGCCGCCCATCCGGGTGGCCGGAGAATATCAAATCGCCATCGGTGCTCAGCATGCCGGACTGGTCCGGGGCCTGGAACTCCGCCTTGTTCACCACCTTGCCGGTGCGCAGATCGAGCGCCCAGATTGCACCGTGGGCGGCGACGCGGCCTTGGCTGGAGCAACACGGCGGCAGCCCCACATAGTCCTTGGTCTCGTCGAGCGGCGCGCGGTCGTCGGTGCCGGTGACGCAGCCCTCCGCGCCCGCCACATAGGCGATCATGCGCTTGGCATCGAGTGTCGGCGGGAAGAAGGTCGGCGCGCCGCCCCACCAGGGGCAGTCCTGCTGCGCCGGCTTGCCGCGCAACGCCCCGGTGCCGGCATAGAGCTGCACCGAACGCGAAGGATCATAGTCGACCGGCTTGCCGGTTTTCGGATCGATGCCCTTCGTCCAGGTCACCTTCTCCTGGTACTGATCGGCACGCAGGAACTGGCCGTTCGCGCGATCAAGCGTGTAGAAGAAGCCGTTGCGCGAGAAATTCGCCACCACCTTGCGGGTCTCGCCGTTGAGCGAAACCTCATAGAGCATTTTCGGGCTCGGGGTGTCGAAGTCCCAATGCTCGTTCGGGGTTTCCTGGAAATACCAGACAATCTTGCCGGTGTCGGCGTCGAGCGCGATGGTGCTCGCGGTGTAGAGATTGTCGCCCGGACGGAATTCCGGATCATGCGTCGGGAATGCATCGCCAGTGCCGTAGTAAAGCAGGTTGGTCGCCGGATCGTAGGACGCGGTCTGCCACACGCCGCCGCCGCCGACGCGCCACGCATTGTGATTGTCCTTCCAGGTCTGGGAGCCAGGTTCACCCGGCGCCGGAATCGTGAAGGTCCGCCAGACAAGCTGCCCGGTATTGGCATCGAAGGCGCCGATCCAGCTGCGGGTGCCGAGCTGGCCGCCCGAGCTCTCGCCCTGCACCACCAGCTCCTTGCCGCCGGCAGTCTTGAGGGCAAGCGGCGCCGCGGTGAAAGTCTGCGTCTTGGGCGAAGGGGTGCCGGTTGCCGGGTCGGTCGGCGCGGTTGCCTGCGTCTCCCAGACGACCTCGCCGGAGTCGCGATTGAGCGCGATGATGCGCACATCATTGGTCGAGATGAAGACCTTGTTGCCGTACATGGCAATGCCGCGATTGGTGCGCGACTTGGTGATCTTGGGATCGTAGCGCCAGAGCGGAACCGCCTCAGTGCCGCTGCGCACATCGAACTTCATGACCCGATCGTAGGTGTCCGACACATACATATAGCCATCGTCGACCAGCGGCGTCGATTCTTCCTTGCCCGGCAACGTGCCGCCGGTCGAGCGGCCGCCGATCGAGAAGATGAACTTCGGGACCAAGTTCTTGACGTTGCCGCGATTGACGTCCTTGAGCGGCGAGTGGCGGGAATTGTCATAGTCGCGGTGCACGGTGAGCCAGTTCTGCGGCTCGGCCGCCGTATTGAGGAGACGCTCCGCGGTGACATCGGCGGCGCGCGCCTGCAGGGTGACGACCGCGAGCGCCGCGAAGACGGCAAAACTCGTTCTTGTGGACACGACTTCCTCCCTTTGGGTCGATTGTTGATTGGTTGACTTCGTTGCTGCGTTTCACTCCCATGAATCTTGGACGAACTCGCTCACCGGCCGGCCGCGTAGCCCTGCATGCCGCGCGGATTGGCGGCGGCGCGGCGGCGGCGCCCGTCGCGGGATGCTGCGGTCAGGCGTCCCTCCGACCAGTCCGCCTCGACCTCGACGACATGGCCGCGGCGCCTGAGCTCGCGCACCGTTTCTTCCGGCATGCGCCCCTCGACCACCAGCACGCCCGGACGCGCCTCGCGCGGCCAGAACGAAGAGGGGAAATGCTCGGAATGCCAGGCTGGCGCGTCGATCGCCTCCTGCAGGTTCATGCCGGCGTGGACGTGCCGCAACAACAGCTGCGCGGTCCATTGGTCCTGCTGGTCACCGCCGGGCGTGCCCCAGGCGAGATACGGCTCGCCGTCGCGCAGCGCTAATGTCGGGGTGAGCGTGGTGCGCGGCCGCTTGCCGGGTGCAAGCGCGGCTGGATGGCCCTCCTCGAGCCAGAACATCTGAGCACGGGTGCCGAGGCAGAAGCCGAGCTCGGGGACCGTGGGCGAAGATTGCAGCCAGCCGCCCGAGGGCGTCGCCGAGATCATGTTGCCGGCTTGGTCGACGATATCGAAATGCACCGTATCGCCGCGCACAATGCCTTGGTCGGTGATCGAGGCCGCCGGCATCTTCTCATCGTGAGTCCAGGGCGGCGAAGCCGGCGTGCGGCCGACGGTCGGCTCACCGGCTCCGGCGCCGCCGCCCGCGCTGCCATGTGCGCGCACGCCCAACGCTTTGCCCAAACCCGAAACATTGCCCGGGCGCTGCTCGAGCGAAGCTCGCTCGCCGACGAGCTTCCGCCGCGCGGCGCTGTAATCTTCGGACAGCAAAGTCTCCATCGGGACTTCGACGAACTTTGGATCGCCGTAGAATTTTTCGCGATCCGCATAGGCGAGCTTGCTGCACTCGACCACAGTGTGAATGAAATCCGCGTCGGTCGGATCGGCGCCGAGAGCGAAGCCTTTGAGCAGCGCCAGCTGCTGCAGCATCACCGGGCCTTGATTCCAAGGGCCCGCCTTGCAGACCGTGTAACCCCCATAGTCGATGGTAAGCGGGGCTTCCACCGGCGGCTGCCAGGCTGCCATATCGGCGCCGGTGAGCACGCCGTGATGCGGGGTGCCGCTCGTGTCCATCACGTCTTGCGTGCGGCAGAAGCGATCGATCGCTTCCGCGACGAAACCCTGCGACCAGGCGCGTCGCGCCGCCTCGATCTGCCGCTCGCGGTCGCTGCCGGCGCTCTCGGCTTCGCGCAAGATGCGCCGATAGGTATCGGCATGTCCCTTGTTGCTGAACAGCGTGCCGGGAGCGGGCACTTTCCCGCCCGGCAGATAGACGGCGGCCGAAGTCGGCCAATGCCGGCGAAACAATTGCTCGACGCTCGCAATCGTGGCGCTGGCGCGCTCGACCAGCGGATGCCCTTGCGTCGCGTAGGAAATCGCCGGCTCCAGCACCTCAGCAAGGCGCATGGTGCCGTAGTCGCGCAGGATCAGCATCCAGGTCTCGAACGTGCCGGGCACGCAGGTGGCGAGCAGACCGGTGCCAGGCACGAGATCAAGCCCGAGGCCGCGATAATGCGCGATGCTTGCGCCGGCGGGCGCCGGCCCCTGGCCGCAGATCACCTCGGGCTTGCGCTTCCTCTCGTCATACAGAATGACCGTGACGTCGCCGCCCGGGCCATTGAGATGCGGCTCGACGACCTGCAGCGTGAAGGCGGTGGCGACCGCTGCATCAAATGCGTTGCCGCCGCGCTCGAGCGTGCGCATGCCGACCGCCGTGGCGATCCAATGGGTCGAGGCCACCGCCCCAAAGGTGCCGTCGATCTCCGGACGGGTGGTGAACGGATTCGGATTGATGTTCTTCATCGGGACCCCAGGCCTGCCATTGCACGCGCAGGCCACGACTGTAGCCCGGATGGGGCGAAGCGCAAATCGGGGTGCGAGGACCAGATTCTCCCGGGCGCTTGCGCGCGGCCGGGCCGGCATGCACATGTCTCGCCACATATCCCGGTCGTCCCTGCGCAAGCAGGGACCCACACACCTGCGAGCCATCGAGAGGGCGCGGCGTTTGGGTCCTGGCTTGCGCGGGGCCGACGCTGGCGAGCCGTGAGCAACAGATGTCAGGCCTGACCAAAGAACAACGAACCGCAGGCGTCGCCGCGCTGCTCAATCCCACCAACATCGCGATCGTGGGTGCCAGCGATCGGCCCGGCAGCTGGTCGGGCGGCGTTAAGCGCGCGCTGACGCGAGCGGGCTTTGCCGGCAAGGTCTTCCCGGTCAATCCGCGCAACGCGACCGTGTGGGGCGGAGAGACCTGCTATCCTTCGCTCGCCGATCTGCCGGAGCGGCCGGATCATGTGGTGGTGCTCGTGCCCGGCAAGGCCGCAATCGACACCATCAGAGAAGCCGGAAAATCGGGCGCGCGCAGCGCCACAGTTTTCTCGAGCGGCTTCGGCGAAGGCGGCGACAGCCAAGGCCGCGCGCTTGGTGAGATGCTGCGCCACGCCATTGCGGACGCCGGACTTGCGGTGTCGGGCCCCAATTGCAATGGCAATCTGGCGGCGCCGGGTCGTCTGCTGACCATTCCGGATGACCGCATCCGTGCGCTGACACGCGGGCCAGCCGCAGTGGTGGGCCAAAGCGGCGGCATCATCATGGCGCTCTATCGCACCCTCGCGAGCCGCGCCATCGCGGTGAGCTACGCGCTGACAAGCGGCAACGAGCTCGGGCTGACAACCGCCGACTACATTCGTTATCTGGTCGATGATCCCGACATCAAGGTGATCGGCTGCTTCATCGAAGCAATCCGCAACGGCGACGATTTCCAGAGCGCCTGCGAATATGCACGCCGCGCCGCCAAGCCTATCGTCGCCGTCAAGATCGGCGGGTCGGCGGAAAGCCAGAAGGCCGCGCTCGCTCACACGGGCTCGCTTGCCGGCTCGCTCGCCTGCTTTGACGCGGTCGCCGAGACGTTGGGCCTCATCCGGGTGAACACCCTCGACGATATGATCGAGGCGATCGACTATTTTGCTCATGCGGCGCCTCCGCGCGGCCCGCGGCTCGGGGCGCTCACCTTCTCGGGCGGCCTCAAAGGGCTGATGCTCGAATCAGCAACCCGCAACGGGCTTGAGTTTCCGCCGCTGCGTGCAGAGACGACCGCGCGGCTTGCCTCGGTGCTGGGGGTCGGCACATCGCTCGGCAATCCGCTCGACGGTGGCTTCACGGCGCTGAGCAGCGCCGAGAACTATTTCCGCATCATCGATATCCTGCTTGATGATCCCGGCATCGACGCCCTGCTCGTGCAGGAAGAGCTTCCGGCGGCCGCGGGCACGAATGCGAAGACTGAGAATCTGCGCCAGGTCGATGCGCGGGCCAAGGCCGGCGCGAAGCCGATCGCGGTCGTCTCCATGATCTCCTACGGCTTGACCGATCACAGCCGCGGCTTCCGCGCCGAGCTCAAGCATTTGCCGGTGCTGCAGGAGGTCGACAAGGCCCTGAAGGCGGTGGCGGCCGCCGGCCGCTATGGAGCGCTGCAGGGGCGCGACAGGGAAATGCCGTCGCCCCCTGCATCACAGAAGGAGCGGGCCGCCATCGCGACGGCGCTGGCCCAGGGCCGCGCCGCCGGCGACGGCCGCACAGTGCTCGACGAAGCGCAGGCCAAGGCGCTCTTGCGCACCTACGGGATCCGCACGCCGCGCGAGCTTGCCGCCGGTAGCGAGGGGGAAGCGGTGCGCGCCGCGCAGGAGATCGGCTATCCGCTGGTGCTCAAGATTCTGGCGGCCGAGGTGCAACACAAGTCCGACATCGGCGGCGTGGTGGTCGGGATAAAGAACGACACGGAGCTGCGGGCGGCTCATGCGCGCATCGGCGAGAGCTTCTCGCGCGCGCGGGGGGGCGCGCGGCTCGCGCAAGTGCTCGTGGCCGAGCAAATTTCCGGTGGGATCGAGCTGGTGCTCGGGGTGCAACGCGATCCGGAGGTCGGGCCGGTGCTGATGTTCGGCGCCGGGGGCGTGCTGCTCGAGCTTTCGCGCGACATCGCCTTCGGGGCGATCCCGCTGTCATGCTGGCAGGCCGAAGCGATGCTCGCGCGCACGAGCGTGGGCACCCTGCTCAAAGGCTATCGCGGCGGCGAGCCGGCCGACCGCGAGAGCGTGCTTGCCGCCATGCTGGCACTCTCACGCCTCGCGCACGATTTAGGAGACGCGGTCGAGTCGATCGACATTAATCCTTTCGTGGCCCTGCCTGCAGGCCGAGACGCGGTTGCGCTCGATGCGCTCGTGGTGTTGCGGAAGTAGCCCCCAAACCAAGGGCCATCCGTTCGTAGTGGCGCCCCTTGTGGGCGCCCGGCTGTGGTAAAGAAGGCGGGCGGCCACGAGGGCCGCCCTACGCAGCCACCTCGTTTCCCATCGTGGGAAACTCCGATCGGAGGTGCCCGATGCAATTCGCCCGTGTTCTCATCATCGGCGTGTTCGCGCTCGCAACCGTGCAAGCCACCGCCGCCGAGGTGAGCCCCGACCTCATCGCCAAAGCCAAGCAGGAAGGCGAGGTCGTCTACTATACCGACTTGATTGTCGATCAGATCGTGCGGCCGCTCGCCTCAGCGTTCGAGGCCAAATACGGCATCAAGGTCAGCTACGCGCGCGCCGACAGCCAGGTCAACATTCTGAAAATGCTCAACGAGCAGAAGGCCGGACAGGTCAAATCCGATATTTTCGGGCTCAATACCGGGCTCGAAGTCTTGATCGCGGCGGGCGCCGCCAAGCAGTTCACCACCGCCAACGGCGAAGAGCTGCCGCAGCGCTATCGCGACCCCAACCACTATTGGGTCTCCTCGCATCTTTTCGTCATCACACCGGCAATCAACACGGCGCTCGTACCGGCGGCGCAGCGCCCGCATTCCTATGAGGATCTGCTCGCGCCCTTCTGGAAGGACAAGATGGTGTGGAAGCCCAACGACTTGACCGGGGCGCCGGGCTTCATCGGCAATATTTTGACCAGCATGGGCGAAGCGCGCGGCATGGACTACCTGCGCAAGCTCAGCCGTCAGAACATCAAGAGCGTGAGCGCGAGTGCCCGTGCGGTGCTCGATCAGGTGATCGCCCGCGAATATGCGATGAGCCTGCAGATTCTCAATCATCATGCGGCCATCAGCGCCGACAAGGGCGCGCCGGTCGACTGGGTCAAGCTTGATCCGGTCACGGTCGCGCCCGGCCTCGTCGGCATGACCAAGGGCGCCCCGCACCCCAGCGCCGGCTTGTTGTTCATCGAGTTCATGACCTCGCCCGAAGGGCAAAAGATCTTTCAGGCGGCCGACTATTTGCCGGCACGTCCCGATGTGCCGCCGCGATTTCCCGATCTGATCCCGGAAACCGGCGGCTTCACCGGCAACGTGATCACGCCCGCCATCACCGCCAAAGGCTACGAGCACTGGAACCAGGTGTACCGGGAGCTCTTTCAGTAGGATGCCCGGGGTCGTCCCTGCGAAAGCAGGGACCCATACCGCTGTGTGCCGTCGAGAGGTCTCTGCCGTATGGGCTCCTGCTTTCGCAGGAGCGACCGGCTGCATTCCACCCCTGGCGTGATGGCAAAGGATTGGGTAATCGAAGCCCACAGATCAGGAGGGCCGGACCTTGCCTTGGAAGGACGTGAACGGCGTCAGCATCTATTATCAGCTCAGCGGTCAGCGCGGCCCGGTCGTGGTGCTGCTGCACGAATTGGGCGGAACGCTCGACAGCTGGGATGGGGTCGCGCCGGGCCTTGCCGAGCGCTTCCGTGTGCTGCGCTACGACCAGCGCGGCCATGGCCTCTCCGAGAAGGTACGGCGCGAATTCTCGAATGATGACTCGGTGGGCGATCTCGAAAGCATCCTCAAGACGCTCGACTTGGCACCGCCATACGGGATGGTCGCGGTCGCGGCCGCCTCCACGCAAGTGCTGCGCTTCATGGAGCGCCACCCGGCCGACCTTCGCGCCATCGCGTTCTGCAACCCGGCGCCCGGGGTCGATCCGAGCCGCGCCGGCGTGTTGAACGAGCGCGCTGACCTCGCCGAGCGCGACGGCATACGCGGCGTGCTGTCAATCACGCTCGACAAGTCGTATCCGCCGGAGCTGTCCGACCGGGTGACTTATGAGAACTATCGGGGCCGCTATCTCGCCAACGACCCGGTCGGCTTCGCGCTCGGGCATCGCATGCTGGCGCGCACCAACATGTTGCACCTTTTGCCGGAGATTAAGTGCCCCACCATGGTGGTGGCCGGCCGCCACGATACGGTGCGGCCGCCAGCCGGCACGCAGGAGCTGGCGAAAAAGATTCCCGGCGCACGCTTCGAGCTGATCGAGAAGGCCGGGCATTTCATGCCGACCACGGCGCCGGCCGAGCTCACCGCGCTCCTGCTCGATTTCTTCAAGGCGCTGGGCTGAAGCCCGTCCGCACCCAAGTCAAACCGAAAGGCGAAACCGTCATGCTCGTCAAGGCTAACGGCATCAGCATCAATGCAGAGATCGACGGCCCGGAAGGGGCGCCGTGGCTCGTGCTCTCCAATTCGCTGTTGACGAACTTCCATATGTGGGATGACCAGGTCGCCGCGCTCAAATCGAGCTATCGGATCCTACGCTACGATCAGCGCGGCCATGGCGGGACGCAGGCGACCCCGGGGCCCTACAGCTTCGATGTGCTCGTGGCCGACGTCATGGGGCTCATCGATGCGCTATCGATTCCGCGAGCGCATTTCGCCGGGCTTTCCATGGGCGGGATGACCGCCTTGTTCCTCGCCGAGCGCCATCGCGACCGCTTCGATCGCATCATCGCCTGCGATTGCGGGCCGGCCTCGACGCCGGCTTCCGCGCAGCAGTGGAAAGAGCGCATTGATCTGGCCGCCAAGGAGGGCATGGAGGCGCTGGTCGAGCCGACCGTCAACCGCTGGTTCCCGCCCGATTTCGTCGCCAGCAAAGCCCCGGTGCTCGACAAGGTGCGGCAAATGATCCGCACCACGCCGTTTGCGGGCTTCGCCGGCTGCGCGCAGGCGCTGTCAGACTATGACCTGCGTCCTGGCCTTGCCGGTATCGACCGCCCGACCCTGCTGATCGTCGGCACCAAGGACGCGACCGTTGCGGGGATTCGGCAGATCAAAGAGACAGTAAAAGACGCGCAACTGGTCGAGCTCGAAGGCGCCGGCCATATTTCCAATGTCGAGCAGCCCAAGGCTTTTACCGACGCAATCCAGGCCTTCCTCGGTCGGCCCTGAGCTATTTTGGTTAAGACCACAGGCCCGCGCCCCGTACGCGCGTAGGAATTAGAGCCCACCGGGGGGAGTTTGGCGGCTCCCGCGCAGGTGCCCTGCCGGCGGTGTCATTGCAAAGCTTTTCGGGCCGATATACCTCATAGGCAGGCCTATTGGGGTGCATTTTCATCAGAAAAGCCCCCTTCTTTCCCTCCCCGCACGCGGGGGAGCGTGGGAGGGTGCTCGCGACAGGAGGAGATCATGGCGGTTGCCACAACCACCCAAAAAGAAGCCATCCGTCCGGCGCTTTCGAGCAAGGCGCGCGAACTGATGGAGCAGCTCAACGCTGATGCGGCGAACTCCTTTGTATGGGTACGCACCCAGATGAACGCGCCGGCGCAGCGGCCCTGGTTCACCGACTCGGGCGGCGTCAGCGGCGCCGGACAATTGGCGAGCGGGCGTGTAGCCGCCAACCAGCTCAAGACCGCGGCACATCGCTGGCGCTGGAAGGAATATTCGGCCTATCTCGACCGCATCTCCCGCATAGCCAAGGAAGCCGACATCTCCCCGATCGAGTTCGCCGACCGGCAGAGCATCCTGCTCACCAATCCGGGCCTCAACGGCCGCCTGCAGGTCACCAACACGATCCGCTGCGCCATCTCGATCTATAACCCGGGCGACATTGCGCCGGCGCACGTGCACAGCCCCAATGCCAGCCGCACCATCCTGACCGAGAAGGGCGGCTATACCAACGTGGAGGGCGAGCGCTGCGAGGCCGCGCGTGGCGACATCATCCTCACCCCCAACGGCACCTGGCACGACCACGGCAATGACGGAAAGGACCCGGTCATCTGGATCGACATGCTGGACTGGCCGCTGATGGAGTTCCTGGATTGCGCCTGGGTCGACCAGGAATACAAGCCGACGACCGGCAGCAACGCCAAGAGCCAGGAGACTGTGCACGGCGACGGCTATTCGGGCCGTCTCTACGGCAATGGCGGCATGGTGCCGACCTTCGTTTCGCACCAGGTCGGCTTCGGGCGCGATCCGGCCCCACTCATCCACTTCCGCGGCACCCGCATCCGCGAGGCGCTCGACGCGCTACGCGGCGAGAAGGGCGACCCGCACGAAGGCATCCAGATGGAGTTCGTCAATCCGGTCACCGGCAAGCCGGTGTTCTCGACGCTGAACTATCAGGCGCAGCTCCTGCGGCCAGGCGAGGCGACACTGCCCAAGCGCGAGACGTGCAGCACCTTCATCGTGGTGATCGACGGCAAGGGCAAGTCCGAAATCGGCGGCCAGACCTTCGACTGGGAGCCGAACGATATCATGGTGGTGCCGAACTTCCTCTGGCGGCGCCACATCAATACCGGCTCCGGCGACGCCGTGCTCTACACGGTGACGGATGCGGCGCTTTTGAAGAACATCGGCCAGTACCGCGCGCAGGGCAAGGACAAGGACGGCAAGGTGGTGCAGCTGGTGCAGTGAGGTGCCGGCCTTTGCGGCCGCTACGTTTGCGCTGAATTTCTAATCGTCGGGCCGGCCCTTGTGGCCGGCCCGTTTTTTGTTGATTCGGGTGCCCACACCTTCAGCCTCATGGTGAGGGCGCGAGCCTGCTTGGGCTCGCGCGTCTCGAACCATGGACACCGGCAGGCGGTCGCCTTGGGCCATCCTTCGAGACGCGTCGCTATCGCGACGCCCCTCAGGATGAGGCCAGAGCAGGTGGCTTACTTCTCGTCCACAATTCGCGTGCGCAGCGTGCCGATCGAGGAAATCTCGACCTCGAGCACGTCGCCGGCCTTCATCCACACCGGCGGGTTGCGCTTGGCGCCGATGCCGTCAGGCGTGCCGGTAGCGATCACGTCCCCCGGCGAGAGCGGCGTGAACACGGAGCAGAACGCGATGATGGCGGGGATCGAGTGGATCAGCATGTCGGTGCCCGACTGCTGCATCACCTCGCCGTTGAGGCGCGTGGTAAGCGTGAGCCGCGTGGGGTCGGGGATTTCGTCGGCCGTGGTAATCCATGGCCCGAGCGGCCCGGTGCCGATGAAATTCTTGCTTGCCACCAGCGAATATTTGGTGAAGTCGCGCACGCTGCCGTCGCAGAAGCACGTATAGCCGGCCACATAGCTCAGCGCATCTTCCTGTTTGATGTGCCGCCCGGCACGCCCGATGATGACCGCGAGTTCGCCTTCAAAATCGAAATTGGTCGAGACCTTGGGACGGATCATCTCGCCGTCATGCGCCACCAGCGTGTTGACGAAGCGGGTGAAGATGTTGGGAAGCTTGGGGGCTTCCTGCCCGTGCTCTGCGGCATGGGACTTATAGTTGATGCCGACGCACATGATCTTTTCCGGATTGGGAATCGCGGGGAGGATGCGCACATCCGCGAGCTTGCGATCCGGCCGCGCCGATTGCGCTACCCCCCGCATTTCCTCGAGCGCTCCCGCAGCCAGGGCGTCGCGCAGCGAGGGGTGGCGGGCGCGCAGCCGATCATTCAGCGTGATGACGCTGTCGCCGGTTACCGCTCCGAAAGCCTGCTTGCCGTCCGTCACATAGCTAGCGAGTTTCATCTTGCTGGTCCTCGGCTGCGCGGAATCGGGTTTGAGCGCATTCCGTTTGGAAGGAATCGGAATGCGCTCTGCTTAATTTGCCTTGGCGCACGCTCTTATCAGAAAACCGGTATCCACTTTTCCGGAACATGCGCTATTTCTTGTGCTCATGCGTGTGCGCCTGCGGTACGTCCGGCTTGGTCAGCATATGGCTGCAGCCGGCCTTGGTCGCCCAGTACTCCCAGGCACGCCAGGTCTCGGTCGAATAAGGGCTGTAGCCGCGGTTGCGGGCATCGATTTCTCCTTGCGAGAGATACTTGATCCGTCCGCCCAGCTGCTTGGCCCGCATCAGCGCGCGCGCATTGCGTGGCAGATAGACCGACATGCGCACCACCTCGATGAGGGAGCGCGCCGCCGAAGCAAATCCATGGCCGCGCATCAGTGCGACATTGTTATCGCCGAGGCATTTGCCCAGGTCGCGGGCCTGCGCCATGTTGGTTACCAGCACGTTGGTATCGCCGAACTTGTCGGCGATGTCCCAGACCGGAACATTCGCGCCGATGAAGCTGCCCGAGTGAATAACCGGCCTGAGCTTGGTGGTCTTGGCGATGCCGAAGGGAAGGATGTCCTCGGCGTGCGCGTGCACCACCGCCATCACGTCGGGCCTGAGCTCGTATATGCCGGCATGGATGAAGCGCTCGAGATAAAGCGCACGCTTCTCTTCGCGCACCGGCTGGCCTTCGATGTCGAGCTCGACGATGTCACTCTCCTGGATCAGCTCGGGCGCAAGCGAGCGCGAGATGAAGAAGCGATTGGGATTGTCCGGATGTCGGACGCTCACATGTCCATAGGCGTCGACGACATCCTCCTTGGCTAGGATGCGGTTGGCGATGACGAGGTCCTTAATGATGATGTCAATGCTGCTCATGAGTTTGGATGCCCGAGGCCAGGGAGGTGGCGTTTACTCTGATCGTCACCCGCGGGCTTGACCCGCGGGTCCATTATTTTCGCAAGAAGATGGATTGCCGGGTCAAGCCCGGCAATGACGCCGAAGTGAATCGATTCGCTTGAAGCATGATCGCGAATTTATGCATGCAGGCCTATTCCTGGCCGTAGATGGGCGCGAACAGCTCTTCGAGCTTCGGCTTCCAGTCGGTCAAGTGCTGGTCCTGCAGGTAGGTGACCAGTGCCTCCAGCGTCGGCCGGTTCGGCTCGATTCCGTAGGGCCAGGGATCGCCGCCGAAGTACTCGTAGATCTCGTCGATGTCGCGCGGCAGCCACGGCAGCATGTAGCGCAGCGCGCGCTGGTTATACATGCGCTCCAGCGCGATCTCCTTGGCGCGTTGGAACGCGTTGAAGAGGCTCGTCGCCACGAACGGATACTTCTCGTAGATCGACTTCTTGATCGCGACCAGATGCATGATCGGATAGATCTTGGTGCGCTTGTAGTGATCGCGCTCGCGCTCCACGAAATCCGGGAACAGCCGGCCGATATCCGGATTGGTGCGGAAGGACTCCGGCATGCTGGTGCCCATTGTGGCATCGACAGTCCCGTCCTGAATCAGGTCGTCGAGCGACTTGTTGTGCGGGCCCTGTGTGATGTTGACCGGCTTGAGCAGCGGCAGCACGGTCGGCGAGCCATGCGCGCCGGCGGTATTGATCGCGCCCTGCACCCAGGTGCACTTCGAGAAGTCCACCCCATAGTCATGCTGCAGGATGCCGCGAATGAAGATTGCGGCAGTCATGGTATAGAGCGCGACCCCGATCTTCTTGCCTTCGAGGTCCTTCGGCGTCTTGATCCGCTTCTTGTTGATGCCAATGAAGGCGTGGCGGAAGCAGCGGGATGGGAATACCGGGATGGCGATGAAGGGGCACTTCTTGTTGGCGTAACGCTGGACGTATTCGGAGCTCGAATACTCGGCGACGTCGAACTCCTCACCGCCGGACATGCGATCGAAGATCGGCCGCGGTTGCTCGATGCGGATAAAGTTGAGATCGATGCCGTCGGGTTTAACCTCGCCGGTGTAGATCGGCTGCATACGGTCGTACAATGCGGCCGCAAACGTCAGTTGCAGATTGGCCATTGGTGGTATTTCCCCGGTCCCTAAGCCGTCGTTGATCACGGATGATAGGGGTGGGTTAGCACGCGAATGCGGGCATGGAAATAGCAGCTCCGGTGGGTCGTCCCTGCGAAAGCAGGGACCCATAGGACTACGCGCCTTCGAGAGGTTGGGGGCTCTGGTCCCGGCTCTCCCCCTTTCGGGATCGGCCGGGACGACGACAGCTCTCAGGCCTCGTCCACCACCGCGTTATTCAACACGCCGATCTCCGGCACCTCGACCTCGACGACATCGCCGGGCTTGAGCCAGTTCGGCGGGGTCTGGTGGCCGCCCGCTCCGGTCGGCGTCCCGGTCCAGATGAGATCCCCGGGCTTAAGCGTCGCGAAGGTCGAGATGTAATTGATGAGCCAGGCGAAGCCCCAGGTCAGGCGGTCAGTGGTGTCGTCCTGGCGCAGCTCGCCGTTGACGCGAGTCATCAAGTGCAGGGACTTTGCCGGGTCGAGCTCGTCGGCCGGCACTAGCCAGGGCCCGAGGCTGCCCGAATTGTCGAAGTTCTTGCCTTGGGTGACGTTGAGGGTGCCGTGGCGCAGCCAATCGCGCACGCTGCCTTCGTTGCCGAGCGTGAGACCGCCGATGTGCGAGAGCGCCCGCTCCTGCGGGATGTGGCGTCCCTCGCGGCCGATCACCAACACGATCTCACCCTCATAGTCGAACTTCTCCGACACTTTCGGCCGCACGATCGGCACGCCCGATCCCACCAGCGAGCTGGGGAAGCGGCAGAACAGGTTCGGATATTTGGGCTGCACCGCGGCGCGATCCTTGTACTCGGTCGCGCGCTCCGGATAGTTGATGCCCACGCAGATGATCTTTTCCGGCGCCACGATGGGCGGCAGCAATTCAACCTCCGTCAGCGAATAATCGGCCGCGCCGGCTGCGGCGACGCGCGCCTCGCTGAGCGCGCTCGCCCGAAACAGATCGAGCAGGGTCGGAAATTTCGGGAGCTTGCGGGCAAGATCGATGATCCCGCCGTCGGTGACCGCGCCGTAGCTCGGGCGGCCTTTCACTTTGAAGCTGGCGAAGCGCATTGTCCTACCGGTCGTCTTTGTTTCGCGTCATGGCCGGGCTTCGGGCCCGGCCATCCACGCCTTTGCTGCGGCGCTTCTTATAAAGACGTGGATGCCCGGCACAAGTGTTCAGGCCAGGCAGGACTCCTGAGATGGTCGCTCAAGCGGCAGGCCGCTTGCGGTGGGTCGCCGGCCGCGTCTAGATAGCGGCTCCCACTTGCAGGACAGCGCGCATGAGCCTTTATGCCTTGCAGAAGGCGATCCGGGACGTCAACCGCAAGCCGGCCAGCCGCGAGGCCTTTTTCCGTTCCGCAGAGGAGTTCGCAGCGTAACGCATGACGGAAGAACACGTCAGTTTCAAATATAATGGCCTGACGCTCGCCGGCGTCGTGCGCGTGCCGGATGGCGTTGCTGCCGATGAGCGGCGGCCCGCCTTCATTGTGCTGCACGGTTTCGGCAGCAACATGAATGCCGGCAATGTGCTGAAGCCCTGCGCCATCCTGGAGGCGCTCGGCTATGTGACGTTGCGCTTCGACATGCCGGGCTGCGGTGCAAGCGAAGGCGAGAAGGGTAGCCTCATTTGCCTCGAGCAGGTCGGCGCGGTGAGCGAAGCGTTGAGCCTCCTGGCGCGGCACGACCAAGTCGACCTGGCGCGCATCGGCGTGATGGGATCGAGCTTCGGGGCGGCGGTCGCGGTCTATGCTGGCGGCGTCGATCGGCGTATCGCCGCAGTCGTGTCAGCTTCCGGCTGGGGCCATGGCGAGCGCAAGTTTCGCGGTCAGCATCCGACCCCGGAGGCTTGGGCGAAGTTCACCGCCATGCTGGAGGAAGGCCGGCGCCACCGCGAACGCACCGGAAGGTCGCTCATGGTGCCGCGCTACGACATCGTGCCGATCCCGCCGGAGATGCGCACCCATGTGGTCGAAGGCTCGATCCAGATGTTTCCGTCCGAGACCGCGCAGAGCATGTTCGATTTCCGCGCCGAGGACGTGGTCGGCCAGATCGCGCCGCGCCCGCTGCTGCTGTTGCACAGCGCCAGCGATCATGTGACGCCGGTCGAGCAATCGATCGGCCTGTTCCAGCATGCTGGACAACCGACCGAACTGCACCTTTTTGCCGATACCGATCATTTCATGTTCGCGGAGAGCAATACGCGGGTGCGCCGCATCGTGCAGGACTGGCTGGCCGAATATTTTCCCGTGCGCGCCAAGCTCGCGGCTGCATAAGCTCCGGGACGCCCGATGCCCACCTTCTCGCCGCAACAGGATGCCGCGCTGCGTGCCGTCGCGGCCTGGCTGAAGGCGCGCCCCGGCCGCGGCGACACGCCGCCGCTGTTCCGCCTGTTCGGCTATGCGGGCACCGGCAAGACCACGCTCGCGAAGCATCTCGCCGAGGATGTCGACGGCAAGGTGCTGTTCGCGGCCTTCACCGGCAAGGCCGCGCTGGTGATGCGCCGCAAGGGCTGCGCCGGTGCCTCCACCATTCACAGCCTCATCTACAAGCCGCTCGAGCGCGAGAGCGAAACGCCGACCTTCGAACTGTGGGACGACGCGCCAGCCTCCAGCGCGAAGCTCATTGTGATCGACGAATGCTCGATGGTCGATGCGGAGCTCGCCCGTGACCTGATGTCGTTCCGTGTGCCTTTGTTGGTGCTGGGCGATCCGGCGCAATTGCCGCCGATCCAGGGCGGCGGCTTCTTCACTGACGCCGAGCCGGACGTGATGCTCACGGAGGTGCACCGCCAGGCGCAGGATGATCCGATCGTGCGTCTGTCGATGCAGATTCGCGCGGGCGAGCGGCTTGTGCCCGGTACCTACGGGGCCTCGCAAGTGGTGCAGCGTGACGCACTCGATCCGCAGCGCGTGATCGAGGCCGACCAGGTGCTGGTCGGCCGCAATGCGACGCGGCGCGCCTATAACGGGCGCATGCGCGAGCGCCGCGGTTTTTCCGAGGCAATGCCCATGCAGGGCGACAAGCTCGTCTGCCTGCGCAACAACCGCCGCAAGGGCCTGCTCAACGGCGGCCTCTGGCTGATCGCGGAAAAGCCGAAGACGCGACGGCAGATCCTCAATATGCGGCTGAAGCCCGAGGAGGACGGGCTCGCCAAGATCATCAAGGTATCGGTGCGGCCCGAATGCTTCACCGGCGAGATTGACAAGCTCGAATGGCCGGTACGCAAGCGCCACGACGAGTTCGACTTCGGCTATGTGCTGACCGTGCACAAGGCGCAAGGGTCGCAGTGGGACGATGTGGTGCTGTTTGATGAATCCTTTGCATTCCCGGACAGCCGCGCGCGCTGGCTTTACACCGGCGTCACGCGAGCCGCGAAGCGGCTGACGGTTGTGGTGTGAGCTGGGAGAGAGCAAGGCACACTCGGTCACCTGGTCATGGCCGGGCTTGACCGGCTTGTCCCGGCCATCTCGCACAATTTGGTGAGGGCGTTGATTCGTCAGCCGGGATCGCCGGGAACAAGCCCGGCGATGACACGCTGAAGGCCGAACAAGCTTCCGCAGCCTACCTCTTCTCCACCTCGCGGGCCGGGGTCTCTGGCGTCACCCCGCCGCGGCGGCGGGCGTAGGTTTCCGCACCGCTCACCGCCCATTCGCCCGCGACCGCACGACGGGCGAAGACATCCCAATCCGCCGACCAGTCGCCGAGCGAATAGCCATGCCAGGGCGGCCGCGGCGACAGCGCCGGCAGCTTGAGCTCCTCCCAGATGGCGCGCGCCTTCTCCATGAACTCGCGCGCCGGCAGCGCCAGCGGCGGCGCCGGATGCTTCAAGGTCGCATCGATCAGCAACGTCGATTCCTCCGCACCGCGGCCAGATTTGGGGCCGTGGCCGCTCGCCCTATACGGCATCACGTGCAGGTCCTCTCCCGGATCAGACCGATAGGCGAGCGACCAGAAGACCGCGTCGGCATTCTCGGGATCGATGTCCTCGGACACCGCAATGCAGATCTTGCCGCAGTCGGCGAGCAGGGTTGCGGCGCCATGCAGGCCGCGCCAGACCTCGCTGCGGATTGCCCCGTGGGCGAATTGCAGGAAAATCACCTTGCGCAGGTTGGTGAGCGGCTCATGCATCGACACGCGCTTGATGCCGCGGATCGAAAGCTGATCGCGTAGATGCGAAAGGAACAACGGCTCGTAGGCGACCTTTTTGAGCACGCTCGATTCGCTCGGGGTCACCTGGCTCACGATCGAGACGAAGACCGGATTGCGCTTGCGGGTGATGGCGGTCACCTGCATCGACATGTTGAAATCCTCGAGCGCCACATGGCCATGGCTTTCGCCGAAAGGCCCCTCGGGCTCGAGCAGATCGGGATCGATCAATCCTTCGATCACAATCTCGGCGTCGGCCGGCACTTCGAGATCAACGCTCACGGCTCTGGCCACACGGATCGGCGCGCCTGCGAGTCCGCCCGCGACCGCCATTTCGTCGAGGTCAAGTGCAAGCTTCATCGGCCCGGTGAACATCACCACCGGCGCGCAACCGATCACGATCGCGCAGGGCATCGGTTCCTTGCGCTTGTTGTGCTTGCGCCAGTGCGCATAACCGCCGGCACCACCGAGCCGCGCCGCCATGCGCACACCGAGCCGATCGCTCGCTTTGAGCGCCGCCCGATAGGTGCCCATGTTGCGGATGCCGGTCTCCGGATCGCGGGTGACGCACAGCGTAGCGGTGAGATAAGGCGCAGCATCGAAGCCGGGGGTCGAGATCGGCACCGGCAGGGCCGCAAGGCCCTTCTGGGCCCCGCGCAGATCATCGCCCGTGACCACCACTTCCTGGCACGGTGGCGAAGCGACGCTGACCGGCGCAATCGGGTGCGCGATGGCATGCGTCCAGGCCGCCTCGATCTCCGCAACCGGCCGCCCCATGCCGACTGAATAGATGCGCGGCGAAGCTCCGAGCGCGCCGACCGCGACCGGGATATCGTAGCGATGGCCGGCGGTATCGACCACATTGGTGAACAGAAATGCTCGCCGCTCGCTCTCCGCGACGCCGCCCTGGAACTGCCAGCGCGAAAGCGGATGCAGCTCCGTATCCTTGTTGATAGGGCGATCGATATGGGTGAGGAGTCCCTGCGCCTCGAGCCCCTTGAGATGTTGTTGAAAATCCATCGGCGGCGCACCGGTCGAGACGGATCGGCGGCTTGTCGGCGCAACATCGTGCATGATCAGTCCTTGAGATCCTGGTTTGGCGATGCAAGCGCCGCTCTAGTGAGGGCAAGGTCCCGCATATTCGGCGCTCTTGCTGACCGAGAACGTCGTGCTCGGCTGATTGGGCAGCGCAAAATGCGAAACGATCTGCCCGGTGAAATGCTTTTCGTCGGTGAACACGTAGCTCCCCTCTGCCTTGACCTGAAGGGTGCCTTGCGGGGCGGGGCCACTGCAGATGGCCCCGAGCGTCAGTGTGTTGCCGGCAATGGCGTGCGTGCGTTCGCACTGCTGATTGGTGAACAGCGTTCCAAACTTGCCCACTGCATCGTCGAAATCCGCCGCCGAATAGCAGATGCTCTCAGTCTTGTCCGCCATAGCGGCGTCGTTGCGTGTGGTCTTGGTCAACACCTTCCATAATCCCGGTGTTGGTTTGACGGTGAGCTGATCCTGCGCGCAGGCAAGGCTGGCGACTGCGGCCACAATGATCCCGGCGAGAGCAAGTTCGCGCATCATGGCAATCTTCCTTTCCCCTCACCTTTCGCTGCTTCAATCGCCTGCCAGATCGCAAACGGGGTGGCCGGCATCGCGAGATCGCGCACCCCTTCTGGACGCAACGCATCGAGGATCGCGCTCACCATCACGGCCGGCGCCGCAGTGGTGCCACCCTCGCCGCCCGCCTTGATGCCGAGCGGGTTGGTGGGCGAGAGCACCTCGGCGATCTCGGTGCGAAATGACGGGAGCGTGTCGGCGCGCGGCATTCCATAATCCATCAGCGATCCGGTCAGCGGCTGGCCGCTGTCGGGCTCGAGATAGACCTGCTCCCACATTGCCTGCCCGACCCCTTGCGCGATCGCACCGTGCGTCTGCCCGTGCACGATCAGCGGATTGATGCAGCGGCCGACATCGTCAACGGATGCATAGCGCAGGATTTTCACTTCGCCGGTCGCCGGATCAATCTCAACCTCGCAAATGGCGCAGCCGTTGGGAAATACAGGATCGTGCATCTCGTTGTCGGTGAGAACCATGAGCCCGTCCTTGAGATCATCAGCCAAGTCGAGCTGAGGAACCTCGCGGGCGAGCTCAAAGAAATCGAAGCTGCGGTTGGTCGCCTGTGCGGAAAAGCGGCCGTCGTCAAATTCCACGTCGTCCGGCGATACCTCAAGCGCGACGGCGGCGATGCGTTTGGCCTTGCCGATGAGCTCGCCGGCGGCCATGGAGAAAACCGTCGCGGCATGCCGCATCGAGCGGCCGGAATGGGAGCCGCCGCCGACCTTCACCACATCGGTGTCACCGTAGATGATCTTGACGGTCTCGAGGGGCACATGCAGCAGATCGGAGACGACTTGCGCAAAGCTCGTCTCGTGACCCTGTCCGGTCGACTGGGTGCCGATCACCACATCGACGCGTCCCTCCGGCAACACCGTGAAGCGGGTCTGCTCATTCGGAGCCCCGATGGAAGATTCCACATAATTTGCAAGTCCCACGCCGAGCAGCTTGCCCCGCTTCTTGGCTTCGCGTCGGCGTTGCGCGAAGCCCTTCCAGTCCGCGATCTCCATCGCCCGGTCCATGTTCTCTTCGTAGCGGCCGCTGTCGTAGAGCATGCCGACACCATTGCGATACGGCATCGCGGTGGGCTTGATCAGGTTGCGGCGGCGCAGCTTGATGCGATCAAAGCCAAGCTCGGCCGCCGCGATATCGATGAGCCGCTCGATCGCAAAGGTCACCTCCGGGCGCCCCGAGCTGCGATAGGCCTGAGTCGGCATCGTGTTGGTGTAGACCGCCATCGCGCGCAAGCTGACGGCCGGAATGTCATAGGGACCCGGGATGAGGCCGGCCCCTTTGCTGAGCGGCGAGAAGGAAACGGCGCGCGCCCCCACATTGCTGATATTGATGGCCCGCATGGCGAGGAAGCGGCCGTCACGGCGGAGCGCGAGCTCAACTTTGCTCACCAGATCGCGGCCCTGATAGTCGCTCAGGAACGCTTCCGAGCGCGTAGCGGTGTATTTGACCGGACGTTTGAGCTTGCCGGCCGCCCACAGCACCAGGCCGAACTCGACAAAGACCCGGTTGCGCGTGCCGAAATTGCCGCCGACATCATATGAGAGCACGCGCAGCCGGTCGGCCGCGATGCCGAGCACGCCCGCGAGCTCGCGTTTCTGGCGTACGGCGCCGCCCGAGCCGGCATAAAGGGTGTAACGGTCGGTCGCCGGATCGTAAGCCGCGACCGCAGCGCGCGGCTCGAGCGGAACGCCGGTCACGCGTCCGATGTGGAAATCCATCTTGATCACGTGGTCGGCCTTGGCGAAGGCGCGATCAGTCGCCTCACGATCACCAAACCAGGTCTCGACCGGAATGTTGTCTGCGACTTCGTCCCACACCTGAGGGGCGCCTGCCGCCATGGCGTCTTCGGCGTGCAAGACATGCGGCAGCTCTTCGTAGTCCACCGTGACCGCCTCGGCAGCGTCGAGCGCTTGGGGCACGGTTTCGGCCACCACCATGGCGACCGCTTCGCCCACGTGGCGCGCCTTGTCGGCCGGCAGCAGCATGTGCGGACCGATGAAGACGGTGCCTCCGCCCGGCGCGGTGAGCTTCATGTCGTACCGGGTCTTGGGCAGCGGATCGTGCGGGATGGGCCCAAGATGATCGGCAAGGCAATCGGCCCCGGTAAAGACGCCGAGCACACCGGGCATGGACCGCGCGGCTGAAGTATCGATACCGCGGATGCGGGCATGCGGATGCGGCGAGCGGACCATTACCGCATAGGCCTGATGATCGAGCTTGAAATCGTCGCTGAAGCGGCCTTTGCCGGTGATGAGCCGCTCGTCCTCGGCGCGACGCATCGGCTTACCGATGAAGCGGAAGCCGTCTTGCTCGGATTTGATATCGTGCATTTTTGGTTTTGGCTGTTGTTCTGGGCCTTCGATCGCGCAACGCAACCTTGCGGCGGAGATGCCATGTATGCGCCGCGATTGGGCCGCGAGTAAACCGGCCTGCTCTTTTGACCGGGCGGCCTTGACTCCGGTCCGGCGGTGGGGAATCAATAGAACAAAGCAGGAACATGGCCTATGCGATTTGGAAAGTCAGCAACGGCTGCGCCAGAGCCGTTTGAATCCGTATGGGGCTATATTCTGTCGATCGAGGCCACCTCGGCGGAGACCAATCTCTGCAGGGCGACGCTCGTTTATGCCAATGCGGCGCCTTACGATCCGACCCGGATTTTCGTCGTTTGGGTTGATAAGCCGGCGCTTCAGTCGCTGTTACAGACTGCGCTTGTGACCGGGAATTTGCTCTACTTTGAAGGAATCAAATTTTATGACGCTGCGCTTCAGGGCGTGGAGCAATTTCATTTGTTCGCCCGCATGGTTCTGTTCAATTCGCCGCAGGGCGCCCGGCTGAGCGACCATCCCCGTATCGATCCGCAGTCCATTTTGACTTCTTGACTCGACTTCCTGGCTGAGGAATCAATTAGAACAAAACATGAACACATCATCAGGAAACATTCGGTTTCGCAATGTCCGCCGCTCCTACCGGCCCTGCATTCTCCCCTTCCTTCTCTGAGGGACCGGGCCGCATTGCGACCATCGACCCAAGGCTGCGCTTTGCCTCCAGCCTTCTAACGTCTTCCCACTCTTCCCTCGCTTCCCCTACTTCCCCCACTTCCCCCACTTCCCCCACTTCCCCCTTGGGCGCCCAGGAGAGCTTGCTGAGGTTGGGCGTGCCAGCCCTCGATGCGGCGCTCGAGGGGGGTCTTTCGTTCGCGGCCTTGCATGAGCTTGCCCCTGCAAGCGAGCTGCAACTCGGTGCAGCCTTCGGGTTTGCGCTCGCCATTGTGGGACTGGCCGCAAAGGAGGGCCGTGCCGGCCGCCGGCAGGTGCTCTGCATCATGACCGACTTTGGGGGGCACGTGAGTGCAAGCCCCTATGGGCCGGGCTGCGAGCTTTTCGGTTTGCCCATGCGACAGCTCTTGATGCTGCGCGTTGCCCACCCCCGCGAGGCGCTCTGGGCATTCGAAGAGGCACTCAAGTGCACCGCCTTGGCGGCAGTTCTGGCCGAGCTGCCGGAGGCGGGCGATGCGGCCGATTTCACCGCAACGCGTCGGCTTACGCTTGCCGCACAGGCCGGCGGCGGCCTCGGCCTGTTGCTGCGGCACCGACCTTATCGGCTGCCGTCTGCGGCGGTGACGCGCTGGCAGGTCGCCTGCGCCGCGAGCCAGAACGACCGTTTCGGCGGGCTTGGGTCCGCGCGCTTTGATCTCTCCTTGCATCGGAACCGGCGCGGTCGCTGCGGCCGCTTCATCGCGGAGTGGAACCATCATGAGCGCATCTTCGCACCGCAGGCGCTATCTATCGGTATGGCTGCGACGGCTGACGACCGACCGGATCGCGCGCGCCTCCTCCGCACCGCTTGATCAGACGCCACTGGTTGTCGTCGAGCCGGTCAAGAATGCGCTCACGCTTGTGGCCGTGAACGATGCGGCCGCGCGGCTCGGCCTTTCGACCGGCATGACGCTGGCCGATGCCAGGGCGATGTATCCGACGCTTCTGGTAGCCGATGCCGACGGCCCAGCCGACCAGCGCCTGCTCGTCGCGATCGCCGATTGGAGCGACCGCTACACGCCGCTGGTCGGGCTCGATCCGCCCGACGGGCTGATGCTCGACATCACCGGCTGCGCACATCTGTTCGGCGGCGAAGCGGCCCTCGGCGAGGACATCGTGCAGCGCCTCGCTGGCCTTGGCTTTGCGGCACGCGCCGCAATCGCCGACACGGTCGGCTGCGCCTGGGCGGTGGCACGGTTTGGTCATGCAACAAACTCCTCCCCTCCTCCCTGTGGGGAGGGGTCGGGGGTGGGGGTTGCGAGATACAGCACGTCGATAGCCCGTGACGTCCCCCTCCCCAACCCTTCCCGACAAGGAGGGAGGGGGTCGCAAGCCTATGCGATCGTCCCACCGGACGGCACGCGCGCAGCGCTCTTGCCCTTACGGCTCGCCGCGCTGCGCATCGGGCAAGACATCGAGGCGCGCTTGGAGCAGGCCGGCCTCAAACGCATTGCCGATGTGATCGATCGTCCGCGCGCCCCGCTTGCCGCCCGCTTCGGCGCGCAATTCCTCCGCCGCATCGCTCAGGCCATGGGCCAAGAAGACGAGCCGATCACGCCGCGCCTGCCGATCCCGCCTTATGTGGTGGAGCGCCGTTTTGCCGATCCGATCCTGCTCGAAGCCGACGTGCTCGCCACCATCGAGCTGTTAGGGGGCGAGCTTGCCCGCATGCTGGAACGGCGCGGCGAGGGCGCCCGCCGTCTGCAACTCGCGCTGTTCCGCACCGACGGCAAGGTAGAGCGCAGCGAGGTCGGAACCGGCGCGCCGCTGCGCGATTCGGCGCGCATGCGGGCCTTGTTCAATGAGCGGCTCGCCGCGCTCGGAGATGATTGCGATCCGGGCTTCGGCTTCGATGTGGTCCGCCTCATGGCGCTTACGACCGAGCGCTGCGATCCGCAGCAGACTGGGCTTGCGGAAGGCGACCAAACGACCGAGCTCGCGCATCTCATCGATCGCTTGGGCGCGCGCTTCGGCCTGCGTCGCCTCACCCGATGTGTCGCGCAGGACACCCATATCCCGGAATTCGCCGTCGCCGCCATGCCGGCAGCACATCAGCCGCTCATTCCCGCGAAAGAGGCTGTGAGGAAATTGGTTTCCTCCGATCATTCCCGCCCCCGATCGGGGTCGGGGGCAGGCTCCAGCGGGAATCCAGTCTCTTCGCAAAATGCAAGCTTGAGCAATCATCAAGAGCATCTTTGCGAAGAGACGCCGGGTCCCGGCTTCCGCGGGGACGAACGGTTAGAGCAATCGCCGAGCCCGACGCGGCCGCTGCGCCTGTTCGGCCGGCCGGAGCCGATCGAAGCGGTCGCGGAAGTTCCCGACGGACCGCCGGTGCGGTTTCGCTGGCGGCGGGTGCTGCATCAGGTCGCGCATGCGGAAGGACCGGAACGCATCGCCATGGAATGGTGGCGCGACCGGGACGGCCGTGCCTTGACGCGCGATTATTTCCGCCTCGAGTGCCGCGATGGAATCCGCCTCTGGGTTTATCGCGAAGGCCTCTATGGCCGCGAGCTCAAGGAGCCGCGCTGGTACCTGCATGGCTTGTTTGCATAGAGCAGAAGCGAAATTCGAAAGTGATGTTGCGTCATGTCTGATTACGCCGAGCTCGCCGTCACCAGCAATTTCTCCTTTCTGCGCGGAGCTTCGCATCCCGAGGAGCTCGTCGCCGCCGCGCAGCGGCTGGGCTTGCGCGGTATCGGCATCGCCGACCGCAACAGCGTGGCAGGCGTGGTGCGCGCCCATATGGCGGCAAAAACGACTGGTCTGCGGCTTGCAGTCGGGGCACGCCTCACCTTCGCCGACGGCACACCAGATGTTCTCGCCTATCCACAAGATCGTGCCGCCTGGGGACGCCTGACCCGTCTGCTTTCGCGCGGCAAGCTGCGCGCCGAAAAAGGAGATTGCCGCCTCTATCTTCCCGATCTCGAAGATTTCATCGCCGGGCTCAACCTTATCGTCATGGCACCGCCGCGCTTTGAGGCCGCGGCCCTGCAGGACTTGCTGGAACGGCTCGCGCAAACAGCCAACGAAAAGTGCATCGGCAAACAAGCTCACACACACAAACAACCCCTATGGCTCGCCGCCGACATGCTCTATCGCGGCGATGACATCCGCCGCAGCGCGCGCCTCGCCGATATCGCCGGGCGTGCCGGCGTTCCACTCATCGCCGTCAATGACGTGCTTTATCACTCTGCCAGGCGGCGCGCGCTGCAGGACATTCTCACCTGCATCCGCGAGCACAAGACCATCGACGCGGCGGGGCGTCTGTTGGAAGCCAATGCCGAGCGGCATTTGAAGCCGCCCGCCGAGATGGCTCGGCTGTTCCGCAAGCTCCCCGAGGCGCTGCGGCAGACAGGCATCTTTCTCGACGCCTGCCGCTTCTCGCTCGATGAATTGAAGAACACCGAATATCCGGACGAGACCCGCAAGGGCTATGCCACTCCGCAGGATGCGCTCACGGCCTTCGCGCAGGCAGGCGCGCGGCGGCGCTACCCGGACGGCATCCCTGAGAAGGTGCGCCATGCGCTCGCCGAGGAGCTCAGAGTCATCGGCGAGCTCAACTATGCGCCCTTCTTCCTCACCGTTCACGACGTGGTGCAATTCGCCCGCAATGAAGAGAAGATTCTCTGCCAGGGACGCGGCTCAGCAGCCAATTCGGTGATCTGCTACTGCCTCGGCATCACCGATGTCGATCCGCAGAAGATCGATCTGCTATTCGAGCGCTTCGTCTCGGCGGAACGGCGCGAGCCGCCCGACATCGACGTCGATTTCGAGCACGAGCGGCGCGAGCAGGTGATCCAGCACATCTACAGGACCTATACGCGCGAGCGCGCCGGCCTCGCCGCGACCGTCATCTGTTATCGCGGCCGCAGCGCCATCCGCGACGTCGGCAAGGTGTTCGGCCTG
Source organism: Xanthobacteraceae bacterium (assembly GCA_035293945.1). Taxonomy (GTDB): domain Bacteria; phylum Pseudomonadota; class Alphaproteobacteria; order Rhizobiales; family Xanthobacteraceae; genus VAZQ01. Next base: position 164,524 of record DATGLV010000045.1, on the reverse strand, counting down.
TCCGAGGACACGATCGGGGCGCTTGCCGGCTCCTTGTGGGGCTGGTCGATGGACGGGGTGACGGCAAACGAAACCCGGCGCGTCGGCCTCGATCCGTCCGACCGGCGGCTCAAGATGGCGCGCTCGTTCGCGCGCGTGCTCGCCGGATTTCCCCGGCATCTCTCCCAGCATGTGGGCGGCTTCGTCATCACCCGCAGCCGGCTCGATGAGGTCGTGCCGATCGAGAACGCCGCCATGGAAGACCGCACCGTCATCGAATGGGACAAGGACGATCTCGACGCGGTCGGGCTGCTCAAGGTCGACGTGCTGGGTTTGGGCATGCTGTCGTGCCTGCGCCGCGCCTTCGCGCTGCTGCAGTCGCATTACGGCGTCAAGCGCGATCTCTCGATGCAGGACGAGGATGCGGCCGTCTATCGCATGATCCAGCGCGCCGACACGATCGGGGTCTTTCAGATCGAGAGCCGGGCGCAGATGTCCATGCTGCCGCGCCTCAAGCCGGCGAGGTTCTATGATCTGGTCATCGAGGTCGCGATCGTGCGGCCGGGCCCGATCCAGGGCGACATGGTGCATCCTTACTTGCGGCGGCGGCAGGGTCTCGAGCCGGTGCAGTATCACTCGCCGGAGCTCGAGGCGATCCTGCAAAAGACCTTGGGGGTCCCGCTGTTCCAGGAGCATGCGATGCGCATCGCCATCGTGGCGGCGGGTTTCGCGCCGGCCGAGGCCGACAAGCTCCGGCGCGCCATGGCGACGTTCAAGCGCGTCGGCACGATCAAATATTTCCGCGACAAGTTCATCAACGGCATGACGAGCCGCGGCTATCCGGCTGATTTCGCCGCCCGCTGCTTCAGCCAGATCGAGGGCTTCGGCGAATACGGCTTTCCGGAAAGCCATGCAGCGAGCTTCGCCAACTTGGTCTATGCCTCGGCCTGGATCAAATGCCGCTATCCCGACGTCTTCGCCTGCGCACTCCTCAACAGCCAGCCGATGGGCTTCTATGCGGCAGCCCAGATCGTGCGCGATGCGCAGGAGCACGGCGTCGAGGTGAGACCTGTCGACATCAATCATTCGGATTGGGATTGCAGCCTCGAGGCAACCGACACACCCGCGCAAAGAAGCGACAACAAGCTCCATCCGCGCCATGCCGAGATGCGCCAGGATATCGGCACGACTCATGCGCTGCGGCTCGGCATGCGGCAAATCAGCGGATTCTCCGAAGATGATGCGCGGCAGATCGAACGCGTGCGCGGAGAAGGCTTCGATTCGGTACGCGATCTTTGGCTGCGCACCGGCCTTTCGCCGTCAGCCCTGGAACGGTTGGCCGCTGCCGATGCGTTTCGCTCGCTCGGTCTCGATCGCCGTGCCGCCTTGTGGGCGGTTGGCGCGCTGCAACGCTCCGGCGACAAGGACGATCTGCCGCTGTTTGCCCGCGTCAGCATGCGCGAGCTCGAGCCCGACGTCGCCTTGCCGCCGATGCGGCTCGGCGAGCATGTGGTCGAGGATTATCGCCGCCTGCACCTCTCCTTGAAGGCGCATCCGGTCGCCTTCCTACGCCAGGATCTCGCGCAACGCGGCATCCTGCGTCACGACCAGTTGCCAGCGATTTCCTCGGGGCGCCGCGTCACGGTCGGCGGTCTCGTGCTGGTGCGCCAGCGCCCCGGCACCGCCGCCGGCGTTATCTTCATGACGCTGGAGGACGAGACCGCCATCGCCAACACGATCGTATGGCCGAAGGTATACGAGACCTTCCGCCCGATCGTGCTCGGCGCCCGGCTCATCAGCGTGACCGGCAAGCTGCAGAACGAGTCGGGCGTCATCCATGTGGTGGCCGAGCGGGTGGAAGATCTGACATCCCTATTGCGTCGCCTGTCGCAGAAGCACGGCTGCGTCGAGGCGCTGGCGCATGCCGACGCGGTCAAGCATCCCTCCCCCGATCCGCATCCCCGCCGCCATCCACGCTCCGGTGACGCGCTGGTGACCTTGTTCCGCGACCAGCCGGAGCTAGCCGGCGAGCTCGGCTTTGCGCATGTTCCGGGAAGCCCGCAACAAGTCGCGAGCGTCATGCCCAAGGGGCGAAATTTTCACTGACCATTTCATAGGAAAAGCTGGTGGAAATCGACCCTGCCCTCAGCGCAATCGGTCCATGTCCTTCACATCGCATATTGGGCGATGCCGTTGCCGAATGACCAATTCTCCTTGGCGACCTCCACCAGATTGATCACCACGTCGTCCGGCCGCGCATGCAATTGCGCGGTGATGCCGTCGACAATGCGCTTGTAGAAAGCCTTCTTCATCTCGACCGATCGCCCGGCATTGAGCGTGACCTGGATGAAGATGATGTCCTGGGAGTAGCGATTGCCGAGATAGCTCTCGGCAAAGTTCAGCTCGTCGGGCGCGTGCTCGGTGATGATCTGGAACTTGTCATCCTTGGGCACATTGATGACGTCGAGCATGGCCTGATAGACGATCTCGCCCAGAGCTTTGCGATACTCCGCGGATTTGCCGCGCACGAGATCGATGCGGACCAGCGGCATTTTTTCTGCTCCATCCATTTTGTGCAGCACCCCGACAAGCAGCTGGCCGGGCGCAGGCGCCCGGCCAGAGGAATACAGCCCAAAGGCGGAGCGTCTAGATCTTATCCGGGAAGCGGACCACGAAGTTGTCCCGGTTCGGCATCTTCACCTTCGGCAAGGTCATCGCGTTCATCTCCTCATCCTCGGGGATGAGCTTGTTGGCCGCGAGGAGATAGGCGGTCAGCGCGTAGACCTCCTGGTCGGAGAGCGTGCGCGGCGCATTCCAGGGCATCGAGCGGCGAATAAAATCGAACACCGTCGTCGCATAGGGGTAGTAATTGGCAATGCCCTTGCCGCCGTCGAGCGTCGCCTTAGGCGGACCGCCGATCAGGCGCGCCGCGAGGCCGCCCTCACCCTTCTCGCCATGACAGGCAGCGCATTTCTCGGCAAATATTTTCTGACCGTCCGCCGCCTTACCGCTACCGGGCGGAAGATTGGTGCCGTCGGGCAGAATGTTGAGATCCCAAGCCTTGAGATCGGCCGGCGAGATCGGCTTGCCGAGATGCGGCGACTCGGCCGCCGCCATTCCGGCGGTGAGGGCGAACCCCGTGACAGCAGCCGCGGCAACGAACTTACGCATAGACATGCTTGACCTCTCCCTTGGCGTCGACGCCCCAGCTGGTGATCGGATTGGCATGATGCCCCGGGAATCCGCCGACGTTCGGCGGCTTGGTGGTCTGTCCGCGCGCGGCCACGAACTGCTCCCGCGTCGGCTGCACAGCGCCGCTTTCGTCCCAGGCGCGGCTCTGCAGGACTGCCGGGCCACCGTCCCAGCGCCACGGCAAGGAAAATCGCGTGAAGGCTTTGGGCAGCCGCGGCTCCATCAGCGCCGCCTCCGCCCAGCTCTTGCCGCCGTCGGCCGACACCATGACCTTTTCGATGCGTCCCGAGCCCGAATAGGCGATGCCGGTGATCTCATATACGCCCGGCTCCTTGAGGATATCGAGCCCGGGCGAGGGCGAGGTGATGAACGACTTCACCTCGTTCACGAAATAGAACTGCGTGTCCTTTCCGTCCGGGAGCGGATCCGTATAGATCTTCGACTCGTAGTAGGTCATTCCGGGCTGGTCGGTGACCTGCACCCGGCGCAGATACTTCACGTTCATGTTGCCTTCGTAGCCGGGCAGCCACAGGCGCATCGGATAGCCTTGGCCGGGCTGAATGCGCTCGCCGTTCTGATAAAGGGCGACCAGGGCGTCATCCATGACCTTCTTGAGCGGGACGCTGCGGGTGATGTGTGCAGAGTCGGCGCCCTCGGCAATGATCCATTTCGCCTTCGGGTCGACGCCGGCCTCATCGAGCAGCGTCGCGAGCGGCACGCCGGTCCAATCTGCGCACGACGAGAGACCATGCAGCGCCTGCAGGTTGGCCTGGATCGGCGTGTTGGAGAATAGCGGCGCGCTGTTGCCGCCGCATTCGGTGAAGCCGATCCGCGATACCATCTGGTAGCGCATCAGGCCCTCAAGCGTGAACTCCAGGGGCTGCCTGACCATGCCGTGGATAACAAGCTTGTGCTGGGCCGGATCGATGTCCGGAATGCCCGCATGCATGATGGTGAAATGCAGGCCGTTGGGGGTGATAATGCCACGCAGCAGTTGATGCGGCGTCCGTGCACGCTGTCCGCCCGGCGCTTGATTCTGATTGTCGACCGTGCGGACGACCTTGTCCTCGTAGTGCGAGGGCGTCTGGTAGGGCGGGACCGGATTGCCGGGATGCAGGCTCCACGGCTGCTCTACAAGCGGCTCGGCGGCGGCAGCGGTCAGCGAGCCGGCGGCGCCGGCTCCCATCGCGCCTGCCAAGAGCACGCCGCGGCCGAGCAACGCGCGGCGATCGAGCAGGCCGTTGCCGGCTACTTGCTGGATCGAACTTCCAGTTTTTCGAGAGTGGCTCATGGTGTTTCCCCATAATGGGCTTCTTGCGCTTTCTCCGGCTTACCCGTCGGTAGAGCCGGGGCGCCGGCTGGCTGAGCCCGTCCGGCGCATACAGAGACAAAGCACGTTTCGGGTCATAGCTCCAGGGCCCTAAACGGCTGTTTAAGCCAGGCCAGTGTCCCGCGCCCGGCGGCAGCACCGGTCGCGAATGCGGCCTGCAACAGGTAGCCGCCGGTCGGCGCGTCAAAGTCGAGCATCTCGCCGGCAACGAAAACGCCGGGGCGGTGCCGCAGCATGAAGCCCTCGTCGATCTCCGCAAACCTAATGCCGCCGGCGGTCGAGATCGCGGTCGCAAGCGGCGCAATCCCGATGAGCCTGATCGGCACCGCCTTGATGAGCGCGGCCAGCTCAGGCGAAGACATCGCCACAAGGCGCTGGCCGCAAGCACCGGCGGCCTCGTGCAACAAGCCGACGGCGACCGGCGCCAGCGCCACGGCTTTGCGCAGGAAAGTCGCCAGCGATTGCTTGCCACGGGGTGCGCTCAGACGCTGCGTAAGCTCGGCCGTCGCGACGTCGGGGCGCAGGTCGATTGAGAGCAGCGCTTCGCCGCGCGCCGTGACGGCCTCGCGCAGCCGCGCCGACAGCTGATAGATGGCGCCGCCCTCGATCCCGCTTTTGGTCACGATCGCTTCGCCTCGCACGGCGCCGCCCGCGAACGAGATCGCGATGCGCTTGAGCGGTGCGCCATTGAAGCGTTTTGAAAAGACCTCGGACCAGGCCACGAGAAACCCGCAATTCGCAGGCGCGAGCGGCGTGATCTCGACACCGGACCGGCGCAACACCTCGACCCAGCTGGCGTCCGATCCGAGCCGCGGCCAGCTCGCGCCACCGAGCGCCAGCACTGTCGCGGTCGGCCGCATCGTCACTCGGCCCTGCGGAGTCGCAAAGACGAGCGCGCCATCATCGTCCCACCCGTTCCACAAGTGGCGCGACTTGAACGCGACCCCCATGGCGGCCAGCCGCCGGAGCCACGCGCGCAACAGCGGCGACGCCTTGAAGGAATGTGGAAACACGCGCCCGCTCGAGCCGACGAACGTGCCTTGGCCAAGTCCTTCGCACCAGGCGCGCAGCGCCGCCGGTGGAAGCGCTTCGATGGCGGCGCGCAGATGCGGCGTGGCCGCGCCGTAACGCGCGAGCAGACGCTCGATATCTTCGCTGTGGGTGAGGTTAAGACCGCCGCGACCGGCGAGCAGAAACTTGCGTCCCGCCGACGGCATGCGCTCATACACGGTGATGCGCGCACCGCCTTGGGCGAGCACCTCGGCCGCCATCAATCCGGCGGGCCCGCCTCCGATGACCGCAACCTCATGCGGCAGATGTTGGATGCCGGTTTCAGCTGCGAGCATCAGTCCTTTGCGGCGGCTCCGCCGAGGATCAGATGGATCGTCTTGGTCTCGGTGTAGCTCAACAGCTCGTCAATTCCCTCTTCGCGTCCGAGGCCGCTATTCTTGTAGCCGCCGAACGGGGTGCCATAGAAGTGGCCGGAGGCGCCGTTGATCCAGATATAGCCGGACTTGACCGCACGCGCGGCCCGGAATGCGGCCTCAAGATCGTTGGTGAAGATCGACGCAGTGAGACCATACTCGGTCGAGTTGGCGAGCGTCAGCGCCTCCTTCTCGTCGCGCCAGCTGAAGACGGACAGCACGGGCCCGAAGATCTCCTCGCGCGCGATGCGCATATTTGGCTTCACGTCGGCAAAGACTGTCGGCTCGAGCCAATAGCCCCGCTTGAAATCCTCGCCGGCTGGACGCTTGCCGCCGGTCATCAGCCGCGCGCCTTCGCTGCGGCCGGATTCGACCATCGCGCAGACGCGCTCGTAGTGGCGCTTGGAATTGATCGGCCCCATCTGCGACTTGTCGTCGAGCGGATCGCCGAGCCGGAGCGAAGCGACGCGATCTACCACGCGCTCGAGCACGCTCTTGTAGAGCGATTCGTGCAGCAGGAGGCGGCTGGTCGAGCCGCAGGACTGCCCCTGCCAGGCGAAGTTCATGCCGGCGACCGCGATCTGTGCCACCTTGTCGGGATCCATGTCCGGGAAGGCGATCAGCGGGTTCTTGCCGCCCAGCTCGAGCGTCACGTGCTTGATGCCGCCTTCGGCCGCCGCGCGCTGGATGGCACGCCCGGTCGGCACCGAACCCGTGAAGGCGATGCGTTTGATCGCGGGATGGCGCGCGATAGCGTCGCCCGCCGGCATACCGAGACCCGTGACGATATTGACGACACCCGGGGGCAGCACCTCGCGGCAGATCTCGCCCAGCATGGTGGCGGAGAGCGGGCTCGTCTCCGGCGGCTTGAGCACCACCGCGTTGCCGGCCATGAGCGGCGCCGCCAGCGCATTGGCCGCAAACTTGATCGGATGATTGAACGGAATGATGCGTCCGACCACACCGTAAGGCTCGCGCAGCGTCATATGCAGGTTCTTGGCGCTCGCCGGGATCGTCTCGCCCTTCATCTCCGTGTGGAAGCCCGCGTAATAGTCGAGCGTATCGCCGGCGCTCGCCACATCGGCCCGCATTTTGGTGATGGTGTTGCCGGTATCGATCACCTCGATGCGCAGGATGTTGTCGGTCGCCTCACGCAGCTTGGCGGCAAGCTTGCGCAACAGCTTGGCGCGCGCTTTCGGCTCCGTAGCGGCCCACGCGGGTTGCGCGGCTTCAGCCGCAGCGACGGCGCGGTTCACGTCGGCGGCGGTTCCGGCCGGCACATGGCCAAGCGTCTCCTCGGTCGCCGGATTGACGGATTCGAGCCAGCCGCCCGCCTCGCTTTCGGTGAGCTCGCCGCCGATCAGCATATGGCCGCGCATCAGATTGGAATGGACGTTCATTCGGCGATCCTCTTCGTTCCGACATCTCGGGGCAGGTTTACGTGTCACCGACGACGCACGTCAATCCGCCTTGATATGGGCGTCCTCGATCACCTTGGCCCACCGGTCCATCTCGCTCTTGATGCGCGCGCCGAACTCAGCAGGCGTATTGGCGACTGGATCAAAGCCCAGATCCTGCAGGCGCTGCTTCACCTCCGGCAACGCGACAATGCGGGCGATCTCATCATGCCAGCGGTCGACGATCTCCTGCGGGGTGCCGACCGGCACCACCACGCCGGTGAGCGTATCGGATTCCTGATCGGGAATACCGGCTTCCGCCATGGTCGGAACATCGGGCAACACGGCGGCACGCTTGCTGCTCAGCACCGCTAGGCCGCGCAGCTTGCCGTCCCGGATATTGGCCATCGCGGGCGGCAGCGCCGTGAAGGTGATCGGCGTGTGGCCCCCCATGGTGGAATTGATGGCGAGCGCGGCGCCATTGAACGGCACCGTCACCAGGTCAAGGGAAAACTTGAGCTTGAACAACTCGCCCGCGAGATGCGGAGTCGAGCCGGTGCCAGGCTGCGCGTAGCTGAACTTGCCCGGACTGGCTTTGATGAGATCGATCAACTCGCGCACGCTTTTCGCCGGCAGCTGCGGATAGACCGACAGCACGTTGGGCGAGGAGGCAACCAGCGTGACCGGAGCAAAATCCTTGATCGGATCGTAAGGTATTTTTGAATACATACTCGGATTGACGATGAAGCCGGTGCTGACCACCAGGATGGTGTAGCCGTCGGCGGGCGCGCGCGCCGCCATCGCGGTGCCGGTATTGCCGCCGCCGCCCGGCACGTTCTCGGCATAGATTTGCTGCCCCCAGGTTTCCGACAGCTTTTGTGCCACGATGCGGGCGATCACGTCAGTCGGGCCGCCGGCCGCGAACGGCACGATCATGCGGATCGGCCGGCTCGGATAAGTCTGCGCGTGCGTTGCGCCGGAGAAGACCAGCGTGAGCAGAACAAGCAACCCTCGGAACAGCGTTGTCACGGCGCCCTCCTTCGTGTTGTTGTGCGCCCATCATCGCGCCCGCGCCGGGCGCAGTAAATGGGTCCATCCTCCTCTCCGCTTGCCGAGACGGAAGGGTGGGGGCAAGCGAAGGAACGCACGATGTTGAGCACAGCCGCGAAAAAGAAGCTGACCCGGCAGGATTTGCGCGAGGCCGCCGAGAAGTACAAGAACTGGGGCAAATGGGGACCAAACGACGAGATCGGCACGCTCAACTATACGACCGCGGACGACATCGTCGCCGCAGCGCGCCTGGTGCGCAAAGGCAAGGTGATCTCGCTGGCGCTGAATTTCGACCACACCGGCCCGCAGGGCGCCAAGAGCAACTATCCGGCAATGGGGCGCACCAACCCGATCCACACCATGCTGCGCACCGGCACCGACGCCTATTCGGGCGTGCTCGACAAGCGCGGCATTCGCGCCGCCGACGACATGGTGACCATGCCGTTGCAATGCGGCACCCAGTGGGACGGGCTCGGCCACGTCTTCTATGAGAATTCAATGTGGAACGGCTACGACTGCCGCGAGGTCACCTCGAACGGCGCGCAGAAATGCGGGATCGAGAAGACCAAAAACAAGATGGTGGGCCGCGGGATATTCCTCGACGTCGCACGCGCGCTCGGCAAGGAATGCCTCGAGGATGGCTACGGCATCACCTGCGCGGACCTCGAGAAGACCGCGAAGGCGCAGGGCGTGACGGTCAAGCGCGGCGACTATGTGGTGGTGCGGACCGGACAGATGGAGCGCTGCCTCAAGGCCGGCAGCTGGGACGGCTATCCGGGCGGCGATGCGCCGGGCTTCGCATTCGAGACGCTCGAATGGGTGGCGAAGACCGAGCTAGCGGCGCTGGCAAGCGATACCTGGGGCTGCGAAGTGCGGCCGAACGAAACCGAGGCGGGCATCAACCAGCCATGGCACTGGATCACCATCCCGATCATGGGCATGACGATGGGGGAGATCTTCTACGTGAAGGATCTTGCCGATGACTGCGCGGCCGACAAGACCTACGAGTTCATGTTCGTGGCGCCGGCGCTGCCGATCACCGGCGCGGTCGGCTCGCCGACCAATCCACTGGCGATCAAGTAGCGAAGAACCGCCGCGTTCTTCCCCGGGGGCTTGCGCGAGACGAATCGGATTGAACCAAGGTTGATCCGATCGCTTATCCCGGGCTTGACCCGGGATCGTTCCGGTCGACGGAAAGACCTGTGTCTGGAAGGGTCCCGGTTCGATGGCCGGGACAAGGAGGGAAGGGGTTCGGCACGATGCTGGGACACAATCGCAAGATGACCGGGGCGGAGTGCCTCGCCGAGATGCTCAAGGGCTACGAGGTCACGCATCTGTTCATGGTGCCGGCGGTGTTGCGGCGGACCTTTGCGGAGCTCGAGCGACGCACGTCAATCGCACGCATTCATACGCACGGCGAGAAATCGGCCGCCTACATGGCAGACGGCTATGCGCGCGCGACCGGCAAGCCGGGCCTGTGCATGGCGCAGGTCATCGGCGCGCTCAATCTGGCGGCCGGCTTACGCGATGCCTGGCTTGCGCACTCGCCGGTCATTGCGTTCACGGGCGGACGCGAGCCCAAGACCAAGTTCCGCAAGGTCTATCAGGAGATCGACGATGTACCGGCATTCGAGCCGGTCACCAAGTTCAATGCCACCATCGACGATGTCGCCCGCTTTCCCGACATGATCCGCCAGGCGTTCCGGGTCGCAGTCTCTGGCACGCCCGGACCGGTGCATCTGCAATTCCGCGGCAATGAGGGCCAGGTCGATGCCGAGGAGGCGGAACTCGAGCCGCTGGTCGAGCCGCTCTTCGCGCGCGTGCCGCCGTTCCGCCCTGAGCCGGAGCGCGAGAGCATTCTGGCGGCAGTCAAATTGCTGCAGGAGGCGGAGCGGCCGGTGATTGTGGCCGGCGGCGGCGTGCGCGCCTCGGGAGCGGCCGCCGAGCTCGTTGCCTTGGCGGCGGCCTTGCAGATCCCGGTCGCCACCTCGCTCAACGGCAAGGACGCGATCATCGGCACGCATCCGCTTTCCGTTGGCGTGGTCGGCTCCTATTCGCGTGAGAGCGCGAACCGCGTCGTCAACCGCGCTGATCTTGTCTGTTTCATCGGCACCGAGACCGGCGGCATGACCACGCATTTCTGGGCGGTGCCGCCGATCGGCACGCCGGCGATCCAGATCGACATCGATGCCGAGGCGCTCGGACGCAACTATCCGCTCAAGGCCGCGGTCAATGGCGACGCCAAGGTGACGCTTGCCCGCATGCTCGCACAGGCCGATCGCGGCAGTACCGCGCGCCGCAAGGCCTGGGTGGCAGAAGCGCAGGCCATCTGCAGCGAGTGGAGAAACAAATACGCCGCCACGCTTGGCTCAGATGCGGCGCCGATCCGGCCCGAACGCATCTGCAGCGAGCTTTCCCGCCACATGCCGGATGATGCCGTCGTAGTGGTGGATACCGGCCATGCCGGCATGTGGATGGGCGGCATGTATGATCTGAGAAGCCCGCGGCAGAGCTACATGCGCAGCGCCGGCCATCTTGGCTGGGCGTTTCCGGCCGGCATCGGCGCCAAATGCGGGGCGCCCCATCGTCCGGTCGTTACCTTCACGGGCGACGCCGGCTTCTGGTACCACATCGCCGAGGTCGAGACCGCCGTGCGCTGGAAGATCAATGCAGTGACGGTGGTCAACAACAATAGCGGCGGCAATCAATCAAAGCGCGGCTTCGACCGCGCCTATGGGGGCCAGCAGACCGAGCAGGCGCGCGAATTGTGGACCTACAACAAGATGAATTTCGCCCGGCTCGCTGAGGATATGGGCGCGCTCGGGATCAGGGTCGAGAAGCCAGGGGAGATTCCGGGCGCGCTGGAACGTGCATTGGCGGCCGGCCGGCCGGCGGTCATCGACGTGGTCACAGATATCGAAGCCTTGGCGCCGCTGGCGGTGAGCTGAGCTCACGGTTGCTCGTCGAACGCCGTAATCCCGTCTTTTCCGACGATGAACATGCGCGAGCAGATCAGGCTTTCGCGCGGCTCGTCGGCGGCACCGATGCGAAGCGAATAGACTTCGCCCTCCTCAAATGTCTCACCGACCTCCGTGTGGGGCGCTTCGTCGAGCGCAATCCCCATGCGTTGAGCCCAAGATTTCGCAGTGACCGGATGGACCTGGTAGGGCGCGATGCCAGCGGCGATCAATTCTGCGACATCGCGGGTCGCAATACCGGCCTTGATGACCGCAGCCGCTCGCATCAACACATCCCAGGCCTTGTCATAGAGCTTGGTCGGCGCGGGGTCTTGAGTGAATAGCGGGAAGCTCTCCGCCCAGTAGTTAAATCGGCGGATTGCCAGATAGATCAGCAAAGGATCGATCGTTTGGTCGACCCGTGCGAGAAACGGTTGCAGCGTGCGGCCTCCGTCCAAACTGAAGAGCGAGCGCACCTCCTGCGCGCCGGCCGCATGAGCGGCGCGCTCGCCGGTCACAACGACGCCCGCGACCCCAGCGCCCGCCATCAAGGCCTCGCGCATCGCCTTGCGCGCAATACCGTTGAGCTTCATTGCGATATCAATCGCATCAAGTTCATAGCCGGATTTGCGGGCCATCTGCCGCCAAGCTTGCGCGGTCGCATCGGATGTTTCCTTGCCCACTGCTTCGGTGATCGTGCCGCGCAGCGCCGTCGGCATATAGTCGGCACCGATCAGGAGCGTGCGCTGCGACTTTCCAGCTGCGATAGCTGAAGCTGCTTCCTTCATGGAGGCAAGGTCCTCGATGAAGGTGAGCGGCCGCGCGGCGCCGAGCATGTTGGCGGCATCGCCCACAAACATCCGATGCGCGCCGTCGCGCGAAATGAGCGCCAGCGCCGGCCCGAGCTTCGGAACCAAATTGGTGAAATAGGCGAGCTCAGCGTGATGGCGGCTGTTGCCGAACACGATGGCGCGTTCGGCTCCCGGATGCTTCTCGAACAGTGCCTCGATCCGCCCGACAAACTCCGCACTCGGCATGCGCTCGGCGTCCCAGTCGGACGGACCAATCAGCAGCGTCGGGTGTACCGTCAGCATCGTCGGCTCCATGGAATCAAAACGCGGTCATTGCCGGGCCCGACCTGGCTCGACCCGGCAATCCATCTTCTTACGAAAACGATGGACCCGCGGGTCAAGCCCGCGGGTGACGCAGAATTCGGGGGTCGCAAAGGGAACATAGTGCTAGCCGCTGATGACCCCTAGCGCCGACTGCTCGCGGGTCAGAACCTCAGCACCGGCAGCTGTGATGAGGACAGGCTCGCCACACAACAAATAGCCGGTTTCCGGCAGGTACTGGTTTGGATGGATCATGAACAACATGTCGGGCTCGAGCACGGTCTGATTGTCGAGGCTGACATCGCCGGGCCGGATCGACGCAAAGCCGAGACCATGGCCGCGGCGGCGGATATGGGGCGGATGGCAGTATTCGCCATAACCTTGCGCCTCGAGCACTTGATTGATGCTGCGACAGACCTCCGCCATCGGCACGCCGGGCCGGGCGGCCGCAATGCCGGCATTCATCGCTTCGATCACCAGCGCGTATTTGTTCCGCAAGACTTTGGCCGGCTCACCGATCGCGACAGTGCGGCAGATCTGCGTGAGCTGGCCGCCCACGCTCGGGGTGATCTCAGCCAGGATGATGTCGCCGTGTGCAAGCCTGCGCCCAGTGGACGGCTGGACGGCGCGATTATGCGGTGAGGCGGTGAGCAGCAGGAAATTGTCCTCAGCGCCGAGCGCCTTCATGTGGTCCTTGAGCGCGAGTGCCAGCGCGTCCTCGGTCATGCCCGGCCGGGCGATCTCCAGCAGATGCGCAAAGCCGAGCTCGGCAACGCGTGCGGCCTTACGCGCCAACGCAATTTCCTCCTCGGTCTTGGCGCGCGCCATATCGAACAGCAGCCGATCCGCGCTGCGGACGCCCGGCAGCGTCGCACTGATCGCAGCAGCCATGCCGGACGGCAGCGGCCCAAGCCCGGCGATGCCGATCGCCGCGCGAGTGTCGCGCGGGAAATTGATGATGGCCAGCAACGTCGCCATGAAATCATGAGCCCCGAGCACACGCGCCCGCGGGCACATCTCAGCCGCGCGGTCGGCATCCCAGGCGGGCGATACGACCAGGGTGCAGGAACCATCGGAGAAAAAGAGGACAGCCGCTGGTCCGACGGATTTGAAGCCGGTGAGGACTGTCACCGGATTGGGCTTCTCGATGAAATGGCTCCCATCGTGCACAGCGATGAGGAGCGCGAGCTTCTCGTCGCGCATGCGCGCGCAGATATTGGCGAGGCGCTCCTTGAAGTTCATCGAATCGACCAATCGTAGCCCGCATGAAGCGAAGCGAAATGAGGGACAACCGCCGCCGGATTGCAGCGCTGCGCGCCTTCATCCGGGCTACGCGCGATCATCAAACTTCCTCGGAACCAGTGGAATCCCCGAGATCGGTATCCTCCTCGTCACCTCGACCGCCAGCGGCTGAAGCGCGTCTCGGCGCTACGCACCAATTCGTTGAGCACGATCGCCATGGCGGCCAGCATGCTGATGAGGCCGAGCAGCTTGGTCGGGTCGAAGTTCTGGGTGAAGAGCGTCGTGTAATAACCGATGCCACCGGTCGACCCATAAAGCTCGGCGAGCAGGACGCCGAGCAGAACGCCGGTCATTGCCAGTCGCATGCCGGTGAAAAAACTCGGGATCATGTGCGGGAAAATGACCCACCGGAGGATGTGCCAGCGGCTTGCGCCCATGGATCTCGCGCTGGTGAGCAGGATCGGCTTGATGTTCTGCACCCCGGCGCTGACGGCGAGCATGATAGGGAACATCCCGTGCGTCACCCCGAAGGCGATCTTGGAAGCCGGCCCGATGCCAAAATAGAGGATGAACAGGGGCAGGATGGTGATCTGCGGGGTGCCGTAGAGCAAGAGGATGATCGGCATGAAGCTGCGATGGGCGAAGCGGTTGAGCCCGACCGCCAGCCCGACCGAGACCCCGATCAGAATCGCCAGCACAAACGCGATGGCAAGCTCGAAGAAGGTGATGCGCAGCGCCGCCGGAACGCCGGGCGTGAGCAGCACCGCATTGAGCGAGGTGAACACGCTCGAAGGCGGGCTCAAGAACATCTTGTCGACATAGAAGCGCGCCGCGATCTCCCAGATCGCGAAGAAGATGGCGATGACGCCAAGGCGTGCCAGGCCGGGCCGCGCCAGCATGAAGGTGCGGAAGCGCTGCCAGGCGGAGCGCGACTCTGCCGCGCGCCCCGCAACCGCATCACTGCTGGCGCTAGCCATGCTAACGCCTCCCGCGGGTTTCGAGGCTGGAGACGACCGCATTGAGGAAGGCCGCGATCGCGATCGCGAAGGCGATATAGGCGAACATCCGCGCCATATCCATGGATTCGGACAGCATCGCGATGTGATGCCCGAGGCCGGCGAGCGATGCGATGGTCTCGCTGCCCAGGATCGCGAGCAGCGCCACCGTGAAGCCCATGCGCAACCCGGTGAGGATCACCGGGAAGGCCGCCGGCAGCAGCACGTAACGGAACAGCTGATAGTCGGATGCCCCCATGGAGCGAGCCGAGACGATGAAGATCCGTTCGATATAGCCGAAGCCCGCGATCGTGTTCAGTGCGACCGGAAAGAAGCTGATGGTGGCCCCCAGCGCGATCTTGGACGGCGGCCCGAGCCCGAAGAACAATACAAAGAGCGGCAGGAACAGGATCAGCGGCACCGAATAGGCGCTGGCCATCAGCGGCTCGAATACTTTGATGGCATAGGGCGAGCGGCTGACCAGGTAGCCCACGATGGTGCCGGCAACAGCCGAGATCGTGAACGCAACGGCGAGCTCCGTCAGCGTCACCTCAAGATCGCCGATGAACTCACCGGTCTTGAGAACATCGATCAGCTCGCGCAGGACCGGCAGCGGGGCCGGCAGCAGTATCTGGCTGATCTGTCCCCAGCTGGTCGCAATGGCCCAGGCCGAGATCAGGACGACAATAAACAGCGCTTGAACGGCGCGGCTGGCCCAGCGGGTACGGGTCTCTCGCGCGCTCACGACTCCGCTCCCCGGCCCGATTGGCCCGCTGCCGCCCGTTCACGCATTGACGATTGAGACACCGCCTTGCGGATCTCGTCGTGCAGCAGCGAATAGAGGCGATTGCGGATATCGGTGAATTTCTCCGAGGTGATGAAATCCGGCTTGCGCGGATGTGGCTCGTCGACCTCGATGATCTCCTTGATGGTGCCGGGCCGGGCCGAGAATACGGCCACCCGGTCGGCGAGAAACACCGCCTCGCCCAGGCTGTGGGTCACGAACACGATGGTCTTGTCGGTGCGCGAGAGCAGAACCGAGAGGTCCTCTCCCAGCACCATGCGGGTCTGCTCGTCGAGCGCGCCGAACGGTTCATCCATCAGCAGGATGCCGGTCTCCAGGCTGAGCGCGCGCGCCAGCGCCGCACGCTGCCGCATGCCGCCGGATAACTGTCCCGGATAGTAGTCGGCGAAATCGGAAAGCCCGACCGCCTGCAGAGACGCGAGCGCCCGCTTCTCCCGCTCGGCTTTGCGCACGCCCTGGAACATCATGCCGAGCTTGATGTTCTCGACCACGGTGCTCCATGGGAACAAGGCGTTCTCCTGGAATACGAAGGCGATCTCCTTCGGCAGTGGTCCGCTCACCCTTTGGTTACCCACCTCGACGGTGCCGGTCGCAGGCTCGAGCAGCCCGCCCATGATGCTCAAGAGTGTGCTCTTGCCGCAGCCGCTTGGGCCGATCAGGCACAACAGCTCGCCACGTCGGATGTCGAGCGAAGTATCGAGGAGCGCCCGGACGTGGCGGGTGCTGCCCGGCTCGCCGAACTGATGGGAGACCCCGCGAATGCGAACCGCCACTTCGTCCGTCACCTGACGCCGTCCTCCCCCCGCGCGCGCCCCTTAGGCCTCCCTGCTTGAGAGCGGGGAAGAGAGGGGGTTCTAGTGGTTGTTTTAGTGGTTCTTGGGCAGAAATGCCTCCGTGTAAAGCCTGCTCATATCAGGCTCATGCGGCAGGGTACCGAGGTCTACATAGGACTTGGCGAGCACCGATAGCGCCTTGGGGTCGAACTTTCCGTCGTCGGAGAACATCGGCATCAGCTCGTCGTAGGTGCGAGCAACGATCGCCTCGTCCTTGCCGAGCACGTCCTTGGCGATGGCGACGGTATCGGCCTTGTTCTGGCGCATGAACGCGATGGTCGAAAACCAGCCCCTAAGAAAGGCTGACAGCGCCGGGCCCTTCTCGGCGATCGCCTTGTCGGTCGCGAAGATCACGTGGATATGGAAGTCCTTCACCAGGTCGCCGAAGCGCAACAGGATGCGAGCCTTGCCGTTCTTCTCCATGTCGAGCGCCGAGGTGATGTCGGCCACCATCCCGTCGGTGTCGTGGCGCTCGAGCGCGACGTACTGGGCCTGCGGCGCGCCGAGCGGGGCGATTTTGATTCCATTGGGGCCCCAGCCCTGCTGGCGCGAGGTCTCGCTCACCAGCCAATAGGTCAAGGAGCCGGCGGTGGAGACGCTCACGGTCTTGCCCTTGAGCTCGGCGACGTTTTTCGGACCATCCGGGCGCACCACCAGGGTCAACAGGAGTGGCCGCCCCGCCATGGCGGCGATGCCCTTGATGGGGGCGCCCTTGGCTACGAACGCCATCGCGGGCCCGGAGCCGAGTGCGACATCGATGCTGTCGGCCGCCAGCGCCTGCTGCATGCGGGCATCGCCCGTGAAAGTGGTCGATTGGATATCGATGCCGTTCTGGGCAAAGAAGCCTTTGCGGATGCCGATATCGAGCGGCACGAATGAGAACGCGACCCCGACCGCCTTGCCAACCCGCAGAGTCTCAGCCGAACTGCGCGCCGGCGCGACAAGCGCACAGATCGCAAGCGCAATGCCGAGCAACACCCCTCCAGATTGCCTATACGCTCCTGGTGTCATGGACCGTGCCCTTTCGGACCGCCGGGGAAGTCTAGAGCAAACAAGCGGCCCCCGATCTCCGTTCAATTGTCGCATCGCAGACGCACATTGGCGGTCTTAGATCGACCTCGCCTTGCGCCGCGACCGCATCCATTCACGCAGCTCTTTGGTCGCGGCCTCATCAATCTCGTCGCCCTGGAACACGACGCCGTAATGCTCGCGTGCGGCGACGCGCGATATGAGCTCCTCGATCACGTCGGCACGAACGAGCGCAATGTCGCGGTCAAGCGGATCGCCCCAGCCGCCGCCCCCGCCCGTGCGCACGATCGCCTCGGAGTGAAGCGGCACCGGAATATGCGCGCCGACCATCGGCTTGAACTCGTTCTCGCCGGGCCGGCGCAACAGATAACCACCGACCTCGCCGGCCTGACCGCCCCACAAGCCCCAGGGCGGACAATTGAGCCGCCGTGCCTGCTCGAAATTCCAGCGCCCCTCGACCAGATTGCGCACCCGCACGTCGATGCCGAGGCCGCCGCGGTGCTTGCCGGCGCCGCAGGAGTCCTGGCGCAGCCCGCGGCTCTCTATCACTACCGGGCATTTGATCTCGATGCCTTCGATCGAGCCATTGCGCACATCGCCCTGGCACACCGAGACGGTCGCGGACTCGCCATCCTCAGTCGGCCTGCCGCCCCAGCCGCCGCCCTCGATGCTCTGCACCACAAAGCGGCGTCCGGTCTTGGGATGATTGCCGAAGAAAACCACCGAGCCGCCCAGCAGCCCATGGTGCCCAGCCGGCACCCGGTCGCGCATCGCTTGCGATAGCGCCTTGACGATGGTGTCCACCACCGTCGGCACGATGATGCTCCAGCCTGACATCGGCGCCGGAAAGCGCGCCATCATGATGCTTCCTTCCGGAATGATCACCTTGAGCGCGCGGAACGAACCTTCGTTCACGGGGTCAAGCGGCCCGGTCAGCGCCTTGTAGGCGACCCGCGCGCCGGCCAGCGTGCGCGAATTGATGCCGGCCCTGCGCTCCTTGGAGCAGCCCGACAGATCGATCACCATCTCGCCCTTCTGGACAGTGACCTTGACGTGGATCGGCACCGGCTCGCCTTTGAGCACGCCGTCGTCGTCCATGGCGGAGGCCGCTTCATAGACGCCATCGGGAAGCTGCGAGACCACGTTGCGGCACTTGGTCTCGGTCTCGTCGAAGATGCGCTCGATGGCGGCCAGGACCGTGTGCTTGCCGTACTTGTCGAACAGCTCGTCCATGCGCCGCGCCGCCAGGCGGCAGGCAGCCATCTGCGATTTCATGTCGCCGAGCGAGGATTCCGGAAAGCGAATGTTGTCCTTGACCACGCGATAGAGCGTCTCGTCGAGCTCTCCGGCCCGGTAGATCTTCAACTGGTCGAGCTGCAGGCCTTCGAACCACGGATCCGCCACCTGCGGGCCGGCGCCGAAGCCGGTCGAGCTTCCGCCGATGTCGATCCAGTGCGCCCGCACCATGGAGAACATCAACAATTCGCCCCGATGGAAATACGGCATGTAGATGACGATGTTGTTGAGGTGCTGTCCGGCCACCGCCTGATGATTGGTGATGATCACGTCGCCCGGCTTGAAGCCCTGCGCGCCATAACGCTTCATCCCGTCGGTTATGATGACGCCCAGATCCGCCACGAAATGCGAGACGCCGCCGACATTCTGCGAGATCAACTGACCCTTGGTGTCGATGAGCGCGGTGCAGAAGTCGCGCACCTCGTAGATCATCATGTTGTAGGAGGTGCGTTGCAGATCGACCGCCATCTCGTTGGCGATCGCCGGCAGCGCGTTGCGGATCACCTCGAGGGTGACCGGATCGAGCGCCTTGCCGCTGCGGGAGGGCGCCGCGCGCTTCGCAGCCTTGCCGTTCCGGGCCTTCTTGGCGCTGGCCTTGGCTTTTGCTTTCGCGCTCTTAGCCACCCGCGCCATCATGCGCCTCCGATCTTGATGATTAGCTCGCCGGACGGCACAACTCTGCAGTCGTCGCCCTTGAACAGCACCGTCGTGGTTCCGTGCTCCTGCACCAAGGCCGGTCCGGCAATGCGGGCGCCGGCCTTGAGCTCCTCGCGCCGGTAGAGGGGACAGCGCACGGGCTTGGCCGCATCGGTGAAGTAGACATCCCGGTGGCTGGCCGCGGGCGGCTTGCCGCTCTTGCCCAGGCGCGGGAACTTGAGCTTGGCCCGCTTGCCGACGATGCCAAGCCGCATGTTGACCATCTCAACCGGCTCCTCGGGCGAATGGTGCGAGTAGCGATGCTCATAGAGCGCGTCGAACGCCTTGCGGATGGCCTTGCGGTCGCCGGCCTGCAACTGCTTTAGGGTAACCGGGACCGACAGCGTGAATTCCTGACCGACATAACGCAGGTCGAGCTGGATCTGCTCCTCGGCGCCGCGCTTGTGGCGAAGGCTCGCCTCTGCCTGCTTGCGCATTTCCTCGTACACTTCGACCAGCCGCGCGAAATCGACCGCCGCGAGATCGGCAAAGTGCGTGCGCGTGAAGTCATGGCGCTCGTCGGCGACCAACATCCCGAGCGCCGAGAAGTGCGACGGGAACAGCGGAATAATAACAGTCGGAATGTGCAGGTCGCGCGCGATCGCGATTGCGTGCAGGGCGCCGCCGCCGCCGGAAGCCACCAGGGCGAAATCGCGCGGATCATAGCCTTTGGCAACGGAGACTTCGCGCACCGCCAGCGACATTTTCGCGGTGGCGATCTCGAGAATCGCTTGCGCGGCCGCAACCGTCTCCATCTTCAGAGGTGCAGCGATCTTCTCGGCAATGCCGCGCGCCGCGGCCTCCGCGTCGAGCTTCATCTGGCCGCCGAGGAAGTTGTCGGGATCGATCCGGCCCAGCACCACATTGGCGTCCGTGATGGTCGGCTCGGTGCCCCCGCCGCGATAGCAGATCGGTCCCGGATCGGCGCCGGCGCTCTGCGGCCCGACCTTGAGCGCCCCGATCTCGTCGATCCAGGCGATCGAGCCCCCGCCGGCGCCGACCTCGACCACGTCGATCATCGGCAGCATCACCGGATGGCCGCCCGCATAGCCTCCCACATAGTAGCCGGGCGCAAGCGTTGCCTCGCCGTCACGAATGAGGCTTGCCTTGGCGGTGGTGCCGCCCATGTCGAAGGAGATGACATTCTGGAAGCCCAGCGCCTGACCTACTTGCGCGGACGCGATGATGCCGCCGACCGGACCCGATTCCATCATGGCGACCGGACATTCGGTGGCCAATTCCGGCGTCATCACCCCGCCGTTCGAGCGCATGATGGAGAGATCGCCGCGAAACCCGATGTCGCCGAGGTTCGATTTCAAGCTGCGCACATAACCGCCGACCTTCGGCCCAATATAGGCGTTCACGACCGTGGTGGAGATGCGCTCGAACTCGCGATACTCGCGCAGGATCTCATGGGATAGCGAGAGATACGCATCAGGCAGGATATTGCGGACAATCTCGCCGGCGACCCGCTCATGCTCCGGATTGGAATAGGAATGCAGGAAGCAGACCGCGACCGATTCGACGCCGGAAACGGAGAGTGTGCGGCAGGCCTCCTCGACGCTCGCCCGCTTAAGCGGCGCGTGCACATCGCCCGAGGGAAGCAGGCGCTCGTCGGCCTCGAGTGTCAGGCGACGCGGCACCAGCGGGCGGTGCTTGTGGAACAGGAGGTTGTAAGCCTCCGGGCGGTTGCCGCGGCCGATGATGTAGACGTCGCGGGCCCCCCGCGTCACGATCAAGCCGGTCAAGGCACCCTTGCGCTCGATCAGCGTGTTGATGGCGATGGTCGAGCCGTGAATGAGCTCATCAATCGCCTCGGCCTTGATGCCGCTCTTGCGCAGGCAGTCGATGATGCCCTGCACCAGGTGCGCCGGCGTGGTCAGGCTTTTGGCCTGCACGAAGGCGCCTGCGTCCTCATCGAACCCAATGAGATCCGTGAATGTACCGCCGATATCGATGGCAACGACCAGCACGCAGAATTCTCCCGCCGTCCCGTCCTATTGCGTGCCGCGAGTGAGCCGCGGCGGCCAGGCGACGGGTTTCCGACTTAATTTGACCGCGCGCCTTTTGGCTACAGTTGAGCCGATCCGTCAAGGTGCGACCAGCACACGGGTCGTTCCTGCGCAAGCAGGAACCGATATTCCGCGACTTGTCGATGGCGCATAGTCGTATGGGTCCCTGCTTGCGCAGGGACGACCCTGTGGAGAACCGGGCAAGACTGCAAGCCCCTTTCGCAGCGACCGGCATTCCGTATATTGACCGGCTTCTTGGCTTCCCTCCCGCGGGCTTCACACATGCACTCAACATCGGGCCCCCGCCGCGCCGCGGTGCGACCTCGCATCAGGCTCGCGGCCGATATCGGCGGCACGTTCACGGATGTTGCGGTGTTCGACGAACGCACCGGCGAGCTCACGTTCGGCAAAGCCCTGTCGACACCCGCACATCTCGTCGAAGGCATCAGCGCTGGCGTTGCCAAAGCCGGCAGCGATTTTGCAGCCGCCGGCCTGTTCCTGCACGGGTCGACGATCGCGATCAACACCGTCCTCGAGCGCAGCGGGGCCCGCACGGCGCTGCTGATCACCCAGGGCTTTCGCGACATCTACGAGATCGGCCGCATCAATCGACCGGATGCCTACAATCTGTTCTTCGGCAAGCACGTACCGCTGGTCGAGCGGGCACTTCGTTTCGAAGTCAAGGAACGCGTGCTCGCCGACGGCGAGATCGACACGCCGCTCGATGAGAGCGAGATCGCGCGACTAGGCGAGAAGCTCGCGGCAAGTGGGATCGAAGCCTGCGCCATCCTGTTCCTCAATTGTTACGCCAAGCCCGAGCACGAGGCGCGCGCCAAGGCGATCCTCGAGGCCAACCATCCTTCCCTCTTCGTCTCGGCCTCGCATGAGCTGAGCCAGGAATATCGGGAGTTCGAACGCTGCTCGACCGTGGTGGCCAACGCTTACATCGGCCCGAAGGTGCGGCGCTATATCGGCGAGATCGAAGAGCATATCCGGGGCGCCGGATTTTCCGGCTCGCTGTTGATCGTGCAATCGACCGGCGGGCTCTACGAGGCCGATCAGGCGCGCAGCCAGTGCATTCGCATGCTCGAATCAGGACCTGCTGCCGGTGTCATCGGCACGCAGGCGCTCTGCCGCACGCTCAAAATCGACAATGCGATTGCCTTCGACATGGGGGGCACTACCGCCAAGGCCGGCGTGATCCATAAAGGCGAGGCGCTTACCACCGGCACCGCGCTCATCGGCGGCTACGACCGAGCACTGCCGGTGCAGATCGCCATGATGGATATTTTCGAGGTCGGCACTGGCGGCGGGTCGATCGCCCGTGTGGTCGAAGGCGGCCTGCGGGTCGGGCCGCAAAGTGCCGGCGCCGCGCCAGGGCCCGCCTGTTATGGGCTGGGCGGCGAGGAGCCGACCGTGACCGATGCCAATCTGGTGCTCGGAAGGCTCGCGGCCGATCGCTTCCTGGGCGGCGAGATGCGGCTTGACGCGGCTGCCGCAAGCGCCGCGATCGGGCACATCGCCAAGCCGCTCGACCTTGACGTCACCGCCGCCGCGGACGGCATTTTGCGCATAGCCACAACCGCCATGTCGTACGCGGTTAAAGGTGTCACCACCGTGCGGGGTCTGGATGCCGGGCAATTCACGCTCGTGGCCTATGGGGGCGCTGGGCCACTGCACGCAGTCGCGGTCGCACGCGAGATCGGCATCCGCAAGGTGATCATCCCGCACGCGCCCGGCCTGTTCTCGGCCTTCGGCATGCTGTTCTCAGATCTGCGTTACGACTATGTGCGCACCTGGCCGTGCCGGCTCGAGGACGTCTCGTTCACCGCGATGGAGAAGGTTTACCGGATACTCGAGGATCAAGGCCGCGCGGCCATTGCGGGCACGTCGGTAAAGCCTGAGCGGATCTATATCCGCCGCGCGGCCGACATGCGCTATGTGGGCCAGGAGCACGCGGTGACGGTCGACATCCCGCAAGCCGTGTTCGTACGGCGCGACCTCAAGGCCATCAAGCGGCTGTTCGATGCAATGCACGAGCTCCGCTACGGGACATCAGCGCCCGCAGAGGCGGCCGAGGTTGTCAGCCTGCGCACGACCGTCGCGGGGATCATGCGCAAGCCGGCGACCGCGAAGATCAAGCGCGGCCGCCCTACACCCCCGCAGGCAGCGTTCTCCGGCAAGCGCCGTGCGTACTTTGATGGACGCTTTCGCGCAACACCGACCTACGCCCGCGCGGGGCTCCTCGCCGGCAACCGCATCACCGGTCCGGCGCTGATCGAGGAGCACGCCTCGACCACCGTGCTGATGGCGGGGGATGTCATGACGGTCGACCCGTTCGGCAATCTGCTGATCATGGTAGGTCGACGAATGTAGCCCGGATGGAGCGCAGCGTAATCCGGGAGACCGACCCGCATTGCGCTTCGCTCCATGCCGGCTACGCGAGAGGCAAAAATGGCAAGCAGCAAGCGATCTTCACGCACTGCCAACGATCCGGTGATCACCGAGATCGTGCGCAATGGTCTCATCGCGGTGACCGAGGAGATGAAGACCAATCTCATGCGCACCGCCTACAACATCATCATCTACGAGGCGCTCGACTTCACCACCGGCCTGTTCACGCCACAGGGCGAGACGGTATCGATCGGCATCGGGCTGCCAATGTTCATCCGCGGCATGGCGGAGACCGTGAAGGCGAAAATCCGTCATTTCGGCGAGCGCGGCATCAAGCCGGGCGACATCTACGTCACCAACGACGCCTACCTCACCGGCAGTCATCTCAATCACGTCACCTTGACGCTGCCCATCTTTCATCGCGGCACGCTTGTCGGCTTCTCCTGCTGCATGGCGCACTGGCTCGATATCGGGGGTGCGCTCGGCGGCATGACCACGGAGATCTTCCAGGAAGGCCTGCAGATTCCGATCCTGAAATATCAGGACCGGGGCGTGGTGAATGATGATCTCGTCAAGATCATTCGCCAGAACGTGCGCTTGCCGAGCCGCGCCATGGGCGATCTGCGCGCGCAGGTCACCGCGGTGAAGACCGGCGAGCGGCGCTTTCTCGAGCTGGTCGAGCGCTACGGCCGCGACGCCGTGCAAGGCGCGATCGCGGCCATCATGGACCAGGCCGACAAGGCGGCACGCGCCCGCACCCGCAGCATCCCGGACGGCGTCTACCTGGCCGAATCCTACATGGATGACGACGGCATCGAGATCGGAAAGCCGGTGCCGATCCGCGTCAAGGTCGAGGTTAAAGGCGATCGGATGATCGTCGATTTGACCGAGGTCTCGAAGCAGGTGCGTGGCTTCTACAACTCCGGCATCACCACCGGACATGCCTGCGCGCAGGTCGCCTACAAGTGCCTGACCTCGCCCACCGACTACCCGATCAACGACGGCTCCTTCCGCAGCCTCACCGCGATCGTGCCGCCCGGGCGCGTGATCAGCGCCACACGGCCGGCGCCGATGCGCTGGTGGATGACCTATCCGATGACCATTGTGGACACGATCTTCAAGGCACTGGCGCCCGCCATTCCGGAGCGCGTGATCGCCGGCCACCACGCCGACCTTCTGGTCGCCGCCTGCCATGGCATCAATCCCAGAAGCTCAGAATTCTTCATCGCCAATTTCGGACCGCTCGGCGGCGGCTGGGGCGCAAAGCGAAGCGAGGATGGGGTTTCGGCAACCGTATGCATCAACGACGGCGACACCCACAACAGCCCCAATGAGCAGACCGAGGCCAAATTTCCGTTGGTGGTCGAGAGCTATCAGCTGGTGCCGGATTCAGGCGGCGCCGGGCTTCATCGCGGCGGGCTCGGGGTCGAGCGCGTGGTCCGGGCGCGAACCGCCGTCACCATGAACACGCAGATTGAGCGCGCGCACTGCAAGCCATGGGGGCTGGAAGGCGGGTTCTCCGGGACAGGCAACGAGGTGGCGCTGCGGCTTGGCGGCAAATGGAAGACCGACTTTCCCAATGCCAAGGTGCTGGTGGCGACGTTGCAAGCCGGCGACGCATTCCGTACCCGCTCGGGCGGCGGCGGCGGTTATGGGTCGCCGCTCGATCGCCCGCCCGAGCTGGTGCTTGAAGATGTACGCCAGGGCTATGTGAGCATCGCGGCCGCGGCGGAGCTTTATGGTGTGGTGATCGATGCAGAGACGATGGAGATCGACGTGAGAGCAACTGAACTCCGCCGTCGTCCCGGCCGAGCGTAGCGAGAGCCGGGACCCAGAAACCTCGGCAGATATTATGACCCGACGCGGTATGGGTTCCTGCTTTCGCGGGAACGACGCCGAGATTTATCTTGTAGAAAACGCATTAGACTAGGTTCTGGAATCCCGCTTCCGCGGGGATGAGCGGGGGAGCGGCTTCAGCTTCGCGGTGAACGAAAAGCCACCGGCCCCACAGCACGGGCAGGACGCGCCCAGCATTGCGGCCTGCTTCTGCTCCTCGTCGAGGTCGGTGCGATCGAGCAGGTTGCGCATTTGTTGTTGGAACAACTCGTGCAGCGCCGATGCGCCGGTAAAAACCTGCGCTTCCGAGGTCGCCTCGCTCTGCCGCACTCGCTTGCCCGAAGACCGCCGCTTGGACACGCGCTAACGCCTCACCACGTTGACCATCGCATCGAAGTCGCCGCGGAGGAAGCAGGCCATGTTGTGCTCCACGGTCGGGAGGGCCCGCTCCGCATAGACATCGCAGAAGCCGCCGAGATGTGCGGTGATGAGCACATTCTTGGCCGACCAGAGCGGATGGCCCGCCGGCAACGGCTCTTCCTGAAACACATCGAGCGCGGCGCCGGCGATCTCGCCGCGGGCGAGCGCGGTGAGCAGCGCCGCCTCGTCGACAATGCCGCCACGCGCCAGATTGATGAGATAGCTCGACGGCTTCATGGCAGAAAACACCCGCATATCGATCGCGTTCCGCGTCTCCTCCGAATAGGGCGCCAGCAGGACCAAGAAATCGAGCTTGGGCGCCTGCATGATGAGGTCTCCGCGCGCATGCATGCAGTCGAAGCCGGGCAGATCGCGTGGAACGGAGGTGAAACCCACGACTGTCATCCCGAGTGCCTTGCACTTCGGCGCCAGCACCTCGGCGATCGCACCGATGCCGTAAATGCCGATCGTCTTGCCGTCCAAGAGCTGCGCGGGCCAGCGCGCCCAGACCTGCCTCTCCTGATTGCGCAGGCTCAGCGCAAAGTCGCGGGCGAGCCCCAGCATCATCATCAACGCGGCCTCGGAGACGGGGGCGCCGTGAATGCCGCGGATATTGGTGATGATCACATCTTGCTTCAGTGACGGCAGATCGATCAGGTTGTCGACGCCGGTCCCGAGCGCCTGCACCCATTTGAGCTTGGCTGCACCGCGCAGGACCTCGTCCTTCATGTGCGGACCGAAGGTCAAGAGCGCATCGGCCTCATGGATGAAGGCGCCGGCCTTGGAGTGGTGATCGACCACGTCGATCGTCAGCTCCGGGAAGCGCCCCGCCAGCGCCGCGCGATACTGCTCGCGCACTGGCGGCGGCAGGGTCAATAGGATCAAAAGGCGCGCCATAAGTTCAAGCTTTCGGCAGGCGGAGCAACTTGGCGGCGTTGTTGAAGCAGATATCGGCGCGCACGCTGTCGGCGATCGGCACGTGGTCGACGAATTCCGCCGCTTCCGGCGCTGACTCAAACGGATAATCGGCCGCGAACATCACCCGATCGGAGCCGAGCGCGCTGATCGCACAGGCGAGCGGCTCGGCCGAGCACATTCCTGAGGTCGTCACCACGATGTTGTCACGGATATATTGCGACGGCTGACGCGCCAGCTTCACGCCATAGAGCTTCGCCCGACTGTCGAACCGCCAGAGCAGATAGGGCAGCGTCTCGCCCAGATGCCCCATGCCGAGCTTGGCGCCCGGGAAGCGATCGAACAAGCCGGAAAACACCAGTCGCAGCGCATGCGAGCCGGTCTCGAATGTCCACTCCCAGGTAGCGCGGCGCAGCCCCTTGTGTCCTTCCAAGACAGGCGCAGGTGTGGCGGGGTCGGCAGGATGCAGGTAGATCAACGCGCCCAGCGCCTCCGCCCGTTCCCAGAACGGGTAGAGCGCCGGATGGTCGAGATACTGGCCGTTGGTGTGCCCGTTGATCATGGCGCCGGAAAGCTTGAGCTCACTCATTGAGCGTTCGAGCTCGTCAGCGGCGGCCTTTGCATCCTGCATCGGCAAATGGGCGAATCCCGAATAACGCTCCGGGCGCTTTTCGATCTCGCGGGCGAGGAAATCATTGGCGGCGCGCGCATTGCGGATGGCGGTCGCGGTATCGCGCTCGACCTGCACGCCGGGTCCGGAAAGCGAGAGGACCGCGCGGGAAATACCGGCCTGATCCATGGCCTCGAGCCTTACGGAACCGAAGTCGGACAGGCGGGCGGTAAGCTTCCCCAGGATGGCCGGGTCAACGTCCGCGACCGTGCTCTTCCAATAGTCCTCGAAGCCAGGACACATGAAATGTTCTTCGAGAGCGATCTTCTTGATCATGCAATCCTCGCTGACGGGCTCAAAGACGTTCAGTGCCCGCCTCGTGTACGTTATAATCGATGTCCCTTACAACCATGCGACTTCAGTGCTAGAAGCAGGCCATATTTGGGCGTGATCTTTCCCGAGGTCGGATGATAATCCTTGCATCCGCAAGGGTTTTTTCCAGATCATGCTCGTGAGCCTTACCGGGAGGAATGGCGTGGCGAAGAAGATCCGTGGCGTGATGTTCGAGGAGAACAACAACAACAGCATGGGGCTCGAGTTCGTGAACCTGTCGCATCGGTTCGGCTATCAGTCCCCAAACTGGCCCTATTTCGAGGACGTCAAGATCGAGCGTATCCATTATCACGCCAAGTCCGGCGTGCTGTCGCAGCGCATCACCACCAGCATGCACAACACGACCCACATCGACGCACCCGCCCATGTGGTGCAGGGCACGCCCTTCATCGATGAGGTCCCCTTGCCGCACTTCTTCGGCAGTGGAATCGTGGTGTCGATCCCGAAGAAGAAGTGGGAGCCGATCACCTATGATGACCTCGAGAAGGCCGCCGGCAAGGTGGTGCGGCCCCGCGACGTGGTGATCGTCAATACCGGCTGGCACAAGAAGTATGAGGATAGCGAGGAGTATTTCTGCTACGCGCCGGGCTTCGTGCCGTCCGCCGGCAAATGGTTCGTGGAGAAGCAGGTGAAGGTCATCGGCCACGACACGCAGGCGAACGATCATCCGCTGGCGACCGCGATCGGGCCGCAGCGCAACGGGCCGCTGCATCCGCATCTCGCGGAGGAATACAAGAAATGGTCGGGCGGGCGCGATTGGAAGGACGATTTCCCGGAATGGGAGCCGGTGCATCGCATCTTGTTCAAGAACGGCATCCTCGGCATCGAGAATGTGGGCGGTGACCTCGACAAGGTCACCGGCAAGCGCGTCACTTTCGCGCTGTTCCCCTGGAACTGGGAGCGCGGCGACGGTTGCATCATCCGCCTGGTGGCAATCACCGATCCCAAGGGCACCTATAGAATCGAGAAGGGGGAGGCATTCTGATGATCGTGCGCAAGCTTGCGGAAGCAAAACCCTACGAAGCGCCGAACCATCGCGCCTACAAATCGCTGCGCGTGTTCGGGGCCGAGATGGGCGGCTCGCAGACGCTGATCTTCGGCATCTCGCATTTCCTGCCCGGCGGCGGTGCCGGTCCTGACGCCTCGCCACCTGAGAAGATTTACTACGTGCTCGCCGGCGAGCTCACCGTCATCGTCGACGGCAAGGAGAGCGTGATCCGCGCCGGCGACAGCTGCTACATCGGGCCGAACGAGAACCGCGAGATCATCAACCGCAGCAACGAGGTCTGCACAATCGCTGTCGCGGTTGCGCCGGTGAAGTGACGCCTATAGCCCGCATGCAGCGTCAGCAGAATGCGGGTTCTTCACTCCCGGATTTCGCTTCGCTTCATCCGGGCTACGGCCGAGCACACGGAAAGCAACAGTCATGTCGGAAGAATTCCTGAAAAATCCCCTCTCACTGTTCGACATCCGCGGCAAGATCGCGGTGGTGACCGGCGCCTCCGGCGCGTTCGGGGCGCTCGCCGCCAAGGTACTGGCTGGTGCCGGCTGCAAGCTGGTGCTCGCGGCCGGCGGGCTCGACGCGCTGAAGCAGGTATCTGCAGAGTGCGAGAAGCTCGGCGCCGAGGTCGAGGCAATCAACATGCGGCCGAGCTCGGCCGAGAACTGCGCCAAGATCGTCGACGCTGCGGTCAAGCGTTTTGGCAGCGTCGACATCCTGGTTCTCGCCGCCGGCATCAACAAAGTGTCCAAGATCGTGGACCAGCCGCCGGAAGCTTTCGGCGAGGTGATGGACGTCAACGTCACCCAGTCCTGGCTGATGGCGCGCGCCGCCGGCAAGCAGATGCTGGCGCAAGGGCGCGGCGGCAAGGTGGTGTTCATGTCCTCCGCGCGTGGCCTGCTCGGACATCCGGCCGGCTACACCGCCTATTGCGCATCGAAGTCTGCCATCGACGGCATCACCAAGGCGCTCGGCTGCGAATGGGGCGACACCGGCATCACCGTCAATGCCATTGCGCCGACGGTGTTTCGCTCGCCCCTCACCGCCTGGATGTACGAGGACACCGAGCGCGCCACCACGGTACGCAAGGGCTTCATCAGCCGCGTGCCCAAGGGACGGCTCGGCGAGCCATCCGATCTCGCCGGCCCGTTATTGTTCCTCGCCTCATCGGCGTCGGACTTCTACACCGGCCACATCCTGTATGCGGACGGCGGATACACTGCAGGCTGACACATGGCCGAGAAGGCGCGCATCGGAGTGTTGGGCGCCGGCCTGATGGGCCACGGCATCGCCCAGGTGTTCGCGCTCGCCGGTCACGCGGTGAGCATCTATGACCCGGTCGCCGCGAGCCTCGAGCAGGTCAAGTCCAGGATCATCGCCAATCTGCGCGATCTCGGCGACGACGAGAGCGCGGTCGAGCGGGTGCGGCCCTGCGCGGGTCTTTCTGACGCGGTCGGCGAGGCCGATTTCGTGGTCGAGGCGGCCCCGGAGAATCTCGAGATCAAGCGCAAGCTGTTCAAAGAGACCGAAGACTACGTCCGTCGTGACACGATCCTCGCCAGCAACACTTCGGTCATTCCGATCACCGCAATCATGCAGGATTTGCGCGAGCGTTCGCGCGCGCTCGGCACCCACTGGTGGAATCCGCCGTTCCTGGTGCCTCTGGTCGAGGTGATCGGCACCGAGTGGACCTCCCGCGCAGCGATCGACTGGACCATGGTGCTGCATGCTGCCGCCGGCAAGAAGCCCGCGCATGTGAAGAAGGACGTGCCGGGCTTCATCGGCAACCGCCTGCAGCACGCGCTCTGGCGCGAGGCGGTGTCGCTGGTCGAGCACGGCATCTGCGATGCCGAAACGGTCGACACGGTGATAAAGGCTGCCTTCGGGCGGCGTCTCGCGGTGCTGGGGCCGCTCGAGAATGCCGACCTGGTCGGCACCGACCTCACCCTCGCGATCCACAAGACCGTGCTGCCGGCGATCGATTCCCGGCCCGCACCCTCGCCCTATCTGGAAAAGCTGGTGGCCGAAGGCCGGCTCGGCTTCAAATCCGGCGAAGGCTTCCGCAAATGGACGCCCGAAGCGCAGACCGCGCTCCGCGCCAAGGTGGTGCAGCACCTGAAAAAGGCGCGCGCGGATGATGCCTAGGACTTTCCCACGCCGCCATGGCCGGACTTGTTCCGGCCATCTCGATGTGAGCGTTTTGTGCTCTCCTTATCGAAACCGCCGGGTCATCAGGGCGTTTACGCCCGCCTTTGGTCGGGCTATGCCCGGGCGGCGACATGCAATCAGGAGGTTGCCATGAAACAGCCAGGGAATATCAGCCGCCGCTCGCTCACGGCCGGCCTCGGAACACTGGTCGCGGCGCCTGCGGTCTTGCGCCTGCTACCCGCCAACGCGCAGTCACGTGTCATCAAGATCGGGCATGTCAGCCCGCGCACCGGCCCGATCGCGGCCTTCGGGGAAGCCGATCCATTCATCCTCGATCAGGTGCAGAAGCTCATCGAGCACGGCATCTCCAACGGCGGCAAGATGTATCCGGTGCAGATCCTCTCGCGCGACAGCCAATCGAGCACGGCGCGCGCTTCGGAAGTCGCAGCCGAGCTGATCCTGCGCGACAAGGTCGATTTATTGGTCGCGGCCAGCACGCCCGACACGACCAATCCGGTTGCCGACCAAGCGGAGGTGAACGAGGTCCCGTGCATCACCACCGACTGCCCTTGGCAGCCTTATTTCTTCGGCCGCAACGGCGATCCGGCGAAAGGCTTCACCTGGACCTATCACTTCTTCTGGGGCCTTGAGGACGTAATCGCCGCGTTCCTGGCGCTGTGGAAGAGCGCTCCCACCAACAAGGTGATCGGCGGCCTGTTCCCCAACGACGCCGACGGCAATGCCTGGGGCGATGCGAAGATAGGATTTCCTCCGGCCCTGCAGGCGGCCGGTTTCAAGCTCATCGATCCGGGCCGCTATCAACCGATCAACAGCGACTTCACCTCGCAGATTTCTGCGTTCAAGAGCGCCGGTGCCGAGATCGTCACCGGCAACATGATCCCACCCGATTTCGCGACCTTCTGGAGCCAGGCGGCGCAGCAGGGCTTCCACCCCAAGGTCGTGACCATCGGCAAGGCGCTTCTGTTCCCTTCGGTCATTGCTTCGCTGGGTGCGCGCGGCAACGGCCTCTCAACCGAGATCTGGTGGACGCCGAGCCATCCGTTCAAATCAGGCCTGACCGGCCAGAGCGCCAAGGAACTGACCGACGCTTACACCAAGGCGACGAACAAGCCATGGACGCAGCCCATCGGCTTCAAGCACGCGCTGTTTGAGGTGGCGATTGACGTGCTCAAGCGCACCAAGAATCTCGGGGATGCCAAATCGATCCTCGCCGCTATCACGGCGACCGACTACAAATCGATCGTCGGCCCGGTGAAGTGGTCGGGCATGCCGGTCAAGAACGTCACCAAGACGCCGCTCGTTTCCGGTCAGTGGCAGCGCACCGGCGAGGTCGCCAATCTGGTCATCACCCAGAACGAGACGGCGCCGCAGATTCCGGTCGGCGGGAAGCTGCAGTTGCTCAGCTGACGGAATCAAGACAGCTTACAGCCCCCTCACCCCACCCACTCCCGTTTGCGGAGAAGGAGTGAAGCGCCCGAGCGAGCATCAAGCAACGCGCGGACATTTTCCTGAGGGCCGCCCCGCAAGGACTCCCTCGCCCCGAAGGGGAGAGGGATGGGGTGAGGGGGTTCTTGGCCTCTCGATCGAAAACCATGGCTCCCATCCTGGCGCTCGAAAAAATCTCCAAGCGGTTCGGCGCCATCGTGATCGCCGAAGAGATCGACCTCGCGCTCCAACAAGGCGAGGCGCTCGGCATCATCGGTCCCAACGGTGCCGGCAAGACCACGCTGTTCGGCATCATGACCGGAACGGTCGCGCCTGATGCCGGGCGGGTGTTGCTCTCCGGCGCCGACATCACGCGCGTGAGCCCGCCGCGGCGCTGCCACCTCGGCATGGCCCGCTCCTTCCAGATCCCGCAGCCGTTCGGCGACATGACGGTGTTCGAAAATCTGGTGGTGGCGGCAGCCTTCGGGGCGCGGCAGCACGAGCGCGAAACCTATGATGCCTGCATGGACATTCTCGCCCGCTGTGGGCTGGCGGCGGCTGCCAACCGCCGCGCCGGCGGCCTGACGCTGCTCGACCGCAAGCGGCTCGAGCTCGCCCGCGCGCTCGCCACCCATCCGCGCGTGCTGTTGCTCGACGAAGTCGCCGGCGGACTGAGCGAGCATGAATGCACCGCGCTGATCGACCTGATCAAGGAGCTCCGCGCAGGCGGGCTTTCGATCATCTGGATCGAGCATGTGGTACATGCGCTCATCGCCGTCATCGATCGGTTGGTGGTGCTGCATGGCGGCAGTTTCATTGCCGAGGGCGATCCGCACGCGGTGATCCAGAGCCCGCAGGTCGCCGACATTTATCTCGGGATCGCGGCCGATGCCTGAGAGAGCTTTGCTCGAGGTCGAGGGGCTCGACGCGTTCTACGGCGACTTTCAAGCGCTGTTCGGCGTCAGCCTGGCGGTCGCGGCCGGCCAAGCAGTCGCCATCATCGGGGCGAACGGCGCCGGCAAGAGCACCCTGCTCAAAAGCATTGCCGGTCTTTTGCGCGCGCCCCCCGAGGCGATCCGTTTCGACGGCGCCGCGATCGGAGGCAGCCCCGCTTTTGCCATAGCGGCGCGCGGCATTGCGCTTGTTCCGGAAGGGCGCAGGCTGTTTCCCTCGCTGACGGTGGAAGAAAACCTGCGGATCGGCGGACAGCTGGGACGAAAGGGGCCGTGGACGCTTGCGCGCGTCTACCGACTATTCCCGGTGCTGGCCGAGCGCGCGCGCATGCCGAGCCTGTCGCTCTCGGGAGGCCAGCAGCAGATGGTGGCGATCGGCCGCGCCCTGATGGCCAATCCAAAGCTCATCCTCTGTGACGAGATCAGCTTAGGGCTGGCCCCGATCGTGGTGCGCGACATCTATGCGGCGATGCCGAGCGTGCTGGCCGAAGGCATCTCGCTCGTCATTGTGGAGCAGGACATCGCCCAGGCGCTGAAGGCTGCGGGCCAAGTCTATTGCCTGCAGGAAGGCCGCGTCGCGCTCCAAGGCGCAGCCTCTGCGCTCACCCGGCAGCAGATCGCCGCGGCGTATTTCGGGGTGTGAGCGCATGGCCACCTGGATCAACGTAATCGTGCAGGGCGTGCTGGTGGGCGGCCTCTATGCCGTGTTCGCGGCCGGGCTGTCGCTCATCTTCGGCATCATGCGGCTCGTCAATATCGCACATGGCGATTTGATCGTGCTTGCCGCGTATTTGGCGCTGGTGACCACCGAGACCCTCGGCATCGGACCGCTGCCGGCGCTCGTCATCGTTACGCCCGTCATGGCGCTGATCGGCTACCTGCTGCAGCGCCTCGTGCTCAACCGTACCCTCGGCGATGACCTCTTACCGCCCCTGCTCGTCACCTTCGGGCTTTCGGTCATCATCCAGAACGGCTTGCTTGAAGTGTTCAGCGCCGACAGTCAGAGGCTTCAGGCCGGCGCGATTGAAGTCGCCAACTTCACGCTGCTGCCCGGCGTTTCGATCGGGCTGTTGCCGCTGTTCTCATTCGCAGCCGCGGTCGCGGTGATCGGGGCATTGCAATTCATTCTCTACCGCACCGCGATCGGTCGCGCGTTCCGGGCGACCGCTGACGACCCGTCAGTGGCGCAGCTCATGGGCCTGGACAATCGCCACATCTTCGCGCTCGCGATGGCCCTGTCACTTGCGGTGGTGGCGGTTGCCGGCGTGCTGCTTGCCGTGCGCGCCAATTTCGATCCGGCGATTGGGCCGGCGCGGCTTATCTTCGGCTTCGAGGCCGTCATCGTCGGCGGGCTGGGCAGCCTGTGGGGAACCCTCGTCGGGGGCATCCTGCTCGGGGTCGCACAGGCGATCGGCGCCGAACTCGATCCAGGCTGGCAGACGCTCGCCGGCCACCTGATGTTCCTCGCTGTGCTGGCGCTACGGCCGGAAGGGCTGTTCCCAAAGGTGCGCGGATGAAGGATGTGAGGGTCGAATTCGCGCCGCGTGCTACTCGCCTCGGCACCTTCGCGCTCACCGCAATGGTCCTCGCCGTGTTGGCGGCGGCGCCGGCCTGGGGCGGCCGTGATGACCTGCGTTTGCTCGCCGAAATCTATGCCTATGTGGGGCTCGCAAGCCTGTGGAACTTGCTTGCCGGCTATGCCGGCCTCGTCTCGGTCGGCCAGCAGGCCTATGTGGGGCTCGGCGCCTATCTCTTGTTTGCGCTGACGCTGCGCGCCGGCGTGCCGGCTTTGTGGGCCATCCCGCTAGCCGGTCTCATCGCGGCTGCGATCGCGATGCCGGCCGCCGCCCTATTGTTCCGCCTGCGCGGCCACTATTTCGCAATCGGGACCTGGATCGTCGCGGAGGTCTTTCGTCTGCTCGCCTCGCAGCTCTCGGTACTGGGAGGGGGCTCGGGCTTGAGCCTGCCTGCCAATGTAGTGATCGCCATTGCGCCAAGCCGCGATCAGCGCGAATTCCTGATCTATTGGGTGGCGCTCGCCCTCGTCTCCGCGACCCTTGTCGCGATCGTCGCGCTGTTGCGATCGCGCTATGGCCTCGCACTGAAGGCGATCCGCGACAACGAGCTAGCGGCCAAGAGCAACGGCATCGATGTGACCCGGATCAAGTTCATCGTCTACATCATTACCGCCCTCGGCACAGCTATGATCGGCGCGCTCATCTTCCTGCAGAAGCTGCGGATCAGCCCGGACGCCGCTTTCAGTGTCAACGACTGGACCGCCTTCGTGATCTTCATCACCGTCATCGGCGGGATCGGCCGCATCGAGGGTCCGATCATCGGGGCGGCGGTGTTCTTCGCCTTGCGGCAGACGCTCGCCGATCTCGGCACTCTCTACCTCATGCTGCTCGGTGCAGTCGCGATCGCCGTCATGCTGTTTGCCCCGAAAGGAATTTGGGGCTTGATCGTCGACCGGCTGGGCTGGCAGGTGTTTCCCCTGGAACGCCGCGTCACTAATGGTGGAGCATGATCTTTTCCGAAAACCGGCATCCACCCCCGATCAGGTCGGGGGCAAGCTTTTTCGGGATCATGCTCTATGAAGACCGCCCCAGATGAGCGGCCAACGGAGGGAACCCATGGCGCAAAAGTCCAACAAAGTTATCATCACCTGCGCGATCACCGGCTCTATCCACACGCCAACCATGTCGGACGCCCTGCCGGTCACGCCGGACGAGATCGCCAGCCAAGCGATCGATGCCGCCAAGGCGGGCGCCGCGGTGCTGCATCTGCATGCGCGCGACCCCAAGGACGGCCGCCCTTCGCCGGATCCCGAGGTCTTTCGCCAGTTCCTGCCGCGCATCAAGCAGGGTTGCGACGGCATCGTGAACATCACCACCGGCGGCAGCGTCACCATGACGGTCGAGGAGCGCATCGCGGCCGCCACAACCTTCTCGCCGGAAATGTGCTCCCTCAACATGGGCTCGATGAACTTCGCGCTCTACCCGATGGCGGCCCGCTACAAGACCTGGAAGCACGACTGGGAGGAGCAGTATCTCCTGCAATCCGACCAGAACATATTCCGCAACACGTTTCGCGACATCGAGCGGATCGCCAAGCTCTTGGGCAACGAGCACGGCGTCAAGTTCGAGCACGAATGCTACGACACCGGCCATCTCTACAATCTCGCTCATTGCGTCGACCGGGGCCTGTTCAAGCCGCCGATCTTCCTGCAGCTGATCTACGGCATCCTGGGCGGCATCGGACCTGACTTCGACAACTTGCTGTTTATGAAGCGCACAGCCGACCGCCTGTTCGGCGACCAATACGAGTGGTCGGTGCTGGCGGGCGGGCGACATCAAATTCCGTTCGCCACCATGGCGACCATGATCGGCGGCAATGTCCGGGTCGGGCTCGAGGACAGTCTCTATATCGGTCGCGGCAAGCTGGCAGTGAGCAATGCCGAGCAGGTCGCGAAGATCCGTCGCATCATCGAGGAGCTCGGCTACGAGGTCGCGACCCCAAAAGAGGCGCGCGCCATGCTGAACCTCAAAGGTCCCGACAAGGTGAAGTTCTGAAGTCAACATGAGCATCCAGCAAACCCGGCTCGCCGCGACTGCGCGCCATCTCGAAGCCGAACAGCTCGAAGCGCTGATTGCCTTCAACGGCGGCCAGAACTCGTTTCTCGAGGGCCATGCGGTTTTTGTGCTGAGCGGGGTCAAGCCCATCGGCGAGAGCGCCGTGCTGGTCGACCGTGCGGGCGCCTCGACCCTGATCGTGACGCCGGCCTGGGACGCCAAGCGCGCTGCGGCGGTTTCGCAGACCGACAAGACAGTTGGATCCGACGATCTACCGCAGGCCTTGGCGGCCGCGGTCAAGGCGCATGGGATCAATCCGCGCAAGGCCGTATCCGTCGCGTTGTCGACCCTTTCCCGCGCCCTGGTGGCCGGCATCGAGACGGCGATGGGCGGCAGCGTACCGGCCAACGACAAATATGCGCGCGAGCTTGCCCGTATCCGCACGCCCGAGGAGCTCGAGGCCGCCCGGAGGGCGACGGCCATCGCCGAACGCGGCTATGCGCGCTTCCTCGAATTTGCCCGGCCGGGCGTGCGCGAGTTCGAGCTCGCGGCCGAGCTCTATGGCTTCATGAAGGGACTCGGCGCGGAGGATAATTTCCTGCTCTTGAGCGCCTCGCAGCACAACCTCGCGGTCACCGCCGCGGGAGCCCGCGTGCTCGACGTAGGCGACATCATCCTGTCGGAAATCACCCCCTGCTATCAGGGTCAATTCGCGCAGATATGCCGCACCACCGTCATTGGCGAGCCGCCGGCGCTGTTGCGCGACAAATACGCGGTGCTGCAGGAGGCCATGCGCCGTGGCCAAGCCGCCGCTGTGCCGGGCGCGAGCGTACGCACTGTGACCGAGGCCATCGATGATTGTATCCGCGCCGCCGGCTACGGCGAATATTGCCGCCCGCCCTATATGCGGGTGCGCGGCCATGGCCTCGGCATCACATCCGACGCGCCGGGTGACATCACCGTCGACAACGAGACGCGCCTGGAGGACGGAATGGTCTTCGTGATGCATCCCAACCAATACCTGCCCGAGACCGGATACCTGATGTGCGGCGAACCGGTCGTAATCACTCCCACGGGCGCCAAGGCGCTGACGGCCGCCATCGCGACGCTCGACAGCATCTCGGTGTGAGACCGATGCGTACCGTCCATCCCTCGACCATGATCGGCGCCTATTCCTTCGAGCAGGATCGCGTTCCTCGCGATGAATTCCAGATTCGCCTCAATACGCTCAACGAGATCATGGATCGCAAAGGCTTCAAGGCCATGCTGGTCTATGGTGATGCGCGCGAACATTCCGATCTCGCCTACTTGACCAACTTCATTCCTCGTCACCGCTGGGCACTGGCGCTGCTGCCGCGCCAGGGCGAGCCGCGGCTGCTCGTATCCATGAGCTCGCGCGACATGCCGGCGCAGCGCCTGATGACCTGGATCCCAGAGGTGCTGTCGGCCTGGAATTGGGAGACCGCGTTTGATCCGTGGCTCGCGGGCCTGAAGATCGATGATGGCGCCGATATCGGGGCGGTACGGTTCGACCTGATGCGGCCGGCCTTGTTTCAATCCATCGAGAAGAGCCTGGGCAATCGGTTTCGCCTGGTCGAGGCCGACGCGGGAGCGGGCGCCCGCAGAACGCGCCCGCGCGAGCTCTCCTTGATCCGTGAGGCCTGCGCGGTCGCGCGCAGTGCTGCGGCTTATTTCCTGCAGGCTTGGCATGACGGCGGCGGCACGGAGACGGCGGCGTTGGCGGGCGAGCGGCGCGCGCGAGCGCTTGCGGCGCAAGATGCGCGGACGCTGGTGAGCTTCGACGAGGGGCGGACGCTTGCGCCGTTTTGCGGCGCGTTCGCGCCGAAATCCACCGCCAGGCGGCTCCTCGGTTATGTCGCGGTTAAGCATCGCGGCTATTGGGCGGAATCCTTCGTGGCCGCCGTCGAGCGCCCTGGCGCCCTAGAGGAACGCATTGAGGAGGGCCTCAATGCAGTGCTGCGGCTCGCGGCTCCAGGCGTCAGCGGCGCCGCGCTCTTTGCCGCCGCCAGCCAGCCGCTCGGCGGACTCGCGCTGCATCCGGCGCTGAGTGGCAGCGTCGGACGACGTATCGGCCTCTCCGCCAACGAGGGCAGCGAGCTCAAGCGCGATGCCGGTCACGTGCTCGCGACCGGCGATGTCTATGGACTGCATGTGGGCGCAAGCGATGCGGAGACTGGTGCGATCGCCTCCGCGATGGTGGCGATCACAGACAAAGGATGCGAGCTGCTGCTGCGCTCGCCTGAGGTTTTGGTGAGGCGATAGCAAGATTGGAGGGAGGCACAGTGGTCAAGAAGGCGAAGAAGAAACAACCTGCCGGCAAATCAGCCAAGGCCAATGCGGCGGCGAGGCGAGCCAGTGCCGAATTGAAGGCCGTGATCGAGGATCTGGTGATCGGCAACCGCATCTTGTATGCGCAGGATATAGTTGATGGCTACGGCCATGTCAGCGCGCGCCATCCGCACCATCCGGATCGCTTCCTGATGTCGCGGGCGCGGGCACCCGGCCTTGTCACAGCGGCCGACATCATGGAATTCGGCCCCGATGGCGAGCTCATTCGGCCCGACGAGCGTCCAATCTATTCGGAGCGCTTTATCCATTCCGAGGTCTACAAGGCGCGGACTGATGTCCACGGCGTGGTGCACAGCCACTCGCCGACGGTCGTGCCCTTCAGCGTCACGCAGGTGCCGCTGCAGCCGATCCGCGCTTCCTTCTTCTATCCGGAAGTGCCGGTATTCGACACCCGCGACGTCGCAGGCTTCACCAATCTTCTCATCTCCAACAGTTCGCTCGGCAAGGCACTGGCGGAGAAGCTCGGTCAGAATTCGGTCGCACTCATGCGCGGGCACGGCGACGTGGTGGTCGGGCCCAGCGTGCGGATCGCGGTCTATCGGGCGATCTACACCGAGGCCAATGCCAAGCTCCTGCTGCAGGCAAAAATGCTGGGCGGACCGATCACCTATCTGGCTCCGGAGGAAGCGGCTCTGATGGCCAAGGAGCAAGTCCGCGTCCGCCCAGGACACGGCTTCGAGCGCACCTGGGAAATGTGGAAGCAGGAGGCGCTCGCCCGCACCGGCAAGCTCAGGTGATCAACTCATTATTTAACCCGCCGCCAGGTTGCCTCGTCGACGGTTCCCGATACTGAAGCGCCATTGGTGTATTTTAGCTCATCGGCCGTGAGTGAGCTGATGATGCGCGTCTGTGTGTGCCCATTCAGGTTGGGATACGAGCCGGCTTCCACATAAGTGGTGATCGTCTTGGTCGCTTCGTCGACCGTCCACTTCCCCATATTGGCGATCATACCCATCATGGCGGCCTTGTATTCTTCCGGCGTTCCCTGATTGACGTTGTCGATGGCAAAATTCGGGATTTG
Source organism: Xanthobacteraceae bacterium (assembly GCA_035293945.1). Taxonomy (GTDB): domain Bacteria; phylum Pseudomonadota; class Alphaproteobacteria; order Rhizobiales; family Xanthobacteraceae; genus VAZQ01. The sequence continues at coordinate 124,097 of DATGLV010000045.1, read as the reverse complement.
CGCGCGCGCCGTCAGCAGCGAATAGTAGCCGTTGGGCTCCAAGATAAAGAGCCCCTTCGGGTTCGGCCCGCGCCGGTCCGATTTGTTGCCCGCCTTGTCGGTCGCAATGATCGAAACCAGTGTCCAGGTGCCGACGAGCTGTTGCTTGAGCGAAGCCTGCTGAGTAACGGCACTCTGCGGCGCCAGCAAGAGTGCCACTGCGACCGCGACAAACAAGCCTGACAGATGAGCCCGGATCATGAGGTCCCCCTCGATAGGTTGTCGCGCGCGCATCAGCGCGATCGATCGCACTAAGCTACAGGCTCGGCGCGATAATCGAAAGACGGTGTGCCGATGCGATAGTCCCCGGGGAGGGAGCACCCGGGGACTATGGCGGCTGCATCACTCTTGAGGGTGCGTTGTGGCAGCCGGCTCGTTCGCCGATAGTGGCGAACGATCTTCCGTTACTTGTCCTGCAGCTTGCCGCTGTTGACGTCCTGCACCCACTCGTTCCAGCCATTGCACTGCGGATTGACGTCGCACCAGTTCTCGTGGTTGCCGCCCTTGTTCACGCGCGGATCAGTGACCTGCGTGGCGGCATTGCCGGCACTGGCGGCCGCATAGGCCTCGTGTCCATTGTGCTTCTTGCCTGCCGCCATGACCCCGGAGGCGCCGCCGAACATCAGTGCGAGCGCAAGCGCGGACAATACGATCTTGTGATTCATGGTCGTCTCCTCTGTTGCGATCTTTTGTTGCGACGTCTCATGCGTCGTATGCCACGCTCGCGTGCAAATCTTACCGGCACTTTTTCGGACCATTACATTTATGTAAAACTGATATTTCGCAGACGTAAAATTACGCAATCGATGCGGCTCATTGCTGTTTTCGTGCAGGCTGCCGGCTCGTTATTGAAATCTTTCAAGGCGGCTTGATGCGACCGCTTGCCGCGGCGCGGTCGTAGACCAGCGATGCGATCGCCAGGTCTTCGAGACCGACGCCCAAAGACTTGAAAAGCGTGATCGCGGCGCCATCTCGCTGCGCCATTGGCGATGCCAGGACGCGATGCAGCGGAACGATGGCGTCCCAGTCGAGCTTACCGGCGCGCGCCAGGTCGATGAATTCCGCGGCTTCGGTCTTCGCTTGCGTCACATCGTCGGTAGCCACCAGACTGGCCCGCAGAACAATGTCCGCATCGAGCTCGCGGCGCGAGGCGGCATTTGCCCCCATGGCGTTCACATGCGTGCCGGGAAGAAGCCATTCGTTCATCAGCACGGGCGTGGAGGAGCTTGTCGCCGTAACCACGGTGTCGGCGCCCTCAACCGCCGCCTCCGCGGATCTCGCGGCATGCACCGGAATGTCGAGCTCAGATCGCAGCTGCTCGCAGAAGGAGACGAGCTTCGCATCGTTGCGCGCAAACACCGCGACCTCACGAGCACAGCCCACGCAATGAAGAGCTTGGATTTGCGTGCGCGCCTGCCGGCCCGCGCCTATCATCCCGATTTTTCCGGCGCTTGGGCGCGCCATGGCTCGTGTGGCGATCGCGCTCGCAGCTCCGGTGCGAATTTGACCGAGCCCATTCGCCTCCATGATGCCGATGAGGCCTTGCTCGGCCGAATAAAGCAAAATGTGATAGCTCGAAGACCCATAGGACTTGACCGCATAGCGCTCACCCGCACGACTGCCGCCGGCCATCAGGTTCAGCCGGCGCTGCCCGAACTCGAGCCGCGTGCGCGGCACGTTGACGGCCTCGCCGCGTGCCTGCGCTAGGAACGCGGCGCGAACCGCCTCGATAACCGAGGCCATATCTGCGAATTCTACCGCTTGTTGTTCGTTCAGATAGATCGGCACCGCACATCCTCCGCTTTCCGCATTTGATCAGCGCGTGTGATGAGGTATCATTCAGCGAGACGGCGCAATTAATTGCATACTCGACCCGGGCTCGTCGCTGACTGCGCAACTTTCCGGCAAACTGCGATCCGGCCCTGTCATTGTCGCGACAAGGTCGGCGCTTTATAGTTGCTGGCGGTGGCGACAGCCGGTGATTGGTAGACGGTTTCCGGCTTCATTCTCGCTTTGCTGCTGTCACGTGATGCGCTCGAGTGGTGATATTGTCACCTGTTTTCAGTGCTTGGCATTCGGGAATCGATCACCATGGCGCTTGATCCCAAGGCGGCCGCACTCGCCCTGCATCGGTTCGGTTTCGGCCCAAAGCTGGGCTCGAGCCTGGGTTCGATTGCGGCGGTCGCAAGCGACCCCTTAGGGGCGCTGTTGGCCGACCTCGATACGCCCGGTGTGGGACAGATCTTAGATGCGAGCCTGCTCTCGAGCGGCGCCGAGGCCCGCACCGTATTCGAGGACAATGCCACACGTCTTGCCGAGCAGAAGCTCGCGCAAAGGCGCAAGCAGGCCGCGCAAGTCGCGATGCAGGCCGGAGCAGATGCGCCCGCTGACGGCAGCGCCGACCAGAAGATGGCTGACCAGAAATCCATGGAACAAAACTCCATGGAAAACGCCGCGGCCAATCCGCCGCAGCCCAAGCCGGTGCCGCTGCCACGGCAGATTTTCCTCAATGAGGCCAGAGCGCGCATTCGCGCTGCGGTCAACGCCGAGATCGGCTTCGTCGAGCGGCTGGTATGGTTCTGGTCGAATCATTTCTGCGTCAGCTTCGATACGACCGTGATGGCGGGCGCTTACGAGAGAGAAGCGATTCGGCCGCACGTGCTGGGGCGCTTCGCCGACATGCTGCTGGCAGCCGAAAGCCATCCGGCGATGCTGATCTACCTCGACAATGCGTCATCGATCGGTCCGAACTCGGTCGCTGGCATCAATCGCAACCGCGGCCTCAACGAGAACCTTGCGCGCGAAATTCTCGAGCTGCATACGCTCGGTGTACGCACCGTCTATACGCAAGCCGACGTCACCAATTTCGCCAGCGTGATCACCGGTTGGACGTTCTTGCCGCCGGTCGACAATCCGGACCACGGCGCCGAGTTCGTATTCAATAAACGCCTGCATGAGCCGGGGACCCAGATGGTTGTCGGCAATGCCTATCCGGACACCGGCGTCGAGCAGGGTCGCGCGGTGTTGGCCGATCTGGCGCGTCATCCTGCCACTGCCAGACATGTGGCGACAAAGCTCGCCCGACATTTCGTTGCCGATGATCCGCCACCGGCGTTGATCGAGCGGCTAACGCAGCGCTTCCTCGAGACCGATGGCGATCTCAAGGAGGTCGCCAAGGCGCTGGTCACCGCGCCCGAATCTTGGGACTCGGAACGGGCTAAGATCAAGCGGCCGGGCGAATGGTTGGTAGCTGCACGGCGCGCCGCTGGCCGGGAGGATCCCAACATCCAGGGCATGACCGGCCAGCAGGCACTGCTCGGCGAGCCGTTGTGGCGGCCGAATGCGCCCAAGGGCTTTTCGGACGACAACGCGGCTTGGCTGGATGGCCTTGCCTTGCGCCTCGACGCTGCCAACGCGTTCGCTCAGGCGGTCGCTCCCGATGTCGATCCGCAGGAACTGGTGGATGTGGCGCTCGGCCCGCTCGCAACCGAAGAAACTCGCCGCGCTGTGGCACGGGCCGAGAGCAAGACGCAGGCAATCACCCTTCTGACCATGGCCTCGGAGTTTCAGCGCCGATGAAGGAGACGGCAATGGCGAGCATGGATTGTTGTCAGCCCCGGCCTGCAGCGACGCGCCGCGAGCTTCTCATCGGCACCGGCGCGCTGTTCGCCTGGGCGTTTGCGCCGCGCATCGCCCGGGCTGAAGGCCGCGATCCGCGCTTTCTCGCCATCGTGCTGCGCGGCGCGCTCGACGGGCTTGCCGCCGTCGCTCCAGTAGGCGATCCGGACTGGATCAAGTTACGTGGCGACAACGCATTGCGGCTTGACGGCAAGACCGCGGCGCTTCCGCTCGACGGATTCTTTGCGCTCAATCCGGCCATGCCGAACGTGCACCGGATGTATCAAGCCGGTGAGGCCACGATCGTGCATGCGGTCGCGAGCCCTTATCGTGATCGATCGCACTTCGACGGGCAGGATGTGTTGGAAAGCGGTTTGCCTCGGCCTGGCGCCGTCGACAGCGGCTGGCTCAACCGGGCACTCGCCGCGCTTGAGCCGAGCGACACGGCGGGTGCGCGCGGTCGGCGCGTCTTCGCGGTCGGCCCGGTAACCCCGCTGCTGGTGCGCGGCCCGGCGCCCATTCTTTCCTGGGCGCCGCCACGCCTGCCGCCGGTCAGCGATGAAACCACCATGCGGCTTCTCGACCTCTATCGTCACACCGATCCGGTGCTGGCGCGGGTGCTCGAAGACCGCTTGGGCGTCGCCGCTATCGCCCGCACCGGCGGCATTCCGGACACCCCACCCAACAATTCGACACCAGCCGTCCAGGTCGGCGGCACGCAGCAGGTACGCGCGTATTTCGCCGAGGCGGCCGGCGCGGCCGCGAAATTCCTCGCCAGTCCGGACGGTCCGCGCATCGGGGCGCTCGCCTTCGACGGTTGGGATACTCACGTCAACGAAGGCGTGGTTGAGGGACGGCTCGCCAACCTGTTGGGCGCACTCGACGGCGCGATCGCGGCGATCAAGACCAATATGGACACGGCCTGGAGCGAGACTGTGGTGTCGCTCATCACTGAGTTCGGGCGCACCGCGCGCGTCAACGGCGACGAAGGGACCGACCATGGCACCGCGACAATCGCGCTTTTGGCCGGCGGGGCGCTGAACGGCGGCCGCGTCATCGCCGATTGGCCGGGCGTGAAGGAGAGCGATCTTTACGAGAAGCGCGACCTCAAGCCGACCACCGACCTCCGCAGCGTGCTCAAGGGGCTACTCAGGGATCACCTGCGAGTCGAAGAGCAAGTACTCGCCGCCGACGTGTTCCCGGACAGCCAAGCGGCTGCCCCGATGAGCGGGTTGATGGCCTGAGCGGTCCGTTCCGATGTCTGCCTGCGGTGTGATGCCCGCTTCACCCCGCCGGCACGTCCGCGTATGGTCGCGCCCGACCATAGGGACCTGAAGTGAATGCCTCCCAGCATCAGCCGACGCGGCTTCGTGCAGGCCGGTCTCGCAGCGGCGAGCCTGATTGCAAAGCGGACCAACGCCGCGCCCGCGCTCGAGAAGCCGAAGCTGACGCTTGGCCTTGCGGTGCCGGCTGCAAGCTTCCTGCCGGTTTATCTCGCGTCGGCCCGCACCTGGAAGGAGCAGGGGCTCAGCGTCGAGATCGTAAGCTTCCGCGGTGATGCCGAGGTGAGCCAGGCGATGGCGGGCGGATCGCTCGATCTGTCGCTGCAGTCGCTCGATGGTCTCATTAACCTCATCAATGCCGACCAGCCGGTAAAAGGCTTCTATGCAGGATTTCACCAGGCGGATTTCGCGTGGCTCGCGCAGCCCTCTATCAAGACCTGGACGGATCTCAAGGGCGGCACCATCGGGGTCTCAACCTTCGGGTCCCTCACCGATCAGCTCACGCGCTACGTGCTGCGCAAGCACGGGCTCAAGCCGGAGACCGACGTGCGCGTCATGCAGGCCGGACCATCGGCGACAAGCATCCAGTTGCTACGCACGGGACGCCTGCTGGCCGCGATCCAGTCGGCCCCAACCAAATGGGTTGCCGAGGATCTGGGCCTCACCGTTCTGGGCACCCAGGAGAAGGAGATTGCTCCACAATGGCCCAAGCACGCCTTCGTGGCGCGCGCAAAATTCCTCGATGAGAACCCACAGACTTTGCGCGCCTTCCTGCGCGCCCACGTGGCGGCAATCCGCTTGGCGCATGCAGACCGCGACCTAGCGGTCAAAGTTCTGGTCGACCAGGTGAAGTATCAGCCGGCCTACGCGGCACGCGCCTATGACGAGAACCTACCGGCTTTTGACGAGCGAGGCCGCCTGCCGGAAGCCAAATACATGGACATCTTCTGGTCCATTCTGATCGAGGCCGGAACCCTCATGGAGCCATGGCCGGCGAGCCGGTTGCTGGACGACCGATTCATCGGCACATTCGCACAATGGGCGCCTTGACGGTCAATCGCTGCCCACGACCGCGGACCGCTTGAAGATTCTCCCATGGGCCGGCTCGACCTCGAACATCTCAAGCTCGCCTATGAACGGCGCGGCGACGCCTTGCTGGCGCTTGCCGACGTCAATCTCTCGATAGCCGACGGCGAGTTCGTCACGATTGTCGGCCCCTCAGGTTGCGGCAAGAGCACGCTGTTGATGTTGGTCGCCGCGCTTTTGCGACCCTCCAGCGGCACCGTGCGCCTCGACGGCAAGCCGGTGAGCGCGCCGGGCCCGGACCGCGCCTTGGTGTTCCAGGATTTCGCGCTGCTGCCCTGGCGCACCGTGCTCGCCAATGTGGAGCTCGGCCTCGAGCTCAAGGGCCTGCCATCTGCCGAGCAGCTTGCGATTGCGCGGCGGCATATCGCGATGGTTGGGCTGTCCGGGTTCGAGCGCGCTTATCCGCATCAATTGTCCGGCGGCATGCGCCAGCGCGTCGGCATTGCCCGTGCGCTGGCGGTCGAGCCCGAAGTCTTGTTGATGGATGAGCCATTCGGCGCGCTCGACGCGCAGATTCGCCAGGTGATGGGCTCCGAGCTCCTGCGCATCTGGGAGCGCGGCCGCAAGACCATCCTGTTCGTGACCCACGACATCGATGAAGCAATCTATCTTGCCGACCGCGTCATCGTGATGAGCGCCTCGCCTGGGCGCGTCGTCGCCGATATTTCGGTATCGCTTGCTCGGCCGCGCCCGCTCGAAATTCGCAACGATCCCGCGTTCACGGCCTACCGCCAGCGCATCTGGGATTTGCTGCAGCGGGAAGTGATGGCATCGAACAGCTGGGGCGAGCCGCAGGCCGCCCCAGTGCAGACGGCTGTGCCGCAGCCAGCGGTGACCACCCGATGAGTGTGTCGGCGCGCGGCGTGATTGGGGGTGCGGCAGTCGCGCTGTTCCTCCTCGCTTGGCAAATCATCGGCGCCAACGAGATCGTCCGCTCGGACCTCATCTCCTATCCGAGCGAGGTGGCGCAAAGCTTCATTGCGATGTCGGCGTCGGGCGAGCTCGGCAGCAATCTGCTCGTCAGCCTGCAGGAATTCATCCAGGGCTTCGTTCCGGCAATCCTGGTGGGAGTCGCGGCCGGCATCGCCTTCGCGCTTTCACCGCGACTGCACTATTTGTTCGAGCCGTTGATAGTGGCGCTCAACACCTCGCCCATTATCGCCTTTGTGCCGATCGTGGTGGTCTGGTTCGGGGTCGGCACAGAGTCAAAGGCCATCATGGTGCTTCTCGCCGCCATCATCCCGATTGTGATCAACACCATGAGCGGGATCCTGGAGGTGCATGAATCCTGGACCCGCGCCTGCCGCGCGTTCGGGGCGAGCCGGTGGCAGGTGATAGCCAAGGCGATCCTGCCGGGCGCACTCCCGTCCGTCATGGTGGGGGTGCGGCTCGCAGTCGGGCGTGCCATCGTCGGCCTGATCGCGGCCGAAATGTACGTATCAGTGCGCGGGGTCGGCCGCCTGATCCAGGTCTATTCAACCAGCGAGCGGGCAGCAGAAATCTTCGTGCTGGTCACGGTCGTCGCCGCTTTTGGCTTCCTGATGGTGACGCTGCTGCGTTGGATCGAGACCCGCATTGCGCCCTGGAGCCTGGAGCGATGAGCGAGATCGCTGTGGCGCCCCGGCCTGCTGTGGCCGCGAAAGCAAGCCCCCGCCGCGAGCAGCTCGTGCTCGGGATCGTCGGTACCCTGACCTTTCTGGTCGCCTGGGAGGTCGCGTCGCGCCTCGAGCTGATCAACCCGGTGGTGGTGAGCAATCCCTCGCGCATTGCGGCGGCGTTCGTGGCGCAGCTGCAATCGGGCGAAATTCTCGCCGATCTCAAAGTGTCGCTGATCGAGTTTGCGGCCGGCTTCGGGTTGTCGCTCCTGGTCGGCATCGGTCTCGGCATCGCCATGGGCCTTAGCAAGCTCACCGAATACGCGATCGATCCGTTCGTCTGGTTTCTCTACTCCTCGCCGCTCATCGCCTTCTATCCGCTGATCATCGTCTGGCTCGGCTTCGGCTTTGCGACGGTGGTGGCGATCACGTTCCTGTTGAGCTTCGTGTCCATCGTGGTGAACACGCTCGCCGGCGTCCAGGGAGTCGATCCGCAGCTTGTGCGCGCAGTGCGCGCCTTTGGGGGAAGCAGGCTCGATGTGATCCGTAAAGTGATCTTGCCGGCGGCCGTGCCGATGATCATCGCCGGCATGCGGATCGGGCTCGGGCGCGCATTGCATGGGGTGGTGCTGGGCGAGATGTTCAGCTCCAATGCCGGCCTCGGGTATCGCATCACCTTCTATGCGGCCCACCTGCGCACAGCCGACGTATTCGTTCCACTCTCGATCCTGGTCGTGATCGGGCTATTCATCAACGCGCTCGGCAACAGAATGGAGGCGCGCCTGCAGGCTTGGCGGAGTTGAAGCCCTCGGATGAGCATAAGGAGCGAGGCACGCGTGCCGCGGCTCAGAACTGATAGCGCCTTAAGCCGCCGTCGACCGGAACCACGATGCCGGTGAAATAAGCGGCGCGCGGCGAAGCCAGCATTGTCACCACCAAGGCCACGTCCTCGGGCTCGCCGTAGCGGCCGACCGCGATCTCGGTGTCGGACAGCGCCTTGCGTTCGGACTCCGGATAAAGTCGGCGGATCTGCTCGCTCATGATACGGCCGGGCGCCACGCAATTGACGGTGATGCCCTGCTTGCCGATCTCCCTGGAAAGGCCTTTGGACCAGGCATGAATCCCGGCCTTGGCGGCGAAAGCCGCATTGAGCCGATCGGGCTCGGATTTTCCCGTGATGTTGATGATACGGCCGAACCCGCGCGCCTGCATTTGCGGCAACAGGGCATGGGTGAGCTGTCGGACGCGCGTGAAGTTCAGCGTCATCGCTTCGTCCCACTTCTCGTCGTCAGCATCGACCGGCAAGGGCCTGCTGGCGCCCGCGCAGTTGACCAGGATTTCAACCGCGCCGAGCGCAGAGAGCGCCTCGTCGCGAATGCGCAGCGGCGATTCCGGCGCCATCATGTCGGCCACGATGATCGCCGGCCGCGTGCCGCCTGCCGCCACGATCTCCTCGGCGAGCTTTTCCAGAAGCTCGCCCCGTCGCGCCACCACCGCGATCTTGGCACCCTCGGCCGCGAGCGCCGCCGCGATGGCGCGTCCGATCCCCATGCTGGCACCGGTGACGAGCGCGCTGCGCCCCCTCAGCTGTAGATCCATTGCGTAGGCCCTCACTACCCCAAACCGGGGCCGGAGATTTGCCCTTTCGGGGGACAAACATCAAGCCGGATGGCGGGAAGAAAGGCCACCTGCGGGTGCCCCGCTTCCGAATTCCGTGATACACCGCGGCATCCTTCGGCACGGAATTCGGAAGCAAAGGGACACTAGCACGTATATGTTTCTAGAGCCGCTTTTCGATGTGAAGTTCCCGAATGAGCGGGCAGCGCACGTAGCAGGAACTTCAAATCGGTGGCACCAGGCTCCTGGAAGATAAGATAAAGAGGCCACAATGCCGATGAACAAGCCGCACCTTGAATTCACCGCCGTCGATTTGGACGCCGGCTGGGCGACCCCGGAAGGCTACCCGTCCGGCATCAAGCAGAAGATTCTGGCGAGCGACCTCGACGAACGCATCAAGACCGGCAGCCGCACGCGCCTGTTGCGCTTCGATCCCGGCGTGCATACCACCGCGCCGTTCGTCCACGACCATTGGGAAGAGGTCTATCTCATTTCCGGCGACCTGATCGTCGGCAACGACGCGCAGGGCCAGGGCGGTGAAATGTTCGCGGCGCCGACCTACGCGTGTCGCCCACCCGGCGTACGGCACGGCCCGTTTAAATCCACGGGTGGCTGCCTGCTGTTCGAAATGCACTACTACGACGAAAGCGGCCGGAAGGCCTGAGGCGGGCGCATGAGTCGCGAAGATGCGCCCGTTTTGATCGCCGGCGGCGGGCCGGTCGGGCTCATGTGCGCCTGGCTGCTTGCCCGGAGCGGCATCCCGGTCCGCTTGTTTGATGAGAATGACGCGCCGCAGGCCGACCCGCGCGCTGCCACCACGCATCCGGCGACGCTCGAGCTGCTCTCCGTGGACGGCCTTGCCGAGGATATGGCGCGCGTTGGCCTCGTCGCGCCGATCTTCCAGTTCTGGGACCGGCCGAGCGGCGAGCTAATAGCGGCATTCGATCACGCGGTGCTCAAGAATGATACCCGATATCCCTTCGTGGTACAGTGCGAGCAGTTCAAGACCGCGCGCCTCTTGCTGGAACGCCTGCGCGGTTTTGCCAATGCGGAGATTTTATTCGGCCATGCAGCCGTGGGGGTGCGGCAGGACGACGACGGCGTGGAACTCGAGGTGCGTGGACCGGAAGGCACTGCCAAGCACCGCGGAAACTACCTGATCGGTGCCGACGGCGGCCGCAGCACGGTGCGCAAGCAGTGCGGCATCGCTTTCGACGGCTTTACCTGGCCGGAACGCTTCGTCGTGCTGACCACCCCTTATGATTTCTCGAGCGAGCGCGGCTACTGCTATCGCAGCTACTTTGCCGACCCCGGCGCCTGGTGCAATTGCTTCAAGGTCTCAGCCGATGGACCGCCGGGCCTGTGGCGAACGGTGTTTCCAACCGAGCCCACCGAGCGCGACGAGGACATTCTGAGCGATGCCGGCGTGCAGGCGCGGCTCAACAAGTTCTTTCCTTCAGGCCGCCCCTATGCGGTGGTGCACCGCAATCTGTACGTCACCCACCAGCGCGTGGCCGAGCGCTTCCGGCAGGGACGGGTGCTGCTCGCGGGCGACGCCGCGCACGTCAATAATCCAATCGGCGGGATGGGGCTCAACGGCGGTATCCAGGATGCGGTCAATCTCGCCGACAAGCTCGCGCGCATCATCGTGAATGAGGAATCCGAACGCCTGCTCGACCTCTACGATCTCCAGCGCCGCACGGTGGCGATCGAATTCGTGCAAGAGCAGTCGATCGCCAACAAGAAGCGCCTGGAAGCGTCCGATCCGGAGCAGCGGCGGCGCAATCTCGAGGAGCTCAGGGCGACCGCCGCCGACCCCGCCCGCGCGCGCCAATTCCTGCTGCGTACTTCGATGATCGCCAGCCAGCGGCGCGCCGACTCTATTGCGCTCGAGGATGCCTGATGCGGCCGCTCAAGCTCGCTGTGCCGGACATGATCTCGAACTCCTATTTTCCCGCCATTGCGGCGATCGAGCTTGGTTGCTTCGCGGCGGAAGGTCTTGATGTCGCGCTCGAGCTGATCTTCCCGGTCGACAAAGCCTATGCGGCGCTGCGCGACGGCGCCGTCGACCTCGTCGGCGGCTCGGCGCACTCGGCGCTCGCGGCCTTCCCGGAATGGCAAGGCGTCAAGCTTCTCTGTGCGCAGGCGCAAGGCATGTACTGGTTCCTGGTGATGCACAAGGATCTCGGCGCCAGCCGCGGCGAGATCGCAAGTGTCAAGGGCCGTCGCATTGGCGCCGCGCCCTGGGTCGAGATGGGGTTGCGCGCCCTGTTGGGCGCGGCCGGCATCGATCCGGGGCGCGATTCCGTCACCATCGCGCCGGTTGCGGGTGCTCAGGTCGGAAGCATCAACTTCGGGGTTACCGCCGCGGAGGCGCTTGCCGCGCGAAAGATCGATGGGTTTTGGGCAAATGGAATGGGAGCGGAAGTCGCGGTGCGGCAAGGGGTCGGCACGATCGTCCTCGACGTGCGTCGTGGCGACGGCCCAAAGCCCTGCTTCAATTACACCATGGCTTCTTTGGCGGCGACCGATCGATTGATCCAGTCCTCACCTGAGCTCGCGCCCGCCGCGATCCGCGCCATCGCCCGCGCCCATGCGGCCTTGCGCGGCGATCTCGCGCTTGCCAGCAAAATCGGCAGGAAGCTGTTCCCTGCGTTTGAAGCCGGGCTCATCGCCGAGCTCATCGCCCGCGATCTCCCCTACTACGACACCGCGATTTCGGAGAGTTTCGTTCGCGGCATGAACGCGTTTGCGCGCCAGGCAGGAATTCTCCATGGCGATGTTCCGTATGCGCAAATCGTGGCGCCACAGCTCGCGACCGCGCTGGAATGAAAGAAGGTCCTAAATAATATTTTCCTTGAACCGAGGAGCCGCCGCTCTAGATAGCCAGCATGTCGAACTGGCTCACAATCGCGCCCGCTGTCACCTCGGCGTTCCTGGCCTCTCTGGTCGAGGTGGTCGAAGCCTTTACGATCGTGCTGGCGGTAGCGAGCGTGCGCGGCGCGCGGCCGGCGGTCAGCGGCACGCTGGCGGGCCTCGGCGCCCTGGCGTTGATCGTGCTCGTCTTCGGACCCGCCATCGACCGCATCCCGCTTGGCCCGCTGCAGTTCGCGGTCGGCGTCCTACTGTTGTTGTTCGGCTTGCGTTGGCTGCGCAAGGCGGTGCTGCGCGCGGCCGGCCTCATCGCGCTGCACGACGAGGATGCGGTGTACCAGCGCGAGACGGTTCACCTTAAGGAAGAGGTCGCACGGCGCGAAGCGCGCGCCGACTGGCTTGCCGGCCTGACTGCGTTCAAGGCTGTGCTGGTGGAGGGGCTCGAGGTCGTCTTCATCGTCATCGCGGTGGGTGCCGGGCGCGGGCTCCTCTTGCCCGCCAGCGTCGGTGCACTCGGCGCCGGTGTCCTGGTGCTCGGCATCGGCGCGCTGGTGCATCAACCGCTGCGGCGGGTACCGGAGAATGCGCTCAAGTTTGGCGTTGGGGTCATGCTTTCGGCATTCGGCGTGTTTTGGACCGGCGAAGCTTTGGGCGTGCCGTGGCCCGGCGACGACTTGGCGGTTGCGGGATTCATCGCGCTGTTCCTAACCCTGGCCCTCGGGCTGGTCGCTTTGCTGCGCGGCAGAGTCATGGAGCCGGCGCAATGAGCGCGTTCACGCAAGCGGCGCGGGAATTGCTCGGCCTTTTCGTCGAGGACGGCAGCCTGGCGCTCGCCATCTTGGCAGTCGTGGTTGCGGCCGCGTTATTGGCGGCGGCCGGTGTGCCCAAGCTCCTGATCGGCGGACTGCTGCTGGCCGGCGCTCTGGCGGTGCTGGCCGAGAACGTCTTGCGCGCGCAACGATGCCGCGGCGCGCGCTAGAGCGCATTCCGTTCGATTGGAACGGAATACGCTCTACTTTCTTGCGTTGGCGCATCTCCTTGTCGGAAACCGGTGTCCACCCTCGCTTTCACAAGGGCAGGATTTCCCGGACATGTGCTGATCAGCGCAGATACAGCGATCCAAGGTAAGCGGTCAGGCGCCCGCCAACAGTGACGGCCGCCCACAACAGGCACGCCGCAGCGGTCACGTTGAGGCCGCGCGCGGACACAGCTCCGGCTGCCTCCCAGGAGGCGACCTCGCGCCGATAGATGATGTGCCAATAGGCCATCACCACCGAAGCGATGATCACCAGCGAAAACTTGGAGTCGAACATGATGTCACCGAGATACTGCGCCGGCTTGGTGACCCACAGGGTGAAGCCACTGATGACCTGAAAGAACACCGCAATCCAGATCAGCGGCACGAGCCTGCCCAGCGACGAATAGGGGATCGACGGAAAGGCGCCAAACAGGCGGAGCCCGATGATGAACATGAGGCCCACCACCATCGCCATGCCGAGCGCATGAATCGTGAGCGCGATCGGCCAGCCCCAAGATTCGTCCACCCACTCCGCGTAAGCGGAACTTCCAATCGCCTCGAGCACGTTCACTCTCCCTGATCGTTATGGCGCTGATCGTTATGGCGCTCCCCAATAGGAACGGGATTTGTCTCAATTGGCGCCGCTTCGGTCCAGGAACTTGCTGAGACAGAAGGTTGCAGCCAACAGCATGCCGATGACGCAGATCACGACCGAAATGACCATCATTATGACGTCGATATTCTGCATGGGTGTTCCCTCGCGCTAAACGTAAGGCAAGAGCCGGCCACCCATGATCACGCCAATCCAGGAGATCAGGACGAGGGCGGCGACCCATTTGGAGCTCATCGGCGCTTCCTCGCCGGCCTTGGTTTGCCAAAGCCGCTCCGAAAGCGAGAAGTAGAGGACCGCAATGGCCCCGATGGTGATGAAGATCACCTTCGGCACGAAGGTTATCTCGTTGAGGTAGCGGGGCGAGTCGGCCTGCAGGATCAGCATTCCGCTGAACACATTGGTCACCACGCCAAACACCCCCAAGGGCAGGATGCGGTGCACCGCCGAGAACGGCACCGATTTCCAGAAGCCGAGCACCCGCAGCGATACCGCAAAGGCGACGCCGAAAATCAGCGCGAAGCCGAAGAAATGAACGGTCTGCCAGGGCACGAACCAGATCACCTGGTTGATCTCGTGCTCGACGAATTGGCTCAGGCCGGCATTAGGATCAGTCGGCAAGACGTCGCCCGCGACCCGGATCTCCGGATGATTGATCTGCCCGCCGCGGTGACCGGTCTCGGCCAGAACCCCGAGGGTGACTAGGGCGAAAACAAGGATCACGCTCAGCCACGCATTGGAAAAGCGGCCGAGATGGCGATAGCGCCAGAGCTGCAGCCACGACGTGACCCCGGTGAAGGCGAGAGCAAAAAGCGAGAAAAGCGCGAAATCCCGGTGCGCATTGATCACCGCCTTGGTGATCCCGGGGATCGGCTTCTCGGTCACCGCCCACATCGCGGCGTTGCCGGTGACGAAAGTCGGCACCCCGAGAATGGCGCAGATCACGAACAGCGTGAGGCTCGCGCGCTTCATCACCACGTTATTCAAGATCAGCGCCGCGATGTAGAACACGAGCGCAAACACGAAGCCGACGGTCGGCAGGTGATTGATGATGATGTGGACATGCGACCAGATCTGCGGCGTGCGCTGCGTCGGCAGAAAAATCTCGGTGTGATTGATCTCCCAGCCGAGCTCACCGGCGACCGCCATCAGGCCGAGGGTGACGAGACCGAGACCGAGCACCAGGTGCAAGGCGTTGTCGGTCATGCGGAACACGGCGACCCAAGCCACCAAGCCGGTGATCGCCAATGCGCCGAGCGCCGCCCAGGCCCAGCCATAATGGTTCGCCACCAAGTCCTCGGTGAACTTGGGATTGCTGGCGAGGTCCGTCATCGCGCCGTCGCCGCTGAGATAGGTCGGGATCGCGAGAAGGCCGAGAACACCGAAGGCGAGCAGACTAAGCCGCTTCAGGCCGGTATTATTGGTTTGCAGTCCGGCGACGTGAAATCCGAGCGCGAAGATCAGCCCGACCGAAGGGAACACGCTCACCAGAATGTGGAGATGCGCCCAAGACTGCGGTATCAGATGCATGTAGGCCCCCCGGCATCATTGCGGATATCAACTGTATTTCGACTCGTCAACGGGACGAAACTTGGCGCGCGAGCCCCGTCCTTCGGGCGAGAGAGAGCAAGCGCGCCGATGCCTGTTTCCGAAAGGCCAGCACCAGGCGTACAGCGACGAGCTTCCGCCTCACCAAACAATCTTGCTCTGATGGATGCAGTTTTGATCGATACAGATCTGACGGACAAGCTTCTGACCGATAAGCGTGCACGCGCCGCGGCGATCGCCGGCATTTCCCCTCCACGGTGCGCATCCCCCAATGCGCATTTTTTGTTTCTTCTGGCTGGAGCGAGCTCCGATTGAATGGAACCGGAATCTGCTCCGCCGCTTTTGTGTCAGCGCATGTTCTTGTCGGAAGAGCGATCTCCAGTTCTCCGCCGCACGCGCTGGCAGCCTTCTCGGCCACCGGTTTAGCAGGTTAGAGCATATTGCAAAAAAGTGAAATGCGGCAATGCGCGGCGCGGCACAGTAACGGAATAAATTTCGCGTAATGCGTCACGCCGGGCAGTGACGGAGCCCGCGCCGGGCAGCAAGGCCCGGCGCTCGAGGTCGTGCCGGACGCTTACTTTGCCACCGGCTTGAAGTATTTCAGGTCGGGCGGCGGCTGGCCCGGCCGGGTCGGTGACAGGTACCCCTGGTCGCTGATCAGATAGTTTTCCTTGCCGAGCATGACCTGGTGGTTGTCCTCCGAGCAGACGAACTCGTTCCACACCGGATTTGGCTCGCGGTAGTAGCTGCGCGTCACCGTCCACGGATGGGTGAGCGCGTGGTCGGTGGTGGTCACCTCGTCATGCAGGAGATTGAGGTCCTTCTTGTCGAGATAGATCCGCTCCTTGACCGTGGTCTCGTTGTCCTCGTGCAGCGGAAGGCCGGTGCCGTCGAAGGTGCGAGGACCCTTGAGAGCCCGCGTCTCGACCTCCAGCACGTTATAGCGGCCGGTATTGCCTTCATCGACCCAATGGCCGATCGAGTATCCCGCATAGGACGGCTCGATCTCGTCCGGCCATTTGCGACCGTCCGTGAATATGCGTCGGAACTCGCTCATATAGGTGACCATCACGTAAGTCGTGTCCGGCATCACGATGATCTCCATCGGCTGATACATGATCATCGTGCGCGGCATGCCGGGCGGCAGGCAGGTGGTCGGATCCTTGATACCGCTCGCATGGCGCGCCAGTGTCGCCTGATAGATTTTCTGATATTCCGGAGTGAGCGGCGCCTCCTGGGCGAGCCCGGCCGGCTTGCTAGGGTCCCACGGCGCATCTTCGGCCGCTCCGATCCCGACCCATTGCCCTTTCCAGTCGGGATATTTCGAGACGTCCTCAGCGCGAGCGCCGGCTGCCGCCAGGAACGCCGCCGTCAGCAGCATTGTAGTTATCGAATGTCGCAGCAGCATTGGCACCTCCTTAGTGACGCTGTCGATGGCGCGCGAGACATCCCTGTTCGGCCCGCACTATTGTTGCACACTACTGTGGTTGTCATTTTTGGTTGTCGTGCTTGATCGCGATCAAATTTGCGACCGAATTACCGGGCCCTATCTCACACTCTACAACGGTCCGTTTCACGCTCAAACAACCCGTGGGCGGCATCCTGACGCGGCGCAAGGCTTCACCTAGTCGCCGCGAAACCGACGAGCCTTGGCACGGCCTGGTTCTTCTTGGTCGGCATCAGATAGCCGTCGGCGCTGATGAAGTAGGTCTCCTTGCCGAGCGAAACATAGTGGTTGTCGGCCCCGCAATTGTTCTCGACCCAAACCGGATCAGGATCGCGGTTGTAGCTGCGGATCACGGTCCAGGGCCGGGTATAGGCATGATCGATGGTGGTGACCCGGTCGTGCAGCAGATTGCGATTGGCCGAATCGAGATAGATCCGCTCCTTGACGATAGTCTCATTGTCGGCGTGCAGCGGCAGCCCGCTGGCATCGAGCGAGCGCGGCCCCTTGAGGAAGCGGGTTTCGGCTTCGAGTGCCGCGTAGCCGCCATCGCTGCCCTGCTCGACCCAACGGCCGATCGAATAACCGACAAAGCTCGGCGTGACCTCCGCGGGCCAGGTGCGGCCGTCAGTGTAGATGCGGCGAAACTGCGCGAGATGGTCGCTACGGATGTAAGTCACCTCCGGGGTGACGATGAACTCGAGCGGGTCATAGGCGATCATCACGCGCGGCATGCCGGCCGGCAGGCAATTGACCTGTGGGTTGTATTCCTGGCCGCCCGATTTCGTGATCGCGAGATTGCTTTCGAAAACCGCCTGATATTCCGGCGTGAGCGGCGCCTGTTGCTTCAATCCTGCAGGCTTGGTCGGGTCCCATTGCGCGGCGCCCGGCCGCACCCAAGTGCCGCCGATATCCGGATATTTGCCGTGGGCTTGATCCTCAAGGGCGGAAGCTGCGGACGCCGCGATGGCGAAGGACACCGTCAAACCGATCGCTACAGATACAACACATCGAACACGCATCATCAAGGTCAGGCCCCTTCATCTCCAAGCGCCAGCTCGAGCACGATTGTTTTGTTGTGCTTTCGCTTCGTGATCGGCCACAAACATGATCGGCGACAAAAACACGCGCGGCGACGCCCGTTCCTTCGAGCGCCGCCGCCAGTTCAACCAAAAACGTGGTCGGAGCAAAGCTGCCGCCAATCAGGCGCCGGTCACGCTACCCAAGCGCCCGATCGACAATCCAAGTCTTCCGATCAATGGGTGACGATCGGCTGGCCCGAGGAGAAGCTCGTCTTCTTCTCCGACCAGGAACCACCCGGCGCGCCGGAGCGCAGCGGATCGATCGTCATCTTCAGCTCATCTCCCGGCTTCAGCGTCTTGCTGGCCCACCCCTCGCGCACCAGAGCGCTCGGGCTCGCGCCCTCGAGGTTCCAGGTGGTGGTCGTGCCATCACTGCCCTTCACGTCCAACAGGATGAAGGTGTGCGGGCTGGTGAACTTGAATTCCTGTACGGTGCCGGTCAGATCCATCGGATGATCGGTATCAAACATGGCGAACGAATGATGCGCGAACACCGCGCCGCTCGTCACGATGAGCGCCACACCCGCCAATAAAGCCGTGCCTAGACGTCCCATGCGTTATCTCCCGTCTTGCTGCTATTTAATTCCATTAGCGTCCAACCGGCCGCCCTCAGCGCCTATTTGGCCGCTCTTCCGTCCTTGGAAGCTGCATTTCTAACACATTTAAAAAACCTGCGCCATATGGGCGCACGGGTTTTGGGACTAGCTTCCCAACAAAGCCTGCTGCGCGAGCCCGCCCTTTACGCAAACGCAACAAGCGCGACGGCGAGCCTCCGCCAGGCCTGCTCGTCGGCGGGGAGGCCGAACCGCAACCAAGTGGGATGTTCGGCAAAGCGACGTACCAGAACCCCGGCGTGTCCCAGATGATCGAAGAGCGCCGGCGCTGCCGCCGTCCGCACCAAACGGAACAGCGGGGTACCTCCGATGATTTCAAGCCCGACGCCGGCCAGTATCGTATCGAGGCGCGCGGCGGCTTGCGGCAGTGCAGCTCGCGTCATCGCGATCCAACTGCTGTCTTGCAATGCAGCACAGCCAATCGAAAGCGCCGGACCGCTGACCGCCCACGGCCCAAGCGCCGCAGTGAGGCGGGCCGCCAACGCGGGAGCCGCGAGTGCAAAGCCCAGCCGCAGCCCGGCGAGGCCGAAGAACTTGCCGAATGAGCGCAGCACCACGATGTTGCTGCGCATGACGCCAGCCGCGAGGCTCAGTTCCGCGGCATCCGGCAGAGCATCCATGAAGGCTTCATCGACCACCAGCAGGCCCCCGGGTGCAAGCGCATCGGCGCAACCGACGAGCGCTTCACGGCGGCACCGGCGTCCGTCCGGGTTGTTGGGATTGACCACGACTGCGAGCTCGGCGCCACCGAGCTGCAGAAGGTCGGCCACTTCCTGGACCTGATGCCCAGCCCGCGCGGCGGCGCGCGCATGCTCCACATAGGTTGGACCCAATATTGCGGCACGGCCGGGACGCACCAGCCCCGCCACCAGCGTCAGCAGGATTTGCGTCCCGGGCGCCACCACGACCTGATCGGCTGATATCCCGTAGGCAGCGGCCGCAGCATTGGCCACGCGATCGAGTGCTTTGGGCTCCGGCAGACGGGTGAACAGGTCCGCCGCCAATTGCGGAATCGGGTAAGAATGGGGATTGATCCCGGTCGACAGGTCGATGAAAGGTTCAGGGGCGCCGGGAAATTGACTGCGCGCCGCGCCCAGGTCACCGCCGTGTGCGGCCGGCGCCTCGTCCGCGCCCGCCTGGCGAACCTCATTGCGAGACTTGATGGCCTCAGCGCTCACGCTCCTCGCCCTCCTGATCGAGCTCGCGCTGGGCTATCCGGATCGGCTCGTGCGCGCAATCGGCCATCCGGTCATCTGGATGGGAAGCCTTATCGGGGTGCTCGACCGGTCTTTCAACCGCGAGAGCGCGTCGCCCGGAATGAGGCGGGCAGGCGGCGTTCTCGCCATCCTGCTCCTCGTCATCGCGGTCGGCGCGATCGCCTCCACGCTCGAGCACGGCCTCTCCGAACTGCGATACGGATGGGTGCTTGTGGGATTCATCGCCAGCAGCTTGCTCGCGCAGCGCAGCCTGCACCAGCATGTGGCGCGGGTCGCTTGTGCGCTCGAACAGGCCGACCTCGGCCAGGCCCGGGTTGCGGTCTCTGCGATCGTCGGCCGCGACACTGCAGTGCTCGATGAAGCGGGCGTCGCGCGTGCCGCCATCGAGAGCCTTGCCGAGAATTTCTCCGACGGTGTCGTGGCGCCGGCTTTGTATATGGCGATCGGCGGTCTCGCGGGCGCCGCGATCTACAAGGCGATCAACACCGCCGACAGCATGATCGGCCATCGCACGCCGCGCCACGAGGCTTTCGGGTTTGCGGCGGCGCGGCTCGACGACCTCGTCAACTTGCCGGCTTCGCGCCTTTCCGCGCTGCTCCTGGTCGCAGCCGCAAGCATCACCTCCAACCCTTCCGCAGCACGCGCCCGGGCAGCGGTCCGCCGCGACGGGGGCCGGCATCGCTCGCCCAATGCCGGATATCCCGAAGCCGCGATGGCAGGCGCGCTTGATCTCATGCTGGCGGGGCCGCGCAGCTACAGCGGAAAGATCGTTGACGATGCCATGATGGGGGATGGCCGGCGCGATGCCACGTCGGCCGATATTCGGGCGGCGCTGCGGCTCTACCGGCACGCGGATTTGTTGCTCGTTGGGCTGATCGCCCTGGCTGCACTGATGACTATCGTGCCAGCTTGAGCAGGCGATCGAGATCGATATTCATCGCGAGAAGCGCGGCCAGCTGCTCCAGCGTATGTGTGATCAGCGTTTCATACTCGACCTCGATTGGGCCGGCGGTGAAGCGCGCGAGCCAAGCCGAGCGTTGTCGGTCATCGGTAAAGAGGCCGTGCATATAGGTGCCGACGACATGCGTATCGATCGACATCGCGCCTTCGGGCGAGCCGTCGTCCAGCTGCGCGAAGGGCAGCTTGCAATCAGGACCAGAGGTCACACCCATATGCATTTCGTAGCCGGTGACCGGTATGCCGTCGAGGGTCCTGCCGTTCACCGATTCGAGCCGCTTGTCCCCGCAGAGCACCGTCTCCACATCGAGCAGGCCCAGGCCCTGGACCTCGCCGGCCGGCCCTTCGATGCCGCCTGGGTCGCGGATCACGCGACCCAGCATTTGGTAGCCGCCGCACATGCCAAGTATCATGCCGCCTCGCCGCCGGTGGGCCGCAATATCGATATCGAAACCGACCGCGCGCAACGCCGCCAGATCCGCGATGGTGGCCTTCGAGCCGGGCAGGATGATGATATCGGCATCGCCCGGGAGTGCCGCGCCGGGCAGCGCTGGAATTCGCAAGAGCTCGATCGCGGGCTCGGCTTCAAGCGGATCGAGATCGTCAAAATTGGCGATGTGGGGCAAGATTGGTACGACAATGCGCAGCCGTGCGCGCGGCTTGCGCGCCGGCGCGCGCTGAAGCGCCAACCCATCCTCGGCCGGCAACAATGCAGCCTCGGGAAAAAACGGGATCAAGCCGAGGGATAGCCATCCGGTCTTGTGCTCGATCGTCGCCATGCCCGCGGCAAACAGCGCCGGATCACCGCGGAATTTGTTGATGAGGAAGCCGCCCACCAAAGCAGCGTCGTCGGGATCGATCACCGCCTTGGTGCCGACGAGGCTCGCGATTACCCCGCCGCGATCGATGTCGCCGATCAGCACCACCGGCACATCAGCGGCGCGGGCAAAGCCCATATTGGCGATATCGTTGTGACGGAGGTTGACCTCGGAGGCGCTGCCGGCGCCTTCAACCAAAACAATGTCGGCTTCGGCCTTGAGCTGAGCGTAGCTCTCGAGCACAAAACGCATCAGCTCGCCCTTGAGCTTCTGATATTCAGCCGCCTTGGCAGTGCCGTAGACCTTTCCCTGCACCACGATCTGCGCGCCGGTTTCTCCCTGCGGCTTCAGCAGCACAGGATTCATGTGCACGCTCGGCCGCACATTCGCAGCCCGCGCCTGGAAAGCCTGCGCACGGCCGATCTCGCCCCCCTCCACGGTGACGGCGGCGTTGTTGGACATATTCTGCGATTTGAATGGCCGCACCCTGAGGCCGCGATTGGTGAAAGCGCGCGCGAGGCCGGCAACGATCAGCGATTTGCCGACGTCCGAGCCGGTGCCTTGAAACATGAGGGCGCGCGCCACAGCCGATATCGCGAACGTTAGAATTCGATGCCGGCCTGCGCTTTCACGCCGGCGGCGAAATGATGCTTCACCAACGTCATCTCGGTTACAAGATCGGCAGCCTCGATCAGCGAAGGCTTGGCATTGCGACCAGTGACCACGACGTGGAGGCCCCCGCGTCGCGACCGCAGAGCCGCCACGACCGATTCAAGATCGAGATATTCGTAGCGAAGCGCGATGTTGAGCTCGTCGAGGATCACCAAGGCGAAGCGCGGATCGGCCATCAGCTCCTGTGCCTTGCCCCAGGCACGCTCGGCCGCCGCGATGTCGCGCTTGATGTCCTGTGTCTCCCAGGTGAAGCCCTCGCCCATTGTGTGCCAGGAGACGAGATCGCCGAATGTCTGCAGCGCATCGCGCTCGGCCGAATGCCAGGCGCCCTTGACGAATTGCACGACGCCGACGCGGTTGCCCCGCCCGAGCATGCGCAGCGCCAAGCCGAACGCGGCGGTCGATTTCCCCTTGCCGGGGCCCGTGTGCACGATCAGCAGGCCCTTCTCGATCGTCTTGCCGGCTACTTCAGCGTCCTGCACGGCCTTGCGCTTGGCCATCTTGGCGCGATGGCGCTCGGCCTCGGCCTCATTGACTGCGCCCATCCGGACCTCCTTTGATGAACAGTGGCACGCCGGCCACGAGCAGAACGACTCGGTCTGCCTGTGCGGCCATCCGCTGATTGAGCAGGCCTTGGCAATCACGGAAACGGCGCGCCAGCGCATTGTCGGGCACGATACCGCAGCCGACCTCGTTGGCGACCAGGAACACCGGGGCGGGCACTCTGCTCAAGGCCATGCAGAGCCGCTCGATTTCCGCCTCGACCTCGGCGTCCGCCATCATGAGATTGGAAAGCCAAAGCGTCAAACAATCGACCAGGACCGGGGCGTTCGCTTGCGCAGCCAAAACGCCGGCGAGATCTCGCGGCGCTTCAATGGTGGTCCAGCCGTCCCCGCGGCGTGCCCGGTGGGCTTTTATCCGCTCAGCCATCTCGGCATCGAGCGCCGCGCCGGTTGCGGCATAAATCCAAGGCGGCGGCAGCGCCATGACGAGCCGCTCCGCATAGCTACTCTTGCCGGAGCGTGCGCCGCCGATGATGAGCGTGAGGGGGCCGCTCACGATTGAGGTGCCTGACCGGGGGGCATCAATAGCGCTTATAGCTGTCGTCCGTGCGGTGGCAAGATCGTCAGCATTGACAGAGGCGCGAAGACTGCCATTAAGTGGGTGCGATCGACGGTCTCTCACGTGAGAGCGAACAGGGAATGCGGTCGGGACCATTGTCCCTCAATCC
Organism: Xanthobacteraceae bacterium; assembly: GCA_035293945.1. Classification (GTDB taxonomy): domain Bacteria; phylum Pseudomonadota; class Alphaproteobacteria; order Rhizobiales; family Xanthobacteraceae; genus VAZQ01. The sequence goes on along the minus strand of DATGLV010000045.1, from coordinate 100,774 downwards.
GCAGCTGCCCCCGCAACTGTAAGCGGCGAGCCCGAACCACAGCGCCACTGGGGTAACCCGGGAAGGCGGTGATGGGCCAAGACCCGCAAGCCAGGAGACCTGCCGTCGATACGATCGCGCGCCGGGCGGGGTGCCTCGGCGCCGGATCGACGCGCGGCCTGCACCCAGGGGATTTGTCCCGATGGAGTCGCGCGGGTGGCCATCAGCGATAATGATGTGATTTGCTCCGAAGATTGCACCGACGCGAGGAAGGACGGCGTTCCAACCATCTATGTCTGCATCACGTGCCGCGGCCCGGACGGCATCTTGCGTGATCCGCTTCCGGGCGAAGTCCTGGCAGTGGCGACCATCGAGGCCGCACGCGGCCGCGGAGTAAAAGTCCGTCCAATCCGCTGTCTTGCGAACTGCTCGCGCGGCCCCAGCGCGGCGCTGCGAGCTGACGGTTCATGGACTTACGTTTTCGGCGGGCTGGATGCGTCGACCGCGCCTGCGCTGGTGATTGGCGCCCGTATGCTGGCTGAAGCGGAGAACGGCATCCTGCCCTGGCGCGGGCGCCCGCAAGTGCTCAAGCGCGGGCTGTGCGCCCGCACGCCACCCATCGACTTCACAGAACCCGACTGCAAAGAGGATGATGCATGACCGCAACGCTTGCGCGCGTGCCCTGCACGATCGTCACTGGCTTCCTGGGGGCCGGCAAGACCACGCTTATTCGCCACGTTCTTCAGAACGCACAGGGCCGCAAGCTCGCCGTGATCGTCAACGAGTTCGGCGATGTGGGTATCGACGGCGAGCTCATCAAGGGCTGCGGGGATGCCGCCTGCCCGGAGGAAAACGTCGTCGAGCTCGCCAATGGCTGCCTCTGTTGCACAGTCGCAGACGAGTTCGTGCCAGCCCTCGACACGATCCTGGCCCGTGCACCCGACCACATCGTGATCGAGACCTCGGGCCTCGCGCTGCCCAAACCGCTGGTGCAGGCGTTCCGCTGGCCGGCGATCCGCAACCGCGTGACGGTCGACGGTGTTATCGCGGTGGTGGATGGCGTGGCGCTGGCCGAGGGTCGCGTCGCCGCCGATCTCGAGGCGCTGGCGCGCCAGCGCGCCGCCGACAACGCACTCGAGCACGACAATCCGATCGAAGAAGTGTTCGAGGACCAGGTCGCCTGCGCCGATCTGGTGGTGCTCAACAAGCGCGACCTCATCGATCAGGCCGGCGCCGACAGGGCGATGACAGCAATTACCGGCGTGCTGCCACCCGCCGTCAAGGTCATTATCGCGGCGGGCGGCAAGGTCGATCCGGCAGCACTGCTGGGCCTGGCGGTGGGCAGCGAGGTGGAGATCAACAACCGCCGCACCTGGCATGACGAGGAGAAGGCGCACGATCACGACGATTTCGACAGCTTCGTCGTGAGGCTGCCGGAAATCGCCGATCCACAGGCGCTGACCGCGCGCGTTGGAGCGCTCCCGGAGCATTTCGACGTGTTGCGCGTGAAAGGCTTCGCGGCGGTGGCCGGCAAGCCCATGCGCCTCCTGGTGCAGGCGGTCGGGCCGCGCGTCACCCATCAATACGACCGGCCGTGGGGGCCCGACGAAGCGCGCGCGGGCGCACTGGTGGTCATCGGCCGCAAGGGTTTCGATCGCGCTGCGGTCACGCGCCGCCTCATCGGATAGCGTGCCGCCGATTTGAAGTTCCTGCAGCGTGTGCCGCGATCTCTTTCAGGAACTTCAAATCGAAGAAAGCGGCATTGGGATAATGTCGTTGCTAGTGCCCCTTTGCTTCCGAAGTTCGTGTCAAAGGGTGCCGCGATGTATCACGAACTTCGGAAGCGGGCACTAGCTGATGCACCTCCTCTCCACCTCGACGACGGCGCTGGACGATCTGATCGAGCCGATCGATCTCAACCAGCGCGCGGGTGACATTGCCATCCTGTCCTTCGCGGACAGCGACCTCGCTGCGCTTGCCGCCGCCTGGACGATTGAGCAAGACGCGCTGCCGGCCGTGCGGCTCGCACATTTGCGCGACTTGCGGCATCCGATGTCGGTTGATCTCTGGATCGAGCGGGTGGGGGCGCATGCCAGGGTGATTCTCGTTCGCCTGCTGGGCGGACTTGATTGGTGGCGCTACGGCGTCGAGCAGCTCTCGGCGCTGGCACGCGAGAAGGTGATCGCGCTTGCCGTCCTGCCCGGTGAAGATCGCGACGATCCGCGGCTCGCCGCCGCCTCCACACTCGCGCAACCAGAGCTCGACGTCTTGCTCGCCTTCTTTCGCGAAGGCGGCCGCGAAAATCTGCGCGCACTGCTGCGCCGCCTTGGGCGTTACGCCGGCGCGACGCTCGACTGCCCGCCGCCACGGCACGTGCCACGGATGGCCGGCTATGTTCCGGGCGAAGGCGCCGTTAGCCTCGATCACCTCGTCGCGACGCTCCCATCCGGAGCGCCGGTTGTCGCAATCGTGTTCTACCGGGCGCTGGTGCTTGCCGCCGATACGGAACCGATTGATGCAATGATCGCGGCGCTGGCGGCGCGCGGGCTTGCGGCCGCCCCTCTGTTCGTGACCCGCCTCAAGGAGGCAGATGCGGCAAGCTTCATAGCTGATGCGCTCAAACGGCTCGATCCCGCCGTGGTCATCAGCACGACCGCGTTTGCGGCCGGCGGCAATCCGGGCGAGCGGAGCCCGCTCGACGCGCCGGGTGTGCCGGTGCTGCAGGCGATCATCGCTTCCACCAAGCGCGCCGCCTGGGCGGCAAGCCCACGCGGGCTTGGGCCTGCCGATCTCGCCATGAACGTCGTGCTGCCCGAGCTCGACGGCCGCGTGCTCGCCGGAGCGATCTCCTTCAAGCAACCGCTGCCGGCGCATGAAGGGCTCTCGTTCACGGGCCTGGCAAACCAACCGGAAGACGATCGCTGCGCTTTGGTGGCGGATCGCGCCGCCGCGCTGGTGCGGCTTGCGGCGACGCCGCGTGCGGCACGACGCATCGTTATCCTGATGCCCGACTATGCGGGCGCGCCGGGACGCAGCGGCTACGCTGTCGGCCTTGATGTGCCGGCAAGCGTCCTGGCGCTGCTCGATGATTTGCGTGATGCGGGGTATCGGGTCAACAATCAGCCTTCGACATCGCGGGGCTTGCTAGAGAGTCTCAGCTCCCCTCCTCCTTGTGGGGGAGGGGAGCTGCCTGCTTCGACCTCGTTGGCACAATACACGCGCATGCTGGCGGGACTCCCGCCGGAAATCGCGGCGCGCATCAGCGCGGCCTGGGGCGAGCCGGAGCGGGACATCGACCTGCGGGACGGTGCGTTTTGCTTTCGCGCCCGCACCTACGGCAACGTCACGGTCGCGCTGCCGCCTGATCGCGGTCTGCCAAGCCGATGCCGTGCCGACTATCACGACCCGGCTCTGCCGCCGCGCCATGCGCTCCTCGCCTTCGGGCTCTGGCTGCGGCATGTGTGCAAGGCTGACGCGATCGTGCACATGGGGGCGCATGGCACACTCGAATGGCTGCCCGGCAAGGCTGTGGCGCTGAGTGCATGCTGTTTCCCGGAGGCAGTGCTGGGCGCACTGCCGGTATTCTATCCGTTCATTGTCAGCAATCCGGGCGAGGCCGCGCAGGCCAAGCGCAGGATCGCAGCCGTGACCATCGGGCATCTCCCGCCGCCGCTCGCAAACGGTGAGCTCACCGGCGCGGCGCACGATTTGGAACGGCTGGTCGATGAATACGCGCAAGCCGACGGCCTTGATCAGCGGCGGCGGCAACGGCTCGCTGCACGTATTGTCGATACCGCGCACGCAAGCGGCCTTGCCGGCGAAGCCGGCATCGATGTGGTGGCCGGAACCGACGAAGTGCTGCGCCGCATTGATGCCTGGCTTTGCGATCTCAAGGATCTCGCGATCAAGGACGGGCTGCATGTATACGGGCGGGCGCCACTTGACCCGCTCGTTGCCGCGCAAGCGGGAACCCAGTCACTTCGAAAGATGCATGAAGCACCGGGTCCCCGTTTCCGCGCGGACGAACGATGGGAACAATCGCCACCTGCGCACATCACGGAATGCGCCCTCGCAGAGCGCAACGCCCTGCTTGCCGCGCTTGATGGCCGCAGCATCCCACCCGGTCCCGCCGGATCGCCGACACGCGGACGGCGCGATGTGCTGCCGACCGGTCGCAATCTCTATACTGCCGATCCGCGCATGCTGCCGACCGCGACCGCCATGGACCTCGGCGCACGCGCGGCCGACGAAGTCATCCGCGCACATTTGCAGGCGCATGGCGAAATGCCGCGCGCGCTGGTGGTCGACCTTTGGGGCAGCGCCACGTTGCGCACCGGCGGCGAGGAAATCGGCCAAAGTCTCGCCTATCTGGGATGCCGGCCGACCTGGGATAATGCCACCGGCCGCGTGACCGGCGTCGAGGTGTTGCCGACCGCCAGCATTGGACGCGCGCGCATAGATGTCACCTGGCGTATCTCAGGATTGTTCCGTGACCTGTTCCCGACGCAGATCGCGCTGTTCGATGCGGCCGTGCAGGCGGTGGCGGCACGTGAGGAAGACGAAACGGAGAATCCTCTGGTCGCGGCGCGGCGCGCCGAAGGCGAGATCGTGCGCGTTTTCGGCACGGCGCCCGGAGCGTATGGAGCAGGCGTGTCGGACCTGATGGGGCGCGACTCCGAAGCCGATGAGATCGGTAAATCCTATCTGGCGGCGACGTCTCATTCCTATGGGGGTGCGCTCGGGGAAGCATCCGATGCACCGGGAGCCTTCGCGAGGCGCGTCGCTGATGCGGATCTCTTGGTGCACGCGAGTGATGATCCGGGACGCGATCTGCTTGAAGGCACGGAGGACGTGTCCTTTGTCGGGGGTTTTGCGGCAGCGGCCGCAAAGCTCGGAAATGCTCCCGACCTGGTGATGCTCGACCTCACCGATCCGCAGCGCCCGCGTGCGAGGCCGCTCTCCCAAGCGCTCGCCCGGATCGTGCGCGCGCGTGCGGTGAGCCCGCGCTTCATTGCCGGACAAATGCGCCATGGCGCGCGCGGCGCCGCCGAGCTCGCCGAGACCGTGGATCGCCTGACCGATTTCGCGCAGGCAACCGGCGCCGTGCCAAGCATGATGTTTGATCTCCTGTACGAAGCTTATGTGGCCGACGCTCGGGTGCGCACATTCCTGGTCGAGGAAAATCCCGCAGCGGCAGCGGCGATCGCCGACCGCCTCGATGGCGCACGCCGCCACGGCTTTTGGCATCCGCGCCGCAACGACATCGATGCCGACCTGGACGCCTTGCGGCGGGAGGCGCGGTCATGACGGCGAGCGCACACCCGTTGCGGCGGGGCGCTTGTCCGGCCTTGAGCGCGCCGATGCAGACCGGCGACGGCCTGCTGGTGCGCCTTGCCGCCAGCGGCATCGATATCGGTCTTGATCAAGCCGCGGAGCTGTGCGCGGCGGCGCGCCGGCACGGCAACGGCATCATCGAGATCACCGCGCGCGGAAACTTCCAGATCCGCGGGTTGAGCGCGGCTTCAGCTGGAGCTTTCGCCGACGCGGTGGCGGCGCTCGGAATAGATGCCGGCACGGGCGTTGCGATTCTCGTCGACCCACTCGCCGGGCTGGCGCCGGCGCCCGCGGTCGACGGCCGCGAGATCGCTAAGCGCCTGCGCCGGGCGCTTGCGGCTTCGCCCTTCGCGGCCTCGCTCGGCGCGAAAGTCTCATGTGTGATTGACGGCGGCTTTGCGCTGCATCTCGATTCAGTTGCGGCCGACATACGGCTGCGCGTGGATGGTACGCGATGGCATGTTGCGGTCGGCGGCGATGCAGGCAGCGCACGCGGACTCGGTTGGGTCGATGCCGCAGATGCGGTCGAGGCGGCATTGCGCTTGTTGCGCGTGATCGCCCAGCACGGGCCGCTCGCACGCGCCAAGGATTTGCTTGGCGCGGATGGACCGCAGGTCCTCGCTGCGGCGATTGCGGAACTCATGTGTGAGACCAAAGACCAAGCCCCCCTCCCCATCCCTCCCCCACATCAGCGCGTTCACGCGCGTCTTACGCCGCGCTATGCGGGGAGGGAGCAGCCTGCGGCTCACGCCGAGATCAACCAACCACTCGCTGCGGCACGGCCGCGCGCCGAACCGATAGGCTCGCATCTGTTGCGCGATCACAGCCTGGCGCTCGGGGTTGGCCCGGCCTTCGGACACACTGATGCGACGGCACTGGTCCGGTTGATTGAAACTGCCCGAAACAACGGAGTGCATACGCTGCGCACAGCGCCAGGGCGGGCACTTCTTTTCATCGGACTGACGCAAGATACTGTGCGTCCATTCGTCACAACCGCAGAACGCCTCGGCTTCATTACTCATCGCGATGACCCTCGCCGCCATGTGGCGGCTTGCGCAGGCGCGCCTGTCTGCGCCTCTGCGGAAATTCCGGCGCGCATGCTGGCGCCGCTCGTCACCGCAGCAGCAGCGACGCTGCTCGATGGATCATTGAATCTGCATCTGTCAGGCTGTCGCAAAGGCTGCGCCCATCCAGCACGTAGCACGCTGACGATCGTGGGCAGTCAGCGCGGCTGCGAGCTCATCATCGACGGTACATCCACGGGCGCAGCGCATGCCGTGGTCGCGACCGAGGAGTTGCTCCTAGCCATCGCGCGTGTCGACAAGGCGGTAGCCCAAACACGCGGTGAATCCTCCGCGGCGGCAGCATTCGCGCGCCTTGGCCCCGCGCAAGTGGCAAATCTGTTTGGAGCTGCCGATGACTGAACCGACCATGGCTGAATCGCTCCCCTACCTGCGGGACGGCACCGCCATCTACGAGCGCTCCTTCGCCATCATCCGCGCGGAAGCGGATCTTTCCGGCTTTGCGGCAGAGGAAGCCGAGATCGTGGTGCGCATGATCCATGCCTGCGGCCTCATTGAAGCGGCGCGGCATATCCGCTTCGGCGGCGACTTGGTTGCCGCCGCCCGGCACGCGCTGCGGGCCGGCGCGCCGATCCTGTGCGATGCCGAAATGGTAGCGCATGGGGTGACGCGCGCGCGCCTGCCGGCCCGCAATGATGTGATTTGCACGCTGCGCGATGCCCGCGTGCCGGAGCTCGCCTTACGGCTCGGCACTACCCGCTCAGCGGCTGCGCTCGAGCTCTGGGCCGATAAGCTTGCGGGCGCGGTGGTCGCGATCGGCAATGCGCCGACCGCCTTGTTCCACCTGATCGAAGTGCTTGCCTGCGGCGCGCCCAGGCCAGCGGCCATCATCGGAGTTCCGGTGGGCTTCGTAGGCGCGGCCGAATCCAAGACCGCGCTGTCCGCCAGCGCGTGCGGCGTGCCGTTCCTGGTCGTGCACGGCCGTCTGGGCGGGAGTGCCATGGCGGCAGCGGCCGTCAATGCGCTGGCGAGGCCCGGCTTATGAGCGAGCAACGCGGCAACGGACAAGCTTCACGCGGCGTTCTGGTAGGCGTCGGGGTCGGGCCTGGCGATCCCGAGCTCATCACCCTAAAGGCGATGCGGGCGCTGCACGAAGCCGATCTCGTGGTCCACTTCGCAAAAAGCGGCGCGGCGAGCCATGCGCGCGCGATCGCCGCCGATCACCTCAGGGTCGGGGTCGAGGAGCTGCCGCTCCATTATCCAATGACTCGCGAGGTGCCGCGCGAGACCTGCACTTATCGCGACGCCTTGCGCGACTTCTACGATGCGGCAGCCTCACGCCTTGCCGCCCATCTCGATGCAGGCCGCAAGGTCGCGGTGATCTGCGAAGGGGATCCGCTCTTCTACGGCTCCTACATGCATCTGCATGTGCGACTCGCACCACGATACCAAACGCATGTCATTGCCGGCGTCACCGGCATGTCGGGCTGCTGGTCGGCAGCTGGCGCGCCGATTGCACAAGGCGACGACGTGCTGATGGTCCTGCCCGCGACATTGCCGGAGACAGAGATCGAACACCGCCTCAAGGAGGCGGATGCCGCGGTGGTGATGAAGCTCGGCTCTCATCTGCCCAAGATTCGGCGTGTGCTCACGCGCCTCGGCCGCATGGAGCGAGCGATCTATGTGGAGCGCGGCTCGGCCAAAGACGCCACGATGATGCGGCTCGCCGACAAGGGCGATGATGCGGCGCCGTATTTTGCGATTGTGTTGGTGCCCGGATGGGAGAAGCGCGCGTGAGCAACTCGGCGGGCGGGCATCTCTCCGTTGTCGGGCTCGGTCCGGGCGATGCGCGCTATCTCACCGCTGAAGCGCAGACCGCACTCGCCGATGCGCAGGCCCTGTACGGCTATGCACCGTATCTGGATCGTGTGGCGCCGCGCGATGGCCAGAGCCGGCACTCTTCTGATAATCGCCAAGAGGGCGCGCGCGCTGCAGCGGCCCTGCGGCATGCCGCAAGCGGCGCCCGTGTCGCCATCGTTTCGGGCGGCGATCCCGGCGTATTCGCCATGGCGGCCGCCGTCTGCGAGGAGATCGCCGCGGGGCCGCCGGAGTGGCGCGCACTCGATCTCGCCATCGTGCCGGGCGTGACCGCGATGCTGGCAGTGGCGGCGCGTGCCGGCGCGCCGCTCGGGCATGATTTCTGCGCGCTGTCGCTTTCCGACAATTTGAAGCCCTGGGAGCTGATCGAGAGCCGCCTGACCGCCGCGGCCGGCGCGGGCTTCGTGCTTGCGCTTTACAATCCGATCTCGCGCGCCCGGCCGTGGCAGCTCGGCCGCGCCTTCGATCTGTTGCGCGATGTCCTGCCGGCCCAGACCCCGGTGCTGTTTGGTCGCGCGGTCGGGCGCAACGACGAGCAACTGAAGGTCGCGAGTCTAGGCGAGGCCGATCCGGCCGCCGCCGATATGGCGACGCTCATCATCGTCGGATCGCGCTCAACCCATGTGATCAGTCGGCATGGCCGCGCGCCGCTCGTCTACACCGCACGGTCGGCAGAAGGCGCAAACGCATGATCCAAACGCGCAAGAGCCTCGGCGACGGTTGCGACGGCCGGCACTTGCGGCAGCGCGGGCCGGCGCAGCATGATCACCTCGATGCGCAGATCGCGCGCGGCTGCAAGCTTGCCGTAGGTGGCATCCCCGCCGCTATTCTTGGCGACGATCGTCTCGATCGCATGCGCGGCGAAAAGTGCACGCTCGTCCGCTGCGGCAAACGGGCCGCGCGCCGTGATGTAGCTGACGCGGGGCACAGACAACGGCGGTGTGATCGGATCGACGCTGCGCACCAGGTAATCGTGCTGCGGCGCCGCTTCGAAGGCGCGGATATCGTTGCGGCCGAGCGCCAGGAACACGTGGCGTGGCCTTTCACCCATCAATCGGATGGCGTCATGCGCATCGGCGGCCTCGCGCCAGCGGTCGCCGGCGACCGCAGTCCAGGGCGGGCGCGTGAGCACAAGCAGCGGCACACCGGCGGCACGCGCGGCCTGTGCGGCGTTGCCCGCAATCACCGCTGCGTACGGGTGGGTGGCGACGACCAGGAGATCAATCCGTTCGGTCGCAAGATATCGGGCCAGGCCCTGCGCTCCGCCAAAACCGCCGATGCGGACCGGCACCGGCTGTGCGACCGGATTGGCGGTGCGACCGGCAAGCGACAGCGTCACCGCAACGTCGGTGCGGCCGGCGAGCCGTGCAGCGAGCTCGCGCGCTTCCGTGGTGCCGCCCAGAATAAGGATGCGTCGCATGTCGCTCCTTGACGCGGTTTCGGATCAAATTGGCGCGGACCACACTGCCGCAGCGCCGCGCTGGCTGTCCATCGTGGGCATCGGCGAAGATGGTGTCGAAGGGCTGAGCACAGTGGCGCGCGCGCTGATCGTGAACGCCGAGATCGTGTTCGGGGGCAAGCGGCATTTGGGGCTCGCGGCGCCGATCATTCGCGGCGCGATCCGGCCGTGGCCTTCACCATTCGAAGGTGCGATTCCCGAGGTATTGGCACAGCGTGGTCGGCAGGTTTGCGTCCTCGCTTCCGGCGATCCTTATCTGTACGGGATTGGCGCACTGCTTTCCCAGCATGTGGACCCAAATGACACGCTGGTGGTGCCGGCGCCCTCGTGCTTCAGCCTGGCGGCGGCCCGGCTCGGCTGGCCGCTCGCCGATTGCGCACTTGTTTCCCTGCACGGCCGCGCGCTCGACCGGGTGCGCCCGCATCTGCAGCCTGGCGCCCGCGTGCTGGCGCTGACCTCCGACGGGAAAGGGCCGGCCGCGATCGCGCAACTGCTCGCCACAACGGGTTTCGGGCCATCGCGTCTCACCGTGATGGAAGCGCTCGGCGGGCCGCGCGAGCGCATTCGCACTACCACCGCCGCCAGCTTCGATCTCGGCGCCATCGATCCGCTCAACACTCTCGCAATCGAGGTTGCGGCCGAAGCGGGCGCACGCATCATTGCGCGTGCGAGCGGGCTCAGCGATGATTTGTTCGAGCACGATGGCCAAATCACCAAGCGCGAAATCCGCGCCGTGACATTGTCATCGCTCGCGCCCCGGCGCGGAGAATTGCTGTGGGATATAGGCGCGGGCGCCGGCTCGGTTACGATCGAATGGATGCTGGCCGACCCGTCGATGCGGGCGAGCGCCATCGAAGCGGATGCCGCGCGGGCGGCGCGCATCGCCCGCAACGCGGCCGGCTTCGGCGTGCCCGCACTCGAGATCATACAAGGCGCAGCACCGGGCGCGCTTGCCGGCCTGCAGTCGCCGGATGCGATCTTCGTGGGCGGCGGGGCCGGCGATCCGGGCGTGCTTGATGCGGCCATCGCAGCCCTGAAGAACCGCGGCCGGCTCGTGGTCAATGCGGTCTCCTTGCCCACGGAAGCGCGGCTGCTCGCGCATCATGCCGCGCTCGGCGGAGAATTGATCCGCATCGCCATCGCACGCGCCGGCCGCATCGACAGCGACAAGAGCCAGGTGAGCATCTGGCGTCCCGCTCTGCCGGTGACCCAGTGGCGCTGGACAAAGCCATGATCGTTGCTGGAATCGGATGCCGGCGCGGCGTCGGCGCGGAAGCCATCGAGGCTGCAATTGCGGCCGCGCTGACAAAGGCAGGCACGCCATCGCGCCGGGTCGACGCTCTGGCGACCGCGATTTTCAAAAGCAATGAAGAAGGCATCGCAGCCGTGGCGGCCGCACGTGGCATACCGTTGATCCTGGTCGAGCAGGCCGACATGGCGCGCGCCAGCAATCAGGCGACGCATTCGCGGCGGGTGATGCAGTTGATGGGCGTCGGGTCGGTTGCAGAGGTCGCGGCGCTTGCGGCGGGTGGTGCGGGCGCACGCCTGTTGGTGCCGCGTTTGATTGTTGGCTCCGTGGTCTGCGCGCTTGCGATCGCCGACGGAGACGGGGGCTCGTCATGACGGTGCACTTCATCGGCGCCGGCCCCGGCGCGGCCGATCTCATCACGCTGCGCGGACGCGACCTGATCGCCCGCGCACAGGTCTGCCTCTATGCGGGCTCGATCGTGCCGCGCGAGTTGCTGTCGCACTGCCCGCCCGGTGCCCGCGTGATTGATACCGCGCCGCTGACGCTCGATGAAATCGAGGCCGAATTCGTGACGGCTCACACCGCCGGGCTCGATGTCGCGCGGCTGCAGTCCGGCGATCTCTCGATCTACAGCGCGCTCGCCGAGCAGATCCGAAGGCTCAGGCGGCGCGGCATTCCGTTCACGGTCACGCCCGGTGTTCCGGCTTTCGCTGCGGCCGCCGCCGCGCTCGGCGCCGAGCTGACCGTGCCGGAGGTCGCGCAGAGCGTGGTGCTGACCCGCATGCCCGGCCGCGCTTCGCGGATGCCCGAAGGAGAACGGCTCTCGGTGTTCGCGGCGAGCGGGGCGACGCTCGCGATCCATCTCGCCATCCACCGCATCGAGGCGATCGTGGCCGAGCTCACCCCCTTCTATGGCGCCGATTGTCCGGTCGCCGTGGTTGTGCGGGCGAGCTGTAGCGATGAGCGCATCGTGCGCGGAACGCTCGCCGATATCGCCGCGCAAATTTCCGCCAAGCCGATCGAGCGCACCGCCATGGTGCTGGTCGGCCGTGCACTGACGGCCGAAGATTTCCGCGAAAGCGCCCTTTACGATCCGGACTATCGGCGCCGGTTTCGCGGCGGAGGCGTGCCGTGAGAAGATCAGCGCGGGAAACGCCCGATGAGCCTTCCGTCGCGATCAAACAGCACCACGTCGACGACGATCCCGCTGGCTTCGACAACGCGCGCGGCGGTTTCGCGCGCAGCTTCGGCGACTGCGTCCCCGAGCGCGATCCCATCCGCGGCCGCATGCGCAAAAGCCTCCGCGGCCGTGTTGGCGGCAAGGATGCGAGAGCGCAGCGCCGTGCCTCCGCCAACGGCTTCGGCGCGATGAGCGAGCGCCGCGCGATCAACCTCGCCGCGGGCGGAATGCAGATCAAGCAGGCCTTGCGCGAGCTTGCTCATCTTGGCAACGCCGCCCGCGATGGTGACCCGCGCGACCGGATGACGGCGCAGGTAGTTGAGCATGCCGCCCACGAAGTCGCCCATGTCGATGAGTGCGGCCTCCGGCAGGTCATAGAGCTTGCGGACCGCATTCTCCGAGCTTGCGCCGGTTGCGCCGGCGATATGCGAGATGCCGGTCGCGCGGGCGACGTCGATGCCGCTCTGGATCGAGGCGATCCAGGCCGCGCAGGAATAGGGGACCACAATGCCGGTGGTGCCGAGGATCGACAACCCGCCGATAATCCCGAGACGGCCGTTGAGTGTCTTGGCGGCGAGCGCTTCGCCGCCCGGCACGGAAATCTCGACCTCCACATCCCCGGCTTTCTGCGTCACCGCCGCGACCTCGGCGAGGGCAGCACGGATCATCTGCCGCGGCACCGGATTGATGGCGGGCTCGCCGGGGGGGATCGGCAGGCCCGGACGCGTGACGGTGCCGACGCCTGGTCCCGCGCGGAAGATGACGCCGGCGCCCTTTGGGGCTGCGCGCACGGTCGCGATGATGAGCGCGCCGTGGGTCACGTCCGGATCATCGCCTGCATCTTTGATAACACCCGCGCGGGCTGCGCCATCCTCGCGCCGCGAGAGCGCGAGCGCAAAGGCGACATGCTCGCCGCGTGGCAAGGTGATGCTCACCGGGTCGGGAAACTCGCCGGTGATCAGCGCAGTGAACGCCGCCTTGGCGGCCGCCGTCGCGCAGGCGCCCGTGGTCCAGCCGCGGCGCAGCACCCGCTCTGGTTTGCTTGTCGGCTCGCTCATACGGGTACTTATAGTGGCGGCCGCGCGCGCTGCCAGCGGCAGACTTCCGTATGAGCGCGCGCGGTCTCATCGTGGCAGCGACGCGCTCCGGCGCCGGCAAGACCGTGATTGCCTTGGCCCTGCTTGCGGCGCTCCGGCGACGCGTCGTCAAGGTGGCAGCAGCCAAGACCGGACCTGACTATATCGATCCGGGATTTCATGCTGCGGTGACCGGCACAGCGAGCCGCAATCTCGACAGCTGGGCGATGCCGCCGGCGTTGCTCGACCGTATCGTGGCAGACGCTGCCCGCGGCGCCGACCTCTTGCTGGTCGAAGGCGTGCTGGGCCTGTTCGATGGGCTTGATGGATCACCCGGCCGGCGCGGCAGCACGGCCGATCTTGCAGCGCGCTATGGGCTGCCGGTGGTGCTCGTGCTCGATGTCGTCGGTCAATCGCAATCCGCCGCCGCCGCGCTGCGCGGCTTTGCGTCCCATGATCGTTCGGTGCGCATCGCCGGCGTGATCCTCAATCGCATCGGCAGCGAACGGCATCGTGCGCTGGTGAGCGACGCGATTGCAGCGCTCGACCTTACGATCCCTATCCTCGGGGCATTTCCGCGTGCCGCCGCGATGGAGTTGCCCGAGCGGCATCTCGGATTGGTGCAGGCACAGGAGCACGCCGACCTCTCCGCTTGGCTCGACAGCTTGGCGGAGCTGGCGCAACGCCATCTTGATCTCGATGCGGTGATTGGCTGCGCGGCACCGCTGCTTGCGCTGCCGGCGGCGGGCTCCCGCACCGCCGCGCTGCCGCCGCCCGGACAACGAATTGCGCTCGCGTCCGACCAAGCTTTCAGCTTCATCTATCCGCATCTCATCGACGGCTGGCGGCAGGCCGGAGCCGAGATCGTGCGCTTCTCGCCGCTCGCTGATGCAGCGCCGACGAATGATTGCGATGCCTGCTGGCTGCCGGGCGGATATCCGGAGCTCCATGCCGAGGCTCTCAGCGCCGCGACACGGTTTCGTGCAGGGCTGAGACAATTTGCCGAGACGCGGCCGGTGCACGGCGAATGCGGCGGCTACATGGTGCTGGGTCAGGGCCTTGTCGATGCGCAAGGGCAGCGCCACGCGATGGCTGGTCTCTTAAGTCACGCAACCAGCTTTGCTGCGCGCAAGCTCCATCTCGGTTATCGCCAGGCGCGATTATTGGTCGACAGCCCGATCGGGCGCGCGGACAGCCTCGTGCGCGGACACGAGTTTCACTATGCAACACTTATCGAGGCGGGCGAAGATGCGCCCCTTGCAGCGATCAGCGACGGCCAGGGCCGCGCGCTCGGTCCCGCCGGCGGTCGGCGCGGGCGCGTCACCGGGAGCTTCTTTCACGCGATTGCGACAGGTTAACCGCTCTTGTCGGAAACCTGCGCTTCCGCGAATGTCGCCATCCCGATATGACAGGCGAGCGCTGCGCGCACGAGCAGCACCGCGACCGCAGCCCCGGAGGCTTCGCCAAGGCGCATCTTCAGATCGAGCAGCGGCGATAGGCCAAGTGCTTCCAGCAGACGACGATGCCCGGCTTCGGCTGAAACGTGCGCGGCATGCGCATGCCGGATGGCATCGGCATTGAGACGCGCGAGAGGCGCGATCGCCGCGGTCGCCACGAACCCGTCGAGCAGGACAGGGATGGAATGCCGGCGCGCGGCAAGTGCCGCGCCCAGGATAGCGGCGAGCTCGCGCCCACCAAGTGCAGCCGCGACCTGCAGGGGATCGTCGAGCAGCGCCGCGTGGCGGCTGAGTGCAGCGTCGATCGCATGCTGCTTGCGGGCTAGCCCGGCATGATCGACGCCGGTGCCGCGTCCGGCCCAACGTGCGCCGCCCCCGCCGAACAGCGCCGCCGCGATCGCTGCTGCGGCTGTTGTGTTGCCGATCCCCATCTCGCCGAGGCAGATGAGATCAGCCTCCGGCGAAACCGCCTCAGCGCCGGCGGCAACCGCCGCCAGAAAAGTCGCCTCATCCATCGCCGGCGCTTGCGTGAAATCGGCGGTGGGCTCCTCCAGCGAAAGCGCAACAACACGCAGCTCTGCGCCCGCGGCCTTGGCGAGTTGATTGATGGCGGCGCCGCCGCTCTGGAAGTTCGCCACCATCTGGGCTGTGACCTCGGGCGGATAGGCGGAGACGCCCCGCGCGGTCACCCCGTGATTGCCGGCGAACACCAAGATCTCGACGCGCTCGAGGCGCGGCGGATTCCGGCCTTGCCAAAGCGCGAGCCAGTTGGTGAGCTCCTCCAGCCGCCCGAGGCTGCCGGGCGGCTTGGTCAGCATCGCCTCGCGCCTCGCAACCTTCTCGGCCGCCCCCGGATGCGCTTTGGGCAATTGGTGACACGCATCTTGCAACTCGGCGAGCGAAGCAAAGCCGGCCATCGATCAGCTCTCTTTGGTGAAGGTATCACTGCCTAGCAAATCCACGGCAAGCCGGCTTGTCAAAACCACGGCTGTTGTTTTCATTGAAGAAAAGCGGGTTCGAATGGCTAAATCGGCGGTGTAATAGTAGCGATGAGCGACGAAACCGGTACCGGCCGGATGCGCACTGGCAAGGCTTGGCTGCGTCGGCTGGCCGCCGATCTGAGGATCGGGCTCTTGTTCGCGACCCGGCTGCCGCTGCCGCTTCGGCAGGCGATCACCGGCAGGGACATCGCGCGCGCGAGCTGGACGCTGCCGATTGTCGGCGCGTTGATCGGTCTGTTGAGTGCGCTCATCTTCGCGATCGCGTTTCGCCTGGCGTTGCCGCCGCTGGTGGTCGCCACACTGGCGGTCGCGGCATCGCTCGGCATCACCGGCTGCCTGCACGAGGACGGGCTCGCGGATGTGTGCGACGCCCTCGGTGGAGTGACGCGCGAGCGCAAGCTCGAAATCATGCGTGACAGCCGCATCGGCGCCTTCGGAGCCTGTGCGCTGATATTGTCGCTGCTTCTGCGTGTCGGGGCGATCGCAAGCTTTGCGACGCCCGCGCAAGCCGCACTTGCGCTCATCGCCGCACATGCGGGCGCGCGGGCACTGCTGCCGGCGCTTTTGCTTGCGGTGCCGCCGGCGAGAATGGACGGCCTTTCCGCCGACACGGGGCGGCCGCCGGCAGAGAGCGTGTTGGCGGCCCTCCTCATCGGCCTCGCCGCACTGTTCCTATGCCTCGGCCTCGCGCGATCCTTGGCCGCACTCATCCTGTTGTTGATCACTTTCGCGTTCATGCGGGCGCTCTGCCTCAGCCAATTCGGCGGACAGAGCGGCGATACCGCAGGCGCGCTCGAACAGCTGGCCGAGATCGCAATCCTGATGGTCGCAGTCGATCGTGCCTGATCGCGCTTGCGGCCCGCAACCCACATGGACCAGCCTTGCGCCTTTTCGCTATGCTGGCCGGGCTTTCCGCTTCGGCCGACCAGATTGATAAGGTGAGGAGCCTGCCGTGACGACCGTCCGCGAGCCCATCGTCAAGCCTGTCCCGATCAAGGAGCTGCGTCCGACCCAGATAACCGTCGGGATGCGCGAGGTCGCGGCCAAGCGCGCGCAGTGGCGCGAGGCCGGCGCCAAGAAGGGAGCGGAGTTTCTCGGCAAGCACATGATCCCGGTCGTCCTGGGGCCCAAGGATCGTCATTTCGTCATCGATCATCATCACCTTGCCCGCGCGCTGCACGATGAAGGCGTCAAAAGCGTGCTCATCACGGTGGTGTCTAACTTGAGCAAGCTCGAGAGCGACGCCTTCTGGTTCGTGATGGAGAACCGCAACTGGATGCATGCCTTCGACGACAAGGGCGAGCGGCGTAGCCACCGCGACATCCCCAAATCGGTGAGCGATCTCGTCGACGATCCGTTCCGTTCGCTTGCCGGCGAATTGCGCCGTTCCGGCGGCTACGCCAAGGACACGACACCGTTCAGCGAGTTCCTGTGGGCGGATTTTCTGCGGCGGCGGATCAAGCGCAAGACGGTCGAGGACAATTTCGGCGGCGCGGTGGAAAAGGCGCTGCAGCTGGCCAAGAGCCGCGACGCCGGCTACCTGCCGGGCTGGTGCGGCCCGGCGCCGGAGGATTGAGAGAGCGACCGGCGCTCAGCACCCATGCCTGCCAAGGGGGAGAGAGCATTGCCAGCTTGATACGCCAAGCCAAATTTTTGTCATGACATCGTCTGGCAGGCGGAATACTTGCACTTAAGAGAAAAGAAAGGGCGCACCGTGCTCGAACGAATCGAACGGAGAAGTTGGATCTGCGGCTGACCCGGGCCGCGAAGCAAACGCTGCAAGAGGCGGCCGCGGCTCAACGGAAATCCGTCAGCGAATTCGTGCTCGACGCCGCTCTGAATGAAGCGGAAGAGCTACTCGCCGATCGCCGGATTTTTACCTTGGACCGCAAGGCTTGGGACGCCTTCATGGCCGCTCTTGATGCCCCGCCGCGCCGTCACCAGCGGCTGGAGCGCCTATTTCACGAGCCGTCCGTCTTCGATCCCAAAACCGAACCGTGACGGCTTCGCTTCGCATCGAAAAGCTGACCCGCAAACACTATGCAAATAGCCGATATGATCGGAGCACGTGCGCTTGCGGTTCATGCCAAGGACGATCGCGCTGTTGCATTCTATCGGCACTTCGGGTTCCAGCCGTCGCCAACGGACTCTCGGCACCTATTCATGATCATCAAGGACCTTCGGTTGGCCGCGGGCCTGAAACGGTGAACCAGAGAGTCCCGAAGCAATGGCAGATGCTATCTCAGCGGGATGATTTCCGGTTCTCAGTAAACCTATCTGCCACGCCACACACCGAAAATTAACCACGATTTGTTAACGATTGGATGTGCTTACTTGCATCCAATCCAGGGACGGGCGCGCCGGACCGCAGTTGCGGGAGCGCAGCTCGCGCGGGCGCGCGCCCGCTAAGGTATCGGCATGGCAGAGCGCACCATCAATCTCCGCGACTTGCTGATCCTGGTCGCCGATCCGAGCCCCTATTTGTGCATGCTGGTGCATGGCATGCTGCGCGGCTTCGGCGCCAACAAGGTGCTCGAGGTGCGCGATTCGCCGGGCGTGCTGGAAACGCTCAACGGGCACAAGATCGACGTGCTGCTCTGTGACGGGGCGCTGCCGCCGCACGGCGGCTTTGCGCTGACGCGCACCATCCGCCGCAACCCCAATAACGAAAACCGCACCATGCCGATCCTGCTCATGACCAGCGACACGCGCGAGGCAACCGTGAAGGCCGGGCGCGATGCGGGCGCCAACATGGTGGTGGCGAAACCTCTGTCGCCGGCCGCGCTCTACGATCGGCTGGCCTGGGTCGCCTTCAATCCGCGCCAGTTCATCGATACCGAGACTTATTTCGGGCCCGACCGCCGCTTCAAGATCGAGGGCTATCCGAACGGTGTCGGCCGCCGCAAAGGCGACGGCGTGATCGAGGTCGCCAAGGAGACCGGTCCGGCGCTCGCTCAAGATGACATTGACAGCCTGTTCAACGCCACGCGAAGCGGACAAACCTGATGGCCGAAAAGATTCAACCCGAGGCGCGCGTATTCGATGCCAAGACGCGCTTCCAGAAGCTGGCGCGACGACCCGGCGGCGTGCCGCGCACCCAGGCAGTCGAGAACGCCCAAAACCAGGTGGAGGAAGCCAAGCTCGGCTTCGAGGATTGGTTCGAGGGCGAGCTCACCGAGCTCGTCGGTTGGATCGAGCGCGCCAAATCCGGCGAGGGCGTCGAGGAATGGCTCGAGGCCGCGGAATTTCACGCCCATCAGTTGCGTGACGTCGGCACCACCGTCGGGTTCGAGCTCCTGACCTTCATCGCCGGCACGCTCTGCACCATCCTCGACGGCATCAAGGCCGGCGCCGAGATAAATATGGAATCGATCATCTGCCATATCGACTCGCTGTTGCTGATCCGGCAGAAGCAGTACCGGAACCTGCGCCCCGATCAGGTGCCGGAGCTGAGCCGCGGCCTGTTCCGCGTGGCCGAGAGCGTCAGCATCGTGCCCAAGGCTGGGCAGAGCTGACGAAGGTCACGCTTTCAGCGGAACCCAGATTTCGGATCCGCCCATTCCGCTCTGCGTATCGAACTTGGCGCCACAGCGTTCGACCTCCGGGCCATTCCCGCGGTCATGGTGAGGCACTATTTTGTCGAACTGTTGAGACATTTCACAACGGCGTTCTTTTGACGCTCACTCTCGTGCTCGAACCGAAAGAAACTTGGGCCTTCGGGATGGACAATGTTCCTTCCCCAGATGCCGGATGCCAGCTTGATCCTGTCATCAAAACTTAGGGAGCCGACCGCACTACAATCCACTGCGTTCATGTGCTCCAAGGGCGTCGGTCTCGACAAAGGCAAGCAAGCTGAGGCAAGGCAGGCTATGGTCGAGGCCACAAGAGCAGTACCAATTCTCAGCATAGCGATCCTCATCCAGCCTCGATGTTTCCATTGACGCTGATGTCCCGCTTAGAACTGCCAGTGAAAGCGCCCGGTAAAGACATTCACCGGCCCGTTGTCGGTGTTGTAGCCAGGGTTGGCGATGAACTGATAATCGAAGGTTAGGTGCGTCGATGAGGAAAGCGCGTAGCTGTAGTACGCTTCGAGTATCTGCTCGAGACCGGCATTCGGCAGCTTGCCGTCGCCGATGAGGATACCGAGGCCTCCAGCATTGAAGAATGCCTGGTGCTCGCTCGAAATGTCGTTGACGACCCCGGCGACGCCGATTGTGTCGTCGGGCCTGCCCCAATCCTTGCCGGTGAGCGAGACGCCCGCTTCTACGGTGCTGTCGATGTCGGTGACATTCCAGGGCTCGTGGTTCGGGTCGGCCCATCCGGCGCGAGCAAAGACGCCGAGCGTTTCGCTTACCTGCTGTTCCAGGTTGAGGCTGACACCCGGTCGGCTGGTATATTGGCGAACCGCATTGATATCGGTCGGCTGCCCGGTTATGGCTGCGAGCGCGACGGCATCGGCATAGCTCCCCATTCGGCCGCGGGTGAGAAAGCCGGTGATCTTGAGCTTGCCAGGCTGTCCCCACAGCTCGTGGCGCTCCTCGATCTCGCCCACCAGCTGAAACTGATCGAAGCTGTTGTCGTTATAGCCGCCTAGCGGGCTGTTACCGCCCGCAGGGGTCACCGTGGCATCGAATACCCCGGCGCGCAGCGTCCAGCGGTCCTGATACCACTCGGCGGCGGCCCCGTAGGTAAAGCCCCACCCGTCGCTCACATAATCGAATGAGCCGGCATTGATGACCGACCAGTTGAGGAAGTCGTTCTTGGAATTGTTTGCATATTTATTGGTGTCGAACAGGTCGGTGACCGTGTATCGCCCCACCGTCAACACCACGCGGTCTGAGGTCTGAGAGCCGGCAAAGACATTCTGGTCGGCGTCCACCTTCTCGGTCTCGCCGCCGAGGTCGATGGTGTCGCGGACGAAAAAGCGGTCCACACGCGCGTAAGGATAAGTGAAGCCAATCTTGTAAGCCTCGGCGCTCGGAAAACCGGCCACCCCATGCGTGTTGGAGAGGCCGAAGCCCTGGTCGATCTCCGGGTTGATCCACAGCTCTGCCCCTTGCCACAGCCGCATTCCGGCATAGAGCGTGGCATCGGCGGTTTCGCGGCCCTCGGAAGGTGGTAGACTGTTGGCACCCTGATCGGGCGCACGCATCGGCGGATAGGCTTGTTCGGTGAACGTGAACTGAGCGTGAAGGTTGAATTCGTCTTCATCAGGCGCTTTCGGCGCCTTGACCAGCATCTTCCTCGAATTCGCAGGCGCTTCCTGCTCGTCGAACCGGTAGTTCAGGAACGCACGCACTTCCTGCACTGCAAAGTTCGACGTGGCTGTCTGTCCGAGCGTCGGGAAGGTCACGCTTCGATTGCCGAAGTCGGCGAACAGGTATTCGATGCCCCCGGTCCAATGCGGGATAACCGGAACCTCGACACCGGCGCCCGCCGCCCAGCCCAGCCGCCACAGGAACGGCATGTCCGCCGTGCCGCTTGTGACCTGCGTGAGCGTGAGTTGGTCGTATGCGAACGCGAACCCGCCGGTCGTATAGAACAGCCAATTGTCAGGCGAATAGCCGAGCCGCGCCCGCACGGTGCCGAAATGCAGCATCGTCTCGGCATAGGTCTCCGGGCCGTTGATCGGCGAGGTAAGCGTCGAGATGCCCCCGATGGAGAGCCCGGTGGTGACGTCCTGAAAGGATGGAAAGCTCCAGTCGGCCATGGCCCCGAGCACCACCCGGTTCGGGAACATGTGATCGTAGCCGACCTGGATCCCCTCAAAGAAGCTTCCCGACTCCTTGAAGGCGTCGAGCCCTTGCCACAGATCGAGTGCCCCTGAGTTGGGCGGGCTGTTCCAATCCGAGTTGCCCCACGCGAGGCCTACATGACCGCCCGCATAGAAGCCGGTCCAATCGTAGGCCGACGGAGCGCTGTGCGGAGGCGCTTTCAGCCTGAGGTCGGCGGCCGCCGCCCGGTGCGCGACCATCGCTGAACTGGCGACGTCAAGGGCGACCAACGCCATGATGATGCGGAGATATTCACGCACGTTTCGTACGCTCCTCGTTAGCCTGCGCTTCGATCCACAGCGCAACCGGACGCGCTGCGAGCTGCGCTGCAGCCCAAACAATGCTGACCGCGCGCCCCGCCCGCTTACAGTTCAGATTTTTTGAAAAATGGCTCGACTAAAGGAGCAAATGTTTTTAGCAAACACTTGTATTACTGTCAATCAAACAAATTTCAAATATCACCAGCGCAGCCAAATAGACACACTCTCATTGATCGACTAAGTCGGATGTGCGCTTGGAGCCTCTTCCGAGAGTGGCACTTCCGCTTCCATCCGCTCCTTGCCGGTCGCCGATGGCGCGTGCAGCACCTGGATGCCGGCGGTAATTGCCTTCTGCACGAGATCGGCAGTGTCGCGTCCGCCGGGAAACGCGATCACGACATCGGGGCGGCCGTCCGCAAGCATGAAGTTGTTGCGCAGCGATTCGGCCTTTTTGCCCCAGCCTTCCCAGTTCGGCGGGTAGCGCACGACATCGACCCGATTGCGCCGGGCCCAAGCCTCGGCCGCTGCTCCCGCACCCGCAACGCCGCCATGTATGATGACGTCGATCGAGTTTTGCCAATGGAGGCGAATGAGCTCCTGATGAATGAGATCCGAGTTCTCATAGAAGCGGCCTCCGCAAACAAGAACACGCATGGCCAGTCCCTTCGTCATTGATTTTCTTAGAGTTCACGCACCGGGGTGCGACGCTCGCCAAGCCGCTCGCATGGCGAAGCCTTCGGCGACCGTTCGCCGTCCACGATCCGTGGTCCAGCCAGACGCCTTCGACGTTCCCTCCATCCGATCAGCAGCAGTCCCGCACGTCGTTCCAGGAACGCCGTAATCGAAAGACGAAGGCGCAGGTTGAGACGAGAAATCTTTCGCGACTCGTGAAGCTCGATGCCCTTCTGGAGGATCGAGCTCGCGATTCGAAATAAGACCAGGGCTGCACGGCGACGCGCCCGATCAAGCGCGAACATGGGAAAATCGTCGTGGCGCATCGTCCTGCTCCGTAGTCACCGAGCGCGGAAAGGGCGCAGCGACGCCGGCCACAATCCGAGCTCCCGCAACAGCTGCGTGTCCGAAGCTGCGAACGGGTCGCTTCGCTCATCCCGCAAAGAGGCGATGAGCAGCGCGCGGAGCCAGAAATCGCCCGAAAGGATCAATCGCGTTCTGCGCGGCTGAGCGAGCACGCCTTTCTGCGTGAGCGCATGTCGGACGCCCGCGCGCGTCCGACCTCCTCTGGGGCCCATTGCGGCCGCCTCACGCACCCGTGGTGGCCAGTTGGACGATGCGTGCGAGCACGAGGCCTGCGGCCAAGATCAGATAGCTGCGCAGCACGATGAGCCAGATGCGGTTGAGTGTCGTCAGCTTGGCCGGGCGCAATTCGGCGAGCGGCGGCATGCGCCAGGTAGCGCGCTGGCGCTCCTGCTGCGCGGCCGCAGCGACGTTGGCTGCCGGGACCTTTTTAGGGGCCGAGACCGAC
This sequence comes from Xanthobacteraceae bacterium, assembly GCA_035293945.1. GTDB lineage: Bacteria > Pseudomonadota > Alphaproteobacteria > Rhizobiales > Xanthobacteraceae > VAZQ01. The sequence continues at coordinate 77,622 of DATGLV010000045.1, read as the reverse complement.
TCGGCAAACCGGACGCCGACCGCAACAACAAGCGCCAGAATGCAGCCCCCAATGAGAATCCCGAGGATTTGCGTGTCGCTGATGTCGGGGAAGAGAACCGCGAGGGTCAGGATCAGCGACAGCATGACCAGCACCGCGATGATGGCTCCGGTGAACAAGTTGAGCCCGCGCGAATTGACCCAGGGTCCGAGCACGTCGCGATCATTGCAAAGAAGGAGCAGGAACACCGTGGAGCTCGGCAGAAGCACGCCCGCGAGCGCCTGCACCGCATTAGTGAGCAGCCCGAGTGGCGTACCGGGAGTCATCACCAGCACAGCGGACAGGAGGACCAGACCGAAATAGACGCCGTAGAACCCCTTAGCATCCGTGACCTTGCGATGCAGCGAGTGCCGCAAGGTCATGATGTCCCCGATCGCGTAAGCGGTTGCGAGCGAGACCGCCGAGGCGCCGATGATGCAAGCATCGATGAGCGCCAGCGTGAACAGGATCGCCGGCAGCTGCCCCGCATATTTCTCGATCCCTGCGGCGACCGCGCCCGTATCGGCGAAGTTTCCCGCCTCCGGCTGTCCCGCAAAGACGGCTGCCGCGCAGCCCAATATCGCGACCGCGCCGACCATCACGAAGCCGATGCCGATCACAAGGTCGAGGCGCTCGTACTTGACAAAGCGCGTCGTGATGCGCTTGTCGACCACATAGCTCTGCTGGAAGAACAGCTGCCAGGGCGCGACCGTCGTTCCCACGATGGCGATGATGAGCAGAATGACATCGCTCAGCTTGTCGGTCTCCGGCATTTGCGGGATGAAGAAGTCGCGCGTTATCTGTCCGAGCGGCGGATGGACCAGAATGATCAGAGGCACCAGCAGAAGGCTGCCGAAGACGAGGAACACCGCGAACCGCTCGAACCGGCGGAAGTTGCCGGTGCTCACCGCGAGCATCACCAACGCGGCTGCCCCCAGGACCCCCAAGTTCGTCGGGAGGCCAAGATAGCCGAACGCCAGGCTGATGCCGATGAATTCGGTCACGATTGTCAGCGCATTGAGCAGGAACAGATCGATCACGCTGAACGCGCCCCAAAACTTGCCGAAGCGCTCCAGGATCAGCCGAGCGTGACCCACGCCGGAGACGGCGCCCAGCCGCAGTACCATTTCCTGGTTCACGTAGAGCACCGGGATCAGCAGCATCAGGGTCCACAGCAACGACGTGCCGTAGTTTTGGCCGGCTTGCGCATAGGTGCTGAAAGCGCCGGCGTCGTTGTCGCCGACCATCACGATGAGTCCAGGCCCGAGAATCGCGAGCAGTGTCATCAAGCGTGCCCGCCATCCAATGCGGGGGCCATGATCGCCGCGGCGAATGGTGCCGAAGGCGCCGTTGATGTCTCCGATGTGGGCTGTGTCGAGCGCCGCCGTCCGGTAGAGCGGCGGGGCCAATTCAGCAACAGCAGCAACGCTCTCATTGATCTCGGTCATGATCGCTACCCCTTTGGCGATTTGTGGATGGAACGGTTCAAGTCGGCGGCAACCGCGTGGCGGCTGACGGTCTTTGGCAGCTTCTCGGCGATGCCGAAGGCGTCCGCGCGCGTCCGCATCTCGGCCCAGATTTCACCTGGCTCTATGCCGAGCCGGTGCCACAGCACGACGAGGTGATAGAGCAGGTCGGCACTCTCGCGGACCACGCCGGAAGCATGGTGCCTGACGGCTTCGAGCGCGACCTCGCCGGCCTCCTCGATCACTTTTTGGGAAATCTTCCGCCTGCTGGATTGGGCGAGCTTGAAGGTCCGGGGCGAGCGCTCGGGCGTGATGCAGTCGAGCGCCGCAAAGAGCAGTTCAAGCTCGCCGCAGTTGTCACCCGAGGCCGCGCGCGGAGCTTGACGATCGACGCCACGCGGTGGCGAGCAACCGGTGGACGGGGAATCGCACGTGCCGGCTAAATCCGTCGGCAGGGGATCGGACGCTGTGCTGTAGCTACGCGCGAGATACTTGGTCATTTGACTTACCTCTGCGACCGCCCGACGGCGCCGAGGCAAGCCAGGAGCGTTATGGCGCTCCGCCACCTCGGCCGCGATCGATCACGACCAATCGAAGTTGAAGCTTGTTCCCCGTCGGGGTTCCCGCTGCCGCCGCCTGGTGAGCGGGAGCGGGACACCTAGGGTGCTCTTCCACGGGACAACTAGGGTGCTCTACCATCTGCCTGTGCCTGTATGGCTGCGTCGCCGTGCGCCCGTTGTGGCGGCCGCGGCGGCTGTGATCCTGACATTTCGTTCGGGGGCTTCGGTCTCGACCGCGAGCTCGAGCTGCCAGAAGCATTCGAGCTGCTCACCGGTCTCGGCCGGACGCCAGTGGCAGGCGAGCCGCCACGGCAACTCTATGGGTGGCCGAGCCGCGCGCTGGGAGCTCGGACAGCTGTCATTCTGATTATTGTCAATGCGATGCACGGGCGCCCAAGCGGGGGCTCGATGCGCCCGGCCGGCATTGGTTCGTGCGAGCCTGTTGAGCATCGCTCACCTCCGCCTTGATGGTCGTCGCGGGCAAGACGGTGAGCGCGAAGGTAAGCGATCCGCTAGGCGGGATCGCTTACCCTAACGCAGCCGCTGAGGCCGCGATCGATTCTGATGTGGGGATGTGGCCGGCTCGGCGCATCCCCGAAGGCTTACTTCCCATGTGCTCGTCGTCAAGATGGCGTCGTTGCCGAGTCGGATCCGCCAAGCAGGTGTCATCAAGTCTTCGGCCGCGGCGATTTTCGTCAGTTAGTCCTCGCAAAACGGCATGTCAAGCGTTTTCATGCATCCCCATGGCAGGATACGGGGTATCCTCCGGAGGGGATATTGGGTTATCCCCCCACCTGGATCAGAGAGAGGTCATGACCCACCGTCACCATCCCGACATTATCAAGCGTCTCAGGCGTGCCGACGGCCACCTGCAAACGATCATCAAAATGATTGAAGAAGCCAGGCCTTGCATCGAGCTTGCCCAGCAACTGCAGGCGGTCGAGAGCGCGATCATGAATGCCAAGAAGGCGCTGATCCTTGATCACATCGATCACTGTCTGGATCAGTCGATAAAGGTCCCAGGGCGCAAGGGCAGCGCGGCCTTGCGGGAGTTTCGTGCCGTCACGAAGTATCTGTGACGGCCCGCAGTCTCCGAGCGTGTTAGCGGATCAATCGCAGCGGCGATGCCTGGCGCCGCAGCTTGCCCCATCTCGGGCTCGAGCTCCGCATGGGCACCGACTTCGTGTAGCTCCTTCCCGCACCCCGGGCCTGATCGGTATTACGACGAGCAGAAAAGATCGCGACCGTGAGTCCACCTGTTCTAGTGCCCCTTTTCCGAAATTCGTGATACATCGCGGCACCCTTCGGCACGAACTTCGGAAAGAAAGGGGCACTAGCGAACATATGATTCTAGTGTCGCTTTTCGCTTTGAAGTTCTTGAATGAGATTGCGGCCCCTGTAGCAGGAACTTCAAATCGGCGACACTAGACTTTGTGGGGAGCACATCGCTGTTTCTAACAAGGTATCGCATTGGCTGAGCCGCATGACACTCGGGATCGCGAGGCGCAAGACCGCGCCATGATGACGCGCTGCATCGCGGTTGCGGTGCGCTCGGCGGAGGCCGGCGAATATCCGTACGGCGTGGTGATCAGCCGCGCCGGGGCGGTCATTGCCGAATCCATCAACCGGGTGGCGCACGAGCATGACGTGACGCGCCATGCCGAGGTGGTCGCAATCTCACAGGCGCAGAAGACGCTTGCGACGGTCAGCCTCGACGACTGCACGATCTATGTGAGCGCCGAGCCTTGCGTCTATTGCTCCTACGCGATCCGCGAGAGCCGGATCGGCCGCGTGGTCTATGGACTACGGTCGCCGCACATGGGCGGGGTGTCAAAATGGAACGTGCTGGCCGACAGGACCCTCTCGGCCGCCATGCCGGAAGTCTTCGATTCTCCGCCAGAAATCCTCGCCGGCTACATGGCCAAAGAAGTCGAGCGCGCGCTCCTGCGTGCCAACCCGGTGGTGTTCGGCATGATCATCGAGCGCGGCCTGTTCACGGTCGGGGCGCCTGAGACAGTGCTTGCGCGCGAGGCGCCGGCCAATGCCGAGGAGCGGCTGCTGCGGCGGCTGATGAAATTTCTGCGCCGCACGGTGTTTGATCGATTTGGGAGGTGATAGGGGCACAGGACTTGAAAAGCCGCCCTCCACCCCGACCCTCTCCCCGCATTAGCGCGTCTAAGCGCGTGTTCGACGCGCCATGCGGGGGAAGCGAGGCCGAGACTGCCTCGCCTACGGCGCCATCCAGGTCGTGTTGCGCGCCGGCGCGAAGCCGACCGGGATAAGGGCGACTTCCTTCAAGTTCGCAATGTCGACCACCGACACATTGTTGGTGTGCTCGTTGGCCACATAGGCGGTCTTGCTGTCAGGCGAGACGGTGAGCCATCCGGCGCCGCGCCCGCCCAGCTTGACGCTGCCCACCAGCTTCAGATCAGGCAGCGAATAGGCATAGAGCGAGCTGTTGAGCCGGCTGTTGACCAGCAAGGTTTTCTGGTCCGGCGTCACCATGATGCCGTGCGAAATTGCCGGCGGGCCCGCCTTGTTCTGCTCAGCTGCGGGCAATTCCGGCAGCTTGATCTCGTTGATCTGCTTCTGCGAGGCGAAATCGATCACCTCGAACCCATTCATGTCGCCGACTTGCGCGAAGATCCATTTGGTCGAGCCGTCCGGATTCTTCGAGATCGCCATCGGCGAGGGCGCCGGCTTCATCAAAAGACTCCATGCGACCTCATTGGTCTTGGTGTCGATCACGTCCATCATGTTGGCCGGCGGCTTGGCGCCGCGGCTGGAGCCGGCGATCACATATTTGCCGTCCGGAGTGACGTTGAGGTCGTGCACACCGCCCCTGAGCGCAATCGTCTTCACGTTCTCCAGCGAGGCGGTGTCGATGACGTCTACGCCGCCGCTCGGCTGCGCCTTGATCTGTGGGAAGCTCGAGAGATCGCTCCAGTCCTGGGCGATCGCCACGTAAATCCAGCGCCCGTCAGGCGTCATGTCGATGAGGTTGGCGACCCCGCTCAGCGGAATCTTCTTGATGACCTGAAGAGTCTTCAGGTCTACCACATCGAGCACCCGCTCCATGCTTTCAACGCTGACATAGAGACGTGTGCCGTCCGGCGATACGGCGATCCCATGATTGGCCTCGATGCCCGATATTTCGCCCACTACCTTGTTGCTGGCGGCATCGATGATGTTGATGTTGTCGCCGGCAGAATTGGTCTGCAGGATACGCAGCTTCGATCCCTGCGCCGCCGCCGAGGAGCAGGAGGCCGCGAACAGCATGGCTCCTAAGGCGACGCCGGCGAGCGCCGTGAGACTTCCACGCAAGACTTGATTGCTCGTCATCTTGGTCATCTCCCACTTTGCTTACTTGTTGCGCGCAAAATGCATTGTCTAGCAAAGCTAATTCACCGCTGCCCCGGAGACGAAAGCCTTCAGCGTCTGCCAGGCCGGATCATCCTGCGATCCGAATTGCTGGCCGCCGCCATGATGCGGATCGCCGCCCGCTTCCTGGGCGAGCGGATGCTTGATGAGCGGGCTTTCCATATAGCCGGCGACCGCCACGCGATGCACGAGCTCAAAATTCTGCTTCGACTGCTCCTCGTTCCAGGCCGTGGCTCCGGGCGACAGCGGCACCAGATGGAACGGCGCATTATTTACCGTGTGACAGGACACGCAGCGGGCGTGGCCAGGACGCTTGGTTAAGAAGACGGGCTCGACCTTGTCGCGGAAGAACTCGTAATTCAGGTCGGGAGCCGCGGTTTGGCTGAGCGCAGGCCGCGATGCGCCGACCGCCGCCAACACGAAGCATGCCGCAACGGCAGCGCGAGGCAGAATGCCCGGCATCGTAGAGTGCACGGACGAGTACATGGACACCTCCGGCAAGCTGATCTGTTCTGGAAAGCCCGAAATGCTAAGTCCGGCTGAAAGCAGGTGTCAAGCTCACCGGCGGGCCAGATAGTTGCGGCTGTAACAGCAAATCCGCGCTTGCAGGCAAGCAGAGCGCTCAATATCGCGGGGCAGCCGCCACGCCGTTGATCAAGGTCAGCGCGCGGCCATTTGCCGTTTATCCCGACGAATTCCCGACATGGAGCCGGCAGACTAAATGCGAATTTAGAATCCTGAAGCCCAATTTAATGGCGATATCGGCCGCATTCTCCAAATCCAGCACATAAGCGAGCGAAGCCGGGAATAATAACCCGCTCCGGCCAGTCTTGAGGTTGTTACCGACAACAAGACGGAGATTTCCCATGTCGACCAAGAGCAAGACCCTCCTCGCCGCGGCCCTCCTGATGGGCGCGCTCGGCACCATTTCGACCGCTTACGCCAACGATATCGATGAGAGCGCGAGCGCAGCTCAAGCCGCGCGCGAGGCCAAGGGCAACCAGCTGCCGTGGTGGTGGAACAACACCGATCAGGCTCGCGTAAGCTTTGCGTATCAGCCGGCCCACAAGGCGGCGCGGCAGAACTGATATCGAGCGTCCGGACCCTTCGTCTCCAGTCCGGACCCAGAGCGAGCAAGAGGCGCCCCCTCCCACGCCTCTTGCTCCTTTTTCTCAACGGAGCCTCTCTCGATTCCCCCGCTTGTGCGGGGCTTAACATTTTGACATAGGGCGCGGCGCTTCCATCTCCTTTCCCGGCACGCCGGGACAGCTAGAGACTGCCGCCCGCCATGTGCGATCGCCTGCCGCAGTCGGGAGGGGAGGAATTGGCGCAATGGAGCCGTGCGACATTCGAGAGTAAGCTTCCTTCCAAGCTCATAATGTGGGAGGAACGCCATGCTCAACACGACGGCTGTCGCTGAAAGTTGCGTTCAACAAACCGAGCAAGTCCGACACGGCGGTGATGCGCGCGCAGTGTCGCGTCGCGCGCTCCTGAGCGCCGGCGCCGGCCTTGTCGGCGCAGTCGCGCTCGGCGCCGGCTCTGTACGCGCACAAAACACGCCGCCGACGGCTCCGGGGCCGGCTTCGCAAGCGCCGGTGCGCACCGATTGGCTCGCCAAGCACACCGAGGAAATCCTCGAGCCGGATTTGCCGATCATCGACCCGCATCATCATCTTTGGGATCGTCCCGGCTACCGCTATCTGTTCCCCGAGCTGCTTGCCGATGTGGGCAGTGGTCACAAGATCCACGCCACCATGTTCGAGCAGGCGGGATCGATGTACCGCGCTGATGGACCCGACGAGCTCAAGTCGTTGGGCGAGACCGAGTTCGTGTGCGGGGTCGCGGCGATGAGCGCCTCCGGTCGCTATGGACCGACACGCTGCATCGCCGGCATGGTCGGGTATGTGGATCTCCGGCTCGGTGCGCGCGCCAAGGGCCTGCTGGAGCGGCATATGGCGGTTTCCGATGGCCGCATCCGCGGTGTGCGCAACGGCTCGACGTGGAGCGATGATCCGGGGCTCAAGCCGTTCGGCAACGCGGCCGGACCAGGCCTGTATCTCGACAAGAATTTCCGCGAGGCTTCGCAGCGCTCACCGCGCTCGACCTCACCTTCGATGCCTGGCTGTTCCAGACCCAGCTCGATGATGTGATCGATCTCGCCCATGCGTTTCCGCAGGCCCGCATCGTGCTCAACCATGTGGGCGGGCCGGTCGCGATCGGTCCCTATGCGGGCAAGCGCGATGCGGCCTTTGCGGATTGGCGCGCCAAGATCGAGAAGTTCGCGAGCTTCCCCAACACCTATGTCAAGCTCGGCGGGCTGGGCATGAAGATGATCGGCTTTGATTTCTTCGACCGACCCGACCCGCCCTCCTCGCAGGACCTGGAAAAGGCTTGGCGTCCCTATATCGAGGCGTCGATCGCCGCCTTCGGTCCGCAACGCTCGATGTTCGAGAGCAACTTCCCGGTCGACAAAGGCACCTGCAGCTATCAGGTGATCTGGAACGCGTTCAAGCGCATAGCCGCACATTACTCCGCGGACGAAAAGACCGCACTGTTCAGCGGCGCCGCGAAGCGCGCCTATAAGCTTGATGTATAGGCTCCAAGCTAGAGCCTCGTTCAAAAATCCGGCTTGTCGGCCTGCGGCATGGGCTCGAGGTTCTGCTGGAAGTGATCGTCGTTGTTCTCCGCGCACGCCATCTCGATCATCGGACCCTGCTCGACGCGGCGATAGCGCTGAATGGCGTCCCAGGCCGTGGTGAAGGCGCCCGGGTCCTCGACATGGACTTTCGCCTCGAGTGTCTTGCCGCCATTGACCATGCGGTAGCGCTCGATCACATGCAGCTGCTCCGTGTGCGGGGTCTGATAATTGTCGACGAAGGTTCGGCTCGACAGCCCAATCGTGTCGACCACCAGCGTGGCGCCCTCGTAATGGCCGACAGATTCGCCGAACCATGACGGCTTCAGGTTCGCGGAATGCGGCACATCGAGATAGACATGGCGCACTTGATGGTCCTGCATCCAGATCATCACCACTTCCTTGGTGGTCTGCAGGAAGTAGACCGGCGTGGCCGGCAGCAACAGAAAACCCGGGACGCCGACCGGCCAGCATCGCTCCTTGGGAATCGACACATAGCCGCCCGCAAGCACCCGCGCGTTGACCTTGGCGAGCGCCTCCCGTGTCCAGGGCTGCAGAATCGGATTGGACAGATCGGCAAGCCGAAACATCGGATGCGGATTGTCGCGCAATTTATAGAAGCTGATGTAGGGACGGCTCGGATCGGACTTGACCGGACCCGGCCCGCTCGGCGGCTGGATGAAATCATCATCCTCGGCGAGCCAGCCGGTTGAGCTGTTTGGCGCGAAATTGGGCACACCGTCGGCGGCGAGCGCAGGTCGCAGCACGATTGGTCCCGCCGCAATTGAACCGATCGACCTTGACTTGATCGCAATAGCACCGACCATCGCGCACACGACGGCGGCCGCGGCAAAGCGCGCGAGCGCCTCGAGTCTGGGCTTGAGCACCTGGCCTCCTATCCGGCCGCGAACACCTTGGGTTTGTGCCGACACGCAACGACATCCCGGCGCCGAGCGAGTTGGTAGACACGACGCTCGCCGACGGCCGGGCGCTTCAATGTGAAAAGCTCGATGTAATAGACTCAGAGCTTGCGAAGAAATACCCGCCTGCGCTTACCCGCGGAAGTGGGGTCTGGTCCTTGCGGCAAAGCACTGGGTCCCGCTTCCGCGGGGACGAGCAGGAAACCTGCAGCCGCGATTTGTTCACACGCCCTCACAATGACAAGGTCACGTGACAGAGACACGGCGCGAGCGCATCAGCCCGCATATGCAGATTTTGGGGCTGCGATTTGGGACGAGTGCTACGCGTTGAGGCGACGCGCAGGCGCATCGCCTCGATTCGCCGTAGCTTCACCCGATCACGGCACCCACTTCCACGCAACCATCTCCGGCAGAGTGCCTGTGGACGGGTTCGCAATCATGTAGACGAGCGCGTCGTTCGGATTGATCGACTTGATCATGCGCGTCTGTGTGGTTCCTTCCCAATTGGGGTATGCGCTGCCTTCGATGCGGAAGGTTATGGTCTTGTTCGCCTCGTCGACCGTATAGGTTCCGAAATGGGAGGCCATCTGGGAAATCGCGGCTTTGTTTTCATCCGCTGTTCCCTTGGTGCGGTCGTTGGCCGCGAACTTCGGCCGATTGTAGCGCATGATCTGCAACGAATAGTGTCCGTTGGGCGTGAATATCAGAATGCCCTCCGGGTTGGGCCCGAATTGCGGGGTCTGGCTGTTGTCCGGATTGACCGCATCCGCGATGAGAAGACGCCACGTGCCGACCAGCTGATCCTTGAGCGCCTTCGGGGCTTCGGGCGCCGCCGGCGGCTTCTGTTGCGCCCCAGCGGCGGCCGGTGGGCGCTGCGCCTCTTGAGCAAAAGAGGCCGCCGGCATCGTCAGGGCTCCGATTGCGGCCGCCAGCGCAAGGCTGAACATGATTCGTCTATTCATGGCGTTCCCTCCGTGCTTCTTCAATTCGACGCTTCGCGGGTGGAGGACACGATGCAGCGGGCGGAGATGCATGACTGCCTCCTTGGTCAGACCAGAGATGTTGCAAGCGTCCGCCCCCGCACCCCGGCCTGGCCGGAATCGAGGTTGCTATTTCAGCGCGTCTCTTCAAGCCGGTGTTGTTTAAATTTTTTGTGATCGAGGATGAGCTGGGCGATCCTGTTTTGCCACCGGGGAATCGGCAGCTCTGCCTTTCATGGTTGATCCGATATACTACCCCGGCGACTTAAATCGGCGATACCAGGAAGGAGGCATGATGCTGCATCGATCCTTGATCATTCCGGTCGCGCTGGCGGCGGCATTTGGCTGCTTTGTGCTCGACGCGCGGGCCGACGACGGCGCGCTCTATCCGGATTGGAACGCCGGCAGTTGGGGGCGTTCGCGTGCCACCAAGGGGGGCACCTGGGATCCGGACAAGCCACGCGGTCTCGCCCAACAGGCGCCCCTGACCGCGGAATATCAGGCCCGCTATGAGGCCGACCTCGCCAACCAGGCACGCGGTGGCCAGGGTGATAATCCCGGCTATCGCTGTCTGCCGCACGGCATGCCGAGGATCATGAACGGCGATCATCCGTTGTTCTTCGCCATCACGCCGGAAACGACCTACATCATGCGCGACATCGCCAATCAGTTTCGCCGCGTCTACACCGACGGACGCGACTGGCCGGCGCATCTCATCCACTCGTCGAACGGCTATTCGATCGGCCGCTGGCGCGACACCACCGGCAACGGTCATTACGACATGCTCGAGGTCGAGACGCGCGGCGTGAAGAACCCGCATAGCTACGATTCGAGCGGGCTGCCCCTGCACGATGACGACCAGGCCATCATCAAAGAGCGCATCTTCGTCGATGCGGCTGATCCCACGGTGATGCGCAACGAGATCACTGTCATCGATCACGCGCTCACCCGCCCATGGACCGTGACCCGCACCTATCACCACGTGACCGACGCCAAGTGGGTGGAATATGTGTGCGCCGAGGACAACCATCACGTCGTCATCGGTCATGAAGATTATCTGATCAGCGAGAACGGCTTCCTGATGCCGACGCAGAAGAATCAGAAGCCGCCCGATCTGCGGAATTTTGCCGAGACGAAGAATTAAGGCACGGACCGGAACCAAAGATCTTGTCCCGGGCGCAGCGCAGCGCGGCCGTTGCGTTAGAGTTTTCGCGAGGGCGCCAATACCACGGTGCGCTGCAGAACCGGGACCGTACTGGCCGCAACCCTATTGGTAGCTTGGAACGGTCCCGGGTCGGGGCCGGGGACAAGAGACTGCAAATTACGCCAGCACTCTGGCGGGATTCGCAGCGCGCATGGGGCGCGGGCTCGCAAGCATGCTCTCGACCTCGTCGGCGGCGCGTGCAGCGCCATCGACGCCGGCAAGTGCCTTGGCGCGCAACTCCGCCTCGGCCCGGTAGGAAGGCGTGGAAAGCACTTCCTGCGCGGCGCTCCTGATCGCCGCGACATCGGCATCGCCCGGAAGTGCGCGACCAACGCCCCATTCCTGCACGGCGGCCGCCACATAAGGCTGATCGCCCGCCAGGCCCGGGATGACCACCATGGGAACGCCGTGGCGCAGGCTACGCATGGCAGTGCCGTGGCCGCCGTGCGTTACGACCAGCGCAGCGCGTCGCATGATCGGATCGTGCGCCGCGTAGCTCACTGCCGTCGCGTTGCGCGGCGTGACGAGCTCTCCGGGACCGACGATCCCGCCGGTCGTCGCCACCACATGCACCGGCAGGCTCTTCAACGCTTCGAGCCCGCGCTGCAGCTTCTCGACGTTGCGCTGCTCGAAGCCCGTCGAGAAGCTCATCAGCACCAATGGGGTTCCGTCCGCATCCGGCCAGGGCAGCGGCAGCGGAACGGCGTGTTTCTCGTCCTCGAGCGAGGGACCGACATGACGCACCATCTGCCAGCCGGGCAGCGGGGCGGCGTCGAACGCCGCGAGCGTCGTGACGATGATGCGATCGCGTGCCTGCCAAAGCGCATCGACCGTAGGCAGACCGGGAAACCCCGCCTGCTGACGCATGCCGTCGAACATGGTGAAAAAGCGCCGCCACATGTCGAGCTGGCGGAAAATGAACGTGTGGATGACGACCGCCGAAGGCAGCGCGAAATCCGCGGCCTCTGCGAGCGCCACCGGGAACATGGCATCGATCAGCACGAGCTCCGGCTTTTCCTCCGCGACCACCTGCCTGATCTCGGCGCCGACCGCGGGCGAGGTCAGATAGCAAACGGCGCGGGTCATGAAATGGCCCTGCGGGTAGCGCTCGACTTGCGCATACGCCTGCGTGAGCTCGATGGCGCGAAAGCCGGCTACGTCGACGCGCGGAACCATCTCGGGTCGGCCCGCGAACACCACCTCATGGCCGCGCTCGGACAAGACCCGGGCGATGCCGAGGCTAGGGGGCAGATTTCCGCCGCCCGACCAATTCAACCATAGAATCTTCGCCATATGCCGTCTCCTCCAACGTTACCCGATCAATCATCTTGCAAACGATCGCCTCGGCGGCGCGGCGACCGAGCTTGCGGTCACGACGCAGCAGCTTCCACACATAGACATCGGTGAGGATGGTCAGCATTTCCGTCAATTCGGAGCGGGCGTGGCCGGAAACCCGCGCGAGCTGCGGGGCAAACGCCGTGCGGACGCCGTCTCGGTGGCTCTTGCGGCCCCGTTCGAGGCCCTCCTTCAGGGCGGGCCGCCGATGCTCGTCGGAAAGGCGCTCGAGGACCAGATCCCCCATGCCTTCATAGATGTCGAAGATCGCCGCGACCGCCGCCGGCACATCGCCTGGCGGCGTCGGCTTGACTGGCATGCCGTGCTCGACCATCTCCTCGAGCGCCGCATAGATCAGCTGCTCCTTGCTGCTGAAGATGCGGAGCACCGTCTGCACCGTGGTCTCGGCACGCCGCGCCACCTCCTCCAGCGTGAAATCCTCGATCGGCCGCTCGCGGTAGAGCTCGGCGGCGCGGGCGCGAATGCGCGCGCGGGTCGCCGCCGCCTTGGCGGCGCGCGCCGTCATCACATAGGGACGCGTGGGGCTGGCCTCTTTATTTTTCATGATAATCCGATTAACACGAATATTTATTTCGTGTCAATCCGACTAACGCGAAAATATGGAGCCCCTCGGGGCGCGCATCTGGCGCGAGACCGCTCGCATGCATCGGCGCGAAATTGCGGGAACGCAGGGCGGCGCGTCATCGTTTCGGTGTTAAGCTCACCCGCAATTCTGGTCCTTGGCGGAGGCCCCCTTTGGAGAAGGTCGTGGTGCTCGGCGCCGGCAAGATCGGCGCCACGATCGCCGGGCTTTTAGGCGCGACCGGCGACTACCAGGTGACCTTGGCAGATCGCTCGGCGGAGGCTTTCGAGCGTCTCTCCGGCGATGGACGCGTGCGTCCGGTGATCGCCGAGATCGAGGACGGCGGCAGGCTGCTCGATCTGCTCAACGGGCAGTTTGCGGTGCTCAATGCTGCGCCGTTTCATCTGACCGGCGTCATCGCGGCGGCGGCCCGCGCTGCGCGCACGCATTATCTCGATTTGACGGAGGATGTATCCAGCACCCGGCGCGTCAAGGAGTTGGCTGAGAGTGCGACGCAAGCTTTCATCCCTCAGTGCGGCCTGGCGCCCGGGTTCGTTTCGATCGTGGCCTACGACATGACCCGCCGCTTCGAGAGCCTCGACAGCGTCAAGCTCAGGGTCGGCGCACTGCCGCAATATCCGTCGAATGCCCTCAACTACAACCTCACCTGGAGCACGGACGGCGTCATCAACGAATATTGCGAGCCGTGCGAGGCGATCGTCAACGGCGAGCGGCGCGAGGTGCCGCCGCTGGAAGAATGCGAGGAGTTCTCGCTGGACGGCGTCACCTACGAGGCCTTCAACACGTCCGGCGGGCTCGGCACGCTATGCGACACCCTCGCCGGGAAAGTGCGCAACCTCAATTATCGGACGATCCGCTATCCGGGGCACGCCGCGATCATGCGGGCGCTGCTCAATGATCTGCGCCTGCGCGACCGCCGCGACGTGCTCAAGAACATCCTTGAGCATGCGGTGCCGACCACGCTGCAAGACGTGGTGATCATCTCGGTTTCGGTCAGTGGCCACACCCGCGGCCAGCTGATGCAGGAAACCTATGCCAACAAGATCTACAGCCGCGAGGTGGAGGGGCGCATGCTGAGCGCCATCCAGATCACCACGGCGGCCGCGATCTGCGCAGTGCTCGATTTGCTGGTCATGGGAAGCCTGCCGCAAAATGGCTTCGTGCGACAGGAGGACATCCCGCTGAAGGCATTTCTGGAGAATCGCTTCGGCCGCGTATATGCCAAGCCGGATGCTGCCCCGGCCGCGTTCGGCGGCGCGAGACCGTCATGAACGCGAAGCTTGCGATGGATTCGCCGCGGGCACAGGCGCTCGCCATCCTGGCACGGCTCGGAGTGCCGGACAGCGCGTTCGGCGAAGGGCTCGCCGCGGTCTCGCCGATAACCGGCGAAATCATCACGGAGGTCCGCGCAAACAGCGCGACCACGGCAGGCGCCGCCATCGCCCGCGCCGCCGACGCGTTCCTCCGCTGGCGCACCGTGCCGGCGCCGCGACGTGGCGAATTCGTGCGCCTCGTTGGCGAAGAGCTGCGCGCCGCCAAGGACGATCTTGGTCTCCTGGTCACGCTCGAAACCGGCAAGATCCTCTCCGAAGGCCGCGGGGAAGTGCAGGAGATGATCGATATCTGCGATTTTGCGGTGGGACTGTCGCGTCAGCTTTATGGTCGCACAATCGCCAGCGAGCGGCCTGAGCATCGCATGATGGAGACCTGGCACCCGCTTGGCCCCTGCGGGGTGATCTCGGCATTCAACTTCCCGGTGGCGGTATGGGCCTGGAATGCGGCGCTCGCTTTCGTCTGTGGGGATTCCGTCGCGTGGAAGCCCTCGGAGAAGACCCCGCTCACGGCAATTGCGACTGGCGCTCTGATCGAGCGGGCGCGGCGCCGCTTTGGCGAAGCGCCCGAGGGATTATGCGAAGTGTTGATCGGCGGCCGCGATATCGGCATGGCGCTGGTCGATGACAGTCGCGTCGCGCTCATCTCCGCGACCGGATCGACCGCCATGGGGCGCGCGGTAGCGCCGCGCCTTGCGGCGCGGTTTGCCCGCGCAATCCTCGAGCTCGGCGGCAACAATGCGGCGATCGTGACGCCGTCCGCCGATCTCGAGCTTGCGCTGCGGGCGATTGCGTTCGCCGCCATGGGGACCGCAGGCCAGCGCTGCACCACGCTGCGGCGGCTGTTCGTGCACGATGAGATCTACAGCAAGCTCCTGGACCGCCTTTCGGCCGTCTATGCCTCGGTCGCGATCGGCGATCCACGCGAGGCCGCGACATTGGTCGGGCCGCTGATTGACGGACACGCCTTCGAAGGCATGCAACGCGCGCTTGACGAAGTGCGCGCCGCCGGCGGCAAGGTGCAGGGTGGAGCGCGTATCGCCGGGATCGGAGGCGACGCCGCCTACTATGTGCGTCCGGCGCTCGCCGAGATGCCGTCGCATTCAGGGCCGGTGCTGCGCGAGACTTTTGCGCCGATTCTTTACGTGATGCGCTACGCGGAATTCGACGAGGCGATCCGAATGCACAACGCGGTCGGGGCCGGCCTATCCTCTTCGGTCTTCACCCGCGACATACGCGAAGCGGAACGCTTTCTTTCGGCAACCGGCTCCGACTGCGGCATCGCCAATGTGAATATCGGGCCTTCAGGGGCGGAGATCGGCGGCGCTTTCGGGGGCGAGAAGGAGACTGGCGGCGGCCGCGAGGCGGGCTCGGATTCCTGGAAGGCCTATATGCGCCGCGCCACCAACACGATCAATTTCGGCGGCGAGTTGCCGCTCGCGCAGGGCGTGACGTTTGAGATCGGGGGTTAGTTAGCCGGGCGGCTACTCAATTGCATGCCAAGAGGCCGGCTCTCCTGCCCGGCAGCTAACGCGGCGAAAGCAAGCCTGAATTGCTCAATCTGAGCCTTTCCGAATCTGGCCCGAATCGGTCCTACCCTTCTCTTATCCAGTAGGACAGCTAAGGGCCCCAAAGCGACCCTGAATTGCCTCGGCTTGAGACTTTCTCAAGTTGATCCGGAGCAGTCCTCTGGCACTTAGGCCGGCTGCAGAACAGCGCTCGCACCCGCTGACGAGCCTTCTTCGTTCCGATATCTTCGACAGCGCCGAGGTGATCCTCTGGGGTGGGCGGTCCCGTGACTCGAACGGGCCTTCAGCCGCTACCCGCAACAGGAAGGGCCCGATCGCGACTACCGCCATTTCGTTTACTTCTTCACGGCTTGAACTGCGAAGCGAGTCTCATCATCGATCCCGCCAGAAGAATCGGAGCATTCCAAAGTGTCGAAGTGTGCAAGATATTCCGATCTCCTTTGCTGTTCTTTCAAAGCGCTACTGGGCGATGCCTCGATAGCGGTCATCGTCGCAAGCGTCGCCGTTTTCGCGCCCGCCCTACGCGCGTGCGCCCAAACCCCGTCGCAGGGATACGAGGTCGCAAAGGGCACGATTCCTCAGCTGGCATCAGCCCAATTCGCTTGGCTTGTCGTGGGCGTCGACTGGCTCGACCCGCCGCCGGGGCTGGGCCGCGGCCCTATACGCCAAGACCCCGCCCATCCCCTTCATGGCAACCGTGACGGCCCCGGTCAGGTGACGCCGCATATCGGCAACACCAAGGACCCGGTGCTTAAGCCATGGGCGGCGAAACAGATGCAGGAATCAAATGATGAAGTGTTAACCGGCAAACGGGGACTTCCGTTCTCCGCCCAATCGAGCTGCTATCCGGGTGGCGTTCCCGAGCAATTGTTGACGCCGGCTGAGCCATTCTACTTCATCCAAACACCAAATGAGGTGTGGATGATCTGGCAAACCGATCACATGGTGCGCCGCATCTTCTTGACCGACCAGCATTCCGAGCCGGTGAAGCCATCGTGGTTCGGCGAGTCGATCGGATATTACGAAGGCGGCGACACTCTGGTGGTCGACACCATCGGGCTTCAGACCCACAATAGCTTTTTGGATTGGTTCCGCACGCCGCATTCCGAGAAGCTGCATGTCATTGAACGCTTTAGGTTGTCCGCCGATGGCGAGACGTTGGAAGCTTTGGTCAAGGTCGACGATCCGGACACCTTCAATGAACAGCTCTACATGAGGAGAAGCTGGCGCAAGGTACCGAACCCGCTCCTCGAGATGGTTTGCGCCGAAAACAACGGGGACCATTTCGGCAAGAACCTGTTCCCGGTTCCGCAAGCCAACACGGCCGATTTCTGAGAGAAGATTGCCTAGCCGAGTGTTCGCGCGGTCACTCCGGATTGCGCGATCACCATGCAGGGCCCATGGAGGGCGTGGCGCCATTGCCAAAAGCGGCGGCGACATTAAGCCCCGCAATCTTGTTGCCGACTTCTGCTCTCTGCTCTGGCCCGGACCCGCTGTTCGCGGCAGCGCGAAATGATCCCTGCGATTGAAGTAGAAGCAGACCGTCACCGAACGCGGTGCTGAACCTTACCGCGAGTCACTTGAGGCACGAGCTTCCGGTTAATGCGCGACCTCGGCGGCCGCGGCGGGCGGCGTTCTTTTCGCCGATCCGACCCCGATCACGAAGACCAGCGGGATGGCGGCAAGCGTCAGATACATCAAGAGCTTGTAGTCGTTCGCATAGGCGATGATGGTCGCCTGCTGGGTCAGCACCCGATCCATCACGGCGCGCCCGGTCTCGGTCAAAGGGCTCAGCATCGCCGCATCCGGCATCTGCAGCGCACTGTTGAATGGCGTGACGAATTCATCGAGGCGCGCATGCATCGCGCTGGTAGTCGAGGTAAGCTCGGCGATCACGACCGAAATACCGATCGAGCTGCCGAGATTGCGCACCAGCGTGAGGATGGCGGTGCCGTCCGTGCGCAGGTGACCGGGCAGCGTCGCGAACGCGACCGTTGAGAGCGGCACGAAGACAAGCCCGAGGCCGAAGCCCTGCAGCACGCTCGCCACCACGATCGTGCGCGCGGACGTCTGGTCGGTGAAGTCGACCATCTGGCCCAGCGTGAAGGCTGCGAGCAGCATGCCGGTAAGCACCAGATAGCGCGCGGCCACGATCTTCATCAGGCGGCCGACCAGCACCATGGCGACCAGCGTGCCGACCCCGCGCGCGGCCAGCAGGAAGCCGGCGGTCAGGATCGGATAGCCGAGCACGTTCTGCATGAACGGCGTCACCAGCGCCATGGTGCCGAACAGCACGAGCCCGATCACCACCATGAACAAGCAGCCGCCCACATAATTGCGATCCTTGAAGATGTCGAAGCGCACAAACGGACGCTCGGTGGTGAGCGAATGCGCAAAGAAAAAGTAGAAGCCGACGCCTGAGATGATCGTCTCGGCCACGATCTCGCCGGATTCGAACCAGCCGAGCTGCTCGCCGCGGTCGAGCATCAGTTGCAAGGCGCCGATCCCGACCGCGAGCGCCAGAAATCCGAACCAATCGAAGCGCAGATGCTTTTGTTGCTTGGTCTCGTCCATGAACAGGGAGAGTCCGGCGACCGTGACGATACCTACCGGCACATTGATGAAGAAAACCCAGTGCCAATTGTAGTTGTCGGTGAGCCAGGCGCCGAGCGTCGGTCCCATGATGGGCCCGAGCATGACCCCGATGCCCCAGATCGCCATGGCGGAGCCGCGTTCTTCGGCCGAATAGGAATCAAGCAACACGGCTTGGCTGAGCGGCACCAGGGCGGCCCCGAACATGCCTTGCAGCAGGCGGAACGCCACCATCTCGCCGATCGAGCCGGCGAGCCCGCACAGCACCGAGGCGAAAGTGAAGCCGGCGGTGCAGACGATGAACAGCTTCTTGCGGCCGAAGCGGTCGGCAATCCAGCCGATCGGCGCCGTCATGATGGCAGAAGCCACGATATAAGAGGTAAGCACCCAATTGATCTGATCGAGCGAGGCCGAGAGGCTGCCCTGCATATAGGGCAGCGCCACATTGGCGATAGTGGTGTCGAGCGCCTGCATGATGGTCGCCGCCATGGCGCAGACCGTCACCAGCGGCCGCTGCCAGCGCGAGGCGGATGCAGGGCTCACGGCGGTCCGCCCGTGCGCATGAACGCCGAGATGAGCGACCTGAGCGAGCGGGAATGGCCGGTATCGATATCGACCGTCACGCTCATGCCGGCGCGCAATAAGCTCACGTCCTGGCCGGCATCGAAGGCGATGCGCACCGGCACGCGCTGCACCACCTTCACCCAGTTGCCGATGGCATTCTGCGGCGGCAGGATCGCGAATTCGGCGCCGGTGCCCGGACTGATCGAGCTGATGGTGCCGCGGAAGCTGCGGGCTGGAAACGCGTCGACGGAAACCACGACCTTCTGTCCGGTCCGCACATTGGTGAGATCGGTTTCCTTCGGGTTGGCGTCGACCCAGGGCGCGGCATCATCGATGATGCTGAGGATCGGGGTTCCGGCGGTGACAAAGCGACCGAGCTGAATGTTGTCCACTTGGGTCGCGGTGCCGCTGATCGACGCCTTGAGCGTGGTGTGGTCGAGATCGCGCTCGGCCTGGTCCACCGCCGCTTTGGCCTGTCGGTAGGGCGGATACTCATCGAGCGGCAGGTCGCGCTTGCCGAGCAGCGCATTCAGCGTCGAGGCCTGCTGCTGCGCCGCAAATTGCGCCTCCAGCTCCGCGGTGACGGCTGCCGACATGGAATTATCGAGATCGGATTGAGAGGCGCCGGCGCGGGTGACGAGCTGCTGCTTGCGCTCGACATCCCTGCGCTTCAAGGCGACATTCTGCTGTGAAAGATCGACCAGCTTGTCAAGCGACGCGAGGTTGGACTTCATGTTGTTGAAGTCGGTGCGGGTGCTCTCGAGCTTGCTCTGCGCCTGCGCAAGGGCCAGGCGGTACGGCGTCGCATCGATCACAAACAACACGTCGCCGGCCGAAACGTGTTGACCCTCCTTGATGGAGACTGCAGCGATCTTGCCGGATATGTCCGGCGTCACCAGCACCTTCTGGGCGCCCACATAGGCGTTGTCGGTCGAGACGATGCGGCCGCCAGACAGATAAAGCGCAAGCCCGGCGATGAGGCCGATGAGCGGAACGATGACCAGCAAAGTGAGCCGCGCGCGAGCGCGCAAGCGTTCGCCGAGCGAGGCCTTGCGCTTGACACCGCCGACATCGCCTTCGCTGCGGAACTTGAGGACGGCATCAGACATGGGTCTTTTCCGCGACTTTTTCCGCAACGTTGCTCGCGCTCCTGTCCCCCACCCTAACCCTCCCCCGCTTGCGGGGGAGGGAAGGGAGAGGGAGTGGCGCAGCGGATCTGCGGGCGATCGCGCCGCGCAGGTTTTCCTTGGCAAGCATGAGATTGGCGAGGATCAGCTTCACGGTCGCACGGTCGATGCCGGCGAGTGCGGTCGCCATGAGCTCCTCGCCGAGGCTTGTCAGGCGTTCGAGCAACGGGCGCGCCGCGCCCGCAAGGTAGAGGCGATTGGCCCGCCGGTCATGCGGGTCGGCCCTGCGCTCGATCAGGCCGCTTTCCTCCAGCCGGTCCAACAGGCGTGTCAATGTGATCGGCTGCAGATCGAGCGTTTCCGCGAGCTCCGACTGCTTGATGCCTTCCTGGCGATCGAGCCGGGCCATCACCGCCCACTGCGCCCGCGTGATGCCGAACTCGGCGGCGCGCTGGTCCGCATAGGTGCGGAGCAGCCGCGCTACGTCATACAGCGTAAAAGCAAATTCCCGATTCGGCGTGATCCGGGACGGCATGGCGTATTTCCGACCTGTCCTGAAGGAACATATATTATAAGCCTGCTTATGAAATCAGGTCAATGTGCGAGGCGCGGCCCTGCAATGCGGCTGCCGCATGCAGAGCATCCGGGCGCCGGATGCTGATCGATGACCCAGACGGGAAATTCAGGCCGCCTCCTCATCTGGCGTCCGGTGGGCTAGCTTTGAGCGAGCGGTCGCGAGCCCGCCGGGATTACCGAAGAGAGGGGAGCACGCCATGCCTTGGAGAGTCATGTTGTGGGCGAGCGCGATGGCGGCGACGTTAGCAGCCGCTGCGCCGGCCGCTCGCGCGTTCGATGATGCAAAATTTCCAGACTGGAAGGGCGCATGGGACCGCACCGTGCTGCCGCGCTGGGTGCAGCCAGGCGACACCGCGCCGCTGACCGCCGAGTATCAGGCGGTCTACGACGCCAATCTGGCGGCGCAGGCGCGTGGCGAGCCGGGTGACGCGCCGCAATGGTACTGCCTGCCGCAAGGCATGCCGATGATGATGAGCGCCTTCGATCCGATGGAATTCGTGATCACGCCGGACACCACGTATGTGTTGATCAGTCACGTCAACGATTCCTACCGCCGGATCTACACCGACGGGCGCGATTGGCCGAGAGAGATCGAGCCGACTTTCGCGGGCTATTCCATTGGTGAATGGGCCGATGCGGATGCGCTGGGTCACTACCACACGCTCGTGGTCGAGACGCGTGGCTTGAAGAGCCCGCGCACCTACGATGCCACCGGGCTGCCGTTCCACAAGGATGGCCAGACGATCATCAAGGAGCGCATCCACCTCGACAGCGCGGACCGGAACTTTCTTCTCAACGACATCACGGTAATCGACCATGCCCTGACCCGGCCCTGGACCGTGACCAAGCGCTATCGCCGCCTTGCGGCGCAGCCGCCGGAATGGCGCAGCCAGGTCTGCGCCGAGGCCAATTCCTATGTGCGGATTCACGACGAAGCGTTCTTCTTGTCCGCCGATGGCTACCTGATGCCCATCCGGAAGGATCAGCCGCCGCCCGATCTGCGCTATTTTGATCAGCTGCGGAAGTAAGCGTCGCGTGCTCGCCCGAGCAACATGTCAGCGGGGGAAGACCCGGATTATTTTGATTGTTGCTCATTCCTCGAACGGCTTCAGCCGCACGCGGGTCCGGTGACCAGGCGCTTGTGCCGCCGCGCCGTCCGGCAACTGGCCGCGGTGGTAGCGCTTCTGCCATTTCTCCGCCTGAGCGTCTGATCCGGCCAGCTTGAGGTCGGCATTGAACTGGTTGCGGCTCTGCATCCACGTCTCGTATTGGCGCTTGAGATCGGGTTTCGTCGCGATCGCGGCCAAGCGCGGCGTGATGCCTTCAAGCTCGCCGCGGCGGACCGGAAACACGTGGCAGTACGGCTCTCCGGCTTCGAACCGAATGGCCGCCTGGGGCCGCGTGAATTGCCAGTTCATCGTGAAGGTGTAGGGCGCCCAATCCGTCTCCACAACGCCCGTGAGCGGAGCGATGGCATCCTTTGGCCGGTTGATGGGCCCCTGCACCACGAGGTCCACGTCGGGCCCGGTTTGAAACAGCAGTGGAACATGGAAGGTCAGGATGCCGCGCCCGAAATGACTGATCGCCGGCGCGGTCGTGCCCGGATCAGGGGCGACGACGATGGCGTCGAGATCCGCATAGCCGTTCCAGATCGCGGTGAAGCCCGACGGGCAGAGGATTTCCCAGCCATACGCATTGGCGATGTTGAGCGGAAGACAGCGATAGGCATAGCGCTGGTCACTTTTGTCCATCCAGTCGCGCTCGGGCGGAGCAGGGCGAATCTCGATTGGGCCGCCGAGCGTGTAAGCAGTGAGCTCGATAGGCCCGCGAAGCGGCGCCGGTGCCGCGCCTGGCCGCTCGCTGCCGCGCGCCGACACGCGGTCATCGCGGCGCTCACCCTCACCCGCGGGCGCGCCGCCCATGAGTCCCAACCACAGTCGCCGAATCAGCATAGGTGCCATCCTGTCCGCCGCGGGGTGCCGCCGGCTCGGCCGCCGCATCGAAATTCGCAGGCGTTTGACGGGCGGTCGCCGTCAGCATGCCCGGTCGCGAAGAAGCAGCGTTTTTGTGCCCGCCAGCACATCGGTGCCGACCCGGAGTTCCTAGGCTCCTGACCATCGAAGGGCGATCCCCGCCCCTCCCCTGACCAACAGGAGACCACCATGACGATCAAGTCCCACTTGTCCACCCTTGCGGTCACGGCCGCGCTCTTCACCGCAACGCTTCTTGCCACCTCCGCCTACGCGTCGGAACCTGCAGGCACGCTGCAAGGCCTGCATGCCAATGGCTCTCACCTAGTTGACAATGCCCCGTCACGCCTGCCCGGGCATGGGCCGGTCGTTTTGCCGAAGGGTAATTCCGGCCGCTCGTCCGGTATCGTTGTTTCATGCGGTCCGGGGACTGGGTGCACCAAGATGGGCGACCAGAAGCCGCCCGTCGTTGTGTCGTGTCATCCGGGCACCGGGTGCACAACGACCCCGGTCACAGGCGGCGGGGATCGCGATGGCGATCACGACCGCCAGGATCACGACCATGGCCGCCCCGAAATCGTCATTGAAGGCGCCCCGGGTCCGCTCGTGGTTCCGGCCCCGGTCGAGGTTCTGCCAGGACGTGCGCCGGTGGCAGATCCAAAGGTGGTGCAAGCCCCGTGCAATTGCCTCACCAAGCAGATCCTGGCTGACGGCAGCGTGCTGTTCCAAGACATCTGCACCAAGGAGAGCGCGATTGCGGTCCCGCAGACGGCGAGCGCGCAGTAAGACATCCGAGCTACTGGGTCGTCCCTGCAAAAGCAGGCACCCATACCGCGATGCGTTCTCGCTGGCGCGCAGGAGTGTAGGTCCCGGGTCGCGCCCTGCGCGCCCGGGACGACGCACGGAGCAAAGCGCGGCCTGATCCTTCAGGGAGCAGGCCGCGCTTTTTTTTTCGCCAACGGGATCCATCCTGGCGCCGCCGATTCGAAATTCCCGCACCGCAACAGCGCGTCTTGCGCCAGTCTTCGCCGTGCTATGCCGCAAAGCTCATCTCAGGAATTTCAAAGCCAAAAAGCGGCGCGGATCGACGAGCATCCAGATCCAAGTGTCGCGCAGGCGCTCGGTCAGCATTTTTGAAACAAGCAATAAATCTCCGACTGCTCAAATGCGCATTCTTGTGCTCGCCAGCACATCGGCCATGGGCGGGATTCCGTAGGCTCCTGACCATCGAAGAGCGATCCCCGCTCTTCCTTGACAAACAGGAGACCACCATGAAGACCATGACCAAGCTTTCCGCTCTCGCGCTTGCGGCGACAGCCCTGACCACCGTGCTCATCGCCGACAGTGCCACGGCAGCCACGCGGCAAAAGCAGTCCGCTGCGACCATCTACCACCAAGCACCGCTTCCGGCCGTCTACCACAGCGTGCCCGACACTCCGACGGTCTATCACGGCACCACAGACCCCGTCGTCAAAGGCTTCGGGTCGACCGTCTACCACAGCGTGCCCGACACTCCGACGGTCTATCACAGCGGCACGGACCCCGTCGTCAAAGGCTTCGGGTCGACCCCGACCTCTGGCGTGTCGCCCAAGCCGATCGCCGGCATCGCCAGCGGCAGCGAATGCGTTCTGTTCGGGTGCGTCGCACCGACACCGACTCCGCCCACCGGCGGCGGCAACCCTCCCACGCATGGGGGAGGCGATCACGACCACGATCATGACCATGATCACGGCTACTCCGGGATCGTGATCGAAGGTGCGCCGGGCGAGATCGTGGTTCCGGCGCCGGTCGCGGTGGCTCCGGTGGCGTCGGCTCCAGTCGTGGCGGCTCCGGTCGTTGCGGCTCGCACGACAGCGGCGGCGCAACTCGCGCAGGCTCCGTGCAATTGCCTCGCGAAGCAGAAGCTGGCCGATGGCAGCGTGCTGTTTCAGGACATCTGCACGAAGGAAGCAGCGATTGCGGCCCCGCAGGCTGCGAATGCGCAGTAAGGCATCTACGCGGTCGTCCCTTCGAAAGCAGGGACCCATACGGCGGCGCGCTCTCGCTAGCGCACAGGACTGTGGGTTCCGGTTTCGCGCTCTGCGCGCTCCGGGACGACACTCAGGGCAGAGCGCGGCCTGATCCTTAACGACCAGGTCGCGCTTTGTATATTCGGCGATCAATCACCTTCCGACATCTCGCATGCTGCCTGAACAGCTGGCGAATGCGCGGCACCCGATGGTGATTTCGCCGAGCCGCCGGCGAAATAGTCGAGCGCGAACCGCGCATTGTCCGTGCGGAAGCCGGGCGGCCCGGCCGGCAGCGCCGCGTCGCTCCCCAACGAGCCTTGCCAGGCCAATTTACCGTCAGCCAGCACCGACAGGTCGCCGCCATGCAGCTC
The DNA here is from genome assembly GCA_035293945.1 of Xanthobacteraceae bacterium. Lineage (GTDB taxonomy): Bacteria > Pseudomonadota > Alphaproteobacteria > Rhizobiales > Xanthobacteraceae > VAZQ01. Next base: position 52,450 of record DATGLV010000045.1, on the reverse strand, counting down.
GGCCCGCAACGTGTGGCTTTCGCCTGCACGCATCGGCGACAGGACCGTCAACTGCTGCGATTTGAAATTGATGTAGCCGTGCGCGCCGCACTGTTCATGCGTGTGCCAGCCCGGGTTCTGCTTGACCGACACCGCCACTCTGCTGTCGGGCTCGATGTGCCACATCGCATAGATCAGATTGCAGGTGTCCTGCGCCCGCAGCTTCAGCCCGATCTGGCGGCGCAGCTCACCGGAGGCCAGGGGTTTGCTGTCCTGACTGGGGCCGAGATATTGAAAGCGAATTTCCGCAATCTGATCAGCGGCGTTCTCCATGCCTCTTTGAACGATTGCGCGCGAGCTCGGCGTCTCAATTGAAAGTCGATCCCCCGAAAGCCATGAGACCGCGCCGTTGGTGACGCAAAGCCGATCTCGACCGATGTGCTGCAATGTCGGCGTCGGGTTCTGCGCGGCGGCCGGCGCGTCCGCAAGAATGACGATGGCGGCCAGGATGGTGCGTGGTTTCAGCTGCACGGCGCACAAGGCTCCTTGAGCACCAGAGCAGCGTATCACATCCGGACGCGGGATCGTGATTGCCAGCACATCAATACCGCACTCCCAGAGCTATCGAATGTCGAAGCCCGATCTCACCGCTTCGACAGGAGATCAACAATGCGGACGAAATCTCTCATCAAGCCATTGCTGCTCGCCCTTTCGCTGGCCGCGATGGCGGCACACGCCTCCTCCGCTCCAGGCGTCGAGCTTGCGCAGGCAGATGCCATCGCCAACCGGGACGCATGCGAGCGCGCCGGAGGCCGCTTCGAGGAAGGGCCGGGGTACTTCGCGTGCTTCAATCAGCGATCAGCTCCGCAGGGGCCTTGCGGCGACAAAGGGCGAAGCATTGATCCCTGCGCGCCAAGGGCACGGAATTTTCTTGACTGGTTCCGGCGCGATGCCGGCAGGCTCAACAGTCCCCGGTCGGGGCGATGAAAAAGTCATTCGGCGTCACAATCGCTATTTGCGGTCGACGCGGAAGTTTCCGATCGCCCGCAGCCCGCACTGCGCCTCGGCCTGGTGACACTTGGCCAGCACCTGTTCGGCCGCTGCGGCTTCCGAATCGGCCGCGCCGACGGCGTACCAATGACCCGAGCCGCCGCGCGCCAGGGCACGCCAATCCGCGCCTGCGTAGACCTGCGCGATCTGCGCTTTGTCGGCGTCGCTCATTTCGGTTTCGCCTGCCAATGTGTACGGTCGGACGGTTCCATAAGAGTGCGGGACCCGCACGGTCAGGAAGCCGTCGAACGACACCAACAGACACGGCGACTTCGCGAAATCCGAGCAGCGCTCGACCGCCAGGCGGATCGCTTCCGCCGCATCCGAGCGATTGGCCATGGAGGAAAACCCGCTTTCGGCGATGGCCAGCGCCTTGTGATTGTTCTCGGCGAGGTATGTGGCAAGGCCGGCGGCCGACGGCATCCCTTTGACGACCGCAATGTCGGCCGCCTGCAGCAGAACATCCAGTGGAACGGTATGAAGATCGGCGGGCAGCGGAAGCGACATTCGCGGCCACACCACCTCGTTGCCAACCGCATAGATTCGGCAGTCCCCCTTCGGGTCCCGCTTTTTGCAGCGATCGAGCGCATCGCGCTCCGCGCCCACCTGATCGGGTAGACCGCTCGATACACCCCAACCAATATGCGAAATGGCGATGGCCTTGAAATCGGGCTGCCTATCGTAATCCGCAAGGCTGCTCCGCACCCGGTCGGTGACGAGCGGCACATTCGCGGAATCAAATGAGTGATTGATGGCGGCCGACGCAGTCATCGGCGATGGTTGCGGGGCACGCCGGACCCAGAGCACCGATGCTGTGCCGGCCAGAAGCACCGCGGCGGTAGCCGTCCAGGCGAGCCATCTGCGGCGCGCCATGCCACGCACGATCCCGAGCTTCGGTGCTTCCTTAGCTGACGGAGCCCCAAGCCGATAGGCGCGAATCCCGCGCGGAATGTTCTTCAGCTTCTGCTCGCCGAGGTCCACGAATTCCGAATTGATCTTGTTCGATACGTGCACCCGCACATCTTCGGAGATGCATATGCCGCCCGGCTCCGCGATACCCTCGAGCCGAGCCGCGATGTTCACGCCGTCTCCCAAGAGATCGCCGTTGTCGCAGACGAGCACATCTCCGATCGCGATTCCGATTCGAAACAGCAGCTTGTGGGCCGATTCCGCGGCCGCATTCGCTGCGTTGTTGGCTTGCTGAATCTCGATCGCACAACGCGTGGCGTCGACGGCGCTTGCGAATTCCGCCAGAATGGCATCGCCGGCGGTGTTGAAGACGCGGCCCCTGTGATGACGAACGCTTTCAGCGAAGGCGGCAGCGGCCGCACGAAATCGACTGATCGTGTCCTCTTCGTCCGCGGCAACCAGCCGGCTATAGGCGGCTACGTCCGATGCGAGAATGACGGCAAGCTTGCGTCGCATCTCACGCCCCGCAGGCTCATCAACATTCGTGCGTGGGTCCAAAGCGCGCCCTCGGAAGCTGCCTTGGCCCGAAAAGCTTCGGGTCGGAGGCCTCCAGCACGCATCATACGGAAAATCCAAGCCGGCGCGCTATACTACCGTACAAGCCATATCCCAGCCGGAAGACCCCGCCATGGCGAGCTTGCCGCTACCGTCCGACAATCTGCTGTCCGCGCTCCCGACACAGCTCTCCGCAGACCTGTTTGGCAAGGCGCGGACAATCTCACTTGCGGCGGACCAATCTCTCTTCCTTCCGGGTGATGCGTCCGACGGCTGTTACCGGCTCGATACGGGCCTGCTCAAGGTCAGTGTGGTCACGGCCGCTGGCGGCGAGCGGATCCTGGCCATTCTGGGCCCCGGTGCGATTGTCGGCGAATTGTCGATGCTGGATGGCACCCCCCGCTCCGCATCGGTCGCGGCGTTGCGGGATTCCAAACTGTCCTTCATCAGCGCAGCCGCCTTCCAGGCCTTCGCCGATGCGCGCCCCGAGGTCTACCGGTACGGCATGATGCTTCTGGCGCGGCGCCTGCGCGACACCAACGATGCGCTGGCTGCCACGACTTTCATGTCACTGAAGGGACGCGTGGCGCGCGCGCTGTTGAGCCTGGCAGAGGCATTCGGCCACAATGTCGGCGACGGACGCACCTTGATCCGGCAGAAGGTCACGCAAAGCGACCTCGCCGCCATGGCGGGCATATCCCGCGAGAATGTCAGCCGCATCTTGGCGGAATGGAGCCGCGGCGCCGTGATCAGCCGGCTCGCCGGCTACTATTGCCTTGAAAAACGCAGCGTTATCGAAAGCGCGCTTGATGTTTAAGCGGCGATGAACCGCGTCAGGGAACGGCGATCGAGCCTTCGGCGATGAGGAAGCTGCCAAGCGTCCGCTTGGGCCGAGGGCCGGCGCGCAAAGAACGTCATCTCCATGAAGGCTCGATCAGGACTACGGCCGAATAGACAATTGCGGCACCGATCATGACAAGCATGATCCACACCAGATAGTCGATCTCCCTACGAAGGTCGGAAATCGCCCGCTTCATGAATCTCGTTCGTCCAAAGATTGCGCGCAGGAACAGGAAGGCCGAGATCAGCATGAAGAGAATTGAAACGACTTTGAACATCTTGCCATGCACCCAAGTCGATCGCGCAGACCGGAGACAAGCGCAGGAGCGCAATGAAATCGCGCCCGCGTGCCGCCCCGTCAATTTGTGACGATCGCGTCATCGGCGCAGAATATCGAGCCAGGATGGGTTCGTCAGCGGGCTTGGGGAAGTGGCCGGACGAAAATCAAGGCAGCCGCCGCGCCGGGACGCCGCCGCGCCGGCGGTGGAAGCGGACGATCTCCTGCGCACTCGCGGCGCGCAGCCGCTCGTAGCTCGCCAGGCACTTGGCGATCTCGCCGCCCGGCACCTCGCGATTGCCCAGGCGCGCGCACAGGATGGCCTTAACGGTGCACCACGACAAGGCGGCCGCCTTGGCAATGATGAGGACCATCTCGGCGCGCTCCTGCTTCATCGCCCGCTCGACGAAGTCGAACGGGAGCTCGGCCAGGAGCGCGAGCGCCGTCACGATGTCCTCCATTCGCCCGGTCTTGGCGATCGTCTCCATACGCTTATCGTCCAGCTGGCCGCGCTGATGCAGCGCGTGCACGTAACTGCTGCCGGGATGACCCGCATTGCCGAGTATCTCGTCGGCAATACGCTGCGTCACCTCCGTGACGGCACGACGAACCTCGCGCCGCGCCTGCGGATGTGCAGCTTCGAGCTTGATGCGAACCGAAGCCGAAGCCCGCGCCAGCAACCTGCGGAACAGGTGCGGAGGAATCTCCGGCCGCGAGCCGACGCTCATCGCCAAGCGCTCATCCTGCTCGGACCGCCGCACCAGACGATTGAAGCCGTCCTCGGAAAATTTGGCGCCGCGGTTCTCCACCGCGCTCCAGACGACCTGCTGGTCGCCCCGCTCCACCAAAACATCGGTGACCTTTTCGGAAAGGGAGCGGCGGCGCGAGATCGCCAGTAGATGCTCCTGGCCCTTTCGGCTCGCATTCTCGACCAGGGCCTCTTCGTCAAGGCGCTCGGACTGCTCGAGCACCGGACCGGCAACATCGATCTCGTCGTCGAAGGCCAGATTGCGGATGATCCGCGGCGGCGCATTCGGGATCGGCGCCAGGCGAACCGCGAGCAAGGCCCGCGCTGAAACCTCGATTTCGGCGGCCAGACGCGTGAGCACGTCGTCGAACAGCTCGATCTCCTGCTCGCTGCATTGCGCCGAGCCGACGATGAAGAGGTCGGTGATGTGGCGGACGATCTTGCCACGCCGAGTGACCGAGCCACTCGCCATGGCGTCTTCGACCTCGCTCCAGAGCTTGGGGTTGGCGGTCATCGCTGGTTCGGCCGGTCTTCCGCCTCGTCCTCAAAATCGGTTTTTCTTCGCGAATTTGTGCGTGATGACCGCGCAGCGCCTGGGTATCCTCTACCAGAGTAATGCGTTGGGGTTGAAAATTGATTAAGAAATCCTTGCTGCGATCGCAGAATGAAAGTGAGAGGCCCTCGCGCCAAAACGTTGGATCCCCCGCCACTCTAATGCGACATCAGGGCCGGGATCGTCATTGCCTCGAGCAGGCTGCGGGTGACGCCGCCGAGCACGAATTCGCGCAAGCGCGAATGACCAAAGGCGCCCATCACCAGGAAATCGGCTCCTGAATCCGCCGCATGCGACAGAAGCACGTCCGCCGGCTTGGCATTTGGGGCGACGATTTGCTTGACCTCCACCGGCAAGCCATGCCGCGCGAGATGCTGGGCGATATCGGCCCCTGGTGCTTCATCGCTCTTGCCGTGCTCCGCCACGATGACGACCTCGACAGTTTTAGCGCGCTTGAAGAACGGCATGGCATCGCTCGCGGCCCGGGCGGCGCAGTGGCTGCCATCCCAGCACAGCATGATGCGATCGAATTTCGGGCCGTCGTTCTGGATATAGGGCACGATCACCACCGGGCGACCCGTCGAGAACAGCGCCGCTTCGATGATCAGATCGGCGGGGCTCGTTCTTTCGGGCTCGGCCTGGCGCACCACCAAAAGATCGAAGCGGCGAGCGATGCGGCCGAACGTGTCGGCAGTGCCGATGAAGCTTGCCGGCATCGCACGGGCTTCGACCTCGATCCCCACCCGCGTTGCCGCCGCTTTGCAGCGCTCGATCGCAAGCTCGGCAGCCCTCTGGGCCTCGCGGCGAAACTCCTCGATCCATGCGGGTGGCACGTCATCCATCAACATGGCGGGCGGCACGGCTTCATACGCGAACGCCACGCCGGCAGCATGCGCCTCAAAGCTCTTCGCCAGCGAGAGCGCGTAGTCGAGCGTCGCATCATTCTCGAGCCCGACCGCAATGTTCAGCAACACATCCCTGATCATCGTGCCCTCACCAATTTCAACGCCCGCCACCATGGCCCAAAATAGCCGGCGCGCAGGACCGTGCGTTGACATGCATCAAGCGATAGGAGACCGCCGACGCGGCCCTCCCGCACGCCGATCGGTGCCCGTCGCGCAAGAGCCCGTGCGCACTTATATTGACCTACATCAATGCCTGATTGATCGCGCCGTGCGACCAGAAGCATTGGCATAGAAGAGCCGACGGAGAGCCATGATGTGGGACCGGGCCTTTATGCGCTTGCTCAGCCTGTCGTTCACGGCCTTCTTTATCGCCGAGCTGCTCTGGCGTGAAAGGCAACCACGCGACGCTGGACGCAAACAGACGGAGCGCAAGGACCAGGGGGCGCCCACCCCTTCAGCTAACGCTGATTGATTTTTCAGGTGAGAGAAAGGCGTGCGCGAGGCTCAGGCCGCCTCCAGGCGCGCCAGCTCTGCCTGGAAGTCGAATCGCAGTTGCGCACCTTCTTCCGCCGGCAGCCAATTGGTCATCTGTGGAAAGATCGTGCGGTAGAGCGAGACGCGCCCGGTGTCCCACGGCATCTTCTGCGCGGCCCGGGCCTCGGCGAGAATCTTGTACAACTCGGCACGGACATTATCGGGATCAGCCCGATAAACGGGCGTGGGCTGATCCTCGAAGAGATCATCCTGTTGGTTATGACCGAAAAGATCGCCTTGCCGGGGGGAAGTCATCTCGCACGCGCTTCGGTTGCCGAATCACTCGAATTTTGCGCGATACGCCGGGCGAAGGCGAGGGTACGAACGAAATTGTCCCCGCACCCCACATCCACAGCCCCTAGCCCTCGCCTTTGCCCTTGCTTTTCGCGTTCACTAATTTCTCCTGCGCGTCCGCAAACGCACCTGCGTCGCGCAGCTCGGCGGCGTTCAGCAAAGGTCCACTGCAAATGCGATTGAGAAGGTCTGCTTGAGTAGGCTCGAGCAGAACCAATCGGCCCAAGACATTGAGAAGGTCTAGCAAGTCGTCGGTGTATTCTTGAAGCCAATGCTCAGGCTGTATTGAATCGAGCGGCGATGGCGGCCGTTTGTCTCCGATTAGTGGTTTCGTACGGTCTCGTCGCCGATAACTAAACCACTGCCGGAGTACATTCATGCCAGAGACTTCGTAAGTCCACATTTCCGGCGTGACGTTTTCCACATAGCCCTTGCCGACGATCAGCCGGCGATTCCCAGCATCGTATTCCATCGCCTGAGGCAGCGGCTCTGGCGCGGTTGGGATCGCGCCATCGGCCGAAATGCGCGGCGCCGAATCTTTGGGAAGCCGCGGTGGTTGCTTCGGCTGGCCCGCCGACGGATCGACGAAGCGTTCGCCGTAGCAATGTAGCCAGATGATTTCGGAACCGAGCGCAACGGCCTCGTCAAAGAGGCTTGCATCCGCTGTCAGAGGCACATGCAGTCCAGGACGAGCAAGATCGGACTTAAAGCGCTGCGTGAAGGCTGGATGCGCAAGCACGGCAACGATGTATGCGAATACATCCTCGGGTTTCACTACTTTACCGTAAATCTTTGCAAGATGAGCAAGCAGTCCTGCTTTAATATTTGTTTGAGTAGCTGCGCTATTGCGCCACAACGAGCACACGCGCCCTCCTCGGCCGTGGTAATGGTGCTGGTCCGGAATGAGCCCAGCAATGGTCAGCGGCGGGCCAGCCGACGGGGTAACATCTTCAGGCGCAGTCAGAAACACCTGCCGATCGGACAGTACAGCCCACAAATCCGGGCGGGCCATGCTCAGTAGTCGGTGATCCGGAATTATCCACTCGCGATCAAACGAGCGAAATGCATACCGGGTTGGGGCGACCACTGGGCCCTGGTCCTGCTGCAAAGTTATCGATCGGACGCGAAATGGGCCTAAATCAACTTTGACAACCTTGCTGAGATAGCGATCCCGGTCAGGATGAAAGAGATTCTCCTTTTTTTCCTGGTTGTTCTCCCTTCGAAGCACCTCCCACCGTTGCCGGAGCGTCTGAGCGTCCGGAGCAATGACCCAAGTCCGATGCGTCTTAACGCCGGGGCTCGACCATTCAAAAAAATCTGAAAGCGCCGGGAAGGTCGCCCACGAGCCGCTTTCTTCGGGCAAGAATGGGTCGCGCCAATCGGCTGCGCCTTCCTTCCAATCTGGGCTGGCGAGCGAAAGCTTGGACAACGCCACAAACTTCTCCTCGCGCCTACCCTTCGGTAGCGAGATGAACCGCAATCGGCCCGGTACATCACGGCGCTTATTTGGGGCGCGCGCGGCGAGGACGATGCACACTTGGTGTTGGACGCCCTGAAAAATACGGGTCGGCACGTCTGGCTGATGCCCCTCCGGCGAGCAGTCAATCACCCAAATCTCGCTGCAATCGCGTCGCAAGTCGTCGCGCATCTTCTGGAAGCCGGGCCCATTGAGAAACCCGGCAGCGGTGATGAAGCACACGATCCCGTAGCGATCCTCTTCAGTCTCGCCCGTGGCCTCGTGCCAGCCGCTCCCAAAAACTTTCAGGGTCGCCCAACGCCAAAAGTAGATATAAAGATTCTTAAGGTGGTGCGCGTGTGCGCCTACGCCCCATCCGGCTTCGGGCGCCCAGCGATGCATAGGAGCCGGGCGACCGGGACTGCCCCTCTCCACCCAACCGCCCAAGCCGCCCGCCTGATTTTTGTACGGAGGGTTTCCGAGAACTACGGTTATCCTCTCCGCCTTCTTGACCCGGTTCGCATCGCGGCGCGATTTGGCGACAGGCTCATAGATCTGTCCAAGGGTTTCCTCTTCGACAAACGGGTTGCCAAGAGTATCCGTGATGAACAGGCGAAGCTCGGGCACCGGCGGCGAGCCCATGAGCGACTGCAGCTCAGCAATCAAGCGAAGCTGCGCGACCGCGAACGGGCCGAACTGGATTTCGAACCCGATGATCCGCTTGGCCGCCGCCTCGATCGCTCCGCGCACGGCACCAGGGCCCTGATCGTCCTTGACGGTCTCGGCGATGCGGCGAAGGATTCCCAACAAGAACGTGCCTGTGCCGACCGCGGGATCGGCCACGATGACATCGGGTGCGGCAAAGCCGGCGGCCCGCTCGAACAGTGGGCCACGCAGGGCTTCGTCGACAAGCTTGACCATCGCCGCGACCACCTCGGGCGGTGTGTAGTAGGAGCCGGTCCGCTTGCGCAGCGTGTTATCGTAAACCTCGAGGAAATCTTCGTAGAAATAGAGCCAGGCCTCCGGCTTGTCTTTGCTGATCGCGTGCCAGTTCACCGCATCAAGAACGCGTGTTAGGGTGCCCAATGAGGTCTTCAGCGCGGCCTGGTTGGAAGAATCCTCAGTCAGCAGCCTGAGCGCAGTCCCGATCAGCGAATTCGATTTGCGCAGCTCCTGCGCAGCCAATTCGGTTCCGCCCGATAGCGAGATGTCCCTCGCGCGCGCAACCAAGAGCCCGAACGTCACTGCCTGCGCGTAGCCGTCAGCGAACTGCGTATCGTCGGCTTGCGGGAAGAGAAGCTTCCGCCAATCCTCGGCAAGCCCCGTGAGCCCCGGGCTCCCGCGCGCCATCTGCTCGACCACCTCGTCCCGCAGCAGGCGGCAGAGGCGCGCGCTGACCTCGGCAAGCTGCTTGGCGGTTTTCGGCGGGATCGGGGCCCAATGGAGGAAATCACTGACGAGCGGGAGGAGAGTTTCCGGTGCGGAAAGCTTCGATCCCGAAGACTCCACATTGCCGTCGAGGCGAACGATCCCGCCTTGGAGCTTACCGTCACGCCACAGGCTGAAGGCGTTCCCGTCGGAATACATCAAGTTGGGAAGCGACTTGAGCTTGGCCCACTGCTCCTTGTCGTGCGGGTCATCGAACTGACGGGGATCGGCTCCTTTGCCGGGCGCCTTGATCTCGATGAAGCCAACAAGCGCGTTTGACACGCCGACGGCAAAATCAGGACGGATATTCAAGTCTGAGAGCGTGGTCTCGCCGACGATGTTGATCGAGCCCGCCGGCAAACCGCTTAGCTCTGCCAAGTCGCGCAGAAGCGCTTCGAGAGGGCCGCGCAGCTGATCTTCAGGTGCGCCGCTGATAGCGACGCTTGCCAATTTGGACTTGGTGCTCGCGCCAAACGCTGAGATTGCGGCTGCAAAAGTCTTGCTCGCCAATCGTGCCCCCGCGGCCTGATCGAAACAATGCCTTCAGGCTGTTCCTTGTTTGTTCTAGTGGAGTATGCGTTGCCTGGCAAGCGGAGCACGACCAACGCGCCGCCTGCCGAATCAGCGGCGGGACAGCCTACATCACTGTTGGTTAACCTTCGATCGAGCCTAGCGCCACGATTGGTCAGCACTCAGAACTTGATCTGATCGATCGACGTGAGCGTCACGTTCTGGGCGACGCCCGGCGCATGGCTGAGCAACCAAGCCACCGCTTGCTCGGCGTAGAGCGATTCCGATGAGGAGCCGTCGACCGGCGCGATCACCTTGATGCCGCGCAGCGCCGCGGCGCTGGCGGTGTAGAGGACGGCACCCTGCGCCGAGGTGCCGACCGTGATGACGGTGGTGAGGCCCTTTTCCTTGAGCATCTTCTCAATATCCGTGTGCAGGAACTTGTCCGCCACCGTCCCGGAGATGACGGTCTCGCCGGGCTTGGGCGCCACCGCGGGCAGGACGTCGGCGACCGGCCCCGAGCCTGCTGTCGTGTTGATGACGGTCACGCCCTTCGCGCGTGCCTCGTCCATGAGCTTGGCAATCGGCGCGACGGAGGCCACGCAGCGCGGGCGCCGCTGCTCGTTGCAGGAGCCCTTCACCATGTCCATGACCAGCAGCGCCGTCGCCTTCACATCGACGGTGACCGGCTTGAGCACGGGCGCAGGCTCTGGCTTCACGTTTGTCCACTCGTCGATGATTGTTGCGGCTGATGCCGGCCCTGCAACCGCCAGCGCCGATGCGGCAACCGCAATCCCGATCGCTCTCATGCCAAGCACCTTCATCTTGTCCTCCGAAATTTTGCACAGCAGCAGCCGCCAACGCGCGAACTGGAACATGGACGCGCGAATGCGCAGATCGGACTCTCATGAAAATGTACAGCGGGATCACGACCGGAAAGAAGTCATCCCGCTTGAGGCTTGTTGCCGCGCCCGTAGGGCGTCTCCTGCTCAAGGCAGCGTGAAGACGATGAGTTGGTTAGTAGCGCCGGCGCCGCCGGCCGTGAGCGAGCCGCCTGCCAGATATACGTGCTCGCCGTCAGTCGCAGCGCCTGTCGCGTGCCGCCCCGCCGGCATGGGAGCGAGCTTGACCCAGCTGTTGGTCTTCGAATCGTAGGCTTCGTTCTCCGCGTTGGTGGCCTTCGGCGGCATCTCGCCGCCGAGCACCATGAACAGGCCCTTGTACATCGTGTACGCGAGCCCGCTGCGCGGCGTCGGCAGCGGCGGCCCCGCGCTCCAGCTGTTGCTCTGCGGATCATAGACGTCGTGATAATCGGTTCGCTCGGTCGAGGCACCGGTGCGGCCGCCCGCGATATGAATCTTGCCGTCGATGACCGCCGCCGCCGCATGATCACGCGGATGCGGGAAGGGGGCGAGCTCGCTCCAGGTGTTGGTCGCCGGATCATAGACCTCGTGGCGGCCGAGCGTGGTCTGGTTGGCGTCGCGGCCGGCGAGCACATGGATCTTGCCGTCAAGCACGACAGCAGATACCGAGCCACGGCCGCCGCCCTTCATGGGCGCCAGGGTGCGCCACGTATCGAACGCCGGATCGTATTCAAAGGCCGTATCCTGGCCGTCCTTGTGCACGGCGCCGCCGATGAAGCCGCCGAACGCATAGAGCTTGTTGTTGAGCACCGTGACGCCGACATGGTCGAGCGAACGCGGCAGCGGCGCGCGGGGGCGCCACGTGTCGGTCGCCGGATCGTATTCCTCGTGATAGGGGCCGGTGTATCCGAGCACGCTGCCCCCGATGACGTGCACCTTGCCGGCCACGTAGACTACACCGACTTCTGTGAGCGCGGCCGGCATCGGTGTTTTCATCACCCAGCTGCCGGTGCTTTGCGCATGCGCGTTGGGGGTCAATATGCCGAGCCCTAAAGCTGCGACTGCGAGCTGAAGCATCCAAGATCGAGCAGACATCAATTCCTCCCTTTGGGTTTCGCATTTCATGCATGCGCCGCCCCGATTGCTCGGTGCGGCGCATCGTGCTTGCGATTTTGCTGTCTTGAGGCGCGCCAGCGCGCCCCGGCAAGCGATCAGGCCAAGTACTTCTTGAACCAATCCATGGAACGCTGCCAGGCGAGCTTGGCGGCGGCTTCGTCGTAGCGCGGTGTCGTGTCGTTGTGGAAGCCGTGCTGCGCGCCCTTGTAGATGTAGCCCTCGTGCACGACCTTCGCTTCGGTGAGCTCCTTGTCGAAGGCGGGCCATCCCGAAGTGATGCGGGTATCGAGCTCGCCATAATGCGCCTGAAGCGGCGCCTTGATCTTGGCGGTGTCCTCCGCGCTCGGCTGCGCGCCGTAGAATGGAACCGCGGCCTGCAGGTCGGAGCCCAATTGGGTCGCCAGCCAATTGGTGGTCGTGCCGCCGAAGCAGAATCCGATAACACCGAGCTTACCGCTGGAATCGGCGTGGGCCTTCAGCCATTTGGCCGAAGCGAGGAAATCCTGCCACATCTTGTCGTGGTCCACCTTCATGAAGAGCTGCACGCCCTTCTCCTCATCGCCCGGATAGCCGCCCACCGAGGTGAGCCCGTCGGGCGCAAAAGCGGTGAAATTGAGCAGCGCCAGGCGGCGCGCCACATCCTCGATATAGGGATTGAGACCGCGATTCTCGTGCACCACCAAGATAACCGGGGTCTTGCCGGTCGCGCTCGCGGGCCGCACCAGATAGCCCTTGATGTTGCCGTTGCCCTTCGGCGAATCGACCGTCACGGTTTCGGTCTTGATCCGGCTGTCCTTCGGGTCGACCTCGTTCGCCCACGCAAAGTTGGGCCGGAGCATTTCAAACAGCGCGGCTGCGGTCACCCCGCCGACGGCAAATTTCTGCGCGCCGTCCAGGAAATCACGGCGGCTGATCGCGCCGTGCTGATAGAGGTCGAACAGGTCCAGAAGCTCCTGCGGAAAATCTGATGCCTTCTTGCGTTCCATCTTTTGTTGCATGGGAACAATCCCTCACTGTGGTGTGGCTTGCTGGGGGGCTGGGTATTGCCTTTGGGGCAACTGCATTCGCCGGAGGCGTTTCAAGGTGACGCCCTGAGCGGCGACCGAGAATAGCATCGGCAGGTGGAAAGAACCAGATCGCCTTCCGGGTGCGGTCATAGCTGCGCGTCACCGTCCAGGGACGCGTCAATGCATGATCGATGGTGGTGATTTCGTTATGCAGCACGTTTTGTCGGCGGCATCCGCCTAGAGGCGCTCGATCACCACCGTGTCGTCAGACTTGCAATCTTAAAGGCCTGCAAGCCGTTCGCTCTCTTCCCACAGGCGCTTGGCCGCCGCATCGTCCTGCGCGTCAAGGCTCGGCGTCACCGGGCGACAATCGGCAAAATAGCCGCCGGTTGTGGTCGCAAGCTCCGGCGCGGCCGCTAGGTGAACGACAGTCTTTGCGCCGTCTTCCGCCTTGCCGGCAAACAGCATGGAGGCTCGCACCATGATGCCGAAAAAGCCCGCACCGCGCTGTCCGAGACCGGTCGCAACAAATCCCGGGTGCAGGCAATTGGCGGTCACGCCGGTGCCGGCGAGCCTGCGCGCGAGCTCGCGCGTGAACAAAATGTTGGCGAGCTTGGAGCGCCCATAGGCGATGAGCGCACGGTAGTCCTTGCGCATCTGCAGATCGTCGAAATCGAGGCTGTTGCCGCGGTGCGCGCGCGAGGCCGTATTGACGATTCGTGCCGGTGCCGAGGCGAGAAGCCGCGCCTTGAGCTCGCGCGTCAAAACGAAATAGGCCATGTGGTTGAGCGCAAAGGTCCGCTCGAGGCCTTCCACGGTCTCGCCGCGGCGCGCGAATATATTGCCGGCATTGTTGATGAGCACGTCGATGCGCGGCTCCTCCGCGGCGATCGCGGCGGCGACCTGCCTCACCTCAGCGAGGCTCGACAGATCGGCGAGGTAGGCCCGGTGCTCGGCTTGTCGGCCGGCAGCGCGAAGCCGCGCCAGAGTGCGATCGGCGCGCGCCGGATCGCGAGCGATGAGGACGATGCGCGCGCCCTGCGCGGCCAGCCGCCCGGCCGCGATCTGCCCGATCCCGGACGTGGCCCCGGTAATGACGATGACCTTGTCCTGCATGCAGGTCCGGTCCCGATTGACGGCGATTTCCGCCGCGGCTTGCTCGTGATATAGTCCGCGGCATCATAACAGCAATAATGCGACGGTTCGGGAAGGATTGCTCCATGGCAGCACCCATGATCACGCTCACCCTCCATGTGAACGGCGAGGCGCGCATAATCGAGATCGACGATCCGGAGATGCCGCTGCTTTACGCCTTGCGTGATGAGCTTGCCCTCAATAATCCGCGCTTCGGCTGCGGCCTCGGCCAGTGCGGGGCCTGCACGGTGCATATCGACGGGCAGGCGGTGCGCTCCTGCATCACGCCGGTTTCCGCGGTCGGCGCGCGATCTATCACCACGCTTGCCGGGCTCGGCACGCCGGAGCACCCGCACCCCCTGCAGACCGCCTGGATCGAGGAGCAGGTCAACCAGTGCGGCTACTGCATCAACGGCTGGATCATGACCGGCGCCGAGCTGCTCGCGCGCAATCCGCATCCGAGCGAGCATGAGATCAAGGAAGCCTTTGCGGATCTCATCTGCCGCTGCGGCACGCATAACGCTGCCGTCAAGGCGGTGAAGCGCGCATCCGGTCAAGCGTGAGGAGCGGGTCATGACAACGAACGTGACCACGCGCGAGGCGCGGCCCGATACGGTGGCGCTGAGCCGCCGCGCATTCCTGACCGCAACCGGCGCATTGGTGGTGGCGCTGGCGGCGCCCGCAGAGCTCGCCGCCGCCGAGAAGAGCCCGTTCGGGCGCTCCGTGGTGCGTCCAGACAAGCTTTCCTCCTACATTTCGATCGAGCCGAACGGCAGCGTGGTCGCCTACTACGGGAAGATAGACGGCGGACAGGGCCTCGAGACTTCCATCGCCCAGATGGTGGCGGAGGAGATCGATGTCGCCTGGGAACGCGTGCGCGTCGTCATGGGCGATACGGGGCTTACCGTCGACATGGGCGGGGCGACGGCCGGCAATGGCCTGCGCCAAGGCGGCATGATCATGCGGCAGACCGCGGCAGAGGCGCGCCGCCTCTTGATCGAGATGGCCGGCAAGATGCTGGATACGTCCTCCGCCAATCTCATCGTGACCGATGGCATCGTGCAGTCCGTCACCGAGCCGGCCAAGCGCGTCTCTTATGCGGAGCTCGTCAGCAGGCAAAAGCTCGATGGACCGATCGCCTGGCGCGGCTTCGCGCAGCAACTCGGCGTCAAGGTGGCGGCGTCGCTGAAGCAGCCGGCCGAGTTCAAGGTCATCGGCAAGCCGATGCCGCGCCGCGACATGGCCGGCAAGGTGTTCGGCACGCTGCAGCAATGCAGCGACGTGCGCCTGCCCAACATGGCGCATGCCCGCATTATTCGGCCGCGTATTGCGGGCGCCGTGCCGGTTACGGTGGACGAGCAGTCGATCGCCGACATCGCCGGCGCCAAGGTGGTCCGCATCAAGGATTTTCTCGCCGTCGTCGCCGAGAAGGAATGGAACGCCGTCAAGGCTTCGCAAGCCCTCAAGGTCACCTGGTCGGAATCGAAGCCGAGGTTTCCGGGCAACGACAAGCTGTTTGATCACATCCGGCAGGCTGCGGTCGTCAAGCGCTCGTCCGATCCGGGCAACGAGGGCGCTGCGGCCGAGCGGGTGCAGGGTTCGGTCGAGGACGGATTCAAGCAAGCTGTGCGCGTTTTCGCAGGCGAGTACGAGTTTCCAACGCAATCGCACGCCAGCATGGGGCCGGCCTGCGCGGTCGCCGACGTGCATGACGACCACGCGACTGTGTGGACCAGCACGCAGAAGCCGCACGATTGTGCCGCCGGCATCGCCGAGCTGCTCGATTTGCCGCCCGCGAAGGTGCGCGCGATCTGGATGTTCGGCACCGGCGGCTATGCCCGCGATGGCCAGGGCGACGCGACGGCCGAAGCCGCGCTGTTGTCGCAACATCTCGGCCGACCGGTCAGGGTGCAGCACATGCGCCACGAGGGGCTCGCCTGGGACCCGAAGGGCACCGCCACCATCAACCGCTCGCGCGTCGGGCTTGATGCATCAGGCAAGGTGATCGCCTACGAGAACATCAGCAAAGCGTTCTCGATGGAGGACTGCAACACGCGCGAGCAGCACCCCGCCGACACGCTCGCCGGCATGGCGCTCGGCTTGCCGCTCAACTTCCGTCCCGTTTTCGGGATTCCCGGCAATGGCTACACGTTCGAAAACGCCCGCTGGGGCTGGGAGGTTATCGCGCCGTTGATGGACCGTGCGTCGCCACTGCGCTCGACGCACATCCGCGATCCGTTCGGCCTGCCGATCCTGTTCGGCAGCGAATCGGTCCTCGACGAGGTCGCGGTCGCGACCAAGCAGGACCCGATCGAATTCCGGCTTCGCCATCTCAAGAACAAGCGCGAGCACGAATTGTTTGCCGCCGCCGCCAAGCAATACGGCTGGGACACGCGACCCTCGCCGCGCAACGATCAGGCGGGTGCGGCGGTCGCGACCGGCCGCGGCTTCGCCTATCGGCAATTGGCCGGCACCTTTGTGGCGACGATCGCAGAGGTCAGGGTCGACCGCGCAACCGGCGCCGTCGAGGTCACCCGCATCGTCTGCGCGCATGATTGCGGGCTGATCGTCAACCCGGAGACCATCCGCCATGTGGTCGACCGGCAGCTCGTGTACGGCACCAGTCGCACTCTGTGGGAAGAAGTGCAGTTCGACCAGAACATGGTGCAAAGCGTCGACTGGCTCACCTATCCGGTGATCAAGATGGATAGTGTGCCGAAATCGATCGAGATCGTGCTCATCGATCGTCCCGAGGAGCCGTCCTCCGGCGCCGCCGAGATGGCGGTCGGCACCCTGCCGGCCGCGATCGGCAACGCGATCTTCGACGCCACCGGCGTGCGGCTGCGGCGGCTTCCGTTCACGCCCGCGCGGGTGAAAGCTGCGCTCAGCCGGGCCTGAGCCGTCATGTCCCGGGCTTGACCTGGACCGTTCCACGCAGAGTCCTACATTTGGAACGATCCCGGATCAGCAGGGCAGCAAGTGCTGCGCCGCGTCCGGGAAACAGCTTAGCGATTCAAGCGCCAGAAACAGAACACTAAGGCGGTTCCCGATCGAACTGATCCACTTCAGCGTCATTGCCGGGCTTGACCTTGGCTCGACCCGGCAATCCATCTTCTTGCGAAAAAGATGGACCCGCGGGTCATAATGGCGTTTACGCCCGTCTTCGACGGGCTATGCCCGTGACGACTGGAGTGAGTCTTTTCGATTGGAACATGCGCTAGACTGGATGAAACCGGACAGGGAGGATGACATGAAACGCCTGGGAAAGAGCCGCATCTGTCTCGCCGCCACCACGATGTTTGCTCTCGGGAGCATCGGCAATGCAGTCGCGGCGGATGCCGCGCTGACCGGACAGGTCTCTTCCGTCGAGGAAGGCGCCATGGAAGGCGTGCTGGTCAGCGCCCAGAAGGACGGCTCGACCATCCGCACCACCGTCGTGTCCGACGCGCAGGGTCGCTACGCATTTCCGGCCAACCGTCTCGAGCCCGGCACCTACAAGATCAGCATCCGGGCGGTCGGCTATGATCTTGCCGGCCCGGCCGAGGCGACGGTAGCGGCCGACAAGGCGGCGAGCGCCGATCTCAAGCTCAAGAAGACCGCCGACCTCGCCGCGCAGCTCACCAATTCGGACTGGATGGCCTCGCTGCCCGATGCACCGCAGCGCCGCATCATCGCCACCTGCACCAGCTGCCACACCATGCAGCGGATCATCCAGTCCAAATATACGGCCGACGATTTCATGAACCTGGTGCCCCGCATGATGCGCTACGGCGCCATGTCGATGCCGAACCATCCGCAAGTCGCGCCGGACCGCAGCCCGACCAGCGCACCCAAGGGCGAGGTGCTGAGCAATTTTGCCCGCTATCTCGCCAGCATCAATCGGAGCACGCACGACACGCTTGCATTCCCGCTCAAGACCGCGCCGCGGCCGAGCGGGCGGGCGACGCGCGTGATCATCACCGAATATACGCTGCCGCGTCCCGATCTCACCGAGCCGCATGACGTGGCGGTCGACCCGACCGGCAACGGCCATGTCTGGTATTCGAACTTCGGCGAGCAGTCGATGGGCGAGCTTGATCCGAAAACCGGCAAGGTCACCGAATATCCGCTGCCGCTGCTCAAGCCCGGTGCGCCGACCGGCTCGCTCAATCTCGAGTTCGATCCCGCCGGCAATCCCTGGGTCGCCATGATGTATCAGCAGGCGGTCGCCATGCTGGACCGCAAGAGCGGCCAGGTGAAGGTCTATCCGCTCAGCCCCGACAAGCAGAACCCCAAGGTGCAGATCGGCATGCTCGATCCGCACAATTCCAATGTCGACGGCAAGGTCTGGTTCGCAGAAGGCGGCTCGCACACATTGTTCCGCCTCGATCCCAAGACCGGCGATATGGACCAGATCGATCCGTTCCGCGATGTCCCGAAGAACGTCTCGCATGCGGAATACGGCATCGCCTCCGATGCGCAGAACAATCTCTGGTTCTTCGATTTCGCCGACCGCAATGTCGGCCGCACCGATCAGAAGACCGGCGCCACCACGCTGTTCGCGGTGCCGACGGCGGCTTCACGGCCGCGCCGTGGCCACTGGGATCCGTCCGGCCGCATCACCTTCGCGGAGTTCGCCGTGGATCGTGTCGGCGTGATCGACACCAGGACCGATGAGATCAAGGAATGGCCGCTGCCGGCGAACTTCTCGCCCTATGACGCGGTGATGGACCACAACAGCGAGATCTGGACCGGCGGCATGAATGCCGACACCATTTTCCGCATCGACACCAAGAGCGGCCAATCGGTCGGCTATCTCCTACCGGAGGAAACCAATATCCGGCGCGTCACCGTGGACAATTCGACCACACCGGTGACCTTCTGGGTCGGCAACAATCATCGGGGCAAGATCATCAAGGTCGAGCCGCTGGATTAGTTCTACTGCGCCAGGCACGTGGCGTAGGGTGTGCAACCGCGGTTCACGGCTTATCGCGTGCGCAAAATCGCATGGCGCGGTTGCGCACGCTTCCAAACCTCACACCGCGATCTTGCACACCCTACGGCCGGGATTAGTGTTGATCCAGTTCCGCGTCATTGCCGGGCATAGGCCGTTGCAGACGGCCGTAAACGGCCTAATGACCCGGCAATCCATCTTCTTGCGAAAGAGATGGACCCGCCGGTCGGAGCCCGCGGGTGACGGCTGGGGCGAGTCCTTCGACCAGAATATCCGCCGCGCCGCTGATGTCGCCACCCGCCCCGCCTAGACTGGCTGCTCCATCCAGTGGACCAGGCGGCCGAGCACGTTTTCGAGCTTCCTGGCGGGCGTCGGCACCTGCTCGTCGGGCGCGATGCAGCGCTGGTAGAAATATTCCAGGAACGCCATGTCGCTCGGCTGCGTCACGGTGAAATGCTGATCATCGACAAAAACCGTATAGTCGCGAAAGGTCGCACCGAACGCGCGCATGGTCGCGACCGAGCTGTTCTTGGAGATGATGAAGCTCGCCGGGTCCAAGCCGTGCGCAACCATGGCCTCTTCGACCAGCGGAAGCTTCTGCATAAAGCTCTCGTCGAAAGCCCCAGCGGTGCTCTGCAGCTTGATTTGCACTCTTTCGGCTCCAGTCAAATCGGGCTATCTCCAGCCCACTGCAAGCCTAGTTGAAAGTCTATCAATCCGCCAGCCGAGCGATTGTAGGGGGATGCAGGTACATGGATCAGCCGAAGCCTCCGCGCAACGACAGAAAGCGGCCCGAAAGCGCGAGCGAGCGGCAGAAGGGCAACCTGATCCTGCTCGGCCTGTTCGCCGCAATCGTCGGCATCGCCATCTGGCTCGTGAACGTCATGCTCGATCAGCGCGCGATCGATGAATGCACTGCGCAAGGACGGCGCAATTGCGCGCCGGTCGGGAGCGCCGCGGGCGATCGCTGAGGTCGGCTCACCTGAAGCGTGTCCCGCTCGAATCGACTCAGTTCAGCGTCGTTGCCGGGCTTGACCCGGCAATCCATCATCTTACAAAAAAGATGGACCCGCGGGTCATAAGGGCGTTTGCGCCCGTCTTCGACGGGCTATGCCCGCGGGTGACACCCGGGGTGAAGCTATTCGACCGGGAACCGCTCTAGCGCATGTCTATGTGGCGGCCGATGAAGGGGCGCGGGCAGCCGAGGCTTGATAGCGACCCAATGAGGAATGGTGCGTCGCGCCCGCGATGGTCGCCAGCGTACCGGCCACATACAGTTTTCGGCACTGCTCGCGCTGGACCTTGCCGCTGGTGGTGCGGGGCAGCGTGCCGGCGCGTATGAGCACGAGATCGAAAAGCCTCACCCCGTGGTCCAGAGCGACCGCATCAAGGGCTCGCTCGGTCATCGCGTGCGCATCTGCAATTCCCGCAGCATCGTTCAACACTTCATAGACGGCGACGACCTGCTCCTCATCGTCCACCTCGATCGAAAAAGCCGCCCCCATGGCGCCGAATCCCGGGTGGCAGGCGCCGATCGATGCTTCGATATCCTCCGGATGAAGATTGATGCCCCGGTGAATGATCAGATTCTTGCGCCGTCCGGTGATGTAGAGCTCGCCTTGCCATTTCAGTCCGAGGTCACCGGTGCGCATGAAGGGCTCTCGGCGATGCGCGATCCTCGCCGCAAATGTTGCTGCGGTGGCGGCCGGATTGTTCCAATAACCCGCCGCAACATGCTCGCCGCGGACCCAGAGCTCGCCTTCGCGGCCATCCGGCAGCGCTTCACAAGTTTCCGGATCCACAATGGTGACGGGACCGGCCGGCGGCGCCGAGCCGCAGCTCACCAGATCACGTGCCGTCGCGGCCTCGCGCGGCAGCACGCGGACGCCTTGACCGAGGCGCCCTCCGCTGACGAAGACGGTTGCCTCCGCCAGGCCATAGCAGGGATAGAGCGCGCCCGGGCGAAATCCCGCCGCGGCGAATGTTTGGGCGAAGCGCTGCATGGTCGAGAGGCGCACCGGTTCCGCTCCGCAAAAGGCCAGCTCCCAGCTGCGCAGATCCAGCTGATCGCACACTCCGCCGCCGAGGCGGCGAACGCACAGCTCATACGCAAAGTTGGGCCCGCCGCTGATGGTGATGTCGTAATGACCGATCGCCTCGAGCCACCGTCGCGGCTTCTGCAAGAAGCTCAACGGTCGCATCACCACACATGGGATGCCCCAATAGAGCGCCGGCACGACATTTCCGAGCAAGCCCATGTCGTGGAACAGCGGCAGCCAGGTCAGCATACGGCTGCCCGAATGGACGCCGAATGCCTCGCCCAGCATCGCGATATTTGCCGCCAGATTGCGCTGCGAGACGATCACGCCTTTGGGCGCGCTGGTCGATCCGGAGGTGTACTGCAGCAAAGTCGGCGCATTCGGATCGCATTCCGCAAGTCCGGAGGATTCCTCCTCCGCATCGACCGAGTGCCATGCGACGCCCGGTATGGCCTGCGCAAGCTCAGCGGTGCCATCGTCCGATCCGCCGATCACCGCCGCGATGGCGGCATCCCTCACGATCGCGCGAATCCGGTCCTGCCCCCGATTGCGGCGGTGGAACGGACAGGGGACCGCAATGACGCCCGCATAGAAGCATGCGCAGAGCGCGGACAGAAATGCCGGCTCGGACGCAACGGGCAACAGTACGCGCTGGCCCGTGAGGCCGGCTTGAACCATGCGGCCGCCGAGGCGCCGGGCCCGCGCATCCAATTCGCCGAAGGTCAGCCGGCTGCTCTCGCTCACCCCGTCGGCAGTAAACAGAAGCGCTACGCCGTCGGGCTTGGTGCGCGCCCAGTGCCGCATGGCCGCGGCAACCGATGCAAATTCGTCCCTGAACCCCACGGCTGGCTATTTGTTGCTGGGCTCTTCTCGCCGGGCCGAAGCGCCGCGCGAGTCGATCCAGGAGGCAATTTCCCTTACCCGGCCGGCGCTTTCAAGCATCTGAACCGGAAACTCCACCTGGAACCGCCGTTCCAGCTCCAGAGCGACCCTGACGGCCTCAAATGAATCGCCCCCCAGGCTGAAAATATCGTCCTCCGGGGCGACCCAACGCAGCCCCAGGACGTCGGCAAAGATTTGCGCGACCTGCCGCTCGGTCTCGCTTGCGTGAGCCGCGGTTCTGCTCCCGCCCCGGCCATCCGTCGATGCTGTCTCGTCCATATCGATCCACAACGCGGCGGCTGATCCAGCGCCCGACCCTCGCAAAAAGCCATATGCGATAGGCCTGCGCAAGCGGGAGGAGCAAAGGAGCTGAAGCATACTCCGATCAGGTTGAATCGCCTCTGGAGTCATGCCCGCGCATAGTCGGTCGGAGACGGGCGTAAACGCCCTTATGTCGCGGGCATTCACGTCTTTCTTGTAACAACCCGGTGAGCAAGGTGTGGATGGCCGGGACAAGCCGGCCATGACTTTTGAAAACGAAGGTCAACCTGATCGGAACCGCCTTACCGGCGCGCAATCTTTATTCGATCCCACGACTTTGGTCGAATGGCCATCGCATAATCGAAAGATATTTCGTCATCCCCGGGGCCGACGGCAAAGCGGCGAATGAACGCTTTCAGGGCTTCGCTCAGCTCCAACTGGGCAAGCCTCGCGCCGCCGCAAACACGCGCGCCGGACGCGAAGGGAATGAACGCGCGCCGGTCATAGGTGTTCTGTACAAGCTCGGAGCGAGCACAATCGAAGCTATCCGCATCGACCCAATAATCAGGATGGCGGTGGACGCCGACGATGGAAATGATGATCACGGCTCCCGGCTGCATCGGCTGACCCTCGATCTCGGTCTGCGAAGCAACCTGCCGGGCGATGAAGGGGACGGACGGATAACAGCGTTGAACCTCTCTGATGAAGCATTCCAGGCGAGGATGGGCGTCGCCTTCCGCCGTCTCGCGCGCCAGCTCTTCCTGCACCGCCTGGTGCGCTCCCAGGCGTTCGATCGCTATGCCAAGCGTGGCAACTGTCGACTCGACGCCCGCGAAGGCGTTCATCACCAGCTCCTCGACGGCATCAAACCCGTCGATTTGCGCTTGGCCCTGAGCTTGGAGATGGTCGATCAGCGCCCTGAGCGCGGAAAATCGCTCCATCTCCCGCCGATAGTCTTGCAGCAGCGATCGTGCATCCTGCTCGAGGGTCGATCGTTCGCTCACGCTCGGCGGCACCAATGAGAAATACTGGACGCGTTTGAGCAGCTCACGCACGGGGCTCAAGAAAGCCAGCATCGGTTCGGCGGCAAGCGGGCAGCCCAGGGCGTCGCAAAAGATCTCGGTGGAAGCCGCAAACAGCGCCTGCATGATGTCTGCTGGCCGCGCGGCGCCACAGTTGGACAGCCAGCGGCCATAGGCTTCGGCAACGCGGGTGCGGTTCTCGCGCTTGCCGGCCTGCAAGTAGCTGCGTTGGGTGAGGTCGCGGCGCTGCTGCCACTCCGCCCCGTTGCTGTTGAACCGATTGCGCCCGAGCGCCCAAAACAGGCTCGTCGGCTTGCGGAATAGGTCGGGCGCGCGGAGGATATCGTCGGCCGTGACCGGATCCGACACGATGGCGCCTCCGCGCGGACCCACCACGGCGGCGTGCCGGCGTTGCGAAAAGAGCTGGTCGACGAAGCCGTCGAGCGCCGAGTCAATTTTCGACTGCATTCTGTCAGCCTAAAGCGGATCTCGGTCGAAAAGATTCATCTCAGTCGTCACCCGCCGGCATAGCCAGTCGAAGACGGGCGCAAGACGCCCTGATGACCCGCGGGTCCATCTTTTTTTCTCAAGAAGATGGATTGCCGGGTCAAGCCCCGGCAATGACGCCGGACTGGATCAACTCGACCGAGATCCGCCTCTGGTGTCCTACGCCGGCCAGGGCAGGCACTCGGCGAGACCGCGGCCCATGATCCATTCCTTGTCTTCGGCGGAAAGGAAATCCATTTCCTGCGTGAACATGGTGACGGCTTGCGGATAGGTGCAGGTCGAGCGCGTCAGCAGGACCGAGAGGTCGCTGCCCCAGAAGCAGCGGCGCGGCGTGAACACTTCGATCAGATTGCGCAGCGCGCCGTGAATATTGCGATACGGATAGGGCGCCGACGAGCACTCAGGAGCGAGCGTGAGCTTGACGTGCACATTCGGATGCTTGGCCAGCGCGATGGTGCCCTGCAGGCCGGGAGCAAGCCCCTCGTCGCGCATCCCGCGGGTGCGGCCCATATGATCGATGATGATGCGCAGGCCAGGGTGCCGCTCGGCGACCTTGCCGACATGCGGCAACACCGTCGGCACGTTCATCATCACCGGGATGCCCAGCCGCTCGGCGGCAGGCCAGAACCAATCCGCGGTGCCGTCCGTCATCCAGGCCGTGTCCCACGCGTGATGGAAGGTCAAGCGCACGCCCAGCATGCCGCTCTGCTCCTTCCACGTCTCCAGCATGCGCCGGCCTTCCGGTTTGTCGATCGGAATGCGGCCCATGACGGCGAAGCGGTTCGGGTATTTCTGCGCCGCCTCGAGCGAGTAGTCGATCCGATCGCCCTCCCATGAAGGCGGAACCAGGATGGCGCGATCGACGCCGGCTTCGGCCATCATCTTTAAGAGCTCCGGATACCCGATCGGCGGCTCGAGATGTGCATGCCGGCCGGGCATCCAAGGACGGTCCGGCGTCTCCGCCTTCCAGATGTGCAACCCCGCGTCGGTGATGATCATGGGCCCCTCCCCGGTTCCGGCAAATGGCATCAATCCGTCTGCGTCATGAACGCAGCGCAGGATGTGCAACCGCGTGCGCAGCCCCCACCCTAGCCTCCCCCGCAAGCGGGGGAGGAAACAGGAGAGGGGTCAGCTTGGAAGGAGAAGGCTCACCTTGCAAGCCCCTTCGGCCAGAGATCATTAGGGAACTTACTAACGGTATCGCGGGTCGGATCACATGCGAAAAATGCGCTGGATCAAGCGGCCGACCAGCCCGGTCAATTTGACCGGTCCTTCCAGCACCACGAAGATGATGCAGATCCCCTCGCGATCGGCGACCGGGCGATGCGCAACCGTGTGATCGGCGACCGCGAGATCACCGACGCCGTAGCGGCCTCGAGCATCGTGGAATCCTCCTTGCAGCACCAACGCGGCTTCGCGTCCCGTGTGGGTGTGCGGCGGAACGGCGCTGCCCGGCCGGCAGCGCAGCAAATAGGCTTGCGTCCCATTTACGCGGCTGATCCAACAGCGCTCGATGCCGGGCAGGAACAAGCGCCATTCGAGCGTGCCGGGTGTTTCCTGCTGTCGTGAAACGTAAGACCGCAACGCCAGAGGCATGATGACGCCGGTCTCGTCCCACACCTGATTTGACGGCGCGGCGGTTAGGCGCGGCGAGCGATCGATAGGTGAGAGCGGCATCGCGCCGACGCGCCCCTCGCCCCGCATCTGCCGATGCGCGGCGACCAGCACCGCAAACGGCTCGCTCAGTGCACCGGCCGCATAATCGGCAAGCAAGGATTCGGCGCGCGAGTCCTTTTCACTCCGCCTCCCCCCGTCATCAGTCACGATCGCGTCTGCCCCGTTCCACCTCAAGCCCCTCAGTATCAGTGGCATGAGGCGCGCGCATCTGCAATTAACTACGCATCCTTCACAAAATTCCGCAAACGCAATCGCTTAGTTGATTTGCGCGATGCCTGCTACCAACAGGTTCAAAGCGCGGCGATGCAACACGCATGCAAACCAGAATGCATCAGAATGTATGCAAACTAGAGCATGTTCCGATTGAAAAGACTCACTCCAGTCGTCACCCGCGGGCATAGCCCGTCGAAGACGGGCGTAAACGCCCTTATGACCCGCGGGTCCATCTTTTTCGCAAGAAGATGGATTGCCGGGTCAAGCCCGGCAATGACGCTGAAGTGGATCAATTCGACCGGGAACATGCACTAGAATGCATGCAGGAACCGGCGGATCAAAGAGCCGATGCTGACAAAATGGTGGCGGCGAGCGGTCGTGGCCGATCTGGCCTTTGCGGGTTGATCGGGCTGGGTTGAATGCGAGAGCGAGATCGCGTCGAACCGCGCTTTCTGATCATCGTCCAGCGAAGCGTAGAAGTCGCCGAGCGGCCCGCTCACGGCCTTGACCGACCCCAACAGCGCATCGAGCCGCTGGCTGACCGCGGCAAGCCGCGCCGTCGGTGTCAGCAAGTTGTCGCTCGGACACGAGTCCTTGGCGGCATCTGCCGCCTTGGCCACCGCGGCCTCGAGAACCTCAAGGCTCGCGCGTTGCGCATCGTTGGGATGAACAGCCCGCTCCACCTCGGCGGCCGGCCATCCGGCAACTCCTGCCTGGGCAAGCCCGCAGTCCTGGTCGAGCAGGTTGCCGCGCGGCCCCTGATGCTGCCCGATGGCGATCACCTCTTCCTTCTGTTCGTCGTCGAGGAGCCCATAGAATTTTTCCATCGGCGGACGGATGGCGGCTACCGCAGCGATCATCGCCTCGACACGCTTTTGCATGGCGGCGAGCCGAGCGGGCGCGGAGGGCGGGGCCTCGGTCGGGCACGCGGCCTTGATGTCCTGCGCGGCCTTGATGGTGGCGGCGGCGAGCTCGTCCAGCGCGGCACGCTGTTCGTCGCTGAGCTTGTCCACGCGTCGATATTGATCGACCGGCAGCGAGGTGACATCGCGCGTCCCCTCGCTGCACATCTGTGCGATGCGCGAGGAGCTGGCGTGACTTGCGTGAGGTGCTGCAGAGCCGGCGGCCGGTAGCAGCAGTACGGTCACGAGCGGTACGACGCGGATGAGGTTGCTCATTGCCTCCTCCTCGGGTGGTTGCTTCACCCGCCATTTGGCGCCGATCAGATAATCGGATAGCAAAGTAACGCGCGAGCGTACCGCCGGGTTGCGCGCAGCTTGCGTATTGGCTGCCGGCCTCCACTCGATCCAGCGGCGCAAGAATCGCAGGAGCGCATATCGATTTCATCGCGAAGGCATTCGGCCGGAAAAGGAACAGCACCGTCATCACAACGAAAGTACTCTGTTATCTGGACACGACACCCTCGCCTCGTTGCTTTCCCCGATCTCCCACAGGCGATCCGGTTTCATGTTCCCGTGCCATCGAGGTGACTGAAACCAGGGACTGCTCCGGCGCCTCCTTGCGCATAATCCCAATCGTCGTCTGCACGATATCCGCCGAGATAAGTATGTCCGGAATGAGGTTTGCGGCGGACAAGTCTGTGCGATGATGAATGGCGCTCACGATACCCTTCGCGCGGAATGGATCGGAGCACCAGCTTGCGCAGGACACGCTCCGCATCGGTAGTCATCAGCGGGGCAGACGGCCCGCCACTTGGTGTTCGCCTACCACCGACACGAGATGCAAAGATCGCCGTCACGGCTGAATAGAATCGACTCTGTGATTCGAAGACTGAGGGGTATCGACCGGATATCTTGTGATAAGGATCTCTTTTGGCCAATAAGAGAGCGATCTTTTTCGATCGGAGATGTGTGACCGCGGAGGCACACTCAATCAGTTTCATCAGCCTCGCCCGGGTATCATTCGCCCTTATATCCGGGCGCCGCGGAATAAGTCCCTGTCCGATCAGAAGCTTGGGGATTGTATGCACAATAATTGGGCCTCGATACTGTGGGAAACTCGTTTGCGTCGCGGCCACCACTCCGATAATGTGCAAAAAAAGTCACAACTCGGGGTGCGGGGTGTAGTGAGGGACCTGATCACCGGAGGGGCGGGGTTCATCGGAAGCCACTTGGCAGATCGGCTGCTTGCCGAGGGCCGATCTGTCCGCGTCTTCGATAATTTTGCGATCGGGCGGCGCGCCAACCTGCGCCAACACGAGGGCAATCCTCGCCTCGAGATCATCGAGGGGGATGTGGCGGATCAGGCGGCCGTGACCGCGGCATGTGCAGGCGTCGAGCGCGTGTTCCACTTGGCAGCGCGCGCCGATATCGTGCCGTCGATCCAGGAGCCTGCCGCTTACTTCCGCGCCAATGTGGACGGCACCTTTGCGGTGCTGGAGGCGGCGCGCGCGCAGGCGGTGAAGCGTTTCGTCTACGCAGCCTCCTCCTCGTGCTACGGCATTCCGGAGAGCTATCCGACCGCCGAAACGGCACCGATCGATCCACGCTACCCGTATGCGCTCACCAAGTATCTGGGCGAATGCATGGTCATGCATTGGGCGAGGGTCTATCGCCTGCCCGCCGTTTCCCTGCGCTTCTTCAACGTCTACGGCCCGCGCGCCCGCACCAGCGGCACCTACGGGGCCGTGTTCGGGGTCTTCCTGGCGCAGATGATGGCCGGCGCGCCGCTGACCGTGGTGGGTGACGGCGAGCAGACACGCGACTTCACCTTCGTCAGCGACGTGGTCGACGCCATGCTGACTGCGGCCGCAAGCGGCAAGTCCGGCGAGATCTACAACGTTGGCAGCGGCGCCCCGGTGAGCGTGAACGCGCTCGTCCGCGAGCTCGGCTCGCCGGCGACCGTCATGATCCCCAAGCGGCCGGGCGAGCCCGACTGCACCTGGGCGGACATCGGCAAGATTCGTAACGAGCTGGGCTGGGGACCGAAGGTGGGGTTCGCGGACGGCGTCCGCATCATGCGCGAGAACATCGAGCACTGGCGCGATGCGCCGGTCTGGACCGAGGCGCGGATCGCGGATGCGACCGCCGACTGGTTCCGCTTTCTTGGGGATGGCGCACTTGGGGATGGTGCAAAGGCAAAAATCGGGGGCGCGGCATCATGGACGCAAACGTAGTTCCGCTTACGCGGGCGAATTGGGCAACAAATGCGACGCCGCGCGACAAGGTCCGCACGGTCGCCGAGCTGGCCACGATCCTGGAATGGGTGCGCCGCTCGGGCAAGCGCATCGTGCAGGCGCACGGCGCCTTCGACCTGCTCCACGTCGGCCACGTCCGCCACCTCGAGGCGGCCCGCGCACAGGGCGATGTCCTGGTCGTGACGCTGACCGCCGACCGGTTCGTCAACAAGGGGCCGGGGCGGCCGGTGTTTGGCGAGGCGCTGCGGGCCGAAATGCTCGCGAACCTGCAGTATATCGACTGGGTGGCGATCAATCCGGAGCCGGACGCGGTCGGCGCCATCACCGCGCTGCGGCCGGACGTCTACGTCAAGGGCAAGGACTATCAGAACCCAGAAGGCGACGTGACCGGCAAGATCGTGGCGGAGCGGGAGGCGGTCGAGCGGCACGGCGGCCGCATCCACTTCACGGATGAGGTCGTGTTCAGCTCGACCGAGCTGATCAATCGCCACTTCAACGTATTCGAGCCGCTGATCCGGCAGCACCTCAACACGCTGCGCGACGATGGCGGGCTCGCCCAGATGATCGATCTGATCGAGCGCGTGCGCGACTATCGGGTCGTGCTGGTCGGCGACGCCATCATGGACGAATACCGGTACGTGCTGCCGATGGGAAAGCCACCCAAGGAAAGCGTGATCGCGGCGCGCTACCAGGACCACGAGCTGTTTGCCGGCGGCGTATTTGCGGCGGCCAATCACGTGGCCTCGTTCTGCCGCCAGGTCGATGTCATCACGGCGCTGGGCTCGCTCAACGAGCATGAGGACTTGATACGCCGCAGCTTGCGGCCGAACGTGCGGCTGCATGCGATCGTCCGGCCGGGCGCCCCCACCACGTTGAAGCGGCGTTTTGTCGATCCCTCGCAGATGCGCAAGCTGTTTGAAGTCTACGAGATGAACGACGAGCCGCTGACGCACGACCTCGAGCAGGAGCTCGGGCGTCACATCGCCGAGCTGGCGCCGGCCGCCGACGTGGTGATCGCGACCGATTTCGGCCACGGCCTGCTCGGGCCCAATGCGATCCGCGACCTGGTCGCGCGCGCCCCCTTCCTCGCGGTCAATACGCAAAGCAACAGCGCCAATATGGGGTACAATCTCATCACCAAGTATCCGCGCGCCGACTATGTGTGCATCGACGCACCGGAGGCCCGCCTGGCGCTGAGCGACCGGGTATCGGAGATCGGCGCCGTCGCGCATCGTCTGCTCGACGGTGAGCACATCGAATGCGGGAAGATCATCATAACGCACGGCAAGCACGGCTGCGTCACGCTCGAGCGCGACGGCCTCGTGCATACGATCCCGGCGGTCGCCCGCAAGGTGGTTGACACCGTAGGGGCGGGAGATGCTTTCCTGGCCGTGACCGCGCCCCTGGTTGCGGCCGGCGGAGCGATGGACCGCGTCGGCTTCATCGGCAACGTTGTGGGCGCGCTCAAGGTTGAGATCATCGGTCACCGGCAATCTGTGGAGAAATCCGCGGTGATCAAGGGCATCACGGCCCTGCTTAAGTAGTCACGTGCCACCGAACAAGCCCCAACCGTTGACCCTCCCCCGCACGCCAGGGCTATCGCATATGGCCGTTTGTAAGGGCATGGCGCTTCTTCTCCCTCTCCCCGCTTGCGGGGAGAGGGTCGGGGTGAGGGGGCTTTTCCACGACACGTTGACGCTGAGATTCGCGGCAAGGCCCCCTCACCCGGATCGCTTTGCGATCCGACCTCTCCCCGCGAGCGGGGAGAGGTGGAGGATGCCGCACGCCATATGCGATGCCCCTACCCGGCACGCGGGGGCGATCCGCGGAAGAACGCACTAGAACAACAAGACAAAAAGCAGCGAAGAAGAACCAAGAAGAGTAAGAGGGCCCTCGACGTGAGCGAGACCAACAAGCGCTTCAATCGCATTCTGGTCACCGGCGGCGCCGGCTATGTGGGATCGTGCCTGGTGCCGAAGCTGCTGGCGGCGGGCTATGCGGTCACGGTTCTCGATCTCTACATCTATGGCGATGTCCTCGGCGACTATCGAGGCCACCCGTTGCTCACGGAGATCAGGGGCGACCTGCGCAATTCCGAGGACGTGGCGCGTGCGGTTGCGGGCTGCGATGCCGTCATCCATCTCGCCTGCATTTCCAATGATCCTTCCTTCGACCTGGATCCGCAGCTCGGCCGCTCCATCAACTTCGATTGCTTCCGCCCGCTGGTGCGCGCAAGCAAGGAAGCCGGCGTGCGCCGCTTCATCTATGCCTCTTCCTCGTCGGTCTACGGCATCAAGCAGGAACAGGATGTGCACGAGGACTTGGCCCTGCAGCCGCTTACCGACTATTCCCGGTTCAAGGCCATGTGCGAAGAGGTGCTCCTGGAAGAGCGCGAGCCTGGCTTCAACACCGTCATCCTGCGGCCCGCCACGGTCTGCGGCTATGCGCCCCGCCTGCGGCTCGACCTCACCGTCAACATCCTGACCAACCTTGCGATCAACAACGGCAGGATCACGGTGTTCGGCGGGGAGCAGCTGCGGCCGAACCTGCATATCGAGGACATGACGGATCTCTATTTGCGGCTGCTCGAAGCGCCTGATGCCGCAGTCGACGGCAAGATCTGGAACGCGGGCTACCACAATCTCAAGGTCATGGAGATCGCCGAGAAGGTGCGGGCGAAGATCGGCACCGAGGTCGAGATCGTGGTCACGCCGACCGACGATCATCGCTCATATCATGTATCGTCGGAACGGATCCGGCGCGATCTCGGCTTCGTCGCCAAGCGCAGCGTCGAGGACGCGGTCGTCGACCTGCGCGACGCGTTTCGCGCCGGCAAGGTGCCGGATCCCATGGGCGACGACCGCTACTACAATATCAGGCGAATGCAGAACCGGCGGCTGGTGTGACGGACGGCTTCGGTGCAAATACCGAATTCGCGGCGGGCGAGGCTCCGCGAACGCCTGCACGTAGTGTGCGCGTGCTGCTGCCGGTCTGGGGCTATCGGTACGTCAAGCAGTTCCTCGATTTCTCGCTGCCGACCCTGCTGGCGCCCGGCAACCTGCCGGCAGTGGCCGGCATGCTGCCCACGCGCTTCGTGCTGCTCACGAGCTCGGACGATGCCGACCGCCTCTTGGCGCATCCCGGCTATCAGGCGCTTGCGGCGACCTGCCCGACCAAGATCGAGGTGATCGACGACCTGATCACCGGCGACAACTATTCCACCACTATCACGCTCGCCTTCGAGCGCGCGGTGCGGGCGGAAGGCGCCGACCTCACCGACACCTGCTTCATCTTCCTGGTCTCGGACTACCTCATGGCCGACGGCTCGCTGCGCAATGCGGTGGCACGCGTGCTTGCCGGCGCAAGCGGTGTCCTCGCCGGAAATTTCCAGGTGGTCCAGGAGGACGCGGCGCCCGGATTCCACCTTCGCTTTGCCGGCACCGGACGCGCACTCACCATCAAATCACGCGACCTGATGGGCTGGGCGCTCGAGCACCTGCACCCGATGACGGTCGCCAACACGGTGGACTTTCCGCTGTCGCACGCCGCACACAGCAACCGGCTGTTCTGGCGGGTGGACCGAAGCACGCTGATCGGGCGGTTCTATCTGATGCACATGATCTGCATCCGGCCCGAGCGCGCGGATTTCGTCATCGGGTCCTCCTGCGACTATTCCTTCATCCCGGAAATGTGCCCCTCCGGCGCGGTCGATACGCTGACCGATTCGGACGAATATCTGGTCGTTGAGATGCAGCCGCGCGACCACGAGCGCTCACTGTTGCGGATGGGCGCGGTCGAGCCGGCGTACCTGGCGCTTACACTTTCCGAATGGACGACCGCACAGCACCGGCAGAATGCGCATTCGACCTTGGTGTTCCATGCCGAGGACCTTCCGGCCGCTTTGCCCGAGGTGATCGCAGAAGCGGACCGTTTCGTGGAGCTGGTGTCGGCGCGGCTCAGCCCGGCCCCACAGCCGCATCGCGGGCATCACTACTGGGTCGGCGCCATGGCGGCGCATCGCTGGGCACTCAAGCGATTGCAGCCCAATCCGGGAGCAGCGATTGCCGCAACGGATGTGGCCTCCCCGTGGAGCCTGCAGCGCGCCATCTGGGAGCTGCGCGTCGTCCTTTTCGGCCGGCCTCCCTTCGTACGCCCCTGGCATCCGCGCTGGCCGGACTACCGCGATCTCGGCGAGCAATTGAAGATCATGCTGGCGAAGACGCATGGCACGCTTTTGATCGTGGGCAACAACACGGTGTACTTGCGCAGCTGGCTGTCGCAGATCGCGACCGACACCAAGGTGCTGCAGACGCGCGAGCTCACGGATCTCGACCGCGCGGGCTATGCGGCGCGGGAACGGGAATTTCAGAGCGCGATCGTGCTCATCAGCGAGGGCGAGCTCAAGCTGTGCGGCAAGCTGGTCGACCGCGTCATGCCGCTGTTGGCCGAGGACGGCTTGCTGCTGCTTTCGGTCATCAATGGCCGCGCCAATGACATGGATGAAGGATTCGCCAAGGATTTCGCCTGCTGGTCCAGCCAATTCGCGGACGTGCAGAATTGCATGGTTTGGACCCGCCTGGTGCCCCTCACTCGCTGGCGGGCATGGGTGCTGGGATATCTGGTCTGGCTCAACAACGTGGTGCTCGCGCATCCCTACTTCGCACCTTTGCTGGCCGTGCCGGCCGCCCTGCTTGCGCTGGCAAGCTATCTCGCGAACAAAGCGGCCGCGCGCAGCCGGACGGATTCGGCCAAAACCTACAAAACCTTTTCGTCGGCCTCGATTGTGTTCGGCGCACGCAGATGGCCGCGCCGGCCGGTGTTCGATCAGGATGAGCCTCGTCCCTATTGGGCGAGCTGGTGGGGGGAGCCGGCGCCGGTCAAGCGCCCGGCCCTTGCGGGCGATGTCTGAAAGCCCCGCACGATTGCAATCCCGCGGCCGGATCGCCCGCTCACCGGCGCGAAGCCTGCGCATCGGCATCGATTTCGACAACACGCTGATCGGCTATGACGAGGTCTTTTGCGCCGCCGCGCAGGAGCACGGGCTGCTGGACCGCGGTTTTATCGGCACCAAGCAGGCGGTGCGCGATGCGATCCGCCTTTTGCCGGAAGGCGAGCTCGCCTGGCAGCGGCTGCAGGGCCATGTCTACGGAAAGGCAATCGGCGCCGCCGTGATGTTCGACGGCGTGAGCGCATTCCTGCGCCGCTGCCGCGAGACGCAGTGTGAGGTTTTCATCGTCAGCCACAAGACCGAGCTCGGGCAACACGACCCGGACCGCGTCAACCTTCGCCAGGCTGCACTCGGTTGGATGGAGGCGCGTGGCTTCTTTGCCCCCGATGGCTGCGCAGTGCCGCGCCAGAACGTGTTCTTCGAAGCGACGCGGGCGGAGAAGCTGGCGCGCATCGCCGCGCTTGGCTGCACGCACTTCATCGATGACTTGGCCGAGGTGCTGGCCGATCCGGCATTTCCGCCCGGCGTCACCCGCGTGCTGTTCGGCTCCGGCGGCGCGGCACCCGATATGGCCGTCTGTGCGACGTGGTGGGAAATCGCCGAGGTCGTGTTCGATGAGTAGCGTGGTTAGTCTGCAGGAGCTCGTCGCCAGTTTCGACGACATCACGGCGGTCGGCTCGCGCCTCGTTGGCTGGCCCGTCGTCTCGGCGACGCCGGTGCGGCGCGGCGGCAATAATCGGCTTTTTCTCCTGGCCGGCAATGGCACGCGTGCAGCACTCAAGCTCTATCCGCCGCAGAGCGAAGATCCACGCGACCGGCTGGGCCAGGAGTTCGCCACCCTGTCCTTCCTGCACCGCGAGGGCATCGAGGATGTTCCTCGTCCGCTCGCCTGCGATCGCGCGGCGGGCTGCGCCGCATATGCATGGATCGATGGCACTCCGCCCGAGCGGATCAGCGCAGCCGACGTCGATGAATTGGCCCGCTTCTTCATCCGGCTGCAGGAGTTGCGCGAGCGCGACGGCGCCGACCAAATACCCGCCGCGTCGGCGGCCTGCATTTCGCCCGCGATGGTCGCGGACCAGCTCACCGACCGTCTCGATCGGCTGGGCCAAGTCGTTTCACCCGGAACGGAAGTTGCCGCTTTCATGGCCGCACAAGTCGTTCCGGCCGCGGCCGCTGCGATCGAGCGCCTGCGCAGCGCGAGCGATGCCGGCGGAACAGCTTTCGCGACACCGCTGCCGCGCTCCCTCCTGGTGCTGAGCCCTTCCGATTTCGGGTTCCACAATGCGTTGCGGCGGCCCTGCGGAAGGCTCGCATTCGTGGATTTTGAGTATTTCGGTTGGGATGATCCCGCCAAAGCCATTGCGGACGTCATGCTGCATCCCGGCATGGCGCTGCCGACAGAGCTGGCGCAACGCTATCGGGCGAAGGTCGAGGCTGCGCTCGCGCCGATCGATAGCGGCTTGTCCTTTCGGATCGACCTGCTATTCCCATCGATGGTCCTGATCTGGTGCCTCATCCTGCTCAATGAATTCCTGCCCGAGCGCTGGATTCGCAGAGCGATTGCCGGCCAGGGGGATGACCGTAAGGCTGTTCAAGCGAGGCAATTACAGAAGGCGCGAGACATGTTTTCGCGGAGTTTCGGATGACGTCAGCCGCACTCGATCTCAAGACCGCCACGCCGCCACTTGACGCGCGGTCGAAGACGCTGCGCCGGACCGTGGTCGAGGCTGTCGTATCGGCCGGCCGCGGCCATCTCGGGCCGGCACTCTCGCTCATCGAGATCATGCGCGTGCTCTATGACGACGTCTTGCGGGTGCGCCCGCAGGAGCCACGCTGGCCGGAACGCGACCGCTGCATCCTCAGCAAGGGCCACGGCTGCCTTGCCCTCTACGCGATCCTCGCCGACAAAGGCTTCTTCTCTGCGGACGTGCTTTCAACATTCTGCGCCCATGACAGCATCCTCGGCGGCCATCCCGAACGCGACATGGTGCCGGGCGTCGAGGCGTCAACCGGTGCCCTCGGGCACGGGCTCGCGATCGGCGTCGGCATGGCGATCGCAAACCGGATGCGCAAGAGTGCGGCCCGCGTCTTCGTGGTGCTGGGCGACGGAGAGCTCGACGAAGGCGCGGTATGGGAAGCAGCGATGTCGGCGAGCAAGCACCGGCTCGACAGCCTCACGGCGATTATCGATTACAACAAATTTCAGTCCTACGGGCCGGTGTCGACGGTGCTCGAGCTCGAGCCCCTGCTCGACAAATGGGAGAGCTTCGGTTTCGCCGCGGCCGAGGTCGATGGACATGACGTGGCGGCGCTGCGCAAAAAGCTTGCTTCCCTGCCCTTTGAGGCCGGCCGGCCGAGCGCCTTAATCTGCCACACCGTCAAGGGCAAGGGTGTGCCGGACGCCGAGCATAACGCCGATTGGCATCACAAGAACAAGCTGAGCGCCGGCGAGCTCGTCTCGATCCGCGCCGCATTGGGCGAGGCCTGACCATGCGCAAAGCCTGCCTCGACATGGTGCATGCACTCGCGCGGCGCGATCCACGCGTGGTATATATCGGCTCCGATCCGGGGCCCGGAACGCTCGAGCCGATGCGCAAGGAAATTCCCGAGCGCTTCTTCATTGAAGGGATCTCGGAAGCGCACGTGATCGGCATGTCGGCCGGCATGGCGTTCGAGGGCTACATTCCTTACGTGAACACCATCGCGACCTTCATCACGCGCCGCTGTTTCGAGCAGGTCGCCGTCGATCTCTGCCTGCACGACCTGCCGGTGCGCCTGATCGGCAATGGCGGCGGCCTCGTCTATGCGCCGCTCGGGCCGACCCACGTCGCCATGGAGGACATCGCGATCATGCGGGCTCTGCCCGACATGACCATCGTGTGCCCGACCGACGCGCCGGAGATGAACCGCTTCATGGAGCAGACACTCGACTGGCCGCACCCGATCTACATCCGCCTCGGCAAGGGCGGCGACCCGGTGACCTCGCGCGCGGAGGAAGGCTTCCAGATCGGCAAGGCGATCGTGAAACGCGATCCCGGCCAGGTGCTGATCGTCACCACCGGCATCATGGTCCACCATGTGCTTGGCGCTGCCAAGCTCTTGGCGGGGCGCGGCATCGCTTGCGGGGTCGCACATTTTCATACTGTGAAGCCGCTTGATGCGGACACGCTCGCGGATCTGGCCGGTGGAGTCGAGGCGGTCGTCACGGTCGAGGAGCATACCCGCATCGGCGGTTTGGGCTCAGCCGTGCTCGAGTGCTTGAGCGAGCGGCTGCGCGCATCGAAACCCGTGCTTCGCCTCGGCTTGCCTGACCGCTTCACCCATCGTTACGGCTCGCAAGACGGGCTTCTCAAGCACTACGGCCTCGACCCCGACGGGATCGCAGCCGCGGTCCACAGCTTCGTGGCTCAACCCTACCGCCGCCAACCGTCACTGCAGCCGACCTGACCGCTTCTCACATGTCCAAGTACAAAGTCCGCTATTCCTATCTGCCGCAGCAATTCGCCGATCCGACCGAAATCCTGGACGAGCTGCGTCGCTTCGTGCCGACCGGCGATTTCACCCTCGGCAAGCCGGTCGCCGAGTTCGAGCGCCGCTTCGCCGACCTGATCGGGACAAAACATGCGATTGGGGTCGGCTCCGGGACCGATTCCCTCAAGCTTTCCCTCAAGGCGGTAGGTGTCGGCTACGGCGACGAGGTCATCACGACCGCCAATACCTTCATCGCGACCGTCGGCGCCATCAACGAGACCGGGGCACGGCCGGTGTTCGTCGACTGCGACGACACCTTCTGCATGAATGTCGACCAGGTCGAGAGCGCAATCTCGCCGCGCACCAAGGCGCTCATGCCGGTGCACCTCACCGGCTATATGACGGACATGCGCAAATTGATGCCGATTGCGCAGAAGCACGGCCTGCAGGTGGTCGAAGACGCATGCCAGGGCATTTTGGCTGACATCGAGGGCCGGCGCGCCGGCACGTTCGGGGCGGCCGGCGGCTTCTCGCTGCACCCCTTGAAGAATCTCAACGTATGGGCGGACGGCGGCGTGATCGTCACCAATGACGACGGCATCGCCGAGCGGCTGCGGCTCCTGCGCAACCACGGCCTCGCCAACCGCGACGAGATCGATATCCTCGGCTACAACAGCCGCCTCGATTCGGTGCAGGCGATCGTCGGCAATTGGCTCATCCGCCAGGTGCAGGACATCACGGAGAAGCGGATCGAGAACGCATCCTATTACGACGCCGCCTTTGCAAACATCCCGCAGATCAGGATTCCTCCTCGCCAGGCCGACTGCCGGCGCGTGTTTCACATCTACATTGTGTTCGCTCAGGATCGAGACGCCTTGTTCGAGCACTGTCTTGCGAACGGCGTCGAGGCGAAGATCCACTACCCTATCCCGCTCTATCTGCAGAAGGGCCTGCAGCACTTCGGCTACAAGCCGGGTGATTTCCCCGTGACCGACCGGCACGCGCGCGAGATCATCTCGCTTCCCTGCGACCAGCATCTGGCGCGCGACCAGCTCGACCATGTGATCGAGACGGTGCGCGGGTTTTATGCGAGGCGCTGATCATGGCTCAGCCGGCGCGTCAGGTCCCCTATGTGAACTTCGCCGCACAGTTCGACGAAGAGCGCGCTGAGATCACCGCACTCGTCGAGCGCGTCTTCGCGCGCGGCGAGTTTGTCGGCGGCGCTGCGGTGGACGCGCTCGAAGCCGAGCTTGCCGCCTATATCGGGGTTCGGCATGTGGTTGCGCTCAACTCCGGGACGGATGCACTGATCCTCGGCATGCGCGCGCTCGGGCTCGGTCCGGGGGACGAGGTCATCACGCCGCCGAACTCTTTCGTCGCCTCGACGGCCGCCATCGTCGCGGTCGGGGCCAAGCCGGTCTTTGCCGACGTGCGCGACGATCAGAACATCGATCCCGATGCGATCGCGGCCGCCGTAACGCCGGCGACCCGAGCGATCATGCCGGTGCATCTCACCGGCCGCGTCGCCGACATGCGCCCCATCATGGAAATTGCGGCGCGCCACGGCCTCGCCGTCATCGAGGATGCGGCGCAGTCGATCGGCTCGCGCTACGAGGAACGGCAGGCCGGCAGTTTCGGCACCATTGCGTGCTTCTCCGGCCATCCGCTCAAGAATCTAAACGCGGCGGGCGATGCCGGCTTCGTTGCGACCAACCGGGACGATGTCGCCCGCACGATCCGCCTTCTGCGCAATCACGGCCTCGTCGACCGCAACACGGTGGAGGTATGGGGCACGGTCTCGCGCATGGACGTGCTGCAGGCCGAGCTGCTGCGGCTGCGGCTTGCTCGCCTCGACAGCATTATCGAACGCCGCCGCCTGAACGCCGAGATGTATCGCAGGCTGTTGCAGAACGTGCCGGTCTTCATCCCACCCTGCCGCAATCAAGAATTCAATACGTTCCACGTCTTCGTCATCCAGGCCGAGCGGCGCGATGCGCTGCAGGCGCATCTCGCCCAGGGGGGCATCGGCACGGCCGTGCACTATCCGGTGCCGATCCATCTCCAGCCGGCCGCCAAAGCGCTAGGCTACCGGCGCGGCGACTTTCCGGTCACCGAGCAGCAAGCCGAGCGCATCCTGTCGCTGCCGATCCATCAGTTCATGGGCGGTGAGGATCAAGCCTACGTGGCCGACAAGATCCGCGAATTCTATGCGGCATGAAGCTGCGCGGCGTTGAAGAATCATCCTGGGCCGACGCCTGCGGGGCGCTCCATCGGCGCGGCCTCATGGCGATCCATGCCGACAGTCTTGCCTGGAGCGACCTTCACTGCGCCGAGTGGCCGAAGCGCTGCAGGCGCATCTTGCCAGTGAGGCATCGGTGCCACAAAAGGGCGCCCAGAGAACGCGGATTGGGTCTTTCTGGAAAATCACCGTTCTAGTCTCACAGCGCGACCGGAGGTGACGCTAGGAGAATCGTGCTCCCCTCCTCCGCTTCCCACGCCAACTCGGCTTCAAGTGTATGCGTGCAGTCGCCGTGCCTCTGGTGCAAGGGCGAAACTAGCGGCTGATCCAGTCTATGGCGGATCTCGCGCGGTGTCATCGCGGAGTCGAGGGCCATCTGGCCCACCCTGCGGTACTCCTCTATCTCGCGATTCTCATCCCGGAACGCACGCAGGATCAGCTGGTAGTGAAGCGTGCCGCGATAACCTTCGCTGGCGATGTTGCACGAAAAGCCCTCGATGGATGGGGGAGCTTGAACTTGCCCCGTGGTGCGGGGAACTCTTCCCACGGCATACCCATCGGGTGATCTGATTGCGAGAAAACCGCCGTGCGGAATCGTCGCGCGCTCCGTCGCAAAAGGAGTGCTGAGCTTGAAGCTCGCGATCGCATCGCCGAGCTCAATCCAATCTGGATTTTCTCGAACAAATTGGGCGGCCGCATAGAACGGGCCGGATTGCTCCGCATTGTCGATAACGATGACCCCGCCCGGACATAGGAGGCGCGCCGCCATCACGATGTCAAAATAGGCGAACTCAAAATCATGGTTCCCATCCACGAAGGCGACATCCAATTTGATTCCCGCGTTACCGAGTGCCAGATAGAAATCCATCGAGGATTTGGTGTAAAAGCGAGTGATCTCCTGCAGCTGACATGGCCATTCGCCTAAGATCGGAGGGCACCGCGTTGCACCGAACGGATCGGTGGTATGGAGCATGCCGTAACCGTTCTCCCACAGAGCTCTCGCAATGATCTCGCTGGTGCCGCAGTACGCGGTGCCGATCTCGGCCACCGCGGCAGGCTTCAAGGCACGCACAAGGCAAAATAGGAAGGCGCGTTCGACGTCGGAGACGAGGGACAGCGACGGGTAACCACGGAATTCCGCCTCTGCGGCCTTGAAACCACTCGACGCGAGAAGGTTGCGGACCCATCGCTTATCAATTGTGCTTCTGCCTATGAAATCCTCGTCGCGCGTGACCTTGGCGAGTGGGCGAGGTTGCGAATTTTGTACCAACGTCGAGAAACCGCTTGGTTGAGAGGGTGCCCCAGAACACGACCTTAACGCCAAAACAGCAAAGAAGCTATCGGCGTCCCCTTGCATCAAATCCAGCTCGATGGCGGCGCCTTACATTTTGTGCTGCCGCGACAACCATGGCGGCGTTGTCGCCGGTCGAATGGGGCCGGCAGCTTGTGCGAGATCCGACCGCCGCGGCATAGTGGATCCACCTCCGAAAATTCGTTGCGCCCTTCCACCCACCTGCGTCGTCAATATAATTGCGTTCACATTCCTGGATTTCTCACCGTGAGTACCCCGTCCCCTGTCTTAAATGGACCAAAGATTGTTCGATGAATCATATCGGGCTCATAACTGAAAATCATTTCCCACCCATTCCGTAGGAACAAGTCATGTAGCCGTTGATGAACTTGCCTCCCGTGCGTCCCAATATGGATACGTCTAACCTTCCGCTTCAGAAGCTCCATAAACGGAGGAAAGACCACAATTTCTGATTCCTGGATATCGGCTTCGAGGTAGTCGACTGCTTCAAATGGTCCCAAGACATCGCTCAACGTGACCGCGCTTATGAGCTTGATCTCGGCCTGCAGTGGCCTTCCGTGGCGATCGCTAGCGCCTTGGACGGTGATGCCGGTACTGTTCCGCAACAGCAACTCGTTGAGTGCAGACTCCGCCTTCTTGCTTTTGACAATTTGCTTGTAAAAGTCCTCGCGGGCCCGCAGTTCGTTGGTCGAAAAGCAATTCTGCGGGCCCATTTCCGGAGGTGCGATCGTAAAAAAGACAGGCTCGTTATTCTCGCTGATCGCCATGGGGATGAGCCAATGTTCGTTCGGATCAATGCCATTTTGACGAAAATGACGTCGCGTCCAATCCATCAAGTCAGGCACGGGCTCAACCGCGACCAGCCGGCACGGCATCGGATTTAATTTTTGCAGCGCCCGATAGCTGCCCACGGCCTGATGACCGTTCCACGCGCCGAGCGTGATCATTACGAAATGATCTCTCGCCTCCCGAGCAGCCACCAACCAGTCGACGGCCTCGAACCAGAAATCCTCGCCATCTGCTCCGGTGCCAATGCAAGGAAGCGGAACGTCAGCGTCCGTTCCATCGCTGCCTGAGTCGGCGGATTCGGCTGAGTCCGGGAAATGTTTCTCCGTGACCTGCCCGAGGAAATCGACGACAAACCCGGCGGGGACGCGGCCGCTCCATGGCTCAACTTTGCTGAGAATTTCCGCATATTTTTGGAGATCGTTCATGCTGCTCTCATTGTACTGTCCTGCCGTCGAGCACCCACGGGCACCTCATTGCTAAAGGTGCTGATGAGGCCGATCGCGAACTTTAGACGACTCGTAGATCGTCTCCTGGACGGCATCGGTAAACAATGCTGTAATTATTGTTTCCGGAACGGATTTCTCTCCCGTAAAACGCGTTGACCCGGCATTTCGATCAAACGGTAAAGTCCGGTCGCAAGGCTCAGTGCAAGGACCAAACAGAGGCAGAAGAGCACCAAGAAGCCGGCGAACAGGGGCCATGAAAATTCGCGGCTTTGAGGGATGGACGCCATATGGGTAGCAACGGAGTGGAAGAGATAGAGGGAATAGGAAATTTCTCCGATATAGACCAGCCATGGAGCTGAGAGCGCCCGATTAATGATCGCGCTCTGCGAGCCAACAACCATGATCAACGTCAAGAGTGGAGCGCATTCTGACTGCATCGTATAAGCATCAGGGTGAAAAATAAACCTTGTCACAAGAATTGCAAATGACATCGTCGCGCCGCCGGCGATCCGCCCGTCTTGGAAAATGTTCGCTCTCATCATGGCGGCGGCAAGCCAGCCAAAAAGAAAGTCGTAAAATCGGCAGAACGGAGACCAATAAAGTAGCCATCGCGCGGCCTCATCGCGCGTGAGCGGCTCACCAACAACCGGCAGCTTGTCGGCCAGATAAGCGGCCAGCTCAGGGTGCCATAACAGCCACGCGACCGCCGCGACATAGGCCCCGCCAATCAGGACGGCAATCTTGGTTGCTACAGCGCCAAAGATCCGGTTCATTTGACCGTGCAGCACGAGCGCGAAAACGAATAAAGCGTACAGGCCGATCTCGGTGCTGATGGACCAGGCGAGATTGTAGCCGTTGTCGGTAATGAGATCGCCGGCCAGCTTGACCGGA
Source organism: Xanthobacteraceae bacterium (assembly GCA_035293945.1). Lineage (GTDB taxonomy): Bacteria > Pseudomonadota > Alphaproteobacteria > Rhizobiales > Xanthobacteraceae > VAZQ01. The sequence goes on along the minus strand of DATGLV010000045.1, from coordinate 9,502 downwards.
TAGAATGACTGAAACGACATCAGCGAGAGCCCGGTCACCAGCGGATACCGGTGTCCGAGCTGCAAGGTGCCTGGTTGAATCGCCGTGACCGCAATGAACACCAAGAGGCATGGGTAGAGACGCGAAAAGCGCAGCCATGCGAAATTGGCTGCGCTCGCTGCCGGTGCCTTCATCCAATCGAGACCAAGATAATTGTAGGCAATGACGAAGCCGCTCAGCGCAAAGAAAATCGACATGCCGATGCCGCCCGTGTTGAAGGCATGGTCGAGCGGCCATGGCCAAGTTCGGGGATTAAAGGGCGCGCACCATATTGCGTAGTGGTCCCACACGACGCAGAGAATTGCGACGCCGCGGAGACCGGTGTGCGAGGCAAGCTTGGGCTGAGTGCTCATTCGACCCTCAATGAACCACGCCGGAGCCCTCGCCCTCACCCGCCCTGCAGGTTGACCAGCACCCGCCCTGGCTTGCCGCTGCGGACAAGGTCGAGCGCATCGTTGATGCCGGCGAGCGGGAATTCGTGTGTAATGATGCCGTCGAACGATAGCTTACCGGCCTTCATCAGCCCGATGATGCGCGGAATGTCGATGTGCGGCCGCGCGTCACCGCCGTGTGAGCCGGTCAGCACTTTGTTGAAGTGTATGGGCAGCGTATAGATCGTCACCTTCTCGCTCGGCACGCCGACAAGCACGCAGGTGCCGTCCGCATGCGTGAGCTCATAGGCCATCTCGATCACGCTCTTGACGCCGGTGGTCTCGAGCACCTTGTCGGGGCCTTTGGGGCCGACGATGGCCCGGACCGCGCCGGCGACGTCGGGATCTCTTTGCGCATTGATGCAGTGAGTGGCGCCACGCGCGCGCGCCATGTCGAGCTTGTGGTCCAACAGGTCGACCGCGATTATCGGATGGCCGCCGGCCAGCGCGGCAAACTGCACGAGATTGAGCCCGACCCCGCCTACGCCAAGGATGACAACCGATTCGCCAATCTTGAGCTTGGCGTCGTTGTTGACGACGCCCGCCGCGGTGGTAACGGCGCAGCCGAACAAAGGCGCGACCTTGAGATCGAAATCCGCTGGAATCACCGACATGCGGTTCTCGGAGATGACGGCGTGGTCGTTGAAGGTCGTGACCCAGCCGGCGTTGAGCTTTCGGCCGCCCCAGCTGTAGTCGGGAGTTTTGCTCTGGATGCCCTGGCTCGGCCGCCAGTGCAACACCACGGTATCGCCCGGCTTCACGCTGGTTACGCCCGGCCCGATCTCGATCACCCGCGCGGAGGCCTCGTGACCGAGAAGGTGCGGCAGGAACTTGTCCGGCCCCTTCACGGCGTCGATCTCGTTGATCTGCGCGCCGCAGATCGTGGTATAGAGCACCTTCACCAGCACCTGGCCGGCCTCGAGTGACTCGGGCAATGCGATCTCGTCGACCACGAGCGGCTGGCGCGACTGCGACAGGATCGCAGCAATTGCCGTCTTGATTTGCATGCTATTTGCGTCCGCTATCGAAGAATATGAACCTACGATCACCCGTATATTCGAAACGGTCAAAGCGCCAAATCCAGCGACACACGATCGCGGGAGGCTTGGCGGTCAGCGCTCAGCATTGCATGTCTGAAAATCCCCTTTTTCAGGATTATGACAAAGGCGGTCGCCGGTATGCTGGATCAGGCCGAGAGGTTTATCGGCCGATGATCAACCGGTACTGTGGCGCCACATCGTTGACAAGCGCGAAGTTGAGACGCGCGAGCTGACGGACGGCGGTGGATGGGGGCCGCATGTTTCTCGTAATCGGCGGGGATTCGGAGATCGGCGCGGCGACGCGCCGCCATATGTGCGATGCCGGCCGAAAGGTCGCGGCCACCAGCCGGCGCGCCGAGCGCATTTCCGAGGCGCGGCCGCGGCTTGATCTTGCGGCCGACCTGTCCGCCTGGGAACCTCCGGCCAATGTGACGGCGGCCTGCATCCTGGCCGCGCAAGCGCGCCTTGCGGCTTGCGCGACCGATCCGCTCGGCTCGGCGCGCATCAATGTCGCGCAGACATTGGTGCTGGTCGAGCGGCTGATCGCGCGCGACATCTACGTCTTGTTCGTCTCCACCAATCAGGTGTTCGACGGCAACATCCCGCATGTCGCCGCCGCGACGCCGACTTGCCCGGTCAGCGAATATGGCCGGCAGAAAGCACGTGCCGAAGCCGGCCTCGGCGAGCACATGCGGCGCGGCGCCCCGATCGGCATCCTGCGCTTCGCCAAGGTGGTTTCGCCCGGAATGCCGCTCCTCGCCGATTGGGCCGGAGCGTTGCGGCGCGGCGAGCGCATCCGTGCCTTTCACGACCTGCAAATGGCGCCGCTTCCGGTCGCACAAGCGAGCGCGGCGATCACCGCGCTGCTCGACGCCCGCGCCAGCGGCATTTTCCAGCTCTCAGGCCCGCGCGACGTTTCCTATGCGGATGTCGCACGGCATATTGCGGGTCGCCTCGGTGCCGATCCGGGGCTCATCGATGCGGTCGGCGCCCGCTCAACGGGCCTGCCCGAAGGCTCGACCCCACGCCACACCACGCTCGACTCGAGCGTCGTGAGCGAGCGCTTCGGCATCGCGCCGCCTGACCCTTGGGATCTGGTGGATGCGGTTTTGGGGTGAGGCGCCTCAACCAATCGATTGATCCGTTGATTGCATACAACAGCCTGAATGGTCATTCACGCCGGCATCAAATTACCGGTCGCATGCGCGTCGTGCCCTATTCAAAATATATGAACTCATAATCACCGGTGTAACCGAACCGATTATAGAGCCAAATCCATGACGCGGTATCGTAGAAGGCCTCGGCGGTAAGCGCCCAGCATTGCATGTTGAACTGCTCGCGCTCGTTTCGATAACTCTCGACCATAATGTATTTTTGCTTGCCGACGCGTTCGATCTCCTCGAGCGCGGTCGCGAGCTCGAAGATTTTGAGGTTATGCAAGGTTCCGAGCGAGACCACGAGGTCGAAGGATTTATCGCCGAATGGATAGCGGTCTTGCGCTCGATAACGAAACAAGCGATCCTTCACGTCCGGGTGGGCATCGCCGAGTCCATGGCGCGAAATATCGAAGCCGACCAGCTCCGCCTCCGGCAGCAACCGCTGGAACTCGCGCAGGAGAAAACCCTTGCCGCATCCAACATCGAGAATCCGTACCTTGCCTTTGAGGCCGTGCAGGTCGATCAGCGCCTTTGCGACTGGCTGCCAGCGGCCCTCGATATAACGATAGCCGCCGTAACCATAACGGCGGTCTCCGTCCCAATAGTCCGCCTCATACTCCTTTGCCTTCATCATACAGTGGACCTTATCGTCCATCATGCGGCCGATATAATCCCGCTTGGTCATCCTATGCAGGGGAGTAACGATATCTAGAAGGCGTCCCATTCTTCTGCCTTTTGATGGTATGTTGCATTTGTGTCGCAACGAATCTGTTGTCGTAACGAGTCTTGTCGTAACGAATCGTGCCTGTCAGGACCGACAGCTGCGACAGTCACCGGAAGTATTCGAGAACCAGCCCCAAGTGCGAGTAGATCAGACGCAGAGCTCCCCGGAGCCTTACCGGCGCCGATCTATCGGTACTGTGGTGCAATCACCTTGACAAGCCGCAAATGCCGGATGGTGAGCGCGATTTCCGGATTTCGTTGACTCTGGACAGCCGCATGCAGCATGGCTGTTGTGGAATTGCTGGCATTGTCGATCCGCAGGTGTCCATGGAAGGTCCGAACTTCGGCGCCGGGCGCGGGGACTTCACCCTTTCGGTCGTGCTGCCCAACTACAATCATGCGCGCCTCATCCCACGCGCGGTGAAGGCGCTCCTCAGCCAAACGCTCCCACCTGACGAAGTCATCGTGGTCGACGACAACTCGACCGACGACAGCCGAGCCGTCATCGCGGACTTGGCGGCGGCTTCGCCGCGCCTGCGGGTGCTCGAAAACCAAAAAAACGAAGGCACTGTTGGGGCGCTCCAGCGCGGCTTGGCGGCGGCACGCGGCACCTACGTCTATCTCGCGGCCGCGGATGATTTCGTCCTCCCGGACTTCTTTTCCTTGGCGCTCACGACCCTGAAGCAGCATCCGGGCGCCGACTTGTTTTGCGCCGAAGCGATCCTGGTCGACGGCGCGACCGAACGGCGTCTCGGGGTCCGCCCGCCGGTGAGGCCGATCCATCATCTCGGGTTTGTCGATGCAGAGCAGGCGCGGCGCCTGCTGGCGCGCAGCGACAACTGGATCTTGACCGGAAGCTCCGTCTTTCGGCGCGAAGCCATCGCGCGGGCGGGCGGACTTGACGATAGCCTCGGCTCTTTTGCGGACGGCTATCTGGCGCGTAAGATCGCACTCACCAACGGCTTCTGTTACGCCCCGCGCGCGGTCGCGACCTGGTGGGTCCTTGCCGACAGCTACTCCCGTCGCAGCGCGCTCGACGCCACAGCGGCTTGGGAAATGCTCGAGGTCGCCACCAAGAGGCTCGCGGGCGACCCGGTCTTTCCCAGTTGGTACGCGCCGCTGTTCGGCCGGCGCTGGCGCTTTTCGAGCTCGCGCCTGGCCGTGCTCGCCGAGCCGATCAATCGCTCGGTTCTGCTGAGCATGGCAGCGACGAGCCCAGCGGATCGGTACGTGGTCGAGAGCCTGCTCACGCTGCCGGACCGACTTGCCCGCTTCGCCATCATGGGATGGCTGTGGCTGCGCTGGCGTCCGACGACGCTGTTCGGCCTCGCCAGAACTTATGTCGCCCGCGCGGTTGAAAGCCGGTAGCGCGCGGCAAGCGAGGGAGTGTTGGGGAGGCGGCACGGGGAGCCCAAACCACCCCAAGCTCGCCCCTCTCACCGGGGGAGTGAGAGCCGGCCGCCGCCGGCAGCAGGCTTGTTCCTCCAAACGAGCAGGAAGTTCAAATCGGCGGCATCAGACTTCCGGGGATCGGGAGAATTCCCTATGATGCGACCCGCGCAAAGCGAGAGCACCGGCGATTCGCAACAATGCCGGAACAACACGGGAGAGCCCCATGCAGAGGCCAGCGTACCGCGCCTTCCTGCCGCTATTTCTGTTCGCAAGCATCTGCGGAATTCTCAGCGCATCGGCTCAGCCGGCCGCGCCTGCCAGTGCGCTCAATCCCAAAGAGCTTTCCGGGATGCAGCTTTTCGACCAGCATTGCCGCGTCTGTCACACCAAGCCGCTGTTGACCAGCACCCAATACGGACCGGTCCTCTCCAAGAACTCGCTTGGCGGCGACGCGCAGGCGTTGCACGACTTCATCGCCAATGGTGCGCCGCGCATGCCCGGGTTCAAATACTCTTTCACGGGCGAGCAGATCGACGCAATCGTCGCCTATCTCAAGACCGTGCCGACGCCGGATGCGGCGCCCGCCCCGGGCGGCGGCAACAAGCAAGACAATTCACAAGCTGACTGATCACAAGCCGACCAAGACGGAGAAGCATCATGCGCGACGCACAAGCTCTCTCAAAACAAGCTCTCTTCACGCGGGTCCGCTTCAAGCGATCCCTGGCCAGCAGCGTTGCGGTCGCGGCGCTTCTTGCTTGCGCGGCCGCCTTGCCGGCGAGCGCCGCCGACGAGCTCCTGAGCGGCACCATCAAATCCTCCGCCGGAGAGGCGATGGGCGGCGTGACCGTCTCGGCCAAGCCGGAGGGCGGCACCATCACCACAACGGTCTTTACCGATGAGAGTGGCCACTATTATTTCCCGCCTTTGCCGGGCGGCAAATATCGCGTCTGGGCGCAGGCGCTGAGCTTCGCAACCGCCAAAGGCGAGGTGGATTTGGCGGCGAATTCCAAGCATGATTTCACGCTTGCCCCGATGAATGACGCGGAGCGCACCTTCGAGCAGCTTCCCGGCAACCTGGTGCTCTCGGCCTTGCCGGATGCGACGCCCGAGGATCAGCGCATGAAACGGATCGTGCGCACGGTCTGCACCGGCTGCCACGAGGCGAATTTCCCGCTGCAGCACCGCTTCGACGAAGCCGGCTGGAACGCGATCATCGAGCTGATGAAGAATGTCAACGTCTACGGCGTCTATGTGGGCAAGGAGCGGCCGCCTTCCGGCATCCTCGATTTTCACCAGAAGGAGCTGGCCGCCTATTTGGCCCGCGCCCGCGGGCCGGGACAAACTTCGATGCAGGTGAAGCTCGAGCCGCGGCCTTCCGGCGAATCCGCTCGCGCGGTGTTCCGCGAATACGACATGCCGCTCGATCCGGACGCCAACCTGCCGGCAAACTTCGTGCAGAACGACGGCAGCGACTGGTCGATGGGCACGCCTTCGATCCTGATCCCAGGCTGGGGCGTGCACGATTCTTGGGCCGATCTGACCGGCAACATTTGGTTCACCTGCAACATCCCCAACAAGCGCACGACTATCGGGCGGGTCGATGCCAAGACCGGCGAAGTCAAGCTCTTCAAGATCAATGGGCCGAACGGGCTCGCGGCCGGGGCGCACGGCATGACGCGCACGCCTGACGGCTTGATCTGGTTCAACGTCAATCCGGGCCGTGGCGGCATCGCCCGCCTCGATCCCAAGACCGAGAAGATCGACGTGTTCCTGCCGCCGAACGGAATGTCGCCGACCGGCGGCGCCACCACGGTCGATTACGACGGCAAGGGCATGATCTGGTCGTCCTCGCCGGACGGAGCGCTGCGCTTCGATCCGAAGACCCAGACCTTCACCGAGTTCAAGTCCGTCACCTACAAGACCGTAAACGGCACCGGCGTGACCTACGGGGCGGCCGCCGATCGCGATGGCAACGGCTACTGGGCCGAGATGGTGCTCGACACGGTCGGCGTGGGGGATGGTGCGACCGGCAAAGCTTCGGAGATCAAGCTTGCCCCGATCAAAGCCCAGGAGGATCTGCTGACTGCGGACGAGCGCAAGTTCTACGCGACCTACAGCCAGCCCGATTTCAACTCGCCGCTGCCCTGGGCGGAGGGTCCGCGCCGCATGGGCACCGACAAGGACGGAGACGTGCTGTGGGTCGGCGATTCCTGGGGCGCCAATCTGGCCCGCATCGACACCCATACCCACGAGGTCACTTATGTGCCGCTGCCCGGCGAGCAGCAGCCCTACCACGTGACCGTCGATCACAACCACAATGCCTGGACGAACATCTGGGGCGCTGACCGCGTGATGCGCTATGACCCCAAGACATCGACCTGGACGGCATTCGATCTGCCGACCCGGGGCGCCGAGCCGCGCTATGTGTCGTTGCTCGAGCGCGACGGGCAGCCGACCGAGGTCGTGCTGCCATACTTCCGCGGCCGAAAGATCGCGGTGATGACGTTGCGCAGCGAAGCCGACCTGCAGGCGCTGAAGACCGAGGCCGCGAAGTAAGCGAGACGCGCCAGCGTTCCATTTCTGACGCGTGATCCACCAGATCGTTTCCCGGACGCGGCGCAAGCGAAGCTGCGCCGCTGATCCGGGATCGTTCCAAGCTCAGGCCTTAGCCTGGAACGGGGTCAACAGCGCGTTTACGCGCGTCTTCGACGCGCTATGCCCGGGACAAGTGAATAGGCTTTGGTGCCCGTTTCCAAAGCTTGCGATGCAAAGCCGCACTCTTTGACACGAGCTTCGCAAGCAGTGGGGCACCAGCAAGCACATGATTCTAGTGCCGCTTTTCGATTTGAATTTCCTGAAATGAGCATCGCGGAATGCGCGCAGCCGCGGTTTAGCCCAACTTGCGCAGTTGGAGGTCAGTTTTGGCGATTTCACAAGTATCGGGTTGAGTCGGATCAATGGGTTAATCGTCGCCGAAGGTCGATTTGAGCGTGTAGTGGCGACCTTGGGCATTTTCTTTTTCGGCGGTTCTGGTTGTGATGGCGCATGTATCTGCGCCACACGATTCGCAGGAAGGACGGCAAGGTTCACCGTTACTGGTGCCTGGTTCGCAGTGTTCGTGTCGGGCGGCGCGTGATTCAACAGACGGTGGCGCAACTCGGCGAGCTCGATGAGCGCGGTCGTATTGAGGCACGGGCGCTGGCGCGCCAGCTGGTAGGGGCTCCCGAGCAAGCGCAGCTGTTCAAGGATGGAAGCGAAGATTTGACGGTGCCGGTGCGTTTGAAGGGCATTCGCATCGAACGCTCGCGTCAGTTTGGCGATGTGTACTTGGCGCTCGCACTCTGGCGCGGAACTGGCCTTGAGGGGCTGTGTGGGCGGCTGCTGCCAGTGGGCTTGGAACGGATCGCGTGGGCTAAGATGGCGGCCGTTCTGGTGACGGCGCGGTTCTGTGAGCCGTCGAGTGAGTTGCACATTGCCGAGGATTGGTACCGTCGAACGGCGCTCTGCGATCTGCTGCAACTCGGCGACGAGGAGGTCACCAAAGACCGTCTGTACCGCGCCCTTGATCATCTGCTCGCGTACAAGGCTGCGCTCGAAGCGCATTTATCGAAGCGCTGTGGAGAGCTGTTTGCAGTCGAGAACGAGGTGCTGCTCTACGATGTCACGAGCACCTATTTTGAGGGCCAGGCGGAAGGCAACCCGCAGGCCCGGCGCGGCTACTCCCGCGATCATCGACCCGACTGCAAGCAGGTGTGCATCGCGCTCGTGGTGACCTTCGATGGCTTTCCGTTGGGCTACGAGGTGTTCGCTGGCAACACCCATGATTCACGAACGCTGCAGACGATCGTGGCCACCATGGAGGCCCGGCACGGCATGCTGGGACGGGTCTGGATCACCGACCGCGGCATGGCCAGCGCCGACAATCTCGCGTGGCTGCGCCGGACCGGCCGGCGCTACATCATCGGTGCACCGAAGGCGGACCTGAAGAAGTTCGCCGCCGAGCTTGCACGCGCAGACGGCTGGCGTGTTGTCCACGAAGGCGTCGAGGTCAAGCTCACAAGCCACCCCGAGACGGAGGAGACCGTGATCTTGTGCCGCTCGGCTGATCGGCGCAGCAAAGAGCAGGCGATGCATGACAAGTTCAGCCGACGGATCGAAGAGGCGCTCGATCGCCTGGCCGCGCGGATCGCGCGCTCAAAGAAACGGCTCGATCCTGCGACGGTGAACCGGCAGATCGGCCGCATCCTGCAGCAAAACCAGCGTTCCGCCGCCCGTTTCACCATCGCGCTGGAGGTAGACGGCTGCCCGGCAGGTTTCCGTTTGCGAGCCGATCATAACGCCTCGTTCGACGATTGGGCCGCGCTCTCCGAGGGCGCCTATCTCCTGCGCTCGAACATCACCGACTGGAGCGATCAGCAGCTCTGGAAGGCTTACATCCAACTCACACAGGCCGAGGCTGCTTTCCGTATCCAGAAAGACCAGCTGAACGTTCGTCCAATCTGGCACCAGCGCGAGGATCGGGTCCAGGCCCACATCCTCGTTTGCTTCCTCGCCTTCGTGCTGTGGAAAAGCCTGGAGATGGCAGCAGCGCGCCGGCCTGGGAAACTCGCCCCGTACGATCCTCGAAGAGCTGGCGCGCATCCAGTCGAACGACGTCGTGTTGCCGACCACAACGCACGGCCAGATCCGCTTGCGATGCGTCAGCCAACCCGACCCCGCC
>DATGLV010000044.1:0-10075 GCA_035293945.1 Xanthobacteraceae bacterium | reverse complement strand
CAGCGCATGACGACCTCCCTTAAAAAGGCGAGGCGCTCAACGTGTGTTCATCACCAGTTGGGCGCCCCTTCGCAAGCCGAGGCCGACGCTGATCCAGCCCGTACCGGCAAAGATGAGATCAATGCCGAGCAATAATCCCAGCCAGTGTGCGATTATCGACCCAACGGCGCAGCGTGCGCACCACAAACGCAATCGAACGGCTGCACGAGGAGTTCAAGCGTAGGATCAAGACGCAGACCGTCCTGCCGTCGGCCGACACCGCCGGCATGCTGTTCTGGGCCTTGCTTGCCTCAGGACAGACCAACATGCGCAAGGTCGACGGCTGGCAGACGCTCGCTACCAAGCCGGTCGATCAGCCGATTGTCCTCGTCGCTTGATCCGATAGCTTCACTCTGTCGGAGATTACGCCACTCCGAATTCCAACCACTCCGGACGACACCTCCCCTCCGGTCGCGGGGCTTCTGTTCTTTCGTGTTTGATTGGTCAGCCGTCACCTACATTACCGACGGTGTGTTTGTTTCGGTGTAGGCTCTGGGGTCATGTTGCGGGACTTACACCCCCGCGATACCCCACTTCGCCCCGCAGCCCGCCCAGGCGGTGGGGCTTTTTCTTGACGCCTGGTTATACGGAAGACGGATGGGGACAGAGTTGCTGCGCAAGGCGTAAACCGAAGGCCAAGCCCCTCTTGCGCAGCGCCAATGCTTCCGACGCCTCCCCCCCGACCTGTGGCGGATGAGGTTTTTTGCTGATCGCATTGAGCTCAGCCCTGATCATCGCTCGAGAGATAGTTTAAGCTCATGTAGCGTGCACGCTGGACGGCGGATTCATGTCGCCAAATCCGGGCGCAGGGATCGTTTCAAATTTTGACTCGAAGCGTTCGCAGTGCTTTCCGACTTGGGGCGGTGACGTAAACTCAAGCCGGCTTTTTTGACTTAAATCAATAAGCCACGAGTTGGGCGCGCTGAGCGAATATGTCTACAAGTGAGGAATGCCTGGAAGGGAACCTCGTTGCAGGCCTCATGCCGATCGCGGCGGCGAAGAGAGAGCCTGATGCGTCAAACACTGAAATGGATCGCACAACCGAGCTTCAAGCGCCAGATGAAGGATACATGAGACAGGCGTCAGAGAGCTCGAGGGTGTCGCTCGTGGCTGGTGCCGCGAACCGCGTCGTCATCGCGCTCGCGTGGGCGGGCGCTTTGCTCTCTACCTCGGTCGCTGCTGACGACTGCAGCCCGCACTGCGATTATTGGCACGACTATGGACCCTACGATTTCTCGTACATCTCTCCAGGCTTGGTCGGTTATCCGCACTGTAACCGGGAAGGTAACTGCTCGCCCTATCTCACCTATGTCTACCCGGAGCGGCGGCATCTCCGCATCACCGTTCGACCGCTACGAGGTGCGGGACCTGTGTCGACGGTCAAAGGGAGGAATTGAAGGTGTGGCAACGAATGGGTTCGCGAGTTGCAACAGCCTTCGTTGTCGCCGCCGGCACGATTCGAGACGATCAAGGCAGTAGATCTCTCCAGGGTTAGAGCTGCCGTCTCGGTTTGTCGACATTATTTGCACGGTCGCAGTTTGCCGCGAAGATGCGACGCAATGATCCACAATTCCGCCGTTCGTCTTCATCGGCTCCGAGACCATCAGCGATTCGGTGACCGGCGTTGGCGACCTCTATCCGCAGGCGGCGTTGAAATGGCATTAGGGCGTCAACAAATTCATGATCTATGGAACGGGGGACATTCTGGTCGGCACCTACAGCTCGACCAGCCTGGCAATCTCGGTATCGGGCATGGCGCGGCCGATGCTGGTGCGGGCTACACCTACCTCGATGAGAAGACCGGGCACGACTTCTCCGCCATCGCAGGGTTTACCTACAACCTGATGAACACCAGCACCAATTATCAGAACGGGGTCGATTTCCACCTCGATTGGGGGGCGTCGCAGTATCTGTCCAAGCAGGGCTTCATCGGAGCTGTCGGCTGCATTTATAACCAGGTCAGCCCTGACAGCGGCACCGGCGACAGAGTAGGAGCCTCCGAGTCGCGCGTCATCGGTGTCGGACCGCAGATCGGATACATTTTTCCAGTTCGAGACATGCTTGGCTTCTTGGGCACGAAGGTCTACCGCGAGTTCGAGGACGCGCACAGGCCAGACGGCTGGAATGTGTGGCTGACGTTTGCGATCTCACCCGCGGCGTCGCCAATGTCGGCAGCGGGCAGTGCCGCGCTGTCCGGGCTCGTGGTGAAGGGTTCATTCTTCATCGCCGTACGGCTGTGGTTTCAGGTGATGCCGGCGCTGCCTGGACGGTCCGCCGCGCAGCTTCTGGCCGCGCTGGGCGCAGCCGCCATGCTGTTCGGCAGCATCGCCGTGCTACGGCAGGAGAGGCTCAAGCTCCTGATCGCCTACTCGACCCTGGCGCAGATCGGTTACCTCTTCCTGATGTTTCCGCTTGCATACGATGCGGGCACGACCCAGATCGGGAGCGCCGGCGCATTGAGCGGCGGAATGCTGCAAGCGATTTCACACGCGACCGCGAAGGCCGCGATGTTCATGGCCGCCGGGCTGATCTACGGGGCGCTGGGACACGACCGCTTGGCCGGGCTCGTGGGCCTCGGGCGAGCGCTGCCGATCACTTTGGTCGCCTTCGCGGTCGCCGGCGTGGCGCTGATCGGGGTGCCGCCGAGCGGTGCCTATGCGGCAAAGACGCTGCTGCTCCAGGCAGCGGACCAGACTCGCAACGGTGGTGGGCGCTCGTGATCCAGGCCGGCGGCGCCTTGACGAGCAGCTACATATTGCTGCTGCTCGTCCATGCGGCCGCGCCCGCACCCGAGCCGATCAAGGTGCCGGCTCGCTTGCCGCGGACACGGGAAGCGGCCGTGCTCGTCCTCGCGCTGCTGTCACTGTCTCTTGGGCTCCTGCCCTGGCACGCGTATCTCCCGATTTACGCGCAGGCGCTCTCGAATCCGCTGACATTCGCGGCGTTGTCATCCGCGCTTTGGCCCATCATGGCCGGTGGCGTGATCGCGGCCCTGATCGGGCGCGGCGTAATCCGACCTTCCGGCATCCCAGGCGTCGTCGTCGCCTTGGCCGACCGAAGCCAGCACGCCGCCTTGGTCGTCACCAACGGCGTGATGCGGATCGATGACGGACTCCGGCAATGGCCCATCGCGGTCCTCGCGCTTTTGGCGGTGACCGTAGCGTTCGGTATTGCGATGGGGACCGGGCGCTGAACCTGACTCAATGAGCAGGTGGCGATGCGCGGCCAATGGATATACAGTTCCTCGGCACGAGGGCGGAGGAGGATGCATCAAATCGGAGCTCAATAAAGGGCGAAGCAATGTCTGCCCGTTACCTCCACAGGAGGCTAACCCCTCGAGTTGCCGGTCGGCTCTTGTTGGTGGCGATCGGCGCGCTGTTGACTGGCGCATGTCAGCTGGAGGCTGAGAATACGGCCTCGGAAGCGCGTCCCGTTCGCGGCATGACCGTCGAGCGACGCGAAGCGGCCGTACCGGTAACATTGACCGGTCGCATCGAAGCGGAGGACGAGGCCGCGCTCGGTTTTCGCATCGCCGGGCGGATCATCGAGAATAATCTCAAGCTCGGCGATCGAGTCGAAGCCGGGCAGTTGCTGGCGCGGCTCGAATCGCAAAACGAGCTCAACGCCCTGCGAGCCGCGCAGGCCGATCTTGCAGCCGCGCAGGGCCAAGTGGTGCAGGCGCGCAATCATTTCGAGCGGCAGGATGTCCTGATGGCTCAGGGCTTCACCACGCGTCCGTTATTCGACCAGGCCAGGCAGGCGCTGCAGACCGCCCAATCGCAGGTCGACAACGCCGAGGCGCAGCTCAACGCCGCACACGATCGATTGGGATTCACCGAACTCAATGCAGATGCCCCGGGGGTGGTGACGTTCACGGGTCCCGCTGCCGGCACGGTGGTTCAAGCCGGACAGACGATCGTGCGGCTCGCCCGCAAGGATGGTCGCGATGCGGTGTTCGATGTGCCGGCTCAATTGATCCGATCGGCGCCGGCGGAACCGCAGGTCACCGTCAGCTTGACGACGGACCGCAGCGTGACGGCGAGGGGACGCATCCGCGAGGTCGCCCCACAGGCCGATCCCGTGACGCTGACATTCACGGTCAAGGTCGGCCTGACCGATCCGCCTGCAGCGATGCAGCTCGGCGCCACCGTGACCGGAACGATGCAGATGGATGCGCAGGCCGTATTTGAGATTCCAGCCGGAGCGCTGACCAAGGCCAACCGGCAAGCCGCCGTCTGGGTCGTCGATCCGTCGAGCTCCACCGTGTCGATACGCAACGTGGATATCCTGCGCCACGGGCCCGAGACAGTATCCATTTCGCAGGGGCTCGATGCGGGAGAGACCGTCGTCACGGCGGGGGTGCAAGCCCTTCATCCGGGCCAGAAGGTTCGCCTCCTGGTTTCGCAGCCATGACTCAGTTCAATCTCTCCGCATGGTCGCTCCAGAACCGATCGCTGATCGTCTATTTCATGATTGTCGCCGTCATCGCGGGAGTGCTTTCCTACTACCGGCTCGGGCGCAGTGAAGATCCCTCTTTCATCATCAAGACGATGGTGGTTCAGGCCGCCTGGCCGGGAGCGAGCATCGAGGAGACCCTCAAACAGGTCACCGAGCGGCTCGAGCGGACACTCGAGGAGACGCCGCATCTCGATCACCTGCGCAGCTACACGAGCGCGGGCGTCACCACGATATTCGTCGACCTCAAGGGCAGCACGCGCGCGAACGAGGTCCCGGATGTTTGGTATCACGTCCGCAAGAGCATCGGCGACATACGCAATACGCTGCCAGCCGGCATCGTCGGCCCGGGATTCAACGACGAGTTCGGCGACACGTTCGGGATCATCTACGGCTTCACCGCCGACGGGTTCACCCAGCGCGAGCTCCGCGACTACGTCGAAGCCGCGCGTACCGAGCTGCTCGGCGTGGCCGACGTCTCGAAGATCGAGGTGCTGGGCGCTCAATCGGAGAAGATCTTCATCGAGTTCTCGATGAAGGAGCTCGCCAGCCTGGGCATCGATCGCGCGGCACTGGTCGCCGCGCTGCAATCCCAGAACGTCGTCCAGCCAGCGGGAATCGTACAGACCGGTAACGAGAGCCTGTCGCTGCGGGTGTCCGGCTCGTTCCAGTCCGAGCAGGACCTGATGGACGTCAACTTCGCGGTCGGCGGGCGCATGCTGCGCCTGAGCGACATCGCCCAAATTCGGCGCGACTATGCTGATCCCCCTGAACCGTTGTTCCGCGTCAACGGCCAGCCGGCGATTGGACTGGCGATCGCGATGCGCGAAGGCGGAGACATTCTTGCATTGGGCAGGAACCTGCAACACAAGATGGCCGAGATCACCGCCAACCTGCCGCTCGGGATCGAGCCGACGCTCGTTGCGGATCAGGCCGTGACCGTCAAGAACGCCATCTCCGAGTTCATGTCGTCGCTGTGGCAGGCGATCGGGATCATCCTGGCGGTGAGCTTCATCAGCCTCGGAGTGCGCCCCGGCCTCATCATCGCCCTGGCCATTCCTTTGACGCTCGCCATCGTATTTTCGATCATGGAGATCGTGCGAATCGACATGCAGCGCATATCGCTCGGCGCGCTCATCATCGCGCTGGCGCTGCTCGTCGACGACGCGATGACGACGACCGATGCCATGATCACGCGGCTCGGGCGGGGCGACAACCACGTTGCGGCGGCCTCATTCGCCTTCCGCACATATGCGTTCGCGATGCTCGCCGGCACGCTCGTGACCATCGCCGGCTTTGTTCCAGTCGGCTTCGCGGCCAGCTCCGCCGGTGAGTACACGTTCTCTCTCTTTGCGGTGGTCGCGATCGCGCTGATCGTGTCGTGGTTCGTAGCGGTGCTGTTCGCGCCCATTCTCGGCGCCGCGATCCTCAAGCCGCCCGCGCCGCAGAAGAGTGCGGAACCCGGTCGGGTCTTTCGCATGTATCGCGGCTTCCTCACCATGGCGATGCGGGCGAGGTGGGTGACGATCGCGCTGACCTTGGCCATGTTTGGCGGCTCATTCCTCGCGCTTTCGCTCGTGCCTCGGCAATTTTTTCCATCGTCGGATCGCCCCGAGCTTCTCGTCGACCTGACATTGCCGCAGAACGCGTCGATCTATGCCAGCGAGGCCGTTGCCCGCCGGTTCGACGCCGCGCTCAAGGATGATCCTGACGTCGAGCGGTGGAGCACTTATGCGGGGCGCGGCGCGATCCGTTTCTATCTGCCCCTGAACGTCCAGCTTCCAAAAAGTTTCTTCGGACAGGCCGTGGTGGTGGCGAAGGATGTCGCAGCGCGTGAACGTCTTCAGATCAAGCTGGAGAAACTGCTGGCCAACGACTTTCCGAGCGTCGTCGGCCGCGTCTATCCCCTGGAGCTAGGGCCCCCGGTCGGATGGCCCGTGCAATATCGGGTGAGCGGCCCCGATGTCAGCCAGGTGCGCGAGCTGGCCTTCAAGGTCGCGCAGGTCGTTGCCGCGAACCCTCAGACCGAGCATGTGAACTTCGACTGGATCGAACCCACGCGCCAGGTCAGAATTCGCATCGACCAGGACCAGGCACGCCAGTTGGGCCTGAGCTCGCAGGCGGTTGCAAGGGTGCTGAACACGGTCATATCCGGCAGCGCTGTCACGCAGGTGCGCGACGACATTTATCTGGTCGACGTGGTCTTGCGCGCAACCGACGAACAGCGCGTGTCGCTCGCGACACTGAACACGCTGCAGGTGCCCATTCCGGGCGGGCGAACGGTTCCGCTCAGCCAGTTCGCGCACTTCGAGTACGAGCAGGATTATCCGGTGGTATGGCGACGCGACCGCATCCCGACCCTTACGGTGCAGGCTGACGTTCGGCCCGGCATCCTGCCTGAGACGGCGGTCAGCGCGATCACCCCGGCGCTCAACGAATTGGCCAGGACTCTCCCGCCTGCCTACAACATTGAGGTCGGCGGCACGGTCGAGGAGAGCGCGAAGTCGCAAGCCTCGGTGATCGCAGTGGTGCCGGCGATGCTCCTCATCATGTTCACGGTGCTGATGGTGGAGCTGCGAAGCTTCCAGCGGCTGTTCATGGTCTTGAGCGTCGGGCCGCTGGGCCTGATCGGCGTGGCCGCGGCTTTGCTGCTGTCCCGCAGGCCGCTCGGTTTCGTTGCCATTCTCGGTATTCTCGCGCTGCTTGGCATGATCACGAAGAACGCCGTGATCCTGATTGGACAGATCGAAGGCAAACGGGCTCAGGGCAAAAGCGTATGGAACGCCGCCATCGACGCGAGCAGCACCCGCTTCCGCCCGATCCTGTTGACGGCCGTGTCGACGGTGCTGGGCATGATTCCGATTGCGCCGACCGTCTTCTGGGGCCCGATGGCCTTCTCGATCATGGGCGGGCTCCTGGTCGCCACTATCCTGACCCTCGTGTTCCTCCCGACGCTCTACATCACGTGGTTCAGAGGCAAGGAAATGCCTTCTTCCGAGGCGCCTGCAGAGTACTGAGCCTCCACCTTCCACGCCCTGCGCGCCGGCAGGGCCATTGTTCAGCGGGAGGACAACGCCGTGTGGGCACGTTCCGGTGATGCGATGGAAAGGTCCTGTGTGGGAGGCGTGCTGTTGCTGGCTGCGGCGGCAGTCATTCTCGCGGCATGTCAGCAGGAGGTCGAGCAGGCTTTGCCGGTTGCCCGGCCTGTTCGCACCATGACGGTCGAGAAGGCCGCGCCGGGGAGACCGATTTCCCTGACCGGTCGAATCGAAGCTGAGGATGACGTCGTCCTGGGCTTCCGGATCGCCGGGCGGATCATGGAGAATAATCTCAAGCTCGGCGACCAGCTCAAGCCCGGGCAGGTCGTAGCGCGCCTGGAGCCGCAAAACGAGCTCAACGCCCTGCGGTCCGCCCAGGCGAACCTCGCGGCGGCAGCGGGGCGCCTGGTGCAGGCGCGCAATAACTTCGAGCGGCAGCAATTCCTGCTCAAGCGCGATGTGGCCTCGCGGGCCACGTTCGAGGAGGCGCAGGAGCGCCTGCAGACAGCACAATCCCAGGTCGATGCCCTGGAGGCTCAGGTGAGGGCCGCGCAGGATTTGGTGAGCTTCACCGAGCTCAAGGCCGATGCCCCCGGGACCGTGATCGGCGTAGGACCCTTGGCGGGCGAGGTGGTCCAGGCCGGCCAGATGATCGTGCGGCTTGCGCGGGAAGGCGGTCGCGACGCGGTGCTCAGCGCACCCGCAGACTTCGTCCGAACCGGCCCACCCGATCCGCAGATCATCGTCAGCCTGTCGGGCGATCCCGGCGTGACGGCGCAGGGGCGCGTCCGTGAGGTCGCACCGCAGGCCGACCCAGCGACCCGGACATTCGAGGTGAGGGTCGGCTTGACCGAACCGCCGTCGGCGATGCGGCTCGGCGCAACAGTAGTCGCCCGGGTGGAGAGTTCGTCCGCTGCGCACATCGAGGTCCCGGCCGCGGCCCTCATGCAAAACAACGGACAGGCAGCCGTGTGGATTGTCGATCCCGAGAGCCTCAAAGTATCGATGCGCGATGTCGAACTGGTGAACGAGGGCTCGCCTCTGGTCGGCGTTTCCAAGGGGCTCGATGTCGGCGAAATCGTCGTGACGGCTGGCGTGGGCTCTCTCCATCCCGGGCAAAAGGTGCGCCTGCTCGGCACGCAAGAGTGATGCATTTTGCGCCGAAGGCCCCGACGGCAACTTAGCGGAGCAGTAGGTCTCGTCAAAAGAGAATATGGTTCCGATTTGCCTCCTGGAGGATAGCGATCGACAGAAGAGTCTGACCGATTTTGACGTCCATCAAAGGCGTCGTTTTGTCACGATTTGACCTAGATCAAAACCGTCACGTCCTTTCCGTGAACTCTTGTCAAAGCTTCAACGAACGCGGACCTCGTTACCTCCAAAGAGCAATATCGCTTCATCACTTTGAGTTCACTTGGATCAGAAATTCGCGAGTTGCATCCCAACGAGTGTCCTCGCGCGAATGCGGCGGGACGACCGAGAACGGCGCGTCATGGCCGCTGAGCTCCTGGAGCGCGAAGCATCCGCCAAGATGATTTTCGTGCCCGGCGGCACCTTTCGGATGGGCTCGGACAAGCATTACCCGGAAGAAGCGCCGGTGCATCGCGTGACCGTTGACGGGTTCTGGATCAGTCGCACGCCCGTCACCAATCGGGAGTTCCGCAGGTTCGTCAACAGCACCGGCTACGTGACGCTTGCCGAGCTCGCGCCCGACCCCAAGGATTACCCGGGCGCGCTCCCGCATATGCTCAAGGCCGGCTCAATGGTGTTCACGCCGCCGAGGGAGCGGGTCGACCAGGTGAAGGGCGGCTCGCACCTGTGTGCGCCCAATTATTGCCGCCGCTACCGGCCGGCCGCGCGGCACGCGCAGCCGGTCGAGACGTCAATGAGTCACGTGGGCTTCCGTTGCATCATGCGAGAGCGGAGAGTGACATGAGCACCAAGGATGAAGACGGCAGCAAAGGCGTGCTGAGCCGCCGCAACATGCTGCTCGCCGGGACCACGCTGGCGGCCACGTCGGCCCTGGGCTCGACGATGAGCGTGCAAAAGGCCGTTGCGCAAGCGCAGCAAGCCGCGCCATCGGGCAGACCCAATATCCTCGTCATCATGGGTGACGACATCGGCTGGTTCAATATCGGCGCCTATCATCGTGGCTCATGTCCGGCAAGACGCCGAACCTGGACAAGCTCGCTGCCGAGGAATGATTCTCACCGACTATTACGCCGAGGCGAGTTGCACTGCCGGGCGTGCGAATTTCATCAACGGGCAAATTCCGCTGCGCACCGGCCTGACGACTGTTGGCCAAGCCGGCGCCGACATCGGCCTGCCGGACGAAGCGATCACCATTGCCACCGCCCTCAAGCCGCTCGGCTACGCAACCGGGCAATTCGGGAAAAATCATCTAATCGGCAGCTTGGATTTTGCCCCGGCTTGTCGCCGATTCGGATCCCGGTCTGGTCCGACTTAAGCTATCGCTGCTTTGCCGGCCAGCCGGCTCTCGTCGCCTGAATGGTCGCGCGCAGCAGCGCAAACAGGCTGCCGCC
>DATGLV010000043.1:0-174749 GCA_035293945.1 Xanthobacteraceae bacterium | reverse complement strand
ACCTCAAAACAAGAACTCAAGGAACGCATCATGGCTGGTATAAAGCTCGCCAACCGCCACCCCGTCATCCACACTTGGTCCTATAAGCTCGCGGATGTCGCCTGATATGATTCGAACTTCGGAAACGATGACCTAGTCCTCAGCTGGTCGCACGCCTATCAAGACGAAGCGGCGTCCTTGCGAAGCCCGTCGGCTGCGCCGGGGGCGAGGCGGTAAAAATCCAGATAGGCCGCCATGGCCAGCAAGGCGACCACCCAGAACGCGATCTGGAAATCGCGCCCGGTGGCGGCGTCGACGGTCGGGTGCGTGAGGGCGCCCAGGCGGAGCGAAACCGCCCCCACTGCAATTCCGAGCCCGCTTCCCAGCTGGTTCACCATGCTGAACAACGTATTGGCCCCGCTCATCCGGGGTTTCGGCACGTCCGCGAACGCCAGCGTGTTGAGCGTCGTAAACTCCATCGAGCGCGCGAGCCCGCTGACGAACAAGAGCGGCACGATGACGGCCTTGGGGGTGTCCGGCGTGAGCAGGCTGCACCCCAATATAGTGGCGATGGCAATGCAGCCGTTGCCCAGCAGCGTGGGCTTGAAGCCGAACCGATTGAGCACGGTGCTGGTCGCGGGCTTCATCCCGAGATTGCCGGCGAACAGGGCGAGCAGCAGGAGCCCGGAGGCGAACGGATCAAGCCGGAACACGAGCTGAAACAACAGGGGAAGCAGAAACGGCAGGGCCGCGATCGCCGCCCGGAACAAGATGCCGCCGCGCACGGCAATCATGAAGGTCGGCACCTGAAACGGAGAGAGGTCGATCAGCGGATGCTTCGTCCGCAGCATGTGACGGATGCTCAAGATCCCCGTGCCGAGGCTGGAGGCGAGCAGGAGGCCGCTTGCGGTCCCGCTCATGTGACCCCGCCCCATCGATTCGACGCTGTAGATCAGGCCGGCGCCGGCGAGCCCGGTCATGGAGAAGCCGAGCCAGTCGAACGGTCCGCGCCCGCTGCCGCGCACGTTGGGGATGAGCGCAAGCGCGAGTGCGACGGCGGTGAGCCCAAGCGGGATGTTGAGAAAGAAGATCCAACGCCAGGATGTGTAAGTGGTGATCAGGCCTCCGAGCGGGGGTCCGAGTATCGGGGCCGACAAGGCCGGCCAGGTCAGATAGGCGATCGCCCGCATCAGGTGGTGCTTCTCGGCATTGCGCAGCACGATGAGCCGCCCGGTCGGAACCATCATGGCTCCGCCCACGCCCTGCAGCACCCGCGCGGCAATGAACTCCCAAAGCTCCTGGCTCGACCCGCACAGGACAGAGGCGGCCGTGAACACCACGATGGCCGAGGTGAAGACGGTGCGGGCGCCGACCTTGTCGGCGACCCATCCGCTCGCCGGGATGAACACCGCAAGCGTCAGAAGATATGCCGACATGCCGACATTGAGGTCGACTGCCGCGACGCCGAAGGAGCTCGCCATCTGCGGCAGCGCGGTCGCAATCACAGTGCCGTCCAGCTGCTCCATGAACATGGCGCCTGCGACCAGCAGCGCGATCATCCTGGCTTGTGATTGCATCTCGCTCACGCGGGACCCTTGCATGAATACTGTCCGCCTTGTCTCGGATGCCGGAAGCCGCCCCGGGCTCGCGAATCTTGAGGAGTGCCCACCTGAGTGGGAGTTACGAGGCTTTGTACCGAATCGGCAAGGTGTGGGAGGAAAAAAGGGGTCGCCGGCTCAGAGGACCAGAAGCGCCGCGTCAGCGCGAGCACGAGCAGAACCAGCGTCGCCAGCGCAAATAAGGAAAAGCGCACCATCACGCGCGACCGAACCGACGCCGCCGTAGGGTGGGCAACGGGCCTCCACCGGACTGTCCAACTACACAAGCGCACCGGCGCGTTGCCCACGCGTCGCGAACCCTGCGTGGGCAAAATTGCGCCGCGCCTCGCGTCAATCAATCTCGGTGCAGAGCAATTTTGCCCACCCTACAGGTCCACGTTATTGTTCGCCGGCACCTCCCATGGTGCTAGCCGCAGCGCCGTAGGGTGGGCAACGCGCCTGCCTCGGTCTATCCAAAAGCACAAGCTCACCGGCGCGTTGCCCACGCGTCTTACGACGCCTCGCAGGAACGCGTGGGCAAAATTGCGCGGCGCCTCGCAACAATCGAATTCAGTGCAAGGCAATTTTGCCCACCCTACAGGTCCACGCTATCGTGGCGAACTTGGAGGAGATGCACGATGGCTTCGCAGACCGGGTTCAGTGCCGCACTCGCGGCTTTGCCCTCGAACGGCTTTGTCACCGGCCGCATCGGATGCGGATGAGGCTTGCGCAGGACGAGGTTCCCGCCCTCGATCCCGCCTAGGCTGCCCCTCGCCCGCATGCTAGATTCACAGCGCTTGAACAGGCGGCGTGCGCGTCGGCGCCGGAACACCGCCCGGAGGAACCGCATCATGGTCAACATCAAGGTCAACGGCGTCGCGCACCAGCTCGATGTCGAAGGCGATACCCCGCTGCTTTGGGTCTTGCGCGAGGAAGTCGGGCTGACGGGAACGAAATTCGGCTGCGGCATCGCCCAGTGCGGCGCCTGCACGGTTCATGTCAACGGGCAAGCCATGCGCTCCTGCTCGGTGCCGGTCAGCAGCGTCGACGGCGCCGAGATCACCACCATCGAAGGCCTGTCGGCGGACAGCAAGCATCCGGTGCAGCAGGCCTGGCTGACCGAGCAGGTGCCGCAGTGCGGCTACTGCCAGTCCGGCCAGATCATGGCGACGGTCGCCTATCTCAAGACCAACCCGAACCCGACCGACGCCGATATCGACGCCAATCTCACCAATATCTGCCGCTGCGGCACCTACGAGCGGCTCCGCCGCGCGGTGCATCGCGCAGCCGCGCTGATGCGCACGTGATCGGGAGGGCAGCACAATGACCAGGACAACTCTCTCCCGCCGCCAGTTCATCACCACCTCGCTGACCGCTGCCGGCGGCTTTGCGCTCGGCATCGGGATCGCCGGCGAAGGCAGCGCCGCGACCTTGAGCGCGCGCCCCTGGAACGACGACACCACGCGCTATCCGGGCGAGATCAACGCCTGGGTCGTGGTCCAGCCCGACGATACGGTGATCATCCGCTACGGCCGCGCCGAGATGGGACAGGGAAGCTTCACGGCGCTGCCGCAGATCCTGGCCGAGGAGCTCGAATGCGATTGGAACCTGGTGAAGCCCGAATACGCTTCCGCCAACCGCAATCTGCGCGAGAACAAGGTCTATGGCAGCCTGTCCACCGGCGGCAGCAGGGCGGTGCGCGAGACCGGCGAGATGGTCCAGCAGGCCGGCGCCAGCGCGCGCGCGCGCCTGATCCAGGCGGCCGCCAACCGCTGGAATGTGCCGGCGTCCGAATGCAGCGCGGCGATGAGCAAGGTCACGCACGGCCCCAGCGGGCGCACCTTTCGGTTCGGCGAGCTCGCCACCGACGCAGCCGCGATCAAGCTCGACAAGGAGCCGCCGCTCAAGAAGCCGGACCAATACAGATTCATCGGCCGCAGGCTTGCGCGCCTCGACGTGCCGCTCAAGATCAACGGCTCGGCGAAATACGGCATCGACCTCGACGTGCCCGGCATGGTGTCGGCGGCGATCATCAAATGCCCGGTGTTCGGCGGCACTGTGAAATCGGTCGATGAGAGCGCGATCACCGGACGCCGCGGCGTCCTGCAGGTGGTCAAGCTCAACAACGCGGTCGCGGTGGTGGCGGACCGCTACTTCCGTGCGCTCGCGGCGCTCCGGTCGCTGCCGATCGAATGGGAGGTCGGCGCCGCCGGGTCGACCAACAGCGTGCAGTTCCGCAAGGACTATGTGGCGGCACTCGATCAGAAAGGCGCGGTGGCACGCCACGACGGCAATGTCGATGCCGCCATGGCGGGCGCCGCCAAGGTGATCGAGGCGACTTACGATGTGCCGATCATCACCCATGCGCCGATGGAGCCGCTCAATGCCATAGCGCATGTGCAAGCCGACCGCGTCGATGTTTGGGTCGGCACGCAGAATGCCGACCAGGCGCTCGCCTTCGCGGCGCAAGCCTCCGGGGTGAAGCCCGAGAACGTCTACGTGCACAACACCTTCTCGGGCGGCGGCTTCGGCCGGCGCCTCGGTCCGGACGAGGTCGCGCAAGCGGTCGCAATCTCAAAAGTGGTCGGCAAGCCGGTGAAGCTCGTCTGGACGCGCGAGGAGGAGATGCGCCAGGGCCGCTACCGCACCCAGGCCGCGATCCGCTTCAAGGCGGGCTTTGCGGCCGACGGGACCGCGATCGCGCTCGACATGCGCAACTCGGCCGGGAGCTCCAATCCCGGCGCCGTCAAGGACGGCCTCGATCCGCAGACCATGCAGGGGTTGATCAACACCGCCTACAAGCTGCCGAACTACCGCATCATCTCGATCCTGAGGAACACGCATGTGCCGCTCGGGCCGTGGCGCGCGCCCGGCCATTCGCAGAACGTGTTCTTCATGGAGAGCTTTGTCGATGAGATGGCGTATGCGGTCGGCAAGGATCCGCTTGCGTTCCGCCGCGAGCTGTTGGCAGATCGCGGCGACTTCCAGCAGGTCATGGATCTGCTCGCCGAGAAGGGCAATTGGGGCGAGCCGATGCCGGCCGGCAAGGGGCGCGGCGTCGCCGTGCACGAGAGCTACGACTCGGTCGTCGGCATGATCGCCGAGGTCTCCGTGACCTCGGGCGACGTCAAGGTCGAGCGCGTGGTCATCGCCTGCGACTGCGGCACCGTGGTCAATCCGCGCGGCGTGGAGAACCAGCTCGAAGGCGGCATGATCTATGGTCTTTCGGCGGCGCTGTTCGGCGAGGTCACCGTCAAGGACGGTCGCATCGAGCAGGGCAACTTCGACACCTATCCGGTGGTGCGCATGAAGGACGCGCCGAAGACCGAAGTCTACATCTCGCCGACACCCGGCAAGCGCTGGGGCGGCATCGGCGAGCCCGGCGCCACCATGATCCAGCCGGCGGTGACCAACGCGATCTTCGCCGCCACCGGCAAGCGCCTGCGCTCGCTGCCGATCCGCGGCCAGGATCTGACAAAGGGCGCGTAGCGCCCTTCAGGTGGTTGTTGTTGCAACAGCTGAGCGCCAGAGCGTAGTCCGATCCAGATCGGAATGCGCTCTGTTTGTTTGGCGAAGCTCATGTTGGCGTCGGAAAGCCGGCAACCGCTTCTCCGGAACCTGGGTCAATGTCGGCTGCCTACTGGGATCATCACCCCACGACACGAAGGAGACCCGACCATGGACACGATCAAACCGCTGTTCACCGCAACTGCCACTGCGACCGGTGGGCGTAACGGGCATACCGAATCAAGCGACGGCATCGTTCGCGCCGATCTTTCGGTGCCGAAGGCGATGGGGGGGCCGGGAAAGCCGAATACGGCAACGCCCGAGCATTTGTTCGCGGCCGGCTACGCGGCCTGCTTCGGCGGCGCGCTCGACTTTGTCGGCAAGCAGCACAAGAAGGACGCGAGCAAGGCCAAGGTGACCGCCGATGTTTCCATCGGGCCGCGCGACGGCGGCGGCTTCGGGCTGGCGGTCAAGCTGCATGTCGACGACCCGAGCCTCCCGCAGGCGGAGCTCGCGGCCCTCGCGAAGGAGGCGCACGAGAAAATCTGCCCCTACTCCCACGCGACACGCGGCAATGTGGACGTGCAGCTCGAGGTCAAGGGCGGGTGACACTGCGCGATTTGAGCGCAGCTCCGCCGCAAAAATGCAGCGGCTCGAACCTCGAGCCGCTGCTCAACGTCATTTGCTACGCCTGAGATTTATTTGTTGTTCCTGCCGCAATCAGTCGCAGTCGCGGTGGGTCCGATAAATCACACGGCCGCTCGGCGTTACGATCCGTTCCTGCCACGTGCGGCAGTCATAGGCGTAAGCCCCACGCCAGTGGTCGCGATCACGCCAGTCGCGGTCATAGCGCGGACCCACGCCGAACCGAACGCCGCCGGGCCCCACGTCCACACCGACCTGCGCGAAAGCTGGCGCCGCGACGCCGATGGCGGCAATCGATACTGCAGCCAGGAAAAGGTTTCTCATCGGGGTCCTCCATCAATTGATGATCCCAACTGGCAAACGCCCCTGCCGACGAAATCGTTTCCAACAACAAATCAAAAAAGTTGGGAACTAATGTCGCCCCATCAGCTTGCTTTCGCATCGCAGCGTTGATGAATATTCGACAACAAGGCCGTAAGGCGCGAGTCATCCGCGCCTAAGTTGCCCTCCTCCGCGAGGGTCCGCGATGCGGCCCTCAAACAAGATAGGTTCCCAAGATGGGTTCCACCCGGATCATTGACGAGTTGAAACATGGGTGGATGTCGACCCGGAACTTCTCCGAAGGTCATCCGCCCGGCAGGTGCGGGCGAGACGGCGGCCCGCACCTGCGGTTTCCTCCCCGCTGCGACGCGGGGCAAAAGTGCTTCGCGCATCTCGATTGCGGGCAAAACGCGTGTATACTCGCGGTAGCCGGAAGGCCACGCACGCAAGGTCACGGGATCAGAGATCAACAAATTCCGGCCAAGGAGGAAGCAATGTTGAGCCATCGGAGCAGGATTCTGGCCGCGACCGCGGCTGTCGCTCTGTTTGCCGGCGTTCATTCGGCGACCGCGGCAGACTTTCCTGGTAGCGTTCAAGGCGTGGTGAAGAGTGCGTCCGGAGAGGCGCTGTCCGGAGCCTATGTAAAGCTGTTCAATGCCGAGCGACGCCTGACCTTCATGGTCATCTCACAGGCAGAGGGCCATTACTCACTGAACAATCTGCCGCCCGGAGAGTACACCGTGCAGGGCATTGGCAATGGCTTCCAGAGCAAGCCAGCGCCGGTGACCTTGGTGGCCGACAAGCCGGCGACCGCTGACGTCTCGCTCACCGACCAACAAGGCCCGGTGGTCCCGAACGGCTGGATCCGCTCGCCCGGCCGCGTTGCCGGCAACGAGCTCGATGCCGAATTGCCGCCGCCGGTTCTGCCGGATGGACCCGGCAAGGCGATCGTCGAGGCCAAGTGCAACCAGTGCCATTTCCTGCGCCGCCTGACGCAGATGCGTTGGACGAAGGACAATTGGGAGAAGAAGATCACCTGGATGCGCGAGCGCATTCATGAGCGCGGCGTCGTTGATCTGACCGACGAGGAGCAGAAGATCGTCGTCGACTATCTGGCTGCGAACTTCAACAACACCGTTCCGAAGGCCGATCCGAACGGCCGCCTGTCGCGCACGCTGCTGAAGGGCGCCGCGGCCAAATACATCGCGGTCGATTTCGCGGTCCCGAACTCGGATTCGGCGCTGCACGACATCACGGTCGATCCGCGCGGCGTCGCCTGGGTGAACGAGCTCAACCAGTACAAGCTAGGGCGCTTCGATCCGAAGACCTACGAATTCACCGAGATCGATCCGCCGCCCGGGCCGCGCAAGGTCGGCACCCTCAATCACATGGGGCCGCCCGTGCGCGGCGCCGGCGACATGATCTGGATGCAGGAGGTCGGCACCAATCGCCGCTGGCTCGAGTTCAACACAAAGACCCAGGAGTTCTCTGTTTTCCCGGCATCGCCGGACTTCAAGGGGCAGATGAACGGCAACTCCATGCGCGTCGACCCGAACGGCAAGATGGTCTGGTCGACCGCGGGCTATCGGGTGGTGGGTTTGAATCTCGAGACCAAGGAGTTCACCGCCTACGAAATTCCCTACTATACGGAGACCAAGCGCGACCCGGGCGCCTACGGGATCGATGTTGCGGGCGACGGCAAGGTCTGGTTCGCCGAGCGCGAAGCCAACCGCATCGGCCGCCTCGATCCGGCAACCGGCAAGATCGAGGAGTTCAAGACCCCGGGCGTCGACGTCCCGCGCCGAATGGGATCGGACTGGAACGGCAACATCTGGGTCGGCTACCACGAGACCAGCAAGCTCGTGAAATACGACGAAAAGACCGGGCAGGCGACCCCCTACGACCCGCCGACCCCGAACAACGGAGCCTACATTCCGGTCGCTGATCCGGTCCACCAGGTGATCTGGCTGACCGAGCAGACGGCCGACAAGATCGCCCGTTTCGATCCCAAGAACGGAACGTGGACGGAGTTCTCGCTGCCGATCATCGAATCGGATGCGCGCCGCATCGAGATCGATCCGACCAATCCGAACCGCATCTGGTGGTCGGGCGATACGTCGAGCCATCTCGGCTACATCGAGGTGCTCGACCAGTAGCATCTCGACCAGTCTATTGCGTGGGCACGGCGCCAAGCGCGCCGTGCCCATTTCCGGTACGCATTTCCAGCGCTCATTATCCACCGCTCATTTCCAGATCCACCGCTCATTTCCAGCGCTATCCATATCTGAGCTCTTGAAGCCGCTTAAAGCGCGAGGCTTGTCCGATCATCAGCGCCAGGTTTCATTTTCAAAAATCGCCATTGTGCAGCATGCAATTGATCGTTCGGATACGGCAAATTAATGCGCTGCCATCGGCGACGAACTGCAATTCCAATTCTGAATGAGTGAGCGGCGGTTCATTTCTGTGTGGCGCAAATGTCACGTCAGCCGATCATTTCTTTTCGGGGCTTAATGTCATTTCGGAATTCACGCTAGTGTGCGGGCGATCCTGAGAGACCGCTTCAAGGATTTACTACCAGCCCGCCAGCAAAGTATTCCCGAAAATCAACTCCGGACATTCTTGCCGCGGCTCAGTGGCCAAGAATGCCGGATTGCATCTCATCCAACCCAGCTATGAGAAAGAGCACCGACATGCATTTGCCCCCGCGGCGATCTGTCCATCATCGTCTCGCATTCGCAGCGATCGTTGCGGGAGCAAGCGTGACGTTTGCTGCACCGGTTGCGGCTGCGAACCTCCCGCTCAAGGCTCCGCCCGTGGAGACGTCATGGGCCGGCTACTACGTGGGCGTGCACGGCGGCTGGGGATGGGCCGACACCGTAATTCCCAACGGCGATCAAAGCACCCCGGTTTTCCCGCAGAGCGATATCCCAAACAGCGGTCCGCTCGCCGGCGGCCAGATCGGCGCGAACTGGCAATACGGCAACCTCGTCTATGGCGCGGAGATCGACGCCTCGTGGGTATTCCTGGTGGGTACTCTCGCCACAAGCCAAGTCATACCCGGCTCCGGCGGCCTCAATAACAACGCCATCGATTTCCGTGCGCTGGGAACCGCGACCGGGCGCGTCGGCTACGCCATGAACTCCTGGCTCTTCTACGCCAAGGGTGGGGCGGCCTGGGCCAGCGTGAGGCTCAACGTGCAAGAGGATGCGGACCCAGTGCCGGTGGAGCGGAACCTATTCGGGCCGACTGCAGGCGCCGGCGTTGAAGTCGCGTTCCTGCGCAATGTCTCGGCAAAAGTCGAGTACGACTTCAACTACTTCCTGCCCGATTCCACCGTGATCGTGCCTACTCACGATCCCGTCGGGATCTACCACTTCGTCCATGTGGTGAAGGCCGGCATCAACGTGCGTTTCGGCGGCGAGCCGCCACTCCCGCGCCAATACACGCCAGCCAACTGACCTCAAACTTGGAGACGACAACAATGTTCATCAGAACAGCTCGCCTCGTCGGAGCGCATCTCTTCCTCGCCGGTCGTTCAGCGCGCGTAATCCTCGCCGGTATGGTCGCGGCGCTCGCGGTCATGAGCGCAACGCCCAGCCACGCGCAGGTGCAGTACGTCAAGGTTTGCAGCCTCTACGGCGCCAACTTCTTCTACCTGCCCGGCACCGACACCTGCACGAACGGGAGCCAGATCATCGGCAACCAGTTCGCCATCGCGCGGCTCAACACCCTGAGCTCCACCGGCACCGCCATGGCGGCCTCGCTGGTGGCGCCGTGGCTGCCCACCGGCACGAACTACGCAATCTCGAACCATTGGGCCAACTTCAACGGGCAGAACGGAATCGGCGTTTCGGGACTGATGCGGCTGTCGGGCAACCTGGTGTTCTCGGCCGGCTTCGCCATGGGCCTGGATAACGGCAGCCTGACGTCGTTGACCAATCGCACGCAGACTGAATTCGGTACATCGGTGCCGCAGCAATCCTGGAGCGACCTCCGCGGCCTCAGTCGCGCGGGATTCATGTATGCCTGGTGAGGTGTGTGCGCAGTGACATGCCGGCCTTCGCCGGCTCGCAACTATTCCATCGTTTGTTGAAAGGTGACTTGAGATGACAATCTCGATCGTAGGATCGACGCCCCGCTGGGTTGCTCGCGCAGCAGCGATCACCGCAGCAGGCTTGCCGCTGTCCACGATTTCGGTGCTCGCTGCCGATTTTCCCGTGCAACCGCGTCCGCCAATAATTGAGCGGCCGCTCTGGACCGGCTTCTACATCGGTGTCCAAGGTGGTGGAGGATGGGCCAGCAGCCGCCTCGTTGATCCGTACTTCGATATCTCGTTCACGGCCGTTGATATCAGATCGAGTGGGTGGGAGGCCGGCGCGCAGGTCGGTGCCAATTGGCAGTTCGGCAACATGGTCGTGGGTGGTGAGCTCGACGCACTTGGAGCATCGATAAAAGGCAGCGCTTTGAATCTGGACGGTGCTGGAGGCCCGGTTGCGTCCGGCGTTTCTCAGGACTATCGGGCGCTGGCAACGGGCACCGGCCGCGTGGGTTACGCATGGGGCTCGTACCTGGGCTACATCAAAGCCGGTGTGGCATGGGCGAATATCGATTCTCAGAGCGGGGTCGGTGCGGTGGGCCCAGGCTTCCCGATCGACGTGGACCACCAGCGGACCGGCCTGACGGCGGGCGGGGGTCTCGAGATGGCCCTCATAGGCAACCTCTCGGCCAGGCTCGAATACAATTTCATCTATTTCGGCACGTCCTCGATCAACCTGGGCTCTCATCTTCCGGTCAACGTCGATCATCAAATCCACCTCGCGACTCTCGGCCTGAACTGGCGCTTCAGCGAATAGTGCCGGCACGGGACAGTGCAGCGTCATGGACTGAGCGGAGACAACGATGTGGACCTTCAAGCGACGCCAGGCGGCAAGCGCGAGCCTCGCAACCGCTGTCGCTGCGTTCGCCCTCACGATGGCGACGCCCAAGCAAGCGGCAGCCAGCCCGGTAGAATACGTGAAAGTTTGCAGCCTCTACGGCGCCGACTTCCTCTACCTTCCCGGAACCGACACCTGCACGAACGCGAGCCAGATCGTGGCCAACCAGTTCGGAATCGCGCGGTTGAGCACTCAGGCCGCCACCGGAACCGCCATGGCGGCCTCGCTGGTCAACCCGTGGCTGCCTGACAACACCAATTACGCGATTTCGCTCCATTGGGCCGGCTTCGACGGACAGAACGCGGTCGGATTCGCGGGATTAATGCGGATTAAGGGCAATCTGGCGTTCTCGGCCGGTGTGTCGCTCGGCCTCGATCACGGGTCCCTCACGTCCTTGTCCAATCGTACGCAGACTGAGTTCGGCACGTCAGTGCCACAGCAATCCTGGAGCAACCTAATCATGCTGGGGCGCGTGGGTCTTCAGTACGCGTGGTAGGCGGCCCGCCCCGACACCGCCGGCCATTGATCCGAATTGATGGCTGCCTTCGCTGGCCTGTGGCGCCGTGCCCACGTGCTTGTTTGTTCGTGGTCAAGCGTGGGCTTGGCTCGGCTTTAAGCCCACCTGCGACTGACCGTTGCCGGTCGCTTTCGCCTGGTGCCGCGCACATTTGGCATGGGGGCGTCCCAAGGGCGCGGAACACACCACAACCCGATGATCGCTAGTGCGAAGACCTAATGCGATGACCTTGACCGGGTCCGGCAAGCGGCCCTAGCCTCCTATGGCTGTCCGAGGCGGCGGCTCCTTCTCGCATGGCGTCGGGGATAAACGGTTGGAACGAAGGAGCTTGCGGGCCCTAAAGAAGCCGGGATCGAGCGCCCGCACGGTCTATCTCATCAGGCGCGTGCAGTTCGCGTCCTATCTCCGGCTGGAGCAGGCCGTCGGGCGGCATCATCTCACGACCGCGCAATACATGGTCTTGAGCATGCTCGGCCATCGCCAGCCGCTCTCGTCGGCAGACCTCTCGCGCCGCTTCTCGGTCAAGCCGCAGACCATGTTCAAGCTGATCTCCACGCTTAGGCGCGGCGGTCTGGTTTCGCTCAAGAGCATGAACGGCGACCGCCGCAGGCTTCAGCTCACGTTGACGCGCGCCGGGCGCCGGGTGCTCGGGCGCTGCGAAGCGACGGTTGATTCCCTCGAGGCGGATCTGTTTCGAAATTTCCGCAAGGCTCAGCTGGCGCAATTCCGTCGCTACCTCCTGAAGTATCTCGAGGACAATCCTTAGGGCTTTGCAGAGACAGCCTCGCGTGAAAGCGACCCGGTCCCGGGCGGCCGGTCAAAAATACCGACAGGAAAGCCCGCCTTCCCGACATATTTGCATCGGCCATTTATCAGCCAGGCTGATGAATTTGCTTGATCGGAACTGCCAGCACTGGCTACGCTCAATGAAGTGCCAACAGTAGCGCGATCAACCATGATCTGCGCGACCGGGAGGAAGCGTCATGGAGGACCTGCAGCCGTCGAAGCCGGCAAATCCCACCAACATCGGCGACTGGAAGCATGTGCTCGTCGAGATCGCGGAGGGGATTGCCTGGGTCACCTTGAACCGTCCAGAAAAGCGCAACTGCATGAGCCCGGCGCTCAATGACGAGATGGTACAGGTGCTCGATGCGATTGAGCTCGAGGACGCCGCGGGCGTGCTGGTGCTGACCGGTGCCGGCGAAGCGTTTTCCGCAGGCATGGACCTCAAGGAATATTTCCGCGACGTCGATGCGCTTCCCTATGTCCGGCAGGTGCGCGCCCGCCGCTCGGCATGGCAATGGCAATGGCGGATGTTGATGAACTATTCGAAGCCGACCATCGCCATGGTGAACGGCTGGTGCTTCGGCGGCGCCTTCATGCCTTTGGTCGCCTGCGATCTCGCGGTCGCCGCCGAGGAGGCGCAATTCGGCTTGTCGGAGATCAATTGGGGCATCATCCCGGGTGGCAATGTCACCCGCGCGGTGGTCGCGACCATGAACCTGCGCGATGCGATGTACTACGTGATGACCGGGCGGACATTCGACGGCCGCAAGGCCGCCGAGATGGGATTGGTCAACGAGGCGTGCCCGCGCACGGAGCTGCGCGCGCGAACCCGCGCGCTCGCGCTGGAGCTCGTTGGCAAGAACCCGACAGTGCTGCGCGCCGCCAAGGCCGCGGTCCGCCACGTGCAGGGCATGTCATGGGAAATGTCGGAAGAGTACTTGATGGCCAAGAGCGCGCAGGCGCGCTTCCTCGATCCGGAGCAAGGCCGCGCCAAGGGCCTCAAGCAGTTCCTTGACGACAAGAGCTTCCGGCCGGGACTGGGCGGATACGACCGCGATGGGTGATCGCGTTTCCGCTTCGCGGCGTTCCGCGATTGAGCGCATGCTGCGGCCGCGCTCGATTGCGGTCGTCGGGGCTTCGGCCTCGCCGGGCTCGCTCGGGGCCGGCCTCCTTGCCAATCTGGAGCGCTTTCGGTTTCGCGGGGACGTCCACCTGGTTAATGCCGCCCGCTCGGAGATCGACGGGCGGGCATGCCTGAGCTCCATCGCTTTGCTGCCAGAGGGAACCGACTGCGCGGTGCTGGCGATCCCGCGCTCAGGCGTTCTCGACGCAGTCAAAGGCTGCGCCGAGCACGGCGTCGGCGGAGTCGTTATCTATGCGGCCGGCTTTGCCGAAGCCGGGGCGCACGGCGCCGCGGTGCAGAAAGAAATCGCCCGCATCGCCCGCGCCCACGGTATGGCGGTCGCCGGTCCCAACTGTCTCGGCCATATCAACTACGTCGACGAGATTCCGCTGACCTTCAGCGCTTGTGCCCCGATGCAGCCCTCTGGCCGCCGCGGCGTCGCGGTCCTGTCCCAGAGCGGCGCCATGGCAACGGTGCTGCGCGCGGCGTTGCATGCGCGCGGCGTCGCGCTGTCGTTTTCGGTCTCGACCGGGAATGAAGCGGTCGAGACGGTGGAGGACTTTCTCGACTACGTGATCGACGATCCTGCCACGCATGTCGTGCTCATGCTGGTCGAGCAGTTCCGCCAACCGCAGCACTTTCTCGCGCTGGCGCGGCGCGCGTGCGCGGCCGGCAAGCCGATCGCGCTGCTGCATCCGGGCCGCAGCGCCGCGGCGCGCGTCTCCGCCAAGACTCATACTGGCGCCCTGGCCGGCGACTACGAGGTCATGCGCGCGATGGTCGCGCACCAAGGCGTCGCGGTGGTGGACAGCCTAGAGGAATTGATTGACCTCGGCGAGCTGTTGGTCCGCTGGCCCACGCCACCGCGCGGCGGCGCCGCCATCATATCGGATTCCGGAGCCTTCAAAGCGCTCGCGCTCGATTTCTGCGAGGGCTCCGATCTCGGTCTGCCGGAGCCGTCGGAGGCGACACGCGAGGTGCTGGCCGCGCTCGCGCCTGATCTCATACTCCCGACCAATCCGCTCGATCTCACAGCGCAGGCGCTGATCGATCCTGATCTCTACCGCAAGGCGATGGCGCCGCTCCTGGGCGACACGCGCGTCGGCTGCCTGGTGCTGGCCGTCGTGCTGAGCAGCCCCACGCACAGCGCCCGCAAGATGGCGCCGATCATTGCTGCCTTGGAAGACCTCGGCCCGCGCAAGCCGGTGGTGTTCGCCATGTTGGGCGAGGACACGAAAGTTGCCGACGAGATTATTGACAAGCTGCGCGCCCTCGGCGTGCCGTTCTTTCGCTCTCCGGAGCGCGCGCTGCGCGCACTGGCGCGACTCGCCGGCCTCCGCACGCCGCCGGCCCAACAGCCTCCCCGCCCGGAGCCGAGGGCGACGCCAGCGCGGCTGCCCCCCGGCATCGTCCCAGAGCACGTCGCCAAAGGCCTGCTGGTGCAAGCCGGCATCCCGGTGCCACGCGGCCTGTTGACGACCGACCTGCAAGCCGCGCGGGATGCCGCGACACGTATCGGTTATCCGGTCGTCCTCAAGGCACAAGCCGCCGCGCTTGCCCACAAGAGCGACGTCGGGGGTGTAGCGCTCGGACTGCGCGACCAAGCCGCGCTCGCCGGGGCGTGGCACCAGCTCCACGCGGACATCGCCAAGGCGCGGCCGGATGTGGCGCTCGACGGAATTGTGGTCGAGGCAATGGTGCGGAACGGCGTGGAGCTCATGCTGGGCGCCCGGCGCGATCCGGATTGGGGACTCGTGCTGGTCGTCGGCCTCGGCGGCATCTGGGCCGAGGCGCTGCGCGACGTGCGCCTGCTGCCGTCCGGCCTCGATCCCGATGCGATAATCGCCGCCATGCAAAGACTCAAAGGCGCCGCCGTACTGCGTGGCGTGCGCGGCGCGCCGGCGCTCGACCTGCACGCCGTGGCGGAGGCGGCCTGCCGTCTCGACGGATTGATCGGAGCGCATCCCGAGATAGCCGAGATCGATATCAATCCGCTGATTGTCTATCCGAACCGGGACGGAGTCGTTGCAGTCGACGCGCTGATGGTCGTGCGGTGACCGGCAAGGCTCCATGTCGCAATCGAGCGAATGGGAGGCAACGATGCACGGGCGCGATTTTGATGTTGGCGATTTCATCAACCAACAGCGCATCGGCGGCGTGCAAATCCTGGTGATGACGTTATGCGCCGGCATCATGATGATCGACAGGTATGACGTTTTCGTCATGGGCTTCGTTTTGGCGCCGGTGGCGCAGGCCTTTGGGGTCGCGCCGGCCGACATCACCTGGGTGTTCGTGGTGCAAAGCGCGGGCCTTGCGATCGGAACCTGGATTGTCAGTCCGCTGGCAGACCGGTGGGGCCGCCGCCGCCTGCTCATCGCCTCCGCGGCGCTGATCGGTCTGCTGACGCTGGCGACCACGCTGGCACGCTCGGTGAACGAGCTGATTGCCCTGCGCTTCCTGGCTGGGTTGTTCTATGGCAGCCTGATCCCGAACGCGATTGCGATCACGGTCGAGTACGCGCCGGGACGCTTGCGAGCCACCATGGTGAACTGGATGTTCATCGGCTACACGGCAGGCGCGGCCATGGGGGGCGCGGTCGCGGCCTTCCTGGTGAAGGCAAATGGATGGCAGAGCGCTTTCCAGGTCGGCGGCATCGCCGCATTAGGTTTTGCCGCCGCTCTCCAATTCGCGCTGCCCGAATCGATTCGCTTCATGGTCCTGCGCGATCGGAGCGACCCACGTATCCCCGATCTGCTCCGGCGCATGGACGCCTCGCTCGCGCTCGTCGGCGGCGAGCGCTTCGTGCTGCGCGAGCCTGCTGCCGCCGGCATGCCGGTAACGGCCTTGTTCCGGAACGGACGGGCGGCGTTCACCGCGATGATCTGGGTCGCCTATTTCATGAACATTCTGGTGATCAACCTCTTGGGCGCCTTCCTGCCGCAGTTCCTGCGAACCTTCGGCGCCCTGTCGATGGAGCATGCCGCCGGCATAACGTCGTTTTATTCCGTCAGCGGCATCGTCGCGATGCTGGTGTATGGACGCCTGATAGATCTGTTTGGAGCCCAACGGGTCATCCCCCTCACAAGCATCGTGGCGGCTGCGGCAGTGTCGGCGCTCGGAATGATAGACCTGCAATCGGCGTGGATCTATGTCGTGACGTTCTTTGTCGGGGCGGGCGTGATCGCCGGGCAGGGCGGGCTGCACGCACTGAGCTCGATGTTCTATCCTACGCGGGTGCGCGCGACCGGCGTGGGCTGGGCACTCGGCGCAGGCCGCATCGGCGGCATCTTCGGCCCGATTCTGGGCGGACATGCGCTGGCGGGACATTGGACGGCGACAGCTACTTTCCTCCTGGCCGGCCTGCCGATGCTGGCCGTCGCGGCGGTGACATTCCCGATCGGCGCCGTCCTCGCTGGACCCGATAAGCCGGCGGCCACCTCGCCGGCAGGTGCTGCCTCCTAGGCGACCCGATTGAGATGGCCCAAGAACATTATGTCGTCGGTGCCCCCGCAAAGGGAATCGGCCGCGCCGCTTTCGATGCTTCTTGCCACCCGACGTGGCGGACGTCGAAGTCGTCCGCCGCGCGGTATCCAACCCGGCGTCCATCGGCAATCGATGCTCGCTCCTGCTCAGCGACGCGATCTATCTCAATGCGATGACCTTGACCGGGTCGGGCAAGAGGCCCTAGCCTCCGATGGCCCAATGCGGAGAGGCAGGAGCTCGCGTCAGCAATTTCAGAGCCACCATTGAGCAAATCCGGCGCAGCGTGCCTGTGATTGAATTCGCGCCACCGGCAAAAACGGAGGAGCGCCATGTCGAATTCACACGCTATTCCTACACGCCGCTCGGTCTTGCGGTGCGCAGCCGGGGCGGGATTTCTGGCCACCGCAGGCCTGCCGGACCTGCTTGCCGGATCTGCGATGGCCGCGAACTACCGCGGCATCGTCGGCGACATCAAGCCGAGAGCGACTGATTCCTCGCTCGTCGACATGATCAGGCTTTTGCCGGAAGGAATCGGCGTCATTCCCGTATACCTCAATCTGACGCGAGGCTCGCGCGAGGAATACGGCAGCGCCTACGACACCTACGAGAAGCACATCGCCTACCTGGCCTCACAGAAGTGCAACGTCATCTCGATCGAAGGCGCGCCGCCGTTCATGCTGTTGGGCCCGGCGCGCGAGGCCGAGATGGTCGACGGATGGAAGAGCAAATACAACACCGACATGTTCACCTCCTCGCAGAACCAGGTGAACGCGTTCAGGGCGCTCAAGGTGAAGAAAATCCTCGGCATTACCTCCGGCTCGGGCGGGCCCGAGATGGAAAAGGTCTACGCAAAATATTTCGAGGACAGTGGGTTCGGCGTCGTCGCCATGTTGGGGATGGGCCTCGAATTCAAATCCCTCCCCGAGGTGCCGCCGGCGACAATCGCCGCCTTTATCAAGATGGCCTTTGCCGAGCATCCGGGCGCGGATGCCATTTACATTTTGGGCTCGGCGCTCGAGGCCCTGCCGTTGGTTGCACCGCTGGAACGCGAGCTGGGCGTGCCGGTCGTGCAACCGATTGCCGCGCGCATCTGGGAAATCCAAAAGCGCCTGCATGTGCACGAACCGATCAAGGGCTACGGCCAGCTCTTGGAAACGCTGCCGGCTTGAGACGCGCGCTGATCCGGAGGCGTCGCCGCATAAAAATCACCAAGTGAGGGAGGGACGCGTGGAAAGCATCAGAATGCTCCTTCGTGCCGGCTTGGGCGGTGCGGCCGCGCTGACGGCACTGGTTGGCGCAACCTACGGCGAGAGCCCGGATATCTCCGGAACCTACTGGGCCACCGAATATCAGGCCAAGATTGCCGTCCTCGGTGGCGGCGACCTGCCACTCACCGCCGCCGGCAAAGAAGCCTATGAGAAGAACGTCGCCGGGCTCAAGGACGGCTCCATAAGCGATGTCGCGCGCCGATATTGCGTCCCGGACGGGCTGCCGCGCGTGCTCGCCACGCCCTATCCATTCGAGATCTTTCAGGCACCTCCCGGGCAGATCACCATGGTCCATGAGCTGAACCATCAGATCCGCGTGATCGCGCTGGACCAGCCGATGCCCAGCGAGAAGGAGCTGACCACCTTGCCGTACTACAATGGGCATTCGGTCGGCCACTTCGAGGGCGATACGCTGGTCGTCGAGACCGCCGGCTTTAACGAAAAGACCTTCGTGGATGCCACCGGCGCGCCGCACACCGACGAGATGCGCACCGTGGAGCGCATCCGTCGGATCGGCCCAACCCAACTCGAGGACGTCATCACCGTTCACGATCCGATGTACTACAGCCGCGACTGGCAGACGCGCTTCGTCTACCAGCAGCGTAACGACGTATGGCTCGAAGACTACGTCTGCGGCGAGGCGCACCGCGACCTGTCCTCGGTTGCCGGCGTGCGCCGGCGTTGAGGCGGCGGGCGCTGAAACAGTCAGTCGCTGGTAATTTTGTTTGACGAGAAGAAGCGCCAAAAATCGTAAAAAAAATCGCCATCACAAATGGAGATACCGATGAACCTCGGTACACTTGGAGTGGCGGGAATCGCGGTTATCATCTCGGCGGTTCCTGTTGTCGCCCATCATTCATTCGCAATGTTCAATGCGGGCGCAACCAAGACCGTGGAAGGCGTCATCAAGGAATTCCAGTGGACCAATCCGCATAGCTGGATCGTGATGATGGTGCCCAATAGCGACGGCCAGCTGGAGCAATGGGCGATCGAGATGGGTGGACCCATCGGGTTGGCGCGCCAGGGCTGGACCCCGAAGACCCTCAAGCCCGGCATGCAAGTCAAGACCGTGATCCATCCCATGAACGATGGCAGCAACGGCGGGCAATTCATGGCCATCACCCTCCCGGACGGAACCTTGATGGGCAATGTCAACGCGCCAGTCGGCCCCAATGCGGGCGCCGGTCCATAATTTGGAGACGGCTTTCTTGCCGCCCAGAGGTTGCGACGATGTGTGTTGCGGCGATGTGTTGCGACGAAGAGTGGTTGTCTCGCAGAGGAGGAGGCGATGACGGAGAGACCTAGAGCGACTCTCACGACAGGCGTTCTCGCTGCCGCGATCTGCTTGGCTCAGAGCGCGAACCATTCGGCGCTAGCGCAAGCTGCCGCGTGGCCCGACTTCGCGCCCAGTGCCAATATTGGCTGGTATGCGTATAACCGCGTCTTCATCCCGCCGGCGAGCGGGGCCGGTCCCGTGCAGCAAGACCCGGCGCATCCGTACGTCACCAATGACGAATTCCGCGTGACCGGAAGACAGCCGACGGCTCAGCTCGCCGATCTCAGCGCTCCAATCCTTCAGCCCTGGGCCAGGGAAGTGGTGCGCAAGCGCAACGAGCTCGTTCTCTCCGGGAAGCCCGCCAGCCCCCCGTACGCGAGCTGCTGGCCGGCCGGCGTCACCGGATTCCTGCTGCGGCCCATGACCCAGGCGATGTATTTCATTCAGGGGCCGAAAGAGGTGGTGATCATCTTGTCCAGCAAACAGGAGGTCCGCCACGTCCACCTGATCGACAGGCATTCGCCGAACGTCAAGATCTCCTGGTTTGGCGAATCCATCGGCCACTACGAAGGCGATGCGTTGGTGGTGGATACGATCGGATTGGACGACAGGACGTGGATAGACGGATTCGGCACGCCGCACACCACGCAGCTTCACGTCATCGAACGTTTCCATCTCATCGAGGACGGCAAGGTGCTGGAAGCGAACGTCCACGTCGAGGATCCGGGCGCCTTCACAATGCCGTGGGACGCGATCCAGCACTACCGGCAATACGAGGCGGCGGTGCGACAGATGCCGATCGAGCGCCTCGCGCAGCTGGCGAGCGCACCGGAAGGCCCGCTCCAGGAAATGGTCTGCGCCGACAATCCAAGCTCGTTCTTTCCGAGCGCGGATGCTGTCCCGATCCCGCAGGCCAAGTCACCCGATTTCTGATAGACATAC
Organism: Xanthobacteraceae bacterium; assembly: GCA_035293945.1. Taxonomy (GTDB): domain Bacteria; phylum Pseudomonadota; class Alphaproteobacteria; order Rhizobiales; family Xanthobacteraceae; genus VAZQ01. The sequence continues at coordinate 154,370 of DATGLV010000043.1, read as the reverse complement.
GCCAAAGCTAGTGGAGCTCAGCCCAGGAGGAAGCGGCATGTCGATCTCGCTGATGGTCAACGGCATCGCCTACACGGCCGACGTGGAGCCGGAGACCCCGTTGCTGTGGGTCCTGCGCGATTCGCTCAAGCTCACCGGCACCAAGTTCGGCTGCGGCATCGCCCAATGCGGCGCTTGCACCGTGCTGATCGACGGCCGCGCCGTGCGCTCCTGCAGCTTCCCGGTTTCGTCGGTCGGCCATGCCGAGATCACAACGATCGAAGGCCTCTCCGCCGACGGCTCCCACCCGGTGCAAATGGCCTGGATCGAATACGACGTGCCGCAGTGCGGCTACTGCCAGTCCGGGCAGATCATGGCGGCGGTCGCATTGCTCAAAGAGAAGCCGAAGCCGACCGACGCCGACATCGATAATCGCATGACCAATATCTGTCGCTGCGGGACCTATCCGCGCATGCGGGCGGCGATCCATCGTGCAGCTGAACTATTGGCCTAATAGGGGAGAGCCGCCATGACCAGCAAGGCTTCGACCCAAAAGTCCGACATCAACCGACGCGACTTCCTCGCCTCCGCGGCGGCGGTGGGCGGCGCATTCGTGCTCGGGTTCCACCTGCCGGAAAGCGCCGAGGCTGCGGCGGTCGACGCTATCCAAGGCCAGCCCTGGTACCGCGACGCCATGGTGCCCGAGATCAATGCGTGGCTCACGATCGCGCCCGACGACACGGTGACAATCCGCGTGGCGCAGACCGAGCAGGGCACCGGCGTCTTCACCTCCTGTCCGATGATGGTGGCCGAGGAGCTGCAGTGCGACTGGAGCAAGGTCAAGGCCGAATACGCCTCGCCGCAACGCAGCGTGGTCGAGAAGGCGCCCGCATGGACCATGAAGGTCCCGGGCGGGAGCGATCCGCGCATTCGCGACGGCGCCGGCGAGCCCGCCAATCCGAAAAATTTCCCCGGCGTGTACCGCCGCTTCGATACCAACTCGAACGGATCGGTGCGTGAAAGCCGGTACTACCTGCAGATGGCGGGTGCGGAGGCACGCGAGCGCCTCAAGCTCGCTGCCGCGGAAATGTGGAACGTGCCGGTCGGGGAATTGACCGCCAAGAACAGCGTCATCACCCACGCGGCGAGCGGGCGGCATACCACATACGGCGCGGTCGCCGCCAAGGCCGCGCAGCTCAAGCTGCCCGATCCGTCAAAGATCAAGATCAAGGGACCGGACCAGTTCACCCTGATTGGAACAGAGCAGAAGAACAGGGACGTGCCGCTCAAGGTCACCGGCAAGGCCGTCTATGGCATCGATGTCAACCTGCCCGGCATGCTCTATGCGGCGGTCTCGGCCTGCCCGGTGTTCGGCGGCAAGCTCAAGAGCTACGACTTCGGCGCGATCAAGAATCGTCCCGGCGTCCATTCGGCGGTGGCGATCGAAGGCAAGGGCCCGCGCGAGGACGCCGATTACGGCACGAGCGGCAGGGAATACAGATATGCCGCCGTCGCGGTCGTCGCCGATACCTGGTGGCGCGCGAAGACCGCGCTCGAAGCCATGCCGATCGAATGGGATTTGGGACCCAACGCCGGAAAGACCAGCGCGGAGCTGTTTGCGGCCGACTTCGAGACCATGAAGCGGCAAGGCACGATCATCATTGAAGAAGGCAACTACGCAGACGCCAAGGCGCGGGCCGCGAAGGTGGTCGAGGCGACCTATACGACCCCGCTGCTGGCTCATGCCCGCATGGAGCCCGGCAACGCCACCGCCATGGTGACCGCGGACCGGGTGGATATCTGGACCGGCGACCAGTCGCCCCAGTTCGGGCTGTTGCGCGCCGCCGATGAGGCCGGCATCAGCCCGGAAAAGGTGTTCGTGCACACCACCTTCCTGGGCGGCGGATACGGAGGCGGCGGCGGCTCCGAGCAGATTCGCCAGGCCGTGGCCATCGCCAAGACCTTGGACGGAAGGCCCGTCAAAGTCCTCTGGACGCGCGAAGAGGACATGCGGCTCGGCGAGAAGTATCGGCCAATGGGAATTGCCCAGTTCGAGGCGGCGCTGGACGCCGATGGATGGCCGATCGCCATGAAGCTGCGCAATATCGCCGACCAGTACGATCGCAACATGAAGCCTACCGGAACCTACAACAATCTGGCGGCGGAAGGAACGGTGCGTGGTCTCGATGAACTGCCCTACTACGTTCCGGCCTACTTCTTCGATGTGCACGTGCAAAACAGCCATGTGCCGATCGGCTTCCGCCGTTCGAGCGGCAGCGCCGCCAACGTCTTCTATCTCGAGAGCTTCATCGATGAGCTCGCGCATGCGGCCGGCAAGGACCCTTACGCATACCGGCGCGAGCTGATCGCGCGGAATGAGAAGTTTGAGAACCGCGAGGACTGGCTCAAGGCGCTCGACCTGGTGGCGGAGATGTCGGATTGGGGCAAGCCGCTGCCCGAAGGCTGGGCACGCGGAATCAGCATCGACGACCACCGCCACACCGGCAAGGCTGCCGTATCCATCTGCGCCCACGTGGTCACGGTGTCGATGACCAAGGCCGGACAGGTGCGGCTCGAGCGGGTCGATGTGGTGTTCGACCAAGGTTTCTCGTTCGTCAATCCGCTCGCGGTGCGCAAGCAGATCGAGGGTCAGGTCGCCTGGGCGCTGAGCGACGCGCTGTGGCAGGAGATCACCATCAAGGACGGCCGCACCGAGCAGGGCAATTTCGACGTCTATCGGGTCGCCCGCATGGCTGATTATCCCCCTGAGATCAGCATCAAGTTCCTCAAGACCGACAATAAATGGATCATGGGGGTCGGCGATGAAGCGATCTCGCAGATTGCCCCCGCCATGGCGCAGGCGATCTTCAAGATCACCGGCAAGCGGATCAGGTCGCTTCCGTTCGGCAAGCATGACCTGAGCTGGGCGTAGTCCGCGAGGGAATTTGCCGAGCTCGGGGTCGCCGTTTGTAGAGGCGGCGCTTGTGGCCGCCCGGGCGCTCAAAAGGGGCGCCCCTACATACGAGATGGCCTTCAAACTATGTGGGCAAAATTGCGCGACGCCTCGCATCAATCAAATTCAATGCGAAGCCATTTGCCTACCCTACAAATGATCATTCCGCGGCGCTGAGCGCGCCGACTTCGGCGGCGGGATGAGTTTCCTTTGCGCGCTTCCGCCAGCCGATCTTGGCGAGATAGATGTAGACGACCGGCGTGGTGTAGAGGGTGAGGAACTGCGAGAGCAGAAGGCCGCCCACGATGGCGATGCCAAGCGGGCGGCGCAGCTCCGAGCCGGCGCCGGTGCCGAGCGCCAAAGGCAATCCGCCGAGCAGCGCCGCCATGGTGGTCATCATGATCGGGCGGAAGCGCAACAGGCAGGCCTCGTAGATCGAATCCTGCGGCGCCAGCCCGCGCACGCGCTCGCCGACCAGCGCGAAATCGATCATCATGATCGCGTTCTTCTTCACGATGCCGACCAGGAGGATCATGCCGATCAGCGCGATCAGCGAGAAATCATAATTGAGCACCATCAAGGCGAGAAACGCGCCGACCCCGGCCGACGGCAGCGTCGAGAGGATCGTGATCGGATGGATGAAGCTCTCATAGAGAATGCCGAGCACGATGTAGACCGCGATGATGGCGGCGGCGATCAGATAGGGCTGCGTGGCGAGCGAGGTCTCGAAAACCTTGGCCGAACCCTGATAGACGGCGGTCAGGCCCGCCGGGCGCGCCAATGAGCGCTCCATGTCGGCAATCGCGTCAAGCGCGTCGCCAAGCGAGTGCCCTCCCGCCAGATTGAACGAGATGGTGACGGAGGGGAATTGATCCTGGTGGTTGATGGTAAGCGGCGAGACCGAAACCTCCTGCTTGGTCAGGCCCGAGAGCGGCACCAATGGCCCCGAGCTCCCCGAGCGGACATAGAGCGCGCCGAGCGAGGAAGCATCCTCCTGGAAGCGCGGGTCAACCTCGAGGATCACCCGATGCTGATCGAGCTGGCTGAACACGGTCGCAACCTGCCGCTGTCCAAACGCATCATAGAGCGTGTCGTCGATCGCTTGCGGCGTGACACCCAGGCGGCCGATCGCGTCGCGGTCGATCTTGAGCATCATGCGCGGCGCGGTCGCCTGCAGATCGCCGGTGACATCGGCGAGCGCCGGCAGCCTGGACATCTTGTCGAGCACGATCGGCGCCCACTTGAACAGCTCGGCGATGTCCGGATCCTGCAGCACATATTGGTATTGTGTCTTGCTTACCCGCGTGCCGATCTGCACGTCCTGGCGCGCCTGGGCGAAGAAGGCGATGCCGGGGAGCTTGGTGGTCGCGCGGCGCAGGCGCGCCACCACCTGGGTTGCAGTCGACTTGCGCTGATTGAACGGCTTGAGCTCGACGGTGATGCGCCCGGTATTGACCGTCGGGTTGGCGCCCACCCAATACCAGACCGTCTGCACGTCGGGATCCTGGCTCACCAGCTTGCCCATCTCATGCACCCGCTCGACCATGGAGCTGTACGAGATGTCCTGCCCGGCCTCGGCGGTGCCCAGGATGATGCCGTTGTCCTGCTGCGGGAAGAATCCCTTCGGGATGGCGAGATAGAGCGCGACCGTGGCGGCGAGCGTCGCCCCCATGAGGAAGAGCATGAAAGGCCGATGGCGCAGCGACCATCGCAATGAACGATCGTAGACGGAGAGCGAGCGCTGATAGATTGCTTCAAGCAAGGCCGAGATCCGCCATTCGCCGCCGCCCGCTTCGGTCTTCAGCAGCCATCCGCACATCATCGGGGTAAGCGTCAACGACACCGCGCCCGACATCAGGATGGCGATCGAGACCGTGACGGCGAACTCGCGAAACAGCCGCCCGATCAGCCCGCCCATCATCAGGAGCGGTATGAACACCGAGATCAGCGACAGCGTCATCGAGACGATGGTGAAACCGACCTCGCGCGAGCCGATCAGCGCCGCCTCGAGGGAACGTTTGCCGTCCTCGATGTGGCGCATGATGTTCTCCACCATGACGACCGCATCGTCGATGATGAAGCCGACCGCGATGGTCAGCCCCATCAACGACACGTTGTCGATGGTGTAGTTGAGGAGATACATGATGGCGCAGGTCGCCAGAAGCGAGACCGGGATGGTGACGCTCGGGATGATGGTCGCGCGGGAGTGGCGCAGGAACAGGAACATCACCAGCACGACGAGGCCGATGCTCACCGCCATGGTGAACTGGACGTCGGCGACCGAAGCGCGGATCGTCTGCGTGCGCTCGCCGAGCACATGCAGCTTGACCGAGGGTGGCAGCGAGCGCTGCAGGCTGGGCAGAATATCCTTCACCCGCTGCACGGTCTCGTTGATGTTGTAGCCCGGCTGCTTGTGGACATCGATGATCACGGCGCGCTCGCCGTCGACCCATGCGGCCTGGCGGACATCCTCGACGCCGTTGATCGCCTTGCCGACATCGCGAATGCGCACCGGCGCGCCGCTGCGATAGGCGACGATCACGGATTCGAAAGCCGCCGCATCATAGATCTGATCGGTTGCATCGAGCGTCAGCGATTGCTTGGGGCCGTCGAGCGTGCCTTTGGGGGCGTCGACGGTCGCGGTTGCGATCGCAGCACGGATGTCCTCGAGGCTGATCCCCATCGAAGATGCGACCGTCGGATTGATCTGGATGCGGACCGATGGCTTCTGCTGCCCGTGATAATCGACTTGGCCCACACCTGTGACGCGGGAGATGCTCGGCGCCAGGTAGTTCTCGACGTAGTCGTCGACCACGGAAATCTGCAGATCCTTCGAGGTCACGGCGACCGACATGAGCAGCGCATCGGCGGGGTTGACCTTCTCGTAGGTCGGCGGATTGGGCATGTTCTTCGGCAGCTGCCCGCCGGCCGCACTGATGGCGGTCTGCACGTCCTGCGCCGCCGCGTCGACGTTGCGGCTCAAATCGAAGTCGACCTGGATGTCGCTCTCGCCGAGCGAGCTCGAGGAGCTGATCGAGGTGACCCCGGAAATCTGCGCGAGCTGGCGCTCCAGCGGCCCCGCGACCGATGATGCCATGGTCTCGGCGTTGGCGCCCGGCAGGTTGGCGGTGATGCGTATGGTCGGAACGTCGACCTGCGGAACGCCGGCGATGGGCAGCACCAGATAGGCGACGAGACCGACCAACGTGATGCCGGTCAGCAGCAGCGTGGTGGCGATCGGCCGAAGTATAAAGGGTGCTGACCAGTTCATCCCGCTAGGCTCGATGCGTGCTCACAGCCCTAACCCTCCGCCGGCTTCCCCAGCACCTCCACGGTGCTGCCCGACTCGATCCGGTACTGACCGTCCGTCACCACCATATCGCCGGCTTCGAGCCCACTCGTGATGACGGCGGAAACCTTGTTCACGACCCCGGTCTTGATCGCCCGCTTCTGCACCTTGCGGTCCGGCCCGACCACGAACGCATAGGGGCCGTCCGGCCCGTATTGCACCGCCGTCACCGGCACCGCGATCACGCCGTGCAGGACCTCGAGCTCAACGCGAACGTTGACAAATTCGCCCGGCCACAGGGTTTCGTCGGCATTGTCGAACACGGCCTTGTAGTTGATCGTCCCGGTCGCGACGTTGATCTGATTGTCGATGACGTCAAGCTTACCGACAGCGAGCTCCTGCCCGCCGGCATCGAGCGCCGTCACCTTGATGTTGCCGATGTCGCCTCCCTTCGCGCGGGTGCGGATGCGCGGTAGCGAATCGGAGGGGAGCGCGAAGTCGACGAAGATCGGGTGGATCTGGTTGATGGTCACCACGCCGGTCGTGTCGGTCGCGCGCACGATGTTGCCGACATCGACCAAGCGCGTTCCGGCCTTGCCGTCGAAAGGCGCGCGGATATAGCTGTAGCTGAGCTGCACCTGCGCCATATCGATGGCGGCCTGATCGGACTTCACGGTGGCATCGAGCTGATCGACCAGAGACCTTTGCGTGTCGAGCTGCTGGGCGTTGGTGGCTCCGCTTTTGACCAATTTTGCGTAGCGCTCGAGATCGAGGCGGGCATTGTCGAGCAGGGCCTGATCCTTGAGCTTATTGGCTTGTGCCTGCGCGAGCGCGGCCTGGTAGGGCGCCGGGTCGATCTCCACCAGCACGTCGCCGGCGTGAACATCCTTGCCTTCGGAATAGTTCACCTTGACGATCTGCCCGTCTACGCGTGAGCGCACCAACACGCTGTTCAGCGCTTGGACGGTGCCGAGCCCGGCGATCTCGACCGGAACATCCGTGCGTGCGGCCGCGCGGGCAGAGACCGGAATCGCGGCAGCCGCACGCGGGGCGGAGGGCGCGGCCGCAGTCCACAAGCCGCGGCTGAAACCCAGGTAGGCAAGTCCTCCGCCCGCCAGGAGGACCAGCATGGTCAGACGCGCGGCGCGCATGCCGTATGCCCCACAAAACGTTCATTAACATACATTATTTGCACGATTTGGCCAACGAGGCCGCATCCGAGCTCATGCAGGGGGCCGGCCCTGCGCACCGCCGGCGCCAGCCGGACAGCACCTATCAGCGCCGGATCTCCACTTCCGCAACGGTCGTGAGTTTCGGGGTGCTAACCTGCGGACGGATTAAGGTTACAGATCGATAAACGCGGCAATTTGGCCGCGGTCGTGATACCAGCTGCAAAGGATCTACATACCGCTCGGATATTGCCATGTCGAACATCGACGCGCGCGGCGCCGAGGCGACCGACAGCTCGGACTGGAACCAAGCCTGGAGTGCCGTCAACCATCTGGCGGCCGCACGTAGCGCGACCCTGCGTGAGCTTGATCGAGATGCTGTCGGCGCGACGCGGCCATCACTGGCGGAGCCTGCGTCCGTCGAAGGTGCTGGTCACGGTAGCGGACGTGGGGATCCGCGGCGCGCCCATGCCGAGCTTGCCTCCTCGATTATCGGCGCCGGGGCAGCCGGGAGGTCGGCGGCATCCTTTGCGCCGGTGGCACCCGACCAGCTCGCACGCGACATGGCCGAGATCGAGCAGGCCGCAGCAACGCTGCGGCGCGCCGAGCCCAGGCTCGAGCCGCAAATGTCCGGCCCGGCGGTTTTGGCCGAGCGGCCCGCGTCCTGTTCAGTCTGGGTCCTGGTCGGGGTGATCTGGCTTGTGGCGGTCGCGGTCGTGTCATGCGCGGTTGGTGCGGCGGCCCTGCTCCTGAGTTGATCTCTTGGTGGCCCAAGAGCCAAGCTCAGCCGGGCAAACACAGCCGACACCCACTTTGTCACCAGACTGTCATATAATACTGTTGTCGTAAGTCCCTGATAGAGGAGCCAGGGACAAATGCAGATCGTAACTTCCGAGGACCAAGGGCCCATCTCGCGCATTGCCCTGGTGGGTCGGCTCGATATCGTAGGGGCCGAGGCGATCGCCTTGCCGTTGGCGACGGTTGCCGGGGCCAAGCAGAACCTGATCATAGATATGAGTGGCGTGACCTTCATCGCCTCGATCGGCATCCGCCATCTGGTCTCGGCGGCCAAGACGCTGTCACGCCGAAGCGGACGACTTGTACTGCTCAACCCGAGCGATATGGTGAGCGAGGTGCTGACCACATCCGGGCTGGCCAATCTGCTGCCGATGGTGCGGTCCGAATCCGAGGCGATAGCGGCGCTTGGCTTGCAAAGCGGTTGATGGGAATCGATGTCGAGCGGAGACGGCCAGACGCGCACCTTCCGGGTCACGCCTGACGGTATCTCAGCGGCGGACGCTTGGATCGAGGAAGTAGGCCGGCACTGGGGCATTGCCGAACGGACCGCGTTCGGAGCCCGCATCTGCGTCGCCGAGATCGCCGCCAACGTGCTCGAGCATGGCGGCATCAAGCCCGACGGGCCCGCTCAGCTCGGCGTGACATTGACGAGGCGAGACAGCGGCCTCGACGTCGAGATCACCGATTCGGGGCGCCCCTTCGATCCGACCGCGGCGCCCGAGCTGCCGGTGTCAGATACGATCGAGGCCGCTCATATCGGCGGCTTGGGGCTGCGTCTGGTGCGCTCCTATGCGTCCGAGGTAACCTACCGCCACGATGGCGTTTGCAACCGCCTCACCTTGCGCTTGCGGACGGCTCCGCCTCGATCCGCAGCTTGTCCTAACCCGTCAGAAGATCCCTGCCCAGCGAAGCGAGCTTGATTAACGGCCTCGCCGAGCGAAAGCGCAGGACATGCGCCCGCGCAGCAGTTATCGACGAACGGGTTCGTGGCCCAGTTGAGAATGCGCGAAAACGAGCATCGAGAGGCCGCGTTGTCGATCAAATGATCGAGGCGATACATGCATTGCTCGGCTCACTGGTTGATGCCGCCTCTTCGAGGCGATCGCAAATGGTTCTCTCCATCCTCGGCCTCCGCCCTGGTGACACGCGGCAGCTCCCAAGGGGTATCGCTCTTGCATCAGTTGCGCACCCATGTACAACGATTCATCGATTCTAATCCGGCAGCCCGCAATCCGACGACATCGGCCGCTATCCTGCCGCGACGGCTCTGGAATGGGCAAGCCGCATGCGTGAATTCGCCACCGAGCTCGTCGCCGAGCCGCAAGCCATATCGGCCCTGACCGAGCAGGTGATGACGTTTCTCACCAACTGCGGCGTTGATGCGCGCGCGACCCACCACGTGGCTCTCGTCCTCGACGAATTATTGACAAACGTTGCGTCTCACAGCGGCGCCCGCGAAGCGCCGACCCGGGTCAGCGTCATGGTGCTGCCCGACCGGGTGAACGCCGAGGTGGTGGATCGAGGCATGATGTTCGACCCCCGTTCGGCGCCAAAGCCGGATCTGTCCGGCGGCGTGGACGAGCGCCCGGTCGGAGGACTCGGACTGTTGTTGGTGCAACGCATTGTAGACACTCTCGCTTACGAGCGAGCTGACGAGCGAAATCGGACAATTTTCTCGATCCGTAGAGCTTCAGATTGCGAGACGTAAAGCGCCCCACCTTGGAATCGCAGCGCTTCTGCCACATCATTCGTTGGTGCATGTTCTCACCAGAAAGCCGGTGAGCCATCTCAGCGATGATACAGGCTGTCGATGTAGCCCGACGTATCGAGCGCGGCGATGAAGCTCGGATCGGTGAAGTCCTCCGGCTGGTGCCGCACCATCTCGCGCCAAGTGTAGATCGTCTGCATCACCTTGAGCCCTTCGATCGACGGATAGGGCTTGCGCGGCAGCTGGCTTGCCTCGGCATAGACGGCTTCGAGCTTTGCCGGATCGCTGATGCCGTACCATTTGGTCATGGAGGCGAAGGCCGCCTTCTTGTCGGTCTTCATCAGCGCAATCGCCTCGACGGTCGCGCGCATGAAGCGGGCGGCGGTGTCGCGGTTGCTCGGCAGCCATTCGGCGAGCGCATTGACGCCCGAACCCGGCATCACGAAGTGATACTGACCGAGGTCGACCAGGTCGCGCAGGCCCATCTGCTTGGCGGCGGTGAGAGCGATGTCGGTGCCCGCAAAGGCGTCGACCAGCCCCTTGGCGATGCTTTGCGGGCCATTGCCGTTCGAGAACATCGAAACATCCCGCTCGGGATCCAAGCCCAGCTTGCGCAGGAACAAGATCATCGAGAAATGATCGAGCGCACCGAGATTGCCATAGCCGATGCGCTTGCCCTTGAGCTCGTGCGGATCGGTGATGTCGGCGCGGCTGATGACATGGAACCGCGAAACGTCGTCGGTGGTGGCGAGGATGACGCGATGCGGCGCGGTCGCGACCGAAGTCATGCGCACCATGGTGGGGCTGCCCCCACCGATGTTGATCTCGCCCACCATGGTCTTGATGTTCTCAGGCGGCACGATCACTCCCGATCCGCGCACCGCCTGCGCGGCGCCAGGCGTGATGTACTGGCTGACCTTGAGGCCATTCTTCTCATAGATGCCGTTGTCGGCCGCCATGATGAACGGCAGCTTGGTGAGCGACACGTCGCCGAGCTCGACGGTGAGCGGCGTGAGAGCGCCGCCCGCGGCCGGCTTCTCCTGCGCCCGGATGGTCCCGGACGCGAGCAGGGCCAGCCCGGAAAGCGCCAGCGCTCCAAGCAGTCGCCCGCCGGCGATCAGCGAGATGAACGTCTGCTCGTTGTTCATGTTCATAGTCCGCCTCCACGACCGCCCGACCCGGGCCCCCAACGGGAGCATTGTGGAGGCTCCCACCCATGCATGACAAGCGGCGGGGGGCAAAGGCCGAGGCCGAGCCCTGTTTCATGAAGTTCTTATGAATCGGTAAACCTTTGGCGCGGATAAAGGAGGCGGCCAGCCTTGCGTCAACGAGGGGTCCGGCATGAACAGCTCGCTTCCCGTCCTGGTCGTCGACGATTCGCGGACGATGACGACCGTCATATCGAAGCTGGTGCGCGACGCCGGCTTCAACAACATCGAGCCGGCCAATGACGGCCCTTCGGCGCTCGCACGCCTCAAGGCGAAGAAATTCGGCCTGATCCTGTCCGATTGGGACATGCGCCCGATGAACGGGACGGAGTTGATCGCGGAAATCCGCAAGGAGCCGCTCAACGCATCGACACCCGTCATCATGATCACGGCCGCATGCGACGCCGACACCTCTTGGCTCGCGGGCGCCGACGGTTATCTGATGAAGCCGTTCGACGTCACCACGTTGCGCGAGAAGATCGAGGAAGTCCTGGCGCAACGCGCCGACGAGACCGCGCTCGCCGGATAGGGCTGCTGCGCCGTAGGGTGGGCAAAATCGCGGTGCGCCGCGTGACGCGATTTTGCGCACACTTTGGTTGCGAGGGGCGCGGTTGCACATCCTGCACCATTGGTAGGCCGGCCGCGCCCTATTGCTGCGGGCAACCGTCGTGCACGCAGAAGCAGGCGTGATTGGCAATGTCCTGGAAGGGCCGGGTGTTCTCGCCGCAGCGCAGCGGAATTCCGGTGTAGCAGCGAAACCAATCGCCGCAATTGCCCATGAAGGCGCCCTGCCCGCTCGCTGCTGGTGCCGGCGGCTTCCTGGTGCGCGCCACCTGCTTGAGTCTGGCATCCGAGCCGCCGTCCTGCTGCGCGGCGGCCGGAACCGCAAGGGCGAGCGCAGCCACGATGAGGCTCAAATAGATCGGCGCACGCATTTGCTGCTCCCTCCTGGAGCGAGATGATCTTTCTTCCAATCATCATCTCGCTCAACATCATTGGCGAAGCATGATCTCTTGCGAAAACCGGTCTCCACTTCTCGGGATCATGCTCTCAATCCCAAAGCGCTGCCCCCGCGGGCACTGGCGCAATCGCTACCGGCAGCCGTCGGGCAGGCAGAAGCACTGATGCTGGGCGATGTCCTGGTATGGCCGCGTATCGGCAGCGCATTGCAGCCGGATACCGGTGTAGCAGCCGAAGTAGGCTCCGCAATACTTGACGAAGCCACTAGGCTTCACGCTCTCTGAAGGCACGGCTTGCCTGGCGCCCGCAGACCTGGACTGCTTCGCGAGCGAAGGAGCCGCAAAGGCAAGCACCACCGCGAGAAAAGTTGAACCGATCGACCAGCGCATCGGTTTTGCTCTTTTGACTGCCGCCGCACGCGGCAGGCGCCCCGCTGGTCGCAACCGCGGCTGTCGAGGTTAGTTCCCGGTCTGCTTGAAATATTTCAGATCCGGCGGCTTCTGGCCTTTGCGGGCCGGCATCAGCATTCCGTTGGCGCCAAGAAAATAGTTGTCGCCCTGGATGCGGACATGCGGATTATCCTCCGTGCAGACGGCTTCGATCCAGTTGGGCTGCGGATCGTCATCGCGGGCATATTTCTTCATTACGGTCCAGGGCCGGGTCAGGGCGTCATCAAATGTGGTGATCTCATTCCACATGATGTGGGGATCCTTTTTGTCGAGATACATCCGCTCCTTGACGATGGTCCTGTTGTCGGCGTGCAGCGGCAGCCCGGAGGTGTCATAAGCGCGCGGGCCTTTGAACGGCCCACGGGTCTCGACCTCAAGGGTGTCGTAGCGGCCCGTGCCTTCGGTATCGAGCCAGCGGCCGATCGAGTAGCCGGCAAAGCTCGGCTCGAGATCGGTCGGCCAGTCGCGCCCATCGGTATAGATGCGGCGATTGTCGTGGATGTGGCTGAGCAGGATGAAGGTGGTGGCCGGCGTGATCACGATCTCCATCGGCTCGAACACATTCATGCTGCGCGGCATGCCGGGCGGCAGGCACATCCAGGAGGGCTCGGTGCCGTGCCCGCCCGCCTTCTGATCGGCGACGTCCCAGTCGAAGAGCGCCTGATACTCGGCATTGAGCGGCGCCTTGTCGGGCGGATGCACCCAGACCGGGCGCTCGCCGTCCGGGCGCTGCCACTTGCCCTTCCAATCCGGATATTTGGATTCGTCAAATGCGAGTGCCGGCGCCGCCACCGCAGCCAGCCCGGCCGCCAGCACCATCGTCGCGATCAAACCGCGTCGCGCCATGTGTTCCTCCTCAAGTCCCTTCTGGATCCCCTCCCTTCCCTCCTCCGCGAGCGGGGGTGGGTTAGGGTAGAGGCGGCTTGTTTATTTGTTGGCCTGATTGAAATAGCGCAGGTCCGGCGGCTTCTGGCCCTTCTTCACCGGCATCAAATAGCCGTCCGCGCTCAGCATGTAGGTGTCGCCGCCGATGCCGACGTGCGGATTGTTCTCCACGCACACGTCCTCGCGCCATTGCACCGGCGTCGGGTTGCGCTTGTAGGTCTTCATCACCGTCCACGGACGGGTCAGCGCGTGATCCTCGACCGTGATCTCGTCATGCAGGCGGTTGGCATCCTTCTTGTCGAGATAGATTTTTTCCCTGATGACGCTCTCGTTGTCGGGATCCAGCATCAACCCGGTATTGTCGTAGACCCGCGGCCCGTTGAAATTGCGGGTCTCGACCTCCAGCATGTCGAATTTGCCGCTGCCGGTCGTATCGCGCCATTTGCCGATCGAATAGCCCACAAACGCCGGCTCGGCATCGGGGGGAAAGCTGCGCCCATCGGTGAAGATGCGGCGGAAGGAATCGTTGCCGTCATCGATCAGCATATAGGTCGTATCCGGGCGCACGATGAACTCGATCATGGCGTAGCCGTTCATCATCGCCGGCATGCCCCAGGCCAGACAGCGATAGACCGTGTGATCGCCCTGCCCGCCCGCCGCCTGGTCGGCGAGGCTTGCCTCGTATTTCTTCTGGAATTCCGGGGTCAGCGGCGCCTGCTGGGCAAGCCCGCGCGGCTTGCTCGGGTCGAAACGCGGCGCGGCTTGCTCGGTGCGCTCCCAGGCGCCGCTCAAGTCAGGATATTGCGCATCGTCAAAGGCCCGCGCCAATCCGCCTCCCGCCAAGAGTGCAGCGCCGAGCGCGAGCACGCCAAGGAATCCTTGGCCAGAATTGAACCGCATGTTTGTCCTCCCGCAGCCGGCATTCTTGTTTTTATCGCGCTTGTTCTGCCGTGCCATGATCGTGCGCCGTCCCGCCGCGCCCTGTCAATGACGGCGCAAGCCCTGCCCGGCGGGTGTCGGGAAGGTCAGAAGCGCCCCTCCGGCGCTGGCGCTTGCCGCAGCGCAACAGCCCAACCAGCTAGTATGCGTTCCGGTAAGACCTCGGCGAAATCACCGTTCTGACCAATATCTGCAGATCGAGCCAGATCGACCAGTTGTCGATGTAGTGCAGGTCATGCTCGATGCGGGCGCGCATCTTCTCGTCGGTATCGGTTTCCCCGCGCAGCCCGTGGATTTGCGCCCAGCCGGTGATGCCGGGCTTGACGTTGTGTCGCCGCGCATAAGTGAAGATGCGCTCACCGAATTCGCGATCGTGTGCCAGCGCGTGCGGCCGCGGGCCGACCAGCGACATGTCGCCCTTGATGACATTGATGAGCTGGGGAACTTCGTCGATGTTGAACCGGCGCAGCCACCACCCGACCCTCGTCACCCGCGGATCGTGCCTCTGCGCCTGGCGTATCACCGGTCCATCCTCGCTTGTGCGCATGGAGCGGAACTTGATGATCTGGAACGGCTGCTGGTTGAAGCCGAAGCGGCGCTGCAGGAAGAACACGGGTCCTGGGCTGTCGAGCTTGATGAGAACAGCGGTCACGATCAGAAGTGGCGTCAGCAGAAGCAGCGCGACCGAGGCGAAGAGCACGTCGAAAATGCGCTTCTCCACCAGCTCCAGGCGCGACAGCGGCAACCGTGTCAGCTGCAGCCGCGAAATCGGGCCGACCTTCAGGATCTGCACCTCATCAAAGCGGTCCAGTATGTGCTCCGGCCCGAGATGCAGCTCGACCGGCAGCTTGCGTAAAGCGTCCGCGCAGGCGTCGATCATGTCGGTCTCATGCCAGGGAATCAGCAGAACGATCGCCTCCGGCTGCAGCGCGCGCGCGCCGGTGACCACCTGCCCGAGGTCGCGCGCCAGCACCTCCTTGCGCAGTTGCGCGGACGCGTTCGCCTCGACGGGTGTAAGGAAATGACACCCCACGACGTTGACGCCGAAGTTCCGCGGACGATACCGGGTCACGAATTCCTCGATCTGTCTGCCGGTGCCGACCAGGAAGATCCGCTGCGCGGAGATGAGGCCGGCGCGGCTGCCCAGCACGGTCATGCGGACATAAGCGTAGCGCAACGCAAGCAGCGCGCAGATGGTGAGCGCGTAGAAGCTGATGATCCAGCCGCGCGAATAGACGACCGTGATCTGTGTCAGGAACCCGAGCGCCAGCAGGCACACGCAGGTCACGTTCCAGAGTTGGATCGAGCGGCGCAGGTGCGGCCTGAAGGTGAAGAAATTCGGCAGGCTGTACTCACCGCGGAACAGGTTCGGGATGACGAAGATGATGGCGGAGAGCACGCCGAGCTGGAGATAGCTGACGCTGTTGCCGGCATATTGGTGAACGAGCAGATGGTAGGAGGTGCCGGTCGCCCACGCCATCGCGACGATCACCGCGAAGTCTGAGAGCAGAAATGCTCCCAGGAGCGAGGTGCGGGTCGCAAAGCTGCGCAGCCGCAGCACGCTGCTTGTATCAAATCGGGAAGCAAGCGTTTGGGCTTGGTGAAATTTCATGGTTGCCTTCGACCGCTGGCAACGGCTCGTTCCGTCCTGGTGCACGGGGATGTGCGGGATCGGGACAAGCCGATGTCTCAGCAACCTGGGCAGCCAGAAGCATGCCAGCAGGCGGCGCCACGCCTGCAGCGTAATGCCCGCAAGAGGGAGGGATTCAGCAAACTACGAGGCAAATTACGGAGAGTAAGACGTGGACGCCGCGTCATGAGTTCACGCCCGTCTACGACAGGCAAGCATGGGCGTGATTCCCGAAAAGGTAATGGCCGGGCGAAGACCCGGCCATTACCGACTTGTTTGGTTCGCGCCGCGCGCGGCTGACCGCAAGCACAAAGAAGCGCTGGACCTCAATACTTCATCATCGTGCTGCGCGTTAAGGTCACGTTGCTGGTGACCCCGACCCAGCTGCCCTTGGCGAGATGATAGGCTGCGTATTGCTCGTGATACTCGTCCTCGCCCGCCGAGCAGTCGACCGGCACGATGATCTTGTAGCCGCGCTGCGCCGCCTCCTGCGCCGTGCCGACGGTCGCGCCCTGGAACGAGTTGCCGCAAATGATCACGGTCTTGATGCCGGCTTCCTTGAGGATCGGCTCGAGTGTCGATCCGAGGAACTTGTCGGTCCCGCTCTGGCGATACCATTCGCCGTCCCGCGGCTTGATCGCGGGATCTACCACATCGTCCGGCGTCGCCTTGCCGTTCGAGCCGACCAGGCTGTACCAAACCACCATGTTGTGGGCGCGCGCCGCGTCATGCAGCCGTTTCAGATTCGGCACTATCGCCACGCAGCGCGGCCGTGCGTTGCAGTTGGCCTTCATCATGTCGAGGAACAGGAGGGCCGTGGTCGAAGGATCGACCGTGACCTCCTTGAGCTCGGGCGCCGGCGGCACGACCGCGGTGCTCCAGTCGGAGATGACATCCGCAATCGAGGGCGAGGCGAGCGAGGCCGCCAGCAACGTGGCGGCCGCGGTGGCGACAAGGCGTGACGGTTTCATATGTCCTCCCTTTGAGCCTTTGGGGGCCGCAATAGTGCCCCGTTTCCGAAATTCGTGATACATGGCGGCACCCCTTTGGTACGAACTTCGAAAACAAAGGGGCACTCGCAACCACATGATAGTGGTGCCGCTTTTCGATTTGAAGTTCCTGAGATGAGATTACGGCAGGCGATGCAGGAACTTCAAATCGGCGGCACCGCGCGGCCTGGCAAGAGGATAGAGCAGAACCGCGCCGCCGGCCAAGCTGCTAGCGCAGTGTCTCCTGCGACTGTTCGCTCCAGCTTCCTTGCCGCGCCCGCTTCGACACCTCTCCTTCGGCGGTGGCCGCGTTATTCCCTAACCTCGAGCTCTGCGGTGCATCGCAATCCGCAGGCTGCAAGCGCCAGCACGAACCACATCGGGTCGGACCGGCTGAGGAAGAAGGCCTCGAAGCAACCGAGGTAGAGCGAAAACAGCCACAGCACCAGGAAAAGGCGGGCGAGCTCCCGGTTCTCCGGGGTGGCGAGCGTGGCATGGAAATTGCGCAGCGGCGCCACCAGAAACGCCAGCGCGACCAGCCCCAGCCCGGGTAGCCCGACAGTAAGCGCGAGATCAAGGTAGCTATTGTGGCTGGTGGCGACGTCAGCCATCCACTTGCTCGAATCCTCCGCCCCGAAACGGACCTGGTCCGAATACCAGAATGCCTCGAAGCCTTGACCTTTCCATGGATGCGCCCGCAGGGCATCGATGGCGAAGCTCCAGATATCGGTGCGCCCGGTGAAGGTGACATCGATCGGCAATGCGGCGGTGAGCGCCCGCGCCGTCTCGCTCACGACCGATCCGACGGTGAGCAAGGCGATCGCAGCGAGCGGCGCGAACGCCAAGACGGCCCGGCCCGGCAGCGTGCGGGCGCGATCCACCAGAAACGCAGCGCCGACCGCCAAAACCAGCACGCCCAAAGCGCTCTTGCCGCCCGATTCAATGAGAAAGATGAGGGCTGCGAGCGCAATCACGGAACCTGTCAACCGCCGCCCCGCGCGCACGACGAACCAGCCTACATAGACGAACATTGCCATGACGCTGGCGGCTCCGTTCTTGTGCGCGTAGATGCCGCGCCAGTCACCGGCAAGGTCCGACTCGATAAGATCGTTTGCCTGGTGGATGGTGAGGTGCGGCACCAGAAGGACGCCGAGATAGGAAAGAGCAAGGACTAAGCCCGCAATGGCAAGCATCAGGACCGTGAAGTGTCGAAGCCCGCGCGTGAGCCATGGCAGCATGGCGGCCAAGAGAAGGGTTGCAAGGGCGAGCACCAAGCGCCGCGCGGAAACACCCGGATCCGCCGACAAGGCGACTGATACGATAATGAGCCAGGCGAGCAGCAGCAGATTCTCGGAGCTCGCCAGCAATCGCAGCGGCAACCTGCCCGCCCGGTGCAGCAGCAGGCCGCCGAGCCCGAGCAGTGCGAACGCCGCCAGATAGGTCGCGCTCTCGTTACCGCTGGAAACCTCCAACAGCCTCGAATCGCCGAGATCGGGAAACGGCGTCAGCGTGAGGAAGACAAAGAGCAGGATCGCGGCTGCGACCGCACTGCGCGGCAATTGCGAGACTTCCCTCGCCGATGGCAGACCGGCCATCGCCACCGACGCTTCAGCTCCGGTCCGCATCGCTTGCTCCGTCATGGAGAACCGGCCACGCATTCCGCAGCATGCGTCGGTCGTCGCTTTGGTCGTTACCGTTAATGCGAGCCTCGCCGCCTCTGCGACTGTCATTCTTTCCGTTCTCGTCGCATACAGGCGGCGGACAAACAGGGTCAAGCTCGCCCGGCAATTATGGTCAACTGCCGATTCCGCGCTTCACGCTGAGGCATCGACGCAACCGTGCTGGCCCCGATAACGAAACCGCGCTTGCGCTCCCGCCCGATCGGCGCCGCCGATATCGACCGCGTCGTCGCTCTGCTTGCGCGCGGCTTTCCGCTGCGGAACCGAGACTATTGGCGACGCGCACTCGACAAGCTAGCCGCTCACCGGACACCGGCCGGGATGCCGCAATACGGCTTTCTCATGGAAAATGGAGATGAGGTCGTCGGCGTCATCCTGCTGCTCTTCGCATCGATCCCCGCCGACGGCACCGCGCAGATCCGCTGCAATCTTTCGAGCTGGTATGTGGAGCCGGCTTTCAGAAGCCATGCCTGGCTACTGATCGCCCATGCGCTCCGATTCAAGGACGTCACCTACGTGAATATCTCGCCGGCTTTGCACACGCGACCGATCATCGCCGCACAAGGCTTCACCTGCTACAGCCATGGGCAATTCGTCGCGGCTCCCGCATTGAGCTTACGCAACCCGCCTGGCGGCGCCACAGTGATGGAGATCGACGGCGTGCCGGCTCAACACGTTCGTAGCGATGAGCGCGATCTGCTTGCGGACCACAAGGCGCATGGCTGCATCTCCGTTTGGTGCGTCACCGGCAGCGAGGCGCATCCGTTCGTATTCTTGCCGCGCCGCATCCAGGGCTTCCTCCCCTGCGTGCAGCTTGTCTATTGCCGGCATGTGCGCGACTTTGTCCGTCTCGCCGCGCCGCTCGGCCGCTATCTGCTCGCCCGCGGCCGCGCCTTCGTGATCATCGATGCCGACGGGGCGATCCCAGGACTCGCCGGCAGATATTTCGCCGACAAGGCACCCAAATATTTCAGAGGACCCGACCGACCGAACTTGGGAGATTTGGCCTTTACCGAGGCGGTCCTGTTCGGGCTGTGAACGTGGCAGCGTAGATAGAGCCTCGACGCAGGTTTCCTTGCAACACGTGCGCTGTTTCGCGCGGCCGCCTTAAGCTTAACAATCGATGAAGATGGCCTAAGCAAATACCGCTCGCTAATTGTCGCCGAGGTCCTTCGAGCAACCGCGAGCCGGTCGGTGTGGAACGCCAGCGACTCCTTCGTAACAAGAATTCCCGATCGCCTTGAGATTCCAGTCGAGATGATCGGCGGCCTGCCGATCGCGGTCGTCGACCGTGCACAATCCGCACAGCTGATGATCTCCCTCGCCGCGGCGCGCCGGAAATCAGGTGGACCGGCTCTGGTCTTCACTTCCGCCAACGGGCAGGTCCTGTCGCTATGCGCCAAGAACCCCGAGGTGCGGAGCTTGTTCGAGCAGGCCGACATCATTCATGCCGACGGGATGCCGCTCGTCTTCGCCTCGCGCTGGTTCTGCCGCAGGCCGCTGCCCGAACGGGTCGCAACGACGGATCTGTTTCACGACGTGGCGCGACGCGCCGAAACGCAGGGCACCAGCTTCTATCTGTTGGGCGCGACCGATGCGGTGATCGAGCAATCCGTCCGCCGCGCCCGCGCGCTCTATCCGCGGCTTCGCATCGTCGGCTACCGCGGCGGTTACTTCAGCAATGACGAGGAGGCGGAGGTCGTCGCCGCAATTGACGCCGCACGCCCCGACATCCTCTGGGTCGGCATGGGTGCCCCGCGCGAACAGGTCTTTGCATTACGCAACAGCAAGCGCCTGCGCAACGTCGGCATCATCAAGACAGCGGGCGGGTTGTTCGACTTTATTTCCGGCAGGAACCGGCGCGCCCCAGATTGGATGCAGGCATTGGGGCTCGAATGGGCGTTTCGCGTGCTCGTGGAGCCGCAGCGCCTGGGCGGCCGTTATTTGCGGACCAACCCGCACGCGCTGTTCCTTCTATTGACGCGCACCCGCCAGCCAAATGCGTTCGGCTTGCGCGACGTCAAGATCGACGCCTCCTGATGGCGGAGACGATCTACACGTATTCCGACCGGCCACACCGCCCGGCCGCTGCATCGGACTGGCCTTCGGTCGTCCTGATCGTCCCGACTTTCCGCCGCCCCGACGGGCTGCGCAAGCTGCTGACCCACGTGGGTGCGCTCGCCTATCACGGCAAGCTCTCGGTCATCGTCATCGACAACGACGCGGAGGCACGCGCGGGCGCCGCAATCGTCACCGCGATGGCGCCCGGTTTCGGGTTGCCGCTTCGATGCATCATCGAGCCGCGTCGCGGGCAAACCCATGCCTACAATACCGGCTTCTGCGCCGCGGCCCGCGCAATGCCCCGCCCGGACTACATCGCGGTGCTCGACGACGACGAATACCCTGACCGTGCCTGGCTCTCCCGGATGGTCGCGATCGCAAGGCACCTTGATGCCGATATCGTCGGCGGACCCGTGCTCCCGGCCTTTGAGGATCCGTCGCATTGGCTCGCCAAGAGCGGCCTCTACGCGCCCAAGCGTTTTGCCACTGGACGGGTCAATATGATCTACGGGGCCGGCAGCATGCTCGCCAAGCGCAGCGTGATCGAAGATTATCTGGACGAGCCGTTCTCGCACGCTTTTGCGTTCACCGGCGGAAGCGATCTCGAGTTCTTCGCGCGCTGCCACACTGACCGCCGCACATTCGCCTGGGCGGACACTGCAATCGTGTTCGAGACAACACCGCGGGCTCGCACGACGCTGGCATGGCTATTGCGCCGCAATTTCCGCAAAGGCAGCGAACGCGTGCGCATCGATCGCCTGGCACCTGCGCCGCTCGGCAAGCTGATTCTGCGCTGGTTGCGCGGCCCGGCACTTGTGGGCATCGGGATTTTGGCTCTGCCGTTCGCGGCACTTTTCGGCCGCAGCGCGATCGTCAGGCATTTGAGCCGGATAGCGCGGGGCGCCGGCCGCATCGCCGGCGAGTTTGACTTCGCCATCAACGAGTATCGTTGATCGCGCGATGCGCGACGCCGATTAACGCTAACAATTCATCAATTCGGGCAAATGTTCACCACGCTCGCGCGCCGGCAGATATATCCCTCTCAAACACCGTTTCGAGAGGCAGGAGAGCGGCGGATCCTGCTCGACACTGAACGCTACGGAGAATAGAGGCCGAATGTTTCAGGCTCCGAGAGAATATCCGGCCGTCGCGCCGGCTGATACGGCGCAACAATCCGCGCGCACGAAAATCGCCGCGATACCGGGACTCGACCTGGATTTGACCTTCATCCGGCGCCGCTGGCACTGGATCATCTTGGCGGTGGCCGCGGCACTGCTGATAGATGTCGCCGCCGAGCTCACGTTGACGCCGCGCTATCGCGCCGTCAGCCAAATCCTGATCGGACCCGTCGACCTTCAGGGCGTCGACAAATCCGTCGTACCGACCGCGCAGTCCGCGGATGCCAATGTCATCGAGGTCGAGAGCGAGACCCGGGTCCTGACCTCCGACAGGGTGCTGCGCCGCGTGGTCGAGACCGAAAAGCTTGCCAACGATCGCGAATTCAACAGCGGCGGAAGCTCGCGGCTAGAAGCGCTCATCTCGCTGCTCAAACTCTCCTTGGGATTCCGCGCGAGTGCAAAGCCGGCAACCGACCCGGAGGCGGCCGCGGTGCGAGGATTGCAGCGTGACGTGACCGCTAAGCGGACCGAGCGTACCTACGTGGTCGACCTGGCGGTGGAGACTGCCGATCCGGAGAAGTCGGCCCGGCTCGCGAACGCCATCGTGGCGGCCTATTTCGCCGAGCAATCGGCCGCCCATACCGAAGCGGCCCGGCGCGTCGCCGAATCCCTCACCTCGCGGCTGGCGGAGCTCCGCGAGCGGGTGCGCCGCTCCGAGGAGGCGGTCGAGCATTACAAGTCCGAGCAGGGCATTGTCGGTGCGAGCGGTCGCCTCGTCGACGAGCAGCAGCTGACGGAATTGAACAATCAGTTGACCGCCGCGCAGGCGCGCACCGCCGAGGCCAAGGCGAAATACGATGAGGTCCGCAAGCTGCAGGAACGCGGCGCCGATCCCGGCGGCACCCTGGAGGCGGTGCAATCGACCACAATCGGCCTGTTGCGCCAGCAATATGCCGCCGCAGTACAGCGTCAGGCCAACCTTTCGGCCGAGCTGGGGCCCCAACACCCTTATGTCGCCGAAGCACGCGCCCAGGTGCGCAACGCCCAGCGCGTGGTCGGCGAGGAGGTCGCGCGCGTGGTCGACGCGACCCGCACCGAATACGAGCGCGCCCGCGCAAACCAAGAGCAGCTTTCCGGCAATCTCGAGGCCCTAAAGCAGCGGGCGATCTCGACCGGCCTTGCCTTTGTCAAGCTGCGTGAGCTGGAGCGCGAGGTCGACGCGAGTCGCGCAGTCTACGAAGCATTCCTGGTGCGCGCGCGCGAGACCAGCGAGCAGGAGCGTGTCGATACGGTGAACGTGCGGGTCCTATCCGACGCAGAGCCGCCGTTGGACCGCAGCTGGCCGCCGCGCCGGCTCGTGCTGCTCATCGCGGCGCTTGTCTGCGGGCTCCTCGGCGGGATCGGCTTCGCCTATGCGGCCGAGCAGATCGAACGCGTCGCGCGGCCACTCGAGCCGGCAACCCCGTCGATGGCACGGGCTGCCTGAGGGATCAGCATGTTCCCCAAGAGTGGATGCTGGCATTCCATGCGCGATCTTGCGCAGGCCTCGCGGCGGAGGTTCAAAGTCGAGCTGTTCGACGGCGCCGATCTCGATGCGGTCGCATGGCCGTCGCTCGACGCCGGCCCGGAACTGCTGATGTATGTCTATCAGTCCCGGGAGTTTCTCGAAATCTGGATGGAAACGGTCGGCAAGGGACGGCGTGCGCGCTGCTTCCTCGTGATCATCAAGGACGCTTACAACCGCCCGATCCTCTATCTGCCGCTCGCGATCGAGACCCGCTTGAATAGCCGCATCCTGCGTTTCATGGATGGCGGCGTCGTCGATTTCAACGCCCCGATCCTATCCGCCGCGACCGCGCTCGGGCGCGAGGAGTTCACCGCCGTCTGGAGCGAGATATGCGCGCTGCTGCCAGCCTTCGATTTCATCGACCTGCAAAAGATCGCCATCGAGGTTTGCGGGCAGCGCAATCCACTGACCTATCTCGATTGCCATACCTATCGATCGAGCGGCCACGCCGTTGCGTTATCCGACCGGACCATGCCGGCGACCGCCTCCGCCATCCGAATGCGCAAGAAGCTCGAGCGTCAGCGACAGCGGCTGACTGAGCTCGGCCCGGTCCGGTTCATCAACGGATCTACGGCAGCGCGCCGGCCCGCGGTGATCGATCGGCTGACTGCGCTCAAGCGCGAGCAATATTTGCGCACATCGGGCCGCGACTTCTTCGCCAGCCCCGGCATTCACGAATTCTACGCCCGGATGGCTTCACCAGAGCTCGTCGACCGCATCAGCGACCTCTCGGCGCTCTTCTGCGGGGACGAAATCGTGTCGGCGCATCTCGGCTTCAGGGGGCGCGGACGCTTCTACTACGTCCTGCCGGCCTTCGACACGCGATATCGGCCATTTGCCGTCGGCCTGCTTCTGCTTGACCACCTGGTCGAGCACTGCGCGGAAGAGCAGTACGCGATCTTCGATCTCGGCGAAGGCGACGCCGACTACAAATCGAAATGGGCAACGCACCGCTTGCCATTACTGACCTGCGAGCAAGCCATGACTCCGGTCGGCGCCATGTTCGGTCAGCTTCGGCGGGTCCGCCATTTGACGGCGGTCGAGCAGCTCTACGGCCTTTGCGCAGGCGGTCTCACCGGTTCGGCGGCGGCGACAGCGCGCCATCGACCGGCCCGGATCGCTTGAACGGAGGCGCGCCGATGCGGCGAGCCACATTGAGCCGAGTCATGCTCGAACCTGCCCCGACGCGACCACCGCAGGCGCCTCAGCTATC
Source organism: Xanthobacteraceae bacterium (assembly GCA_035293945.1). Classification (GTDB taxonomy): domain Bacteria; phylum Pseudomonadota; class Alphaproteobacteria; order Rhizobiales; family Xanthobacteraceae; genus VAZQ01. The sequence goes on along the minus strand of DATGLV010000043.1, from coordinate 129,776 downwards.
CCACGGGCAGGCAATCGCGGACCGCGGCTTCGCGCGAGCGCGCGAGCCGGCAGCATCGTTCGCGCTGCCGCACACGGCGCCATTCGCACGCAAGCTCGCCGGCCGAATATCGCGTTTTGTCGCCAGGCATGCGTGCACGCGCCCGCTCGCTCTCAATAATGACGCGCCGATCGTCAGCTTCACCTTCGACGACGTGCCGACCTCGGCCTGCAGCCTCGGTGCAGCAGTCCTCGAACAACATGACGCGCGCGGCACGTTTTATGTCGCCGGCGGCGGCTGCGGCGCCACAAGCCCGGCTGGGCGGCTGGCGGGGCGCGACGAGATCGTCGCGCTCGCGGTGCACGGCCACGAGATCGGTTGCCACACCTACTCGCATTCCGCCGTCTCGAGCATCGGACAGGCGGAGCTGACCGCAGATCTCGAGCGCAATCGGAGCTTCCTGCAGGGCACCGACGGCGCCATCACGGTGCGCAATTTCGCTTATCCGTACGGCGATTTCTCGCTCAGCAGCAAGCGCCATCTGCAGGCCAGATTCGATTCCTGCCGCTCGCTCCGGCGCGGCGTGAACGAAGGCGTGGTCGATCTCGGCGCACTCAAGACATGCCTGCTCGAGAATGCGAGCATCGACCGGCAGGACATTCTCGATTTCATCGCCCGGACGGTCGCGCACCGCGGCTGGCTCATCTTCGCCAGCCATGATGTGGGCTCGCCGCCGAGCCGCTTCGGCGTGACCCCCGACCTCCTCGCTTTTGCGGTGAAGGCGGCGCGCGACGCCGGATGCCGGCTGACCACGATCGCGGGAGCGCTGGCGACCAGCGGGCCGACGAGATCAGCGAGCAGGGCAACATGAATCTGGGACTTGTGACGCCGACCTATGAGCGCGATCTCGAGCGCTGCGAGCTTCTATGCGAGAGCGTGGACCGCCACGTGACCTCCTTCAGCAGGCATTACCTCATCGTCCTCGACGAGGAGCTGCCGCTCTTCACCAAGCTCAACACCGCACGGCGCGAGGTGCTGCCGCTGTCGCTCCTGCTGCCCTCATGGCTCAAGCCCCTGCCCCGCTACATGCGCCGCAAGCACCGGCGCTACTGGTGGTCGCTCCGTGCCCTGCCGGTCAGCGGCTGGCACGTTCAGCAATTCGTCAAGATCAACGCGGTGAACCTGCTGTCGGAGGCCCGCTTCTGCCTGCTCGATTCCGATGTCGTGTTCTTTCGCCCATTCGACATGTCGCAATTCGCCGAGCCCAATGCGCTGCCGCTGCTGCAGCGCCCGCGTGCGATCGCGTCTGACGCGCCTTTGCATGCGCCGTGGATCCGCTCGACCCACGGTCTTCTCGGGCTGAATGAGCCGGCGTTCCCGGCCGACGACTTCATCGGCCATATCATCGCCTGGGATCAGCACGCGGTGCGAGCGATGATCGAACGGATCGAGCACGTAACCGGCTGCGACTGGGTCGAGGCACTGGCCCGCCGGCGGGATATTTCCGAATACCTGTTGTATGGACATTTCGTCGCCAGCACGCCGCGCTTTGCTTGCGAGCATCGCCCGACCGCGAAAGAGCTGTGCCTGAGCTATTGGGACAGCGCCGCGCTCGACGAGAGCAAGATCGAACGGATGCTGCGCGGAGCCGCAAGCCGCTATGTGGCATTCTCCGCGGCATCGTTCTCTGACACGCCGGTCGAGCGGCTGCGCGCCGTCCTCTCCCGGCTCGCGGACTTGGAGCGGCAAGTCGCCTGAGCGCCCGCCATGGTGGAGCAGATCGCGATCAATTTTGCCGCCAACGTGTTTTCGGCGGCGCTGGGGCTCTTCAACGTCATCGTTTTCACGCGATTGTTCGCACCGGCCGAGTTCGGCACCTATGTGCTGGGCGCCGGATTTGCCGTCATCCTGAGCACATTTCTGTGCAGCTGGCTGCGCCTGCCGATCATGCGCGAACAGGCGCGCGGCGATGGAACCGACGTGCGCGGCGTGATTGTGCCTGGGCTGCTCGCATCGGCGCTCCTTGCTCCGCTCGCTTACCCGGCAGCCCGAGCGGTCGGGCTGGCGAGTGGCCCGGCCTGGGCCGCGGTCGCGCTGGCATTGGCGATCGGCCTGTTCGAGACCAGCCAGGAGCTCCTGCGGTCCAAGCTTGCGGCCTTCACGGTCATGAAGGCGACGGTCGCGCGGGCGCTGCTGGTACCGGCGCTCGGTGCCGCTTTTGCGCTGGGAGGTCCGACCGGATTGCTGCTGCTCGCATCCTCGATGCTGGCCTATCTGTTGGCTGCGCTCGCCTTCATCCGCCCGATCTGGAGCGGCACCCGCATCACGTTCGACGCCGCACGGCTCCTGCGCTACGCGAAAGCCGGCATGCCGCTCACCTTTTCGCTGACCCTGCTTGCCTTATCGAGCGTGATCGACCGTTTCATTATTGCGCACCTCGTCGGCGCAACCGGTGCCGGGCAATACTCGCCGGGAGTCGATCTGGTGCGGCAAGCGCTGATCATTCCGGCCGTGAGCGCATCCGCGGCGTTCGTGCCGATGGCGGTGAAGATCCTGGCCAACCACGGGCGCGCGGCGGCCACCGTTCACCTTGCGGAGTGTTTCGAGTTCCTCATGGCGATCACGTTGCCGGCCTGCATCGGCTTTGCGCTGGTGTCTTCGCACATCGCCAACGTGATGCTCGGCCCAGAATTCCGGGGCGTCGGCGCAAACGTGATGCCGATCGTCTGCATCGCGGTCGTTTTTCAAATCATCTGCTGTCAATATCTACACATCAGCTTTCTGTTGTCGGAGCGGAACTCGTTCTACCTCCTCAACACCGGATCGGTGCTCGCCTTCAACGCAGCGGTGAGCTACGTGCTGATCGAGCATTACGGGATGGTCGGCGCCGCCTGGGGCCGACTCGCGGCGGAAATGTTTGGCTTCCTCGGCGCGCTCGCGCTCACCCGGTGGGCCTTTCCGGTGCCGCTGCCCCTTGGCCGTCTCGCGCGCATCCTGCTCGCCGCAGCCGCAATGGCGGTCGCCGTCAAGGGCATGGAAGCCATATTGCCTATGTCCGATGCGAACGCGCTGATGCTGCTGGTGCCGACCGGCATGGCCAGCTATGGCGGCCTGTGTTGGATCATGGACATCGCCGAGATGCGCAGCCGGCTCGCCGGCAGCTTCAAGACCGTGCGCGGCCGCCTTTCGCCGGCAATGCGGCCAAGCAACGCGAAGTAAGCGCGCGCCCCAGGTTAAAGGGCCAGGCGCGTCGCGGTGGTGGTGGCGTCCCACCAAGCCTTGCCGTCGATCGGAAAATCATGCCGTTGGCCTCCCGCCGCGGCGAGCAGAGAATCGGCGATCTCGGCGGCACTGGCCGCACGCGGCACGAATGAGAGTGCTCCAGCATCGATCAATGCGGAAAGGCCCGGGTGATGGGCGAACTCGTCGCGCGATAGCGGCGCCGAAACCACGACCGGCCGGTTGGATTGCAGACAGGTGATGACGCTGGAGCGCCGCGCGGTCAGGCCTTCGGGAAACAGGAACAGAAAGACGCCGATACGTTCGAACAGAGCAAACACCTCTTCGGCGGCGCCAACATAGCCGGTGACGATGACCTGGTCTTCGAGCGCAAGCTCGCGCACCCGGGCACGAAATTTCGTCTCGAAGCCGTCAAGGGAAGGGGTGAAGCTCCCGACAAAGACCATCAGCGCACGGATACCCCGCCCGCGCAAATGGTCGCAGACTTCCAGCAAGGCCATCGAGGCCTTGCCCTGATAAAGGGCGCCAAACTGCCCGACAACAAGATCCGTGCCGCGGGCAGCGCGCTCGACCGTTCGCACCATCTCGGTCAGCGCGCGATCCTCGGGCGGACATATGGTCGGCGGATGCGGCACAAGGCGGCATCTGCGCGCGGCACGCAGCAGCAGCGGATCGCTCGCGATCTGGTACACGATCAGTGGTGAGAGCACGACAATATCGCGGCTGAAGAGAAGATAAGGGGCGAGCACCAGACGGCGCAGCCTGTTCATCCCGGTCCATTCGTGAGCGAAAGTAGTGACCGGGCGCCCCATCACCTTCGCGCACAGCAGCAGCAAGAGCGGGATGGCGAGCAACCGCTTCCAGGCGACCAGCGGGAAACCGAAGACAACCCGATCCGCCTGCGCGATGCGGCGCAAGAGCTCCGGCACATCGCGCCAGCGCCCGGAAACCGCGCCGAGCGTGTAGCGTCCTTGGGGATCGCTCTGCGCAAGCGCCTCGACCAGCGTGCGCGTGAAGGTCTCAACTCCGCAGGGCTCTCGGCTGCACGCGGAAAGGAATAAGGATCGTCTCCCAATGCGCGTGCCGGCGGCCGGCAAAGAGAGCGGGATCGCGGAGAAAGCTCGGGCCTCGGACATCCCGAGATTATCTAGTTAAAGTTCGCGCAAGCCGCGAGACACAAACCCGAATAGCGCGCGGAAATGTTGGGAAACCTTAACGACTTGGTGCCGTTAACCGCCCCCGGATATTGAGATTGAATGCGCGCGACTGCGCCTTATCGTGCAGCCCGCGAGTGAGTGGGTGGCGAGCTCGCGCAGCAAAGCTCGTGTTGCTCATTAACCGGTGCCGCATGTGCCAGCCGGCCCATCACACAACAAGCCGCCGGCGCGCCGTTCTCGGGCTCGCGAGCATCGCGGCCGCAACATTGACCCGCACCACCTCGGCGCAAGCAGATTTTGCGCTGGAGCTGCGACCACCGCTGCGCCGCCAAGCGGCGGCCTCCCGAGTTAAGTACGGCTGTGCCGGCGCGGCGCCGCTGTTCCTGGACGATGGCATCCTGCTCGAGAAGATGGCCGGCGAAGCCGATATCTTCGTTCCGGAGGCGCATCTGAAGTGGCAGTTCACCGAACCCGCCCCGAACCTATTCGATTTTGCCGGCCCTGATTCGATCGTCGATTTCTCCGCGCGCCACGACATGATCATGCATGGGCACACGCTCGTCTGGTATGCGGCCAACCCGGATTGGGTGACGCGTCTCGCGACCGCCACCGCGGCAAGAAATGCTCTCGAACGCCATATCGGCACTTTGGTCGAGCGCTATCGCGGCAAGGTCTGGGCCTGGGACGCGGTCAACGAGCCGATCGAGCCCAAGGACGGCCTCGAGGCCGGCTACCGCAGCTCGATCTGGCAGCGCCTCCTCGGCAACGAGCATGTGGATCTGGCGTTTCGGCTGGCGCGCGCGGCCGATCCCGCGACCCCGCTCAGCCTCAACGAATACGGTTTCGAGTATTCCACGGCAGAAAGCCGAAATCGGCGGCGGGACATATTGGCGCTGCTGCAGAACTTGCGCGACCGCAACACGCCGGTTGATTGTTTCGGCCTCCAGTCGCACCTCGTCGGCCATCAGTCATTCGATCACAAGGAGCTCACGCAGTTCCTGCGCAGCGTCACGGCGCTGGGCTACCGGTTGATGATCACCGAGCTCGATGTCAATGACGCCCAGATTCCCGGCACCCTCGCCGAGCGCGACCAGGCCGTCGCCCGCCACGTCGAGGAATATCTCGATATTGTGTGCGCGGTGGCTGAGCCGGCATCGATGTCGACCTGGGGATTGAGCGACCGCTACACTTGGCTGCCGCAATACTTCCACCGCGCCGACGGCAAGCCGCTGCGCCCGCTGCCGCTCGATCGCGATTTCAACCGCAAACCGATGTGGGAGGTCCTGGCGAAGCTCGTGTAATAGCTATCCTGTCGCGAACGGCGATCAGTCAAAAAAAGACCCTAGGCCCTCGCATCACATGTATGCGCGAATGCGATTCGCCTCAGCTCAAGCTGATTTGTTGTTGTCGACAACGATTCTTTTGCGGCCAGGGCATTGAACGACGGACGTTAGAGAAACAATTCGAGCCAACCGACGTCCCGTCTCGCCTCAGTTCCGCAAGGCGGCGTTTACCGGTCTCTACCGGACGCGTACGCATTAGGCGGTAGGAAGTGGGGAGCCGCATCCGGCTCCGTCCGGAAAGATGACGGCAGGCTGACTTTCATTCGAAAGCCGCGCGCATCGGCGTCATCGACGCGATCAAGCCGGCTCAACTCCCTCCCTTCCGGAAAAGAAGGGAGATGCGCGCGCCGGATACGAGAGAAGCTATCACCAAGGCGTCGGCGCCAAGCTGACGCATCGTATCGCGCGGGTGAGCCGGCGTCGCGCGCAAAACGACGAGGGCACACACCCTTGGTGCATGCCCCGCGTCGTTGCAGCTGTCGATGGTTGATGCGCCAGGCAGCTAATTGATCTCGGCCTGTTCGAGCAGATCCGATAGATCAGTTGCCGTCGCCGCGCCGCCCAGCCAATTGTAGTGATGCTTTGGATCGACGCCGAAGATTTCCTGCATGGTGCGCAGGAACGAAGAGTGTGAATACTGGACCGTGTTGGAATAGGGCATTCCGTTCACGTTCTTATGCACGGCCTTGGAAATAAGGATGAACGGCAGAGTTCTGCTGGAGTCGTCGCCGCCCTCGCTCTCATCCCACCACAGGACGATCAGCCCGTGATCCTGATAGGCATCCGAGGCCATGATCAGCGGCACGACCCGTGCCAGGAAATTGTCTCCCTGTGCGATATTGGCGAAATCGGACGTGCTTGGGCTGTTGGAAAACTGCCCGTATCCGTTGGCGAGTGTTGAATGCTGGTCGTTGTACTGGTCCGGCGTGATCCAGTTGTAGTCGGCAACTGTGTCATTCGCCAGATCGATCGCCAGCTGCTGCAGCGGAGCATAATTCGGCCTCTGGGGATTCGAGCTGGTCGTATTGCATCCACCGTTGGTATCGGTGAAGAATACCATCGGATTATGCTTGGTCGCGTAGTTGAACTGGTTCGAATAGTTGTATGCATTCACACCGGAACTATAAATGCCGCTCATGCTGAAGAGCGGAACCGTCCACGCACTCTGCGGCAGCGGCGTGTTGGTGGCGTCCACGTCCGTGTCCTCCTGATACGACCGCCAGGATTTTCTGGCAACGCCAAGGAACGCGCTCAGATGCTGATTGGTGGTCTGCACGGTGTCCGGCGTGCAATCCGCGTGGTAGGGGTTGTCATCATTGAACACGCCCAAGTTCGTGCCGGCCTCGGCCCAAATGTAGTTGGGCTCCGACGGATGCACGCCCACGCCCGAGTTGATGTATCCGTTTGCAAAAGCGACCTGGTCGCTGATGCCCGACGTGCCATTCACGAGACTGTTGATGAACGGCGCCGCAGGATTCTGAAAGATTTGATGGGGGCTGGTCTGGCTGCTCGGCTGCATCCAGTTGTGATTCTCCATCGCGATCACGAACACCTTTTTGATATGATGATCGTCGTCGTCGGCGTGAGCCGCAACGCTCACACATCCGGCTCCGGCTAACGCCAATGCGAACATAGTCCTGTGAATTGTCGGACTGAGCATCGTTTGACCTCCTGGTGAGAACGATTGGTAGGTGCTGAAAACACCCTCCCCGGCGGGGTTAGCAGGCTGAGATAAAAGTTTTATGGCGTTGGTATGCAGGGATGAAGAACTTCAGTGCAAATCAAGGCGCCGCGGCCTGATGTTGAGTGAAGCATGATCCATCTGCCGCGCGAGAGGGAAGGCGCGCCGCGACGAGATACCGGCGCTGCTTCGCCCTGCTGCGGTCGCGCATTGATGTCATCTGTCAGATGTCATGTGTCACCAATGTCATGTGTCATCGGTATGTCATCAAAGTCGTCCAATTGTCACGACATGGACGACTCGCGCGAATCGTGCGCAAGCCTGGGAGGCGAGAAGCTGGCGGCGTGCCCGTCAACCGAAGTCAGTCTTGCACGTGCGCGCACCATCGCCATTGGCTGGGAGAACAAGGAAGCAGCCAACGCACAATTTCCATGCCGCCCCTTTCGGGGTCAATTTGGCTTTCCGGTGAACGACTACTTGCTCAAAGTGCCGTGCAACGTTTCATGCAAAATCCCTGCGGATACAGCCGGAGGATTAACCCGGCTTAAATTCCCTGCCGCTACGGTCCCGCCGCAAAGAGGAGGCGCGAGATGCCGGAGCTCGATCGCAAGCGGCCGTTGAATGTTCTGTTCCTCGGCCGCGGCAACATGGCGCGATCCATCATGGCCGAGGCGATCCTCAACCGCGAGGGCAAGGGCTCCTTCCGCGGTTTCTCGGCCGGCCGTCAGCCGGCGGGCGCGCTGCACCCGTGCACGCTCGATCTCCTGGCGAAAATGAACTTCGACACCGAGGGGCTGCGATCCGAGACCTGGCTCGATTTCGTCGGGCCAGACGCGACGCCGCTCGATTTCGTCTTCAGCATCTGCGACAGCGCCGAGACGGACACGCGCTTGCCGTGGCCCGGAAACCCGACGACAGGACATTGGGGACTTCCCGATCCGACCGAGGTGCGCGGAAAGGATCCAGAAATTCGCGCCGCCTTCGCGGAATCGTTTCGGCTGCTCAACAACCGCATCGCCATCTTTGTGAGCTTGCCGCTCGCCTCGCTCGATCAACTCTCGCTCAAGCAACAGATCGAAGGGATCGACCAGCACCCCAAGGCCGCGGCCGCCGCCTGAACGGCGGCCACCGTTATTGCTGGCGACCACCTTTCGGGACCATGCTCCAATCTAATATTCCGTCGCGCAGGTCACGTCGGCGAGCGAGCAGTTGCAGTTGCTCGGGCCGTCGTTGACGATGATGCGTCGCGCTTTGTAGCCGGCGCATTCCCGCTGCGCCCATTTGGTCAACGCATCTTCACCTTGATTGAGCACGAAGGTCCGATCGCTCGGGCACAGCTTGGGGTCTGTGCCCAAGCAAACATGATACACGAGGAACTCCGGCTTCTTCTGCGAATTCTGCCAGTAGGTCACGCCCGCCCATATGGCCTCGGCCAGCACGATGGCGCCGAGCAGCCCGAGCACGATCATCCGCCTGCGCGGGCTTATGACCCTTTGCGGTCGCGGCGGCTGGCGTGGTGGTGGTTGTCCGTTTGTTACGTTCACGCTGCTCTCCACGGTCTACGTAATCAAGTCCCTTATATAGTGTAAATCTTATACAGATCCCCGACCGGCCCGTCCTTGATCGCGTTTGCGACTTGGTGCAAAGGATTCGTGCACAACCGCATCCCGTTGGTCTCGATCGGATGCATGAGCTTGAGCGCGACGTAGTCGGCATAACCCATGCGGGAAGCGGCCTCGATGACACAGCCGAGCACGGAATCGCCATAGCCGGCGGTTGCGCGGGGCGGCGATGCCGGTCATGGCCGGAGCGGGTGGGGTTGCAGGCCGCCGCTGCGGCCACCGCTGTGACCCTGCCGATAAACTCGCGCCGCGTGGCTTGCGGAAGCTTCGCCATACGGCCTCGCTCGCCCGTCGGCCGCCTCGACTGTAGGACTATCGTCCAAGCTCCGTCACGACTTCCTGCCTTGTAATCGAAAGAGCCTGCGCTAACATCGCGGGCAACAAGCTGCACTCCGCAACAAGCTAAAAAATGAGCGGTAGTGAGCGATAAAGGAGGAGGTTTTTGATGCGTTTCCGCACGACAATTTGGGTCTTTGTGACGGCGCTCATGCTGGCACTTGCGGGTGCGATCGGCGGCGCGGCAGCGCAGCAGCAGGCGCGCCAACCGGCGCTGCCGCAGGCGCAGCCCGCCGAGCCCGCCAAGGACTACGACCAGCGCTCGCTTGAAATTTTTGAGTTCAAGAAAGCCGCACAGAGCGGCCCGGAGCGGGGCAAGGAGATCTACTATTACAAATGCTGGATCTGTCACAACGATCTGGCCGAAGGCGGAGCCCCCAAGCTTACCGGCTTGTTCAAACGCGCAACGCTGGTGACCGGCGCGCCGATGAACGATGAAAACGTCAAGAACCAGATCCGCAACGGCAGCCCCAATATGGGCTCCTACAAGTATGTCCTCAGTGACGCCGACCTCAACGATCTGTTGAGCTGGCTGCACGACGAGCACTGCTGCTGGAATCCTGACGCACCTCCGCTCAACCCGCGCTACAAGGCTGCCGACGCGGCTCCGGCGCAATCGCTTTATGCATCGCTCACCGGCGGACCGAAGGGTCTCGTCAAAAATGCGAAGGGCGATCCGATCGAAGGCATCATGGTGCAGCTGATCTCGGACAAGAGCGCGATCCGCACCACCGTGTTCAGCCATGCCGACGGTCACTACGAATTTCCCAAGGTCGCGCCCGGCACCTACACGTTGCGCATCGCCAAGCCGCTCGAGTTCTATCCGTGGGTGAAGGACAAGGTGGAGATCAAGGGCGCCGACACGCTCGAGGACATTACTCTCTTGCGCGTGACGCCCGGCGAATTCCTGCCGCCGTTCCCGGAGATCGAGGCGCAGCTGACCGGATCGGAATGGCTCGCGAACCTGCCCGGCACCGGGCAGGACAAGAAGACGCTCACCGTCTATTGCAATTTCTGCCACGAATATCAGCAGATCTTCCGCAACCACTATGACGAGGCGACCTGGTCCAAGATCATCTTCCGCATGACGCACGGGGCCGGCACGCCGCTCATCAATATCCGCAATCCAGGACGCCTGACACCGGCGCAAGAAGCCCAGTTTGCGCATTTCCTCAGCATCGCTCGCGGTCCCGATTCCAAGGATCCGAACTTCGTGGTGCAACCGCGCGCGCAAGGCAGGTCGACCCGCGTGGTGATCACCGAATACGAGCTGCCGCGCCTGGAGATCGCCGCGCACGACACCGCGGGCGACGCAAAGGGCCGCGTCTGGTACTCGACCCATCGCAGCTCGTACGTGGGCAGGCTTGATCCGGCGAACGGACATGTCGAGGAGTTCCACGTTCCGCTGCCGCAGCCGGGTGCGGAGCCGGGCACGCATTGGATCTACGTCGACCAGAAGGGACAGATCTGGGGCTCGGAGAACTGGGCGCACAATATCTGGACGGTGGACGACGACCTGAAGAATTTCCGCCGCGTGCACTGGAATGTGCAGGAGCCGATCAACTCGCCGATGGGCGGCAACTATGCGCTCGATAAGGAGGACAATATCTGGCGTGTCCGCGAAGGCGAGGTCGCCCGCATCTCGGGCGTTGACGGCAGCAAGATGGAGGCCATCAAGACCAAGAAGTTCGCCTCCACTTATGGCAGTGCGCTGAGCTGGGACGACCGCTATTTCGGCGGCGGCGCCTGGCCAAAGGACGGAATGGTGATCTACGATCGCCAGACCAAGCAGCTGTACGAGCCGGACACGAGCCCGGATTCGGGGCCGGCGCGCGGCGAGTTCGATCCCTCCGGAAACTACTGGGCGGCCGGCCGCGGCGGCTCGCTGATCAAGTTCGACATCAAGACCAAGCTCGTCCACGAATATCCGCTGCCCACTCCCTACACCTCGCTGTACACCGCCAAGGCGGACAAGAACGGCGAGGTCTGGGCCGGCGAGCTCAACGGCGGACACTATCTGCGGTTCGATCCGAAGACCGAGCAGTTCACCACCTATACGCTGCCCGAGCCGTTCGCGATGGACCGCGAGTCGTGGATCGACAATTCCACGAACCCGGTCTCGGTCTGGTTCGTCGACCACGACGGCTGGCTCGTCCACATTCAGCCGCTGGACTAAAGCGCGCCGGCTGCAAGCAGAATGCGCATTATGGCGTGGCCCAACTGTTGCCACGCCATAATTTCATAAATGGGTAACCAAGCGGCAGCGGGTAAAATGTTAGGGAATTGACTGAGCGAATCTAAGGACTTTCGCCTGCATTGTCGCCCAATAAAGCAGCGCTGTCTGAACCATGGACGGCGCTGCCTTCGTTCTGATCGGAACAATTAGGGCAAACCACCATATGACCACTCCGTCCTGGATCGGCAGCCTGTCGACCGCCTCAATCGCTGCCGACATGACCGCAGCCGATGTCAACGGCACCGTCACCTATGCGGGACTTGAGAAGCTCATCGCCGATCTCGATTCCAACCTTGCGACTTGCAACTCGACACTGACCTCCGCCGAATTCTCCGACCTGCAGACGATCGTCGCCAATCTCAACAACGGCGTGACCACGTCGGCTTATCTGACCGGTGTCATGACCGACCTGGTCGATGGAAATTCCGGAAACGCGACCTGGACGGGCGGTGCCAAGTCCTCGACTGCGCTGGGCAACCTCAAGGCCGGCTCGACCGCCGCGCAGCTTTCCGAGCTCAACGGCAAGTGGTTGCTCGGCACCGATCTGCCGAGCGATTACGTCAACATGAGCGGCTATTCTCCGTTTACGGTGTCCTACTCGGCCTGCTCGAGCCCGCTGTTCGGCCAGAGCGGACCGAGCATGAACGACATCAACCAGGGCTATCTGGGCGACTGCTACTTCCTGTCGAGCCTTGCCGAGGTTGCGCACCAGGATTCCAGCATCATCTCGTCGATGTTCACCGTCAACGGGAACAACACCTACGGGGTGCGCTTCTACGTCGACGGCGTCGCCGAATACGTCACCGTCAACAATTCGCTTGCCGACGGCGGCACGATGTTCAACTACGGGACCAATATCTGGGCGAGCCTCGCCGAGAAGGCCTATGCGCAGCTCCAGGCCGAGGGCGTGGTGACCGGCAACTCCGTCAACTACGGCAATTCCTGGTCGACCATCGGCAACGGCGGCGCGCCGGAATTCGCGCTGGAGGAAGTCACCGGAGCTTCGGCGATCACCGATTTCAGCGCCAACGGCAGCAGCTGGGCCAAGTACGTCTACAATTCCTCGCTTTCGGAAACGAGCTACGCGTTTGGAAATTCGACCGCGAGCGTGCTGTCGGTGCTGAGCACCGATCTCGCCAGCGGCGACGACGTCATCCTGTCCTCCTACACGAACGCCGCCGACAGCTCCGGGAACACGACGCTGGTGGCCGATCACGCGATGTCGATCTACGGCTACGACAGCACGACCGGCATGCTCGAGATCCGCAATCCCTGGGGCACGATGTCGGGGCAGAACTGGGACACGACCTTCGAGGTCAGCCTCTCGACCCTGCTCGCTGACGGCGACACCATCACGGCGGACAATGTCGGCCAGGGCGGCACTCCCACTCCCCCGCCGCCTCCCGCCAACCCGTCCCCTCCAGTCCTTGCTGCGCAAACCGCGACGCAGACCTGGGTGATCGGCAAGTCCATCTCCTTCACGCTCGCCGCTGGCACCTTCAAGGATCCGCAGAACGAAACACTGACCTATTCGGCAACGCTTGCGAATGGCGCGGCCCTGCCCGCATGGCTGACATTCAATGCCGCGAGCGACACCTTCACCGGCACCGTGCCGCTCGGCACCAATGGGCTCAACATCAAGGTCACCGCGACCGACACGAGCGGCCTGTCGGCGAGCGAGACGTTCTCGGTTCAGGCCCCCGCGGCTGCGGCCCCGGTCGTGATGGCGCAGACTGCGACGCAGACCTGGAAGCTCGGCCAAGCCGTCAACTTCAAGCTTGCGTCGAACACCTTTACCGACCCGCAGGGAGAGAAGCTTACCTACAAGGCGACGCTCGCCAACGGTTCGGCCCTGCCGACGTGGCTGTCCTTCAATGCCGCGACCGAGACGTTCACCGGCACGGTGCCGGTCAACGCGAATGGGCTCAGCATCAAGGTGACGGCGACCGACAGCGGCGGCGCTTCCAGTTCGGAGACCATCTCGGTGCTCACGCCGGCCTCCGCCCCGGTGGTCACGAATCCGACTCCGTCGCAGAGATTGACGGGAGGCAAGAGCTTCAGCATCGCGCTGCCGGCCAACACCTTCACCGACCCTCAGCACGAGACCCTTACATACAGCGCAACACTCTCCAACGGCTCAGCGCTGCCGACTTGGCTCAAGTTCAATGCCGCAACCGATACCTTCTCGGGCACAGCGCCGACTTCGGCTACGTCGCTCAATGTCTCGGTCAAGGCCACGGATACGAGCGGCCTTTCGGCGACCGACACATTCTCGGTCTCCATTGCGTCGAGCAGGCTCGCCCATGCTATTGCCTCGGTCGCGCCCACAAGCGGACCAATCAACGGCGGCGGCTCGCACTCCACTTCGGAGTCCTGGACGACGCTCGCCTCTCCGCATCACTGAGCCTAGCTCTTGACGGCTTCAGCCTTGGCGCCTGCAAGGCGATGCAGGCGCCGAAGCGTTCGGTGTGCGCCGCAAAACTCGTGCACCTGCAAAAGAACCATGGGGTCATCGGCAGCAGTGATGGGACCCTCAGCAGGGACGTCTTCGAGGGATCCCGCTCCATCTCAGGCTGCGGTTGCGGCTTTGGCGAAACCGGGCGATTGGCTTGACCCGTATAAGGGCCCGCCTAGGGGCCTCCGCCGACTTGCCGGGGCTGGCCGGTTCAGGCAAGGTTATGGCAAAATTGCGCCCGCGATCCGGGTAGACCGGAGCCAACGCAATGGAACCCTGGGGGAGGATATCATGAAGCACAACTCACGGGGCGGCCGGCTTGGTCGCCGCACGCTGCTCAAAGCCGGCCTCGCCGCAGGTGCGGCCCAATTCATGGGTCCGTTCCTCGGCCCGGCGATCATCAAGGCGCGGGGCGAGGAACCGATCAAGATCGGGGTCGACAATCCGCTGACCGGTATCTACACGGCGCTCGGCAAGAATGAAAACACCGGCATGGAGCTCGCCGCCGAGCAGATCAATGCCAAAGGCGGCATCCTCGGCCGCCAAGTGCAGATGGTGGTTGAGGACTCGACCTCCGACAAGACAGACGTCGCGGTGCAGAAGGCGCGCAAGCTGATCCAGAGCGACAAGGTCGAATTCCTCATCGGCAACGTGAATTCCTCGCACGCGATCGCGATCTCCCAGGTCGCCGCAGAGCTCAAGACCCTCCACATCGTTCCGGGCGGCCACGCCGACACGGTCACCGGCGCGAGCTGCCATTGGACCACGTTCCGCGTCTGCAATACCGGCACGATGCAGGGCAACGCGATGGCGGGTCCGCTCATCAACAAGATCGGCAAGAAGTATTATGTGATCGCCCAGGATTATGCGTTCGGTCATTCGCTCGCGGATGGGCTGAACAAGGCCGCCGCCAAGATCGGCGGCGTCAATGTCGGCACCGAGTTCTTCCCGCTGGGCAGCACCGATTATTCGGCGATCCTGATCAAGGCGCGCGCCGCCAATCCCGACGTGATCGTCAATCTCGCAGCCGGCGATGACGGCATCAACTCGATCAAGCAGGCGGTGCAATTCGGCCTCGACAAGCAGGTCAAGATCGCCGGCATGCAGCAGGAGCTCGAAGTCGTGGAAGGGCTGCCGCCCGAAGCACGCATCGGGTCCTGGCTGTTCGAGTGGTACTGGAACCAGCCTAACGTGCCGCATGTCGCCGATTTCGTCGCCGCCATCCGCAAGAAGACCAACAAGGTGCCGACCGCGCGCACCTGGTTCGGCTACGCGGCGATGTGGACCTTCGGCCTGGTCGCAAACCAGGAGAAGACCACCGACGCCGTGAAGCTCGCGCACGCATTGGAGGGCTTCAAGCTGCCGCCTGAGGTCGCCCTGATGCCGGGCACGCCCTACTATCGGGCCGAGGACCATCAGCTGGTGCCTTCGGCATTCGTCGGCCATCTGCAATCCAAAGGAAAGTCCGACCCGGAGGATCTGTTCGTGATCGACGAGGTGGCCAAGGGGCCTGATTTCATACCGCCACCTGCCGAGACCGGCTGCAAGCTCACCTACCCGACCTGATCGCGCGGTTGCAGATCGCCTCGACGTCGCGGTATGGCTCGTGCCGAGAAGTGTTTGACTGAAAGCACCCGCCGCAAACCAGGCGGGCTCCCCTCCCCAGTCGAAGTCGAATTTTTCGGCTTCGACCAGCATTCGAGAGCGAAGTCGGGTATACCCCGAATGGAGGGGCTGGAGGTGGGGGCTGCGCGCTTTTCGTATGCTATTTCGGCGAACGCCGCTCCCCTCCCCGACCCTCCCCCGCAAGCGCACCGAGCTCGCGGGCCGCAAATAGTCTCATGACATATCCTTCAAAAACGGCGTCCGCATGAGTCAGGTCATTCTGTTCAATCTTCTGAACGGGCTTATTGTGGGCGCGTTCTACGCCCTCATGGCGCTCGGCCTGTCGCTGATCCTCAACCTGAGCGGTGTCATCAATTTCGCGCATGGCGGCTTTCTCGCGCTCGGTGCGTACTTCGCCTATTCGCTGATGCCGTATACGGGGTTTTGGGTCGCGCTCGTGGTGGCGCCGTTCCTGACCGCGGTCTTGGGGGTGGTGCTCGAGCGGCTGCTCATTCGCCGCCTCTATGGACGCGATCCACTTTACAGCCTGCTCCTCACCTTTGGGCTCGCCTTCATCTTCCAGGATGCGCTGCGCTTCATCTGGGGGGCATCGAGCGTGCCGTATCAGATCCCGGCCGTGCTGGCGACGCCGCTCTCGCTCAACTTCTTCTTCCTGACCGGGTACCGGCTGTTCATGGTCGCGGTGGTGGCGATCGCGGTCGGCGGGCTATTCCTGATCCTTGGCTACACGCGGCTTGGTATGCGCATCCGCGCCGGCACGCTCGATCTCGATACGGTCGCGGTGCTGGGCGTTAATGTGCGGCTGTTGCGCAACCTCAATTTCGGCCTCGGCATCTATCTGGCCGGGCTCGCCGGCGTGCTGGCGGCCGGCATGCTCGGCCTTTCGCCGACGATCGGTGACACGCTGATCATGCCGAGCTTTGTCGCCATCATCGTCGGTGGGCTCGGCAGCCTGCCCGGCACGCTCGCCGGCGGGCTTCTGATCGGCGTCACCTCGGGGCTCACCACAGTTTTCTTTCCGGCCGCCACCGAAGCGGTGATCTACGTGATGATGGCGCTGGTGCTGCTGGTGCGGCCGAGCGGCCTGTTCGGAGACGAGGGACGGTTGCGGTGAAAGTGTTCAATCGGCGTTGCGCCGCCATCTTCCTGATCATCGTCGTGCTGGCGACGGCGCCGAATTGGATGCCGCTGGTCGGCGGCTACACCGCGCTCGGCACCCGCGTGTTGGTGATGGCGCTGGCCGCGATGGCGGTGAATTTCCTGCTCGGCTTCACCGGCGTCCTGTCCTTCGGCCACGCCGCCTATCTCGGGCTCGGCGCCTATGGGGCCGGCATGGCGATCAAATATCTTGCGCCCTCGACGTCGCTCGGCCTCCTCGTCGGCGTACTGGCCGGCACGCTCGGAGCGATGCTGATCGGCGCCATGATCGTGCGGCTGCGCGGCGTCTATTTCGCCATGGTGACGATCGCCTTCGGCCAGGTGTTCTACTTCATCGCCTTCCGCTGGGTCTCGGTGACGGGTGGCGACGACGGCCTGACCGGCTGGAACCGGATGCCGCTCGACCTCGGCTTTACGCAAATCGACATCGCCGGCAGCGACAAGGCCTTCTATTACCTGGTGCTGGCTTGCCTGCTGGTCTCGGCCGCCCTCATGGGATTTTTGTTGCGCTCGCCATTCGGCCGCACGCTGCTGGCGATCCGTGAGAACGAACGCCGCGCCCGCTTCCTCGGCATCCCGGTGCAGCAGCATATCTGGCTGTCATTCGTGATCTCGGCCGCCTTCACCAGCCTGGCCGGCACGCTCTACGCCTATCTCGACAACTTCGTCGATCCGCGCGCCTTTCATTGGCAGCAATCGGGCGATTTCGTCATCATGGCGGTGCTGGGCGGCATGCGCTCGTTCTGGGGTCCGCTGATCGGCGCTGCTGTCTTCGTGGTGCTGCAGGACAAGCTTTCGAGCCTCACCGACTATTGGATGACGTTGATCGGCGTGTTCTTCGTGCTGGTCGTCGTGTTCTTCCCGACCGGCGTGCTGGGCGTCCTGCGGCGCAACAAGGTGCAGCCATGAGCCTGCTCGAGGTCGAGAGCATCAGCCGCGCCTTCGGCAGCCTCATCGCTGTCCACGACGTCTCGCTCAAGGTCGAGGCCGGCGAGCTGCGCGCCGTGATCGGCCCCAACGGCGCCGGCAAGACGACCTTCTTCAACCTCATCAGCGGCTTCTTCCCGCCGAGCGCCGGCCGCATCCGCTTCCGCGACCGCGATATTACGCATCTGCCGGCGCACGCCCGCGTGGCGCTCGGCATGGCGCGCACTTTTCAGATCACCGAGATCTTCCCCGAGCTCACCGTCTACGAGAACCTGCGCGTGCCGGTCGAGGTGGCGGCGGGCATGCGACTGTCGCCGTGGCTGTCGCGGCGGCGCAATGCCGAGATCGAAAAGCGCGTTGGGGAGCTGTTGGATCAGGGCGGGCTCGCCGGCCAAGCCGATCATCTGGTGGGTGAGCTCTCGCACGGGGACCAGCGCGCGACCGAGATCATGATGGCGCTGGCGCTCAATCCGAGCCTGTTGCTGCTCGACGAGCCGACCGCCGGCATGGGCGACCAGGAGACCCACGATATCGTCCAGCTGATCGGCAAGGTGCACAAGGAACACGGGCTCGCGATCGTGCTGATCGAGCATGACATGCGGGTCGTCTTTCACCTGGCGACGCGAATCATGGTCCTGGCCGAAGGCCTGGTGCTGGCCGAGGGGACGCCGGCGGAAATCGCGGCCGACGAGCGCGTGCAAGCCGCGTATCTCGGGCAAAGCACATGAGCACCGTGAGGCACTTACCATGAGCGCGCTCGTCGCCGAAGGCCTGCATACCTTCTATGGCAAGAGCCATATTCTCTACGGTGTCTCGTTGGAGATCCGCGAAGGTGAGCTGGTCGCGCTTCTCGGCCGCAACGGCGCCGGCAAAAGCACCACGCTGCGCAGCTTGATCGGATTGACCCCGGCGCGCGAGGGGAGCGTGCACATTTTCGGCAAGGAAACCACGGCTTGGCCCTCCGATCGCATCGCCGCGCTGGGCGTCGGTTTCGTGCCGGAGGGGCGGCGGGTTTTCGGCAGCCTGACAGTCGAGGAGAACCTGAAGGTGCCGATCGAACGCCCCGGTCCGTGGACTATCCGCGGCATCTACGAGCTGTTCCCGCGGCTCGAGGAGCGGCGACGCAGCAAGGGCCGTTATCTCTCTGGCGGCGAGCAGGAAATGCTGGCGATCGCCCGCGCACTGCTCATCAACCCCAAGCTCCTGGTGCTGGACGAGCCGTCGCAGGGCCTCGCGCCGCTCATGGCGCGCGAGGTGTTCAACGTGGTGAGCCGCATGCGGCAGGAAGGCCTCTCGATACTTCTGGTCGAGCAGAACGTGCGCATTGCGGTTGCGATCGCCGACCGCGCCTATGTGCTCGACGATGGGCGCGTCGTGTACGAAGGCCCCGCCGCCGAATTCGCCCGCGATGAGGAACGGGTGCGCGAGCTTGCCGGCGCCAGCGCCAAGGAATGGGAAGCGCGGCCAGCAAGCTAGGGCGTCCTCCCGGCCGAGCGAAAGCGAGCGCCGGGACCCATAGGCCTACGCGCCGTCTGGAGAACGCAGCGGTCTGGGTTCCTGCTTTCGCAGGAACGACGCGCTCGGCCCGTGCTAAGGCGCGAATTCCTGATCCGGATAGAAGTCTTCCGCCGGCACCTTGATCTTCACGAACGGATGATCGAGGCCCTGGTGACAGGCATTGCAGGCCTGCGTCGTCTCCCCGTAGGCGGTCATGAACTGAGCTTCGTCCTTGGCCTTGATGGCCGCATCCAGCGCCTTGATCTTGTCAGCGATGATCGAGGTCACCGCGGTGTCGACGCTCATCTTGCGATAGACCGGGATGGTGCGGCCGACCCGCGCCAGCGCGTTCTTCAGCTCGCCCACCTCGAAGGCGGCGAGCGTCCAGTTCTGCGACTTGCCCGCGTAGTAGAGCTTGATGTGCCGAGGCTGCACCAGCATGTTCATGAGGTCGGACATCGAAGGCTTGAACTCGGTAACGGCCGGCCCCCCGCCTGCTGCGGGCGCTCCTTCGGTCGCGGGCGGTGCTCCCTGCCCCCAGGCAACGACGGAGCCGCCGACCGCCGCGGCAAGCCCGACAGCTGCAACAAATCCGATCACTGTAGAAATTCGCGTGTTAATTCGATTGATCATGGCCGTCCCTTCCCTCGTTGGCGGGCATTCTCCAGATGTCCTGAAGCCTAAAAGCTAGCAAGTCCAACGCCCCCGCGGAAGACGAGCGAAAGGCGTCGAGCCTGTGACTGCGGTGTCGTTTGGCGCGGTGATCGTGCTTTCTCGGCCGTAAGGCGGGGCGCGCCCGGCACCTCACACATGCCCGTACTTCTCGAGCGCCTGCTGCAATGTCATCCCGCGGGCGATCTCGGCGCGGATCAGCGCTTCCTTCGCGGTGAGATCCTCGGCGGCTTCGAGGACCGCGACGACATGCTCCGCTGGGATCACGATGCCGCCGTCCTCGTCGCACAGCACGAAATCTCCCGGGCCAACAATCACGCGCGCGCTGGTGGCGCCGGCGAGATTGACCGGCTCCTGCCAGGCGGTAACGCGCCAGCGGCCGATCGACTGCACAGCGGTGCGGTAGCGCGCGAAGACCGGGAAGTTGTGCTCGGAAAGCCAGCGCACGTCACGCACCCCGCCGTCGACCAGCGCGCCAACCGCCCCGCGCTCCTTCATGCCGAGCGCAATCAGCTCGCCGAAGTAGCAGATCCCCGCGCCATCGCCGCTCCAGACGCTGACCTCGTCAGGGCCAATGCCATGGCAAGCTTGCATCTTCGCGGCATCGCCGGTGCCTGCGAACGGCGCCATCTGGCCGCGGATCGTGTAGGCCCAACCGGCAAGCTTGCCGGCGCTTGCCGGAAATGGACGGAACTTCGCCGACAGGCCCTGATCGGGCAATCCCATCTGATCGAGCACATCGGCAACATTGGACGTGTCGACGCGGAGAAACCGCTCGCGGATATCCTTCCTGGCGGCAGCTTGGACGTCCTGCACGAGTGTCGCGTCACTCACCATCGATTAACTCGGGTTCCGATCCGCAGCGGAGCCACGAGCTTACGCAGGGCTGCGATGACTCAGAGCCGCGGGAAGGTCGCAAAGCTAACCGGCAAGGCCGTCGATTTGAAGCAGACCGGCGCTTCATAAGGGAGGCTTCTCATCTCGATTAATGTGCCTGCTGCCGTGCCGATAGCGCTTGCGCGATCCGCGCGCCGCGCCCATTGAATGTTCAACAAACACGCAGAAAGAGAGTCCGCCATGGCAAAAATGCGCCACATAGCCCTGATCGTGGAAGACCCGGAAGCCTCGGCCCGATTTTTCGAGCAGGCCTTCGATTTGAAGCGCGCCGGAACCGCCCGGCGCGGCATCTACCTCTCGGACGGCACCGTCAATGTGGCGCTGCTGAAGAAGGAAACCGAGAAGGAGCGCATCGGCATCTACCACTTCGGGATGTGGGTCGATGACCTCGATGCCGCCGAGAAGAAGGTGATGGACGCCGGCGGCACGTATCTCACCGGGCGGCCGACCTCGCCCAATTCTTATTACGAAGCCAAGTATCGCGATCCGAACGGCATCGTCTTCGATCTCACCCATACCGGGTGGGCCGGGGCCGTGAAGGAAGTCGTTGCCAAGTAGCGGCGCGCGGGCTTACACAATTTTCCATGGCTGACATCAAACCTGTCATTGTGATCGGCGCAGGCCCGGTAGGCTTGTGCCTGACGCTTGCGCTCGCCCAGGCCGACATCCCGGTTACGCTCATCGAGACGATGTCGGATGAGACATTTCTCGACCAGGTGCCGCGGGCCGGCAGCAATCATCCTTCGACGCTCGAATTCTTCGACCGGATCGGGCTCTACAAGCTGCTCGAGCCGCGCGGGATCATCGCGCCCAAGTTCCATTACTGGGACCGGCAGAGCAGCACCTTGATCGCCGAGTTCGACCACGTCCATCTCAAGAACGACACGCGCTTTCCCTTCGTGCTTCAGTGCGAGCGCATCAAGATCATCGAAGAGGCGCTGAAGCTCGCCAAAGCGCATCCGCGAGTGACAGTGCGCATGTCGACCGAGTTCATCGGCTTTGAGCAAAGCGCAGAGGCCGTGCGCGCCCGCGTCAGGAACGCGGCCGGCGAAAGCGAAGCCATTTCCGGCAGCTACCTGGTGAGCGCGGAGGGCGCACGCAGCGTCGTGCGCAAGGACTTGGGGATTGAATTCGAAGGCTTCACCTATCCGGAGCGCACGCTCAACATCGAGGTCGCCTACGATTTCACCAAGCACGGCTATACCGAGCGCAACTACATTTCGGATCCGGTTGAGTATTCCAACCTGTTCCACTGGAAAGGCCCGCCCGATCGTTGGCGGGTCCATTTTCCGACCGATCCAAACGAGGATGAGGAGAGATTGACACAGCCGGAGGCGATGCAGGCGCGGCTCAGGGGCTTCCTGCCGATCGACGGCGACTTCGATATCCGAGGCTGCAATCTCTACGCGGTGCATCAACGGGTCGCCAAGAAATTCCGGCTCGGCCGCGCCATCCTGGTCGGCGATTCCGCGCATGTGAACAGCCCGATCGGCGGCATGGGGCTCAACAGCGGCGTGCACGATGCATTCAATCTCGCCGACAAGCTCGTCCGCATCCTCCGAGGCGAGGCTGAGGAGAGCGAGCTTGACCGCTACGAACGGCAACGCCGCCATATTGCGGTGAAGCACACCCAGGCGCAGACGATCCGCAACAAGCGCTTGTTGGAAGAACGCGATCCGCAGGTGCGCCGACGCAATCACGACGAGCTTCGCCGCTCGGCGGAAGATCCGGAGCTGGCGCGAAAATTTCTCCTGCGCGCTTCGCTCATCGAGAGCCTGCGCGAGGCCGAGCAGATCGCGTGAGGGATACACGGGGTCATCGCCGGGCTCGACCCGGCGATCCATCGTCTTGCGAAATGGATGGACCCGCGGGTCAAGCCCGCGGGTGACGAGCTCGGTTGCTGTGCGCTACTCGACCTCCCCTATCACTGTTAAATGGTCCGCCACCGCCGGCATGAGCGTGCCGAAGCGCGGGGTGTACTCCTTTTCCAGCACGCGCCGGCAGAGCGCGGCAATCTCGGCCGGCAGATTGCCCAACTCGCCGGTGCGCGCCACCAGCACGATGTTGCGACCGAGACCCGGTTTCGGCAGCGGCCGCAGCTCGACCGGCATGCCGGGCGCGAGCGCGTGCATGAGATGGGTGGGCGCCGTTATCGCCCAGCCCTGCCCCATGCCGATCATCGCGAACAGATCCTCGGGCGCGTCGAAGGAATGACCGCGCGGCACGTCAAGCCGCAGGCGCCGCAGATGCTGCTCGATCATGCGACCGGCCTCGGTGCGCGCCGAATAGCGGACCATGGGCAGTCGCGCCGCGATGTCGCGCAGGCTCGCGTTTGGAGCGAAATCTCCTTTCGGCAGGATGAGCACAAAACGCTCATGGATCAGCTCGTGCCGCTCCATTCCTTCCGCATCGACCAGGGGATTGGACGTGATCACCACGTCCACTTCGCGCCGCGACAGATCGTGAGCATGCTGCACCGCCATCCCGCGCAGGATGGAAACGGTCGTGATCGGCAGCTTCTTCTGCACGACGGCGTTGAGCAGCGCCGGCGCCAGCGTCCCGGCGAGCGTTCCGAACATGGCGATGCGCAGGTGCGGCAATGACGCGGTGGCGATCTGCCGCACCTCGCCGCGCACCCGATCGGCGTAGGTCAGGATTTCCGCCGCGTGCGTGCGCAAGGCTAGGCCTGCCGGCGTCAATCGCAGCGGGCGGGTGTCGCGATCCATCAGGGTGACGCCCATCTCGGTCTCCAGCAGCTTGAGCTGCTGCGAAATCGCCGATTGGGTGACCTTGAGGCTGCGCGCGGCCGTGGTCATGCTGCCGCTGTCGGCGGCAGCGAGGAACACCTCCAAAGCCCGCAACAGGTCGATCTTGGCGCGGGGGCGCATCATCCGTGTTTGCCTTCATGCCCCTCGACGTGGATCAGTCACCTACTGGTGCCGCTTCGGGGTTTGCATTAGCTGTAGCATAACGGATCATTAGAATGTCTTAGGCTCCTGCAAATTCGTAGTTGGCCTCTCCCTTGCATGTTAGCGTGATCATCAACAAGGGGTTTCACCAGAATGCCAGCACATTGGCATCGCATAGGCAGCTTGCTCGGAGGCGTTAACGGCATCTCAGAAGCCACCGCTGGGCGCGTCGCTGAAAGCACCAATCGAGTCCTGCTCGCAGGCATCATCCGATGCATGCTCGGCGGCCTCATGATCATGGTGAATGGCGCAGCGTTTGCCCAGGCGTCGAACCCTCAGCCATCGAAGCCGAGCCTGATCGACAAGACAGTTAATTTCATCGTCGGCATGCCGCCAGGCGGCAATGTCGATGCCTATGCGCGTCTCGTACAGCGGCATCTGCCGCGCTTCATGAAGGGCGTGCCGACCATCGTGGTGCAGAACAAGCCGGGGGCCGGCTCGCTGTTATCCGTGCTGGCGGTCGCCAACAGCTCACCCTCCGACGGTGTGGTGATGGGTACATTCAGCTCATCTCTCATTCCCGACGCGATCGCCGAGCCGGAGCACTTCAAGGTTGATTTCCGCCATTTCGGCTTCGTTGGCGCGGTCGGTGAGGATTATCGGGTGTGCTATGTGCGCAGCGAAAGCGGGATACACGACCTCAAGCAATTAGCCGCGCGAGACAATGTGGTGTTTTCGGCGAGCGCCGCCGGCACCTCGGGCAACCTCAATCTCGCGATCCTCAAAGACCTGTTCAAGATCAAGCTCAAGGAAGTTCTCGGCTATCAGGGCAGCGCAGCCAAGCGCCTCGCCTTCGAGCGTGGCGAGGTGGACGGAGACTGCGGCGGCCTCGAGGCGATTCCGACGGCATGGCTCAGCGAGCACAAGATCAATATCGTCACGCGGTTCCTGCCGAATCTGGTGGCTCCTGTCGACCAATCGGTGCCGTTCGCGGGCGACTTGTTGCACGACGGGGCGGATCGCGCGCTCTACGATTTCCTGATCAAGCCCGGGCGAATGCTCGGAACGCTCCTGGTCTCGGACAAGACGCCAAAGGAAAAGCTCGACGAGCTGCGCCATTCGTTCGACGCGATGGTGGTCGATCAGCAATTTCTCGCCGACGCACAGCAAACCGGACTGGGCGTCACGCCGATCGCAGGCGCGGCGATCGAGCAGGAGATCTCGCAGCTCTATGCGACGCCGGCGCCGGTCTTGGCCAGGGCGAGGGTGCTTCTCAAGGAGTGAATGATCCATCCCCATCCTGCCCCTCCCCCGCTGGCGCCGCTTGCAGGGAAGGGAAGGGAGAGGTCACGCAATTTTGCTGAGCAAACAAGGAAGGGAGAGTATGCCCAAGATTACCGAGACGACGCTGCGCCAACAGCTATCGGACGCGACGCGCATGATGGTCATGGCCGACCTGTTGGATTACAGCGGCCATCTCAGCGCCCGTATTCCGGATACCGACCGCGTGCTGATCCAACCGCGCGATGCGAGCCGCGCCGGCCTGACCGCGGACGAAATCCTGGTCGTCGATCTCGACGGACGCGTTCTCGAAGGCAAGGGACCGGCGCCGACCGAGACCGCAATCCATCTCGGCGTCTATCGCGCGCGCAGCGATGTTCTCGCCATCGGACACGGCCATCCGGTGCATTCGGTGCTCTACAGCATGGTGGACGCGCCGATGATCGCGATACGCAATTTCGGCTTTCGCTTCATCGGCTGCCCGGTGCATCCCGACCCGACCCATATCCGCACCCTGGAGCAGGGCGCCGAGGTCGCCGCAACGCTTGGGCAAGGACGCTATTGCCTGTTGCGCGGCCACGGCAATGTCATCGCTTGCGACAACGTGCCGGAAGTGTTCCTCGACAGCCTGGAGATGGAAGAGAACACGCGCGGGGTGATCAATGCACGGGCGCTCGGTCCCTTGAAGCCAATCACGCCGGAGGAGATCGTGGCTCTGCGGCCGAGCTTCGAGCGCAACACCTACCGGATCGCCAAGACCTGGGAGCATTACCACGCCAAGGCGCGGCAGGTCGGCGCGCTGTAAGCGGGCGCAGCAGCGCCTCCCAGCGCCCGCTTCCGAATTCCTAGACCTCGTCGCGGCTCCCGGCGTCGCTGCGGCAGGTACTTTGACCGCAGCCAACTCCTCGCCGCCGTTTGGGCTGCTCGGTCTGGGTGCCGGCGCGACCGTGAGCCCCGGGCTGTTCCTCGCCGGACTTTCGCTGCCAACGCAATTCATCGGACGCATTCTCGCGCTGGTCGAGCTCGTGCGCTGGTCGCCGACTTCATCCTGGCGCCGGTAATGTTGCGTATAGCGATCGTTTGGAGCAGACAACCTAACGACGGAGTAGACTTCGTCGATGCCTCTGCGCGGACAGCGTCTTATTGAGGCGGCCCGACGCGTACCGGAATCTTTTGCGGCATTCCATTGCGTTCAACTTCCAATTCGATTCGATCGCCCACAGGCGTAAGGCCGATCTTGTTGCGCAGCTGGGTCGAGCTCCGGATCGGCACTCCATTCGCCGCGATCACGACATCGCCCTTTCGAATACCGGCCTGCTCGGCCGGCGATCTCGGTGCGACCTCGGCAATTACGGCCCCCGCGTTGGGCTTGGTGTGGAATGCCTCAGCCAAATCTGGTGTAAGGTCCTGAGTGCTGATTCCAATTCGACCGCGGCGCACGTCGCCATGCTGGATGATCTGCTGCATGACGCTGTGCGCCATATTGATGGGCACAGCGAACCCAATCCCGACGTTGCCGCCACCCGGCGCGAGGATCGCGGTATTGATACCGATCAACTCGCCTCGCAGATTCGCCAATGCGCCACCCGAATTGCCGGGATTGATCGATGCATCGGTCTGGATGAAGTCCTCGTATCCCTCGATCCCGAGACCGCTTCGGCCGAGCGCGCTGATGATCCCCGATGTCACGGTTTGACCGAGCCCGAAGGGATTGCCAATGGCGATCACGAAATCACCCACTTCAAGATTGTCGCTGTCGCCCATCGAAAGTGCTTTTAGATGTGATCCATTCCGGATTTGGATGACGGCAATGTCGGTTGCGGGATCGCGCCCGACGATCCTAGCACTGAAGTTCTGGCCATCCTTGGTCGCCACCTGGATGTTGGCTGCATGCTCGACAACATGATTGTTGGTGAGTGCGTAGCCGTGTTCCGAATCCACGATCACGCCGGATCCAGTCGCTTCGACACGCCGCTCCAGTTGCTTCGGCAGGTCGAAGAATTGGCGAAAATACGGGTCCTGATAGAGCGGGTTGTCCTCCTTCACCATGCCACGCACTGATACGTTTACGACGGCCGGTGTTATTTCTCGCAGGATCGGTGCCAGACTAGGTATCTGGCCTGTGCCGAAACCCGGGATCGTCCCTGCAGCGGCTGACAGGGCGGACAACGTCCCAACCAATGCCGCAATGAAGAGCTGTCGCCCCAAATTGGCAGGCGCGCACCATTGAAAGAGCATGGCTGATCTCCTCAAGCAGCCAATCAGGTTTGGCGAGACTGGCCCCGGCCAATTCCGGAACTGCGTTACGTGCGGTTGACGGACCCGCGGCGGTACGCCCAGGCGCCGCGGGCCCGTCGGAACAGCCCGAGCTGCCGCTCAGGCCGCCTGTTTGTGCTCGATGGTCTGTTTGTTGCTCTCGACACCGATCGCAATCCGGCGAGGCTTCATCGCCTCCGGGACCTCGCGCACCAGCTTGATCCGCAGGCAGCCGTCCCGGAAATTGGCGCTCTTGACCTCGACGTAATCGGCGAGATTGAACACGCGCCGGAAGGGCCGCGCCGAAATTCCTTGGTAGAGATATTGATGCTCGGTCTTATCGGCCTTGTGGCCTTCGACGGTCAGCATGTTCTGCTCGGCCGTAATGGTCACGTCGGTAGCGGAGAAGCCAGCCAGCGCCAGACAGATTTCGTAGGTATCGTCGCCGGTCCGTTCGATATTGTAAGGCGGATAATGATCGTCGCTGGCTAGCCGTGCTGCCTCGTCGAGAAGCCCGAACAGACGATCGAATCCGACCGTGGATCGCCAGAGCGGAGCAGGATCAAAGGTTGTTCTCATAGCCATATTCTCCATTGAGCAACATGGATAGGAGCGTGTCGGACACCCTGTCCGGCGCCCGTCGAGCCGGATCCCTAGGGCGATCCGGCGCCACGCCACCGCGCGGCGAAAAATGAGTTAGAAAAAAGCCCGTCGATTTCAAGAGGCGTGCTGAAAATTTTCAAAGCATCTAGCGGCACGCCCCGCGTCGTCCACGCCCCTTTTCCTGCAAGGTTGCGGGACCCCTGAGGAAGGGCGACTCAAAGCTCAAGCGAATCAAGCCGGCGGCGGGCTTGGGAGGCAATCGCAGAGGGGCCCCCCGCACGGTGACGAAGATGCGCTAACTGGTCGTTGAGATTGGAGTCGTACCTGCTCGCAATACCAAACAACAACCGTTATCTCCTCGTCCCAGCGGTGCCGACGCTGCATCGGCTGCGGCTGCTACAAAAAAAACTTCCAGGTCCCTCTTGATCGGAAGCAACTAAATCCTAGCTCGTTTTTCGGCCAAGCCGGGACGCCGGCCAGACCTTTACAACAACTCTGGTCTGATCGAGCTGGCCTGATCGAGGAGGAAGTCATGCAATTCCGTCCATTGCAGGATCGTTTGGTCGTGCGTCGCATCGAAAGCCAAGAGAAGACGACTGGCGGCATCATCATTCCAGATACCGCCAAGGAGAAGCCGCAGGAGGGCGAAGTCGTCGCGGTTGGTCCCGGCAAACGCGACGAAAACGGCAAGTTGGTCGCGCTCGAGCTCAAGGCCGGCGATCGAGTCTTGTTCGGAAAGTGGTCCGGCACCGAAGTCAAGATCGATGGTGAGGATCTGCTCATCATGAAAGAAAGCGATGTGCTTGGAGTAGTCGAGCACGCAGCCAAATGGAAGCAGGCAGCATAATTGCCGCGCCTCCCACGGCAAGAAGCGAGTCCGGCTCTGTCGGGTTTTCTCGCTAAATTCAGGCAATCAACGCGCGGCCTCGGCCCTCTTTATCCATCGCATGTTATCCACCGCATGCCTTCGGGCGGAGGCCCAACATGGAGGCTAATCATGAAGAAGGCTCTGTTTGCTATCGTGGTGGCGGGCACTCTTGTGGTCTCGCACATCCCCTCGGCGCTCGGCAGCGAAAATGGCTTTGGGCCTAAGGCGACGGAGGCGGCTCCGTCGCAATTGAGTCCGTTGAAGGACTTGCGCTTGCCGCGTGCGCCCTCTCCTGACCTTATGCCCTGGGTTTCGCCAGGGTGGCTCTGGAGTGAGCCGCAGATCGACAGCACTTGGCGGCCCGATCTCGATCGGATCCAGCCGTTCGAGCTGCAGCCAACTTCTCCCAACGACCAAGCAAAATCCATCGTTCGCTCGTCAAGCAGCAGTTGATCGCTTCTGCGGCGCCAAGTGGTAGTCGCGCCCACAGTCGTCGAAAACAAGGAGGAATACGATGAACAGAAGATACGTGTTCGGTCTTGTGGTGGGCGCGACGGTCGGAGCGCTAACGTCGCCGGCCGCCTCTCTTGCTCAAGAGGCGCAGAAGCCGCCCGCCCCGGCCGCCGCGCCGCCGAAGTCCGAGGCGCCTGCCGCACCGAAGTCGATAAAGGACCAGCTCGTCGGTACGTGGCGGCTGCTCATTGCCGACGCCGTCAATTCCGACAAGAGCCAGACGCCGCAATTCGGGCCCAATCCCGAAGGCACCCTGATCTTCACGGCAAACGGTCATTATTCGCTTCAGATAATGCGCTATAATCGGCCAAAGTTCGCCGCCAACGACCGGACCAAAGGGACGGCTGACGAAAACAAGGCCGCGATCTCTCAGATGGTTTCCCACTTTGGGACCTGGACGGTCGACGAAGGCAACAAGACGATCACCTTCCGCATCGAGGGCAGCTCATACCCGAATTGGGAGGCGACCACACAGACGCGCATGATCCAGTCGATCAATCCGAATGATGCGCTCGTATATACGGTTCC
Source organism: Xanthobacteraceae bacterium (assembly GCA_035293945.1). Taxonomy (GTDB): domain Bacteria; phylum Pseudomonadota; class Alphaproteobacteria; order Rhizobiales; family Xanthobacteraceae; genus VAZQ01. Next base: position 99,992 of record DATGLV010000043.1, on the reverse strand, counting down.
CAATCCGGACACCGGCACGTTGCCGATCATGGTGGCCTGGAAGTGGGTGCCGTAGGCGGCCTGCGGCCGTGTGCGGCGGCAGATAATCGCTCGCCTCACCGAATGGCCGGGATCAAGGGCGCGAGTCGCGCCCGGCAATGATATTGCCGATTACACGACCAAGTCTCCCGCTAAGCGCACGTCTGTCGCGGGGGTTCAGCCCGATCGGGCACAAGGTTGCAGGCGCTCAGCGTGTTTCGCCGCCGGTCCTGGCATCAAGGAGCTCGTCAGCCCTCTTGGTTAGCTGGCTCTTAATCCACGCGACAGGCAGTCGCGGGGTCGGAAAGACCGGCGATGCAGAACTTTTTAAAGCACTCGCGCGTTTAGGGTTTGGTAGATTTCGTAGGAGGCTCATCATGATCCGGAAAGCTGTCTTGGCCCTGGGTACGGCCGCGGCGCTGGCTATCAGCGTTCCGGCCGTTGCCAATGCGCAGCCCCATTGGGGCTGGCATCACCGCTACTTTGGCGGCCCGCGGTTCAGTTTCGGGTTTGGGTTTGGGGCGCCTGTTTACGCCTATGCCGCGCCCTATCCTGTCTACGGCTGCTGGCGAGAGAGTCGGGTGTGGACGCCGTTTGGTTGGCGGTGGCATAGGGTTTGGGTGTGCTGATCAGGTGCGGCAGGTGATTGGCAGCAGCTCATCGGTCTACTCTTGCTGCTGTCTCTTCCGCCGCAGGCGCTTCCGCGGGGTAGCGAGTCTCCCGCGGAGGCGCACCCCTGTCGCGCGGGCTTCAGCCCGATCGGCACGCGTTGTCACCCATCTCTCAGGTACGATCTGTCGCCCATGTGTCCGGGCCGGACACGGACACACACGATGAAAATGGAGCGGGCGATGGGAATCGAACCCACGACATACAGCTTGGGAAGCTGTCGTTCTACCACTGAACTACGCCCGCGCTAAAACCCCTTACTTATTTCTTGCGTTCTCAAACCGTTCACCGTTGCCGATTAGCAGGATTTTAGCAGTGCATCACGGCCCCAGTGGTCCCTGCTAGACTCGGACAGCGCGGCTTTAGCACAGATCGGCGGGCCGATGAAGCGCCTCTCGGGGAACGCCCGTACCACCCATTGCGTGTATCGGGGACGCCGCGGATCGGGGCGTGCTTGATGCTGCGGGCTGTGTCGATGCTGGTGGTGATGCTCGGGCACTGGGTGGCCGCTGCCCCCCACTTCGATGGAGGGGGAGTTGATCGGCGCTCATGTCGTGACGGCAGTCCCCTGGACCGCCCGGCTCGCGTGGGTCGTGCAGGTCATGCCGGCCTTCTTCATCGTCCGCGGATATGCGAGCGGCGTGAGTTGGTGCGCCGCGCGCAGGGACGGCCGATCATACGCCAAGGGTTCGTCGAGGGGCGATGAAAAGCGCCACCAATACGGATGCGACCAAGCTCTTCGAAGGACAGGAAGTCGCGTATGAGGAGCGCATGGATACGCAGAGCCCCTCAAAGCGCAGATGGACGCACGACCCTCGGGTAGGTCGGCGAAGCTGAGTTCACCAAAGGTGAGGCCAATCCGTGCTTCGTGGCGCGTCTCTGCGGCGGTACAAATGCGGGCAAATTTTTGTGAGAAGCTGTATGTATACCAGTTGGTGATGTGGAACTTTGCCGATATGGGGCGTCCGCGTTTCCATCAACGCCGGGCGAGCACACCACGCTACCGTTAACCGGCAGGAATCCAGATCACAACATAAATACCCTTTTACATCGGGTATTTCCGACAATTTCCGTGCGGGCGAGATCCGCAATCAGATATTGACGTCTCAGAACTCAGGTGGTGAGATCAACTTGCTTGACTCGGGGGGAAGCCAGGGCGCGCCATGGCAAAGAGCCCCCGTTCGAAAGCGAAAACCCGTCCCAAGACTCGGTCTCGATCCACGCGGAAACATGCGCTGCGGGAGGTCGACGGGGTATTTGTCGATCGAGAACATCTCGATCAGGTATTGTCTGCACTCGTGCAGGCTGGATTTCGCTACACAGACATGACTGCGGTCCTGGAAGGCTACGTCGAAGGGGGACGTCGGGTCGCCGTTACCGACGTGCCGCGCAATGACTTTACTCCGACTGATAAGCGACAGGTGCGCACGCTCGGGACGAGCTTGGCCGGTGCTATTGCGGCGCTCGCTGCTCTTGGAGTGACGACCGTTGCGACCGGAGGCGCTGGCGCGCTGGCCGTTACGGCCGCAGCGTTAGCTGGCGGCTCCGCAGCCACTGGTGTTCACGTTATTAAAACCATGGCTGGCTTTGACGGCGCATCCGAAGATATTGTCTTATCTGTGCGAGCAAAAAAGCCGGCAGACGAGAAGCATATCGCTGACATCTTCGAACAACACGGTGCCAAGCAGATTTGGGTTCAGAACCGGCAAATATCGGGTAACGAGAACGAGCTGGCTTCTTGACCTAACAACACTCTCCACCGGCGCTGCCCTGGCGAGCACCTGACGATCGACGTGTTCTCTGACCTCCTGCGCAAGATGCGGCGCGACAAGATTGTCTTCCGCAATCTCAATCAGCCCAACCCCAGGGAGGGTGCCGGTCGGACCGGGCGCTGCCATCCATGACAATAGTACGGAAAAACCATGATCCGGCGGTGCCACCTGTGGGCTTCGCACAGAGGCCTTCAGCTGATCCTGAAAGTTTCCGTCAGCGACACAGATGATCGCCGCGATCGTATCGCGATCTGATTTTCCTCTGATGTCGGCGACACCGTATTCCGTGACAATGACGTCGCGGGCGCGCGGGGAGCGTCGCGTTCGCATAGGTCCAGACAATGTTGGATTGGAGCCCATGTCGCAGATGACGCCTGCTGCGCACGGCTATGATCGCCCGACCGTCCTCGAGCTGGTGCGCCATGGCGAGCAGATCGTGCTGACCTCCGACACCGCTCACCACGCGCCCGTCTTCCAAAGTATCCGACGACACGGCGCCCAGGAGCGTCGCCGTCATCGCCGTGTTGATAAATAGCGCGTGCCGACGGTCGGCGCGCTTACGCGCTGAATCTCCCTCGAGCGTGTTGGTGAACGAGATCGCCGTCATACAGATCTCGGCCAGCTCGTCCTCGGGCATTGCTCGGAGGTGGTCGTAGAACGCCTTGTTGCCCCGCATGCATTAGAGCCGTCTTGCCGTCGGGTGTGGATACTTGGCGCTTCAAGACGCCGGCTTGCTTCAGCGTAAGGAAGCCGTCCACGAGCATCTCCGAGCAGCCGTAAAGCCCGACCGAGAATGGGTCGAGCTCCGCCCACTCCGGAAGCGACGTGCCAAGCTTGTCGAGAAGGCCGCGGAAGGCGGTGTTGTTCGTGTGACGCAGAACCAAGGCATGCGCCAGCGCATCCGCGAACGCGCCGATCCCGATTTGAAGCGTTCCTCCGTCTTTCACCAGGGTGGCCGCATGCAGCGCCATGGCGTAGTCGGCCAGCGACACCGGCTCCTTGGGTGGAGCAAACAGTCGATAGTGCGGATCTGCGGGCTCCAGCACCATGTCGATCTGTGCGCGCTCGATCTCCGCCTCGCCCGGCATGTAAGGGAGATTCTCGTTGAGCTCGACGGCGAACACCGTCGGCTTGTGAGCGCGTCGCGCGACGATACAGGGCAGCATATCGAGCGTAACGTCGGGATTGGCGCTCAGGCTCACACGTGGAGCGCTCGGATGAGGCGCGACGAGCTGGGCAAACACATTCGTCTCGACTCTCTCGAGGTGCCGCGCCACCTGGGAATAGTTGATGCTGATGTAGCTCTCCTGTGCCAGCTTGTTCGCCAGGAACTGACCGGCCAGCAAAAAGAATTCGTGGACCCGGATGTTTGCAGGCAACCATCCTTGTCGGACCGCCGCCGCATAAAGCGGCTCGACACAGCCGGAGAAGAGGCGGCCGAGAAGCGGCTGAGCGAACCGAGTCTCCAACGACGACCGGGGCGAGCAGCGTCAGGCCCGTGAAGATCGTGAGCTGCACACGATGATCGCTCTCAGCCAGGCGATACAGTGCGTCGACGATGAGGATCGGCTTACCGATGCTCATTGGAACGGCGAGCCTGAGATCGTGGCCAACCTTATCGACGATGGCTTGCGCGCAGCGATCCGCATCGCTGAAGACGAGGCTCCGTGGGACGTATGTCTCTGCAGGGAGCATCGTCGAAAGCCTTATTCGTCAACTTCCGTGCGCAATTGCATGGGAAGACGCGACACGAAAGCGAGCGAGCCAACATGCTCTCGGTACTTCGCCGTCCGGGACGGGTACTCAAGCACCCTTGCTCAAGGCCGCTTTCAGCTTTTCCTCAGCTTCATTGGAAAGCGACGTTTTCAGCACCCGCGGCTTGTAAGGCTCGATTTCAGGCAGCACCCTGTCTTCCGTGACGCTCCTGAAGAGCACGAAAAGGGCCGAGGATTCCGTCGGGATGGTCTCACCCAGTTTCCTTATGAAGTCATCGCGGATGCCGTAGTCGGCCAGCGATCCCGACAAGGCGCCGACACCTACTCCGGTAATCCCGCCGATGGCCATTCCGGCGAGCGGATTGAGGAAGAGAAGACCGACCAAAGTTCCCCAGAGGGCGCCCCTTATGCCGCCCATCGCTGCGCCAAACCTCGTAAGATTCACGGCTTGCTTGATGTGAACCTTGCCACCCTTGTCACGCTCGACCACACAGGCATCCTCCAAATCGATCAGATATTCCTTTTCCAGCGAGCGGAGCTTGTTCAGCACCTCATCGGCGGTGTGAATGCCATCGAAGTCGAAGACCACCAGATTGCTCATGACTATCCTCGAGCCGCAGACCACAGCGTTATTGCTGCGATGGACAAACGTGCCACCCGCCGCATTGTTTCTATAAAGAGTCTCACAGATGCGCTGCGCGATTCGACGGTCTCAACCGAAGCTTGGTCGGCGCTCCGACAGTGCGCCACTATCGAGGTACCTCGGGGCTATTTGACGGAGACCGGCGGGCCAAACGCTCCGGCAGGAGCGGGACTGCCAAGGACGCTCGAATGCGTTCGCCTTCCATTATGTGCTCCTTGCCGAACCACGAAGTGCGATAACCGTTTTCCAGCAGGATTCGCCAAAGCCCACGTCATCGGTGATGATCAGCAGAATATTTGGGGCGCCCTTGGGTGACACCACGCGGGCCGGCCAATACGCCTTCGATTGTGCGGCATTGAGCTCGACCTCGCCGCCGAACTGCGAGGGTGGCGGCGGCAGCACGTGGCCGTCAATTGTGGTCGTTGCGCTGGGTGAACCCGGCTCGCCGGTGGTCTGCTGCGCCCCTGATGGAACGCTGGTGAGAACAATGAAGGTTGCAGTGGAGACGAGCAGTGCTATCGCCTTGGATCGCATTGTGTGGGCTCCGTTTTATGCCAGCGGGCGCGAGTTGCTTTGAGTTACGGGCCGCGCAGGGCGCCATTGTCTTTCGTTCAACGTAATTTGTGCCTGCACTTCCGCACAGCAGAGCAACGCCCGCATGTGCGGGCTCCGCGCGCTGGAGTGGTCTTGGGCTCCCATGTGCGGGCCGGACGGAATTATTGACCAATTCACCAACTCCACCGTCTTATTTGAAACCTCGCCGAGCGTTTCCTCGGCGGAAGTAATCGAATTTGGCGTTGGCTGCCGATGCAGGCGCGCATTTGAGCTCTCAGGTGCGCTCGATCCGGCGGCAGCCTGCGCTCCGAGCTTGGCTTCGATTCGAATGCGGGTCTGCTCGATCTGGGTCGAGCATGGGCCTGCATAAGCGCTGAAGGTCCATGTCGCCACGAAGACGGCGCTCAGTCCTGCCGATCGTACAACAATCATGATGCCACCCGCTGCTGTCACCGGGGCGCATTTCGTCCGAACGGGATGGGACTGCGCTCTACGCTCTTACGCGTGCGCAGCCATTGGCCGGAAAACCGGTGTCCACTTTTCCAGGATAGCCTTTGGCCAAAATCGGATCCGGTATGTTGATCTAGATCAAGTAGCGCAGCTCCGGATCAGGAAGATTGCGCCTCCCCAAGCGGCGCGCGGCGCCGACAGCTTTCGGCCGCTCCGTTCGCGCCTGCTCGCACCAACGCCTTCTGCCGACATGATAGCGACCTTGGCCATCATGCCGGCGAGTGCGGACGGATATGTGCTGCAGTCGGGCTAGAGCGGGATGATTTTTCTTCGAATCATCAAGCCGCTCTGCATTATTGATGGAGCATCATCCCGGCTTTCGCGGGGGACAAGCCTTTTTCGAAAACCGGTCTCCTGCCGCCGATCAAGTCCGGGGCAGGCTTTTCGGGATCGTGCTCTGATCGTGCTCTAATGAGCCGAAGCGTGCGCCTGCGACTGCACCGTCATGTTGACGAGTTGCGCCGCCGACTCGGTGTCTTCCAGCATGCCCCAGCTCTTCACCCAGTTATAGGTGCGTTCCAGCTCATCGTTCGGAATCGGAGCCGGGTCGACCACAACCAGGCGGCCTTCGCGCAGGTCCTCGAGCTTGAGCTTTCCGATCTCCGGATCGCGCTTCTTGTGGTAGTCGATGAAGTAGTGAAGGTATGCCTTCTTGTTGGCGTTGATACGACGCACCGCCTCGCGTACCGCGCGGTTGAAAGCGGCGTAGGTCTCGCCGTCGACCCGATCCGAAGCCACCTCAGTCCCGTGATAGAAAGCCGAGGCGATGACGCGGCATCCCTTCTTTTCAGCAAGCGTGACATAAGGCTCGGTCAATGTGGTCGCTTCAACCTCGCCCTTCATCATAAGGTCGAACCGGTTGCGTGATCCGTTCGGGGCGCTGCACAGCTTGATCTGATCGCGGGGCAGAAATCCTTCGAGGAGATGCAGCGCGAGATAGTGCGTGCCCGCATAGAAGGGAACGCCGACGGTGCGGTTCGCAAGCTGCTGCACCGTGTACACGGGCGAATCGGGCCGCACCACGATCGCTGCGAAAGTCACGATGCCGCGACGGCCAACTTGGCGGCTCCCGACCGCGGTTCCGCCTGCCCGGCAGTAATTGCCCCATTCGCAAGCGTTGTACATGTCGGCCTTGCCCTGCTCGAGCAAGGTGCCGTGGCTGGCGAACATGCTGGTGCCGTTGGGCCTGGTGATCGAGGTATCGGCGGTTTTGATGCCGGCCTCGTCGCGCTCGGCCCATTGGATTTCAAGACCTTCTTTGGCGAACAAGCCCTCATCATAGGCCACGAGCTCCGGCAGGCCCTGAAAGGGCGAAGTCGTTTCAAGAACAAGCTTTTTTGCGCTCATGGCAGTGCTCCAACTTGTGCGCCGTCATTAGACTTTTATCGTCAAAACCGTATTTTATCGATTTTATGGCGCTCTATCGTTTTGTCAACCGACCGCTCGGCCTCTATGATGCGAGGCATGGATAGCGCTAGGATTATTGTCCCCGCCAAAGAGGTCTACGGCACCCAGATCGAGGGCGCTTACGATTGCCTGCGACAGGCGATCATCGACGGCACGCTGGCGCCGTCCGCAAAGCTGCGCATCGATTTCCTCCGCAAGACCTTCGGTTTCGGGGCGAGCGGCCTGCGCGAGGCTTTGTCGCGCCTCGTCGCCGACGGGTTGGTGGAGACCGAGGCGCAACGCGGTTATCGGGTGGCGCCGATCAGCCGTGAGGAGCTTCGCGATATCACCGCATCCCGCAAAGTGATCGAGGTCGAGGCGCTACGGCAATCGATCCAACACGGACCGCTTGCTTGGGAGGGACAGGTGGTGGCCGCGTGTCACAGCCTCGAGCGCGTCGAAAAGTCGATGCGCGAGCCGGCGCCTGATGTGATCATGGGCTGGGAGCGGGCGAATCGCGCGTTCCACATGGCGCTGATTGCCGGCTGTCCATCGCGATGGCTGCTGCGGTTCACGGAGCTTCTTTACGATCAATCGCAGCGTTATCGCCATCGCACCGAGTTGCGTCGGCCTATTCCCCGCACAGGAATGAGCTCAGAGCACAAGGAGATTGTAGCGGCGACACTTGACCGCAACATCGAGTCCGCCTGCGCGGCGCTTACACGGCACATCGACAACACCGCGCAGGGCGTGGAGAGCTCGATCTTCGGCACCGAGGAGACCGGCGTGAAGCCTCGCTAAGTGTTGCTCCGGTCTACACCTGTTGGCGAGACGAAGGGAAGCCGATCGCAGGAGGCGGCGCGTTCGTCGATTACACGCCGTGGGACGCGGCAACGAGCGTATCCGTGACCATGTCGTCATCGCGCACGGCCTTGATCAGCTCCGTCACCTTCTTGATCCCGCGATTGTCGCACCATGCCTCGAGGTCCTCGATGATCGTGATCAGGGCGGTGGGATTGCGGAAGGCGGCGTAACCGACCCCAACGGCGCTGGCGCCGGCAAGCATGTACTCGACAACATCTTCGGCTTTGGTCACGCCGCCGATTCCGATAATCGGAATTTTGACCGCCTTGGCCACCTGATAGACCATCCGCAAGATGATCGGCTTGAGTGCCGGCGAGACCAATCCACCGAACTTGTTGCCCAAGGCCGGCCGAAAATTATCGGTCCGGATCTTGAGGGACAAGAACGTATTGGCGATAACCAGGCAGTCGGCACCGGCGTCTTCTGCGGCCTGCGCTACCGAAACGATGTCGCCCGCGTTGGGCGACAGCTTCACCCAGAGCGGCTTGTTGGTTTTGGCACGGATTGCCCGGATGCAGTCCCGCGTATAGCCCTCATGCATCGCAAAGTTGCCGCCGGTTGAGTTGCGGGTCGGGCAAGATATGTTCGCCTCGATGACGTCAACGTCGGGTACGCTGAGCTCCTCGGCAAGCGCCGCGAAATCTTCGATGCTCTCCGAGGAGACGCTCACGATCAGCGGCGGCTTGAACTTCGCATATTCGGGCACGATGTGCTCGACGAAATATTCAATTCCCTTCCCGGGCAAGCCAATCGATTGAATGATCCCGCCCTCGGTTTCAGCCATTCTCGGGGTGGGATTGCCCAGTCGCGGCTCGCGGCAGATGGTCTTGGCCACGAGGCCGCCGAGCCGGTTCAGGTCGATGACGTCGTTATATTCCCACGAGAATGCGCCGGATGCGGGCGTCACGGGATTCTGCAGCGTGATCTCGCCGATCTTCACTGAAAGATCTACCATCCGACGGCCTCCTGCATGTTGAATACCGGGCCGTCGCGGCACACGCGCTTGAGCACGCGTTTCCCATCGACTTCGAATGTGCGTACGCAAACGTAGCAGGCTCCGAACCCGCAGACCATGATCTGCTCCATGGCGACTTGGCCGGGGATGTTGTGCTTTTTGCCAAGCCGCTGCATGAGCTTGAGCAGCCGCGCCGAGCCGCAAGTGAAGAAGGCGTCCGCTTTTCCTTCGCCGATCAGCGATTCGAGGATTCGTTCGACGTTTTCGACGGCGCTGCTGTTGTCCGTATCAACGACTGTGATCGTGTGCGCGCCGAGCTGCTCGAACAATTGCTTCGACATGACGACGCCCGAATTTCGGGCGCTCAGGATTGCGGTGACGCCGACATTCCGCTCCGCGGCCAACTGCGACAGCGGCGCGAGCGTCGCGAGACCAACACCGCGACCAAGCACGACGATATTCTTCCAGCTTTTCTGCAGCTTGAAACCGACCCCGAGAGGACCGGCGAGATTGAAGTCGTCCCCGGGAGCAAGGGTGGCAATTCCGCGCGTTCCGCGTCCCTCCACCTTGTAGAGGAATTCGATCTGGCCCGCGGCCCTGTTGACGCGATAGACGCTCATGGGGCGGCGCATCCAGACTTCCGCACCATCGGGCGAAGGGCAGAGCAGATGAAACATCTGTCCCGCATAGGCGGTCAGGGCGTGCTCATGGACATCCAGAATCAGGTGCTTGTATTCGTCGTTGACCGCCTCGTTGGAAACGACGGTGCCGATGAATTCACCGACCAGGCGTTCCGGGTAAGGATCCGGATCGCCCACCCGCAGCGCCGAGTTTGTGTATTTTCCCTTTGTCTCGGACAGCGACATGGGTCGCGGGTTCCCTCAAGACATGGCAGCGCCAGCTGACCGGCAACACGCCGTATATAAGGTGCCTCCGGCCGGTGTGTCAATTTTGGGATGGTCGGAGCTTTTCACCTTCATATCATGCTGCGTCAGCACCCGGGCTCTCTCATGGGCTATGGCGCCCGAACAAGAATGTGATATTTACCCTGTGATTCTCGTAGCTTGACGAGAAATACGGCTGATCGGACTGATGGAACAAGCGAGATTCGAACAAGGCCGCGCGGTTCTCCCGGTATGGCACTATCAGGCTCTCCGCGGCGTTTTGCTCCAAAAATGTTACAATCCGTTCCCGGCCTTCTAGGTACCCACGCACCTTCCAATCACGGGGCGGGCGGGCGCGGCAGACCATCAGGCCACCGCGATCTCGGGTGAGGCTTCCCTTGGTCGGCGTGATCCAGAAGTTGAGGCTGATCGCGGCATCGTCAGCATGAACGTCCACCGCGGCGCGAGCGTGGAGCCCCTTGAACGCCCACGCCTGTGACAAGGGGTGCTCAGCCAGCAGGCCGGGGAAGACCTGTCGAACCTCGTCAGCGATCTGAAGTATCAACGGACAGGCCAGGCCATCCTCAAGGTAGGAGGCGACGAAGCCGCTTATGTGACCGAAGTCGTGCCAGACCGTGCTTTCAAGCAAATAGCGCCTCAGCGCTTCGAGCGCTTTCGCCTTCAGGAGTGCATCGAAATAGACCACACCGGGCGGCGCGCCGAGGAAGTTCCGGGTGAGGGCATCGGCGTCTGCTCGCTGATTCACCGCACCGTCGACAAGCTCTGGGGCATCGCAGATTGTGATGGCCGTGTTGTAGTCGCCGCCGAGCATTTCCACTTGCTCGTCGGAAAGCCTGGTCGGCTCCTCGGGAAAGCCATCCGCCACTGCGCGATACGCGCGGGCCAAACGCTCGAAGCGGGCGCGATCGCGACGGTGCTCGGCCAAGAAAAGGAATTGCTCGGCATCATGCTGAAGCTTGGCGCGGGTCGCGTGCGTCAGCGATCTGGCCTCGGGGTCGAGACGATCATCGCCGCGCCGCAGCTCGTAGGTGCGCGCAAAGTGATCCAAGGATCGACCTCTCTGGCCCTCCGCCAGCCACAAAAAACCAAGTGCCCGATGCGCATCATAATGGCCGGGCTCCAACGCACAGACCCGCGTGAAGCCCTTTATGGACTCCTGCGTTTTCCCCTGCTTCTCGAGCGCTGCCGCCCGGTTGTAATGCGCGGGTGCGTACGCGGGCTCTCGGGCGATCACGTCATCGAATAGGCGAATCGCGGTATCGACTTGGCCCTTTGTCGCAGCAGTCACGCCGAGGTTCTGGGTCGCCAGCACATGGCCAGGCGAAATCGCAAGGATGGCCCGATAGGCTGTTTCAGCCTCGGTGAGGCGACCGGCCTTCTGATGGGCCACAGCCTCGTCGAATAGAGCTTTGATGCTGGGGGCAGATGCCACGGCGCAGACCAGTGCCCAGACTCATGTATACGTACTTCGGTTCAATTTCTTATAACAGGTGCTGTCTTCGTGGAAGGAAACGGCTGTGATTGAGTTGCGCTCTTGTCGCTCTTGTCGCGCTTGTCTCTCCGGCCCTGTTGTGATGCAGTCGCTCTGACCACTTCCTGTCACCCTCGGCAAGCGCACCATGCCGTGAGGATTGACCAGCTTGGCCGTGGGCGCGCGTCAGGGCCGTGGCGCGATGGCGACTGGGACGGCAATGTCTGAGCGGCCAACAACTGCTGGGTCGGCTGGCATTCGCTCCTGTCGGAGCGCCTCGCACGCAACCGGACTGCCGATCGCGGTGTCATTGCCGGCATAGAGGAGATCGAACATGAGAAAGTCCGCAAGTCGTCGTCGTTTCCTGCAGGATACTGCGCTCGCCGCTGCTGGAAGTGTGCTTGTGGCAAGCACTGCGCATTCCGACGAGCCTCGCCTCGCACAGGCGCAGAGCTCGGCGCCCTTACCCGCGCAAGCTTCAAGTCGCGGACTGCCCCGCATCCACCTGATGGTCGGACCGGGCACCCTGCCGAGCATGGGAAAGGACCGGATGGATTTGATCCACTATCGGTTGAGCGGCAACCCGCGTCTGACCGGGGAGCAGCTGATCGAGCCGCTGCCCGAGATTGCCAAGGTGGCGCAGGTCGAGGTCGACAAGACCGCCTCCTGGGGCCAGGGCTCCTACGACGACCTGCGCAAGCTCTCGCTTCGTATCGAGGAGGTCCTGCAATCACCTGAGATCGACGGCGTCGTCTACGTGCAGGGCACCAACACGATCGAGGAGACGACCTACTTCCTGAACCTGACCGTGCACAGCGAAAAGCCGATCGTGGTGACAGGCGCGCAGCGGCCCTACAATGGACTGAGCTCCGACGCACATATGAACCTGCTGGATGCCATCCGCCTGGCCGGCGCGCCCGCCGCCCGGGGCATGGGCGCGCTCGTTGCCTTCAACGGTGAGATCAATGCGGCGCGAGAGGTGACCAAAACTAACACCTACCACCTGCAGACATTCCGTACTCACGATCTCGGGCTTTTAGGCTATATCGATGCCGACAAGATCGAGTTCTACCGGACACCGCATCGGCGCCACACGACCAAGAGCGAGTTCAGCCTCGCTGGCGTACCGACCATGCCCTATGTCGAGATCGCCTATGTTCACACCGGGACTCGGGCGGGCGTCGCCAAAGCCATGGTCGCCCTCGGAGCCAAGGGTATCGTGATTGCCGGTGTCGGCGCCGGTGCTCCCAATTCGCTCGACAAGGAGATCGAGGAGATCATCAAGGCGCAAAGCGCGGTGGTGGTGCAGAGCTCGCGCGTCGGTTCCGGACGCATCGTGCGTGGCAACAATTGGTATGAACCGGGCATGGTGGTCGCCGACAACCTGAGTCCCCAAAAGGCGGCGCTGCTGCTGACCCTGGGGCTGACCGTCACGTCTGATCCCAACGATATTCAACGGATGTTCGACGAATACTGAGGCACCCAGCCTTGCCTGCACCTGCGAAAGCCGCCTGGCCCGCTGCCAACGCTACATGCGATTGTTTAGCCTGAGGTGCTGAGCTTGAGGGAACGGATCGGGGACGAACGGTGCCGCCGGGCCGCTCAAGCCGCGACCGGCGTTGGGGCTGCTCCTGACCCGATGCGTTCAAGTTGAGACCTACTTGTCAGGTTTGCAGAGACGCTTTCTGTCCAGTGACGCGCTTTCACTCCTCCGATTACGCACTGCAATCCCAGGAGTTGGGCGGTCCCATGCAAGGGCGCAACTTCATCACGTTGATCGGCGGCCTGGCCGCCGGTTACACGAGCACAGCAGCTCGACCGAATCGTAGGTACTTATCGTGGGTATGTTGACGGGAGTCTGCTTTGAAGGATTGGCTCAGAACATTGACTGATCGTCAAATTTCTTGGAGGCAGATCGTCTGCATTTTTTCAGTTAGCCTTACGGTCTACCTGTCGAACGGTCGCCTTATAAGCGAGATTGATTCAACACCTAATTCCATTCTTCCAATAGCTATTATTGTGCACCATTCGCTGACCTTTGACGCATTCCAGCCAAGCTCATCCTCCGACAGACCTGGCATTCCGGGTCTCGCGGCAACGCCCCATGGTCTCGTCAATGTTTATCCGATCGCAACCGGGTTAATGGCGACCCCCATCTATTTTCCAGTCGTTGAATATAAAATTCTCTTTGACAGACCTTCACCATCGGAATGGGTGCAATTTGGCATCCATTTTCAAAAGTTCGCAGCCGCCATCATTGCTGCTCTAACGGTCGTTATGTTCCGCTCTCTATGTGCTGAGCTGGGATTCTCGAATCTGTTGAGCGCCAGCCTTACCCTATGGTTCGCGCTTGGAAGCGAGATTTTTTCCACCGGCGCCCAGGCACTGTGGCAACATGGGCCGGGAACGCTTGCCATCATCTGCGCGGTCAGGAGCTGCGCCAGATTGCAACGTGAGAATCACCCAGCTGATGCCCTGTATCTCTCCATGTGGTGCGGCTTGGCCGTAGCCATCCGGCCCAGCAACCTGGTGGTGATAGGGCCCTTTGCCGTCTTGGCATTCCTATATAGGCCCCGACTTCTCCTGCCTCTGACGGTCCCGGCTGTCGGGATCTTGACTTTGGTCATGTGGTACAACGCGTACTACTTTTCGGAATCCCTCGGTGGATATGGCTTTCTCCGTTGTTGTTTTTCGACCGCAAATTTCGTCGATGGACTTGAAGGCTTGATGTTCAGCCCAAGTCGAGGGTTGCTCTTCTACTTTCCGGCAGCATTCGCGGCGCTGGCCCTGGTGTTGGTTCGCCCCACGATTCTCAAGGAGCCTGTCGTCTCTGGGAGCTTGTCGGCGATAATCCTTTCGATTGGTCTGTTTTCAAATTTCGAGTACTGGTGGGCCGGCAACTCCTTCGGACCCCGCTACTTGTCGGAAATCGAACCGCTGTTTCTGATAATCATCGGACTGGCTTGGATGCTCCTCAAGCCGCGACACCGATTGGCACAGGTGCTGTTCGGCGTGATCATGCCCTATTCCATCGCCGTTCAAGCAATCGGAGCGTATTCGGTTGCGGCATCGAGATGGAATGACTGGCCGTTGGCAGTGGACTCGGAGCGGGTATGGAATTTTCCCGATAACCAAATCTTGCGCGGCCTCAAGCTAACGAGGCCGGCGCCTCCATAGTGCTCAAGCCGATGCGTGCCTCAGCCGCAGCGCCGAGAGCGGTCCGGATGCCGGAAAGCCGATCGGCGAGTGAGGCCACCACGCGCCGCGTGGCAAGCAGGTCGACCCTCAAGATCTGCTTGCTGCACGCGGCACGCGCTAGAAATTGCCGTTCAATGATCTCGGCTTGTGGGCCATTGTGCCCTAGCCATCTGCTGCCGGTCCGGCAGCTAACGGGAGCGGGCCGGCCGTGCCGGCGCCGGAGCGATCGGAAGCTCGGCGATCATGCTGCGGGCAAGCGCATCCAGCATGGCTTTGGCTTCCAGATGTTGCTCCGGTGACCAGCGTGCAGCAAGGCGGTGCAGCACCATGCGATGCGCTTCGACCATTCGATCGAACAGCGCTTTTCCGCGCTCCGTTGCGACCAGTCCGTCCGCGCTGCAAGCAATCAGGCGCCCGGCCACGAGCTGCGCCGCGATGGCGCCCAGCTGCGTGCTGGGAACGCGAAATCGCGCCGACATTTCGGACAGCGACAGGGGGCCGGAGCGGCAGATTTGCACCAAGGCCCAGATCTGATCGGGGGCGAGCGAGATATCGAGCGACTGCGCGACGCGTTGGTAGAACTCCCAGTGCATTTCGCGCGCTTGCAGACGGGTGACAATCGTCTGCAGCTCTTCGAGCGAAGTCGCATCATGCGGCATGGCAAAGCTTTCGCCGATGGTTTCGGACCGAACCGGCCCGCGCAACGGTACTTCCCGCAACAGCCACGTGAGCGCAAAGCCGATCGCCGCAGCCGCTGTGGCGGCCAGGAACACCGGGTGCAGCGCCGTGGTGAAGACGTCGAGGTAAACCGCCTTCAGCTCCGGCGGCAGAGCCGCAATGGCAGCGGGATCGGAGGTGGCCGGCAGCTGCGCGCCAGGAGGCAGGCGGCCGGCAAGCCCGTTCGTCAACCCCGATGCGAAAAGCGCTCCGAAGGCGGCGACGCCGACTGAGCCACCGATCGAGCGGAACAGGGTCGTACCGGAGCTCGCGACACCCAGATCGCGATAGTCCACCGCATTTTGCACGGCGAGAACCAGCACTTGCATCACCATGCCAAGCCCGAGGCCGAGCACAAGCATGTAAACGGAAGCCATCCACGGGGGCGAGGCGACGTTTAACGTCGAGAGCAGCGCCAGCCCGACCGTCATCACCGCCGTACCAATGATCGGAAACATGCGGTAGCGGCCGATTCGACTGATAATGCGCCCGCTGGCAACCGAGGTGACCAGCAGACCTCCCATCATCGGGGTCAGTTGGAGCCCCGCAATGGCCGGGCTCACACCCCTTACCACCTGCAAATAGAGGGGCATGTAGGTCACCGATCCAAACATCGCGAGCCCGACAATGAAGCCGACCGTGCAGGAGACAACAAAGATGCGGTTCTGAAAGAGCGAGACCGGCAGGATCGGGTCCGCGGCGCTTCGTTCGGCCAGGATGAAACCCGCGAGCCCGAGCAGCGACAGCACCAGAAGGACACCGCTCCAAAGCGAGGTCCATCCGATCGTCTGTCCGCCCAAGGTCGTCAACAGCATCACTGCGCTCAGCAGGACTGCGAGCAGCCCGGCTCCCGCGAAGTCGATCGGGGGTCGCCTGCGCTTCGTCGGTGTCGGGAAGACCCAGCCGATGACCAGCACGGAGAGGAGGCCCAGCGGAAGATTGATGTAGAAGATCCAGCGCCAACTCAGGTGCTCGACGAAATAGCCGCCAATCAGAGGACCAATGACGGTCGAGACGCCGAAAACCGCCCCAAACAGGCCCTGATAACGGCCGCGTTCGCGCGGCGTGACGATGTCGCCGACGGCCGCAATGGTCGTCACCATCAGCCCGCCGCCGCCGAGGCCCTGCAGGGCGCGGAACAAAATCAATTCGAGCATGGAGCGGCTCATGCCGCACAGGGCCGAGCCGACCAGGAACAGCAGAATCGCGGATTGCAGCACGATCTTGCGGCCAAGCAGGTCACCGAGCTTGCCGTACAGAGGGGTAACAATCGTCGTTGCGAGCAAATAGCCGGTGACGATCCATGACAGGTGCGCGAGTCCGCCGAATTCACCGACGATCGTGGGCAATGCGGTTGAGACGATGGTCTGGTCCAGGGACGCGAGCAGCATCACCAGCATCAGCGCTGCGAAGATCAACCGCACAGATTGTGGCTGGACGTCGGAAGGCGCCGTTCCGGTCGAGGTCGCTTGTTCGCTCATATGGCCGTGCGCAGGTCCGCTGCTGGCATTGTCTTCTTTCCTGATCACATGTGGGCGGCGGAGCCGAGCTCCGCGCCACGCATTCCACAGCCCTCGCGCGAGGTGCGGCGGCCGTGGCCCGGCAGCGCTTTTGTCCGGTTACCAAATGCGGGTGTGGCGCGGAAGACACCCGGCAGATAATTCCGTGGGCGAATGCATCGCCGCAAAGCGCTGCTGCGTGGAATAGCCTCGATTTCCCATTGCGAACCGGACGAATTCGCGAGGATGATTAGCGGGTGCGATGATACATTGAGCTTGGTGGGGGCCGGGCGCGGCGGTCGTGCTGCCATCCCGTCAAGCACCCGCTCGCAATTGGTCGATGAGGCACGTGCCGCCGTCATGCGGCGGGCCAGGATAGGGTCGCCCTGCCTGGCTAATTGAAAGGGACCGCAATGCGGAGATCGGCTTGGAGCGCTTGCTTCCTCGTGTTGAGCCCGGTGCTGGCGCTTGCTCAGCCCGCGCCCGCGAATCATTTCCAGCTCATGGAAGCGACCATCGACAGCATTCACGCGGCGATGCGCGCGGGCGAGTTGAGCTGCACCGCGCTGGTGCAGGCCTATCTCGACCGCATCGCCGCCTACGACCAGGCCGGGCCGAAGCTCAACGCGATCCAGAGCGCCAATCCGCACGCGCTCACGGAGGCTGCAAGGCTCGATGCTGCGTTCCGCACCTCGGGGCCGGTTGGCCCGCTTCATTGCATCCCGGTCCTGATGAAGGACGAGGTCGATACCGAGTTCATGCCCACCACCTACGGATCAGCGCTGTTCAAGACCTTCGTGCCGCCCCGCAATGCCACGATCGTGAACCGGCTCCTGGCCGCCGGTGCCATCATTCTGGCGAAGGCCAATATGGGCGAATTCGCGACCGCCTATTCGGGCTCGGCCTTCGGGGACTGCCACAACGCCTATGATCCGCGCCGCAGCCCCAGCGGTTCCTCGTGTGGGACCGCGGTCGGGATCGCCGCCAACTTCGCCGCGGTCGGCATCGGCGAGGATACCGGCGGCTCCATTCGCGGCCCCGCCGCGCATGCAAGTCTTGTTGGACTTCGCCCGACACTGCCGCTGGTGAGTCGCGCCGGCATGATGCCGTTTGCGCCAAGCCGCGACACGCTCGGCCCGATCACCCGCACCGTGCGCGACGCCGCGATCGTGCTCGATGTGATCGCCGGATATGATCCGGATGATCCGATCACTGCCTGGAGCTACGGCCTGAGGGCGGACACCTACACGCGTTTCCTGATCCCAAACGGGCTTTCCGGAATGCGCTTGGGGATCATCCGCACGCCAATGGCCCGCGACACAGACGTCAAAGCGGCCGACTACAAGGAGGTCCAGGCCGCGGTCAGCCAGGCGGCCGCCGATCTTCGCGCCCGCGGCGCCGAGGTGATTGATCCGCTCTCGATCCCCGATCTGAAGGCGATGGTGGCGGACGGCGGTGGTGGCGGCGACACCTACGAGGCAGAAACGGCGATCAACGGCTTTCTGGCGCAGTTTCCGAATGCGCCGGTGCACACATTGCGCGAGATCGTCGAATCGCCCGTCGTCATTGCGCGGCGCCGCGAGGAGCTGGGCCGCGCCCTGGGCCGTACCGTCGACGATCTGCCGGCCATCAAGCAGGCGCGTGTGCGCGAAGAGCTGCGCGACCTGATCGTCAAGGTCATGGCCGACAATCGGCTCGATGCGCTGATCTATGCGACCTACGACCATGCGCCTGCGATCGTTCCCAAGTCCACGCCCGGAACCAATCGCGTGCTCGCTTCAATTACCGCCTTTCCGGCACTGGCGGTGCCAGCGGGCTTCTTCTCCGACGGCCTCCCGATCGGCATCGAGTTTCTCGGGCGCCCGTATTCGGAAGGAACGCTGCTCAAGGCCGCCTATGATTACGAGCAGACGACCCGCCATCGCCACCCGCCCGCCACCGCGCCTGCGCTCGCTTCCCTGCCGTGATGCGTTCCGCACGCCGTCAATGATGGTGAGCTCCAAAAGTTCAAAAGCTATGGGA
Source organism: Xanthobacteraceae bacterium (assembly GCA_035293945.1). Taxonomy (GTDB): domain Bacteria; phylum Pseudomonadota; class Alphaproteobacteria; order Rhizobiales; family Xanthobacteraceae; genus VAZQ01. The sequence goes on along the minus strand of DATGLV010000043.1, from coordinate 81,093 downwards.
GACAACATGGGACTCTTTCGACGATCCGTTCCACAACATTATGTTGAAATCCATCCCGACAACCTGCACTCGCGCGATTGGATAATCCTGCTGGAGGCCGGAACAATCGTCGGCAACCCCGACCAGCGCCTGCGCGTGGCCCTTGCGACCACTGAAAGAAAAGTGGTGACGAAGTACAATATTCTCCTTCGTAAGAAGCACTTTCTCGTGCTTGATGGCTACGATCCGCGTATTCACGCGTTGTATTTTTGCCCGCAGCTTTATCGCCTCGATTCCGACAACACCCCGGTCGCGCTTAGCGGCGAGGAGATCGGAAAGCTTGTCGCACAGTCCATCCGGGATGGCATCCGGGAGAAAGCACCCTGGTACGGACCGTCGGACGGTCTTCCGAAGGACCCGATCGTTGCCCCTGGAAGCAAGCCGACATTCGACACGCTTGTCGTCAAGGATTGATCGCTTATTCCGCCGATTTGCCATCGTTCATTCCGGCGGACCAACTTTGGTTCTGTGAGGCCGTCGCAAGCGACGAGTGTGTAGTCCGATCATGTCGATCGGAATCCGTTACTCGCCTTCGCAAGCGCAGGCTTTTTCCGGAACATGCGCCAGGGCCGCCGTTTTGCCGCGAATGGCGGCGACAGTGTCGCACCGGGAGATCCACCCACCTCCTGCAGGAGCGCCGATTCGTGTGCTCAACTTCGATGGGAGACTGCGTGCGTCGTTCAATTTTCCATCTCGTCGCCGCAATATTGCTTGTTGCCGCTGCTCTACCTGCCGGCGCCGCAGAAATCCGGCGCACTGGCGCGGACGAATTGCGGTATGTCGGCTACGCGCAACTTGTCTTTGAGGGTGAGATTGCGCCGGGAGACTACGATAGGCTGCTGCGGCTGATTGATGAAAGCTGCGCGGGAATTTATGGCTGCTTGAATGGGATCTTTCTCGCCTCTCCGGGCGGTAATTTGTTTGAAGCGATGAAGATCGGCCGCCTCGTGCGCAAGCTACGCCTGGAGACACATCTACCAAGCGATCTGCCGCCGCCCGATCGTCAAAGAGCCGAGGCCACGTTGAAGAATGCCAACGCGAACTACGGGTGCCTGAGCGCGTGCTTCTTCATTTTTGTCGCCGGCGCGGACCGGGAGAGCGGTGGCGTGCCGATTCTGGGCATCCATCGACCGTCATTCTTGGGAGACGACCTGAATAACTCACACAGGATGAGTGGCAATCAAGCGGCGGCATCGGCGGGACAGCTGCGAATGGTGGTTGGCGACTACCTCAAAGAGATGGGCGTTCCAACAAAATATGCTGATCTGATGTTTGCTGTCCCAAACGATCGGCTGCGCTTCATTGGCGGTAACGATTTTGCAAAGGATCTTGCCGGCTACATTCCCGAGCTTCGAGCCTGGCTGGATGTCAAGTGCAACAACCTGACGGACGGAAGAGAGAAGCGCGGAGGAAAGCTTCCACTGGACGATGAGCCAATGAGCAGACTGCTTCCAGAAAAGCGTATTCAACAGAGTGAGTGCCGCGCGCAGCAAGCATCGACCTTGCGCGAGGCCGCCTGGAAGCAGCTTCTTGGCCACTGAAGCGGGGCACGTCCGCGCCGCGCGCAACTTGCGCTCAATCCAGTTCTGAGCTTACGCCAGCCAAGGCCGAGCCGACCTGCAAAGCGCATCGCGGATCACTTGCGTGCCGCGTGCGACGCTGCAATCATCTCACGGTTTCATGAGATCCCGCACACAAACGTGCTGCGTGAGCTCAACTGTGGCAGACCATCTCGACACCGATCTGCGGTCGCGATATCACGACCAGGTGCTGTTGAACAGCTGCGAAGAGCCACTGCCAGCCGGAGTAGCGACGCAAATGGCGATATCCGCGGATCATACCCAGCAGACTGTCCCGAGCGACCTGTCGAGCGCTTTACCGCAGCATCGACTTTTGCTTGCCATTCCTGCGCTCTGCGCACTGGCTTATCCGTCGTTATCGAGCTTGCTGGCCGCTGGCTTGGTGGCGGCGCATGGGTCGCCGGCACCGAATGGTGCAATCGTCTGGGTCGGCGTCGTCGGGTCGCTGGCATTGGGGTTGGCGGTCATGGGCGTCAGCTTTGCCTTCGGCTATATGCTTGCATCGCGGGATGGCGCGACCGGCGGAGACCTTCGCGGGCGAAGCATAGCTCATCTCGCATTTGCCACCCCCTCGCTCTATGTGGGTTTCGCCAATGTCGCGGGCGTCTTCCACGCGCAAGCCGCCCTGCTGGCCGCGTGGATCATCTTTTGGGCGGCAATGACGGGAATCGCTCTGGTGAAACCCGGCCCCTCGTCGACCGGCGCTGTGATGGGGCCGGCGGTTCACCGCCGGCTGGCGGCTTGCCACGGCATTTCCGCCGTCCTGATCTTGCTGCTGTTCGTCCTGCTGCACCTTGTCAACCACGCCTTTGGCTTCTGGAGCGGCGCGGCCCATATCGCGATAATGAAGACCGCACGCTATTTCTATCGCGACGACATGGTCCAACCCGCATTGCTGGCGCTGATTGCTTTCCAGGTTCTCAGCGGCGCTGCGCTGTTGCGCCATCGCCTGACCTTCCCAAGCGATTTCCTCGGCACTCTGCAAACCATGTGCGGCGCGTATGTCGGCGTTTTCTTCCTCGCTCACATGACGGCAGTATTTGCCGCGCGGCATGCCGGCACGGACACGGACTGGAATTGGCTAACCAACAACGACACCACGATGTTGGTGAGCCTTTTCAATCTCCGGCTGATTGCCCATTATTGGGTAGGGCCGATTGCCCTCATCACCCACCTTGCATGCGGCCTGAGAATGGTCTTGCTGCAGCACGAGCTTTCACCCGTGTTGACCTCTCGTCTGGTACCCGTCTTCATGACCGTGGGAATCGTTGTGTCCAGCGTCATCCTGGTCGGGCTTTTCGCCGTGCACATCGGTTAAGACACATCGAGGCTCGGGAAGGCGCCAGACGTGCGCCATTATTGGAAGGCGGCGGCCGGCCACAGCAAGGATAGGGAGCGGCATTTGGGGCTGTCGATGCGCAAGCTGATGGCCACATGCCTGCTCGGCGCCGCGGCGATGCTGCCGGCGCATCGAGACGCACAAGCGCAATCGGTGGCCGACTTCTATCGCGGCCGCATGATGTCGATGATCATCGGCTACAGCGCCGGGGGCGGCTACGACATCTACGCCCGGACGCTGGCACGGCACATGGGCCGGCACATCCCGGGCAATCCGACCATCGTGGCGCAGAACATGCCGGGTGCCGGCAGTCTCAAGGCCGCGAACTACATCTATGCGGTCGCCCCAAAGGACGGCAGCGTGCTCGGGATTTTCGGCCGTGGCCTCGCCATGGAGCCGCTGGTCGGCAGCGGTGCGAGCTTCGACGCGCGCAAGTTCGGCTGGATCGGCAGCGGCAGCGATCAGGTCAGCGTCTGCGCCACTTGGCACACCTCGGCCATCAAGAACTGGAACGACATGTTGACGACGCCGTTTACGGTCGCCGGCGAAGGGTCCGGCTCGGATCCCGACCTGTTCTCGATCGCGCTCAAGAACATGTTCGGGATCAAGCTGAGAGTGATCAGCGGCTATCCGGGAGCCAACGAGATGTCGCTCGCCCTCGAGCGCGGCGAGGTCGATGGCCGCTGCGGCTGGTCATGGAGCAGCATCAAGCTGGCGAAGCCCGATTGGCTCACCGGCGGAAAGCTCAATCTCATCGTGCAGATGGCGCTTGCCAAGAGCCCGGACTTGCCCGGCGTTCCGTTCATTATGGATTACGCGACGACCCGGGAGCAGCAGCAAATCCTGCGGTTGATCCTCAGCCGCCAAGCCATGGGCTGGCCTTTTGTGACGACGCCGGGGCTGCCCGAGGAGCGCCTGCAGGCATTGCGCAAAGCGTTCGATGAGACCATGGCGGATCCGGAATTCCTGGGTGACGCCAAGGCCCACAAGCTAGATGTTAATCCGATGGGTGGCGACGCGGTCGCCGCGTTGGTCGACGAGCTTTACCGCACGCCCCCCGACCTGGTCGCGCAGGCGCGTAAAGTCATCGTCGATCAACCGAGATGATGCCAAGAGCCTTGTTGGGAAGCTTCGCAAAGACCGGGGCAAGCGCGCGCCTGCGCCGCAATTGAAAGAAGCGCATTCGCCGACTGAAGTGACAGGTGGTTAGCCCGGCTTGATGCCGGCGAACTTGACCACCTTGGCCCAACGCTGGGTGTCTTCGGCAATGAACTTGGCGAACTCGGCCGGCGTGCCGCCCTGCGGGGTGCCGCCAATGTCTGCGATGTGTTGCCTGATGACGGGATGGTTCAATGCGGCGTTGACCTCCCGGTTGAGAATAGCGACGATCTCGGGAGACGTGCCTTTCGGCGCGCACAATCCGCTCCAGCCACTCGCCTCATAGCCGGGCAGGAATTGCGTCAACGACGGGACATCGGCGATCGCGGCCAAAGCGACCTGTGTGGTCACGGCGAGCGGCCGCACAGTGCCGGCTTTGGTAAAGGCGAGCGCCGAGCCGGTGGTGGCGAACACGATTTGCGCCTGGCCCGCAATCAGGTCGGCCATCGCCAGCGACTCGCCCCGATAGGGCACGTGAATCAATTTGATTCCGGTCATCATCATGAACAGCTCACCCGCCATGTGCCCGCTCGAGCCGCTGCCCCCTGACCCCATGCTGAGCATGTTCGGCCTCGCCTTGGCATAGGCAATGAACTCAGGCACGGTCCGGGCGGGAACCGAGGGATGCACCATCATCAGCAGCGGCGAGCGCACGACGAGCACCACCGGTTCAAAGTCGGCAATGAAGTTGTAGTTGAGCTTTTGGTAAAGCGATGCGTTGATCGTATTGACGGAGTTGGCCATGAACAGCACAGAGCCGTCCGCCGTCGCATGCGCCGCCGCCTCAGTGCCGATGTTGTTGTTGCCACCCGGACGATTCTCGACGAAAAAGGAGCAGTCGAGCTTCTCAGTCAGCCATTGGGCGATGAGGCGCGCCGCAATGTCGGTCCCGCCGCCTGCACTCGTTGCGACGAGGATGCGAGCAGACCGCGACGGATAGGTCTCTGCCTTCGCGAGGTCAACCGCGCCCGCGAGTGCGGCGAGACCACCGGCCAGGCGAAGCAATCGACGGCGCTCGATGTCCACGGCGTTCCTCTCCTAAGGAACCCGGCACCCCGCAGGCAAAGCTATCACGCGACGGGAGCCGGAAACAGGCCGTGGCGCTTGAGGAACTCGATCATGTATCGATCGAACAGCCATGGCTGCTCGATCTGGCAGGCGTGGCCGGCGCCGTAGAGAATTTTCATTTCACAGCCCGGAATCCGCGCCCGCAAAGCTGCGGCGCGCGGATGCGAGCCATCCTCGCTGCCGGTCAATATGATCGCCGGACACGCGATCCGTGCGTGCAAGTCATCCGGTTCCGGCTTCGCCAGCGCCTCGAATTGATGGATGATCGACTGCAGATCGGCGTGCCCATTGCGCTCGGAGAACAGGTCGGCGAAGAAATGCGCCAGCGGTGTCGCCCGGAACGCCGGGCTCAGATCCTCGAAAGTGTAGCCCCAGCGGTAGCCGATGCCCTGCTCACGGTAGGCGGCGATCCGGCGCGACGTGAAATCCCGTCCCGGATTGTAGCCGGTGCCCGACATGACCAGAGCAGCAGTGCGCTTGGCTTGTTGGTGGTGCATATAGGGCAGGAGCGCCGAGCCGACGGAGCATCCGACCAGGATTGCAGCCTCGCCGGGCGCCACCTCGTCGATCGCCTCCCAGCAGGCTTGCGCCATGTCGTCCATGGTGAGCCCAGCGGTCGCCTTGGGCGAGCGGCCGTAGCCAGGAATGTCGATGGCGATGCAGCGATGCCATGTCGACATATGCGCCATCTGGAATATCCAGCAGGATTGGTCCATTGGGTTCGGATGCACGAAGGCCATGACCGGCCCGCTGCGGCCCATCCGTTCGTAATACAGCGGTCCCTCGATGTGTGCGACCATGACGCCCCCCTTGCTGGATGCCGTCGAACAGCTTTGATCAGCGGCTTATGGATCAGCCGCCTTCGACGTTGCGCGTCCGCAGGCGCGAAATCAACCCGGCGTGATCTCAGTGAGGGAATCGCGCAGGGCCGCGTAAGTCTAATTAAATAGTCTGGTCATTGAGACGCGCGGGTTCAACTTCGACAAGGCGCTCAGGGGCCCGCGCTCATCACCATAAGGCTCCAAGTGGCATCGGCGCCCGCTATGGCCTCTCCCGCTCCTAAGCTTCAGTCTCACTGGCGCGCCCATTCACAAGGATACGGCCTCTTGTACTGATTGGAGTCGACAACTCTTGGCTGAGCGCATAGAGGTGGAGGAAACAAGGTCGCAGCTCGCCTGAGATGGGGGCTTTGGCCAGCGCCGAGGGACGGTCTCAAGGGGCGGGGTGGCGTGTCGTGGGCTGGTTCGTTATCGCCGTCATTATTGGGTTCTTTGGCTATTGGGTCTGGCAGGCGGCGTCGGTTCGGGTCGCCACAAGATGGCCCTGCGAGCTTCGAACGTCCCAACTCGCGACGGCGTTTTGCTCATTCGTGCTGGTGTTGGTCGGCATTGCATCGTGGGCGTCGTTTTCTGTCCATCCGCACACCTTTGGTGAGATGACCGACGCGATCGGCCAAGGGATCGTTGCCCGCTTCATCCTGGGCCTTTTGCTCGGTGCCGGTGCCGCCTTCCTCGCGCAAGAGCGGATCCGCGCCGCCGCCGAACGCCGCGAAAACGCCGCGCGCCGACCCCCTGCCATCGCGGCGCAAGGTGCGCTGACGGCGGAGCAAACGGGGGCCGCCGGCGGGGACATGCCGGCAGACCCGCCCGCGGTTCGCGACGAGCAGCCCGCTGCCGGCATCGGCACAAGTCTCGCCCTGTCGACCGCCCTTGGAATTACCTTTCTAGCGCTTGCTGCCCCGCATCTCGATCGCTGGTTGTCACATCTGACCAGCCTGAAGTCGCCTGTTATCGAACTTCAGGTCGCCACCGCCACCAATCACAGGATATCGCTGGAGGACTCGGCTGAGGCCTTCGACGACGAGGGCAGCCTGACTTATTTGGCAATCTACTCTCAGCGCATTTCCCAGGACATAGAATACCTGGAGAAATACGACACCACGAACCCGAAACGATCGACGATGCTTCCTTCCATGAAGGCTTTGGCGCCTGCCTTCGGCACCGTTATCTCGCCCGTCGCTGCCTGCGTGCAAAAAGCGATCAATCATGGGCTGAGCCTCGAGAGCGCCCGAACCATGATCAGACCGACGGCGGAGTTGCTTGAACAGATTTTGTTCAACAAGGATATCGAGAAGAACGGCGAACTCAGCGCCACGCACGACCGCCTTTGGCAGGGTGTGATCGATCTGCCGCGGAAGATCGCGCCCTACGTCCATGATAGGACATGCGAATCGGTTCCCTCGGTTTATTATGTGGACGGGATTGTACCGAACGCGGTGTCCTATTTTCCCAGAATTCAGGACTATCGCACGCTTCCCTATCTTTATGTCGCGGCCGCCTATTTCCTGAGCTTCATGGGCGACGACGACAAGGCCCGGAAACTCCTGCGTGAAGCAGATAGCGAGCTCGACTTCAAAGATTACGGATTCCTGTGGGCCATAGGCCGCCTGAATTATTACGAGGGCAAGCCCGGCGACATCTCGAAGCTCTACTTCGGACCGCTCGACGAGATACGTCAGCGTGCGCGCAGTCATATCGCTGTCCTGAGCCGCGCCAGGCAACAATGCGCCAAAGAAGACGATCTCCTTTGTCGCGAACAGGTAGCGGAATATCTGGCGATAAACGACGGCGCCTATTTCCTCGCGGAGGACGTCGCCCGCGGCAGCTCCTATGCGATCCCCTACACCGGGCAGCTCGCCGAATATGCCCAGCAGATCAAGCTGGTCATGGACGAGGTAGACGAACGCAAGGCAGCGAAGAATCCGTTCTATGACTATGTAGAAACCGACCGCTATTCGTTGGGCGACACTTACGCATTTGCCGTGCTGGTGCTTGAGGCGCGCAAGGCAAATCCCGACTATGATATGATCAGGAACAAAGTCGTCGCCGAACTTGAGCGCGACGTTGAGCATATCGAGGAAAGCTTCAAGAATGCGCAGGAGGTCGACAAAAGTGGCCGCGTTGCGCTGAAAACAGTGCGTGCCCACTCGGCAGCCGCACTGGAGTTGGCCGGGGAATAAGGCAGAAGAATCGCTCGCCGCACCGGCTATGGGTTATGGCGGGCTCGACCGCAGGCTCTCAGCGGCGAAAAGCGCCAAGCTGAACAACGGCGTCACCATCATCGCCACCGCGGCAGCCATAAAGAGCCGCTTAATCGTGCACATGGCGCAGTTCCCTTTGGCACAGTTCCTTTATGCTCAACATAATATATGCATTTGCGCGTTGCCCAGCAAGGTTGCGCGCGTAGCGGGCCCGTTCAATTGAGGGTGACCGGGCGGAAGCTAGCGCATCGGACGAGACGCATAACGCCCCGCCCGCGCCCGTCGCCCCACGCTAGCCGATCTTCAGCGCGCGCGTGGTGTCGTCGAACAATTCGTCGACCGACATGCGGCGGCCGATGAGCTGCTGCCTGAAGCAGAGGTCGATCATGATCTCGAGGATCGGCCGGCAGGCTTCGACCCCGTAGCGATAGGGGTCCTCCTGCACGGGGCGGTCGGCGAGCCCGCCCGCGAGCTTGCTTGCGTGCAGCAGGCGGAACACTTCTTTGATCGCATCAGGGTGCTTCTTCGAGATCTCCTCGCGCACCACCACCATGTGGTTGATCGGCACGCCGCCGTGCCGCTCCGCCCATTTCTTGGCGGCGGCCTCCGGATCCGGAATGAGGTATTTGAGCCGCGGGTCGGGCAGCTTGTCGCCGACGACAGCGGCATCGATCTCGCCGTCGAGCAGCATGCCCACCATGTCCTTGCCGGGAGGGGCGCGCTTGATGACCGGCGGGTCCTGGTACTCGGCAACGTGCGGGTCCTCGAAGGTGACCCAGTCGATCTTGCTGATGTCGATGCCGTATTCTTCCGCCAGGATCCCGCGCACCCAGGTGACGGTCGTCACCGTATAGGCGCGCGCGCCGACGCGCTTGCCGTGCAGGTCCTGCGGCCGCAAGGTGCCGCGGTCGCCGTTATAAGCGATGGTGTGATGCTGGCCGCGGGAGACCAGCACGGCGGGGATCAGCACGTAGGGCTTCTTGTAATACTTTGCCTGCAGATAGGTCGCGATCGCGAGCTCGGAGAGATCATACTTGGCGTCCCGCACCACGCTCTTGAACAGGTTGTTGGCGACCTTGACCTCGACGAAATCGAAATCCACGAGATCCGACTTGAGCGCACCTTCCTTGAGCGCCTTGGTGTTCGAATAATTCCCCAGCATCGTGTTGAGGGTGAGCTTACCTTGGGCGGCCATGGGTCGCGCTCCTTGTCAATCTGCGAGAGCGGGATAGAGGCTCTGCGCCGTCTTGGCAAATATCCAGTCCTGGTCGGCCTGCGAGAGACAGGCAAGCCCTGCCCTCGCCATGGCGACGAGCTCAGACAGCGAGCCTTCGGACGACGGATAGTTCGAGCCCCAGGCCAGTCGCTGCGCCCCGAACTCCGAGACGACCTTCGGGAAGAATGTCTCCGGCGTCGCCTTGCCTTTGCGGCTTTGCGTGAAGTTGCGCTCGGTGACCTTGAGATAAACCTGCGGATATTTGGCGAGCGCGAACAGGCTCTCGGCGGCCGCATAGGGCGGCCCGTCCTCGATATTCGGGCGCGCCATGTGGTCGAGGATGATGCGCACCTTGGGGAAACGCTGGATCATGCGCAGCATTTCCGGAAACGCCTTGGGGGACATCTGCAGGCAGATCGAGAGGCCGAGCTCGGCGGCGCAGTCCCAGGCCGGGTAGGTCTTGGGATCGTCGAGCCATGCGGCCTGGTCCGGCATGGTGCTGCCGATGGTGAAGAGCCGCATGCCGGTCAGCCCGCGCTTGACCCAATGGAGCATGCGCTCCGGCGCGTCGGCCGAGAGCACATCGACCGAGAACACGCCGGTGAAGCGATCAGGGTGGGCCGCGACCGCGTCGGCCACATAAGAATTATCATGCCCGTAACAGGTCGAGGCCTGCACGATCGCCGCCTTGGCGACGCCTGCCTTATCCATGGCGGCGAGCATCTGCTCGGTCGTCACAGGGCGCGTGCGCGACCAATCGGACTGATGCCCGCCCAGTGGGGCCAACGGATAGCGGGCGATGTCGTTGGCGACGATGTGCGGGTGAATGTCCATGATTTTCGACATGGATGGTCTCCAATTGCGGGATGAGATTTTGCGCGCGATCAGCGGTGGGCCTGATGCCGATCAAACCTTTTCCGGATCGACGAAGGCCTCTTCGAGCGTCATCGGCCGCGGGATCAGCTTCTGCTGCAACCCGTAAGTCAGCATCGCCTCGATGCTGGGCAAATTGGCCTTCATGCCGTAGGGCAGCGGATCGCCGACGATTGACGCAAGGCCGCGGTATTTCTTGTCGTCGGCCGAATCCCCTGCCCCGCTCTTGAGCTGCGCCATGTAGGGCTTCTTGGCTTCGACGAACGCGTCATAAAGCGCGCGCGCCACGAACGGATGCTTCCACAGGATCTCGTCGCGCACGACGATGAGCCCGTGGATCGGATAAATGCCGGTGCGCTTGAACCACTCGGCTTCCGCCTTCTCGGGATTTTCGATCAGCTCCGGATAGTCAGGCTTCTCGACCGTCTTCCATGCGCCGCCGGTCGGCGAGCCGGCGCGGCCGATCCCGGCATTGCCGGTGAAGGCGGCCTGCAGCTCGCCTGCCGCCATCATGTCGGCGAGCGACCTGCCGGCCGGCGCATGCATCACGTTGGGCGGCAGCTTCAAGGTGGTGACGTGCTCCTCGTCGTCGACCACCCAGGTCACCCTGCTCGAGTCGAGGCCGTATTCGTTGGTGAAGATGCCGCGCGTCCACACGCCGGTGGTGACCGAATAGGCGCGCACTCCGACCTTCTTGCCCTCGAGATCCTTCGGGGACTTGATGCCGGCATCGGGACGCACCACGAAGCCGCTGTGATGGAAGCGGCGCATGATGAAGATCGGGATCGCCTTGAACGGCGCGCCGAGCGCGCGCGCGATCATGTAGGTCGTGGGCGCCATCTCGCAGACGTCGAACTCGACGTCGCGCACCATGCGGCGGAATGCGCCGATGATCGGCTGCACCTGGATAAAATCCGGCTTGATGCCGCGGATCGGCGCCTCGCCCGATTTGATCGCACGGGTGTGGCCGTAGTCTGCAATCGCGATCTTGAGCTGCGGTTCGCTCGCCATTTTCTGCCTCCCCATAATCGAATTTTGCATTGGCGCAGGTTGTCATCGGAAAACCTGTACCAGCCCCGCCTTGGCGGGCCCATGCTTTTCCGGAACATGCGCTACTGCTTCTCGATGCCGGCCTTGTCGATGACGTCGCGCCATTTGGCAATATCGGCGACAAAGCGCTCGCGCGTTTCCTGCGGGGTCGAGCCGCGCGCATCAAGACCGAGCCGGCGCGCCTGCTCCTGCAGCTCCGGCGCCGCCAGTGCGCGGTTGATGGCCGTGCTCAGGGTCTGCACGATCTCGGGCGGCACCGCGGAGCGCACCGCGATGCCGTTCCAGCCGACCACCACATATTGAGGAAAGCCGGCCTCCTTGGCGGTCGGCACGTCCTTGAGCAACGGATCGCGCTCCTCCCCCGAGGTCGCGAGAATGCGCACCTTGCCGTTGTCGATCTCGCTGACGAGGCCCGCATAGTAGTCGAACGCAAGATCGACCTCGCCGCGCAGCATAGCGGTGACAAGCTCAGGCGTCGTCCGATAGGTCACGAGCGCAAATTGCGCACCAGTGACCTGCTGGAACAGATGCGCGGACAGATTCTGCGTGCTGCCCGGATTGATGGCGCCGAGATTGAGCTTGCCGGGATTCTTCTTGGCCGCTTCGACCAAGTCCTTGAGCGATCGATAGGGCGAGTTGCCCGGCACCGCGAGCATCATCTCGAAATAGGCGGCGACCGAGACCGGCGTGAAGTCCTTGAGGATGTCGAAGGGAAGCCTCTTGAACAGCGACGCGCTGATCGCCTGCCCGTTGCCGGCCTCACCCAGCGTGTAGCCGTCGGCGGGCGCGCGCAGCACCTCCGACATCGCCAGGATGCCGCCGGCACCGGGACGATTCTCGATCACGAATTGCTGCTTGAGTTGATCGCTCAGCGTGCGCGCCAGGAGCCGCATGGTGAGGTCGCCGACCCCACCCGGGCCATAAGGAACGAACAGGCGCACCGGGCGCGTCGGATAATCGGCGGCGTGCGCCGTCGCCCTCATGCCGCCGAGCAGAGCCGCACAGGCGATCATTGCCGTGGTCAGGCGCAACAGCCGATGCCGGCCCATGGGCATTCGTTTCACGTCCCAGTCGTGGTGCATCGACGTTCCCAATACGGCGCAGCCTGCAGAAGCTCCAATCCAAATTATGCCCGCGCCCATAAGATTATGCTACAAACACTCCCGACATGCTCGCCTCCGACATGCCTTCGCTGCGGCAATTGCGCGCGTTCGAGTCCGTGGCCCGGCTCGGCAGCGTCGGCGGCGCCGCCCGCGAGGTGAACGTCTCGCAGCCCGGGGTGACGCAGGCGCTGCGCGCCCTCGAGGCGCAGCTCGGCGCGCGGCTATTTGAGCGCTCGCGCTCGGGCTGTTACGCAACCGAGCTCGGCGCGATCTTGTTGCCGCGGGTGCGCCGCATCTTCGACCACATCCGCTCCGGATTGAAGGAAGCCGGCAGCCAGGATCCCGGATTGGCATCCCGCATCACGCGGCCACAGCTGCGAAGCCTGATCGCGATTTCGGAAAATCCATCATTCGATGCCGCCGCGCGCGCGCTCGGCATCTCCGAGCCTTCGCTGCATCGCTCGGCGCGCGCGCTTGAGCGGGACCTGGGACGAAGGCTGTTCCAGCGCACGGCGCGCGGCATCAGCACCACGGCGCAGGGCTCCGAGCTCGCCCGGCGCTTCCGGGTGGCGCTGCGCGAGATGGAGTATGGCCTCGAAGAGCTGGCGGCGGCACGCGGCCATATCGTCTCGCGCGTCGCCATCGGCAATATTCCGCATTCGGCAACGCAAATCCTGTCGAGCGCAGTCCGCGAGCTGCTCGCCAGATATCCGGGTGCGCGCGTGCAGATCGTCGACGGACACTATGAAGATTTGCTCGATGCCTTGCGCGCCGGCACGCTCGACCTTCTGTTCGGTGTGCTGCGCCGCCCGGAATGGGCTAAGGACGTGAGGGAGGAGATGCTGTTCACCAACAGCTATGTGGTGGTGGCGCGAAACAGACATCCGCTCTGCCGATTGCGGCGGCCGAGACTGCGCGATCTCGTCGGCTACGAGTGGATCATGCCGGGCCCGATGACGCCGCGCCAACAGGCCCTGCGCCGCTTGCTCGGCAATGTCGCCGGCGAGCCCAGGATCGGCATCGAGGCGACCTCGCTGCAGGTGTATCGGACCATCCTGACCACGACCGATCGCCTGACATTGATGTCGAGCTTCGAGGCTGCGCGCGGCGACAACGAAGCTTTGACCGTGCTGCCGTTCCGCTCACCGCACTTGCACCGCCGCGATGGGATCGCGACGCGCGCGAACTGGGAACCAACGCGTACGCACCTCGAGTTTCTCGATCTGTTGCGCGCCGAGGCGCGGCGCGCTGGGCGCGGAGCGGCCACGGGAACGGGCCCGCGTGGCCGCCCACGCACAGTCAGATAGGCGCTCACGCTCGTGCCGGCTGCCGCGGCAGGACAGGCCTTTACCCGGCACCCTCGGTTTTTGCAGGATGGTCGTAGGGCGCGGGCCATGCGACACTTCGGTTCCTGCCAGAGGGAAGCCCCATGGGGAAACCCGCATGTCGAAACTGATCTCACGATGCTTGATAGCAAGTCTGTTGCTCGGGCTCGCATCCAGCGCGACCGCGCAGCCCGCGCCATCTAGCCCCGCAGTTGACGCGAGCCTGCGCTCGACGCCGGAAACCGTCCTATGGGGCTATTTCGCGGCCGACGTACCGCCGGTGCTGCATATCAAGTCGGGCCAGACGGTGCGCATCGACACGGTCTCGCACAGCGGCATGAACACCGCCGACGATCCGGTCAGCTATTTTGCGCGCGCGGGAATTCCGGCCGACCAGGTGCTGCAGGATGTGATCGACATCTATCATCGGGTACCGCATCCCAAGGGCGCCAGCGCCCACGTGCTGACCGGCCCGATCTTCATCGAAGGTGCGGCGCCCGGCGACATGCTGGAAGTGCGCATCCTCGCGCTCGAGCATCGGGTGCCCTACGGCGTGAACAATTCCAATCGCGGCACCGGCGTGCTGCCCGAACTGCTCAACGCGCCGTCCGCCAAGGTGATCAAGTTCGATCTTGCCCGTAACGTTGCGCTGTTTTCCAACGATATCGAGGTGCCGCTGCACCCGTTCATGGGCATCATGGCGGTGGCGCCGCCGCGCGACCTCGGGCTCGTCAGCTCCCGCCCGCCGTCGCACTGGGGCGGCAACATGGACTTCAACAAGCTCGGCGTCGGCTCGACGCTCTACTTGCCCGTGTTCAACAACGGCGCGCTGTTCTTCACCGGCGATTCGCACGCGGTGCAGGGTGACGGCGAGATCGACGGCACCGCCATCGAAGCCTCGCTTACTGCGACGCTGCAATTCATCGTCCACAAGGGCGACGGGCGCGCGATGCACTGGCCGCGCGCCGAGGACACGACCTCCTACTACACGATGGGAATGGATCTCGATCTCAACAAGGCGCTGCAGGAAGCCGTGCAGGAGACGGTTGCGTTCCTGCGCGATAAAAGGGGCATGTCTGCTCCCGACGCTTATGCGCTCGCGAGCGTCGGTGTCGATTTCCGCATCGCCGAGGCGGTCGACGCCGTGCAAATGGCCTACGGCATGATCCCCAAGCGCATCTTCAAGCAGAACCCGGACTATTGGGCTAAGCAGTGAGCATTGCCGCATGTGTTGATTGCGCGGCTTCTTGCCCGGTGGCACGAGCGTCCGAAGTCGTGTGCATGTTCATGACGGCACCCCGGTCAGCCCGGCACGCTCCTGCACCTCGGCGGCTCGCGGTGAGATCTCTTCCTGAAGAAGAGCCGACTCGACGGTAAAGCCCAACGGAAAGGGGCCCGCCTTACGGCTGGGCCCCAGATTTCGAACAGAGCGTGCTAGATGACTAGGGCTTGCGCCGCGAGTCGTTGCCGCCGTTCTGGCTCGGCCGGGCCGACTGACCCGAAGATCGATCCTGCGTCCCGCCCTGGCCCGACGTGGACGGGAGACTACGCTGTCCTTCCTTGTCTCGGTCCTGAGCACCCCGGGCGTTGTCGCGTTGGTCGTTGTCCTTGTTTATGTCGTTTTTGTCATCGGCGGGGTTCGCCTGGCCCGAGGTGGACGGGCGCTTGGTCTGCGCCGGCTCTTTTTGATCGCGATCCTGCGCGCCCTTGCCGAGGTCGGTGCCTTGGCGTGCGTTATCATCGCGGTCGCCGGCACGTCCGGACGTCGATGGTTCTTTGGCGGGCTGGGATTGTCCTTGCCGCTGGTCGGATTGCTCCCTTCCTTGCTCCTGGCCACCTCGTCCTTCGCTACGACCCGAGATTCCCAATGCGGCGGTGGTGCGTTCATCGATGCGGCCTGTCGCCTCGATGCCTTCGCGGCGCTGGAACTGCATCAACGCCTCTTCGGTCTCGCGACCCATCACGCCATCCACCCGGCCGTGATAGTAGCCTTTCTCGATCAGCACTTGCTGGATTTCTCGAATGTCGGCACCGCCAGCCGATCCGACCGTTGTGGTGCGCGTCACGGAGGCGGACGAAGAGCCGACCGGCACCATCGCGACCACCCGGCGACTGTGGTCGACAATGACTATTTCGTCGTTCACCACGAAATATTCGTCACCACGCCATTCCGGGTGGATGTCGATCAGAACCGAGGGCACTTCCACGACCCTGATCCGCTCCGGCACCTCTACGCCGACGTTTAGCGAAAAGTCGACGTGATCGACCCGTGGCACATCGCGACCGGAGAAAACCTCCTTCTCGACCCGCGTGCGCTGCTCGTCATTGAGAGTCACGCGTCCGCCGGTTTCGCCGCCACGGCTCTCGCCCTTGGCGTCCTTCTGGGTGTTCTGATCACGCCCGTTGCCCTGCTGAGCGCGCTCATTGCGGTCGTTATCCGGCCGAGCGGCCTGCCCGGTGGTTTGCGCGGGTCCACTCTTGTCCTGCTTCCGGTCCTGCGCGCCGCGGGCGTCTTGCTCCTTCTGCCCGCTCGTGCCCTTCTTCTGATCTTCGCTGACCTGGCCCTTGGACTTGGCGCCCGCGCTCTCCTCCTGCTTCGGCTTCGCGCCGGCTTGACCGGTTGTCTTGCTCTGCTCCGGCTTGGCGGCAGCCTGGCCGGTTGTCTTGCTCTGGTCCGACTTGGCCTTGATCTGATCTTGCGCCTGCTTCCCTCGATCGTTGGATTGTCCCCCAGCTTGTTCCGCCGCTTGATTTGCTCGTCCCTCGCTCCCGGCCTGTGCGCCCCGTTCCTTCGGGCTCGAATCGCCGTTCACCTTGTTCTTGTTCTCGGCCTCACCGCTGGTACGGTTCTGCTCCGAGCTTCCCTGCAATTCTTTGCCTTGCGTTTCACCTCGCCTCTCCCCCGCGCCAGGCGCCTGAGACTGGCTCACACCTGCGCCGCCCCTTTGTTTGTTGAGCTCTTGCCCGGCGCCGGGCAGGACGGTAAGTGTCAAGAACGGAATAGTGGCAACGGTCGCCAACAGGATCTTCTTCATTCTGATTCCTCCGAAAGGTTGCATTTGAACTCTCATGTAGAATTCGGACGAGCGGGCCTTCGACCGCTTGCGCGAGCGCATTCAGGCGTTTGCTAAGCAGCACAACGCGGCTTCTTGCGAGAGAGTTCCAACACGGCCAAGCACTAGCCAAGCAATTCCTCAAAATCACTTGCTCAAAGCATTTGATCCGAAAATTCCCGCTCTCGCTCTCCGAGTGCTGGTTGTCTGTTGCGGTTGATGCCGAGGGCCCTGCGCCCCGAGCTGCGGATCGACCGCTCGCCCAGGCCCGTCTAATTTCTGAGTCTTTTTGTCCCGCTCGTCGGCGTTCGCCGCAAAAGTTCGTGTTAGGTTCCTGGCATCATTGCCGTTCGCCCTTTGTCACCAGGCGCAACGACGGAACTTAATCGACGTCTGAGAATTGTTGATTGTAGCTAGGTACAAATTGTTCAGCGGGAGGCAAGAAGTGTCCTTAGGAACGATTCTGCTCATTCTGCTCATTCTCATCCTCGTAGGCGCCCTGCCGACATGGCCTTACAGCGCGGGGTGGGGTTATTACCCATCTGGCGGTCTTGGTCTGGTCCTCGTAATCGTGCTGATCCTGGTCCTAATGGGGCGGGTGTAGAGCCCCGCTCGGGTGTAGGAGCCTGGTTCCGGGCGACAGGGGAACCACCCTCATGGGGGAGCTTGTTTGGAGTTAGAGACGCTGTCGCAGCTGACGGATATGGTTGTGGTCGCCCGCATTCCTTGCGGAGAACGGATATTTGAATGTCGTCATCGCCCTTCTGATTATCGCGCTGACAGCCGGCGGTTTCGGTGGAATTGCCGGTTCGGCGTCGGCCTCGCGAAGATCATCTTCTTCATAGTGGTGGTGCTGTTTCCCGTGTCGTTGCTGCTCGGCGGCTTGCGCGGGGGATTGCGGCGAGGCTGAGCATATTCATGTTTATCCGCTCTTGCATCGCCCAAAAGTCAGCCGCGGGAAGGCGATCCGAGGGCTCGGCTCAGCTCGTTCGCGAGCGCCTTGATGGTGACGGGCTTGCTAAGCGTGCCGCAGCCGCGCCATTCCGGAGGCAGCCCGCCGGGGCCCAGGCCGGTGCAGAACAGCAGGTGCACCCCGCGTTCGGCCAGTTGGGTCGCCAATGGAAACACCGGCCTATCGCCGAGAATCACGTCCAGAATGGCGACGTCGATCTTGTCTGCTCGCTGCGCCAGCTCGCAAGCCTGCGCAAAACTGGATGCCGAGGCGACGAGCTCGCAGCCGAGTTCCGCGAGCATGTCCTCAAACAGCAGACAGATCATCGGCTCGTCTTCGACGACCAACACGCGTGCCCCACGCAAATGCTTGTATCCGATAGCGGTATCAGTGTCTTGAGCGGGCAACATAAGAACCTCCCAAGCAAGCGCGCCGACGGCGCGATCAACTTCCACCCTTGCATTCGACGGACAGGGCAACATTGGGGCTCTGCCTGTTGAGCAGGGCCTGGCGGACCTTGGCGGCAAGCTCATCGTTCATGAACGGCTTGCGCACGATCTGCGATTCATTGAAGCCGGCCAATGCGGAACGATCGGCAAATCCGGTAATGAACACAAAAGAAAATCCCGGTCGCTTGGCGCGCACCTGGCGGGCGAGCTCGGCGCCGTTCATCCCCGGCATGGCGAAATCAAGCACCACCAGATCGAGGTTCGGATACTTCTCGATAAGCTCCAGGGCGGCGCCGGCGCTGCCTGCTTCGACCACCGAATAGCCGAGATCGCGCAGGGTGGCGGCTGCAACCTCGCGGACCGCGTTGTCGTCGTCCACGACCAGCAGATTGGCGGCCGAAACTTCGGCTGCCTGCCGCGTGTGCGGCGCCTCTATGCGGGCGGCGAGCTTGGCTTGAGCGCGCGGCAAGTAGATATCGACGCGCGTCCCGCGGCTCTGTTGTGATTCCAGGCGCACCCCGCCGCCCGATTGCTTGGCAAAGCCGAGCACTTGGCTCAAGCCGAGGCCGGAGCCCTTGCCGACGCCTTTTGTGGTGAAGAACGGCTCGAACGCCTTGGCCCGGACTTCCTCCGTCATGCCGCAACCATTGTCGGCAACGCAGATCGCCACATAGTCGCCAGCCGGCGGTTCTTCCGGGTGCGTGGGCGCGCCTAAAGTCACGTTTCGGGTGATCACTTCCAGCGTGCCGCCGATCTCGATGGCATCGCGAGCGTTGATCGCCAGATTGAGGACGGCCAGCTCGAGCTGGGTCGGATCTGCAAGTGCGGGCCAGAGGTCTGCCGCCATCCGGGTCTCGATCCTGACGCTGCCGCCGATCGTGCTTTGCATGAGATCGCGCATGCCGCCGACCACCTCGTTCAAATCGATCGCGCGCGGTTCCAACCGCGCCCTGCGCGAGAATGTCAGCAGCTGGTCGGTCAACTTGGCGCCGCGTTCGGCTGCGATCCGCATATAAGTGAGCCGTTGGGCGATGTCACCGTCGACTCCGGCATCAGAAAGACGCCTTTCAATGAAACGGATATTGCCAAGCACAACCGTGAGAAGATTGTTGAAGTCGTGCGCCACGCCGGACGTGAGCTGGCCGACCGCTTCCAGCCTCTGCATCTGACGGAGCGTCAATTCGACCCGCTCACGTTCACTGATTTGCGCCAGCAGCTGCCGATTGGCGGCGGCCAGCTCGGAGGTGCGTTCCTGGACTCGTTCCTCGAGCCCCTCGTTGAGCCGCCGGCACTCGTATTGCCTGCGACGACCCCGCAGGGCTGTCTGCACAATGCTCACTAGTGTGGTCGGATGGAAAGGCCGCTCCAGGAAGCTCACGTTGCCCAGCGCGTCCGTAAATTGCGCGGCCTCCGGATTGCGTTCGAGGCCCCCGCCATGGCGCGTGAGGACGATGAACGGGAAGTCCGACCAAGGCGGTTGGTTGGCAACCCACGCCGCGAGCTCGCGCGTGTCGGCCCCGTGCATGGCTTCCTCGGCTACTACGGCGACATCGGCGCCTGCTTTCATCTCCTCGAGCAGATGCGGGAGATCGCGGCAGATTTCGGTGCGAACCCGCGCCTCGGCCATAATCCCTTTGGCTATCGCGGCATCGCGTCCGCGTGGAGCGAGGAGAGCGACACGTTCCACGTGCTCTGAGAGTTGCGCTCTCATGGGACTTTCATCAGCGGCGACGATTTTCCGACGTAAGTTGGTACCCCGCGCAGCACGCCCTGGAATTCCTCCAGCGGCTCGCCCAACGCCAATCCCTTGCTGCTGATATTCAGCTCACGGATCGTGTCCTCATGCGGGCCGGTCCGCTTCTTCACCACCGATATGGCACGCCGAACGCGGCCGAAAGCCTCGAAGTAACGCAACAGGATGACCGTATCGGCGAGGTAGGTGACATCTACCGGTTGACGCATGTCGCCCATCATCCCGTGCTGGGCGATGGTGAGAAAAGTAGCGACGCCCTGGCGATTGAGGTACTGCAGCAGCTCGTGCAGATGCAGCGTGATGAACTGCTCCTCGGACATTGCCGCCTGGTATCCGTTGAGGCTGTCGATCGCGACCACGCGAATGTTCTCGCGATCAACGCGCGCTCGTACCAGGTGCGAGAATTCGCCTGGCGATAGCTCGGCGGCGTCCATCTGATCGATGAAAAGCATGCCGGCATCCCGCATCCCGGCCAGGTCGATGCCCAGCCCACTGGCCCGATCGAGCAGCAACCCGAGCTCTTCGTCGAAGACGAACAAAGCGGCGCGCTCGCCGCGTTCAACCGCCGCCTTCAGGTACTGCATGACAAGCAGGGATTTGCCGGTTCCAGCGGGACCGAGCACCAGAGTGCTGGAGCCGGCTGCGATGCCGCCGCCGAGCAGCATGTCGAGCGCGGGGACGCCGCTGGCCAGCGATTGCGTCGCCCACGCCGATCGGTGCTCGGCCGCCACCAGGCGCGGAAACAGCTGCACTCCTCCCGCGGTAATGGTCAGGTCGTGATAGCCGCTGCGGAACGACTGTCCGCGGCACTTGACCACGCGCAGCCTTCTGCGATCGCCCCCATAGATCGGTACGAGTTGGTCGAGATGGATGACGCTGTGCGCGATGCTGTGCACGGCGCGGTCCGCGGTTTCAGTGGTGAGGTCATCGAGCATCACCACGGTGGATTGGTTCCGGGCGAAGTAATGCTTGAGTGCCAGGATCTGCCGCCGGTAACGCAGCGAGCTCTGCGCCAACAGGCGGATTTCGGAGAGACTGTCGATAACGACCCGCTTGGGGTTCACCCGCTCGATGGCATCGAAGATACGGGTGATCGTTTCACCGAGCTCGAGGTCAGAGGAGTAGAGCAAAGTCTGATGCCGCTCCTGATCGAGAACGCTTTCTGGCGGAACGACCTCGAAGACCTCGATTTTTTCATCGATTTCCCAGCCGTGGGATCGGGCGCCGTCGCGCAGCTCCTGCTCGGTCTCGGCGAGGCTGATGTAAATGCCGGCCTCGCCCAGTGCGGCCCCGCCCAGCAAAAACTGAAGCGCAATAGTGGTCTTGCCCGTGCCCGGACTTCCCTCGAGCAAATGCAGCCGGTTGCGCGCCCACCCGCCTCCGAGCACCTGATCAAGGCCTGGGATGCCGGTGCTCGCCCGTGGAAGAGTTTCCGGTTTCGTGTGCATGGGTGTGAGCATCGGACGAGGTAATAGTG
This sequence comes from Xanthobacteraceae bacterium, assembly GCA_035293945.1. GTDB lineage: Bacteria > Pseudomonadota > Alphaproteobacteria > Rhizobiales > Xanthobacteraceae > VAZQ01. Next base: position 59,618 of record DATGLV010000043.1, on the reverse strand, counting down.
TCCCGGCCTGGAAGCGCACGCTTGCCGGCAGGGTCCACAACTGCGGATCAGAGACAAAGTTCCAATTCCGACCATCTTGCGCAGTGACCCAACCGACGCCCGGGGGCCTTTCGGGCGCTGCAGCGCTTCTCCTTGAGGGTCTCGCTGACCTCGATCAAAGCTTGCGCGGGGTGCCCCTCTAAACGGATTCATCCACGAAAAGTCTCGCAGCCTGTTTCAGGCCGACGACCGCAGCCGCATCTGAAATTCGCCCGACCTGCTCGATCAGGAGATCTGGAGATCAAGGGGCCCGCTCCTGACATCTTCCGACTTCGAAGGTCGGTTTGCGCCGACCGCCTTTTAGTCGAATTTTAATCAACTCCAGCAGAATCTGGCCGCGGAGGGAAACCGCAGGAGGGTTCCTCGATTGTCGCAGGATCATGGGAGGTGTCGATGCAGGCCAGTTCCTACCTAGCGAAGGCCCGAGAATGTGCTGGTGCAGCGGAGCGGGCACAGGATCCCGCGGTTCGCGTCGAACTGTACAAGATCGCCCGGGCCTTTCTATTGCTCGACCTTCATGGCGGCCCTTCGCCCTCAGAGGCGCCTCAGGCGACGCCGACTGACCGACCTTGTCCGAGCGCCCCGCGAAACCCCCTTCAGTGTTCGACCACCAAAATTCGCTCGGACCGTTGCGTGCCGGCCGGCAGAACGTCCGCTTCTTCCTTGCGGTGATCATGGTCGCCGGATCGACAACCGACACGCGGGGAGCGACTTATATTCGAGGCCTCTGCCGGCTGCCGGGGTGACGCGCGCCGCCGGCAGCGAGGGAGCCGCGGTCATGATCAGGAAGCCCGAGCGGTAGCGGCTCGGATTCGGTCTACATTACATCTTGTTGGTTCGGGTGGCACGAAGGTAGTTGGTATGGATTTGGTCGATCGCGGCAATCTCGCGCTCTAGCTCCTCCGCGCTCAGTGTGGCGCCCACGTCAGCCAAGGCGAGCCACATGTCGCGCAATAGGCGAAACGACACCTTGCGGACGGCGTCAGTTTCCGAAGTCATAAGGGCTTCGCACTCGGCAGCTCTCTTGGCGATGTATTCCGACATGCTGCCCTGAAACCACGATCCGAGACACCTGTCGGTAACGTTGCATACGATGAAGAGCTCGTATGAGCGGTGGCCCGGCCACGGCCCGCATGGTCAGCCATTCTCAGGAATGCTTGCGCGATCCCAAGCATGGCCAGTCGCTCCTGCGGGTCGCGGATGCACTCAGCGACGGCAACGCATTCGCGCGCCCGATGCCAATAGTGTGTTCGGTCCGCCATGACTCACCTCCGACTGCTGACATCAATGCGGGCCCCCTTCCAGGTGTTCCCAGTCACAAGCGACTGTGTCTGCATACAATTCGGGACCAGCCCGAGCGCCTGCCCGTTTCTTGAGCCTTCTGGTGCAAGCTGCCGGCTCACCGGGAGGCCGGGGCGTCTATCGACCATCTGGCTGCGCCGGCAACGCGATCAGTTGCTTGATGCGGTCGAGAACGATCTGCGGCTCGTAGGTGCTGGGCCGGCTTGGGCCTGCCTGCACAACTCGCCGGCAGCGCTCGCCGCGCGGGCATGGGTGCCGGCCAGTATCATGTCTGGCTGCTGCGTGCGCGCCATTGAGCGAGAGCGAATCCGGCTGGCACCGGGTCGGCCCTCACCGAGCCGACAATCATTAGCCACTTGCTCCTCTGTCGGAATTGCGGACGCGCTGCGGACCAAATCTAGCGTGGGCACCGCGCCACCGGTTCCACCCCAAAAAAATGTCGGCGACCTCGCTTCGGCGCGTCGCTTAGCCGTCCGCAGCCACCGCTTGTCACGGCGAGCGCCGGAAGTCGCAGACAGAAGCTCGGCGCGCCCCTCGGCTGGCCAGATTGCCTCAACGTATCCGGTTGATCGCTGCCCCGGTTTGTTGTGCGAGCGCTTGCAGCCTCGCAACTTCATCAGCCGACGCATGGTATACATGGCCCCAATATGCGCCGAGTGCGGCCACTGGAGGATTCCCGGCCGGCGTCATTACAAGGCTGCGCACAAACGTATTTTCATACAGGTTTTGCGGTATGCGCCGATCTATCGTTATGTCGGGAATGCAGACGGTCTGCCGCTTAAGCATGGACCAACCACTGATGCATGCCGCCATTGGAAACTTCTGACCCTTCCAGAGGGGACCTATCGCGTCTTCATCCACATAGTGGCAGAAGTCCCCGTCCCGGAGAATCAATGCGATACCATGCGCTCCGGTGACGCTACGCCCGGATGACCGCAAAATCTCCCTAACTTCGTCGATGGTCTTGGCGCCTCCGAGACGTTCGACGGCTTGCAGCAGTTCATCTTGCGCGCAACTGAGCGGTATGGTCATCCGTACATCTGCCCCTGTCGGCTTTGCTCGTATTCTGACGGCGAAAGCAATGGCGGCTGCATTCCATCGCCTGGGCCCATAGTGCTGGACTAGGGACTGCGGCGTTGTTTGAGACCTGCACGTCGTCACTCGGCTGATGCATGCGGCTCCCGTGCATCCTCGTCACCCAGTGTTCTGAGGATGGCCTCCACGTGCAGATCCAGCGGCGAACCGTTAGTGGCTGCCTGGAACGCCTCCTTCTCGCCCGCGAGCCAGAACTCGCCTGCAAGATACGGCTGAAGCGCTTCTGAAATTTCCGCCACTGCAGGGTTCGCCGATCGATGATGCGGACTTGTTCTCCTGGAAGGCAAATGATTGCTTGCTGTTCGGAACCGTGCAAGAGGGCACAAACTACCAGTTCAATAGTTGGCGGATCCGGCCGGCGGCCATTTGCCGTCTGTGCGAGTCCCGATCTGCACGCGGCCTGCGGAATACTACGGATTAGTAAGCCACAACCAATGGCCTAGTGAAGGGGAACCATGCCCCTGCCCGCCGCGTTATTGCGGCAAATCAATCTCTCTGACCTTCGGACAAGGGGCTGTGCCATGGATGAGACTTCCAACGGCCAGCCGCATGAGCGGCTGGAGCAGATTACATCGGCGCTGGATAACGGCCTGATCGTAGTCGATCGGGGCGGGCTGCCCGTATGGATGGACGCAAAAACGCGTCGAAGGATCAACGGCGGACTGGAGCGGATAACCCTTCCCATTCCCCGAAAAGAAGGGCTGGCTGTGGGTTGTTTCGCGGCTCCTGTGGAGCTGCCGATCAACGGCAAGACGATCGCAGTTTGCGTGCTCCAGGAGACAGAGGACGCGAAGGAGACGGGTCATGACCTCTTCAATGCAGTCGAGGCGATTCTGTCGGACAGTTCCTGGTTCAGCCGCGTCATGGTCGACAAGCTTAAAGCATGGTGGTCGGCGAAGCACCCGCAGAGCGGCTCATCCGATCTTGAGATGCTGAGCCATAGGGAGCGGGAGGTTCTGGGGCTCATCTGCCAAGGCAGGAGCGACGACGAGATGAGCCAGATCCTGGCGCTCTCCCGGAACACTGTGCGTAATCACATCGCTTCGCTTTATCGCAAGATCGGCGTCAATCGTCGCGCTGCGGCGATCATCTGGGCGCGTGAACGGGGGATAACAAGCCAGGAGTTCGCCATGGGGAAGTCCCGCAACCGGTCCGGTGCTCACCGGCATTGAGCCGCGATGCCAGAACCGCGCGTACGCCGAACGGGCAAATCCGCTCGGCGTGCGCTGGCGCCATAGCTTCTACTGCAGGAAGCGGCGTCAGATCTTGGCCGCGGACGGCGATCCGGGCCAGAAGAACGGCCATGGGCAACCGTTGCAAGCAACCCGGAGGTATCGACGACGCGACCGCGCTGCAGGTCTTCGAGAACGCAACGCCAATCCCAGGACTTTGCCTGGTATCGGCGAGTCGAAGCGAAGAAGCAGCACGCTTGAGGAGCGGTCGCAACAGAGTCATCTGACGCCGCGGACCCTAATAGGGCTTCGCGTCTAATGCGTCACGTATACGGGCCGCCAGCTCGCTCATCGAGACGGGCTTCTGGATGAGGTTGACGCCGCGATCGACCCTGCCCTGATGCACCACCGCGTTTCGCGAATATCCGGACATAAAGAGGATCTTGAGGCCGGGGCGCAGCTGGAGAGCCCGATTGGCGAGCTCGCGTCCGTTCATCCCGGGCATCACGACATCCGTCAAAAGCAGATCGACCCGGATGTCCGGTTGCTCGAGAATACCAAGTGCCGCGACGGCATCTTGCGCCGCTATGGCCCCGTAGTTCAGGTCGCGCAGTATTTCGATCAGGTAAGCGCGTAAGTCCTTGTCGTCCTCGACCACCAAGATCCGCTCGGACCGTTGCGTGCCGGCCGGCAAGATGTCCGCTTCTTCGATGGCGTGACCCTGCTCGCCTGATCGCGGGAAGTACAGCTTGAATGTCGTCCCCATGCCTGCCTCGCTATAGATCTTCACGTGGCCGCCCGATTGCTTGACGAAGCCGTAGACTTGGCTGAGCCCGAGGCCGGTGCCTTGGCCGATCTCCTTGGTCGTGAAGAACGGCTCGAAGGCCCGGCTGAGAATTTCCGGCGTCATTCCGTGGCCCGTATCACTCACGCTGATCATGACGTATTGTCCCGCAGGAACCTCCGGATTGATCCGCGAGTATTCGTGATCGAGGACCTGGTTCATTGCTTCGACCGTCAGTCTTCCGCCCGAGGGCATGGCATCCCGTGCGTTCAGCGCAAGGTTGACCAAGCTCGATTCAAGTTGCGGCACATCGACCTCGATCGGCCAGAGTCCGCCAGCCCCGGCGACCTCCAGCTCGATGGTTTCACCAAGCGTGCGCTGCAGAAAGTCCCCGACACCCGGTAGATATTTGTTCAGGTCCAACACTTTCGGATCAAGCGGCTGGCGACGTGAGAAGGCCAGCAGCCGATGCGTCAAAGCAGTGGCGCGTTGCACGCCTCGCATCGCATGGGCAAGCGATCTCTGTATATTGGCGGCAGGGGTTCCCAAGGCCCGGGCAGCGCGCTGGGCGACCTCGACGTTGCCATGGATGATCATGAGGAGGTTATTGAAATCATGCGCGATGCCGCCGCTGAGCTGACCGACAGCCTCCATCCGCTGTGAAACCGCCAGCCGTTCTCGGGTCTCGGCCAGGATGCGCTGCGTTTCCATCCGCTCCGTGATATCGCGAGTGACCTTGGCAAATCCCACGAGCTCGCCGCCGTCGTCCCGGATCGGGTCTATAACGACGGACGCCCAAAACCGCGTCCCATCCTTGCGCACCCGCCATCCTTCAGCCTCGAAACGACCATCCGCCGCGGCAGTCGCGAGCTCTTTTGCCGGCGCTCCCGCAGCGCGCTCCTCCTCCGTATAGAACCTGCTGAAGTGCTGGCCGATGATTTCATCCGCCGCGTACCCCTTGATGCGTTCCGCTCCCGAATTCCATGTTGCAACAATCCCATCCTTATCAAGCCGGAAGATCGCGTAGTCGACGACAGCCTCGACGAGATGTCGAAACCGGCGCTCGCTTTCCAGCAGCTTTCTTTGCTGGAGCCGGTGCTCCGTCATGTCGCGAGTGACCTTGGCGAATCCGATGACGTTACCCTCCTCGTCCCGGATCGCATCAAGCACGGCAAGCGCCCAAAATCTGCTGCCGTCGCGGCGCACGTGCCAACCCTCGGACTCGAAACGGCCGGTTTGCGCTGCGATCGTCAGCGCCCTGCCTGGAAGTTCGACCTCCTGGTCCTCCGGAGTGAAAAAGCGTGCAAACGGCTGTCCGATTATCTCGTCCGCCGAGTAGCCTTTCAGCCGTTGCGCTCCTGAATTCCAACTTGCCACGCGGCCTTCAAGATCGATCATGTAAATTGCGTAATCGATCACCGAGTCGATTAGGCGTTGGAGCTTCCAGGCCTGGTTCCTCTCGATCGTCTTTTCGTTTTCTTCTACGGCAGGGCTCATATCACCCGTAACGAAGGGTATGCGACCGGGTTCCCTGGCCGACATTGGCGCCCGCGGTCGGTCGAATGCAGGCGCCCCCCGTCACGCGCATCTCATCGCACACGCGCAAAGACACGGCGGCTCGGATCGGGCCGCCGCCTCTCGCTCTCGCCCGCTAATCGTGGTCACCAGTGCTGGCCGCTCAACCAATCATCGACGTCCTTGCGGATTTGGTCTTTGGCGAGGCCGTAGCGCTGCTGCAGCTTGCCTTCGAGCTGCTCGCGTCGGCCATCGATGACATTGAGATCATCATCGGTGAGCTTGCCCCACTTCTCCTTGACCTTGCCGCTCATCTGCTTCCAATTTCCTTCAACACGATTCCAATCCATCTCAAATCTCCTAACTGACCTGTCGCTACGCCGTGCCGATCGAACGTCATGCTCGACAACAAGTTCCACTGGGGAAGCCGCATTCCCGGCCGCGTACAAAGCCTGCGCCGCCCAGATGAGCTGCGCGGGATCAGTGCCCGGCCTGCAGGCCGCTTCAAGAAGCCGACAGCGAGCTGCAGCTCCGGCAGCTTTTGGTCCGCATGGAATATGCACGTTTTGAAGGCCACCTCCGGAATTCGAAGTGCCTGGCACAACGGCAATGGCCTCGCTGCGCAGGACCTATCCGCCTCCTGTGTTTCGATGCAACGATTTCTCGGGCCCAGCGTTATGATTCCGACTGTAATCACGGGAGAGAGACATGGGCTTTGGACGAGGGATGCTACTTTGGTTGATTGGGATTCCCCTTCCCATAATCATTCTGATCGCGTTGCTCATGCACCATTAGATTAGCAGCATGTGCTGGTGCAGCGATCGTCGGAAGAGTGGAATCCGAGATCCCGCTTCTTTGCGACTGCTCTAGCAAGTATCCGTAGATGAAATGCGGGCCGCCCAATCTACATTTGGCGGCCCGCACATGCTTGCAGACAAAATTTCCTGCGACGGCGTCAAATGCGCGATTGCATAAAACCTCAAACAGGGAAGCCCCGCCAGGGCGGGGCTCCACATTTTCGTGTTCGGTTGCAAGCCAGGAGCCCATAGAGGCAAGCCTGCAAGCGCGAGATATCAATGTCCGACCTCGACTCCTACGCCGGGACCTCTGATTTCAACGTCGTGATCGTGATGCCTCTCGCGATGCTCGATGACGATATGATCGCGATCCCGGTCCCGTTCGACACATCTGGTGCGACAAACGCCGTCAGAGCACTGCTTCGTGCATACGCGATCGGCAAGCGCGGACGATGAATAGCCGGCTACGGCCAGCGTTGTCACACCGATCGCAACGGCAAGAATCGACGTCTTCATTGTTTCTCCTCCGAAAGCTTCACCACGCCACTAACTACAAACCAAATAGAGAGTTCCCGATTTGCAATCTATTTGTTGCGCGGAGTTTTCCGGATTGACGATAATAACGACTTGTACCCGCTATGCGGCGCCCGGGCCGGCAGCATCGAGGTCGGGTGGTCGCCGCTCAGCCACGAGCTCAGCGGAGCGCAAGCAATCGAGCGCCTCCTTGAATGAGGTCGCGTAGCAATCCGCCTGACGAGCGATTGCTTGGTCGGGCTTTTGCAGCTCGCCTAGATCCTGGCCCCATAGGCAAAGGAGGACCTTTGCCTGCGAGTAGCGTACACGCAGCCGCCTGAGCGAATATCGCATTTGGGCGGACCCGCGGCCGATATTGAGGGACGAGAAGCAGACCACCCTGGCCTCCGAACTGCCAAGCCTGATCAGATTTGGCGTTTCCGGGTTGACCCCGAGCTGAGGCTTGAGACCGCTTCTTTCGAGGACTTGCGCCAGCATGGAAGCAAGGGCCTTGTCGAAAGGCCCCCTTCCCCATAGGCACGCGACACCAATGTCGGGGAGTCGATCAGGTTGCAGGCTATCGTCGTCATCGCGGCCAGAAGCTTTGTCGGCGGCCGGCTCTGAGGTGGCACCATCGGAAGCGTCCGCGGTGGCGTCTTCGTGGCTCGCGAGCTCGTCGGTAAGCTCCGCGATAACCTCGTTGATACTTTCGATATGGCGCCCGTCAAGCGCGCCTCTCACGTAATCGATCTCGGCGAGCACAAGGCCCGGCAAAACGACTTCGTCATAGTATTCCAGCAGCGATACCTTCGACAGCTCCTCGTCGGCTTGCTCGGTCACCTCGTCGAGGTCTCGCGCAAGGGCCCGCTGGTAGAAGCGCTGCGGGCCCGTGAGCGGGGCCTCGCGTCCAATCAATACGTCGACGAATTCCAACCATTCGATATGGCGCCCGAGAACGGCAAGGCAAACCGTAATTGGTGTTGACAATAGCAGGCCGATGGGCCCCCACAGCCAAGCCCAGAACGTTGCGCCCAGGATGACCGCAACAGGCGACAATCCGGTGCTGTGACCATACAGGAGGGGCTCAAGCAGTTGGCCAATCACCGGCTCGACCACCACGAAGAGCGCGATCGTCCAGAGCGCCATGCTCCAATCCGGGCCAACGGCGATCGCCAAGGCCGTTGGGAATGCGGCCGATATGACGGCTCCCAGATAGGGCACGAACCGCAGCACCATCGCCAGCACGCCCCAAAGGAGGGGGTTCGGCACTCCGATGACCGCGAGGCCGATTGCCACGATAGATCCGAATAGGGCGTTCAGCGCCGTCTGCGCGAGGAAATATCGGCTCAGCCGCTGCGCGGCGTCGTCCAGGGCCTCGGTCGTGCGTTTGAGATCGTGTGAGCCGGTAAGCTTGATAAATCGATCTCTCAAGTCGCGCCGCTGAAGCAGAAAGAATATCACGAATACGACCACCATGCCGAAAGTCACGAGTGGATTCAGCAAGGGCGGCAGCACCTTTTCGACAAAATCAAGCGGAGATGGCGCGGGTTGGTGAATCTCCACCGGGAGGGGAGCTGGAGCAGGATTGCTCCCCGCCTGAGATGCCTGGTTAGGCCCGGAAGGCGGTCGGGTCGAAAGTTGGCGATTTAGGCGGTCCAGGAGCCCGGAAAGGCGCTCGAAAATGCCGCCGCTCGTCGCCTCGCTGAGACTCTGGATTTTGCCTTGAATCTGGAACTGATATTGCGGGAGCTGCTTGGCCAGATCCGTGACTTGTTGGCCGAGAAAGGTACCGATGCCGAGGATCAAGAGAAACGCGCCAAGGACGACGACCGTAACAGCCGGGATACGACCTAGGCCCAAATTGCGCAGAAGCCGCATCGGCGGCGCGAGCACGAAGGTCAGAAGCACCGCAATGGCCAATGGGATCAGAATCTCCTTGGCAAAATACATCGTCGCGATAACTGCGAGCGCGGCCAGAATGGTCAGGGCGCGCGCCATCACGGCGTCCGGCCGCAAGACCGAGGTCCGAGCGCGTGAACCATTGAAAAGCGATTCGGGCATTCAGCGATATCCTACGGCATGCGGGGACTGCGTTTCTCCAATATCGACGCGTCGTTCGCCCGGATGACCCGCTGTTGTCTTGTCGGCCAGCAGCGCCCAGCCGCCAAGAGAGAGCCACCTCCAATCGGACATGGTCGTCCTGCACCTCGATGGCGCCGTTTACAAGCCGGCGGCGGCAATATCCCGAGACAGCCTTGCCACGGTTCGTGGCTCAACCTCTTATTGCAAGCCGTAAGCTTGCCGAATTCACAGCGCCCGCGTGAAGCGGCCCGACGCGCTCTTGGGTCCTTCAGCGCGCCGCACCTCGGCAATCGCGTGCACGAGGTGACCACGACCCACTGTTAACGCGCGCGTCTCCATCGAGCGGCAGCGAAAAGCCCCGCCCCCTTTGCGTCAGAGGGGGCGGGGCTGCAGCTCAGCGCAACATGCGGGCCCCGGGAGGGTCACATCGCCGCTGCGCTTTGCACACCGATTCAAACCTCCAAATCAGATCTTCGGTTCCCGTTTGCACAAAATAGGGCCCGCGCCGGGGAAGTGCGACGGGCCACCGTCCTCAGGAACCAAACGTACTTGCTTCGGTTAAATCAAGCAGCAATCGAACAGGACGGCGCGTGTGCATCGCACCAGCACACCAGCGAGGGAGAGCCTCCGCTGCAGCCGAAGATGGTCTGTTAGTTGACATTTTTAAACGTGTTTCCGATCGCCGATCTTTTCGCCGCCACAGGAACCGACAAGCCTCGCTCCCGTTGGTCCTCGGGTATTCCGGGTTTGAGGCTTGTCGCCCTATGGAGGCCACCATGAACGGCATCATTTATCTGATCGGCTTGATTGTGGTCATCATGTTCATCCTTTCATTTCTCGGCTTGCGTTGAGACATCGATAGGCTGGTGCCATGACCGACCAATTCCATCCGGCCGATGCGAGCGCGCGGCGTCCGGTCGTGCCCTCCGCAGTTGCCGGCGCGACCTACATCCATTGGAGCCCGATTGTCGCCGGCGCCTTCGGCGCCTCGGCACTCTCCTTCGTTCTACTGTCTTTCGGCACGGGCATCGGCCTCGCAGTCGCGTCGCCCTCTGCGAGCTGGCGCGATACCTCCGCCACATTGGCCGTAATCGCCGGCCTGTGGCTGCTGCTGACCGCGATTGCGAGCTTCGCGCTTGGCGGCTACTTGGCAGGCCGGCTGCGCCCGCCTTCGGGTGAGGCCTCTCCGGAGGAGGTCGAGTTCGTTGACGGGGTGCATGGCCTCGTAGTCTGGGGCCTGTCGATTGTGCTGGCGGCCCTTCTGGCTTTCGCGACCACCAAAGCGGCGCCAACCAGCGCGGCCCTGACCACGCCGACCGCTTCGAACGCCGAATCGTTGCTGGCATCCGAGCTCGACCGCCTGTTCCGTTCCGACAGCCGGCCCGTAGATCCGGCAAACGATAACGAGTTGCGAGCCCAGGCCGCCCGCATCATCACCGCGGGGCTGGGCCGTTCCGGAATGTCCGGAGATGATCGCACTCATCTCATTCGGCTCGTGGAAGCCCGCACCGGGCTGCCGCAGCCCGGCGCCGAGGCGCGCGTCGATCAGGCAATCAGTCAGTCGGCCGACGCGATCCGTCGTGCGGGGCATGCCGCCGTGATTCTGGCCTTCATGATCGCGGCATCGCTCTTGATTGGAGCCGCAGTTGCCTGGCTGATGGCGGCGTTAGGTGGACAGCATCGTGACGGCGCGTCTGCCCCGCATTTCTGGCGCCGCTGGGAAGTGGACCGGTTTTTCATGGTTCGATGATGGACGGGACGGCGCGCGGGCAACTTTTTTCGCGCGCGGCCCGGCTCCGCGCAGAGCGGGGGCGGCGCAAATAGGGATTTGATCCAAGACAATTACTTGCGAAAACGCGTGCTTCCCGGGCACCTCCACCGCAGCGAAATTAAATCCCCGTCACGGTACCGAATAGCGCACGACAACAACTATCCCGGGATGATCGGCGAGAACCACGAGCTCACATAGGGGAGCAAATACTCCAGCACGCGCATGCAGAAGTCGGCGAGAAGAATGAGGATGATCAGCACCTCCAGGGCCTTGCCGGTGCGCGCCGCGCCGATCTCGGTCAGCCGCCAATTGGCGAGCTCGTAGTGGTCGAGCGCGAACTGGATAGGATCCTCGAGCATTTCCACCCGATCCGGCAGCGCGGCGGCCGCCGCCAGATCCGCATAAATGCGCTTGGATGTGGCCGAGAGCGTTTGATCGAGCTGCTCCAGCGCCGTCGCAAGGCGCAGATGCATCGCCTTCATTTCGGTGGCGCGCTCCGTCTCGCCGTCGACTTCGCGCTGCAACCGCAATTGCGCCCGCGTCACCGCATGCGTCAACGGCGTGTGCGCCTTGATTCGCGGCCAGGTCGCCGTCATGCGGGCTTCAAGCTCGGTTGTTGCGCGCAACACCGGCACGAAGCGGGCGACCGCATCCATGGCATCGGCGAGCTGCTCAGGCGCCGCGTGGACGATGCACCGAATGGATGTGCACTCAATCCGCACCGACTTGATGCTGGCGTGCACCGCCGATTGGTTGGGCGCGAGCCCCGCCTTGATCCAGGCCTGCAGGCGCGCATCGAGATCGAGCGCGCTGCCGGGCGCGGATCTGATCCAGATGACAAGCAGCGAGCCATCCTGCGGCGCCGCCGAGGCGGCGAGCGCCTCGTTGAGGTCGACCGGGCTTGCGACCGCGACGGCATTCATCGGCTCCCGGATGACCGCAAGCGGCGCCGCGTGGAGTCCCGCATCGACCGGAAACGCGATGCGCCAAGCCTGCGCTGGCGCGGCCTCTTGCCCGGTGGTGATACGAGCTTCCGGAACCGCGTGCATGTTCATGACGCCACCACAGTCCGCGCCGGATGCCTCTGCATCGCGGCAGGATCGTGGGCGTCGCCGCGTTCGCGGCCGACCTCCGGCCAATGCGCCGCCGCTTCGGTGATCCGGTAGAAGCAGTAGTTCAGGGCATCGGCGTCCTCGTACCAGTGGCCCGGGCCGGCGCCGGCCTCCTCTGCCCGCTTCCAGGCGCGAGCCAGCCGCGCCGGGTCAGCAAGCGCGTGCTCAAAACCTGATGCGAACATCATCTCCGACCAGTCCCAGCGCGAGGTCAGCGTCTCGACCCCGGCGGCAAGCTCGAAGCGCTCGATGAGATCGATGGCAAGATCGGTGGTCACCGATCCGAGAACGATCCCGCTCCGCGTCACGCGCCGCAGCTCCCTGAGAGCGCCCGCGATCTCGGTACGCGCCAGGCCGCAGAGCCCGCGCTCAATTGCTACGTCGAAACAGCCGTCGGTAAACGGCAGATCAGCCATGTCGGCGATGAGATCACCGCCTGCCGTTCCGCCCGCAATCATCCGCGGCTCGAAGCGCTGTTCGATGCTGCACGCATCGAATCCGAAGGTCCGCAGCTCCGCGGCCACGGCCCGCATACCCATGCCGATGCAGAGAATTTTGCCGCCGCGCCGCATCCCATAGGCGATGGCGATGAGGTCGGCCAGCAACGACGCATCGAATACGCGCCGCAACAGCTCATTGGCCAAGGGTGTAGCCGCTTCGCCACCGGCCGCAAGGCGCTGCCGCTCGGCAAGCCGACGGAAAATGATGTCGGACAGGATCAGGTCACTTGCCGTATCGGCGGAATCGAGCACGCCGTTGAGCGTCGCATCGAACATGTAATCGCCGACTGCGAACAGGCCCGGCAGGCGCTGCGGATCGGGGCGATGGTTCTCCAGCCGGCTGCGTTCCGGCAGGCCGCCCGGCACCGCATTGACGGTCGCGACCCAGCGGTGAATGCGGCGGTCGACCAGCAGGGCTCTCGCGTGCTGCATTTGCGGAGGCAGTGCATCGAGGCAAAGCTGTTCGATGCGGTCATCGCTCATATTGGCGAGGCCGAGCGCCGCATTGCCGGCGATGAGGAAGCTCAATGCGCCGCTACCGCCCATCTCGTTGCGCGAGCTCTCGTCATAGACGCAGCAGCCGTCGAATGCATCGAGCATGAACCAGTTGCCGGTCACATGCTCGCGCCAGAACGGTCGCTCGAACAGCAAAGTGGCGCGCACATAGTGGCCAGGCCGATCGAAATAGGCGACGTGCTTCTCCATGGCGCGTCGCAGCGCAGGGGAGCGCCAATCCATGATCGACAGCGCGGTGAGCGGCAGCGCCAGCACAACAAAATCGGCAATCGCGGTTTCGCTCGCCCCGTCCGTCATCGCCTGGATCCGATAGGTGCCGTCCGCGAGCGGCTCGATCGCGCGCACCACCGAATTGAGACGGATGTCGGCCGAAATTTCCCTTGCCAGTCGTGCAACGATCTGCTCGTTGCCGCCGACGATGGAGTAGACCGAAAGATAGCCCTCGACGTCCATCAACACGTTCTTGAGGAAGTTCAAGCCTGTTGTGAGATGTGGCGGTACCGCAACATCGCTGTGCGCCATGACGCGGATATAGCGCCGCGCCGTTTCGTCCTTGATCTCCTGGGCGAGAATTTCAGCGGCCGAAATGCTGGCCCAGGGATGCCGGTTATCGGCCGCGACATCGGAACGATAGAAAACACCGGGGCTCATGAGCCGGGCGCAGCGCTGGCGGAACGCATGCGCCACATCGCGTGCTGCCATGCCGAATTGCGGTCCCAGCGCATTGATGTCCTGCAGCACATGGCCATCGAGTATGCAGGCCCCGCCGGAGATATGTTTGATTTCGAGCCCGAGCTCCTTCTCGATCAACTCGCGCAGAGGATCCTGACCGAGGGTCGAATAGTCGTAGATCTCGGCAGCGCCCGCTTCATAGATGCCGATGCCGGGAAAGCTGCCGGTGGAAATCTTGCCGCCGAGCCTATCCGTCGCCTCGTAGATCGTTACCTTGCAGGTGGCGCCAGCTTTGGCCTCGAGATGCCAAGCAGCGAACAGTCCGCCGGGCCCGCCGCCCACGATAGCGACGCGGAACTCCTTCCCGGAGGCCATTGTTCGCGGCCCCAATATCCCCTGTTCTCGGTTGTCCATCCGAGTCGCCATCCAGCCAGCGAAACAATTAGCTAGCGGATGTGCTCGATCTCAGCAATGGTAACTGCATACGTATGCAAGCTTTAAGTATACGAATTGACCTTATTGGGGGCCTGCTCACCCGGGCATCTCGTGGCAGATGAACAAATCTTCATTCGGGGTGACGGCGGGCATCCTCGAAGTGAAAATACCGAGCTTTGTCGTTGTTTGTTGCAGGTGCGAAGAGTTGCCAGCGTGTCGCATCTGATCGGAGGCAGCAATGGGTGGTGGTGGCGGCGGAGGGCCCGAACAAGTGCCCGAGATGATGACGGCATTCAGCGCGATCATGGCGGATTACGGCAAGCTCGCGGCCGACGGCGTTGCACAGGAAGTGGCGGAGCGCGGCTTGCGTTCGCCGGGACAAGCGCTCGCCGTGATGCTCCCTGACCGGCTGGAAGGAGACGCCGGCAGCAAGGAGGCGGACAATGGCGGCCGATGACTCCGGCAAGACCAAGCGGTCGAAGCTTCCCATCTATTGGCAGTTCGAGCGTGCCGCCCTCGTCGCCGTCCTGGTCATGCTCGGCGTGATCACCGTATTCGCGATCGCGTTCGTCGCCGTGAAGCTCGTGAACGACCTCGCGCTAGGAGAAGCATTCCTCGACAAGGCGGCGCTGCAGGATACCTTCGGGCTCATTCTCACCATCGTCATCCTGCTCGAGTTCAATCACTCGGTCTACGTGGCGCTGACCGAGCATTCCGGCGCCATCCAAGCGCGCATCGTCGTGCTGATCGCCATTCTGGTGATCGCACGCAAATTGATGCTGCGCGACTTCGAGTCACTCGATTATCAAACCCTGCTCGGCTTTGGCGGGCTGCTGTTGGCGCTCGGCGGACTCTATTGGCTGATTTCAGACGGCGATCGCAGACGGGCGGCAGCGATGGAGCAAACCAAACGCGAGGAGCGGTAGGCCTGGCGTCGTTTTGTCGATGGTGAGCAGGCGGCAGACCGCGGCGTCGTGCCGGGCGTAGCGCGAGGAAGACACGCGTACGCGCTGTCTGGGTCCCTGCTTTCGTAGCGACGACCGTTGGAGAGGCGAGAGCTTCACACCCGGAAATGCTTCGATAGCTTCAGGCTTTGCCCCTGGTAGTTCGAGGTGTCGGTCTGGCCGTAGAGCACATCGGGTGTCTCTGCCATCGGCTCGTAGATGAGCCGCCCGATCGCCTGGCCGTGCTCGAGCACGAACGGCACCTCATGGCTGCGCACTTCGAGCACGGCACGGCTGCCGGGGCGACCCTCTTCGGTGAAGCCGAAGCCCGGATCGAAAAAACCCGCATAGTGCACACGGAACTCGCCCATCATCGGGTCGATCGGCACCATCTCGGCTGCCCAGTCGGGCGGGATGTGGATGCGCTCGCGCGACGCCAGGATATAGAACTGATTGGGATCTAAGATCAGCTTGTTGTAGTTGCGGACGTGCACCTGCTCCCAAAAATCGCGCGGGTCGTATTCGGCGATGCTGTCGACATCGATAACGCCGGTGAATTTCTGCGCCCGATAACCGACCAGTCCGCCCGGCTCGCCGGCGCTCAGATCTACGCTCAGCACCAGGCCGTTGCGCAGCTGGATTTCGCCATCAACCAGCGCAAGCTGCCTGTGCTGCTCCAGGAGCTCGCGATCGGACAGCGCAAACCGCGCGGTCTCGGCCTGCGCCGGATTGCGTCTGCGAAAGCGGATTTGATTGAGGCGTGAGCCTTTGCGCACCCGGATCGAGAAGCTCGACGGCGATATCTCGGTGTAGATCGGGCCCTGGTAGCCGCCGGGCACATTGTCGAACATGTCGCTATGGTCGGCGATCAGGCGGGTGAACACGTCGAGCCGCCCGGTCGAGCTCTTCGGGTTGGCGAGCGCCGATACGCTTTCCGGCAGGCTCAAGTGCTCCATGAGCTCGACCAAATAGACGGTGCCACGCTCGAGCACGGCGCCAGCCTCGAGATTGATCTCGTCTACTTCCAGCTCGGCGAGCTGCTGCTCGACCGTCTTGGCCTTGCCGGGAAGGAAGCTCGCCGGCACGCGGTAGGCTTTGGTGCCGAGCCGCAGATCAAGGCTTGCAGGTTGTATCTGCGTCTCGTCGATATCGCTCGAGGCCTGGATCATCCGGCGACGGATCAGGCCCTTGATCCGCTGGCGCGGTAACAGGCCCGCCCTGGTGCCGAGGTCCGCAAGCGGGCCGGTCGGCTCGCGCAGAATGTCCGCAGGCTTGTTCACGATAGCTGACATGACGATAAAGATGCCCTTCACCGTCATGCCCGCGCTTGTCGCGGGCATCCACGCCTTTACTTTTAATCCGCAGCGAGACGTGGATGGCCGGGACGAGCCCGGCCATGACTCGGGAGCGAAATACTAGACTTGATCCCTACAAAATCGCAGAGTTGACGCCAATGCCGATTGGGCGTAAGAGCGCAAGTTATCCCGTGGTCATTTGAGCCGGCCGGCTTGCAGCCACGTAAAACAAGTCGCTAAAAGGCCGGGGACGCGTGGAGGGCCCCGGCGGAAATATTCCGGCCGGGTTTTTTGTTGGCTAAAAAGGAGACCCTGATGAACGCGCCAGTGAACCCGTCCCAAGCCAAGCGCTATCGTCCCGAAACCCGTCTCGTGCATGCCGGCACGCTGCGCTCGGAATTCGGCGAAACCTCAGAGGCGCTGTTCCTCACCCAAGGCTATGTGTACGAGACCGCCGCAAGTGCCGAGCGGCGCTTCAAGGGGGAAGAGGCCGGCTACCAATATTCGCGCTTCTCCAATCCCACCGTGTCGATGTTCGAGGCACGCATGTGCGCCCTCGAAGGCGCACAGGCCGCGCGTGCGACCGCAACCGGCATGGCGGCCGTCACCACCGCTCTGATGGGACAGCTGCGCGCCGGCGATCACGTGGTCGCCGCCAAGGCGCTGTTCGGCTCCTGCCGCTATGTGGTCGAGGATCATCTGCCGCGCTATGGGGTTTCCTCGACGCTGGTCGACGGCACCGATCTCAAGCAATGGCAGGACGCGGTCAGGCCCAATACCAAGACCTTCTTCCTCGAAAGCCCGACCAATCCGACGCTGGACGTGATCGATATCGCGGGTGTTGCCAAGATCGCGCACGCAGCCGGCGCGACGGTGGTGGTCGACAACGTGTTCGCAACCCCGATGTGGCAGCGGCCGCTGGAGCTCGGTGCCGACTGCGTGGTCTATTCGGCCACCAAGCATATCGACGGACAAGGGCGCTGCCTCGGCGGCGTCATTCTCGCGTCAGAGAAATTCATCCAGGATAACGTGCATACGCTGTTGCGGCAGACCGGACCCTCAATCTCGCCGTTCAATGCCTGGGTGTTGCTCAAGGGGCTGGAAACGCTTGCGGTGCGGGTGCAGCGGCAGACCGACACGGCCGCAACCGTTGCGGTCGCGCTCGCCGAGCATCCGAAGATATCTCGCCTCATCTACCCGGGCCGCAGCGATCATCCGCAGGCGGCGATCGCGCAGAAGCAGATGCGCGCAGGCTCGACGCTGGTCGGTTTCGAGGTCAAGGGCGGCAAGGCGGCGGCGTTCCGCTTCCAGGACGCGCTCAAGCTCGTGCGCATCAGCAACAATCTGGGTGACGCCAAGAGCCTGATTACCCATCCGGCGACCACCACGCACCAGCGCCTGACCGCGGAAGCGCGCGCCGAGCTCGGCATCAGCGACGGATTCCTGCGTCTGTCGACCGGCCTCGAGCATCCCGACGACGTGGTCGAGGACGTGATGGCCGGGCTCGCCGCGGTGTAAGCGGGCGAGCGCCCAGCAACAACGTCGTTCCTGCGAACGCAGGAACCCATACAGCTGTGCGGCCCCGAGGGCGCGTTGCGGTATGGGCCCCTGCTTGCGCAGGGGCGACGCAGAATGGTGACTGATAATCCTTCCTGCTATCTTGTCTCTCCCGCTCACCAGCCCCCGGGCCCATGACAATGCCAACATTCAGAAAATCCCTCAGCATTTTCGCCTGTGTGCTTCTCGCAAGCTCGGCCGCGCGCGCCGCCGACGTCACCTTCGATCGGCTCACTCATCCTGAGCCGCAGAACTGGCTGATGAATCATCACGACTACGGCGCCCAGCGCTTCTCGGCGCTCGATACGATCAACCGCGGCAACGTCAAGAACCTGAAGCTCGCCTTCGCGATCGCGATCGGCGGCACTTCGGGCAATGAGAATCTGGTGGCGACGCCGCTCGTCGATGACGGCTTCATGTACGTCGCAGACGCCTGGGGCGTGGTCTACAAGATCGACGTCCGCTCCGGCACCGCCGGCCACATCGTCTGGAAGATGGATCCGGGCCAGGAGAAGATCGAGCGCAACCGCGGCGTCGCCTTGTGGGGCAATCTGGTGATCTCGGTCACCGGACAGGACGGGCGCGTCATCGCAACCGACAAAGAGACCGGCAAGATCGTGTGGGACAAGAACCTGCGCGACCAACCCGACATGACCCTCAATGCGGCTCCGCTTGCGCTTAAGGACGCGATCATCGTCGGCGCATCGGGCGGCGATCAGGGCGTGCGGAGCTGGATCACGGCGCTCAAGCCCGAAACCGGCGAGGTATTGTGGAAGACCTATTCGGTCCCGGCGCCCGGCGAACCCGGCAGCGAGACCTGGAAGGACAAGAACAACGCCTGGCAGACCGGCGGAGGCGCCTTCTATGTCACCGGCAGCTACGACCCTGACACCAACATGACCTATTGGGGCGCCGGCAATCCGTCGCCGAAATATGATTCCTCCTACCGGCCCGGCGACAATCTCTTCACCAACAGCGCGCTCGCAATCGATGCGGCGACCGGCAGAATCAAGTGGTACCACCAATACACGCCGAACGACACGATGGACTATGACGAGACCGGCACGCACATATTGATAGATGGCAGGTTCAACGGCGAGAATCGCAAGCTTCTGACGCATGCGGGCCGCAACGGCTTCTACTATGAGTTCGACCGCACCAATGGACAATTCCTGAAAGCGCTGCAATACGTCGACAAGCTGACCTGGACCAAGGGCATCGATCCCAAGACCGGCAAGCCGCTCGACTATGATCCGAGCAAGGATCTGCAGACCTATGCGGCGCCAATCAACAAGATCCTGACCGGCGCGGCGAGCAGCGTGTGCCCGGAGGTCGCCGGCGGCAACAATTTCTGGTCCGCCGCCTATAGCCGCACGACCGGGCTTCTTTACATCCCCGAGCTCGAAGGTTGCTCCACCGTCACCCGCGACCAGAGCCGACACGTGCGCGGGAAATTCGACGGCGGCGGCTATACCGATGACGGCCGGCTGACCAGCGGGCTCGTGGTGATCGATCCCGCCTCGGGCGAGATCAAGGGGCGCAAGCGCATGCCCTACCCGGACTCGAGTGGCGCGCTCGCCACCGCCGGCGGCATCGTGGTCACGGCGCTGCTCGACGGCACCATCATGGCGCTCGACGACCGCACCCTCGACGAGCTCTGGTCGATCAATGTGGGCACCGGCATCGACGCGCCGCCCATGACCTACGCGGTCGACGGCAAGCAATACATCGCCGTCGCAACGGGCTTGACCCGCAATCAGGTCGGCAAGCTCGCGCACTCGCCGGAGACCAAGAACCTGGCGAAGAATGCCACGATGATCTTTGTGTTTGGGCTGTAGGAAGCCACGCGTCGTCCCCGCGAGAGCTGGCGTGGAGCCTCAGTCGCTCCTGCGTAAGCAGGAGCCCATACGCCCACGCGCTATCATACTTGCCGAAGCTTATGGGGCGCGGCCCGTCGCTACGCTCGGCCGGGACGAACATGCTGGAGATGTGCCCGGCAATTGATTCATTTCACCAATGTCAGCTCGAAGCGCACCAGGCTCTCGAACTGGCCTTCGGTCAGGCGCCCCGATTGCGGATCAATCTCGCTCTCCCCCTTCTTGCGAAAGAAATGCGTCTCGAGATCGGCGGTCGCCGGTCCTTCGACCATCTTGTGGCAGCGCTGCTTTATGAAGGTTCGTCCGACCGGCGTCTCGCCTTCGGCAGGCGGGAGATCGACGCAGTCCCAGCCGTCGCGGCCGTAGCGTGCGGTGAGGAAGTTGCGCAACAGATAAGCTTCGTCGCGATCGCGCGAGGGATCGCGCGGATCGCTGACGATGCGCAAACCGGTGAAAATGCCGCGCTCATCAAAACGCGCCGACAAGACGACAGGAAAATCGTACACTTTCGTGCCCGAGTACTTCTCGATCTCGGTCGAGAAGTTGTTGGCCTTGGCCCAATATTCGAGCTCGTCGTCGTAGCGGAAGTAGACCTCATGCAGGCCTTGCGCATCGGCGCGGCAACGGCGGAAATCCTTCCATCCACTGAGCGGGATCGACGGCGGTCCGCCATTGGTGCCGCAGGCATAGTCGGCAAACACATCGGGCATTTGCTCGACTGGTGTGCCGAGCTTGAGGTCCCAGACCTCGGCACGGGTGGGCTGGTCTTGAGCGGCCGCCGGTGTCGCGAGCAGCAAGGCCCCGATGATGAGAAATGCTCGCCTGAATTTGGCGCGGGGATTCGCCGCTCGCTCGGCGCGCTCCCCTCCCCCTTGTGGGGAGGGGTCGGGGGTGGGCGTGGTGGAACACAAGCGCGTCTCGCAAGCCACCGCCCTCCCTAACCCTCCCCCACAAGGGGGGAGGGAACGCGCCTCGTCCACCGCACGGCCCACGCGCCAATTGATGTCCATAAACCAGCTACTCATGCGTGGTGCCATCCGGCATCAACGTGCCGGACAGCTTTGCGCCGTCGAGCTTGGCGCCGGTGAGGATCGCACGCGTGAGCCGGGCATCGGAAAGATCAGCGCCCGTCAGGTCGGCGCCCGAGAGATCCGCCCCGAACAGATCGGCCTCGGATAAATTGGCGCCTTTGAGATTGGCATCGCGCAGCACGGCTTCCACGAGCCCCGCATTGTTGAGATTGGCGCCCTCGAGATTGGCGGCGCGCAGCGTCGCGCTGACGAGGTTGCTTTCGCTGAGGTCAGCGCCGCGCAGCGAAGCTTCATCGAGATGGGCTTCGGTCAACACTGCAGCGGTGATCTTGGCGTGATCGAGCTTCGCGCGGGTGAGCCGCACATGCCCCATCTTGCCGTCGGACAGGTCGGCGCCGGTCAGATCGGCGGCGCTCATGTCGGCCTCATAGAACATGGCGCCGGCGGCCTTGGCCTCCGCCAACGAGGCATTCTTGAGATCGGTCTTGTTGAGGTTCGCGTTGGCGAGATCGGCACCGGTCAATTTCGCGCGGAACAGCTTCGCGCGGTGCATCACCGCGGCCGAAAGATCGGCGCCCGACAGGTCCGCATCGGTCAGATCCTTGCGCTTGAGCGGGGCATGCGCCAGCACACAATTCGGGCAGGATTTGCTCACCCCGGCGAGGAAATCGTTCTCGCCGGCGGCCCGGGCAGGTCGTAACGGGCCGCACGCGATATGCGTGAGCGCCAGCGCGCAGGCAAAGCCGAACGCGAGCTCGAGCAGGCGACGCCAAATCATGCGATCTATTCCGTAGCCTCAGGCGAAAAGCGGATTTTGCCACGTTTCGGCGATTGCGCCAAAGGCGGGTCTGGATAAATTGGTATCGAATTGCGTTGCGCAGGGACGCCCCTTGTGGGCGCCCGCACCAGGGCATGGGGCGGCCACAAGGGCCGCGCCTACGAATCCTCCGATGCATCACAGGTTCGCGGCAACTCTCCTCCTGGCCCTCGCCACATCGGCCACGGCCCAGGGGCTGCCGACCCGGCTCGAGGTCTGGGACCTTAAGCTCGGCACGCCGGTCGACAAGCTGCCGGATGAATTCGTCGACTATGCGTGCGGCACCAATGGGGGCCCGCCGTCGCTGCCACTTGCCGGCTTCGGCGAGTTCCACCGCTGCCGCGCAGAGGCAAGCGGCTTGCGCGAGGTCTATTTCCGCTACGACGACGAGCTCGAATACTGGGCCAAGGCCAACAGCCTCGAAGACCAGATGGAGCAATATGCCGGCACCAAGACTTACGGATTTCCCGTGGTGGTGTCGGCCCTGATCGATGCGCAGGGCATACTGCGCGGCATCCGTATCGTCAGCGACCCGCGCGATCCCTCACAGAACCGGGACGAGGCCTACCTTCTGCGCAACTTCCTCAACGCGCGCTTCGGACGCGAGGATTGGCAATGCCAGGACCTGCCGCTCGCGGAAGGCGAGACGGCGGTCGACGGCGTCTTCGTCAAGCAGGATTGCCGCAAACAGATCGATGCAACCACGAGCGCGACGTTGCAGACCCGCTATCTGCGCAAGCCCGGGCAGGCGCGGTTTGATCCGCACAGCGGCCGGGAGACGGAAGGCCAATTCGAGAGCTCAGCCCGCTTCGAGCTGGTACAGAAGCCGTAAGGCAGGCGCCTACCCATGGCCGTAGGGTGGGTTAGGCGCTCGCTACAAGGCTTCCATTCGCACAGGCCGCGTCTGCGCCGTAACTCGCCGTACCGCGGCTGTCGCACCTTGTTGGTGGGTTGCGCGCCACCAAGGCCGTTGTCGTTGAGAGGCCTTGGCAGCGCTAACCCACCCTACGGCTCAACGTTGTTGGTCTTTACAATCCAAACACGAACAGCATGGTCTGGTTGCGCTGATCCTTGAGCTCCGGCGAGTTGAGGTTCCGGCCGGTGGCAATTTTGCTCAGGCCCGAGAGGATCGCCACATATTGCTTGCCGCCGACCTCGAAGGTCATCGGTGGCGCATCGAAGCCCACACCGACATTGATCTTCCACACTTGCTGCAAGGTCGCGTCGTCGTAGGCCGCAAACGTGCCATCGTTATAGCCGGTGAAGATCAGGCCGCCGGCGGTCGACAGCGCGCCCGAATAGTCGGCATACGGGACGTGAGCCTTGAACTTGGTCTCGCCGGTGACCGGATCGATCGCCAAGAGATCAGTCTCGGAGCGTTCGCTCGATGTCGCCCGCGGGCCGCCGCGCATGTCGCCGGCCGCCGTCTTGACGCTCTCCTTCGGGTCCTGCGTGACCATCGCGCAATTGATGAGCGCCGGCACGTATAGGAGCTTGGTCTTCGGGCTGTACGCCGATGGCCAGAAGTTGTTGCCGCCGGACGGCGACGGGCACATCTTTTTCGTCGGCTCGGCGAGCGTCGGCGTCGCGATGCCCGCGTACATCTGGATGTCGCTGTTCGGCACATAGTCGACCGGCTTGCCGGTCTTCTGGTCGATGCCCTTGGTCCAGTTGATGTTGTCGAGATAGGGCTTGGCCACCACAGTCTGCCCGTTGCTGCGCTCCATTGTGTAGAGGAAGCCGTTGCGGGCCGAATGGGTGATCAGGTGGCGCATCTCGCCGTTGACCTGCCCATCGATCAGGATGTGCGTGCCCTCCTCGTCATAGTCCCAGTGATCGCCGGGCGTGAACTGGAAGTACCAGTTCATCTTGCCGCTGTCTGGATTCCAGGAGATCACGCTGTCGGTGTAGAGATTGTCACCCGGCCGATAGGTGGCGTCGAACATCGGCACCGGATTGCCGGTGCCCCAGATCACCTGGTTGGAAGCGACATCGTAGGTGCCGGTGACCCACATGGCGCCGCCGCCGGTCTGCCAGGCGTTGTGGTTGTCCTTCCATGTCTCGCTGCCGGGCTCGCCGGGCTTCGGCACCACATATTGACGCCATTCGAGCTTGCCGGTCTTGGCATCGAGCCCGGCGATATAGTCGCGCACGCCGCGATCGCCGCCGGCCGCCCCGACGATGATCTTGTCCTTCACCGCCAGTGGCGCGGCGGTAAGCTGCACATCCGTCTGATCGTCGGTGAGATTGGTCTCCCAGACGATCTTGCCGGAATCCTTGTCGGTTCCGATCACACGCGGCGGATAGCTCGCGGTCGAGATGACCAGATTGCCCCACAAGGCGGCGCCGCGATTGGAGAGCGGCACCTTCTCCTGCTTGGGATCCATGCGCCAGACGATGCGTCCGGCGTCGCCCGAGCGCACGTCGATCTTGTAGACGATGCCCCACAGGTCGACCACATACATGAAGCCGTCCTCGACCAGCGGCGTTGCTTCCAGGTTTTCGCCAACCGAAGTGCCGCCGATCGCCACCGCATAGGCGAGCTTCAGGTTTTTGACATTGTCCTTGTTGATCCGACTGAGCGGAGAGAAGCGCTGGCCGTCATAGGTGCGATGGTTCATCAGCCAGTTCTGCGGCTCCGGATTGGCGAGCCGCTCCGGCGTGACCTCGGCTGCGAGTACGGGCCAACAGGTGAGTGCCGCGCCGGCGAGCAGCGCCGCTTTGAGTGATGGGTGGTGTATTGTGATCATTGGGCTCTCCCGGATTGATTGTTGTAGGCCTTGACTGCTTCCAAGGGTCACCCGCGGGCTTGACTCGCGGGTCCATCATCTTCGTATCATTTTGCGAAGTGATGGATTGCCGGGTCAAGCCTGGTCAAGCCCGGCAATGACGACGGCTGGATCTACGGCAGATAAATGGCGCGATTGTAAGACGACAGGCAATCGATGCTGAGCACGCGCTCGCTGCCGTCGAACAGCGCCGCGATCTTGCCGCCCGAGGCCTTGTATTGGAATTCCTTCACCCTGTCGGGGACCGTGATGGTGGCGTTGCGCATGATATCGAGCGTCTGATCAACCTTGAAGATCTGATAGAAGCTCGGATTGACGCTGGAGAAGAATTTTGTCTCGTTGCTCGCCCGCCGTCCGGCGCCGCGCGTGTATTGCAGGGCCAGCTCCATGTGCTCCCCGCTCGCCGAGGTGAATTCCCATTGCTCCTTGGTCTGTGCCTGCGCGTCGGCGATGGTCGAGCGCTCCATGTGATGGGCGGTGGCGAGTTGATAGACCCCGAACGGTCCCGGCGCCTCGGCGGCATCGCTGGTGAGCCCATAGATGAGCATCTGGGCGATCGTATTGTTGGGCTGCTTGATCGGTATGGCGAGGTAGACCATCTGGCCGGTCGCTTTCGGCGCGCCATCCGGAGCGGTGACCGAGATGCGGTCGATGAAGATCATGCGCAGATTGGCGTCCTTGGCGGCGCCTTGCGTCGCGATCGCGGGCTCGGCGCCCGCCGGCAGCATCGCCTTCAAGGCCGCATCCGGCACGTGGAAATCGATCTGCATGCGCGCTTCTGCGCTGTTCTCCAACAGGGTTTCCGCGAGCGCCGGCCGGAGAGCTCCGCTTACGGCGAGCAAGGCCGCAAGTGCCGCGGCTGCAACTCCATACTTGATCATGACGCGCCTCCCATTTTTCGTTGGTGTCTTCCGGAGGTTAGCATAGCATGCCGGAACCCTCCGCTGCTGGCCAAAAAGGGAGCTGGCAAGACATGGCGACCAGGCTGCCCGTAATCCTGATCGTGGTGAGCGCGATCGCCGTGACGGGCATTACCGCCGCGCTCGGCAGCGATCCTGAAGTGTTTCTTGCCGGCACCGACAAGGACTGCAGCGGCTGCAACCTTTCGGGGCGCGACCTGTCGGGGCGCGACCTGCAGCGCAGCAAGCTCGATGGCGCCAATCTCGCGGGCGCGGACTTGAGCGAGGTAAGCCTTTTCCGCGCGACCCTGACCCGCGCTGATCTCAAGGGTGCCAAGCTCGCCCACGCCAACCTCAATCTGATCGACGCCAAGGGGGCGGACTTCACCGGCGCCGATCTCACTGAAGCGCTCCTGTTCGAGGCCGATCTCTCCGGCGCGCATCTCGCCGGCGCCAAGCTGCATGACGCCCGCCTCGGCCGCGCGCGCCTGAACCAAGCCGACCTAGCCGGCGCCGAGCTTGCCGGCTGCGATTTCCGCGAAGCACGCCTCGCCGGCGCCAAGCTCACAGGCGCAAATATGCGCGGCGTGACGCTCGATGGGTTGAACCTGCGCGAGATGGACCTGCATGGCATCGATTTCACCTTCGCCGACATGATCGAGACGAATCTCATGGATGCCGATCTGCATGATGCGCAGCTTGCCGGTGTCAATCTCTACGGCGCCAATCTGCATGGCGCAAACCTCACCGGCGCCAATCTCGAAGGCGCCAATCTCGAGAACGCCATTTTGAGCGACACCAAGACCGAAGGCGCCAAGTTCGACGCCGCCATCATGCCGGACGGCCGTCGCGCGCCGGAAGGCCCAAATGCCGGATCAAGTGCAGGACCAAGTGCAGGAGGGGTGCCATGACACTTCCGCGCCGCCGATTTCTGACGTTCTCCCTGGGTGCAACCTTATTGCCGGCGCTTTCGCACGTGGCGCAGGCGCAGGCCTATCCGACTCGGCCGATAACGGCGATCGTTCCATTCGCGCCCGGCGGCGGCACCGATGTCGCTACGCGCATCGTCGGCGATCACATGTCGCGCACGCTCGGCCAACAGTTGGTGGTGCTGAACATTCCGGGTGCCGGCGGCACGGTCGGCTCGACGCGGGCGATGCGCGCGGAGGCAGATGGCTACACCATCCTGATGGGCCAGATGGGCACGCATGTGGCCGCGATCGCGCTCTATCCAAGCCTTGCCTACAAGCCCGAGACCGACTTCGAGCCGATCGGCCTGGTCGCGGAGGCCCCGACCGTGATCGTGGCGCGCAAGGATTTCCCGCCGAAGGACCTCAAGGAATTCGTGGCTTACGTGAAAGCCAATGCGGCGAAGCTCAACGTCGCACATGCGGGCGTCGGCTCGAGCTTCTTCACCACCTGTCTGATGCTCGACAAGGTCCTGGATGCCAAGCCCACCCTGGTGCCGTTCAACGGCGGCGCCCCGGCGATGAATGCGCTGGTGGCCGGCCAGGCCGATTACATGTGCGGCGACGTGCTGACCTCCGCTCCGCAGCTCAATGCCGGAACCATCAAGGCCTATGCGATCGCAGCGCCCCAGCGCAGCTCCCTGCTGCCGAATTTGCCCACGACGGGCGAAGCCGGATTGGGCGAATACCAGGCCTCGACCTGGTTTGCGTTGTTCGCCCCGAAAAACACGCCCAAGCCGATTCTCGACCGCCTGAGCGCGGCACTCGACGCCGCGCTCGACGACGCAGACGTGCGCAAACGGATGAGCGAGATCGGCAACGAGGTTCCGGACAAAGCCGCTCGGGGGCCGGAGGCGCTGCGCGCTTTGCTCAAGCGCGAGATCGCGCGCTGGACGCCGATCATCAAGGCCGCGAACGTGAAGGCGGAGTGAGTGGCGCCGAGCACGGTTGCGGTCGCTGGGTTCAGGCCGGTCTCCTGACCCAGACACGAGCAGACGGCCAGGGCCTTCGGCAATTCGGGTCGAATCCTCGAGGCAAAAACAACCAAATCTCAGCCAGAGCCACGGCAGGGATCAAATACAACGCGGCTCGACGTTTAGCCTTCATTCAAGGCTTCCGATAATTCGGGTCCGTCAGCTCGAAGCGGGTCGAGCTCTCGAATTCGCCGGACGTGTAGTCGCCGGTCGCCGGATCGATGTCGCGCTGACCCGGCTTGCGCAGGAAACGCGTGTCGATGGTCATGTGCCGCTCGGGCGTTGTCTTCTCGCAATGCTGCTTGATGAAGATGCCGCCGACCGGTGTTTCTCCTGGGTCCGCGGGAAGATCCGTGCAGTTCCATCCCTCCGGATCGTAGTGGTTCATGATCGCAAGGCGCAGGAGATGCGCCATGCGGCGCTCGATCGGCGAGCCGCGCGGGTCGGTGACAAAGCGCAGGCCGCGCAGCACGCCTGCATCATCGAACAGCACCGATAAGATAACGGGATGCCCGGCAACGCGCGTGCCGGTGTGCTCGCCCGCATAGAGCGGGTCATCGATGGCGCGGCCGATATATTCGGCCTCATCGTCGAAGCGGGCGTAGACTTCGTGCAGGCCGCTCGGCTCGGCGCGGCACTTGGCGAAGTCCTTCCAATCGTCGAGCCGCTGACGCGGCGGCCCGCCGTTGCTGCCGCAGGCGAGCTCGCCGAAACCGTCGAGCGTCATGGTCGCGGCATTGAGCCCGAGCTTGAGGCCGTGGATTTCTCCGGGATCGCGCGGTTGGGCGTGGGCCGACACAAGTAGCACCAGAAGGATGGGCAAAGCGCGGCTGACGCGCCACGCGCTCGGCCTGCTCCCCTCCCCCTTGTGGGGAGGGGTTGGGGGTGGGGGTGAATTCCTTACTTCGGCCGTAGCGAGGCGGCCCCCCTCCCCAGCCCTCCCCCACAAGGGGGGAGGGAGCGCGCCGAGCCAACCGCCCGCCCTTACCCCAATCTTCTCCGAGTGCTGTTTACACAGCATCACGTTCACAGCGAAAACACATACAGCATCGACGCCGTCGAAGTGTTCTTGAGCTCGGGCGAATCCTCCATCACCGCGGCGGTCTGCTTCGAGCCCACGAGAACCGCGATGTACTGCTTGCCGTTGACCGAATAGGTGATGGGCGGCGCGTTGATGCCCGTGCCGGCGCTGAAGCTCCATACCTCCTTCAAGGTTCGCGCGTCGTAAGCGTAGAAGGTGCCGTCGACCTGGCCGATGAAAACCAGATTGCCGGCGGTCGCCAGCACCCCGCCGTAGTTCGGATAGGTCATCTTCACCGATGCCTTGATCTCGCCGGTCGCCGGATCCACCGCCTTGAGGCTGCCGTAGCGGCGCGGCTGCAGGTTCTTGGTACTGCCGCCGGCAAAGCGCTCGCGCGGCTTCACGGTGCCGCCCTGGTCGACGAAGCTCTTCTGCTCGACGTTGACGATCGAATCGCAGCCCTCGGTCGAAGGAATGAACAGAAGGCCGAGCTCGGGATTGTAGGCCGACGGCTCCCAGTTCTTGCCGCCATTGTGCGACGGGCAAGTCTTCGAGGGCGGCCCGCCGCGCATGCCGTGACTGCCGACCGCATAGACCTGCACGTCCTTGGCCGGATCATAGTTGAGCGGCTTGCCGGTCTTGGGGTCGAGGCCCGGCGTCCAGGTCAGCTCGTCGACATATTGCTTGCCGGCCACGAACGCGCCGTTGACGCGGTCGAGCGCGTAGTAGAAGCCGTTGCGCGCCGCGTGCACGACGAGCTTGCGGGTCTCGCCGTTGACCTTGGCGTCGATGATCGGGTGCTCGGAAATTTCGTCGAAATCGTACGGGTCGTTGGGAGTGTACTGGAAGCCCCACTTGATCTGCCCGGTGGTCGGATTGAGCGCCAGCACGCTCGCCGCCCATTTATTATCGCCAGGACGGTACTGCGGATCATAGTCGGGCCCGGCATTGCCGACGCCCTGATAGACGGTGTCGGTTTCTGGATCGTATGTGCCGGTCTCCCATACCGAGCCGCCACCATGCTCCCAGCGGTTCTCGCCGTCCTTCCAGGTTTCATTGCCGGGCTCGTCCTTGCCCGGGATCGTGAACGTGCGCCACAGCTGCTTGCCGGTATTGAGGTCGGTGCCGTCGATATAGCCGCGGATGCCGAACTCGCCGCCGGCTGCACCGACAATCGCGACATCGCGCACCACCAGCGGCGCCATGGTCAAGGTCTCACCCAGCGCCGGATCGGCAACTCTGCGCTCCCACACCTTCTCGCCCGTCGCCTTGTTGATCGCGAACAGCCGGCCGTCGAGCGAGACCGAGATGATCTTGTCCTTCCACAGCGCGACGCCGCGATTATCCACTCCGCAACAAGCGACGTCGCCCGCCCAGGCCTTGTCGGTTCCGGGATCGAACTTCCAGCGGAACGTGCCCTTCTTCGGGTTGGTCACGTCGATCGCATAGACCGAGCCCCATCCGTCCGGGACATACATGATGCCGTCCTCGACGATCGGGGTTGCTTCGAGATTGCCAAACTTATAGCGCGCACCGCCGCCCTCGAAGCCGCCGAGCGCAACCGTGAATGCCACCTTGAGATCCTTCACCGTGTCGGTGTTGATCTCCTTGAGGGTCGAGAACCGGTGCCCCTGGAAGTTGCCGTGGTGCAGGAGCCAGTTTTGCGGTTCCTTGGCGACATTGAGCGCGCGCTCGTATGTCATGTCGCCCGCATCGACGGGCGTCAGGGCGGTCGCGGCGAGCAGCACTCCCATGAGAGCGGCGGCCAGAGACGGCGTCAGCTTGGTTCTCATTACGATTCCTCCCATGTTGCTGTTTTTTCCGATCATCACGATAGCTTATCTGCGCACGTTGCGTCCGCACCCGGCAGCGGACCAGGTTCATGGCTTGCTGCACGAAGTCAGATCCTTCTCATCGATCGAGAATATCTGCCCGACTTCGACCTTGACGTTCCTGACCACGCAGGTGCGGCCATCCTTGTCGGTGAACTTGACGTCGTATGTGCCGGACTGGACGCCTGTGATGTTGACCCGCTCGTCCGGATCGACGACGCCGTCCTTGTCGTTCTTGGCCTGATTAGGTCCCCAGTTGGTGGTGCCGGGCGGCGCCAGATAGAATTCCGAGATCCGCCCGCCTGTCAGGTTCCAGAACCGTGTCGGCCTTCCCTGCGCGAAAGCTGTGGACACGGCGGCAAGTGTGAAGGCGAAACCTAAGACGGCGAGGCGACGCATGAAATGATCCCCCGGGCTTTTCCAGTCGAGCCCGGTAGCCTATAGCCCTTCCGGAACCAACGGAAGCGGGCGCCGCATCAGGGCCGCCACCATAGCTTGACAGGCTTTAGACCTCCGGCACTATCTCGGACCCTGACCACCCGCGAAAGGCAGACGCACCCCCATGGCCGTTCAAGTCCTCGAACGAGACTTTCCCAACGATCACGTGCCGTTGCTGCGCTGGCTGATATTCACCGGCGTCTGCGTGTTCGGGTTCGTGCTGGTCTGGTACTATGGCCTGTTCCGCCTGATGCTGACGAGCGACAAGACCTACATCTCGTTCATCATCCTGGCGCTCTACGTCGCGACCTGCGTGCACTGCTTCTGGCGAACAGTGGCCATCTCGCGCGAATCGGACCGCGCGCACCGGGTGCTGGCACTGGTCAACCAGGGGGGCGCCAATCTCAAGGTCGCGGGCGAGGACGTGATCGCCCCGGACGGAAGCAAGCTGCCGCGCGGGCTCATCACGTCGCATATTCGCAACCTCATTCTCAAAGCCGACCTGCAGGGCGGCCGCATCGACCAGACGCTGCTCCTGCGCGGGCTTGCGGATGCGTTGCGCGGCCCCAACCAGCTCGGCTCGTTTGCCAGCGACTCGCTGATGAAGCTCGGGCTGCTCGGCACCATCGTCGGCTTCATCCTGATGCTCGCGCCGATCGCCGGGCTCGATGCCGCCGACCACGCCTCGATGAAAACCTCCATGGGCCTGATGAGCGACGGCATGGCGGTCGCCATGTACACAACCCTATCCGGCCTGATTGGCTCGATCCTCGTGCAGACGCAGTATTACATGCTGGATGAGGCGACCCAAAAGCTGTTCGCGCTCGCCACCGACATCACCGAGGTGTTCGTCGTCTCGCGGCTCGAGCGAGCGGGATAATTAATGGATAGTTCCGGCAACTATCCGCGGGAGAAGCCGTTCGATCCCTTCAGCGTAATGCTGTTCAAGGCGCTGCAGGTCGTCGCCTTTCTGTTCTTCCTCGCGCTTCTGGTGATGAATCCGGAGGCCAAGACCGGCAAGATCGACTCCAAGGCCGAGTTCATCATCACCATGAACTGGCCTGACAACCACCCGGACGACATCGACCTCTATGTCGGCGACCCACTCGGCAACATCGCCTGGTACAACGAGCGCGAGTCGGGCTTCATGACGCTCGAGCGCGACGATCGCGGCGGCCTCAACAACAGCCTCAATGTCAACGGCAAGCAGATCTACAGCCCGGTGCGCGAGGAAGTGGTCAGCATTCGCGGCATCGTGGCCGGCGAATATACCGTGAATGTGCAGTATTATCTCGCCACCCAGCACCAGCCGGTGCCGGTCTCGGTCAAGGTCGAGAAGATCAATCCCATGGTCGAGATCGTCGACTACACCACGCTCACCCTCACCAAGCAGGGACAGGAGAAGACGGCGGTGCGCTTCAGGGTCGCCCAGGACGGCCGCGTCGGCGACATCAACCGCACGGAAAAATCCCTGGTCGAGCTGGTGCGCAGCAAGCGCCGCGGCGGCGGTGGTGGCGAAAAATGATCGGTTTTCACTTTTTTGAGAACTTGCGCTAGGTAGGTGCCGATGACCACGACCCTGATCGCGATCTCGGCCGCCTATGTGGTGATGGGCGTGCTGCTCCTGTCGGTGGGCCTCACCTCGCCGTTCCGCTGGTGGCTGAAGGCGGGCGCGATCGTGGTGGTGTCGGGGTTCTTCATCGAAGTCTTCTTCGCCACAAAAGGCCTGCTCGGTTGGCCCGGCACCGGCCGCCTGCCCCCGCGGTTCCAGCTCTTGTGGACACGCGTGGTCGAGCCCGACCCGAAAATCCACGATGCTGGCGCCATCTATCTATGGGTCGAGGAGGTCGACGAAAACGACGTGCCGACCGGCACACCACGCTCCTATCGGCTGGCCTATACCAAGCCGCTGGCCGAGCGGTCGATGAAGGCGCGCGACGAGATCATGTCCGGCAATCCGCAGGAAGGCACCGCAGGCGACATTGAAGAAGACGATCAGAATCCTCCCGGGGCAATGACGACGAATCTTCCGGAGGACGCGAAGCCGACGGATGCGCCACCCTCCGGTCCGCTTAATCTCAGCCTTTTGAACGGCGCACTGCGCGACCCCAACGAGAACGTTCAGTTCCGGCCACGGACCGGGCCCGCCTTGCCGGAGAAGCGGTAAAGCGCCCCTTTTCGTCACCCGCGGGCATAGCCTGTCGAAGACGGGCGTAAGACGCCCTGAAGACCCGCGGGTCCATTCTCTCGAAGAAGATGGATCGCCGGAGCAAGCCCGGCAACGACGTTTGGGATTATGGGTCCTTGTGGAACAGGCCCCGCTGCAAGCGCGCTCAGGGCGCGGCCGCCTTCGGCTCGGTCATCGCCAGGAATGCCGCCTCGACGGTTGATTTGCCGGACGACTCGATCAGCCGCGCGGGCGTGGTGTCGGCGAGCACCTTTCCCTTGTGCAAAACGATGACGCGGTCGGCATCGCCCACTTCATCGCACAGATGCGTGGCCCACAGGACCGCGACCCGCCGCTCGCGCCGCAACATCAGGAGCTGCTTGAGCAGATCGCTGCGGCTCGCCGGATCAAGCCCGACGGTCGGCTCATCCATCAGTAGAAGCTGAGGCTGATGCAGCAATGCCCGTGCGAGCTCGACCCGGCGACGATTGCCGCCGGAGAGCTGCGCAGTCTTGTCATGGGCGCGCTCGCTGAGGCCGAGCCAGGAGAGCTCCTCGGCAATGCGCGCAAGCGCCTTTGCGCGCGGCATCCCGTGCAGCCCGGCGTGAAACAGGAGATTGGCGCTCACCGACAGCTCGAGATCAAGCGTCGGCTGCTGAAACACGATGCCGAGTGCGGCGAGCGCCGGCACCGGATCGCGCGACATGTCGTGGCCCATCACCTCGATGCGGCCGGAATCGGCGGTGAACAGGCCAGACAGGAGCTGGAACAGCGTGGACTTGCCGGCGCCATTGGGCCCAAGCAGAGCGATGAACTCGCCCGCTTCGGCGCGCAGGCCCACTCCGTCGACCGCCCGGATCGCCCCATAAGTCTTGACCACCTTGTCCAACAGCAGCGCCGGTGGCGCTTTTGCCTCCTCGACCTTTTGGCTCGCCATTCGACTGTTGCCCTGCTGTATGCCTGCTTGCCGGATTGCTTCGATCGAGGCTACGCTGGCAGCAACAGGGGGCCACTGCAAGTGTCTAGGGAAAACCCGTGATCATTCACCGCGCGTTCTTCGCCTTCGTTCTGCTCGCCGACGCCTTCGCGCTGACCCCGGCATCCGCCAAGGATACCGGCCTCATCTTCGTCAGCAACGAGAAGACCAACAACATTATCGTCATTGATCCGAAGACTTATCAGATCGTCAAGGACATCAAGGTCTCGCGGCGCCCGCGCGACATGCATTTCAGCGCCGATCACACCAAGCTCTATGTGGCCTGCGGGGATGACGACGTGATCGACATCCTCGACGTGGCCAAGTTCGAGGTCATCGGCCACATCAATACCGGGCCGAGCCCCGAGACCTTTGCCATGGACGAAAAGAAGCGCCGCATCTACGTCTCCGACGAGGAAGGCTCGGCGCTCTCGATCATTGACATGGACCAGAACATCATCGTGGCCGATGTGCCGACCGGCGCCGAGCCCGAGGGAGTGTTCGTGAGCGAGGACGGCAAGACGGTCTACGTGACATCCGAGGTCGGCGACCTGGTGCATCAGGTCGACGCCGACGGCGGCTACGTCACGCAGGACGTCGTGGTGGGGACGCGCCCGCGCCGTTTCGCCGCCACCCCGGACGGCAAGGAGCTTTGGGTATCGACCGAGCTCTCCGGCGAGGTCTACATCATCGACCGCGACAAGTTCACCGTTTCGGGCAAGCTCGAGTTCCTGCCGCCGGGCATGCGCAAGACCGACGTGACTCCGGTCGGCCTCACCATGACCAAGGATGGCAAGACCGCATTCGTGACGCTTGGCCACGCCGCCCACGTGGCGGTGGTGGACGTGCCGACCCGCAAGATCGAGGCCTATATTCTGGTCGGCAAGCGCTCCTGGGGCATCACGCTCTCCAAGGACGAGAGCAAGCTCTATGTCGCCAACGGCTTCGGCGATGACGTCACGGTGGTGGACGTGAAGAGCCGCAAGGCGCTGATCTCGATTCCCGTCGGCCGCATTCCTTGGGGAGTTGTGGTCGATGAGTAGTCATTTGCGCATCAGCTTAACGCTCAGACGCCGCAACAAACTAGGCGCGTCCCCTCCCCCAATCGAAGTCGGATTTATCCGCCTTCGATCACTTTTCATGGCGAAGTCGGGTAAACCCGACTTCGCGTGGGGGAGGGTTAGGGAGGGGGGTTATCTGCGAAAACCGCTAAACAAAGCGCTGCAACCCCCACCCCCAACCCCTCCCCACAAGGGGGAGGGGAGCCGCCTGCGGCAATGTCTGTCCGCAATCTGCTGCGCCTTGTTTGTGGCATGCACGACCAACATCGCGCTCGCGCAAAATGCTCAGATGCCCGCGGCCCCTGCCCCTCCCGCGGCACAACAACCTCAGCAGAAGCTAACCATCGGCTTCGTCGAGCTGGAAGGCGACCCGCGCTACGAGCCGATCCAGGGGCCGGATCGCCTGGTGCTCAAGACGCCGCAGCATCCATTCGTCGGCGCGCAGATCGGTCTCGATGAGGCGCAGGCGCTGTCCCGCGTGCTCAAGACCGACTTTGCGCTCGATCGCATCACCGTCAAATCCGCAGACGAGGCGGCGAGCGCCGTGCAGCAGGCGATGGAAAGCCGCAATATTCATTTCTTCCTGATCGACCTGCCAGCCGAGGCCTATAAAGGGCTCGCCGCCGCGGTGCACGGGCGCGATGCGCTCCTGTTTAATGTCAGCGCCACCGACGACGAGTTGCGCCGCAATCTCTGTGCGCCCGAATTCGTGCACGTGATGCCAAGCCGTGCCATGCTGATGGATGGCCTGGTGCAATATCTGGTCTCGCGCAAGTGGCGCGATTACCTGGTGCTGCAGGGACCCGCACCTGAGGATGCGGCGGACACCAAGGCGTTCGAGGCTTCAGCCAAGAAATTCGGTGCCCGCATTGTGCAGCACCAGAACTTCAAGCCCGGCACCGATCCGCGCGAACGCGAGCAGAACGATCCGGCTTTGCTCTCGGCGATCAGCCGGGATTACGACGTCGTGTTCGTCGCCGACGCCGCCTTCGATTTCGTGCGCAGCGTGCCGTATCACACGGTGCGGCCGCGCCCGGTCGTGGGCTCAATCGATCTTGAGCCGGTCGCCTGGCACTGGACCTGGGACCACAACGGCGCCCCGCAGGTGAATAACCGCTTTGAACGGCGCGCGCCCGGCCACCGGATGGAAGGCGCCGACTGGGCCGCCTGGGTCGCAGTCAAGATGATCGTGCAGTCGGCGCTGCGCACCCGCTCGATCGATTTCGCCCAGCAAAAGAAGTTCATCATGGGCGATGCCACCTTCGATGGCGACAAGGGGCTCGCGGTCGGGATCCGCCCATGGGATCATCAGGTGCGGCAGGCGGTGCTGCTGGCGGCGCCTTACGAGGTGGTGGCAAGCGCTCCCATCGAAGGCTTCCTGCATCGTACCAATGAGCTCGACACGCTCGGCGACGACGAGCCCGACGCCACGTGCCATCTGAACAAGTAGAATAAGGACCGCCATGGATTTGACGCGAGGACTCTCCACGCGCTCCTCCCCTCCCCCTTGTGGGGAGGGGTCGGGGGTGGGGGTACCCGAAACTCCGTGTTTGTTGAAGGAAGCCCCCCTCCCCAACCCACAAGGCGGGAGGGAGCACGCCGTGCATGAGGCTCGCTCCGAGCCAAACCAAATCAACCGGTAGCGCGCCATGCAATTTGCCCATGTCGGCCGCGCGCTGCGCGCCGTCACCGCCCGAGAGATCATCAAATTCGTGCAGCAGCGCGGGCGACTGTTGTCGGCATTGGTGCGGCCGCTGATGTGGCTTGCGGTGTTCGCGGCCGGCTTCCAGGATGTGTTCGGCGTCTCGATCATCCCGCCTTACAAGACCTACATCACCTATCAGGTCTATATCGTGCCGGGCCTGCTCGGGATCATTTTATTGTTCCACGGCATGCAGTCGTCGCTGTCGATGGTGTATGACCGCGAGATGGGGGTGATGCGCCTGCTTCTCACCGCCCCGCTGCCGCGCTGGGTGCTGCTCGCCTGCAAGCTTGGGGCCGGAACGGTGCTCTCGGTCATCACCTGCTACGTGTTCCTCGCGGTCTGCGTCCTTTTCGACGTGACCTTCGACTGGATCAACTGGCTCGCCGTGCTGCCGGCGCTTGTCCTCTCCGGGCTCATGCTGGGCGCGCTCTGGCTGTTCATCTCCGTGCACATCAAGCAGGTGGAGAATTTCGCCGGCGCCATGAACTTCGTGATGTTCCCGATGTTCTTTTTCTCCTCCGCGCTCTATCCCTTGTGGAAGCTGCGCGAAGGCGGCTCCGAATATCTCTACTGGGTCGCGCAATTGAACCCGTTCACCCATGCGGTCGAGATGATCCGCTTTGCGCTCTACGGCATGTTCGATCCGCTCTCGAGCTCCGTGGTCGCCGGCTCGACGATCGTGTTCTTCCTGCTCGCGGTGCTGGGCTACGATCCGCAACGCGGCATGCTGCGCCGCGCTGTGGCGCAGCCGGCTTGATCTCTCCTCCGGTCGCCCCCGCGAAAGCGGGGGCCCATACAGCGTCATCCTCTCGAATGCGCGTCGCGGTATGGGCCCCGGGTCAAGCCCGGGGCGACCGAGGAGGCGGCGGGCACTCCCCTACACCGCAATCTTCGCCTTGATGGCCGCGATCTCTTCCGCGGTTTGCTTGCTTCGCGGATGCGCGACCGGGATGGTGGCCACGATGCGGGCGGGGCTGGTCGACATCACCAAGAGCCGGTCGGCAAGGGCGATTGCCTCCTCCACATCATGCGTCACCAACAGGGTCGTGATCGGACGGCGGCTGACCAGCTCGATGAGCTCGGCACGCAGGCGCTCGGCCAGCGCCGCGTCGAGCGAGACGAACGGCTCGTCGAGCACCAGAAGATCGGGCGAGACCGCAAAGGCCCGCGCAAGCGAGACCCGGCGTGCAAGGCCAAGCGACAGCTCGCCCGGATAGCGGCCGCGGTGCGCTGCGAGGTCGAGCGTTGCAAACAATGTATCGAGCATTGCCTCGCTCGCTTCCGGCGCGGCGAGCCGCACGTTCTCCTCGACGCTACGCCAGGGCAGAAGCCTTGGCTCCTGGAACACCATGCCGAGCCGGCAGGGCACGGGCAGACCTACGCTACCCTCATAGTCGCGATCGAGCCCGGCAATGATACGTAAAAGTGTGGTCTTGCCGCAGCCCGACGGGCCGACCAGCGCCGCCACCTCGCCATTACGAAGCGAGAAGGCGAGCTCGCCCAGCACATGCAGATTATCGCCGGAAGCGGCGCGATAGCGCTTCTGCTTGATGGCGACTTCAAGCCGTCTTGCTTCAAGATGCTTTGGGGCGCCAGCGGGAGACATGTCGTTCAAGCGGCTGCACCAGGACGGTTTCGATCACCAGCATGACAGCGACGAAGGCGAGCGCATAGGCGAGCAGGCGGGTGACGTCGAACAGCTGGAATGCGATCCCGATCTCGAATCCGACCCCGTTGGGACGGCCGAGCAGCTCGACGATGAGGACGATCTTCCACACCAGCGATAGCCCGGAGCGGGTCGCGGCCGCAAGGTAGGGCGCAAGCTGCGGCAGGACCACATGTCGCAGGCGCACCCAGGGTCCCATTCGGAACACGTGCGCCATCTCGTCGAGCCCCGCATCGAGCGAGCGCGCGCCCTCCCGCACCGTGACGATCGCGATCGGCAGCTTGTTCAAGGCGACAGCCGCGATCGCCGCCGTCTCGGTCAGGCCGGCCCAGATATAGGCGAGCACGATGATGACCAATGCGGGCAGGTTGAGCAGCACCACGAGCCAGGGATCACCCAACCGGTCCAGGCTGCGGTGGCGCCCCATCAGCAGCCCGAAGGCAGCGCCGAACGTCATGGCGATCAAAAACGAAGCCGCGACCCGCGCCAGGGTCACGCCGAGATTGAAGGCGAGTGCACCCGAGCGCGCCTCGTCGATGAGCGCGAGCGCAACGGATTGCGGCGCCGGCAACAGCCGCACGCCGGCGGCCTGCGAGGCAATGAACCAGGCCAAGACCAGCGCCGCGAGAGAGATCAGGCGAAGCGCCACCTATTCCCCCGCAGCCGGCCGGTAGAAGCTCCCAGCGTCGAGCTCGCGCCCGGGACCTACCAGCTCTGGCCCGCCGATGTCGGCCAGGATCCGGTAAAGCGCACGCGCATCGGCTTCCTCATCGTCGATATGGCGGCGGGGAATGCCTTCGCTGTAGCGCTGGCGATAGAGCGCAAGCGTTGCGGCATCGTTCACGCCGATGCGGGAGCCGAGCCGTTGCCATTCGGCATCCGAGCCCGCCAGGATCTCCTTGGCTTCGCGTGAGGCGGCCAGGAAGCGATCGAGCGTGGCGCGATTGCGCGCCGCCCAGCCGCCATCGAACACATAGCCGAGCATCGCCACCGGCCCGCTGGCCCCGAGTGAACGCAGCACCTCATCCATACGGATCGCGCGCTTCTGCCCCTTGCCCTCGAGGTCGGCGCAGAAATTCCAGAATGTCAGCGTCGCGTCGGTCTCGCCCTGCAAGGCCTTCTCCGACAAGAGCGGCGGCGCCCCATAGACGATCGTTGCTTCTTTCTTGAGGTCGATGCCGGCGCGCAACCCCAAGGCCTGCAGCAACAGCCAGCTCTTGTCGATCGGCCCGCCGGCGACGCCGAGTTTCTTGCCTTTGAGATCGGCGACATCCTTGATCGGCGAATTTGCCGGCGCCATCACGGCCCCGAGTGTGCTGAGATACGGATAATAGACCAGGCCGTCGCCAAGCGCGCGTTCGCGCGCGACCCAGGTCCAATCGGAGACGATGACATCGGCGGAGCCGCCTCTCAGCGCGACCTTGCCGGCCTCGGTGCTGGCAAGCTCCAGCGTCTCGATGTCGAGATTCGCCTTCTTGTCGAGCCCATACGCCCTGATGACATCGAGCTCCCAAGCAAGTGAGCCGGTGCGCTGCGCCACCAGGCGGATGCGATCCGCGGCGATTGCAGGGCGGGCAATCGCGGCGCCCGCCAAAACAAAGGCAGTCGCAAGGACGAACCGGCGACTTTGGGGCCTCCCGTCAATGCGCGCCATGGTCGGCCGGCATGGTTGATGTTTTTGTCAGGCCCGATCGCGCCGCCACATCCACCACGGTCGCGGGCACGGACGCAAGCGCTGGTCCGGTAACAATGACCTGCCCGATCATCGAGGGATGCGGCGTGCAGGAGAACGAATAGGTTCCCGGCTGATTGAAGGTCACGGTCGCGGATTCTCCATGGGCCAGAAGCCCGGTATCCCACCCGCCGCCATCGGATGAAGCGGCATTGTGCGGCTCGCTGCCCGAATTGCTGAACGTCACCTTGGTGCCGGTCGAAATCGTAATGCGGGCCGGATTGAAACGATAGTCCTCGACCTGAATGCTGTCGGACTTCACGACCGGTCCGACAAAGCCGACGACGGTGTCGGGTGGCTTGGGCGCCGCAAACGGGCGCAACCGGTCGCCGGGCGAACCGGAAAGCGAAAACGCCCAGATCATGTCGCCATTCGCCGACGTGGTCTGGATCGAGACGCCGCCTGCCGCAATCGCCACGTATTGGGTGCCGTCGATCTCGTAGGTGACGGCCGGCGCGTCGGCGCCGGCACCGGTCTGCCATTGCCACAACAGCTCGCCGGTGCGCGCGTCGTAGGCTTGGAAATTTCCGTCCGGCTCGCCATGGAACAGAAGATCGCTCGCGGTGACCAGTGATCCGCTGCCCTGCCCGATCGAATATGGCATGCGCTTCTGCCAGGCGATTTTGTTGGTGCGCGCATCGACCGCCGTCAGCGTGCCGCCATATCTGGCGCCGATCGCCGGACCCACGCTCTTGCCGGTGCCTTGGGCGATGCGGCTCTGCGGCCGGTCCGCGGCGGTCGCGTAGAAGAAGCCGGTGCGCGGGCTATAGGCCATGGGCGACCAGTTCACGCCGCCGTTGCCGCCGGGCGACATCAGCAGCGGCATGTCATAGATGACGCCGAAGATGCACTTGGTGACCCAGCCGGAAAGCGGCTGCGGACATTGCGGCATCACCGCATCACCGACCGGATAGGGCTGCGTGGGCGACGAGAACACGCGCGCGTCGGTCTCGACCGGCTTCTCGTCAATGCCGATGAGCGGCTTGCCGTTGGTCCGATCGAGAATGTAGATCCAGCCGGTCTTGCCTGCCTGCGCGATGCCTTTGCGCATCAGCCCGCCATAGCTTTGATCGAACAGCACCACCGGGCTCGTCGCATCGAAATCCCACAGATCATGATGCACTTCCTGGAAGTGCCACGCATAGGTGCCGTCGAGGTGCAGCGCCACGATCGATGAGCTGAACAGATTATCGCCCGGACGGTTGCGGCCGATGCCGCCGGCGGTTGGCCCCGGATTGCCGGTCGCGAAATACAAAAGCCCGAGCTCGGGATCGATCGCCGGCGTGTTCCAGATATTGGCGCCGCCATGCAAATAGGCGGTTCTCCGCGCGGGGTCCGGATCGTTCGGCGACGGCCAGCTGTCGCTGCCGAGCTCGCCGGGGCCCGGCACCGTCCACCAATGCCAGAGCTCCTTGCCGGTTTTGGCGTCGAGCGCGGTGAGCTTGCCGCGCGCTTCGCGATCCCCGCCCGAGATGCCGGTATAGATGACGCCGTTGTAGTAGAGCGGCGCGGAGGTGATCGTGTAGCCGTCCTGCCAGCGGCCGACCTGCGTCTGCCAGACGAGCTCTCCGGTCTTGGCATCGAGCGCCTCGAAGCTGCCGTCGAGCATCCCTAAGAAGACCTTGCCGTCGGCGACGGCGACGCCGCGATTGTCCCAGCCGCAGCAGACTGTGGAGATGTTCTGGTCGAGCCCGGAGCGATGCTGCCAGATCAACGCGCCGATCTTGGCGTCGAACGCATAGACATCGTCGTTGCCGCTCGCGATGTAGAGCACACCGCCCTGCACTACCGGCGTGCCTTCGAGGGAATATTTCGGTCCCAATCCCGAGCCGAGATGGCTCACCCAGGCGCCCTTGAGGTTCTTCACATTGTCGCGGTTGATCTGCGTCAGCGTCGAATAGCGCGAATTGCTCCAGTCGCCGCCGATCACCGGCCATTCGGCGCCGGCGGGCTGGCGCAGGTCGGGCGTCTGCGCGTCGGCAAGCCCGGGCAGCGCGGCCGCAAGAGCACAGATGAGGATTCGCACGCGACCGCTCATGGAGTCCCTCCCTGAGGATTTTTTCCTTCGTTACGAACAGGATGCCACAGCTTCTGCCCGTTGCAAATGAGCGGCCTCAAGTCCACTGTTCACCCTGCATGGGAGACCAGTCGAATGCATCGCGGCATGCAATGGCCACAACCGAGACTGACTTGGCCGGACGGCAAGTTCGTCTGCTGCACCTTTCGGGTCGCGTATGAGGCGTTTCGCGAAAGCGGGCGCTTCAAGAAAAGCACCAAGATCAAGGTCAATGTGGCTTCGCTCTCGCACGCCAATTACGGCGGTGCCGTAGGCATTTGGCGGCTGATGGACATCTTCGATCGCAACGATGTCCGCGCCACGATTGGGGCGAATGGCCTTGCGGTCGAAAAGTGGCCGGAGACCATAAAGGTCCTGCATCAGGCCGGCCACGAGATCGCGAGCCACGGCATGACCAACGACTACCACATGACCGATCTGGAGCCGCAGCGGCAACGCGAGGAGGTGCGCGAGTGCGTGCGGGTGATCGAAGCCTGCACCGGGACGCGGCCGGTCGGCTGGGCCGGCCCCGGCAATCTGCACACGGCGGAGACGCTTCCCATCCTGGCTGACGAAGGCTACCGCTGGTTCGGCGATGCGTTCGACGACGATGTGCCTTATGTGGCGGAGGCCAACGGCAAGCGCATCGCCATCATCCCCAAGCTCAATTACGCCAATGACTGGCGCGCCTGGTCGGGCGGGCTCGGCAATGCCACGACCTATTTCGAGGGCTTCAAGACCTCGTTCGATTTCATCTATCAGGAGGCGTTGCGCGGCCGTCCTGGCGCCATGGACGTGATCGTGCATGCCGAGCTCGGCGGCCGCCCGAACATCGCCTCGGCGTTCGAGCAGATGGTTCGCTACGTGAAGCAATACCAGGACGAGGTCTGGATACCGCTCCGCCGCGAGGTCGCCGACTATCTCCTGGCCTCGAACCTGCCGGCGGAGCCCTACCGTCCGCTGGATTAGGAATACTGCGTCACAAATCGTAGGGTGTGCAAAATCGCTCTACGAGGCCTGGACAGCGTGCGCAACCGCGCAGCGCGATTTTGCGCAGGCGGTGGGTCGAGAGGCGCGCGGTTGCGCACCCCACATCGCTAGGAATGGGTTCCGGCATTTCGCATTGGGCCCAAGTGGGCAAATATGCCCGGCGCTGCAATGATGATCGTGCGGGTATTAAGGCTTGGAGAATTGCGGATGGGTTTTGTCAGGGTCCGACCCATCGTCTTCGCGGTAGCATCGCTGCTCGTTGCGCTGCTGCACATGCCGCCTCCTGCATCCGCGCAAACCGCCTCGACCGATAAGATCTACCCCGAGCTCGCCGCGCTCCCGCCCGCAGAACGCGCCAAGCGCATCGAAGATGGTGCCCGCGCCGAAGGGCGGCTCGTCATGATCCACACCATGCGCGGCAATCTGAGCGCCGATCATGTCGAGCTGTTCCGCAAGCGCTATCCGTTTCTCAAGGTTGAGCTCGAGAGCGACATCGGCTCGCAGGATGCAAGCGAGCGCCTCTATTCCGAGGAGACCGCCGCGCGGCATTTGACCGACGTGATCAACGTGGCGCTGCCGGACCTCACAGCCTTGCGCGCCAAGAACATGCTGGCGCGCTTCTCGAGCCCGGCCACCGCTGCGATCCTGCCGCGCTATCAGGGTTTCCTCGACAGCGAGGGCCGCTGGACGCCCTGGTACTGGAGCGAGCACGGGCTGTCCTACAATTCGAGCCTGGTTCCGACGGACAAGGCACCGAAAGGCTGGCACGACCTGTGCAACCCGTTCTTCAAGGGAAACGCCTCTTACGATCCGGCTGAAGACCGCTATCTCGCGGGCCTCTACGCAATGCTCGGGGAAGAGGGTGCAGTGCGCCTCATCAAATGCATCGGGGCGAATGACCCGATCATCCAGCGCGGACACGCCCAGCGCATGGAGCTGATGCTTGCCGGCGATCACATGATGCAGGGCGACAACTATCTCTACCAGGGTGTGCTGATCAAACGGAAAAATCCGTCAGCCCCCTTTGCGATGGTGACTTCAGCGCCCGCCTTCGGGTTCGCCGGCGTAGCCGCGATCAATCGCAACGCGCCGCACCCCTATGCGGCTGCGCTATGGACCGACTGGACACTCAGCCAAGAGAGTCAGGCCTATGTGGCGCATCTGCTGCGCGGACCGCTCACCCTCAAGCATCCGTTCATCCCCGACGATATGAAGATC
Source organism: Xanthobacteraceae bacterium (assembly GCA_035293945.1). Lineage (GTDB taxonomy): Bacteria > Pseudomonadota > Alphaproteobacteria > Rhizobiales > Xanthobacteraceae > VAZQ01. The sequence goes on along the minus strand of DATGLV010000043.1, from coordinate 15,300 downwards.
GTAACCTATGTGGATGCGCCCGCAGACGTCATGGACCACTTGATGGACGCCTGGAACACCTACGTGGCCAAGCGCCATTGACAGTGATGTGGATCGTTGCGAGGCAGACATTGCGTTGGCCGGTTGTCTGCGGAATCGCGGCCGCAGCGACGCTTGCCATCCCTGCCGGCACCGCCGCGCAGCCGGCATCGCTGTCGGGACCGGAAAAAATCTATGCCGAGCTCGCGGCGCTGCCGAAGGCCGAGCGCAGCCGACGCATCGAAGCGGGCGCCCGCGCCGAGGGCAAGCTGGTCCTCGTCCACACGCTGCGCGGATCGCTCGGGGCCGGCCATGTCGAGCTGTTTCACAAGCGCTATCCGTTCCTCACGCTCGATGTCGCCGGCGAGGTCGGCTCGCAGGATGCGGCCGAACGGTTGCTCGCCGAGGAAAGCGCGGGGCGCCACCTGACCGACGCAATCGTCACCGCGGTCATGGATCTCGACGAGCTCATCCGCCGCAATCAGGTGGCGCGCTATCCGACGCCGGCGGTCGACGCGATCCTGCCGCGCTACCGCGCCTTCATCGATCCCGAGAGCCGCTGGATTCCGTGGTTCTGGAGCGAGCACGGCATTTCTTACAACACGAGCCTGGTGCCGCCGCGCCAGGCGCCACGGAGCTGGAACGATCTCTGCAATCCGTTTTTCCGCGGCGGCGTCTCATTCGATCCGGCCGAGAATCGTTTCCTCTCCGGCCTCAATGCCATGCTGGGCGAGGCCGCGACCGTGCGCCTGCTCGAATGCATCGGCGCAAATGCCCCGATAATCCAGCGCGGCCATACCCAGCGCATGGAGCTGATGCTTGCGGGCGATCACATGGTGCAGGGCGACAATTACCTCTATCAGGGCGTCGCGATGAAGCGAAAGATCCCGGCCACGCCCTTCGCCATCGCCTATTCGGCGCCGATCATCGCCACCAACGACGTCGCCGCCATCAACCGCAATGCTCCCAATCCGTACGCGGCGGCACTCTTCGCCGACTGGACCCTGTCGGAGGAAAGCCAGGCCTACCTCGCCGCGCAACTGCGCGGACCGGTGACGCTGCCGCACCCCTATCTGCCCGACGAGGTGAAGCTCATCGACAACGTGGACCCGCCCAAGGAGGTGATGGACCGCCTGCTCGCCGCCTGGTTTCGCTACGTGGAGAAACCGAAGTGAAGGCCGTGCGCTTCGGCCTCAAGGAGGCGGCGCTGGCGCTCCTGATTGCGGTGCTGGCCTATCAGGTGATCATTCCGTTCGCGATGATTATCTGGACGAGCCTCAAACAGGCGCGCCCCGGCGAGGCGGACTTCCTCTCCCTCTCGTTCACGCTCGCCAATTATGTGCGCGCCTTCGGGAGCGCCACCTTCTGGCGCATCGGCGCGGACAGCTTGGGCTTTGCCTTCGCGGCCACGCTGCTCGCGTCCGTGATCGGTGCCTTCATGGCCTGGGCGCTCACGCGCGCCAATACGCCGCTCGCAGGCTTCATGGGTTTCCTGCTGATCGGACGCATCGTCATTCCGGGCATTCTGGTCGCCATTTCGTGGATCCTGGTCGCGAGCCCCAATATCGGGCTCATCAACCAAACGTCGCTCAAGCTCTTCGGCCTGCGCAATCCGGTCAATGTCTACACATTCTCCGGGATGGTCTTCGTCCAGACCCTCGAGCTCGTGCCACTCGTCTATCTCCTGCTTGGCGCTGCTTTCCGCGGCATGGACCCGCGGCTCGAAGAGGCTTCGGCCATGACCGGCGCCGGCCATTGGCGCACGCTCGCCCGCATCTCGCTGCCGCTCGCGCTGCCGGCCTTGGGCGCAGCGCTGCTGCTCGTATTCCTGACCACGATCGAAAGCTTCGAGGTGCCGCTCCTGATGGGCACCCGCGCCGGCATCCGCGTGTTCACCACCGAGATCTTCTACGACACCGCCCGGACGCCGGTCGATTGGGGGCTCGCCAGCACCCTACGCGATGGCGCTCTCAGGCGTCGCAATAATCCTGCTGCTCGTTTATTTCCGCCTTGTACGCCATGGCGAGCGCTACCAAACCATCACCGGCAAGGATTTTCGCCCGCGCCGCATCGATCTCGGGCGCTGGCGTTACCTGACCTGTGCGCTCGCCCTTGTTCTGGTGTTCCTGATCACCGGCGTGCCGTTCCTGATGATGCTCTATGCTTCGCTGCTGCCGTTCTATCAGGCGCCGAGCGGCGCGGCCTTTTCCAGCATGACGCTCGCCAACTACTGGACGCTATTCCACACGACCAAGACCATCACCCCGATGCTCAACAGCACGATCCTCGGGCCCTCGACTGCTACGGCTGTGGTGCTCGTGGTCGCGCTCATCAGCTATTTCGTGCAAAAGACGCGGCTGCCGGCCCGCCGCCTCCTCGACCTCCTGGGCTTCGCCCCGATCGCCATACCGAGCGTCGTTCTGGGTGCGACCTTCTTCTGGTTCTACCTCATCGTCCCCGTGCCGATCATCGGTACGCTCCTCATCATTGGTCTCGCCTATCTCACCAAATATATGCCGGCCGCATTGCGTTTCGTCTCCGCCTCGATGCTGCAAATCCACAGCGAGCTCGACGAGGCCGCACAAGTCGCCGGTGTCTCGTGGGGCCGCAATTTCTTCAAGGTGATGCTGCCGCTGCTCAAGCCGGGACTGCTTGCGGCCTGGTTCTGGGTGATGGTGCACGCCTATCGCGAGCTCACCATCGCGCTGATGCTGGCGCGTTCGCAGAACCGCACCGCTGCGGTCGTCATCTTCGATCTGTGGGAGGAAGGATCGTTCCTGTTGCTCGGCGCCTTCGCGGTGGTGATGTTTATCGTGCTGATCGCGCTCACGACCCTCGCCCGTTCGATCAGCGCCCGCTTCGGCGTGGAGGAGCAGCCAGCGTGATCGCAGTCGAAGACTTGCGCAAAAGCTTCGCGGCCGCCGGCCAGGCGGTCGCCGCCGTTGCGGGCATCAGCTTTGAGATCAAGGCGGGCGAGATGGCGACACTGCTCGGGCCCTCAGGATGCGGTAAGACCACGACGCTGCGCTGTCTCGCGGGCCTTGAGCGGCCCGAACGCGGCCGCATCATCATCGGCGCGCGCACAATGGTCGACACGGCGGCTGATGTCTTCGTGCCGCCGCAGCGCCGCGATCTCGGCATGGTGTTCCAGTCGTATGCCATCTGGCCGCACATGAATGTGCTGGATAATGTCGCCTATGCGCTCGAGGGGCGCGGCATGCGCAGGGCCGAGCGGAACAAGCGCGCCATGGAAGCGCTGGCGCTGGTCAAGCTCGCCGACCTCGCGCAGCGCCCGGCCCCGCGTCTTTCCGGTGGCCAGCAGCAGCGCGTCGCCATCGCGCGTGCCATGGTGGGCAGTCCACAGGCTTTGTTGTTTGACGAGCCGCTGAGCAACCTCGACGCCAAGCTCAGGGTCGAGATGCGCAATGAGCTTAGGCGCATTCAGCGCGATTCCGGGCTGACCGCCATTTACGTGACCCACGATCAGGCCGAAGCGCTGGCGATTTCTGATCAGATCATCGTGATGCGGGACGGGCACATCGTCGAATGCGGGCGCCCGGTCGATATCTATCGCCGGCCGCGGCACGTGTTCACGGCGCAGTTTCTCGGCGCCACCAATCTCATTCCCGGAAAAGTCGCATCAGTGGACGCACCGACCGGCCGCCTCGCCGTGACAACGCCACTCGGTCAGATCATCGGGGTCGATCCGAGCAGCCTCCTGCGGCCAGGCGCCAAGGCGATGGTGAGCATCCGCCCCGAGGATTTGTCGCCAGGCACCGCAAGCGCTTCTAATGCGGTCAACACCATCGAGGGGCAACTGACCTTCGCGGCCTTCGCGGGCGCCGCGATCGAAGCGGAGATCAAATGTGGCGACATCACAATAGCGTGCTTGATCGATCACGATGCCGACCTGACGACGGGGCGAGGCGTGCGACTGCAAGCCAAGCCGGAGGACTGCCTTGTGCTTCCTGAGGAATGATGTCCGGTTCCGCTCATTCCCGCGAAAGCGGGAATCCAGTAGCCTTCGCAATAATGCGCGCACGTCCAATACGCATTTTACAAGGAAGAAGCGGATCCCCGCTTTCGCGGGGACGAGCGGTATGGGCTTGGTCGTAGGCTAGGAGACGCCGATGAAAGTCACCCACAAACCGAGCGCCTGGCAGCCGCCAGAGCTCATTGCGCGGGAAGATGTCGTCGCCCGCTCCACTGCCGTCCTCAACAAGCCCGACCTGCCGCTGCGCCAGACCGAAGATGTCTTCCGCATATCCGCGCTCGGGCTCGACTGGGACATGGGGGTGATGGTGTACGAGCCGGCGGACTTGGGCCACATCGCTCGTGGCGCCGACGGCAAGCGCATCGGCATCTTCCTGCTGCACGGCGGCTCCGGCGACTACAAATCCATGGAGCCGATAGCCAAGCTGTTCGCCGGCAAGCTCGGCTGCAAGGCCGTGGCCATGACCTTTCCGGGCCGCCTCTATCTCGACGATCCGAGCCGCGACTGGCCGGGCGACACCATCCATGCCGACGGAAGCGTGCGCACCCCGATCTGGCTAGCCGGCGAGCACATCGGGCCTGACCAATACGAGGTGGTGCGGGATACCTCCATGCGGCTGCGCTACGGCACACGCACAGTCGCGCGCGCCAAACCGGGCACGCGCTTCTACGACCGTATGGCGGCCTGGCCGGTCGCCTTCGAGGAGGGCATGAAGGACGCGCTGCGGCGGCACTTTCCCCAATCCGATTATTCGATCTACGTCACCGGCCATTCGACCGGCGGCCCGATGGTGTTCATGATCAGCCAGCGCGTGCCCAACATCGCCGGCGTGATCGCGGTCGAGAACTCGCCGTTCGGCTTCATCCAGGAGGCGCAGCACGACTGGTCCGGCGCACTCGGCAAGGTCGCGGGTTTCGAGCGTGTCACCAAGAAGCGCGCGCCACGCTCCGATCCATTCAATGAGCTCTACATCCGGACTTGGCGCGACCGCGCCCGCTATGCCGGGCCTGAGGCGCTCGGCCAGGAAGGCCCACAGGCGCTGATGCGGCTGCCGTGGCTGATGGAAGAAGTGTTTGATTGGTGGGACAAGACCAAGGCGCGGCCGCAGTTCAAAGCCGAGTATATCATCACCCACAATATCGCGGCTTCGCTCGAGGCGGCGGCGCGTGCGGTCGCCGCACGTCTGAAGCTGTCGGCGGAAGATACCGCCGCGCTGGTGCAGCACTATCTCGGCTTCCCGTACCCGCAGAGCGGGCCGACCGCCAAGCCTGTGCCGCCCGTCCTGTTCTGCATCTCCAAGGACAGTCGCGACCACTCGCCCGAAGTTTATCAGGAGGTCGTGCTGCCGATGTTCGCCAAGCTCGATCCCGCTCCGAAGGTTGGCCTGACCCGGTGGGGCGCCGGCGTCCACACCTATCACAAGGCTGAGCCTGACCTGCCCCTCGGTATCGCGCCGCCGGTTGCCGAATTCTATGTGCGGGCGATCCAGGAGGGGTATTTCGTTGTTTGATCCAGCCTCGCGTCACGCCAGGGCGACCCCCTCTCCCCGCTTGCGGGGAGAGGGTCGGGGTGAGGGGGCGCCTCCACGAGGTCGGGCGCATACGAATTTGCGGAGAGGCCCCCTCACCCGGATCGCTGCGCGATCCGACCTCTCCCCGCAAGCGGGGCAAGGTGGAGCGTGCGGCACCGCTTCGACTCTTCGATAGGCGCACAATGTCGATGCAGTCGTCACAAACCATTCCAGGCTTTTCTCCACCCGCAGCGCTCTCGCGCGAAGAGGTGCTGGCGACGTCCGATGCGGTGCTGGCAATGCCGCCGGGTGTCGTGCAGCAGCGCGAGGATATTTTCCGCCTCGAAGCGCTCGGGCTCGAATGGGATATCGGCGTTCAAGTCTACGAGCCGCAGCCGGCGCCGTCGATCGCGACCGGCGCCGACGACAAGAAGATCGGAATATTCCTGCTGCATGGCGGCGCCGGCGACTACAAATCGATGGAAAAGTTCGCCCTACTGTTTGCCGAGAAGTTCGCCTGCAAGGTCGTCACCATGACGTTTCCGGGCCGGCTTTATCTCGATGACGCGAGCCGCGACTGGCCGGGCGATACGATCCGTCCGGACGGCAGCGTGCGGACGCCGATCTGGCAACGCGGCGAATATGTGACGCGCGACCAATACGATCTGATCGAAGACGCGTCCAAGCGCATGAAATACGGTGTGCGTCACCTTGCCCGCGCCAAACCAGGCACGCGCTTCTATGATCGCATGGCAGCGTGGCCACTCGCCTTCGAGCGCGGGATGAAGGAGGCCTGCCGGCGGCATTTTCCCACACAAGACTTTTCGATCTACGTGCACGGCCATTCGACCGGCGGTCCCTATGTGTCGATGCTGTCGCAGCGCGTCCCCAATATCGCGGGCGTGATCGCGATCGAGAACTCCACCTTCGGGTATATCAACGAACGTAAGCATATGTGGGGCGGCCATGTGGGCAAGATCGCGGGCTTCGAGCGCCTCGCCAAGGACGGCGCCGCCTGGGCCGACCCGTTCAACGATCTCTACATCCGCACTTGGCGTGATCTCGCCCGCTACCGCGGCTCTGAGGCGCTTGGCCAGGAAGGGCCAAATGCACTGATGCGCCTGCCCTCGCTCATGGAGGAAATCCTCGACGCCTGGGAGGTCGCGCGCAAGCGGCCGCAGTTCAAGGCCGAGTACATGATCACCCACAACATCGTGGGCGCGCTCGAGCATGCGGCGCGCGCCGCTGGGGCACGGCTGGCGCTCGATGCGGAGGCAACTCAGGCGCTCGTCGACCATTATCTCGGCTTTACGCGCGAGCTCAAAGGCGCAGGCGCAAAGCCGGTCCCGCCGTTCCTGTTCGTGATTTCCAAGGACAGCCGCGATCACTCGCCGGAAGTCTATCGCGAGGTGATCCTGCCGATGTTCGCCGCCATGAACCCCGCGCCGCGCGTCGCGGTGACCCGCTTCGGGGCCGGCGTTCACACCTATACCAAGCCCGAGCCCGGGCTGCCGGTCGGCATCGCACCTGCGGCCGCGCAGCTCTACGTGCGCGCGATCCAGGAGGGATATTTTGTTGCTTGATCAGGCAAACCAACAAGCCGGTATCGTCCCTGCGAAAGCAGGGACCATAGCCCCCGTGCTCTCGAGAGCGCGTAGGAGTATGGGTCTCGGCGCTTCGGCCGGGACGACGCCGGAGCAAAGATCCAGCGAGGAGTGCACATGCGTCCAAAGACCGAATGGCCGAACGGTAAGAAGATCTGCGCCACGCTCACCGTCGCGTTCGAGGCTTTCACCCGCGGCGGCCACTTCAAGAAGGCGAAGGGCCTGGAGGTCAATCTGGTCTCGCTCAGCCACGCCAATTATGGCGGCAATGCCGGCATCTGGCGCATTCTCGAAGTTCTCGAGCGCAACAAGGTGCGGGCGACCGTCGACGTCAATGGCCTCGCGGTGCAGAAATGGCCGGACGCCGTCAAGGCGCTGCACGCTGCCGGCAACGAGATCGCTGGGCACGGCACCACCAATGACATCCAGATGACGAGCCTTTCGCCGGACGAGCAGCGCACCGAAATCCGCGCCGTCAGCCGCATCGTCAAGGACGTCATCGGCGAGCAGCCGGTCGGCTGGGTCAGCCCGGGCGGGCACCACACCCGCGAGACGCTCGGGATTCTTGCCGAGGAGGGCTACACCTGGTGCGGCGATCAGTGCGACGACGACCTGCCCTATGTGGTCGAGGTCGATGGCAAGCGCATGGTGATCGTGCCCAAGCACTGGTTCTTCAACGACTGGCGCGCCTGGAACGGCGGCGCCAGCAACGGCGACATGGCGTTTCAGGCGTTCAAGGATGGTTTCGACTTCGTGGTCGAGGAGGCGCTGCGCGGCAAGCCCGGCCGCGTCGACGCGCTGGTACATGCCGAGCTTGGCGGCCGGCCCTATATGGCACACGCATTCGAGAAGATGATCCGCTACGTGCGCCAGCACGATGATCTGGTCTGGCACGCGACCCGCGACGAGATCGCCGATCATGTGCTTGCCAACACCAACTATGTCGAGCCGTACTCGCCGACGGGATGAGGCACTCCCTCCTGGGTCGTCCCTGCGAAAGCAGGGACCCATACATCCGCGCGCGATCGAGAGCGCGTCGCAATATGGATACCGGCTCTCGCCTCCGCTCGGACGGGACGACGTGGGGAGACACCCTTGCGGGCCCCCGCTGGCCAAGCGCATTATCCCGGCCAAATGCATCATCGAAGGAGGACGACGTGGCCAAGCACTTCGAGCTCAGCGTCAACGGCAGAACGGAGGCCATAGAGGCGGACGGCGACATGCCACTGCTCTATGCGTTGCGCAACGACCTCGGTCTGCACGATCCGCGCTTCGGCTGCGGGCTCGGGCAGTGCGGCGCCTGCACGGTCCTGATCGACGGCGCGCCCGCGCGCTCCTGCCAGGTGAGTCTCGAGGCGGTCGGCCAACGCAAGATCACCACACTTGCGGGCATCGGCACGGAAGACAAGCCGCACAGGGTGCAGGCCGCGTTCATCGCCGAGCAGGTGCCGCAATGCGGCTACTGTCTCAACGGCTGGATCATGACCACAGTGGCGCTGCTCGAGAAGAACCCGCACCCCAATGATGGGCAGATTCGCGAGGCGCTGACCGGCCTCAAGTGCCGCTGCGCCACCCACACCGCAATCCTGCGCGCCGTCAAGCGCGCGGCGGCGGCCGCGTGAGGGAGGCAGACATGAACATGGAGCTCAATCGTCGCAATCTCCTCACCAGCGCTGGTGCTCTCACAGTCTGCGTGCTTCTGCCGGGCGTGAAGGCTGAGGCCGCGATCGCAACACAAGCTTCGCGCTTGGCGCTCAAGCCGGATCAGCTCTCGACCTATATCAGCATCAATCAGGACGGCAGCGCGGTCGGCTGGGTCGGCAAGGTCGACATGGGTCAGGGCACCGAGATCGGCTGGATCAAGATGATCGCCGATGAGCTCGATCTGCCGCCCGCGCGCGTCAGCATGGTGCAGGGCACCACCGACTTGACCGTCGACCAAGGCGGCGCGTCAGGCTCAACCGGAATCTGGAAAGCCGGCATAGCGCTCCGCAATGCAGCCGCCGAAGCGCGGCGTGTGCTGGTGGAGATGGCGGCCGAGAAGCTCAATTTGCCGGCCGAGCAGCTCACGGTGGTTGACGGCGTCGTCAGCCATAAGAGCGATCCGGCCAAGAAGGTCGGCTACGGCGAGCTCATCGGCGGAAGGCAGTTCGCGGTCGAGCTCGAATGGAACAACGAATACGGCAACGAGCTCCTGGTCAAAGGCAAGGCCAAGCCGAAACAGCCGAGCGAGTACAGGACCGTCGGCAAGTCCGGCACACCGCGGCGCGACGTGCCGCAGAAAGTGATGGGCAAGCACAACTATCTGGTCGACGTGAAGGTGCCCGGCATGGTGCACGGCCGCATGATCCGTCCGCCGATTGCGGGCGCGGTGCCGGTCGCGGTGGACGAGTCCTCCGTCAAGGACATTCCGGGCGTGCAGGTGGTCTGGCAGAACGACTTCATCGGTCTTGTCGCCCCGAAGGAATGGGACGCGATCAAGGCCGCCAAGGCGCTGAAGGTGAGCTGGTCGGATGTGAAGCCGCCGTTTGCCGGCAATGCGAGCCTCTACGACCACATCCGCGCCGCCAAGATCGCCAAGAAGGACGAAGAGCACAAGGAAGGCGATATCGATGCCGCCTTCGCCAATGCCGCCAAGGTGGTGGAAGCAACCTATGAATGGCCGTTCCATTCGCATGCCTCGATGGCGCCGGCCTGCGGACTTGCGGATGTGCGCGCCGAGGAGGCCACGATCTGGACCGGGGGCCAGAAGCCGCACTTCTGTCGCGAGGGTATCGCCAAGATGTTCGGTTGGCCGCTCGAGAAGGTGCACGTCATCGCGATGACTGGCCCCGGCTCCTACGGGCGCAACGATTCCGGCGATGCCACCATGGATGCGGCGGTGCTTTCCAAGGCCGTCGGCAAGCCGGTGCGTGTGCAGGGCATGCGCTACGAGGGAACCGGCTGGGACCCGAAGGCGCCCGCCTCCATCCACATTTCCCGCGCCGCCGTCGACAAGGACAACAAGGTGACGGGCTGGTACTTCGAGACCAAGGCGTTCTCGCGTCGCGAATTTTTCCGCGACGAGGGCTCACCCGAGCGCACGCTCGCCGGCCAGCTCTTGGGTTGGCCGCTCAAGCCGGTCTGGCTGTTCGGCCTGCCGGGCGAATCCTACGGCTTTGCGGCGCTGCAGAAAGTCTCCACCACGATCCCGCCGCTGCTCGACCGCGCCTCGCCGCTGCGCACCTCGCACATGCGCGATCCGGGCGGGCCGCAGATGCACTTTGCGGTCGAATCCTTCATGGATGAGCTTGCGCTCGCGACCAACATGGATCCGGTCGCGTTCCGCCTGCGCTATCTCGAAGGCCCGCGCGACAAGGCCGTGATCGAGGCCGCGGCCGAGAAGGCCAACTGGCAGCCGCGCGTCGGTGCGCGCAAGCAGCAGAACGGCAATATCCTGACCGGTCAGGGCATCGCTTACGCGGTGCGAGGCGAAACCCGCGTTGCCGTCATCGCCGAGGTCGAGGTCGATCGCACGACCGCGCAGGTCTGGGCGCGGCGGTTCATCGTGGCGCATGATTGCGGGCAGATCATCGCACCCGATCTGCTCCGGCTCACCATCGAAGGCAACATCGTGCAGACCACGAGCCGGGCGCTGAAGGAAGAGGTGATGTACGACCAAAACAACGTCACCAGCGTCGACTGGCAGACCTATCCGATCGTCGACATCAAGGACGCGCCGGAGGAGATCGACATCATCCTGATTGATCATCCGGAGCTCCCGCCGGGTGGCGCCGGCGAATCGGCAAGCCGCCCGACGCCGGCCGCGCTCGCCAACGCGATCTTCGACGCGACCGGGATCCGACTGCGACAGGCGCCGTTCACGCCGGCGCGGCTGAAGCCGGGCTTGGCGTAAAGTTGGTAGCCCGGATGGAGCGCAGCGTAATCCGGGACCACCTTGGCGTGAGGCTGAGAGCGAAGAATTTGCCTCCGGTCATCCCCGCGAAAGCGGGGATCCATACGGCTCCGAGGCTTCTGGGTCCCCGCTTTCGCGGAGACGACCGGGTGGGGAAAGCTTGATCTCGGCGAACGAACCGCCCGGAGAGTGGAGCGCGGCGGAGGCGGCGCTCATCGCCAAGGCGCGCGCGCTGGCACCGACCTTGCGCGAGCGTGCCGCGGAAGCCGAGCGGCTGCGGCGCCTGCCTGATGCGACTGAGGCGGCATTTCGTCAGGCCGGCTTCTACCGCATTCTGCAGCCCGCCCGTTACGGCGGGCTCGAGGCGCGCTACGGCCTGCAGACTATGCTGGCCGTGGAAGCCGCACGCGGCTGCGCTTCGAGCGCCTGGTGCCTGTCGATCACGGCCGCGCATTCCTGGATTCTCGGCATGTTCCCGCGCGAAGCGCAGGACGAATTCTGGAATCCTGATCCCACGCGCACCGCCGCCAGCTCATTCCTGGCGGCGCAGCCTTCTCTTGCGCCGCAATCCGGCGGCATCCGCCTGTCAGGCCGCTGGCGCTTCTCCAGCAATGTGGATCACTGCGCCGGCATCATCCTCATCGCCATGCGGCCAGCAGCGGATGGGCCGCCGCGGCAGACATTTGCGTTCCTGCATCGCGAGCAATACGAAATTGAAGACACCTGGAACGTAGTAGGGATGGCGGCGACCGGCAGCAACGACATTGTGGTGAAAGATGCCTTCGTGCCCGAGCATCGCCTGCTCGATGTGATGTCGACGCGAGAGGGACGTGCGCCCGGTGGAGAGGCGAACCCGCATTATCTCTTCAGCCTGCCGCTGTTTGCTGTTTTCGCCCATTGCCTCGTCGGCACGGCGGTCGGTGCCGCGCAAGGTGCGCTCGATCAGATCGCGGATGGCCTCAAGGGGAAAGTCTCGGTCGCCAATGTGAAGCTCGCCGAGCAGCCGACCGTGCAGGCACGCATTGCCGAAGCGACCGCCGAGATCGAAGCGGCGCGCGCACTGTTGCAAGCCGATCGCGCCCGCATCAACGACATGGGACGCCTGCGCCTGTTGCCGGACGACGAGACGCGCGTGCGCTATCGCCTCGACGTCGGCTATGCGGCCAAGCTTTGCGTGCAGGCGATCGAGCGCTTGCTGCCGGTCGTCGGCGGCCGCGGGCTCGAGCTTGCCGACCCGTTCCAGCGCGCCTGGCGCGACGCGCATGCAGTCGCCCAGCACATCGCGCTCTCATGGGATCTGCAAGCGCTCAACTACGGCGCCGTGCGGCTCGGCGGAAGAGCGGGCGATGCAAGGATTTGAGACGAGCGATGGCAACGGTGCAGGGTCCGGGCGAGATCAAGGTCTACCGGCTGAGGCTCTCGAAGCAGTTACTCCTTGGCGCCTTCGGGGTCCTCCTCATCGCTGTAGGGAGTTGGGCTTTGAGCGAGGTCTGGGCTTGGTACGCCGGCGGTGCCATGCCTCACCGGCCTGCCCGCGAAATAGTTGTCATCCTGTGTGTACCCCTTGGCACCATCTTGATCATCAACGCATTCCGCGGATTCCCGCGCTTGAGGGTCACGCTGCAAGACATAACGCTGGACAGAGGTTTTGGCGCGCTAACTGCGTTGGACAGAGCATTTCGCACGATATCGACACTCGACACCGGACTTGGCGCGCCATCGGCAAAGTGGAATAGCCTCGGCCCCTTCGAGGTCTCCATCGTCAAGAAAACATTGAACTGGCAGCTGCTAAAGGGCTCCGCACAAATGGTCTTAACGGACAAACCCGGGACTCCATCGCAAACAAAGAACTTTGATATTCCTGATTTATTCGACACCCCAATAGAGAGCTTAGTGACCGAGCTCAACGCCGCGCGGGGCGAAGCACTCGGCTCGCGCGAGGCCAAGGCGCCTTAGCCCATCGTGCAATTCGACGATAGACCGGCCCTGAAGCAAAGCACCATGCCCGCCCCGCACCGTATCGACGTCCATCATCACATTGTCTCGCGCGGCTTTGCCGCCGAGCTGAGCGCGCGGCTGCAGCCGCCGACGCTTGCCTGGACACCGGAGCGCTCGATCGAGGATATGGACCGCGCAGGCGTTGCGACCGCCATCACCTCGGTGACGACGCCCGGCGTATGGATCGGCGATGATGCGCAAGGCCAGCGCCTCGCGCGCGAGTCGAACGACTATGCGGCGAAGCTCAGGAGCGACTTTCCGGGCCGCTTCGGCATTTTCGCCGCCATACCGCTGCCGTTCATCGAAGCAAGCCTGGCCGAGATCGAATACGCGCTCGACACGCTCGCCGCCGACGGCATCGCGCTGTTCACGAGCTATCGCGACAAGTGGCTCGGCGATCCGGCCTTCGATCCGGTGATGGAAGAGCTCAACCGCCGCAGCGCCGTGGTGTTCGTGCATCCCGAAGCGCCGCTCTGCTGCCGCGGGCTCTTGCCCGGCATACACGAATACGTGCTCGAATACGGTTTCGACACCACGCGCGCGATCACCAATCTTCTGTTCAGCGGCGCCGCGCGGCGCTACCGCAACATCCGCTGGATCTTCTCGCATGGCGGCGGCACCACGCCGTTCCTGGCTGATCGCTTGGTACGGGCACCTTTGGTGAACAAGGCGCTGGCGCAATATGTGCCGGAGGGCGTGATGGCGGAGCTCACACGCTTTCATTATGACGTCGCGCAGATCGGCCGCCCAGCCCTTACTGCGCTCACCAGCATGGTGCCGATCTCGCATATCCTGTGGGGCACGGATTTTCCGTTCCGCAACGGCACCGACTATGTGGAGGCATTGAACGAATTCGGATTCTCAGCCGAGGAGCTTCGTCTGATCGAACGCGACAACGCACTGCAGTTGTTGCCGAAGTGCAGCTGATTGTTCGTCGTCCCCTGCGAAAGCCGGGGCCCATACCGCCTTGTTCTCTCGATAGTCCGCAGCGGTATGGGTCCCCGCGTGCGCAGGGACGACCGAGTGGCGAGACGGTTGTGATTCCCGGCACGCGGGCGACGCGGGCGGTAAAATATGCTTTATCCATGGCTACCGAAATGACCGCGCCCGTCGATCCCGCAACGCTGAAGACCTGGCTCGGCGATGGGCGCGAGATCGCGTTGCTGGACGTCAGCGAGCATGGGGAATACGGCAGCGGCCACCCGTTCTTCGCCGTGTCGCTGCCCTATAGCGGGTTCGAGCTTGGCCTGGCGGGATTGGTGCCTAACCCCGCCACACGCGTGGTTCTGTGCGATCAGGGCGATGGTGTCGCCGAGAAGGCAGCTGCGCGCGCCGCGGCGGCCGGCTACCGCGGCCTTCACGTTCTTGATGGCGGCAAGCCGGCGTGGGAGCGCGCAGGCTACCGTTTGTTTGCGGGCGTCAATGTACCAAGCAAGGTGTTCGGCGAGCTCGTCGCGCATGCGTGCCACACCCCGCATGTCTCTCCGCAAAACTTGGCTCACATGCGCGAGGCCGGAGAGGACGTCGTTGTCATCGATGGCCGGCCGCTCGCGGAATTTCGCAAGATGAGCATCCCGGGCGCGATCTGTTGCCCGAATGGCGAGCTGGCGGTGCGGATCAAGCAAATCGTAGGAAATCCGACGACAAAGATCGTGGTCAATTGCGCGGGCCGCACCCGATCGATCATGGGCGCGCAGACGCTGCTTGAGCTGCAAATTCCCAACGCGGTCTATGCGCTGGAGAACGGCACGCAAGGGTGGTTCCTGGACCGGTTTGCGCTGGCGCATGGCGCGGACGCCCGCTATCCGGACCATCTCGACACCACCGACCTTCCCGAGCTCAGCACGCGAGCGCGGCAATTCGCGTTTGCACGCGGCGCAGCTTATGTCGCGGCCGGTGAGGCGCTTGCCTGGCTCAGCGATCCAGCGCGCAGCACTTATCTCCTCGATGTGCGCACGGCAGAGGAGTTTGCCAGGCAAGCACTGCCCGGATTCTCCCATGCTCCGGGCGGCCAGCTGATCCAGGCGACTGATCATTGGGTCGCGGTCAGAGGTGCGCGCCTTGTGCTTGCTGATGATGAAATGGTGCGGGCCCCGGTGGTCGCCGGGTGGTTGCGCGCGCTCG
Source organism: Xanthobacteraceae bacterium (assembly GCA_035293945.1). Taxonomy (GTDB): domain Bacteria; phylum Pseudomonadota; class Alphaproteobacteria; order Rhizobiales; family Xanthobacteraceae; genus VAZQ01. Next base: position 157 of record DATGLV010000043.1, on the reverse strand, counting down.
GCCACGAAGCTTACGTGCTAGACGACCGATTCCATGAATCCGGATTCTCTTGGTAAGCGAAGCCGGATGGAACCGGAAGAATCTTGGTGGATTCCTCGTCTGTGATTGACGAGACGAGGAGTTTTGCCATGGCAGGATGGCGGCAGGCGATTGATTT
>DATGLV010000042.1:0-46545 GCA_035293945.1 Xanthobacteraceae bacterium | reverse complement strand
GACCACTTCCGCAAGCGCGCGATCCAGCGCCATCTTTGCCAAGTCCCGTTTGCTCTCTAGCTCTTTGGCCCCGTCGGCTGCGACCGTCACCGCGGTCGTAGCGGCTTCCGCCGCGTCCTCCGCGTCCTGAAGCGCTATGCGGGCCGCCTTTACGGCGCCGCGGGGGCCGCCCTTCGCGACCGCCCTAGCGTCGATGAGCTTCGCTTCCTCTATCGCACCTTCGGCTTTCCTTACCGCCGCGAGCGCCTCCCATTTCGACCTGTCTGCGCGGTGTTGCGAAGCGGCGTTCTCCGAAACCGCCGCGACGATTTCGGCGTGGCGATCGATCGCTTGCGCCAGTTTCGCCCGGGTTGGGTCGCGTGCGGCGGGCGGGCTATCGGTGGTCTTCTTCAGGGCGGTCCGTCGCATTCCTGCGCGCTCCTCAAGCGAACTTCATTGGCCCGAGGCCGAAGCGGCGCTCGAAATCGGCTATCGCCTTTTCGTCATCTAAGGAGCTATCCCAAGCGAAGGTGCTCGTAGGCGCGTAGTTCGGTTCCACAGCGACGCGGAGGACCTCCTCCATGGCCATCGCGCGGGCGTCCATTCCGTGCGGCTCGCGTAACGGCACCTGTCCGCCGCCGCTCTTTGGCTTCCCCGGGAAATTCGGCGGGTCGGGGTCATCATCGTCCATTGCGTTGGCGTCGGCTTCGGAAATGATTTTAAGAACGGTGAGAACGTCCTTATCGTTCAGTCCGATGTTTCTGAGGTTCTGTGCTAGCTCGCGGTGCTGGGGAGTGCCGTCGAGGTGTTCGCGAAGCTCCTCGCTTCGTTCGTCGCCATCACGCGCCGACTGGCGGCCCATATCGTAGGCGCGCTTGACGATGCGACGGAGAGCTTTGTCGCCCTTCGAAAGCTCCGGTGGCATCGCATCAAAGGCATGGGTCGGGTTCGCAAGGGCATGCGCTGGCAAGGTCGGGTTTCGCGGGGAAGGCAACTGATCGGGCGGGGTGGTGTAAATGAATTGGCGAAATGCGTCGACTTCGCGATCGGGGACAGGTCGAAACATGGATTGATCTCCTGATCTGTTTGCTAGGGTCCAGTAACAACCACGTTCAACAAACCGGACGGAACGCCAATCTGCGTCTTCCACGCGTTCCAGGTATCCTGGGGGACCTGCTGCGGCTGCCCGAAGGGGATCAGGATGCCGTCGTCACTAGGGCTGGCGTTGGCCGATGCCGAGACCATCCCTGTCAATTTGATTCCTGGCGGGACGAGCGCGGTCACCGTGACGAGAGGCGAACCTGCCATTGAAGGGCTCCTACCTGATCCTTGCGATTACCGTGATACGATCCTCGGGCGGTTCCTCGCCCGGGTACCGCGACGTACAAATCGACAAGTCCTCGCCCGGTGCGAGGGGCTGCTGATGGGGGCTACCGAACCGCGCCAGCACTTCGGGCGTGATTAAGCTGAACCACGACTTGCGCGCCAACAGCTTCGGTTTGGTGTCCGTCATGCTCGCCCCTGCCGAATCAAATCCTGCATCGATGCGGCTCCGCGGATTACGTTGTATGCGTCGGGAGAGCGGCCGAACCGACCGCCCCCAGCGGGACCCATCCGATCGAGTATTTGCTGCGTCACCTTCATTGGGGCGCGTGCGCTCATCGACCGCACCAAAGCGCCGGCCGCAGAGTTGCAAAGATCGTCGTGCGCCCCGCGCGGATGGTCGACCTTGTCGCGGCCTAACGAACCGGCCCTGCGTTCCAACGAAGCGAATTGATGGACCAGCCGCTTGCTATCCAAGAGGCGGATGCGACCGGCCGTGAACAGCGGGAGCACGTCGAGATAGATTTGCGACCGATCCGGCTCCGAGTGCTCGTACCTGATCCCGTAGCGACGGAAGGCATCGACAACCCAGTTGGCGCCGTACTTGTCGCCAATAGTGTGATGGCAGTTGTACTGTTTGAGGGCCGTGGCGATTTCAGCCGTTGCGGTTTCCGAATTGAAGGGCGGCCGTATCTCGATCAGGCGATCGAGCACCGCGGCATCGTCCTCCTTGTGAGCTATCGCGGCCGTGAAACTGTCGCCTTGACCGCCGCTTGGATCGCAGAAGCTTGAATAGCTCGTTCCGGAGCGTGGCGGGCGTACCGCGACCGATCGATCGACAGCCGCCTCAATCAGCTCGCGCGACGCCCATCCCGAAATATCCTCGCGCCACTCCGAGAGCCATTCAGCCCGCGCCAGCGCCGGATCATCTTGGAGCGCCTGATCGATTATGGCCCGGTCAAGTGTCGGGTTCATCGTTAGCGACGGAGCGCGAATGACGAGAACGTCGCTGTCCGAACGGCCGAAGTGTTCCGTGAACTTGCGATAGAGAAGGCCGGCTTTGCGGTGCGGTGTCGAAATGCCGATTAGGATCGAGCCCGGCACGCGCGCAAGTCCGGGCATCAGGGCTGCAAGCAACTCTTCGTCGGGATTAGCGGAGCGCTCGTCACGATAGAAAGCGCATTCATCGAGAATAGCGCAAAGAGTGGACCGCCCGCGTATAGATCGGAAGCTGTTCGTGGCAATCGCGATATCGACCTTGTTCGACAATTCGAAGCCGGCGGCTGTCTCTCGCTGGACCATCGCCCGAAGCGGAGGAACGTCGCAAAAGAACGATCCGGTGTATCCAAGCACGATCCGCGCCTGGTCGCGATCGCAGGCGAGGCAAGCGACAAGGGCTCGCTCGCCCGGGCGAAGCGCTACCGGCTTGAATAGCGCCGCCGTGTAAGCCGCGATAAGGGAGGCGACGCTGTCCTTGCCGGCCCCGCGACCGCAAATGAACCAAGCCTCGCGGACCGGCCCCGATGGCGGATCGCGTTCGGCGACGGTACGGAAGAAAGCGCGCTCCTCGGCGCTCATTGGCAGCGCGAAGGTGCCCCTTAGGACGGCGCGCCACGGGTCCCACGACGGTCCTTCGAACCAACGCCGGAATAATCCCCGCTCGCTCATCGCCGCGACAATGTCCGGCTTCCGTCCCGGCGACGTTCGGCGCTCGCTCACGGCTCGCCTCCGATGGGGCGGGGAGACTCACCGGTAAGCGCAGTTCCGCCTCTAGGCCGACTAAGGGCCGGTCCCAGTAAGCGTGCCGGCGGGCTTCCTACGGCCCCAGGGCGACTCATGGCGCGTCCCCCTCGACCAACAGGTCCTCGATCCGGGGCGGGGTGATATCCCTAGGTCGGCGCTTGAGGCCAACGGACTCAAGCAGCCGGCGCAACGTGTTCGACGTGCGCTGATACGTTTCCAGGTCCTTATTGCTCGAAGGACCTTCGGCGAACCTCGCCTCAAGCCTTTCCAGTTCGACCGTCAAGGTCGCGGCGCGACGCAGGATGGACCGCTCGGCTTCGGAAGCGTGGTCCACTCCGCCGATATCGGCCAAGTGGAGGTCGAGGATGTCCCGCAAGCGACGCGACCACGGCGCCCGCATATCGCCACCCTCGGCAAACAGCGTTTTGCCGTTAGTGACGCGCGAGCGGGTGGTTAGCGGGCGGGTAGCGGGCGCGCGGTAACCTACGTGGGTCAGGGTCGCCGGTTCGTTTCTCATCGAGCGAGAATACCGCGACTGCAACGCGAAGGGTAGAAAAAACCGGTGGTACAACCGGGGGTTAACGGCGCTTAACGGGCGAAACGCGAGAAAAATCAGCGGGGGTTGGCGGCCGGAGCGACCGCCGCGCTGAGAGAAAGCTCGGCCCCGCAGGCTCCTACCGATCGGCCAGCCGCGTTGCGTAAATTTTTCGGTGGCGGGCAGCGCCGGTATGTCGCAGTGGACAATTTTTAGTGTTATAATTTCTCAGTTCCCGTCAATTCTCCGACCACTGTCGTTAGCGGCGAAAGTGCGGCTTCGACGCCAAACACTCGGCAGATAACACAATGCGCGGAATCCTTTTTGGTGCGTTTGCCCTCCAAGTGTTCCATTGTGGCTCTGCGTTCGCAGCGTGTAGCGGCAATATCGGCTGTGCAATCGAGTCAGCTGTTCCGGATGAAGGCAGTGCCAAGGAACTCGACGAGCCGCATAAACGAATCGATCATCCTGAGATTGTTGATCCGGGAGTTGGCCCAAACATAGGCATTCATCCCGTTGCTCCGGGAGGCATCGTTCAAAGCGGCGATTACAAGCCTCCGAAACTCCCGAACATCTCGAAATAGCAATGGCGAACGAGGGACCGATAATCTCTCAGCTGCGGCCGGCCCGGGAAGCTTCTGAAGACTCTCAGGCAACAGTGTTCTATCGAGAGATCAAGCTCGCACCTTCCGTCGAGGATCCAAGGAGATTAGTTTTTGTTTCCGCCGGCACGGGCGCAACGGCCCCCGACGAAGTGCTCTTACTGCGCCAGGATTATGAGCGAACTGCCCGGGTAGTAGCTGTCTTATTTGACGATGAGAAGGATACGCGCAAAGAGCTCTTTTTACTGTTGCACGAGGCTGCAGATCGCGGCCTCCGCGGAAGCGCATTCAGCATAGAAGACGGTCGGGCGAATCTCGTGGAGGTACGGGAGACGATACTGGACTATGCCCATAAGGTGAGAAACCGGCTTCTGCAAAAATATACCTCGCTTCTAGTCATATTCGGTGTCTTACCGCTGTTACTTGGCGCGATTGTGCTCCTAACGAGTTGTTTTGGCTGGTTCGAGCGGCCTGCCACCGGCGAGCCATATAATCCCGTCTTCGCGTGGGTAATTGCCGTTTTCTGGATACCCGCTGGAGCGGCTATCTGTGTCTGGGGCGAATTCGCCCTCCGCATGCAAGGCGGCCTAACCTATGATCAATTACTGATTTTGGATCCTAGCCGTTGGCGGCCGAGTCAGCGCTTGCTCATCACGGTCGGGGTGTCCTTCATTTTTGCGTTTTTGCTGGCATTTGATGCAGTTCAGGTCGGACTCGGGAGCTTGCTCCTAAATGATTTTGCCAAAAAAACTCCTGCCATGTCACTCGCCGTCGGCGGCATAACCGGTTTGGCCTTCGCCTCGGTCCAGGACATCATCTTTCGCATAAGACCTAATGTAAAATAGACTCTCCCCCTCCCACTGCGGCGGCCTGTCCATATAGGCCCCAGGCAAATGGTGGTGCGGGTCTCTCGGGTCTAGCTGCTCGATGCTTTGGGCCTCTCAGGGAGCCGGACCAATTTTCTCCATCAGATGCATTGAGACTCGGCCGCCCTTGTCTGACTGCATCAGTACCCAAAGCTGATACCGTTCATCCACCAAAGCGATTTGATGGTGGCTTAGAAGTCGTAAAATCTTTTTGTCCCACTCTGCAATGTTGTTGAAATCAACTTCAAAGGGGCGCTCAATCTTTTCCATTGCGCCACGGTGAAGCCGATCACCGCACGACGCCCAGAGAGCCAGAAGGTCCTTCTTGGTGAGGTACCCATCCTTCACTAATCGAAGCGATATTGACCCATCGCTCGCCCGAACCTGCTCGCCGGGTACCGGATAAAATGATGGATGCAGTTTTCCCAACTCTGCAAGTATTTTGCCCGGCGCATACTCTTTCCGAAGCTTGCCCGATCGTGTTGCCGGAATGTCCCCGTGCGCGGCAATGCAGCCTAATGCGATTAGCTCGCAAATCATCCGCAGTTGCAAATAGCAAAGCTCAATCGCAATGGCTTTAGGAAGCTGGAACTTGCCGAGCAACATGTCAGCAACAACGTTCCTGCGCCTCTTCAGCTCTTCCATCAGAACCCCGTACAGTGCACGGAGCGGCTTTAGCTCAGGATTTGGATCAATGGGCACCTATCGCCCCCATACAGCCAGTCAGTGTCAGTTCTGACGTTTCCTTTTGGGTTACCACGGCGGCCGGCCCATATCGACTCCCGGCAATTGATCGTACGGGTCTTTCGGGTCTAAGTCCTCGAATGTTCGGCGGGCCTTGAATAGTTTTTCGGCGCGTCGTCGCGCGGCGGCTTGCTCCTCCTCTTTGCGCGCGAGGAAGCGGTCAGCTGCGTCGGGGTATTTCGGCTTCGCGTTCCATTCCTCGGTTCTCTTTCCGGCGACCACGAACTGCGGCCTAGACCAGTTGGTTCTTGCCATCCTTTCTAATCCCGACCGCTCAAGTCGCGTCCGGCTTCAGGGACGGACTGTCGTTGTCGACGACGAGGCGCAGTCGCGGCGTCGGCGCACATGCTCTCGGAGCTAGCTCGGGATGCTCTGCGAGGAACCGGTCCAAAGCACGCAACTCATTTGCGACATGCTGACGGTGACGATCCAACCGGGCGAGGCGGCCGACCAACTGTTCGCTAGGGCCGACATAACGCAGCTCTCGTTTCATTTCGACCTCCTACCCCATACATACCCGGCGAGCGTGGACGCTTAGTGCGATCGGTTTTCAGTCGAGGCCCCACTTCCCCTAACCGCGAAGCGGGAGGACCGCCGAAGGCGGTTCTGATAGATTTCTGGTAAGGGCTCTGGATAATAAATCTGATAACGAAGGGCCGAATGCCTAACTTAGGCCTGTGCCGCAGCGGGTTCTCAAATTTCGAGCGGGTCCTAGGGGCGCCGTTTGGCGGGTCGTGGGGGCGCCGCTCGCGGGTCCTAGGGGCGCCGCTTTTCGACCGAAACGGGTCGTAGGGGCGCCGCCTCACTTCGTGGCCCTCTGTGGATAGCCATCAGCGTCTAAATAAAATTCGGCACCTTCGTTTCGGGGTGCTGGTTCCTCGGCTCGGTCATCACAGTCGGCGCCGAGGGCGCGGAAGTAAGCCCTAAGGCGGCTGGGCGCGACGCGATCTTCTCCAACCTCTTCCGGCCGGAACTGCACGCGGGTTCCACGCAAGATCGGAACCACATGAAACTCCACCGGGAGTTCGGCGCGGTCTAGTGCCCCCTCGCAGTTAAGCTCGCTCAGATGCTGATTGACACGTTTCAAGGCTCGATCGAGCGAACGTTGAGCGTGCGCCGGGCGTTTCGCCGCGATACCAAGCAACCGATAAAGCTTTTCGACTTCGATGCTGATATCCGTCTCGGGCCGCCGGTCGGCCCCGAATAGGAATAGGAAGAGGGTAAGGATGGTCGGGCCGCTGGTTGGTAGCGGCCAGGGGACGCGATCGAAGCGGCGAGGCGGAAACCACTCCGCTCGGACGTGCAGCTCGATCCGACCGCTAGGCGATTTTCGCCACTTACTCAGAGCCGAAGCGAACTTGGGTAGGGGTTCTGTCAAGCGGCGAAGCGCCTGCGGTAGGCGGTCCAGGTTGCTGAGTTTCCGCGACAGACCAGCGACGCGGAAAAGCTCCCTGATCGAAGTCTCGACCACCACTACGCCATCGGTCGGCCACTTGAAATTAATTCCGGCGCTCCGTCCGCGGCGAGATGCTGCGGCTTGCCGAGTGCCGACCAGCTTCGCGCGCGCGAGCGCGGCGCAGGTCGCCGCCAGAGCGAATTCGAAGACCGACAATCCGATATCCAGGGCTTCATCGCGGTACCGAATGGGTGCCTTCTTCAGCAGGGGAGTGGGTAGACAGACAAAAGCTAGCTTGCGCTCTTCCGACGATGGGACCGGCTCTGCAATGGGCGGGGCGGTCTCGGAGCGATATTTTGCAATCATCTTCGCACTCGTGAAGGCGTACCGCCGTTCGGACGGTGCGATCCATGAGATACATACCGGGCGCCCCGCTCGCGTCTGCACCGAGGGAATCGCGCACCCACAAATCCAACGGGATCGGCGGCCGCGGCCATTGCTTCTTTAAGGGAGAAAGGACCGCTAGTTCGACGTGCCGGCGACGCGAGGGTTGAGGGACTGGGTTGGGGTGGCGCGTCGCGCCGATTATGGGCGCCGCTGCTAAGCGGTGCTTTGCGCTCCGGGAGGTGAAATCCGATTGTATTTCAGGAACGCCTTTACCGCGTGTGCACGATCACACCAAAGGTCAACTGCATCGGCTAACCCGAACTCCCCATCGTCACGAGAGATGTTGAGCTTGCTTCGGAAGTAGTCGGCCATCCTATCTGGATCAAATTCAGGAGACCAAGCGACTTTGCTAAGTGCGGTGTAGAACACGAGTTCTTCGTTCGCGTGCCCTGTGAACCAGGTCTCGCGCTGAATGAAAGGGTCGAATATTTCGTACATTGACAATGTCTCCTCATACTTCCTGCACTTCTCAGAACGTGGTTGGGGACTAGCGTGCTTGACGGCCGAGTTCCTTTCTAGCGGACACGGGGGCCCCGCCTTTTTTGAGTTTTTCCAGGTGTCGGCGCGCGCTCGCCTTGACGCCTTGTTCAGCCGGTAATGCAGCTTTGATGGCTGTGTGAAGCTCATCGAAGTCCAAGGCCGCACGTCCCGTCATCTCGTCGCGGATGTTGAAGCCATCGGCCTTAAGGAACGAATGGGCGATCTCCACCAGAACTTGGTGCATGGGCTCCGAACTCACGGCATTCCAAAAGAGGTGGTCCCGAAGCACGTCGATCAATTCCACGGCCAACTCCAGCGCGCTTGCATCCCTTGTCTGTTGTAGGGCGCGTAGCGCACCCAACAGAACTGCTCCGTGCATTCCGCTACTATGACCGGCTGCTGCAGCGCGCCAGCTATGGGCTTTTATCGACGCGACGATGTCGTCAAGCGTTGGCTCTCGCGATAGCTCCTCCACGAAACTCTTTCTGCGTCTCGGCTTCATGTACATCTGCTCCTGTGCGGCGGCTCTGGTTGGTCGTCCCGAAGAGCACGGGGCCGCTCGTGCCGATCGGGAATGGGGTTAGTTGATGGTTTGGCGGGCGGCGGGCTCGACGCCAGCACGCAAGCGGCCGATCAGTTCTGTCAGCGCGGCGATTGCAGCTTCTAGGGCATCGATCAGTTTGGCGGGATTTTGCGTAGGCCCGACGGTAAAATGCTTTGCAAGCGCGGCCACCGTCACCGCCGCCTCTAAGAGGCGCTTGTTAGGCGAGAGGCCACCAAAACGCTCCTTTTGGAGTTTCTTCGGTCGCGCGCGCGGGCTCTGAACGATGTCTGCTCGCGCCTCGGCCGTCGGTGCTGTATCGGAAGGTTTCCCCGGCGGGGAAACCTGAATCTCTTCCCAGACCCGTCGCCAGCTCCATGTGTCGGTTATTGCGAGCACTTCTGCCGCCATATCAAGGTTCCGACCGATATTGATCAGCGCGGCGCGATCGGTCTTGCCGATAACGATGTGCTCCTGTTCGAGCCAGTCACCGAACCCCTGGTCGTCCGGCAACCGATGGCGCGCGGCGACCAGAGCTGCCGCGAGCGTCTGCGTATTGGTGATCCATTCGGACCGATTGCGATGAACGTCCTTAAGCGCGTCACGGATGCGGGCCGCGAGTTCGGGCGACGAGAGAGGCCGCAACTCGTCAACCCTGTTTGCCCGCATGCGCGCCATCGTGGGTTGCTTCGATGCAAGATCGTATTTGGCAACCATGGTGGTACCTTTCGCACCGCGCTCTTCCGGAGCCGGTCCGCTTAATCGTGTGAAAAATAGTGGGGCTACTTGCCGACGCCGGTCGCGCTGGTCGGCGGGCTAGGAGCCGTCTCGCTCGGCGATGCGCTGGAGTTGCCAAGCCGCTACCTCGCTTGCGAGCCAACCTTTACGCCGCGCGGACAGTCTTACCGGCTTTGGAAATTTGCCTTGCTTAATGAGCTCGTCGCGTTGACTGCGGCCGAGGCCACTAGCTTTGACTATCGCCGGCCCCTCGCGCAGAATTTCGTCGGGCTGAAAGCGCTCCACCATTTCGATTTACTCCGTTCCTACGGTCCCGACCGACCGGGACTCGCGCCTAGGCGACATACGGCTCCCGGTTGGAAGCAGCGCCGCTTAGCGTCGCGTTCGCTCGATAAGGGAAGTAAGGAGGGGGAGTAGGAATTCAGGTCCCCGGAATTCGAACTGAATTATGGGTCCCTAGGCGGCCTACTGCGCGGCCTGCTGCCGGCGATGCTCTTCCAGCTTACGCCGGGCGCGGCGAAGCAGTTTCTTGAAGCTTCGCTTCCACCGCTCGAAATGGTCGGGGTTAAGACGATCTGCGGGACGGACGTTTTCCTCGTACCAGTCCCGTACGGAGTCGGCGGTGGGGCGTCGGCTCCCGGCATCGCGCAGGAGCGCTATGCGATCTTCAAACCAAAGCGCCATCGCTATTGGATCTTCATCGAAGGGACGCCCTCGCCTCCGGCCCGCGTTAATGCTTTGAGCAAGAGCAACAATCGCCGCACGGCCGTAGTAACTCACAAGGCTAGCGAGTTTCTTGCGATCTCTCTGAAGGACGTATTTGGGAATGGACATCTCACCGCCTCAACGGCACAACGACATCCGCAGTGGCCGATGCCTTCGCCGGCGGCGTCGTACAATATCGCGCCCACGCCGACATCAGCGCTTTACGCTTTTCGAGCAGATCGCCGCGCCGATAGGCGGCCTCGGTCTTGTCCTTGATCGCATGTGCGAGGGCCGCCTCTGACACGATGTTCGGGAACGTAGTCTGCTCGCTGCACCAGTCTTTAAAGGTGCTCCGGAAGCCGTGCACGACATAATCCGGGCGCATGCCGCGCATCAGCTCTAGCATTGCCATGTTGCTTAGCCCCTTGCCGGCGCGAGGGCCGATGAACATGAACTCGTTGCCCGCCTCGGTCGGCAAAGTCTTGAGTAGGGTTATGGCGCGGTCGCTCAGCGGAACCCGGTGCGGCCGCTTCGCTTTCATGCGGTCCGCCGGGATGGTCCATATTTTATGCTCGAGGTCGAATTCCTCCCGCTTCGCTCCGATCACCTCGTTGGTCCGGCCGGCGCACAAGATCAAGAATTCGAGCGCCTGCGCCGAAATTCCCTTGTGGTCCCGCAGGTCCGCCATGAATTGCGGAATTTCAGGATAGGGTAGAGCGGGATGATTTTTGGTCCTTTTGGACGCGCTGGGGGCAGGCAACGGCTTGCCGTCCTTAACCCACTGAATGACGCGCTCAACGCGCTGCTTTAGGCGGCTCGCTGTTTCGGGCGTTGAGACCCAGATTGGCGCGAGGGCCTCGTTGATCAAGGCCGCGTCGATCGCCTTGACCGGCCGATCTCCCAGCTTCGGGTAAGCGTAGGTCTGGAGCGTGCTGCGCCATTGTTTGCGATGCTTCGCGTTTGTCCACCCCGCCTCATGTAGTCTGAGGAATTCCTCGGTGGCCTGCTCAAAGGTAATCCGCTCATTTCTTTCGTTGCGTTCGGCGTCGCGTTCGGCCCGCCTAGCTTCGATGGGGTCCACCCCGTCTAGGAGCTTTATCCGGGCCTCTCGGGCTCGTTCGCGAGCCGCCTTCAAGGGCACAAGGTAGGTGGGGCCGAGACCCATCCAGCGCTCTCGGTGGTCGAGTTCGTACCGTAGGAGCCAGGACTTCACGCCGGCTTTCGTGACTTGGAGCCATAGGCCGGGGATCGGCCCGTCGTCGCGGTAGCGCCCGGCTTCCTTCAGTGCCGCGATCCTCTTTTCGTTAAGAGCCATTCGTCCTATCCTCCCTCGCCCTAGGTCCCAACTTCGAATCCGGACCGACCCCCGGTTGCGCCGGCGGCTACAGGCAACTAATATCGGGTCTTAGCGGGCGTTGGTAAATAGGACGGGTGAAATTTATTCAGCAATCTCTTGGGCTTAGCGGACGTCTTCGGGCGCTAACGGGCGAACACAAAACGGCCTCCCTCTCCGCCAGCCTTCGTTGGGTCCGTTCTGTGTCCGGCCCGGAGACATGGGTGACAGATCGTACCTAAGACATAGGTGACAACCGCGTGCCGATCGGGTTGTCGTTGGGTTGCAGATTTTTTCTTCCAGGTTGAAGGCGGCGAACGCACACACGGCAGCCTGACACATTGATGAGCATGGCCATTATGGCTCGGCACGCGCTTTCGCTGTCAACCCCGCGCGGCAAGGGCGCGCCCCTTCAGCCGCTCAGCCAAACGTCGGTGACGGCCGGGACAAGGGAGACCCGTTCGTGCTCTCCGGCGAAAAGCGCGGCCAACCTGCTCAGCAACATGGCGTTCCTAATGCGGCGACGACCTGACAGCGAATACTCCGAAGAGGGACGCACGAAGCAATGACACAAGAGCCTCGATCTGATAGGTTGACGACAATGACGACGCTTGATGACATCGAAAAAGCCGTGACCGAACTGCCGCCCGAACAGCTTGCGAAGTTCCGTGCCTGGTTCGAGGAATTCGAGGCGGTGCGCTTCGAGCAGGGGATCGAGCGAGACGCGAAGTCAGGCAGGCTCGACCAGCTCGTCGAGCAGGCGCTTGCAGATTACCGCTCCGGTCGCGCGCGCGAGCTGTGAGGCACTTCGCCAGCCCCTCGTTCTGGGAAGCCTATGCAAAGCTTCCAGAGAACATCCGAGCCCTGGCCGACAAGAATTACGCTTTGCTGAAAGCGGATCCGCGCCATCCACCTTGCAATTGAAGAAGGTAGGCCGGTTCTGGTCGGCTCGCCTCGGCAGCCGCTATCGCGCGTCGGCGGTCGAAGTCAACGCTGCAGAGGATTTTGCGAACATGCCTACCGCCTAGCCGGTCTTACGCCGGCCGCGGCGGTCAGCGTCTGAAGCAGAGTGCTCTTCGAGCCGCTGATGTGGACCTCGCGGTCTGCCACCTCGACGCGCTGGGCGGGCGCGCGGAGATGGTCGCGGCGATAGCCGCCGCCGTCGATCCTGATGCGCTCACGCGCGGTCCCGGCGAATGTCTGGATCATTTGCGGCGGGGTGGATTGTCCTAATTCTAACCGCTGGTACGCCGGACACCATTGCCGGTTAGGCCACCTGCTTAGCCTTCGGTGAGACGGCCAGTCCGAGAAACACAAGCACCGCCCGATTGAGTCTCAGGATATCCTCGTCGTCCAATTTGCCGATGCGCGCGCCAACTTTGGTCTTGGGGATAGTGGTAATTTTATCCACCATCAGGCGACACGCTGTGCGCAAGCCGTTGCGCTCGTTCGGAACGATTGGCAGGCGGAACAAGGGGGCTTCTGTCTCGTCGGTGGTGAAGGCGCAGATCGTGATCGAGTCAGTTGCGTCGAAGCTGTCGTCCTGAACAATGACGACGGGCCGTGGCTTCCCGGCGTAGTTTTTGCCGCCGGCGACGGTCCAGATGTCGCCGCGCTTCATTCATTACCCCAATCCGATACCGCGTCGATGAACGCCTGATCCTCATGGGCATGCGCGCTCGTGGCCACGGCCAATGACTGGCGATGCGCTTCAGACCGAAAGGACGGCGCGCGAACGTCGGGCACCCAAATCTGGATCGGGCGCAGACCCTGCGCGCGCAGCCGCTCGCGATGTTGTCGCACCTTCGTGCGGGAAGGCTTGGGCTTTGATGCTGGGGCCACGACATGTCTCCGAACCGGTTACATGTAACCTATCATGAGCTCTGGGGTTTGGCCAGCTCCTTTGCCGCATAACTGGATTTGCTGCTACCTTCAGCTGTCAGGCGATCGGGGGCTCCGTCTGTGGAAGCCAGGGTAAAGACGCTTGTCAGGCGATTTCGGGAGCTGCCGCTCGTCCGTGAGCTGAAGTCTCTCCTGCGCGCAGGGGGACGCTGGCGCGCTGATCTGCGCGAGAGCTACGTGCTGAAGCACCCGCCGCCGCACGAATTGGCGATCGCAGCCATCTTCAAGAACGAAGCCGCCAATCTCGACGAGTGGCTCAGGTTTCACCGCGGAATAGGCGCCACCCAATTCTATCTCTACAACAACGCCAGCACCGATGATTATCTGGCGGCCTTGCGCCCATGGATCGACAAGCGCCTGGTGACCTTGACCCAGTGGCCCGCGGCCCTTGCCCAACGCTCGGCCTACATGCACTGCCTCCGCGCCCATTGGCGGGACGCGCGCTGGATCGCATTCATCGACCTGGATGAGTTTCTGTTCTCGCCGCAAGCGGTCGACATCCGTCCGATCCTGCGGAGCTACGCCGATCTGCCTGCGCTCTACATCTACTGGACCAAGTTTGGTTCGTCCGGCCACATGAGGCGTCCCGCCATGCCGGTGGTCGAGGCCTATCTGCGCCGCGAGCCGCTCGGCTTGAGCGACAGTGGGAAGTCCATCGTCAACCCGCGCTATGTGCGTAATGTGCCCAATGCGCATCATTTCGCGCTTTGGCGCGGGCATACAGTCGATACGTTGCGGCGCCCAACGATGAGCCCCAGGGGCCCGGCTTTGCCGAATTGTCCTCCCGTCTACGATGTGTTGCGGATCAATCACTATTTTTTCAAGTCGCAGGAAGATTTGGCCGCCAAGGTCGCACGGGGTGATGCATTCTACGACGCATCGCGGGATTTCGAGCGACACCTCTCGGGCGATCGCCTGGCCAACGCAGAGGAAGACCTCACGATCTTGGCCGTCTGGCGCGACATTTTGCGCGCTGAAGGCGTTCCCCTACAAGAATGATGATTGAAACCAGAGCGGTGCGACATTCTCGCACTGGGCGCAAGGCCGTTTGCCAGCCGCGCCCCGCTGGTGCAAGAAGGAACAACCCTGGTCCGCAGCGAGGGACGCGCAAATGAGAGTTTCTACAGTCCAGAGTGTTGATCGTGACAAGTGAGGTCATCAGCATTGCCGGGCATGCCGGCGCGGCCGCGCGAAGCGCCGAGCCCGCTTTGGGGGAGCCACTCTCTCTCAAGCCGTCCGGCAACCTGGCGCTGATTGGCCAGATCCTCTGCGTTGTGGTGCCGCCGGTCGTCTGGTTCCTGCCGCTTGATCTGGCGCCGCAGACCCAGCACGCCTTCGCGATCATGTCCTTCATGGTGATTGCTTGGATAACCCAGGCGACCGAGTTCGCGCTCGCGGGCATCATCGGCTGCTTCCTGTTCTGGGCGCTGAAGGTGGCGCGGTTCGATCAGGCGTTCAGCGGCTTTGCCAACGATACCGCCTGGTTCCTGTTCGCCGCGCTTTTGCTCGGCCGAATCGCCAGCAAGACCGGGCTCGCCCGCCGCGTCGCCTACTCGATCATGTTGCGCCTCGGCACGAGCTTTCCGCGCATCCTGCTCGGGCTGATCCTCACCGATTTCCTGCTCACCTTCATCGTCCCGTCCGGAATAGCGCGTGTCGTCATCATGGGGTCGATTGCGCTGGCGCTGGTCGAAGCATTCGGCGCGGCACGCGGCAGCAATATCGGCCGGGGCATGTTCCTGACGCTCACCTATACGGGCAACATCTTCGACAAGATGATCATCGCGGGCGCGGGCTCGATCACCGCCGTCGGAATGATGGAGAAATTCGGTGGCATCCAGCCGACATGGTCGCTTTGGTTCTTCGCCTTCCTGCCCTGCAGCATCATCACCGTGCTGTTCTCCTGGTGGCTGACGCTGCGGCTTTACCCGCCCGAGCAGGCGGTGCTGGCGCAAGGCCGCGATTATTTCCGCGGCGAGCTCGACAAGATGGGGGCATGGACGCCCGTCGAGACCAGGGCCGCGATCCTGGTTGCGTGCGCGCTCCTCTTATGGGTCACCGACTTCCTGCATCACATCTCGCCGGTGATGATTGCGCTCGGGGTGACGCTGTTCGCGCTGCTGCCGCGCGTCGGCGTGCTCGACGTCGATGAGATGCGCAAGCTCAATTACATGCCGGTGTTCTTCGTCGCAGCGGCAGTGAGCATGGGCAACGTGCTGGATGCCACCAAAGCCGTCGAGGTGCTCACGCACATCGTATTCGGTGGCATCGCGCCCTACCTCGGCAACATCTTCCTCACCACCACGGTGCTCTACTGGTCGGCCTTCATCTATCACTTCTTCCTGGCGAGCGAGATCTCGATGCTCGGTACCTCGATCCCGCTGGTGATGGACTTCGCCAAGACGCACGCCATGGACCCGCTGCAGCTCGGCTTGATCTGGACCTTCGCGGCCGGCGGCAAGCTGTTTGCGTACCAATCCGGCGTTCTGATCGTCGGCTATTCCTATGGCTATTTCGAAGCGCGCGACCTGGTTCGGATCGGCGCCTGGCTGACGGTGGTGGAGTTCGTTATCCTCGCCCTGATGGTGCCGTTCTATTGGCCGCTCTTGGGGATTGGCTGAGAGGGACTCACGGCTCGCCGGGCAGCGGCGGCGTGGTCGCCGGCGGGTGGCGATGGCGCGTGGTGCGCTCATAGTCGTAAGCGGCGCGCAGCAGCGTTCCCTCCGAATAGGGCCTGCCTAAGAATTCGATGCCGATCGGCAGGCCGTGGCTTGTATAGCCCGCCGGCACGCCCAACGCCGGATAGGCGAGCGTCGCCGCAAATCGCCTGATGCTCCCGGGCGTGGTGGTGGCCGGAATGGGGGCCGGCTCCCGCTCCGAGGGCCCATACACGAAAGCATCGAGCCGGTTGTCGGCCATCACCTTGAGAACGATGGTCCTGAGCGTCTCGCGCGCCTGCTGCTCTTGCAGATAGGAGAGCTCGGCGGTGTTGTGGCCGAGCCGCCGTGCCAGATCGTCGTGCCGGGCGGGAAGCAGCAGGGGCGAGTCCACGATGTCCTTGAGCGTGTGCACCGGCGCCTGCGGGTATTGCGCGAGATAAGCGTTGGTCGCCTGCTCGGTCTCGGCGATGCCGTTGCCGCCCTGCTCCAACAATTCGCGCAGGCGCGGAATGACGATCGGGTCGACAACCTCGGCGCCCCGCTCGCGCAGGTCGCGTGTCGCCGCCGTCAGGATCGATTGGATTTCGCGATAGCCGGGGTCATTCGGATTGGCATCGCGGCCGACTGCCGTGCGGATCACACCGAAGCGCATGCCGCGCAAGCCGTTGCGCTCAAGGTACGACGTATAGGTCTCAGGCTTGCGGCCATAGCTTTGCGCCGTAACGGGGTCGGCCGGGTCATAGCCGGCAATCACATCGAGCACGATGGCGGCATCACGCACGGAGCGCGTCATCGGCCCGAGCGTGTCGCGCGTGGGTGTGGAGGGCAAGAGGCCGGCACGGCTCACCAGCGGCAGAGTTGGGCGCAGGCCGACCAGGCTTTCGTTCGACGCCGGCCCGCGGACGGAGCCGCCCGTGTCCTCGCCGATTGCGACCGTAGCGAAATTTGCCGCCTCGCCGACGGCGGGACCGCAGGAGGAGCCGCCGGGATCGCGTGTTATGTCGTAGACATTATGGCAGTCGCCGAATGCGGTGCCCGCGTAGCCAACCGCGAACTCTCCCATGTTGGCCTTGGCCAGGATGATGGCGCCGGCCGCCTGCAAACGATCCACGATGGTCGCATTCTTGGGCGGCGTGAACTGCTTGAAGATTGCCGAGCCGTAGGTGGTCGGCATGAAGCTGGTTTCGATCTCGTCCTTGACGATGACCGGAATGCAATGGAGCGGCCCGACCGGACCGACGTCTCGGTATTCGGCATCAAGCTTGGCGGCGAGCGCCATCGCAGTGGGATTGACCGTCTGAATCGCATCGAGCTTCGGCCCGGCCTGGTCATAGGCTGCGATGCGATTGAGATATGCCTGCACGAGCTGCGTACAGGTGAGCTCGCCTCGGCGCATTGCGGCATGGATGCCATCGATCGTGGCCTCGAGCACATGGAAACGGGGCCCCGGCTGAGGCGGCGCGCCCTGCGCGGTCGCATGCTTCATGTGCGTGAGCAGCAGCGCGACTGCGCCAAACAGGCTTGTTATTCTTTTCATTCTTTGCTGAGCGTATTGATTGTGGCGCCGACGCATTGCTCTCACCCGAGATGCTGACAGGAATCCAGTGCCCTTGTTGAACTGTAACCGCGCATAGGGGTGGGAGTGAAGATGGTTCTCGGTTGGCAGTTAACGATCGGCATTCTCTGTAGCGTCGCCGTTCGGTATATTGGACCGGTCTTTTGCACAGAGGATCCGGTGGAATGACAATGAGAGTAGGCGCGGTCTTTTCGCATTTCCGCATCGTCGGCCGGCTGGCGTGCTGGGCTGCGCTTGCCGGCGCTGTCGCGGCCTCAGCCGTGCGCGCTGCGGAGCGCCTGGACTATCCGGATTGGAAGGGTCAGTGGATCAGGACCGGCTCTGGCAATTTCGATCCGACCAAGCCTTCGGGCCTCGGCCAGCAGGCGCCGCTTACGCCAGAATACCAGGAGAAGCTCAAGGCGAGCGTGGCCGCGCAGGCTGCCGGCGGCCAAGGCAACGATCCGATGGCGCGCTGCATCCCGCCGGGCATGCCCAGGATGATGATCGGGTATGGGCTCGGCATGGAAATCCTGATCACGCCGGAGACCACCTACTTCGTATTCGGCGAACCCATGCATCAGCTGCGCCGCATCTACACCGACGGACGAAGCTTTCCGGAGACGATCGAGCCAACCTTCTCGGGCTATTCGATCGGGCATTGGGAAGGCGATGATGGGCGCGGGCACTATGCGACGCTGGTCGTCGAGACGCGCGCGATCAAATCGCCGCGCAGCTATGATTCGAGCGGCATTCCGTTTCATGCTGATGGCGAGACCATCGTCAACGAGCGGATCTACCGCGATCCGGCCAAGGCCGATGTGATGTATGACGAGGAGACCGTGCTTGATCACGCGCTGACCCGCCCGTGGACGGTCAAGCGCACCTACCGGCGCGAGCGCAATCCCGTGTGGCTCGAGACGATCTGCGACGAGGCCGATCCCCAGGTCAGGATCGGCAATGAGGACTATTATTTGACCGCTGACCGCATCCTGATGCCGACCCGCAAGGACCAGCCCCCGCCCGATCTGCGCAATTTCAAGTAAGCCCGAAGAGACTAAGGCCTCTCCTCGTCCCGCAAGCGCGGCGCTTCAGACTCCCTCGACCCGCTTGCGGGAAAAGCGTCAGGGTGAGGGGTCGGCTTCCATCTACTGTTGATGCTGAGACTCGCGGCAACGCCGCTCACCCGGTGCTTCGCGCCGACCTCTCCCGCTAGCGGGGCTAGGTAAGAAGAGGCCCGCGATCTATTTGTTGCTCGCTGCAATCCGCTCCAGCACCGGCGCCCAAGTCTGCTGCTCCTTGGCCACGAAGGCGAGCGCCTCGTCGGGGGACATCGCGCGCGAGTAGCTGCCGATCTTGGCGAGATTCATCCTGAGGCCGGGATCGTTGACGGCTTTGCGCAGGTCATCGCTGACCTTGGCGACGATTGGCGCCGGCGTTCCCAGCGGGGCGACCAAGACCTGCCAGCCGGTTGCCGCAAAGCCGGGAATCGTTTCGGCGACCGTCGGCAGGTTCGGAAATTCGGGCAGGCGCTGCGGTGAGGCAACCGCGATCAGCTTGACCGACTTGGCATTCACTGCGCCGGCGATGCCCGAATAGCCCTCGATGATCATGGAGACGCGCCCGGTTGCGACATCGCCCAGCGCCGGCGCGGGGCCCGCCGTATAGGGGACGGAGAGCAGCTTGATGTCGGCCTTCTGCTGCAGCAGTTCGCCGGTCAGGTGCGTCAAGCGGCCGATGCCGGTCACCGCAATCGAAATCTTGTTGGGTTCCTTCTTGGCGAGCGCGATCAGTTCCGGCAGGCTCGAAACCCCGAGCGATGGATTGACCGCGACGAACATCGGGTTCTCGGCCGTGAAGCCGATGGGAATGAAATCGCGCGGCAGCTTGATCGGCACGTTGGTGGCGGAGCTCAATAGCGCGACGAAAGTCGACAGCGCCGGCATGTACAGCGTGTAGCCGTCGTTGGGCGCCTCGCTGGCGACGCGAGTCGCGACCGAGCCATTGGCGCCCGGATGATTGACCACCACGACCTGCTGGCCCCAGATCTTGCTTAAGCCCTCGGCGACGAAGCGCGCATCGACGTCGGGCGTCGAGCCTGCCGCGGCGTCGGAGATGATCGTCACCGGCCGCTCCGGATAGCGCAGCGCCTGCGCGCGCGCAGTTGGGGCCAGGACCACGATAGTCAGCGCCAAAAAACTCAGCGTAATGAGCGGCCCTGCGGTGAGCCGCAAGCCGACGATGCTGAGCCAATGCCCGCGTCCCTTCATGTCGTCCTCCCCGGATCGATGTTCCTCGAAAAGCGGTGCGCGGTCGCTTGCACCTTCATGCGCACGCGCAGGTGCGAGTACGCCGCGGCCAAGACGGTAGCACATCTTGTGGGGAGGATTTTATCGGGCAGATCGTCCCGCTTTGGGGCGCCTGTTCAGCCGGCCAGCCGCAGGCGGCTCGACTTGAATTCAAAGCGCGAGCGGAAGATGGCAGCGTCCAGCGGATCGGCAAAGCAGTAGCGAACGAACACCGCATATTCGTCCTCAACATACATGTCGAACTTGCCCACATAGGCGTTGAGGAAATTCATGATCTCCGCATCGCCCGGGCCGCGCGGCAGCACCACCTGATAGGGGCACTCCTCATCAAGCTTGCGCAGCCATTCGCTGCGGCCATCCCCGGCCGGCTCGGCCGCCTCGCCGCCGCAATTTCCGCCCTCGCTCCGGTGCTCGTTCTCGTCAATCCGACTGCCACCCTTCGACCGCGTGTCCGATCGCATCACCGCCTCCCTTACGACTCGAGGCGACATATGTTCTCTGTTTGTTCCATCTTGTCAAGCGGAAAGTTCGGGAGGGTGCGGAGGGGCGATCGGCCGAAAATCCCGCAGGCCACTGCGTGCGCCTGCGGGACCAAGCCAAGCTCGGGCCCGGCTCAATAATTGCTGCCTTTGTCGCCGGTCGAAGGTGTCGCCGTTCCTGCAGGCGCTGCTGCGGTCGTCCGGCACTCGGCCACGTAGGCCTTTTCGGTCTTGCCGGCGGCTTGCATGGCGGCTTTCTGCGCCTGCCATTCGGCCCGGCAAGCCTTCACGGTCTTCGCTGACGCCGGCGCGGCCGAGACCGCAAAGCTTGCCAGCAAAACCGCGGCGAGGACGGAAGAGGTTCGGATTGTCATCTCAGGTCTCCTTGGTTGCGTAATGGTTGTCTCCACCAACGGCCGCAACGTGACATTACAGACCTGAACATAACATGAACAAACTCGCCGCCCGATCGAGCCGGCAATCCGGCAACTGGATTGAAAAGACCGCAAAAACAAAACGGCCGCCCGCGGACGGCCGAAGCTCCGAAGCCCTAATGGGGGCTCAGCTCTTGGTGTACTTCTTGAGCTGCAGGATCTTGGGGTTGGTGAAGCCGGCAAAGACGCTGCCCTGGTCGTCCACCGCCACCTCCTCGGCCCCACCAAACTGCGGATCGGCCGGGATGAACGCCGTCACCTTGCCGTCCTTGGCGCTGCCGATGCGAATGCCCTGCTTGAAGCCCGGATTGGTCTTCTCGTCGGACTGCGAGTCGGCAACGTAGAGCACGTCGTTCTTGTCGATCCACACCGAGCTCGGCCGCCCGAACTGCTTCCACTCGGCGAGCAAGCGGCCGTCGAGATCGAATATCTGGACGCGGTTGTTGACGCGGTCGGCGACGAACAGGCGGTTCTGCGAATCGATTGCGAGCTTATGCGGCGTGTCGAGCTCGGCCGCGGCCGACCCGTGCTTCGACCACGCCTTGATGAACTTGCCGTCCTTGGTGAACTTCACGATACGGTCGTTGGTGGTCTCCTTGTTCATCACACCATGACCGTCGGCGACCAGGATGTCGCCGTTTGGCGCAATGTGCACGTCGGAGGGCACGTTGAACTCGTCGTCCGCATTGCCGGCGACACCGGGCTTGCCGAGGGTCATCAGAACCTTGCCATCGGGCGAGAACTTGATGACGTCTTGGCCTTTGCCGTTGCCGCTGCGCCCGTCCGAGACCCAAACGTCGCCGGCCTTGTCGACCGTAAATCCATGCGGCCAGTTGACCTTGCCGCCACCGAAATTGGCCAGCACCTTTCCGGATGGATCGAACTTGAAGATCGGATCGAGGCTGGAGCCTTCGCACGTATCAGCGCCGCAGCGCTCATAAACCCACAGGCTCTTTCCATCCGGATCGACCGAGATGCCGATCGTAGCGCCGAGCTTGCGCCCTGCCGGCATCTGCGGCGCCCAGCTGTCCATGTGATACGGATTTGGCGCCGAGTTCGGATCGGCGGCCTGCGCGAATGCGGGTGCGTTGCCGGTCCCGATCGTGGCGGCTGCGGTGATTGCCAGCGCGGCCGCGAAGCGCGCGGGACTGTGACGAATCGGATTATGCATTCTTAACCTCCCTCTCTTGCTTGCACTTGTTGCCTTAAACTTGTCGCGTTGACTTGGGTTGCGCTGTCGCGCATCAGGCCGTGGGCGCGTAAAAGTGCGCCGTTTCGTGTCCCTCGGCAAGGCCGCTCGGGACGAAACTTCAGCGCCACATCTTCAGCGCCACAAAGCGCTCATGCGAAGCGCCCATGAAAAAAACATCTCCCGTCGCAAATTGGACAAATACAACAAACATAGTTGTGCAAGCTGAGGTGCCCGGGGGCGCGCTGAGCCGGTCGAGGTCGATTGATTCAATCAATTGCGATGGACTCTAGACACGTCTACGCAACACTTGCGCCGGATACTTCACGCCAAACGACGGAGATGAGAAACATGTCGAACCATTTTCGGCGAATGATCGCGCTGCTGCTGGCGACCGCAATTGCATCTTCAGCGACTGTCGCCTCCGCAATGCCGTTCGCGAGCGGCCTGGCTCTCAAGGACGCTGCGCCCGCGACCGAGCAGGTGCGGTGGGGAGGTCACGGCTGGGGTTGGGGCGCCGGTGCCGGATTCATCGCCGGTGCCGTGATCGGTGGTGCTCTCGCGCCCCGCTACTATCCCTACCCGTACTATTATGGTCCCGGTCCCTACTACTACGGCCCGGGTCCCTACTACGCTCCGGGTCCGGTCTCCGCACCGGGCGGCGATGCGGTCGCCTACTGTATGCAGCGCTTCAAGTCCTACGATCCGGCAAGCGGAACCTATCTCGGCTACGACGGCGTACGGCATCCGTGCCCGTGAAAGCGCCCGGCTTGGTTCCTCAACCTCACTTTGGGGCCGCGTAAGCGGCCCTTTCCGTCCCTGCGCTCCCCCTGGCGCTCGCGGGCGCGTTGGCGGATGATGCGCGCTGCCAATCGGCCGGAGCCGAACCTGCGCGCGCAAAGCCGCAATCGTTCTGGCTGCGGCGCGCCAATGACCCACAATCAATAGTGTTGGGAGAATCCCACCATGAGCGTCACGCGGAGTGCCAAGCAAAATCGCAAAGCTCTGATTGCCACGCTGCTCGCCACCGGCTTCTCTGCGGGCCTGACCGGCGCCGCATTTGCCGGTTCGCTGGGTGGGCCGCTGGAGCTGCAGGATGAGGGTGTGTTCTACGTCAATGCTCACACCACCCGCACGAACTTCCCCGACTCCGCCAGCGCAACGCCAGCTCCGGGCGAGATCACCATCGATCAGATGTACGTGCAGTATCGCATTCCGAAGACGATCTCCTTTCCGCCGATCGTGATGGTGCACGGATCTGGTCACACCGGCGTCACCTATGAGACGACGCCCGACGGCCGCGAGGGCTGGGCAACCTACTTCACGCGCAAGGGCTTCCCGGTCTACGTGGTCGATCACGTGGGGCGCGGCCGCTCGGGCTTCGATCCGACGGTGATCAACCGCGCCAAGGAGGAGAAAAATCCGAGCCTGTTGCCTTCGATCCCGCTCACCACGCGGGAGCGCGCCTATCCGAATTTCCTGATCGGCCCGAAATATCCGACTCCTTATCCGGGCCAGCAGTTTCCGGTCGAGGCGCAGGACCAATATTTCGCGCAGCTCGTCCCCAATACGGAGACGACGCTCGATGGCGGCGGCACCAACACCATAAAGGCGCTCGGTGCATTGCTCGACAAGATTGGCCCCGCAATCGTGATGGTGCACTCGCAGTCGGGCGGCTACGGGGTGCAGCTCGTTCGCGACCACGCCGACAAGGTGCGCGGCTTCATCGATATCGAGGGCAGCTGCGGACCGCTCAGCCCCGATGACGTGTCCCAATCCTTCCGCAAGGTCCCGACCATGATGGTGTTCGGCGACTACACCGAGGGCTCGAGCGGTCCCAATGGCGACGAGCGCCGCAAGCAGTGCAACGAGTCCGTTGACGCTATCAATGCGGCCGGCGGCACCGCCAAGTTCCTCTATCTGCCGGCGCTCGGCATCAAGGGCAACAGCCACATGTTGATGATGGACAAGAACAACCTGCAGATCGCCGATCTGATCATCGGCTGGCTCGGCAGCGCCGCGCCCGCGCTTGCGGCGGCGCAGAAGCAGTAGGTGGGTTTCAGCGCTCGCGAATGCGCCCTCTCCCCTCATGGGAGAGGGCACTTGCGCCGGTGCTATTTTACCGCACCTTTTGCAATTCGAACTGGATTTTTGCCAGCAAAATCAAAGGCTGCACGTCACGGATTATTCAGCTTCTGCAGCCGCTCGACAATGTGCGGCGGGCTCCGGTAGGCGCGCGCGATCACCTCAGCCAGCTGTGCTCCCGTGCGCGGCGCATTGAGGCCGAGCCCCAGGCGGTCCCCTTCGGCCAGGAAATCCGGGTCCTTGAATGTGTCGTCAAGTGCTTGACGGATCGCGGCGACCCGGTCGGGCGGCACATCGGGCGGCATCACCAGGGGACGGCCGAGCGCAAGTGGGGCGAAGCCCGCCTCCATCAACAACTTGTCGTCTTGGTTTTGCACGAGATCCGGCGCGAATGGTACATCGCCGAGCTCGGTCGCTCGCTCGGGTCCATATTGCACGATCGCCTTGGCGAGCTTCTGCGGGAGCCATGTCGGCCGCGTCGAGGTGAGCGCGCTCAAGAAGGTGCTCGGATAGCCGTCGAGCTCGCCGCGCTCCATTGCCAGCAACGCCTCGTTCTGGCCCGGATAGCCGTTGACGAGCTTCATCTTGGTGCCGAGCGTCGCGTTGAGGAGCCGTGCGTAGAAGGCAGGCGTCGAGTTGGCGCCCGACGCCCCGACTTGCGTTTCGTTCTGCCGCAGATCGTCGACCGAATTCACCGGCACCGTGTGCCAGAGCAGCACCATTGCGACCTCGAAGCTCGGCGTGCCGAGCCAGTTGAGGCGGGTTGCGTCGTAGCGCGCCTGCTTGGTGCCGAACAATGGCTCGAGCGGGGTATTGTTCTGCACCAGCGCCAGCACGGTGCCGTCGCGTTCAGCCGTGTTGTAGATGGAGTTGAGCGCGATGATGCCGCCCGCGCCCGGCATGTTTCGCACCACAATGGTGGGGTTGCCCGGGATGTGCCGCCCGATGAAGCGCGCAATCGCCCGCGCCATGGTGTCGTAGCCGCCACCGCTCGATGAGCCGACCACGAGCGAAACGTTCTTGCCGCGGTAGAAGTCCGCAACGTCCTCGGCGCCCGCACTGCTGCCCGCAAGGCAGGCCAGCACCAGCGCAAGGCATCCGATGGCGCGGCTGCGCGCACTACTCCAGACGCACATTCTTCGCGAAATCATAGTCATGGCCGCTCGCGCAGGAAAAGCTCCAGCGCACCGATTTGTCCGCATAGCCGCCGCCGAACACATCGGCGAGAAAACGCTGCTGCGCCGCCCATCCGGCTTCCGCCTCGGCCTTGCGGTAGCGGCCCGGCATGGTGTCGTTGAGCCAGCCGTGCGGCGCGCCTTCATATACGTGAATGTCGTAGCTTTTGCGGTGCGTCTCCAGGCAATCGCGGAACCGCCTCACGTCGGCGAGCGAGATGATGTGATCGGCTTCACCGAAGGCGCCGAAGACCGGGCAATTAATGGCCGCGATGATTTTATCGAGAGGCTTGGGTTGAATCTCGTTCACCTCCCACTCGCGCTTAGAGGCGGCCCCGTACCACACGACCGCGGCGCTGATCGGAACCTCGGCGGCGAGCACCAGGGGGTGACGCCCGGTCTGACAATAACCGGCCACCGCGATGCGCCCGACATCGGCGGCGCGGAATTTCCTCAACGTTGCCATCGCGGCCTTCAAATAAGCAACCGACTCCGGATCGGTCATGTCGTAGCGGGCATCTCCGGCATTGAGCTTGCGCTGGTCCGGATGCTTGAAAAAGAAGTTCGGCGCCAGCACCGCAAAGCCGTCGCGCGCGCACCGGATCGCCTGGTCGCGCGTATGCTTCACCAGGCCATAGCGCTCGTGCATCAGGATGATGGAGGGAAGCTTCTCGGCGCCTTCCGGGTGGGTGAGGAATGCCGGCATGCCATTGGCGCAAGTGATGCTTTCGGTTGTGATGCCGATCTGCGTCATGGCGTGCCCTGTTCCCGATCTCTGACTTTCCCTTCGGCCGCGATCGCTGGCCGGTGAGGCGTTACCGATAACCCGGATTCGGCCTTGCGTCGATCAAGTGCCATGCAAGGCTCCCCTGCACGAGTGCCCCGGTTCCGACCTTCGTGTCAGCTTGCCCTCAGCTTTCCGCCCTCCAGATGCCTTGCTGCCACGGCAGCCGGAACGTCAAAATCCTCCGCCCTGGGCAGGGAGGGTCGGCGCCTGTATGGTCCGCTTCCGGCGAACGCATGATCCGGGAAACGCCCTTGATGCCACGAGCCCATGCTTGGCCATGCTTTGGCCGCTCGTCCTTGCGAAAGCGAGCCCCCAGCGCTGAATGCATTCCTATGGGGCCGCTGGATTCCTGCTCGCCCGGCAATGAACCGATGTGGCCATTTTGTCGCAGCATTCGGGCGTTTGCGGTCGGCGTTGCGGCCTTGCTCATGATTGGGGCGCCGGCGATCGCGGACAACCCCTATTACAAAGGGAAGCGAGTCACGGTGCTGATCAACTTCACGGCCGGCGGGCCGACCGATATCGAGGGCCGGCTGTTTGCCAAGCATCTTGCCGATCACATCGAGGCGCGCCCGCAAGTCATCGTGCAGAACATGGACGGAGCCGGCGGCATGATCGGGGCCGGCTATCTCGGCGAGGTCGCCCCCAAGGACGGCACCATGCTGGGTTATTTCACCGGCACCACTTGGCGCTATGCCAACGATCCCGAACGCTTCCGCGTCGATTTCCGCACCTACGACTTTCTCGCCTATCAACCCGGCAGCACCATCTACTATGCGCGAACCGACGTGCCGCCGGGCTTGAAAGATGCAGCCGATATCGCCAAGGCGCAGGGCCTGGTAGCGGGCGGCCTCGGCGCCGAGAACGCCAAGGACTTGTTGATCCGCCTTGCTCTCGACATGCTCGGCGTGCCTTACCGCTACGTCACCCCGTTCCCGGGCAGCCAGGCCGCGCGGCTCGCCTTGCAGCGCAGCGAGATCAATTTCTTCTCCGAATCGCCGCCCAGCTATCGCACCAGCATCGAGCCCCTGGTACGGGAAGGCACCGTCATCCCGATCTTCTATGATCCGGACTATGACGGCGAGAAGCTGTCCACCCCCAAGCAGGTCGAAGGCCTGCCGATACAGCCGTTCCAGGAGCTCTATCGAAGGATCAAGGGCAGCGAGCCATCCGGCCAACTGTGGGATACCTATCTCACCATCCTGAGCATCAACAGCGCCATGCAGCGCACCATCGTGCTGCCCCCCAATTCGCCGCCGGCTGCGATTGCGGCGCTACGCAATGCGATCGCCGAGCTCAACAACGACAAGAGCTATGCTGACGAAGCGATCAAGACGCTCGGCTTCGCCCCCGAATGGGTCGCGGGCACCGACACCAATGCGCAAGTGCGGCGGGCGCTGTCGCTTAGCCCGCAAATGCGCAGCTTCATCGCCGCGTACGTGAAGAACGGGAAGAAATAAGACATTAACTTCTTGGTCGTCCCTGCGAAAGCAGGGACCCATATATCTGCGCGCCATCGAGAAGGCGTGGACTATGGGCCCCCGCTTTCGCGGGGGCGACCGCGAACTCCTCACCGCTTCCTGATGCGGTAGCTCCATAGTTTGTCGCCGCGAACCGTCTCCAACAAGTCATCGCCCGTTTGATTGATGAGATTGGGTATATCGATCTCGGTCAACGGATCGGTGCACTCGGCCGTGAGCTCGTCGCCCGCCTTGAGGCCGGATAACGCCTTGCGTACCCGCAGCGCCGGCAGCGGGCATTTGAGGCCGCGCAGATTGATGGTTTTTTCCGCCATGGGCTCTTGTCGAACGCGCTCAGTCCATACATGAGACTGCGATTTTGGCCAACGGCACATCAGCATGCTGGACCAGACGAGACAACGGATTGCGCGCCTCATGCCGCTGCACGCAGTGCTGGCGCGCATGGACGCGCTGGTCACCCCGGTGGCGCCGCGCGAGGTCTCGCCGGCGGCGGCGATCGGCCGGGTGTTGGCATGTGATCTGCTGCTCACCCGGCAGCCGCGCGCTGATCTGGCACTGCGCGACGGCTGGGCAGTCAACTCCGCGCTCACCCAGGACGCTGGTCCCTATGCGCCAGCCCCGCTCGCTGGCGCCGCGCCAATCGACACCGGCGAGCCGCTGCCGGTTGGCACCGATGCGGTTGCGGAGATCGACGCCGTCGTGTTCTGCGATGGCGGCCCGCAGGCCGTTGCACCCGTGACATCGGGCGATGGCGTGCTGCCGGCCGGCGCTGATGCAGATGGTGGCACTATCTTGGCACGCGACGGCCATCGGCTGGGCGCAGTGGCAGCCGCAGCGCTCGCGGAGCGCATCCGCGTGCGCGAGCCGCGTGTCCAGGTGGTGGGCATGCGAGCCGACCGCATCATCGATGCAGCGGTCGATTTACTTGCGCATGCGATCACGAGGGCCGGCGGCATCGCGTTGCGCGATTGCGGCGAAAGTCTCGATGCGGCATTGCGATGCGAGAATGCCGATGCGGTGATTTCCATCGGCGGGACTGGCAGCGGTCGTCAGGACGCGACCGTCATCAAGTTGGCCGGCCTCGGCCGGGTCGAGGCGCATGGAATCGCCATATCGCCGGGCGAGACCGCTGCATTCGGCATGATCAAGACGCGTCCCGTCCTCATGCTGCCCGGCCGCATCGATGCGGCCCTCGCCGGTTGGCTCCTCCTTGGCCAGCCCTTGCTGGCGCGCCTTGCCGCCAGTCGCGACGAGCCGCCTGCGCTCCCCGCCAGGCTCGCCCGCAAGGTCGCCTCGAATCTAGGGATTGCCGAGTTTGTTCCGGTGCGTCTGCGTGAAGGGGAGGCCGAGCCGTTGGGCGGGCCCTACCTGCCGCTGCAGACACTCGCTCGTGCGAACGGCTGGATGCTTATTCCCCCCGACAGCGAAGGTTATCCGGAAGGAGCAACCGTCATGGTAAGAGCCCTGCCATGATGGATCGTCCAACAAGCGGCTCTGCGCTGGCCCTTGCGATCCGCCGCGCTGCCCGACAGGAGCAGTTTCTCGAAGTGGTCTCCGCCGAAGAGGCGCAGGCGCGATTTGCGGCCCATGTCGATCGGCGCCCGCTGCCGCCTGAATCCGTCAAGCTTGCCGATGCGCTCGGTCGTGTGCTCGCCCGCGATGTCGCGGCCCCGATCGACGTGCCGCCGTTTGACCGATCGAATGTGGACGGCTTTGCGTTGCGGGCAATCGACAGTGCCGGCGCCAGCGACAGTGCGCCGGTGCGTCTTTCCCTCAATGCCGAAGTAATCGTTTGCGGGCATGTGCCGGCGCTCGAGGTCGCGCCCGGCAGCGCCACCACCATCGCGACCGGCGGCGTCGTGCCACGCGGTGCCGATGCGGTCGTGATGGTGGAGCATACCGATCTGCTCAATGGTGAGGTGCCGGCGATCGACCTCAGGCGGACGGTTGCGCCCGGACAATTCATTTCCTATGCGGGCTCCGATATCGCCCGCGGCGAAATGCTGCTGCGGCGCGGCGCCCGCATTGGCTCGCGCGAGATCGGAATGCTGGCGGCCTGTGGGATCGCCGAAGTAGAAGTGGTGCGCAAGCCCCGCGTAGCCGTGCTTTCAACCGGCGACGAATTGATCGCTCCGGGCAACGCACTAAAGCCCGCCGGGGTTTATGACAGCAACGGCGCCATCATCGCGGCTGCGGTCAAAGAAGCCGGCGGCGAGCCGATCGTGCTCGGGGCCGTCGGCGACGATGCCGCAGCACTCGAGCGTGCGATCAAGCATGGGCTCTCCTGCTCCGACATGGTGCTGCTCTCGGGCGGCACCTCGAAAGGAGCCGGCGATCTCTCCCATCAGGTGGCGTCGCGGTTGGGCGAGCCCGGCATATTGGTGCATGGCGTAGCACTCAAGCCCGGCAAGCCGCTGTGCCTCGCGGTCGTGCAGCACAAGCCGCTGGTGGTGCTGCCGGGCTTTCCGACGTCGGCGATCTTCACCTTTCATGCCTTCGTGGCCCCGCTCATCCGCGCCTGCGCGGGTCTTCCGCCGGAGGCGGCGCGCACGGTCGAGGCGGAAGTTCCGCTGCGCATTGCTTCCGAGCTCGGGCGAAAGGAATTCGTGCTGGTCGCACTCGTGGCAGGCCATAAGGGCCCGATCGCCTTGCCGATCCCCAAGAGCTCCGGCTCGGTGACCAGCTTCTCGCAGGCCGATGGATTCCTGGAGATCGATGCGCTCGCGCCGGCTCTCGATGCCGGGACTCACACCAATGTCACGCTGATTGGCCAAGCCGCCGAGCCGCCCGATCTTGTTGTTGTAGGGAGCCATTGCGTCGCGCTCGATGTGGTGCTGGGCGCGCTTGCCGAACAGGGATTGCGCGCGCGCACGCTCGCGGTCGGCAGCCTGGGCGGCGTGGCGGCGATATCGCGCGGGGAGTGCGACCTCGCCCCGGTGCATCTCCTCGATCCGGCATCGGGCATCTACAACGCCTATTTGCGCCGGCCCGGGCTTGGCCTCATCAAGGGCTGGCAGCGGATGCAGGGTTTCGTGTTCCGTGCCGGCGACCCGCGCTTTGCGGGATTGAGCGCAGGCGATGCCGTCAAGGCTGCGATTGCCGACCCGCACTGCCTGATGGTCAACCGCAATGGCGGTGCCGGCACGCGCATCTTGATCGATCAGTTGCTGGCAGGTGCGCGGCCTCCCGGCTACAGCAATCAGCCGCGTTCACACAATGCGGTCGCGGCCGCGGTCGCGCAGGGACGCGCCGATTGGGGCATCGCGATCGAATCGGTGGCCGCCATGTACGGGCTCGGCTTCCTTCCGCTCACGCCCGAGGAATACGACTTTCTCCTCGTCGAGGCGCGCGCCGAGCGACCTGCCGTCGCCGCTTTCCTGGCGGCGCTGCGCGACCCGCAGGTGCGGGCGCGCATTTTGGCCCTCGGCATGCGCCCGGCTTAGCCTTGCTCTCCGGTTCATTCCCGCGAAAGCGGAAATCCAGTCCCTTCGCAAAAATGCATTCAGGACTGGGCCCCGCTTCTGCGGGGCGAGCAGAGAGGGAGTGCCGCTGCTATATAAACCGTCATGCGCATCATTGGACTCGCCGGGTGGCAGGGCGCCGGCAAGACAACCCTGCTTGCCAAAGTCATCCCGTGCCTGGTGGCGCGCGGCCGAACAGTTTCGACCATCAAGCACGCACACGAGGGCTTCGACATCGACAAGCCCGGCAAGGATTCTCACACGCATCGCTTGGCCGGCGCAACCGAAGTGCTGATCGGCTCTTCCAAACGCTATGCGCTGATGCACGAGCTGCGCGGCGCCCCCGAGCCGCCGCTCCGAGAGCTGATCGCGAAGCTTTCGCCGGTCGATCTGGTGATTGTCGAGGGCTACAAGAAGGAGCCCCACCCTAAGCTCGAGGTGCATCGGGTCGCCAATGGAAAACCGCTCATTTATCCTCAGGATTCCTGGGTCGTCGCGGTTGCGGCCGATGCCCCGCTTCCCGGCACCGAGCTGCCGGTCATCGCTCTCGACGACATCGAGACCATCGCCGATGTGTTGTTGGTCGAAGCGGCGCCGATCGAATCTTTGTTGGAAGGCGTCTAATGGCGCAGCTGACCGACGACTGCTTTGCCTTCTCGGGTCCGCTCTTGCCGATCGACGAGGTCGAACGCATTCTTAGCGAGCGGGTGGCCCCGGTCGAGGAGATCGAGACGGTACCGCTGGGCCAAGCGTATGGCCGCGTGATGGCGCGCAACGTAGTGGCGCCGATCAGCCTGCCGCCGTTCGACAATTCGGCAGTCGACGGATATGCGGTGCGCGCGGCCGATCTCGCCGGTAAGGACGAGACGCGCCTGACGGTCGCCGGCCGCGTCACTGCCGGCCGTACGACGAGAGGCGCGCTCGCGCCCGGCTCGGCGATCCGCATTTTCACCGGCGCCCCGATGCCGGCGGGGGCCGACACCGTGTTCATGCAGGAAGATGTGCGGGTGGAAGGCGAGAGCGTGCTGGTGCCGGCGGGCCTGGCGGTCGGTGCCAACCGCCGCTTGGCCGGCGAGGACATCGCGGCGGGCGCGGTGGTGCTGCCGGCCGGCCGACGACTTGCCGCGCAACATGTTGCGCTCGCAGCCGCAGTCGGCCTCACCGCGCTGCCGGTCCGCCGGCGCATTCGCGTTGCCGTGCTCTCGACCGGTGATGAGATCGTGGAGCCCGGATCGCAGCGCCGAGGAGCCGCCCTCTTTGATGCCAATCGCGTTCTGCTGGCGGGCCTCATTGCCGGCCTGGGTGCTGAGGTGACCGATTGCGGCATTGTGGTGGATGATCCCCTCGCTATCGAGCGCGCGATCGCAGCAGCTGCAGCCAAGCACGATCTGGTCGTGACTTCGGGCGGCGTCTCGACCGGCGAAGCTGATCACGTGCGTGCGGCGGTCGAGAAGATAGGCCGCTTGGTGTTCTGGCGCGTTGCCGTCAAGCCGGGCCGGCCCGTGGCCATGGGGGTGATCGGCGCCGGCACCGCGTTTGTCGGGCTGCCCGGAAATCCGGTTGCCGTGTTCGTGACCTTTGCGCGCGTGGTGCGTCCGCTGATAGCGCGGCTCGCCGGCGCCGAGCTCACGCCGCTCGTGCCGCTGCCGGTCCGCGCCACGTTCCCGCATCGGAAGAAGAAAGGCCGGCGCGAATATGTGCGCGTTGCACTCAGGCGCGCGAGCGACGGTATCATCGAAGCGGTTCGCCATCCGCAGGAAGGAGCCGGAGTCATTACCTCGTTGACCGAGACCGACGGCCTTGTCGAGTTGATGGAGGACACAACGAAGATCGAGCCCGGCGCGAGCGTCGGCTTCCTGTCGTATGCGGCACTGGTAACTTGAGGTCCCTTGTCCCGGGCTTGACCCCGGACCGTTCCAGGCAACGCAGGTTGGAACGATCCCGGGTCTGCAGCGCACCAAAAGCGTGGTGCGCTGCGCCCGGGAAAAGCATCAGTTGCGCTCACTGAGTGCCGCCATCCGCCCGGCGACTTGCGCATCTTCGGGCGTGTTGACGTTGAAGAACGGATCGACCGGATCAGTCGGCCAATCGACCGCGATGACGCCATGCCGGCCGGTCCAAATCTCGATCTTACGCAAGTCTTCATCGACCAATGCGTGACGCAGATCTTCCCGCAAGCGCACCGGCCACAGGCCGACGACCGGGTGACGCCAATCGCCCGACCGCGCGCAGGCAAGCGGCACACCGGCTTTCTCGCGCGCGGCCGCAAGCCGGGTCACGAGATCGTCTGGCAGAAACGGGCAATCGCCCGGCACGCTTGCCACATCGACGATATCCGGCCGGTGCGCGGCTGCCCAATCGAGGCCGGCGAGAATGCCGGCGAGCGGGCCGGCAAAGTCCGGCACGGAATCCGGCACAACCTTGAGGCCTGTGTCGGCGAAACGCTTGGGATCACCATTGGCGTTGAGGATGACTTCTGCACATTGCGGTGAGAAGCGCGCCAGCGCGCGCTCGAGAATCGTGGCGCCGCCGATGCGGATGCGCGCCTTGTCGCCGCCGCCCATGCGCCGCGCGAGCCCGCCGGCAAGCACCAGGCCAAGGGGCTTGGCAATCACAGCCGCGAACCACGGCCCTCATGGTGAGGAGCGCGGGCGGCTTCGCCCGCGCGTCTCGAACCATGGCCGCAACCTGGTAGCTTGCCGCCATCCTTCGAGGCGCCTCCCTCCCTATCCCTCCCCGGCATAGCGCGTCGAGAGACGCGCGTGATGATGCGGGGGAGGATAGGGAGGGGGCTCCTCAGGATGAGGTCTTTCAGGGTGAGGTCGGGTGAACAATCAATCCTCATGCACCGCCGCCTTGCGCCGATGCTTGGCGCTCTCTTCCTCCACATAGGCGAGGTCCTGGTCGAACACGATGCGTTCGGTTCCGGCGAGCGCGACGAATCGCTTGCCGCGGGCGCGCCCGATCAAGGTGAGGTTGGCTTTGCGGGCGAGCTCGACCCCCCATGCGGTGAAGCCGGAGCGGGAGATCAGGATCGGAATGCCCATTCGCACCGTCTTGATGACCATCTCGGAGGTCAGGCGGCCAGTGGTGTAGAAAATCTTGTCGTGGGCCGAAACCTGTTGCTTGAACATCCAGCCGGCGATCTTGTCGACTGCGTTGTGGCGCCCGACGTCCTCCATATAGACAAGCGGGCGGTCTTCCACCGCGAGCACGCAGCCATGGATGGCGCCGGCTTCGAGATAAAGCGAGGGTGTGGTGTTGATCCCGGTGGTGAGCCGATAGAGCCATGATGTGCGCAAAACCGCCGCCGGGAGCGACACGTTCTCCAACGCTTCCATCAGGTCGCCGAACACCGTGCCCTGAGCGCAGCCCGAGGTCTGCACCTTCTTCTTCAGCTTCTTCTCGTAATTGGTCTTGCGCTTGGTGCGCACCACCACGACCGACAGCTCCTCGTCGTAGTCGACTGCGGTCACCACGTCGTCCGGCTTCAGCATGTTCTGGTTCAGCAAGTAGCCGAGCGCCAGATATTCCGGATAGTCGTTGATGGTCATGGCGGTCACGATCTCCTGCGCGTTGAGGAAGATCGTCAGCCCGCGCTCGACTGTCACCGCGGTTTCGACAGCGGCGCCGGTCTGGTCAATGCCGGTGACGCGCTCCGTCAGCCGCGGATCGCGCGGATCGGGCTTGATGAGATAAGAGTCTTTCGTCATGACGCATTATGTAGTGCATGGACGGTCCATGCGCAAAATGCGACTGGCCACTCTTAAAGGGAGGGTTGCCCTCAGAGCCCCGCGGCCTTGAAATGCTCGCGCGCGGCTGGCGTCGTCATGTAAGTGATCAGCGCGCGGGCAGCATCGGCTTCCTTGCTCGCGCTGGCGACCGCGCCCGCATAAGTGACCACGAGCCCGATAGACTGGGGAATCGGTCCGACCACTGCGACCTCCTTGTTGGGCATGAGCTCGCTGGTGAACGAAATGCCGATCTCGGCGGCACCGTTGGCGACCGCGGCCGCGACCGCACTGCCGCTCGCCTCCAGCAGCGCCTTCTTCTTGATCTCGTCGGCAATGCCGAGACGATCGAGCAGCCCGCTCATATAAATGCCGGCAGTGCCACCTGCGGCCGGATTGGTGTATGCGACCGTGCGGGCCGACAGCAGCGATTTCTTCAGCGCATCGGGCGTCGAGATGTCCGGCTTGGCGGCGCCCGACTTTACCCCGATGCCGGCGACCGCATGGCCAAGATCGGCGCGGGTCCCGGCAACAAGCGAGCCGTCTTTTTCGAGCTGATCCATGGCGGCGCTTGACAGCACGATCACGTCGGCCTTTTCGCCTTCCTTGAGCTTGTTCTGCATGCCGCCGACAGGACCGAATATGGCGTGGACCTTGTGGCCGGTCTGCTTCGAGAACTCGGCAGCGAGCGCCTCGAACGGCTCCTCGATGGCGCCGGCGCCGACTACGTAGATTTCGGCCGCACCGGCGTGGCTCACGGTGAGCCCGAGCGGCAATGCGACCAACATTGAGAGTGCGGAGCGGCGGCAGGCTTGAGCGAAGCACATGACAGGTTCCCCGTCGTTTGAACAAGCTGCCCGGATGGTCTGCCAATGCCGGCAGCGAGGCAAGGCCCCTTTCAACCCGGCAGGAAGGCGGTTGCGCCGGTTGCCGGATCAGTCAGGGTCTCGACCGGCGCGCCATAGAGCGCCTCGAGCTGAGGGCGCGTAAGCACGTCGCGCACAGGCCCCTCGGCGAGGCACTTCCCTTCGCGCATCAGGAAGGCGCGGTCGGCCGCGCGCAGCGCGTGATTGGGATCATGCGTGGTGAACAGCACGCCATGGCCGGCTGCGGCGAGCGCGCGCAGCTCGCGCATCACTTTGCCCTGGTTGCCGAAATCAAGGTTCGCGGTCGGCTCATCGAGCACGATATATTGCGGCTCCTGGGCGAGCGCACGCGCGAGCAGCACCAGCTGGCGCTCGCCGCCCGACAGCATCGTATAAGGCCGCGCGCTCAAGGCGGTGATGCCGAAGCGGGCGAGTGCCTCGCTTGCGGCTGCGCGATCGGCTGAAGACGGCGCGCTGAACAGATTGCCATGGGCGGTGCGGCCCATCAGCACGATTGATTCAACAGTGAACGCGAAGGTCGGCACATGCACCTGCGGCACATAGGCGATGCGGCGGGCGCGCGCCGCGGCCGTGTAGGCGGACAGCGGCTTGTCGTCGATCAAAGCAAAGCCTTCGAGCGGGGCAATTAGGCCGAGAAGCGTCTTGAGCAGCGTCGTCTTGCCGCTGCCGTTGGGCCCGAGCAGCGCCAGCACTTCGCCCCGGCTCAAGGTCACTTCGAGCTCGCGCCCGATCACGCGCGCGCCCCATACCCGATGGCAAGCCCGCGTCCTGAAACCGTCATGACCAGGTCCGCTGCATGCCGGCCAAGAGCCAGATGAAGAACGGCGTGCCGATCACCGCGGTCAGGATGCCGAGCGGAATTTCGACCGGCGCCGCGACGCGCGCCAGCGTGTCGATGAACAACAAATAGCCGCCGCCGAGCAGCGCTGCAGTCGGCAATAGACGCGGGAAGTCGGGTCCGACCAAAGCGCGCGCGAGGTGAGGCACCACCAGCCCGACCCAGCCGATGATTCCGGAGGTTGCGACGCTCGCCGAGGTCACGAGCGTTGCGGCCGCAACGATCGCGATGCGCAACGGACCTGTGGAAACTCCGAGCGCGCGCGCCTCCTCCTCCGGCAGCGACATCACGTTCATGCGCCAGCGCAGCGCGACCAGGACGGCGCTGCCGAGCAGCACCGGGCCGGCGAGCGGCACGAGATCGGAGGCGGTGGTCGATGCGAGACTGCCGAGCAGCCAGAACGTCATGGCGGGAAGCTGATTGTAGGGATCGGCGAGGTATTTCACCAAGCCGACGCCGGCTCCCAACAACGCGCCGATGACGACTCCGGTCAGCACCAGCACCAGGACCGGATCGCGCGCGCGCAGCAGCGAGCCAACGCAATAAACGGCAGCGACGGCCGCGATGCCGCCCAGGAAAGCGAAGCTCTCGATGCCGACCACGCCGAGCGAGAAGAAGATGCCGAGCACCGCACCGAGTGCCGCGCCCGAGGAGGCGCCCAGGATATCGGGCGAGACCAGCGGATTACGGAACAGGCCCTGGAAGGCCGTGCCGGCAACCGCAAGCGCCGCCCCGATCAGCACCGCCGCGACCACCCGTGGGCCGCGCACCAGGAAGATGACATTCTCGACCGCGGGCGGTGCCGCAGAAGGTCGGCCTGAAAGATGCGCGCCTAGCACATCGATCAACTCGGCAAGGCTGACCGGATAGCGCCCGACCGTGAATGCGGTGATCAGCCCGACCACGATGAACGCGGTTGCGATACCGAGGCCGGGAAGCGCCGAGCGGGTCACGAGCGGATCATGCGTTGGCGATGGAACATCACGCGATCATGCACCGCGCCGCGGGCGGAGCGCAAAGGCGATGCCGATGCAGAGATGGGGCCCGCCGGTGCAGTGGGTTGTCCTGCCAGCATCGTATCGACTTTGGATCGAGGGATGATACTCTTTCCTTTTCGGAATTCATTCAATCTGCCTGCACCGAAGCGACCTCGCCTCCGCGCTGCGAGAGGTTGCGCCGAGGGCGACAATGGAGCCCACAGAGAAGGGAGTCCACGCATGCGTCAGGCGGCAATCTCGGAGCCTGATCCAGGCTGCCCGCCCGCTCGCCCATGGACGCGTCGGCGCGTAATCCGGATCGTTGCAGCAGCCGCCGGGCTGCCCCTCCTGATCGCAGCCGTCCGTGCTGCCGCACCGCCCCCGCAAATGTTCCACTGGAAGGGGCGCGTCCTCGATGATGAGGCGGAGCTGACGCTGTGGCACGCCGATGCGGCGCTCTGCCGCCGCACCTTCTTGAAGATACGCGCCGAGATCGCGCGCTATGAACGGACCTTCAGCCTCTACGAGCCGGAAAGCCAGATCTCCCGCCTCAACGCGACCGGCGAGTTGCGACACCCCGCGCCTGAACTGCGGGCGCTGATCGAGGAAAGCCAACGCTTCGGCAACATCACAGCGGGCGCATTCGACATAACGGTGCAGCCATTGTGGCGGCTTTATCAGGCGCATTTCTGGTCCGACCTCCACGTGGAGGAGGATATCGTTGCCCGGGCCCAGGAGGTCGCGCGCGAGCTCGTCGATTTTCGCCGCATCGAGACGAGCGCAGGGCGTATCGCCTTCGAACGTGAAGGCATGGGCATCACCCTCAACAGCGTTGCGCAGGGCTTCATCACGGATGCCATTACCGAGATGTTGCACAACGAAGGCTTCGAAAATGCCGTCGTCGATCTCGGCGAATTCAGGACTCTGGGCCGCCATCCGGATGGGCGCCCATGGCGCATCGGTATTCGCAATCCGCCGGTGACGCACGGGGCGGACCGCGTTGTCGAGCTGCACGATATGGCGCTTGCGGTCTCCGGAGGGTACGGGACGACCTTCGAGCCGACCGGGCGCTTCCATCATATTTTTGATCCGCAGAGCGGGGCGAGTGCGAACGCCCTCGCCGATGCGGCGGTCCTGGCGTCCAGCGCTACGACCGCCACTGCGCTTGCGGTTTCGCTCTGTGTTCTCGGCGAGGAGCGAGCCTCCGCGCTCCTGCAAGAATGTCCCGGCTCGCGCGCGGTCGTGACCCGGCCGGACGGCACCGTGGCGAACATCGGCTGAGCATCGATGCAGCCCCTCCTATCCGGCCTCGGCTTTCGCGCGCTGACACGGCTCTCCGCGTGGGCCGTGCTGGCGCTGATCGCTGCCTCAACAAGTGCCGTCGCCCAGAAGGGCACGTTGCGAGAACGTTTGACGCCTGACGTCCTGGCCGTGGTCTATCCGGCCGGCGCCGAACGATTGGGACCGGAGGAAGGCTCGCCGCCTGCGATAGCGGTCTATCGGGGCGACAAGGTCGTGGCGTATCTGTTCTCGACACTCGATATCGTGGCGGCGCGGGGATATTCGACGACCCCCTTCGACGTGATCGGCGGGGTCGATCTCACGGGCCACATCACCGGCGCCAAGGTGGTCTTCCACAAGGAGTCGCGGATCAGCGACAGTGCCTTGAACCAGCGCCGGCTCGATACCTTTCTCGCCCGCGAAGCTGGGGCGCCGCTCTCCGGAAATACGGATGCGCTGCCACCGGATTTTGTTGCCGGCGCGACCGTGAGCGCGCGCGCCATGCGCGCCGCTGTTGTGGTCACGGCGCGGCTGGTGCTGCGTGGTCGCGTCGCGCGGCCGGCTGCCGAGCCGGCGGTACAAACAAGACCCGCAGGTATCGATACCGATAGTTTCGCCCGCCAATCCTGGGCGGCGCTCGTCGCGGCGGGCGCCGTGGTTCGTCGCACTGTCACATCGGGTGATGTCGCGGACGCCCTGGCAGCCTCGGGCGCGTCGGCTGCGAAGCTCGACGTACCGTTGGGCAAGCGCGACGATCTCTATATCGAATTCGCCACTGCGCTGTTCACCCCGGCGGCCATTGGGGGAAATCTGGTCGGCATTCTCAATTTCGAGGATTTCAAGAACCGGATGCCGAGCGATGCCAGCGCGATATTCGTTGCCTCACGGGGGCCTTACGATTTCCGCGGAAAGAAGTTCTTTCTCGATGCCGAAGGCAATCGCTTCGATCGACTGCGCGTCGTGCAGGACGGGCGCACGTTCAACTTCGTGCAGGGGGATTATCAATGGGTCAATCCGTACTCGGACGGGATCCGAGAAATGCAGGACGCCGCAATCTTCGTGATTCCCGCGCAGTCGGGCTTTGATCCCGCGAAGCCATGGCGCCTCGAGATCCTTGTCAATGTCGTATACCCGGCGCCGGTCACGCTCGCGTTCGGGCTTGATTACCGTCTTCCGGACCTGCAGGCCCTCACGCGCCTCGACGACACGATCAGCGAACGGCGAGCTCAAGCTCCGGCCCTTGGGCCGGCAGCCGCCAGGGACAGCACGGAAAACCAGGTCGCTGAAGCTCCTCCCCCAGGAACGCCGGCAACTTCCGTCGATGATGATGAGGAGGACGAAATCGAGACCTCACCTTGGGTCGAGGCGTGGCGCGATAGCGAAGTGAATGTCGCCATCCTCGCCGCGCTGCTCACGGTGCTGACACTGATCTTCGGGTTCCAGGCGACGCTTGCCCGCTCCCGGCCGGCGCACCGCATCGTGCGCACCTCTTTCCTTGCCGTCGTTCTGATCTGGCTTGGCTGGACCGCCGGCGCCCAGCTCTCGATCGTCAATGTGATCAACTACCTGCATGCCCCGTTCGGTGGTCTCGACATCGGCTTCTATCTGGCCGAGCCGCTGATGGTCATCATCGCCGGATATACGCTGATCTCGGTTGTGTTGATCGGACGCGGCGTGTTCTGCGGCTGGCTGTGCCCATTTGGGGCCCTGCAGGAGCTCACCGGCCAGCTCTCGCGGGCGCTCGGTGTGCCGCAATGGAGCCCGCCTGCTGCGATCGAGAAGCGCTTATGGCTGGGAAAATATATCGCGGCTGCAGCCGTTTTGGTTCTGGGGCTCAGCACGCTTGACCCGTCGGGCGTTGCGACCGAGATCGAGCCGTTCCGAACCGCCATCTCCTCCAAGTTCACCCGCGCCTGGCCCTATGTCGCCTATGCGGGCGCCCTGCTGGCGATGGGGCTGTTCACCGAGCGCGCCTACTGCCGCTTCTTGTGCCCGCTGGGCGGCGTCCTGGCGGTGCTTGATCGCCTGCATTTGCTCAATCGGCTGAAGCGGCGCCCCGAATGCGGCAATCCCTGTCATTTGTGCGAACGGTCGTGCCCCGTAGGGGCGATCGTGCCGTCCGGCAAGATCCTCACCGCGGAGTGCTTTCAGTGTCTCGATTGCCAGGTCGAATACTACGACGACAAGCGCTGCCCGCCATCGGCTCAGGCCGCGGCGAAGCGCCGGATGGACGGCTAAAGTTCCCGGGGAGCACACAGGCGCACAGTTCTGCGGCCATCTTGCCGAGCCGATCGAGGTCGAACCCGCGGGCCCCGGCCAATTTGGGAACCCAGCGCAACGCGTCGCTCTGAGATCGCTCCGGCGAGCCCTTTGGCAAGCCTTTCCGCAAACCTCAGGGCTGCCTCACAAAATCCGGACATTCCCGCGGTGCGCGGGTTGTCAGGGCGCCGACCTCGACTATATTGCGCCACCCGCGGAGGGATGGCCGAGTGGCTGAAGGCGCACGCTTGGAAAGCGTGTATACGGGAAACCGTATCGTGGGTTCGAATCCCACTCCCTCCGCCATATCATATTGATTATTATGGGTAATTTGCGAGTTCGTGTGGGGGACCCCCGGATCGACCTCGAATGCGGTAGAATAGATCCACGAGAGCGTGCGGGACAAGGGGAGGGGGGTGGATAGTGGTTGCAATCGGCGGAAACTGGAAATGCCCTTACTGCGGACACGCTCAGGTCATCGCGCAAGAGAGGCGAAGGGCGGATTGGGCGAGACTCTCGTTGAACGGCTGGAAAAAGGGCCGTCCTGCCGTTGGATACGAATTAATCGCGTGCGCAAATGCGGAATGTTTGGAGCTCTCTCTAGCCGTCTTTCTCGCCACATGGGTAACCAAGGCCAACGGCGACTGGACCATCGCTGAGCTAACGAACACATGGGCTCTATTGCCAGAGTCGAGCGCGAGGCCTCAACCGGACTACATCCCAGAGGCCCTTCGCCAGGACTATTATGAGGCGTGTCGCATTCGAGAGCTTAGCCCGAAGGCAAGCGCCACGCTGGCGCGCCGATGTTTGCAGGGGATGATTCGAGATTTCTGCAAGATTGCAAAGGCTACGTTGGATGCCGAGATCAGGGCCCTAAGGACCGCTCTTGACGAAGGGGCAGCCCCGGCCGGCGTTACGCTGGAGAGTGTCGATGGCATCGATCATGTGAGATCGCTCGGGAATATCGGCGCCCACATGGAAAAGGACGTGAATCTAATCATCGATATTGATCCTGGCGAAGCGCAAGCGCTGATAGAACTAATCGAGGTGCTTTT
Organism: Xanthobacteraceae bacterium; assembly: GCA_035293945.1. Classification (GTDB taxonomy): domain Bacteria; phylum Pseudomonadota; class Alphaproteobacteria; order Rhizobiales; family Xanthobacteraceae; genus VAZQ01. The sequence continues at coordinate 4,568 of DATGLV010000042.1, read as the reverse complement.
TGTGGAGTGGTACGTTGCGCGCCAGCAGCGCTTGGACAGATTTGCAAAAGTCGCGGCGATTGGCGCGCAGAAAAAGCAGGAACGCGACGCGGCCAAAGCCATAGCATCCGGCGAAGGTCCCGCCGCACCTAAAGAAGAACAAGCGGACTGATCGCAAACCCGACTTTTACTGCCGCCCGCAGTTGGGGGGCGCGGTGCCGCTGCGGGTTCCACCGACTTGCCTCATCCTGAACTAACAAAGCGGCCAGTGATGACTGAATTACCAGAAGCTAAGTTTACCCGAGAACACGTTCTGCCCCGGCCATTCACGGAAAAGTCGGTGCGCGAATTATTGCTGGGTGGAGTGTTACGCCAAGGTAGGCAACCTACTTCCGGCGAAATTACTAACTTGACTCGATACTTAAACGAACTGCGATCTTCGTTCTTGCGTCACGAACCAATCCGACAGGAGGAAGAGCGTAGCAAACGAATTGCTGTAGCAATTCAGACCTTGACTGACGAGCTCTCCCACCAAACCATTATTCACGGCGCCGCTATATCCCAGGACGATCTCGAAGCGCTGCAGCGCCTGCTCCAAGCCGCGCGCGCCGTGCGCAGAAGAGGTTTGCCGCTTCACAGCCTGACAGCGATGTTTGGCGGCGCAACCGCTCGATGGAAGGACTTTGCCGCTCGGCTCCAAGATCTGTTCCTTCAATCGGGCTTTTCCAAGGAAGGCAGTTATCGGCTGATCGTGGCCATTACGCCCCAAATCACTGAAGAGACCCCGACCAGGGAGGCCGTCCGCACGTTCCTGATGCGGCGCCGCTGATAGGGGCGGGAACATTTTTGCGCCGCCCCCGGGGCGGACGTCAGTCTCAAGTGCTCCTATATCGCAGCCCGGCATCCGCATCTATTTGCGGACTATCGGGCCGCAGCAAACCGACTTGGCCCGCAGATACCCGGAGCCTCACGGCGCCGCGGGTATGTAATAGGTGGGCCGCACACCCGCGTGGCCCCAACCGGAGGAGCTACGATGGCACACACGCGCACCAAGTTGCCGACGAACACCGCCACCCCTCGAAACCCGCCGGCGCTCGCCCCCGGGAAGCCCGCCGAGCCCCGTCTCGAACGCATAATCCGCAAGAGAGACTTACCGCAGTACACCGGCCTTCGCCCAACTGCGATCGATGACGCGATTGCTGCCGGCCGTTTTCCCCGCCCGATCAAGTTGGGCCTGCGCGCGGTCGGCTGGCGCGAGTGCGACTTGCTGGAATGGCAGTTGGCCGGACTCGCGGCGAGCACCAACAACAAATAAAGGTCAGGAGATACGCAAAATGGTTGCCCGACAATTATCCAGTGCGCGCGCATCGCAAGCGCGCGCCAACAATCATTCCAGCCCTGTCGGCACAGCCTTGGCCGTGCTCGATGTTGATGCCGGTCGCGAGATCATAGGTAGGGACGCCCTACCTATAAATTCCAGAACTGACAACGACGTGGTCGCCCGCGGTCGCGAAGCCTGGACGCGGCGCAAAGCCGACATACGGGAAAGTTGGGCCGATTGGGTTGCGATCGGCAAAGCGCTTCATGCTGGCCGCAAATTGGCGATGGAGAGGACCAACACGTCAGAACCCGTCGGGAAGCGATACATCCAGGCATACAGCAGTTGGCTCGAAGAGAATGGGTTTGCGGACATCGACAAGTCTGACCGCGCCAAGCTGCTGAGGTTGATCGAGGAGCTGGACCAGGTTGAAGGTTGGCGGGCGAGTTTGACCGAGACTCAACGGCAACGTTGGAATCATCCAAGCGCGGTGGAGCGAGCTTGGAAGTGCGAAGATCGAGGCGGCCGTTGGCGGGAGCAAACCGCGCATCGTGGAAATAATTCTGATCGACGAGGTGGGGCCGAGCGTTGCCTCGGGCGGCCAGCCCATCGGACACCCGCCGACCATCGCCGGCAAGAAGCGGAGAACTGGTTCCGCGGGGTGCTTCGGCACGCGGACGACCTACGGCGCGACGCCGAACTGGCAAATGCGAACGCCATAGTCGAGCCGGACAGGCTGCAAGCGCTGCGAGATGTTGTAGACCCCGCGGCGTTACCCGCCCTGAAAGAAGCGGGAGAGGGTAGCCTCCGGCTCTACGACTTCTTGCGAAGTTTGAGTGAGGAAGACCGGCAGGAACAGTTGCCGGCGGAGGCGGCCTAATGGCGCGCCGCTACGATTGGTGGGACAAGACTTGGGACACTTGCGGCGGCTGCTTCCCGGTCTCGCCCGGCTGTGCCAATTGCTTTGTGCCACCGCTACTCGGAACCCGACATCGCAGCGCGGGCGCCGCCCGACGCGTCGATAAGCTGTACGACGGGACCGTAAAAAAGGTGAACGGCCGATGGACGTTCACCGGCAAGCTGACCGCCTTGCCGGCGGGGCATCGCGCCTGGGCGATGCCGCGAAGGTGGAAAGGCGCGGAGAGCCCGGTGATGGGTGCGGGCAAACCGAGCCTGATCTTTGTCGGCGGCATGTCCGATTTGTTCATTGACGACCGGCCCACCTGGGTCATCGACCGGACCGTGGCGAGCTTGGTCCACTCCGATCACATCGGCCTACTCCTCACTAAGCGCCCGCGCGCCATGGCCGAATACTTTGGCACTGCGCGGGTGTCCCCGGCTGTACTTCGGAATCGGCAAGCCCATCTGTGGCTGGGCTTCTCCGCGGAGCGGCAAGAAGAGTTCGATAGCCGGTGGGCGGATATGCGCCCGCTCGGCGCGAGTGGCTGGACCGTGTTCGTCTCTCTCGCCCCCATGTTGGGGCCCATAGTACTGCCATCCGACTTCCTTTCTCTCGGAACCCGCGGCTGGGCCATCGTCAGTGGAGAGCAGGGTCGGCACGACCGCTGCCGCGATATGGACCCGGCCTGGGCGCGAGCCGTGTTCCGCCAATGCCGGGACGCCGGCGTCCCACTCTTCACGAAGCAATTGGCCCGCCGAAAGCCGATCCCCCCAGACTTGATGGCTGTACGCAACTTTCCAGCCATACGGGGTGAGTTCCAATGATCGTGAATGTCCGAGGAACTAACGGCAGCGGCAAGAGCCAAGTTATCCGAAACTTGATTGGCGGCGGAAAGCGCGCGCCCATCTATGGCCTCCTGGGCTATAGACAGCCCGAGGCTTACCGTCTGGACGGGTTGGGTCTGGACCAATCGCTGTTTGTCCTAGGCCCGTACCAAACGAACACCGGCGGGTGCGACTGCGTTCATCCCTACGATCTTATTACATCCCTTCTCAACAAATACGAACCGGCGGGACATGTGATCTTCGAAGGATCGCTCATATCCGACAACTACGGGAGGATCGGGGAGTGGCTGACGAAGCGCGGACGCGAAAGCATCGTGGCCTTTCTCGACACGCCGCTTGAGCTTTGCCTCCAGCGGCTGCGCGCTCGGACAGAGGGCGCTGGAGAGAAAAACGTTGAAAGGCGCTTTGAAGCGATCGCCCGCGTTCGCCAGCGGTTCGTCACCGAGGGCGTTGTGCGCGTCGTCGACACCTCTTCCCAAGACGGCGCCGCGGCGATCCTTGCGCTTCTAAAAGCGCATAGCCTCGCTGCGGCCTAGAAACGGTCACCGGTGCGACTTTTCACGATCCGCCCCTATCCCGCTGGGGTCACTCGGTAGATTTGATAGGTGGGCTTCCCTTCGCCGCTTTCGGTGCGCGAATTCCCTTGGATGCGGAGCTGAGTGGGAGCCGGGTATGTATCGTTAGAGATCGCGGCAACCACCGCGATAGAGCCGCAACGCCTTTCGCGAGCTTCCCTTGCGCCGGGTGTTGCAAATCGCAACCCCTGATCTTGCGGTTCCGGGCGTGGTTGGCCCGGCGCAAGGGAGACCGTCGCCTTGCCCCGCGCACCACGTCCGACGGACGTCCGTCCATATTTCGATAAAGTCCAGTTGTGGTGTCGTCGGCCCCTACCGCGCGCCGAACTCGAGCATCTTCACCGGCTTTGCGGCCCCGGCGGTCTGTTTGCCGCAAACGATACCGCCCGCTTCAATGCTCGTTTTCTCCAGCGGGTCGAACTACGGCAGCCCTCCGCCGAAGCGCTGCGTTTCATTTCCAAACTTCACGATGCTCGTATCAACCGCATGGAGGTCGCGTGCGATTTGATTTTTCCCGATTGTGTCGAACTAGACGATGCTTTCGAATTTCTGCACCACCACATGGTGCGTCGCTGGCACGGCAAGCGTCAGAAAATTCGGCGGTTCGAAGACGGTGCCCGTTACGATGCGGGCCGCTGGGCGCCCAACGGCATCGTGATGTACCGGGAGCCGTTCTCGCGGGCGACCGGCGAAGCGGACTGCCTGCATCTCGAATGGCGACTCAATGGGCTGGACGCGGTGCGCGGTGCGGGCATCAAACGCCCACAGGAGCTGCTGAACTTCAACCATCGCGCCTTCTGGGAACCACGGCTAGACGACCGATTCCATGAATCCGGATTCTCTTGGTAAGCGAAGCCGGATGGAACCGGAAGAATCTTGGTGGATTCCTCGTCTGTGATTGACGAGACGAGGAGTTTTGCCATGGCAGGATGGCGGCAGGCGATTGATTT
>DATGLV010000041.1:0-225614 GCA_035293945.1 Xanthobacteraceae bacterium | reverse complement strand
AGCAGTTGCAAGAGCACATCGATGCATACATCGCAGCCTACAATGAGACGGCCACCCCGTTCGCCTGGACCAAGAAGAAGGTCTACCAGCGGCGGTTCAAAAATCGCCGTATCACCGAGCTGTGATTCCGGGTACTAGGCTTGCGACAGAAGCTGCATGTGCCGCGGCTTGGCCTTGCGGCAAATTACCGGGAGCGCAGCCGTGAAGCGATTTTGCCGATGCGTACTGGTGCTGACAGCCTTGCTGGCGAGCGGGATCTCTGCGGCGCGCGCCGCCGAGCAGGTCGATCTGCTGCTTGCCCTGGCGATGGACGTGTCGCGCAGCATGGAACAGCCGAAATTCCTGTTGCAGCGCGAGGGCTATGCGGCCGCGATCACCAATCCGCAGGTGCTCGAGGCGATCAAGAGCGGCGCGCACCAGAAGATTGCGATCTGCTTCATCGACTGGTCGGGCGGCGGCGAGCAGAAATTGGTGATCGATTGGAGCATCATCGACAGCGCCGAGAGCGCGCGCCATTTCGGCGACATCATCTACGAGGCGCCGCGCTCGTTCAACGATCGCACCTCGATCGGCGGCGGCATCACCTTTGCGGCTGCGCAAATCGAGCGGACTCCGTACCAGGCCGAGCGCCGTACCATCGACGTCTCCGGCGACGGCACCAACAATGCCGGGCGCGACGTGCAGCTGGCGCGCGACCAGGCGGTGGCCAAGGGGATCGTGATCAACGGCATCCCGATCCTGACCGAGCTGCAATATTCGCGCATCCCCGAGCACACCAATCCGCCGGGAGGCTTGGAGAAATACTACCGCGACAACGTCATCGGCGGCCCGGGCTCGTTCGTGCTGGTGGCCGAGGATTACAGCTCCTTCGGCAAATCGATGGTGAGGAAGCTGATCGCCGAGATCGCCGGCGTGCCGCCGACGCCGCGCTTCGCGCAGGGAGTCGTGCCGAAGCAGCGGTGATAGGCCTCGTCCTGAGGAGGCCGGCCTCTTCGCCGGCCGTCTCGAAGGACGGATGCAAGCAATGAGCTTGTTGCCATGGTTCGAGACGCGCGGGCCGAGAGGCCCGCGCTCCTCACCATGAGGCTCCTGAAATCGATGCTATTTGCTCGCCGTCGTCATTCCCTTGAAGGCGAGCTTCTGCAGGCCTTGCGTGGTCTGGGCGATGTAGATGTTGCCCTTCGAGTCGGTGGCGATCAAATGGCCGCCACCGAGGATGCCGGTGGGCTGGATGTTGCCCAACACCTCGAGGCTCTTGCGATCGAGCACCATTATGCTCTTGCCGGCGCCCACATAGAGGAACTGCTGCTCGCGGTCGGGCGACAGCGCGAGGTCGCGCGCGAACGGAACATCGGTCCGCACCAGCTGCTTCACGAACGTGCCGTCGGGCAGGAACATCTGCACGCGCCTGTTCTCGCGATCGGCCACGTAGACCATCCCGTCGCTGTTGGCGACACGGATCGCGTGCACGATGCTGAAATTCCCCGGTCCCTGCGGATCCGGAAAGCTCTTCGGGCTCACGATCTCGCAGTGATCATCGTCCATCGGCTTGTTGCCGAACGCACCCCACATGCGCTTGTAGACGCCGGTATCGGCATCGAACACGATGACCCGGTGATTGCCATAGCCGTCTGCGACGTACAATTCGTTGCTTTGCGGATTGACCCAAGCGTCCGCCGGCCGATGCAGGTTGGCGGTGTCGGCGTTGCCCTTGCTTTGATTGCTGTGGCCGATCTGCATGACGAACTTGCCGTCCTGCGTAAATTTCAATAGCTGGTCGTCGGCAACCCGCTTCAGGCCGGGCAGGCCGTTGCTCGGACAATTGTTGCCGCCGATCCAGACGAAGCCCTTGTAGTCGATGTGGATGCCGTGCTCGCGCTGCGGCCACTCATAGCCGGCCCCTTCGCCGCCCCAGGACTTGATGTTGTTGCCGGCTTGATCGAACACCATGACGGGCGGTGCCGCCATCGGGGCATCCGCAGGCTTGAGGGTGCGTGGGCGATGCAGGAGCCAGACATTGTCCTGCGCGTCGACCGCGAAGCTCGAGGCGTCGCCGAGCTTCCATTTGGCGGGCACTTTCGGCCACGACGCATCCACCTCGAACATCGGCAGGCTGCGGGCGGCGGTTTGCGCGCGCGCTTCGCCGCCGAAGAGCGCACCGCCGGCGCTCGCTGCGCTTAGCGTGGCAATCAGAGCCGCGCGAGCAAGAGTGTCGACTTTCATGGCTACCTCCCGGATGCACGCGTTATCGATCGCGTGTTGATGATCTGCGTTCGCCGCAACGACACCAGAGCTTCAAGAATAGGCTGTTGCAACCGCAGCGTCGAGCCGGTGAGAGGCCCGCGCGCCAGGAGCCTGGCGGGCAAAAAAACAGGCGGGGCAACTGCCCCGCCTGCGTTACCGAGCCATGCGCGAAAGGTTCGCGTCGGCGATCTACATCGGGGCGAAGACCCGGATGCAGCCGCAGCCGCCGCCTTCGGTGCCCTCGGGCACATAGACGTGGTGGTTCTTGGTGTTCACCGCGACCGAGTGAGCGCGGCCGGCGGTCGGGATCTTCTGGATCAGCTTATGCGTCTTGGCATCGAAGACGCCGAGTGCCGAGCCTTCGCCGTTGCCGGACGCGGCCGAATAGTAGAGGCCGAGGCCCGCATCCGCGCCGGTCATGTCGGTGCCGCCGATGCCCGGCATGGTCTCGGTGATCTTGTTCTGCTTGACGTCGAAGATCATCTGCACGGGCGGGCGCTTGTCCTTGGTCTGCCCGTAATTGCAGCCGATCATGATCTCGTTGCCGACGCCCGGGAAATTGCCGTGCGGCTTGCAATTGTCGATCGGCGCGATCTCGCCGACCTGCTTGCCGGTCTTCGGATCGACAGTGATCATGCCGCCTTTGTTGGGATCGCCGCCCAGCTCCGGAATCACGGTGTGGAAATTGCCGTCGACCTCGGAATAGATGGTCTGCTCGAAGCCGTCGGAGGCGTTCGGAACCGGGACTTTGGCGAAGATCTTGCGGTCCTTGGTATTGATCAGGATCAAGGTCGGCGGGTCGTTGTCAGGCAATGCCATGGCAACGACGTTATCCTTGGGCGAATAGTTGAGCTCGTCGGCGCCGCCCTTATTGGCTTCGGTCGGGATCGAGCCGACGATCTTGTTGGTCTTCATGTCCACGATCTTGATCGTGTTGTCGCCGTCGCCGACCCAGGCTTCGGCCCCGTCGTTGACGATGATGGCGCCACGCGCCATCGTGGTGCCGGCCGCGATGCCGATGAGCTTGTCATTGGTGGTATCGACGATAATCAAGCCGTTGTTGCCCGGGTTGGTCTTTTCCTTCGGGTTCGTGCTGCCCCGGCTGGACAGGACGTAACGGTCGGTCTTGGCGTCGTACCAGCCTATGTCGAAGGCCTGCAAGGGAGCATCGAACTTGACGTCGATCTTCCCGACCTCCTTGAGCTCCACCGCATGCGCAGCTGCAGTTGCCGACAAGGCGGCCGCGGTTGCCAGGAGCAGCGTCCTGATTCTCAAACTCATCTGTATTCCTCCTCTTGAGCTTTCGGTGATGGTTGTGTGGGCAGCAAAGTGAGCCCCGAATCGAACTTGGACGCGCTTACGAGATGGGGCCCCCCGACTCAGCCGATTTCGCCACGCAGGGGCGCATGGATTACACCCCCCTGCGATCTGGGAAACAAGCCGAATCTCCCGATCACAGGTCAAATCCGACAGCTGCGGCGATCCTCGAGTGGAGCGCCGGCCGGAAAACGCATCCGGGCAACGGAGATCGCGGCCTTTGAGGTCGACTCTGCGCCGTCGCACGGATGACGGCTCCGACATCCGCCCGAATACATTTCTGCATGCAATTCCTGAAAGATTTGCAAACCTCCGGAACTGTTTTGTTGAACCGGCGGCCGGAATCGTTCAGATCAGGCCAGGGGGCGAGAGCAGAGGCAGCCATCTCCAAACTAGGTAAGCGATCCGCTAACCGCTAAAACCGGCGGATCGGCGTTCATTTGGGTCAATCAGTTGAAAATGTCGCCAGAGGGCAAGCCCAAAGTCGTCGCCATGATCGTGGCCTCGGCAATCATCATGCAGCAGATCGACGCTACGGTGATCACCACCGCGCTGCCGCAGATGGCGATCTCGCTCGATTCCGACCCGGTGGCGCTGAGCGTGGCGGTGACGGCCTATCTGCTCAGCGTCGCGGTGTTCATCCCGGTCAGCGGCTGGGCGTCGGACCGCTTCGGCGGGCGCACGATCTTTCGCGCTGCCATCGCCCTGTTCACGGTCGGCTCGGTCCTGTGCGGGCTCTCCAACAACGCGATCGAGCTGACCGCCGCGCGGGTGCTGCAGGGGCTGGGCGGCGCCATGATGGTGCCGGTCGGGCGGCTGGTGCTGTTTCGCAGCATCGAACGCTCGCAGCTCGTGCGCACGATGGCTTATCTGCAAGTGCCGGCGCAGCTCGGCCCGGTGCTAGGGCCTCCGATCGGCGGCTTCATCACCACCTACTTCTCCTGGCGCTGGATATTCCTCGTAAATGTGCCGCTCGGCGTCCTCGGCATCGTGCTGGTGAGCATCTTCTTCGATAATCCGAAGGAGGATGACCCGCGCCCGCTCGACTGGCTGGGCTTCCTCCTCACCGGTGTCTCGCTCGCCTGCATCCTCTACGGCATCGAGGCGATCGGGCGCGGTTTCAACGTGGCGAGCGCCGTCGTGCTGTTGCTCGTCGGCTTCATCACCGGCATCTTCGCGCTACGGCATTTGCGGCGCCATCCGTATCCTTTGCTCAATCTGTCGATCTTCCGGATACCGACTTTCCGCGCCAGCATCGGCGGCGGCTCATTGTTTCGCGCCGGCGCCGGCAGCCTGGTGTTCCTGCTGCCGCTGCTGCTGCAGGTCGTGTTCGGCATGAGCGCGTTCGCCTCCGGCCTCATTACCTTTGCGAGCGCCGCCGGTGCCATGACCATGAAGGCGTCGGCGCGGCCGATCCTCAAGCGCTTCGGCTTTCGCAATGTGATCATCGTCAACGGAGTGATCAGCGCCGCCTCGATCGCCATGTGCGCCTTCTTCACCGGCGCAACGCCGGCTCCGCTCATCTTCGTGCTCCTGCTCATCGCCGGCTTCTTCCAATCGCTGCAATTCACCGCCACACAGGCGATCGCCTATGCGGATATTTCCAATCCGCAGATGAGCACCGCTACCTCGATCGCCAGCATGGCGCAGCAGCTGAGCCGCGGATTCGGGGTGGCGATCGTCGCCGTGATACTGCACCTGTCGCTCGCCTGGCGCGGCGCCAGCGCGTTAAGCCTTCTCGATTTCCGCGTTGCCTTTGCGGGAGCAGCGGCGCTCGTGCTCGGATGCTTGCCGTTCTGCCTGCCGCTCGCCGCGGACGCCGCCGCCGAGGTCAGCGGCCACCGGCCCAAATCGGTTTAGCGCATGTTTAGCCGCTCGGCCGTCACCCGCGGGCATAGCCCGTCGAAGACGGGGCGTAAACGCCCTTATGACCCGCGGGTCCATCTTTTCGCAAGAAGAAGGATTGCCGGGTCAAGCCGGGTCAAGCCCGGCAATGACCGAGAAATTCGGTTCGCCAATCCAATCGCCCGCAGCGACATGCTGGTGTATGCCCTCATCCATGCTGCAGCCTTGGCACGAGTTCTACGGGCTCATCGGCACCGCGGCGTCGGCGCTGTTGGCCCTCCTGTTCGTGGCGGTGTCGATCGGCGCGGGCGCGCTGCCGCGCGAAAGCGCAGGCCCCACTCGCACTTATATGAGCCCGGTTGCCTTTCATTTCACCGCCGTGCTGTTCGTCTCCGCGCTGGTGCTCGCGCCCGCGCAGACGGCGGCTTCGCTCGCCATCCTGCTTGCCTTGACGGCCGCCGCCGGTTTTTTCTATGCGGGATTCATCATCCGGCGGCTGCTGAAAGATGGAATCGCTGACCTGCCGGATCGGCTTGCCTATGGGGTTGCCCCGCTTGTCGCCTATGCAATTATCCTGGTCAGCGCCGTGCTGTTCCTGAACGGATCGAATCATGCCGCCGATGCGCTCGCGGTAGGCGCCGTGATGTTGTTGGTCGTCAACGTCCGCAACGCCTGGGACCTGCTGCTCGCCATGGCGCGCCGGCAGAGTCAAACCCGGGGAGGGGCGCCCCCGCCCTGATCCGCGTCAGTTCAATCCGAGCGCCGCGCGCAGCTCCGCTTTGGCGTCCTCGAACTCTTGGCGGAAGTCCGCATGGGTCGAGATCGTCTGCGCGATCACGGTGCCGGAGATGCGGCCCATCTCGATATCTGACGGATAATGGATGCCGCCCACCAGCCGGTTGTGAGCGAACTCCCAGGCGCGGGCCATGATGGCGGCGCGCTTCTCCGGCAGCATGTTGGCGAGCTCGATGCCCATCAGGGTGCCGACGGTGGCATGGCCCGAAGGGTAAGAGCCCGACTTCGACAGCGGCACCACCGGACGGACGAGATCGGAATAGAGGTGCGGGCGCAGGCGCTTCCAGACATCCTTGGCCGGATCGACGACCGCAGGCTCGGTCTTGACGATCCGGTCAAAGAAGGCGGTGAATTTGGGCAGCGCCTCAGCGTTGAACTTGGGGCTGTCGACCACATCGGCGAAGCGCCAGATGTTCTCGTTCGCATCCGCGATGGCGCGGGCTTCCATCTCCCTGGTGCGGGTCACCTGGATGGTCAGGATCTCGGCCAGCTCGGCCCTGGTCTGTGCTGAATCGGGCGCTGGCGGCGGCGGCAACAGCACCAACAGATTGATTTCTTTGTTGTCGGAATAGGGCTTTGCGTCCTCAGCCTGCGAACGGACAGGTGCCAAGGTGGTCAGCGCGACCAAGGCGAGAATTGTGAAGAGCTTGCGCATGGAGGGTCCCCGGTTCGAGAAAGCGGAGTTGGTTAGCAGGCGGTAAGTCGCAAAGCCATAAGCGGATTGGTAAAGGCTCGCCGCCGGCGCGGGTCCGCTGCGGCAACTTTCTTTGCAATGCCGGTTGCTCTTTGCCGAAAAAACCGGCATCAGCTTGCCTGAGCTCACAGCCCCTTCCGTGAGCCAGACAAGGTAGGGGTCGAAGGCAAGCGGACCTTAAGAAGGACAATCGATGACGATCACGATCGACGACGCGCTGCGCGACCGCCTGGCGGATGCCGGCCGCATTCTCGAAGCCGAGGGCCAAGGTGACTATTGCATGGGCCATGTGACGCTGCGCACGCCTGAGGACCCGAACCGCATCCTGATGAAGGCCGGCGGCATGGGGCTCGAGGAGATGACACGCGAGAACATCGTCACCATCAATATCGAGGGCGAGAAGACCTCCGGCAGCCATGCGCGGCATAACGAGGTCTTCATTCATTCCGAGATCATGCGCGTGCGCCCGGAGATCCAGTCGGTCGTGCACACCCACGCGCCCTATTCGGTGATCTTCTCCGCGCTCGGCAAGCCGCTGCAGCCAGTCGGGCATCCGGGCTCCGCCTTTTCCGACGGCCTGCCGGTGTTCTCCGACACGACCGATCTCATCGTCACCCAGGAGCTCGGCAAGGCGGTGGCGCGCTGCCTCGGCGAGCACCAGGCGCTCCTGTTGCGCAACCACGGCATCGTCACGGTGGGGCGCACCATCGAGGAGGCGGTCTATCACGCGCTGGTGCTGGAGAAAGCTTGTTGGATGCAGCTCGTCGCCGAGTCGGCGGGCGGCGCCAAGCTCGTGACCTCGCCGGAGGAAGCCAAGGCGAAGAAACGCATCACCCGCGCTGAGAACCAGATTAACCTTTTCAACTATATGGTTCGGAAGGTCGCGCGACAGCGATAGAGAGATAGGCGAGCGAGCGCTATTCCGGAAAAGCCCTTGCGAAAGCGTGAGTGGATGCCGGTTTTCCGAAGTGAACACGCGCTTGAATGAGACAAGATGCCGCCGGTTGCGCGCCGGATATGCGGAGTAATAGGGGCGGGGAAGAGAAGAGGAAGGTCAGATGAGCGCGGTGCAACGGATGTTGTGGACGGTCTTGGCGCCGTTCTTTCTCGTGGGACTGGCATTGCTCGGCACATCGCCCGAGCTGCGCGCCCAATCCGTTGCCGACTTCTACCGCGGCAAGACGCTGCACATCCTCATCGGTTACGGCGAGGGCGGCGGCTATGACATCTATGGCCGTTTGTTCGCAGAGTTCATGCCCAAGCATCTGCCCGGCAATCCGACTATCATTCCGCAGAACATGCCGGGCGCCGGCAGCTTCAAGGCGGTCAACTATCTCTATGACGTCGCGCCCAGGGACGGCACCTATTTCGGCAGCGTGGCGCAGACGCTCGCGGTCGATGCCGTCACCGACGAGAAGAGCACGATCGACCCGACCAAGCTGCCCTATATCGGCCGCCTCGCCACCAATATCGACGTCGGCGTCGCCCTCAAGCGCACCGGCATCAAGTCGTTTGAGGATGCGCGCCAGCGCGAGATCATCACCGGCACCTCCGGCGGCGGCTCGACCACCGTGCTCTATCCGCTGGCGCTCAACGCCTATGCGGGCTCCAAATTCAAGCTGGTGAAGGGCTACAAGGGCACCAACGAGATCATGCTGGCGGCCGAGCGCGGCGAGGTCGAGCTCGTCTCGGCGGTCGGCATTCCAGGCCTGCTCGCCGCGCATCCGGACTGGATCAAGGGCGACGCCGCCGTGATCCTCTACCAGAATGCCCTCAAGCGGCATCCGCTGTTGCCGCAGGTACCGACGCTGCCTGAGCTTGCCCAGAGCGACGAGGGGCGCTCGGTGCTGCGCGCCATCGCCGGCACCGCCGAGATCGGCCGCTCGATCCTGACCACGCCGGGCGTGCCGCCGGAACGCCTGGCCGCATTGCGCACCGCCTTCCAGGAGATGGTCAAGGATCCGGAATTCCTGGCTGCCTGCCAGAAGCGCAACATCACCATCGAGCCGGCGACCGGCGAGGAGATGGATGCGATCACGCGGGAAACGAAGCAGATGCCGAAGCCGGTGGTGGCGGCGTTAGGGAAGCTGCTCAAGGAGCAATAGCGTCACCCAGCGCGGGCCTTACCTGTCCGAGCCGGCGGCTGGATGATCGCATTCGGCGTGCGGCATTTCCGCCTCGCTCCGCTTGCGGGCAGAGGTGGACGCGCGCAGCCCGGTGGGTGAGTGACGCGATTAGGATCGGGTTTGCACTTCCGCAATCAGAGGAAAGGCGGGCCAGATTTTCTCATTTTGAGCCTTTCTCTTCCTGTGAAAGGTTTCGGATGCCGGCCCTCGACCGGCATTGCAGCCACCAGGCGCGCAGCAACGAAAGCAGCTGCGGCGACAGCATGGCGTGCCGATCCTTGCGGCCTTTGCCCATCTCGACTCGGATCAGCATGCGCTGCGAATCGATGTCGCCAACCCGCAGCGAGACGACCTCGCAGCCGCGCAGGCCAGCACCGTAGGCGATGCCGAGCGCGGCCTTGTACTTGAGACCTGGACCGGGTGCGGCTTCGAGCAGGCTGGCGACCTGATCCTCGGTCAGCACCCGCGGCAGCTTGCGCGGATAGCTTGTGCGTGCCAGCTGATGGGCAAGATCGGCGCGGCCGAGCGTGATGGTGAAGAAGAAGCGCAACGCCGAGGCCTGCGCATTCATCTTCGGTGGCTGCGCGCCCGCTTCGACCTGCGCAAGCTGGAAGCGGCGGATGTCGTCGCCGGTCGCGCTATCGGGCGAGCGGCCGAGAAATTTGGCAAACGCCTCGATATGCCGGATATAGTCCTGCTGCGTCTTGTCGCCGAAGGTTCGCACCTTCATGTCCGCGATCAGGCGGCGGCGAAGATCGCTGATAGGCTTGTCGCCCATCGAAGGCTCCTGTCCTGAGGTTGGAGTGTTGGAACCCCCAATTCTCAGGACGGGACGCCCGCCCCGTCAGCGCATATTGATCAGTTGGTTAGCGCCACCATCGCAGCTCGCTTCGCTTCGCGCACAGCGCGCTCCCGCGCGAGCGGGTTCTTCAATGACCCGAAGCGGAAACTTCATCTTCGGTTGGACTTTCAGAGTTCTTGCCACTACCCATCGATAGCCATTGATTGGATGCGCTTGGAGCTAAACGTGGAGCCGCACGCGCCTCTCTTTTGGTGGTTAGGTGGCTCCGAACCCCGATACACTCCGGGCGATCCGACCTTCTGCATAATCGGGGGCGCGAGAGTTAATTGGGGGAATGCTACGATACCCTTTGCTCGGCTTTCAGGCGGCCGGAATGCGTTGTGCCTTTCATGCTTCGGCCGCAACTACGTCTTCGCGAGGAGCAACATCTCAAGCCTAGTCAAATTCCGAGGCTTGTTTTCGATCGGCCTGCAAATCGTGCACACGGTCCCGACCTATCCAAAGTTCATGGTATTTTGGATTGCGCTCTTCTGGCAGAACTCCCGGTTCGATCAGCTCAAGACGATATTGGAGTCTCTTGATTATGAGGTCCGCGGATGAGCCCAGATGACCCGGAGCGGCCTTCGCTCTCAGTTCCCAAATATTGTTGAATACGCGATCAGCCCGAAAAAAAGAACACCGGCCAAGCCGAGAATGACCCAAAAGAAACTCATCCCGGCGGTCGGTTCTATGCTAGCGTTAGTCGGGTTTTCGGGGTCATAGAATACCTGAACAGTGCTTCCCTCAGGCCAGGTATTCCAACTCGCGCCTCCGCCGATAAACTCAACTCGCTGACCGCGCAAATCCCAAAATTCAACTTCCGGCTCACGAACCCCGCGGTTCCCAATGCGAACCCGGAGCACTCTCCCTCGGGCAAAAGCAATGCGTTTTTTGGAGCGCCGATATTCTCGGAAGAAGAGGATCGCCAAAAACAAGAAAAACACTAGGAATGGAATAATCTTGTGCGTCGTTGCCTGTCCGGTCATGACGATGCTTGGCGAATAAATCCGAAAGTTGCGTAACTGATGCTGAACTATAATTCCGCGTCGAAGCGGGTGGCAATGCTGCTGCGAGCCCGAGAAGTGCGTGCCATTCGCTGGCAACGCTTGGGTCCGCAAATGGCCCGACTGAGAAAGCCTCAAATCGAGCAAAGCGCGATCGAAGTTGCTCGGAAACCGGACGTGGTGAGCTGAGTTTCCCGGCGGCTCGCGGCTGAAAAGAAAATTGCAGCTCCAGATGGCTACTCCATCGACCAAGGCAGGCTGTCGCGGCCGGGGCGATAATTCATTGCGGTCTGCGCCGGATCGCGATTGACGAGCACGCGCCCATACATCGGATGCTTGAGGCTGCGCACCTCGTGCTCGATTGTGAACAAGACCCGCCGCGTCTCGAGATCGACGATGTCGCGGAAGCGGTACTGGTGCTGATTGCTTTCCTCGGTGATGAGCCCGAGCTCGATAAGGCGACCATGCGGGCCGGAGAAATCTGCCACGTCGATCTGAACATGATGACCGTCATAGGCTTTTTCCGGGGCGCCGGTCTCGGCGAAGACCAGGGACTGGTTGGCGCCGACCGTGATGCGGGCGCTTGCTCCGGCGGGGCCCTCGCGCACTTCGGCCGGCGCGTCCAGCACCTCGCGATAGAACCGCGCAATGCCTGCCACGGTGCCGGGCGCGACGTCGAACTGCACATAGGCCATGCCGAGCTGGACGGGACCGAAGCGGTACGGGTCGGGCGCGTGGCAACGGATGCGGTTGCCCCACGGCGAGACGGCCTCGACACCATCGTTGCCTTCGCGGAAGTCGAATTGGGTGCCGGCCAGCGCGGGACGCAGTTGCGCAAGTCGCACGAGCAGGGCTTCCGGATCGGGCAACACCAAGCCGGTCGAACCGCGTAACACCTCGCTCGGCCCGCTGGGCAGATGGAACTGGCTCTGCCCGGCATTGATCCACATGTTGTCGGTCGAGGTCATCATGTAGGGATCGCGCGTGAGCCCGAGGCCGCTCACATAGAACAGCGTCGCGGCGCTCTGCTCGGGGACCATTGTGTTGACGTGGCCGAGGCTGACGATATTGCCGACGTCCTCATGCGCGCGATCGTAGCGGGGCGCTTGCATGACGCTGTCTCTGGCTCCTTTTAAGCCGCTCGGCCGGGCTTGTAAGGCTTGATCTTGGCCAGCTCCGTTGCAATCCGGCGCTTAGCCTCGAGCGTATCGTACGCGTTCTGCAGCCTCAAGAAATAGCCCTCGGACAAGCCAAAGAACTTGCACAGGCGCAGATCCGTGTCGCCGGTAACATTGCGCGTGCCATTGACGATCGCATGGATGCGGTTTCCCGGAACCCCAATGGCGTGAGCGAGCTGGTTCTGACTCATGCCGGTCTCTTTGAGGAACTCCTCCTTCAAGATCTCGCCCGGGTGGGGATTGTTAAGCTGTGCCATGGTCCTGTCCTCAGAGCTCCTAATGATAGTCCACAATCTCAACGTCTTGGGCGTCGCGACCGTCCCCACGGAAGCAGATTCGCCCCTGATTGTTGATGCCTATACTCATTTGGCCGATCCGGTCGCCTTTGAGAGCCTCCAATCGATTCCCAGGCGGGTTCCGCAGGTCATCCAATGTCGCCGAGGCATCAAGCTGACGCAGCTTACGCAACGCCCTGTCTTGAATCTCGCCCGGAAACCTCCGGCTCGCGATTGACCCTGCCAAATTCTCCGCGTGTCCGAGCATTTGAACGATTGGATCATCGAACGCTGCGTCGACGGAGCCGGGTTGATACGTGCTACGTATCGAGTATTAACGCACGATGGCGCGGAAGGAGAGGACAAGACGCCGCAGCCGCATGACAACAGAAGTTTCCGATGCTAAATGTGGCGGCAACAAGTTTTGCGAGGTGCTCAAATGATCGCTCATCCGCATGAAAGAAGTGGTCCGGCGCGCCGCGTGCCGAGGCTGTCCGGCGCGGTGGTCGGCCTGACCCTGACGTTAGCTCTTCTGGTTGGCCCCGCCTGGCCGCCGGCCGCCGCCGAGACCGCGCAGGTGCGGATCGGGATCGCCCGCACGATGAGCGACGTCGGGTATTACGTGGCCGATGCCAAGGGCTATTTCCGCGACGAAAGCATCGCGGTGACCATGACGCCGTTCACCTCGGCGGCGCAGATGATGGCGCCGCTCGGCGTCGGCGATCTCGATGTCGCCGGCGGGACGGTCTCGGCCGGCTTCTACAATTCGGTCGCGCGCGGCATCAACACCAAGATCGTGGCGGACGAAAGCTCGATGAAGCCGGGTTACGGCTATTCGTCGCTGATGGTGCGCAAGGACCTGGTCGATTCCGGCCGCTTCAAGACCATTGCCGATCTCAAGGGCATGAAGGTCGCGATCGGTGCGCCCGGCACCGGGACGGCCTCGGCCCTCAACGAGACGCTGAAGATGGGCGGACTCAAATACAGCGATGTCGATGTCGTCTATGTGGGCTTCCCGGAGCACCTGCCGGCTTTTCTCAACAAGGGGATCGATGCGGCGATGAGCAATGAGCCGACCATGACGCTCGAGATCGAGCAGGGCGCGGCGGTGCGGATCGTCGGCAATGACGTCAGCTATCCGGACCAGCAGACCGCGGTCGTGTTCTATTCCGAGCGCTTCGCCAAGAATCGCGATGTGGCCGAGCGCTTCATGCGGGCCTATATCCGCGGCATCCGCCTCTACAACGACGCCCTCAAGGATGGGCACCTTGCCGGCCCCGCTGCCGACGAGATCATCCCGATCCTCACCAAGTACACCTCGATCAAGGATCCGGCCTTGGTCCGCCGCATCATTCCGAGCGCAGTCAATCCGAACGGAGAGGTGAACCTTGCCGGCCTCAAGCGCGACCTCGCCTTCTTCCGCGAGCTCGGCTTGATCGAGAGCAAGGACGTCAGCGCCGACGGCGTGGTGGATTCGTCGTTTGTGAAGGCGGCGGTCGCGAAGCTCGGCCCCTATCAGCCGGCGGCTGCAAAATAGCAGCCGCGCTCAGCTCCGGGGCTCGCTATCGGTGAAATAGGTCCCGTAGCCGAACGCGGCCTGGCCGGCGGCGGAAAAGGTTGCCCACGCCGTATAGCTTTGCGCGCTGGTTTTGCCTCCTCCGCGCTTTTGTGAGCGCGGCCGGCGAATCTCAGCCCGCCGGTAGAGCTTGGCGGCGTTCTTAGTAGGTCCTTTGGCTGGTGCTTTGGGGACGATCTTGGCCGTCCTGCGTGCGCCATGCGCGCGCAACTGCGACCGCGCCGCAACTCTGGAGGAGCGCTTGCTGCTGCTCGGCGCCATGAACCGCCCCTGTTGTTGGCCCTCACTCTAGAAGTCGCTTGCAACGCGCCGTTCTGATTCCCGTCGTGCGTCCGTCGTCCCCGCCTAGGCCAACTTAGAATAAACTTTGCGTAACGTCAGCAAGAAAGTTCGAACCACGACATAGTGCGCGGACGCCGGTTAGTTATATGGACCCAGATTCTCATCTAACTGGTTGTTATATATTGTAATGCTTGTTGATGCGCATTCGCCGCGGGGGGTAGGGTTTCTCCGGGCCGCAGCGATCGGAAGCAGCCCGGATGGTGAGGATTTACCCTTGAGGATACGCCGACGTTACTTTGCTGCTCGCCGACCCCCGGCGGGCCGCGCACGCGACGGCGCGCAATAACGAAAGCGCAGTCGTCGCCGCCAAGCCCCCCGAGGGCTCGTAACCAGCACGGCTCCGACACTCCAAAAATGATTCAATCGGTCCACTCGTCGTTTGCTTGGATAGCGCTGATTGCCTGTCTGGCCTCCGCCGGCGCCCGCGCGGCGAAATTGCGAATGGGAGTAAGCCTGTTCGCGTCTCGCCGCACCATTGGCTGCAGGCGTCTCGAAGCGGCCAGCGCCTTCGCATTGACCGGGCCGGCACCTCTCCCTAGAATTGTTCAAACAAATCAGGGATGAAACGTCCAAGCCGGGCAGGAGCCGCGCATGCACATTATCGATTCCCACTTTCATTGGTGGCCGCGGTCGGTTCTCGATCAGTTCTGCAAGCGCAAGGACTTTCCCCGCGCCGAGCGCAATGCCCGCGGCGGTTATAGCTATCGTCGCGGCGCCAATCTCGGTCAGCCGGTCAACAGCTGGGCGGAATGGTTCGACCTCGACCGGCAGCTCGAGCACATGGATGGCCTCGGCCATCAGGTCGATGTTGTGTGCTCCATCGGCCCGCTCTCGGTCGCCTTCTCGGACCTTTCGCCCGCGGAAGGGCGCGACGTTTCCACCTTATGGAACGAGGAGATGGCGGGGGCGCAGCGCAAATATCCGGGGCGGCTCTGGGCGAGCGCCGCGGTACCGCTGGTCGATACCGGCATCGCCATCGAGGTGCTCGACCACGCGATCAAGAAGCTCGGCCTGATGGGCGCCAATCTTCCGGGCAGTGTCGGCAGCGATCCGCGCATCGACCACGAGCGGCTGGAGCCGTTCTATGCCCGAGTCGAAGAGCTCGGCGTGCCGTTGTTCCTGCATCCGACCGACGCCATTTTCGAGGAATTGCTCGAAGGCTATGACGGCGCCCTGCATCTGAGTCTCGGCCGTGTTATCGAGGTGAGCGCTGCCGCCTCGCGGCTCATTCTGTCCGGCCTCATGGAGCGGCACCCCAAGCTCAAGATCGTGATGTCGCATACGGGCGGGGCGCTGCCCTACCAATCCGGCCGCATGGACAAGAACACCAAGGCCGCGCGGCTGCCCAAGCCCACGAGCACCTACATCAAGCGCATGTATACGGACACGGTCTCCCCGCATGTCCCGGGCATGAAGTTCGCCATCGATTATTTCGGCATCGATAACGTCATGTACGGCACCGATTATCCGTGCTGGGATCCGGCGACCGCGCTCAAGCTGCTCGATGAGATACCGCTGTCCAGAGAGGACAAGCAGAAGCTCTTCTACGACAACGCCCGGCGCATCCTGGGATTGCACGACCCCCTTCCCAGCCAAGCCCGAGCGACCGCCCAGGAAGCGGCCCTGGCGTAGCAGGCGGAGCGGCGGAGACTGAAGGAAGCTCGGTCGCTCCTGCGTAGGTAGGAGCCCATAGCGCGACCCGCCCTCGCATCCGCCAAGGACTCTGGGTCCCGGCGCTTCGGCCGCCTCGCGTCCTCGGCCGGCTGGTAATCGTTCTTGTGCAGGCATGACCCCGAGGTTGTCGTCCCGGCTGCGCCGCTCTGATACGATCGAGTCAGCTTTCTGAGTTCTTGGGGAAACGGGATGGCCGAGCTTGCAGCGTGGCTGACGAGCCTGCCTGTGGGCCAAGCCCTGCGCCGGCTCAATTGGCTCGCCCCGTGGCTGCAGATCATCCATATTCTGGCCAACGGACTAATCCTTTCCGCTGTGGTGATGATTGACCTGCAAGCCTGGGGGCTTTCGCGCTCGCTTGCCACGCCCGCCATGGCGCGCCGCTTCCAGCCCTGGATCTGGGGCGCTCTTGTGGTGCTGACGCTGAGCGGCATCCTGCTCATGCTCTACACTCCACGCCGGGCGCTGGGCGATCTGGCGTTTCAGATCAAGATGGTGACCATGGGGGTGGCGATTGCGGCGACGATCGCGCTCGGCTTTGCGATCCGGCCGCGCCACGGCGGCGATCTTGCCGGCGGCGGCAAAGAGGATCAGAGCGTGCTTACGCCCCTGCTTGCGACGCTGGCGCTCGTGCTCTGGGTCGGCGTGACGCTCGCCGGTCGCGGCCGTTGGTTTGCGCTGATGATGACGCGGATGATGTCGTAAATCGCGAGGGGCGGGGCGGCGGTGCTCAAGGACATCCTGAACTGGCTCGAAGACACGCCGCTCGCGATAATGATCTCGCATGGGCCGTTCGGCTTCCCGGCCCTGGAGATGGTTCACGTCACCGCCACGACCTTCGTGTTCGGCATGATCGCCATCATCGATCTGCGTCTGCTCGGCCTTCTTGCGCGCAACGCGGCTGTCAGCGACCTCTATCGCGATGTCGTTCCCGTGACCTGGGTGGCCTTCATGGTGGCGGCGATTTCTGGCTGCCTTCTGTTTACCGCGCAGGCTCATGCTTATTCGGTGAACTTCGCCTTCCGCATGAAATTCGTGGTGCTGGCGCTGATCGGCCTCAACATGCTCGTGTTCCGCTTTCTCATTTATCCGAGCATCGCCAAATGGGATCGCGACGCCAAGCCGCCGCTCGCCGCACGCCTGGCCGGCGCCGTTTCGCTCGCCGGCTGGATGACGGTGGTCGCGAGCGCCCGCTGGATCGCTTATCTGATGATTTAAGCATAACGCAGCCTTATGGCTCGCCAGCAGGTGAGGCGTGGAAGCGAGGACATCAGCAACTATGTGAGATTTGGATTTTAAGGCGTTCGCGGGCCGCAAAAGGATAGGGATTTCAAATCGATTACACCGGTACAGAGCCTTTTTCCGCCAGGTGAAAACACGAGGCGCGGTCGGCGGGACTATCATGCAAGGAAGAAATCGATTACATAGAGTCATGTTGCCGCAGGCAAATTTGCCAAAAAATTGTTCAGCTCATGGCGTGATTTTGATTGGGCCGCCGCATAGCTGAGGTACAATAACAACTTCGCGTGATCGGGTGGGAACGCGATTGGGGCGAATGTGCTTTTCCTGACGTTGGCGTTTCGGACCGGCGTTGTCTCGAGGTGGATCCTCGAGATCGCCGTCTCGAAGTGCTTTCGTGAGAGGCGCATTCGGCGGAGGGTGCAAATGTTGAATCTTTCGACGCTCAGCATTCTGATTGGCGCGGCGTTCGGAATGCGCTTCGGTGTCTTTGTCCTGATTCCGGTCATCGCACTCGAGCTCGCTATGGTCGGCCTGACGGGCATCGCGTTGGGGGAGAGCGCTGCGCGGCTTGCGCTGGTCATGAGCCTGGTGGCCACGTCGGTGCAAATGGGGTTTGTCGGCGGCAGCCTGGTCGACACGACGCTGGCCGCGGGGCAATGGCGGTGACTGCGGAAATCCGCAGATCAAAGCATCCCTAACGCGACGTGCTGGAGAGAGGGCCGCCGGCCAAGCCGGATGGCTAGCGGATTCTCCGATTGCGTTGAATAGCCCGTCCGGAGTTATGCCCGCGCATAGCCCGTCGAAAACGGGCGTAGACGCCCTTATGTCGCCGGGGCATCCCCATTGCTTGCGAAGTTCGTGTAAATTGGATGCCGCGATGGCGCACGGACTTTGAAAGCAGGGCTAGATGCGGCTTACCGACAAAATTGCGCTCGTGACTGGAGCTGCCTCCGGTTTCGGCGCGGAGATCGCCCGCACTTTCGCGCGCGAAGGTGCGCGCGTGGTGCTCCTCGATATCGATGGCGCCCGGGCAGAGGCGGTTGCGGCCGGCATCGGCTCTGAGGCGCTTGCGATCACCGGCGATGTGACCTGCTCCGAGGACGTGCGCTCGGCGGTCGAGCATACTCTCGCGCGTCACGGTCGCCTCGATATCGTGGTCAATAATGCCGGCTGGACCCACCGCAACCGTCCGCTCACCGAGGTAAGCGAAGCCGAGTTCGAGAAGATCTATGCTGTCAATGTGCGATCCATTTTCCATATGACACACGCGGTGGTGCCGCTGATGCGCCGCCAGGGCGGGGGATCGATCATCAACATGGGGTCGACCGCCGCTATCCGTCCGCGCCCGGGATTGACCTGGTACAACGGCTCGAAAGGCGCGGTGCATGTCCTCTCCCGCTCGATGGCGGCCGAGCTCGCGCCCGACCGGATCAGGGTCAACTGCGTGGCGCCAGTGCTCGGCGAGACCGGTCTCCTCGAATCCTTCATGGGCCTGCCCGACACCCCACAGAACCGCGCCAAATTCATCGCCACCATTCCGCTCGGCCGCCTGTCGCGGCCGGTCGACATTGCCAATGCCTGCCTCTATCTCGCCTCCGACGAGGCCGAGTTCGTCACCGGCGTGGTGCTGGAGGTGGACGGTGGACGAGATGTCTAATCTTGTATTGTGGTTGGTTAGTGCGCGCGAAGCCGCATCGCGCAACGCGCATCGCAGCCGATCACCGGCAGGATTATGTCGCGCAGAGATGCTTGCACCGCAAGCTCGAGTGTCTCGTCCGGCGAGCGGCTGCACTGCCGTGCCACCTTGGCGACGATGTCCGCCTCGCTGACACAGGCCAGGCCCGCGCAAGCGGCACGTCGGTCCGGTGAGAAGGCCTGCGAGCGATCCTGATAGAAACGGCGCGCCGTATCGACGATCCAGCTCTTGAGCTCGGGATCGATGACGTCGCTCTGCACCCGCGCCTCGAACTGCTTGTCACAGGAAAAGGCGCCGGCGGCCGCGGCCGGGCCTGCCAGCGCAAGCATCGCGGCAGCAACGGCAATCATTGCAGCATTGGCTTGGCGCATCGGGGCTCGGTGCCTGCGGCTGACAAGGCGACAGTCCTGTTGACGAGCTGCCGCAACTCAGTGTACTCGCGAAATTCAAACTCGGGAATTGCGCCGTTGCGGGCATTCTGAAGGTTGCTGACGCCAAACTCTGGAGTCATGCCCCTGCGCCGGTCGCCAGCATCCACGCTTGTCGCGGACAAATCGCCTGGAGCGGGTCTCTCGGCCTGGCAGCGTCTGCCGCGCGCGGCAGCGTCTGCCGGATGAAAGCGGTCGCTTCACGCGATTTCGCAGTGCAGCAGGAGCTGCTCCTGTTTTCGCGCCTGTTAAATCAGGAAAATTCTTGCGTTGCAGCGTAGCGGCCGGTTGCACTGTTTATTGTTGCTTCTCGAAATACTCCAGGCGTGGAGGTGCCTGCCCCTTCTTGGAAGGCCACAATGCGCCATCCTCGCTGACGTAGTAGTTGTCTTTGCCGATGCGCACGTGGTGGTTGCCTTCGGGGCAGTTGTAGTCGAACCAGATCGGGTTGCGGGCGCGGCGGTAGGTCTTGAGAACCGTCCACGGCTGGGTCAGCGCGTTGTCGATGGTGGTGATCTCGTCGTGCAACAGATCACTGTCGGCCTTGTCGAGATAGATGCGCTCCCTGACCACGGTGGCGTTGTCCTCGGCGAGCGGAATCCCGCTTGCATCAAAAGAGCGCGGTCCCTTGAAGCCGCGGGTCTCGACCGTAAGCGTGTTGTAGCGGCCTTGCGCGTCGAGGTCCGTCCATTGCCCGATCGAATAGCCGGCGAATGCCGGCTCGATATCCTTCGGCCAGGCGCGCCCGTCGGTGTAGATGCGCCGCACCTGATTGTCGTATTCGATGATCATGTAGGTGGTGTCCGGCATGATCAGGATTTCCATGGGGAACACCACCGTCATGGCGCGGGGCATCCCGGGCGGGATGCAGGTGAAGGTCGGATCATTGCCCTGGCCGCCACGGGCCTGGTCGGCGAGGCTTGCCTCGAATAGCGCCTGATATTCCGGCTTTAGCGGCGGCGCTTCATCGCGGCCGAGCTTCTTGCTTGGGTCCCATTGAATGCCGCCGATGCGCTGCCATTGGCCGCGCCACTGCGGATATTTGGGTTCGTCGAACGCCAAGGCGCTGGACAGCGCGATATTCAGCCCGGCCAACAAGGCGAGCGCGCCAATCACTGGACGGATAGGCATCTATTTCCTCCTCTCGCACTATCAGGATGTGTCATGGCCGGACTTGTTCTGACTTGTTCCAACCATCTCGGTCAGGACGGCGCTGACGTCACTGATCGGGATCGCCGGGACGCAGCCCGGCGATGACACCAAACGTGGGACCTACGGCGCAGCGAGCACCCGGCTGTGGCCCGGAATGGGTTTCCAGTCGCCGAGAATGTGAAGAACATCGCGGATCATGGCGGCCTGGTTGCAGATCACCGGCCTGCCGAATTCCTTTTCCAGGAGGGAGGCGACCGGCTCAGACAGCCAGGTCCCGCCACCGATATAGACGCCGTCGCAATCGGGATTTTCCACCAAGGCGCGCCGCCCGAGATCATAGGCAAGCTGCATCTGATCCCGCGCGCTGATCTTCACGAATTCGGCCGGCGCGAGCGACTTGTTGGCGACGCCGGCGACCGCAACGCCTTCGCGGGCGAGAAAATCGCCGAGCGTGCGGTTCATCGCATCCGACCATTTGTTGACCAGCGCGACTTTCTTCAAGCCGAGCTGGCGCGCCGTGCGGCCGACCGCCAGCACCGTCGACGTCGCCGGCAGACCGGTGTGCTCGGCCATGTGGCCGATCATACGGTCATGCGCATCGAGGCCGATCAGCAAGGGCAGCGGCACGCCATTTTGCATCACCATGTCGACGTCGCGCTCCATCAGCATGTCGAGATAGCTGTCGAGCGGAGCAAACACACGCTCGACATCCTCGCGCGAGAATTCCGAGAGCCCGACTGACACCATCACCAGCATGAGGCCGGGCGGCGCCAGGCGGTAGAATTCATAGGCCGCGTTCTCGACGACCGCGAGCGGGGTGAGGCAGCCGATCTTGTGGCGGGGCAGGTATTCTTCGAACATCCATTCCTCATTGTTGGGCCATATCGTAGCCCGTAAGCCGATCGTCACCCGCGGGCATAGCCCGTCACAGGCGGGCGTAAACGCCCTTGTGACCCGCGGGTCCATCCTATTTCGCAAGCAGATGGATCGCCGGGTCAAGCCCGCGGTGATGCTGTCAGCGCGGAACCTTCCCGCCCTTGAAGATCATCTCCCGCACCAGTGCGGTCCACTGCTCGAACTCCTGCACGTAGTTGGGCCGGTTGGTGAGGTAGAGCTTCTGCAAAGGCGGCAGGTCCTTGGGCTCCATGCCGGTTCGTGAGGGCGCGTAGCCGAGATCGCGGTACATCGCCTGTCCTTCGGCCGAGAGCAGGAAATCGACGAGCAGCATGGCGGCGTGCGGATGCGGCGCCTTGAGCGCCAGCGCGGCGGACGTGTCGGTCACCGGCACCGGGCCCGGCACGTTCCAGGCGATCGGCGCACCTTGCGCGCGGCTCGCCTCGACGTGGGAATTGTAGATGGTGGGCGAGAGCGGCACTTCGCCCGCTATCATCAGGTTCGCGAGCGCGCGCCCGGTCAGCTCGTAAATGCGAATGTCCTGTTGCCCGAGCTTGCGCACATAATCGCGACCGAGCGAGATCAACATGGCGCCGAACCAGTTTACGGACGTCGAGAGCGAGCCGGAGATCGCCATCTTGCCCTTCCATCTCGGGTCGAGCAGGTCCTGGTAGGATTTTGGCGCCTCCTCGGCGCTGATCTTCTGGGTATTGTAGCCGATGCCGAGATAGCTCTCGCGCACGCTGACCCAGCTGCGGCCGGGCTCGATCGTGCTCGGCGCATAGGCGGCAAGCTCGGGCGAGGAGAACGGCTGCAGCAATCCTTCTTCCCGCAGCACTACGAGACCGTAGGAGGAAAGCTCATAGGCATCGACCTGATAGAGGCCGGCGGCATACTCCTCGATCACCTTGCGGGTGACGTCGATCGAGGTGGCGCGTGGCATGGAAACTTTGATGAAAGGGTATTTCTGCATGAAACGATCGAGCAGGGGCTGGATCTGCGTCCCGGTCGCGTAGAGCATCAGGCTCCCTTCGCGACGGGCGCCATCCTCGAGCATTTGCTGCCGGTCGGCGCCCGCGTAATTGGCGATCTCGGCGACCGTCGCCGGCGCTGCGTTTGCCGGCAACACGAGCCAGGACGCCAACACGGCAAGAAGCGCGATGCGCGCGATCATCGACGATATCCCGGCTGAGCAATTCTGGGCCGAGCGCTTGCGGAAGGCGCAAGTTCGCTGCGATTATCGCAAAGCCTATTGCATTCGCCCCTGCTGTCAACGATGGAGGAAATGCGATGCCGATAAGTCATGATGTGGTCGGTGCGACCCAAGCGGCGCGTGCCTCGCGCCGTCTTAAGGGCCTCGCTTCATTGTTGGCGGCGATATTCGGTTATTGGAGCGCCGGAATAGCCGTGGCGCAGCCAACAGCGAACGCGTTGGTGCCGCCACAGGCCCCCGCGCGTGAAGGGCTCGCAGCTGTTGCCGACACGCATCTCTGGTATTGGGACACGGGCGGGGACGGCCCGGCGGTGGTGCTGTTGCATCCGGCGTCCGGCAGCGGCCTGATCTGGGGTTATCAGCAGGCGGCATTCGCCAAAGCCGGCTACCGCGTCATCGGTTATTCGCGGCGCAGCTATTTCAATTCAGATCCCATCGAAAAGGGCCACGCCGGGATCGGCTCGGCCGATCTCGATGGATTGGCGACGTCTCTCGGACTGAAGAAGTTCAGCCTGGTTGCGTCCGCTGCCGGCGGCACGATCGCGGTCGATTATGCGCTTTCACATCCCGACCGCCTGTCCGGTCTCGTGGTCGCCGACAACGCCGCCGGCGTTCGCGACGGCGAGATCGCGCAAGCGGCCGTCAACATCCGCACCAAGGGCTTCGACCACATGCCGGTCGAGTTTCGCGAGCTCGGCCCCTCCTATCGGGCAGCCAATCCGGAGGGCGCGCGTCTGTGGGCCGAGCTTGCCCACAAGGCGGTGACCGGCGCTGAGTATCGCCAGCAGGTCGCCAACGAGATCACCACCGCGAAGATCGAAGCCATGCGGATCCCGACGCTGCTCATTACCGGCGATGCGGACCTGATCACGCCGCCTTCGATCCTGCGCATGGTGGCGCGGCACATTCCCGGCAGCGAGGTGATGATCGCGCCGGAGTCAGGGCATTCGACCTATTGGGAGAAGCCCGATCTGTTCAATGCAGCGGTGCTCGGGTTCTTGGGCAAGCAAGCGAAGTGAGAGATTCGGCCTCAATTTGGCGCCGCAATCGTCCAACACCTTCCAAGCCTGCGGGATATGTCCTAGTTCTGCAATCCCCTTCGGCGGTCCGTCTGGCCGCACCCATCACGTCGGAGATTCAACGCGTGTCAAACGAGACGATCGAGCTTGCCCGCTATGCCGCCAACCTGCGCTACGAGGACCTGCCGCCCGAGGTCATAGCGCGCGCCAAGGACTGCATCATCGACACGGCAGCCGCCATCATCTACGGGAACACAATTCCCTGGAGCGCCATCATGATTGGCTATGCGCGCCAGGCCGGCGCCGGCGGCAAGAGCCGGATCCTCGGCGCTTCTGGCCCTGCCGTGCAGCCGGCCGCGGCGGCGCTTGCCAATGGGACGCTTTCGCATGCCTTCGAGCTCGACAATGTGGTGATCAATCCGGGCGCCGGCGTGCACGGCGGCGCCACCATGTTGCCGCCCGGACTCGCCATGGCGCAGGAATTAGGCGGCAGCGGGCGCGATCTCATCGCTGCGGTGGTGGCCGGTGCCGAAGTGATGATCCGTATCGGCTGGGCGACCAAGCACAGCAACGAGGCGCACGGCTTCCATGCGCCCGGCACCACTGGCCCGTTCGGCGCGGCCATTGCGGCCGGGCGGTTCCTCAAGCTCGACGCGGAGAAAATGACCAACGCGCTCGGCATTGCCGGTTCGCTCTGCGGCGGCTTGATGGAATTCGCCCGCTCCGGCACCGGCGCCATGGTCAAGCGCCTCCACATCGGGCACGCCTGTGAGGCGGGCGTATTGGCCGCGAATCTAGCCAGCGGCGGCTTCACGGGTCCTTCCAGCGTGCTCGAAGGCAAAGCTGGCTTTCTGCGCGTCTTCTGCAGCGATTTCGATCTATCGCAGCTCACGCGCGGGCTCGGCGAGCGCTTCGTGACCCTCAACATTTGCCTCAAGCGCTATGCCTGTCACATTACCGCGCAGCGTGCCGTCGAAGCGGTTCGCG
The DNA here is from genome assembly GCA_035293945.1 of Xanthobacteraceae bacterium. Classification (GTDB taxonomy): domain Bacteria; phylum Pseudomonadota; class Alphaproteobacteria; order Rhizobiales; family Xanthobacteraceae; genus VAZQ01. The sequence continues at coordinate 201,075 of DATGLV010000041.1, read as the reverse complement.
AGCTCGCGGCCGAGCACAAGATCAGCGGCGACGACGTCAAATCCGTGACGGTGGTTGGCGAGAAGCGAATGGCGGAGGTCAACAATATTCCTGAGCCGAGCGACGTGATGATGTCGCAGTATTCAACGCCGTTCTGCGTCGCGCTCGCGCTCTACCGCGATCCGCGCGATCCCGCCTCGTTCGGCGAGCATGCGCTCAACGATCCGGCGATCCGCTCGCTCTGCCGCCGCGTGACCGTCAAGCCGGATCCGTCGCATTCGGGCCATGGCGACATGGCGAGCACGGTAACGATTCTGACCCATGACGGGCGCGAGCTCACGCGAAGAGTCGATGCCTTCATGGGAACGCCGGCCCGGCCGTTCGATCGCGCCGCCATGCGCCAGAAGTTCCTGATGCTCACCCGCAAGCTTCCCGATGCCGAGACGGTGCTGGAGCGCCTGCTCAATCTCGAGAATGAGAAAAGCCTGGAGTGGCTGGGGGCTTGAGATAGACCACAGACTGCGGTCGTCCCTGCGAAAGCAAGAACCCCTACTGCTGTACGCTCTCGATAGCGCGTAGCAGTATGGATCCCGGCTCTTCGCTCCGCTCGGCCGGGACGACGTGCCCCACTCTTTCGCCGGAGCGCTCTATGCGCGCCGCTTTGCCGCCGCCGCCAGGCGCTTCTTCTTCCGTGCAGCCTTCGCACGCGCCTCGGCGCGTGCCTTGGCCTTCTTCTTCAGGCAGGCGATGCACTTACAGCCCACTGCCTTGATGAAGCAATCGAAATAGCCGCGCCCGTAGTTGTAGGTGATCTCCTCGTCCGGCTTGATGTTCTTGATTGCCCGGATCTTGATCACATGCCCGACGAAGTAGGGCTCGGAATTCGGCCGGCAGGAATGGTTGATGTAGCGTGCGATGTTCCGCCGGCTCGAGCCGTCGATGGTCCAGCGCGAATTGATCTCGAACAGGTATTTGTTGTTGAGCTCGTCCGCGGTGTCGGTGTCGATCTTGCGGCCGCTGTAGCGGGCGATGAACTGCCCCTTCTTGATCGGCGCGCAGGCGAACATGCCGAGCCCCGAGAGCGACCTGCCGATGCGCGTCTGCGCCGGCCGTGATCTTTGCGCAGCCATGAGATTAAGCTATGTCCATGCCTGAATGCCGATCGATGCCTGGCGTGCGGGTCTGGCGCAAGATGAGAAGGCTTCCATGCAGACCTACGATGTCGCCATCATTGGGGCGGGCCACAACGGGCTCACCTGCGCAGCCTATCTCGGCATGGCGGGGTTTTCCGTCAAGGTGCTGGAGCGTCGCGCCGTCGTAGGCGGCGCGGCAGTCACTGAAGAGTTCCATCCCGGTTTCCGCAATTCGGTCGCCGCCTATACGGTCAGCCTGCTCAATCCCAAGGTCATCTCCGACCTTCGCCTGTTCGATCATGGATTGAAAATCGTCGAACGTCGTGCGCAGAATTTCCTCCCGACACCGGACGGCCCGTATCTGTTGGTCGCCGAGGGCCGCACCGAGGCGGGCATCGCCAAGTTCAGTCCGGCTGACGCCGCCCGGTTCGACGCCTTCTCCCGCGAGCTCGATGCCAATGCCGATTTGCTTCGTGAGCTGGTGCTGGAGGCGCCACCGAATTTCAGCCGAGGCTTCAACCGCAAAACACTCAGTGAAATATTGAAAGCCGCGCGCCTGGGCAACCGGCTTCGCGCGCTGTCCACGGAAAATCTGCATACGCTCTTCGATCTCTTCACTAAGTCGGCCGGCGATTATCTGGATGGCTGGTTTGAAGGTGAGATCACCAAGGCTTGGCTGGGCTTCGATTCGATCGTCGGCAACTATGCGAGCCCCTACACGCCGGGCTCCGCTTACGTGCTGCTGCATCACGCCTTCGGGGAGGTGAACGGAAAGAAGCGCAGCTGGGGCCACGCGATGGGCGGCATGGGGGCGATCAGCCAAGCCATGGCGCGCGCGGCCCGCGCCGCCGGCGTTGACGTGGAGACCGATGCGCCGGTCAGGGAGGTCCTGGTCGAGAAGGGCGGCGTCACCGGTGTGAAGCTCGCCGATGGGCGCAGCGTGCATGCCCGCGCGGTTGCCGCCAACGTCAATCCGCGGCTGCTCTATACGACAATGGTGCCGAACGGCGCGGTTGCCGCGGATTTCTTGCGCCGCATGCAACTGTGGCGCTGCGGCTCCGGCACGTTCCGGATGAATGTCGCGCTGTCGCGGCTGCCGAGTTTTTCGGCGCTGCCCGGTAGCGAAATGGCGGATCATCACACCGCCGGTATCATCATGGCGCCGAGCTTGGCCTACATGGATCGTGCCTATTGCGACGCGCGCCTGACCGGCGTGAGCCGCGCACCGATCATCGAAATGCTCATTCCGTCAACTCTGGACCCGGGCCTCGCGCCATCAGGCGCCCATGTAGCAAGCCTGTTCTGCCAGCACGTTGCCCCGCAATTGCCTGATGGACGCTCCTGGAATGATGCGCGCGCGGAGGTCGCCGACCTGATGATCGACATGGTCGAGCGCTATGCGCCCGGCTTCAAAGCGAGCGTCATCGCGCGTACGGCCTTGAGCCCGCTCGACCTGGAGCAGGTGTTCGGCTTGACCGGCGGCGACATCTTTCATGGGGCACTCACGCTCGACCAATTGTTCTGGGCTCGGCCCGCGCTCGGCTATGCGGACTACCGCTCTCCGGTGAAAGGCCTCTATCATTGCGGCGCTGGTGCGCATCCGGGCGGCGGCGTCACCGGGGCGCCAGGCCATAACGCGGCGCGCGCGATCATCGCGGATCTGCGCGGCTCTCGTCGGCGGAGCTGAACAACCAGATGCCGCATCCGAGTTCCGGCGGAAACCGGCAGACCAGATCTCCTCCCAGCGGTCGCGGTTCCAGCCCGGCTTGCTCAAGGCATTGCTTCGCAATCGCCAGCGAAGCGACCCGCAGCCGGTAGGCGCCGATGAATGGCAGCGACGGAATGTCGGGCAGCATCTCGGCAAATGCTTCCGCGCGCACGAGCTCGACGCGTCCGCGGTCCAACTCGATTATGTACCCGTGGAGGCATTTATGCGCGGAACGGCCGGCTAGACGAGCAAAGCGCGCAGCCGCTTCCTCCGGATCGGGTACCGCGATGACGACGCTGTCGAGGCGCAGCGCACCGTTCGGATGTAAGAGCCAGCGCGGCTGCCACACCAGCTGCTCGGTATGATGCGTGAGCAGCTGGATGCGACCCTCCGGCATTTCGCCGGGCTCAAGCCGTGTGACCGTGAAGGCGGCGGTGCCGAGCCCGCCGACGGTCTCCACGGGGCGCTGCATATGCACCACGGGACGAACGCGGAATCCGTCCCGCGCAAGCCGCTGCTGCTCTCTCTCCGCGTCCGCAACCGCAAAGGCGGCCAGATGAACGCCTGCGTATCTCGCCAAAGCCGCGTTGAGCTCCAACCCAAGCGGGGAATCAGCAGTCTTGAAAAGGACCTCAACATAGCCGTGCGCAAGCATCGCGGTGACATTGCCGGTGCCGGTGAGGCGCGGCGCGCCGCCTGCCGGACCAGGCTGTGTCTGAATCGACAGCGGCGTCGGGGCGAAGCCGGCGCGTGCAAGTGCGGCGCAGGCGGCCTCTACGTCGTGCACGAAATGGCCGACATGGTCGAGGAAAATTTCATCACCACATGGCAGCCGACGATCAAACGGGGTGCTCACGGGCGAGCCTCACGCCTTCTCGCGAAAGCGCTCTTGAGCGAGCGCACGCAAGGCGTTGCGATCCAGCTTGTTGGTCGATGCGAGCGGCAGCTCGCTCAAGAACCAGACAAAGCGCGGATGCTGGTAGGCCGGCGCATTGGCAAGCGCAAAGCGTTTGATCTCTCCATCGCTGGGTGCACGGCCGGCTTTCGGAACCACGAAAGCCACCGGCTTCTGGCCCTTGATCGCGTCATCGACCGGCACCACGCAGGCCTGCGCCACGTCCGGGTGACGTTCCAGCACGCGCTCGATGTCGGTTGGATAGATGTTCTCGCCGCCCGAAACGAACATGTCATCGGTGCGGCCGACGAAGTAATGGAAGCCTTGGACATCGCGCCGGAACACATCTCCGGTCACGTAGTAACCGTCCGTGGTGAACGGGGAGGGTACGTCTGGACGGTTATGATAGCCGAGCATCAGCGCGGGGCATTTCATCTCCAGCACGCCTTGCTCCGCCTCGCGGCCATCCTCGGCGGTGAGCCGCAGCTGCACTTGCGGGTGCGGATAGCCGACGGAGAGCTCCGGCTGGGGCAGGCCTTGCGGGTGCGGGCCGAACACCACCGGTCCAGCCTCGGTGGTCCCATAGGCGTTGGTCATCTGGGCTTGCGGCAGCGCGCGGCGAATGGCCGCCATCAAGCTCGCGCTTACCGGCGCCGAGCCCATGCGGACGAACTCGACGCTCGCAAGATCGGTCCGTGCGAGCAGCTCCTGCTCGCGCAGCATCATGGCGAGCATCGGCGGGACGGCGGTGAGCCAAGTGCAGCGGTAGCGCTCGATCGCCGCGATATAGCTGCGCGCGGTGAATTGCGGCAGCAGCACGATGCTCGCGTGGCCCGCACAGGCAAGCTTGCTCAGCGCCAACGCATTCATGTGATAGAGGGGCGCTGCGATGAGATAGCGATGGCGCGAGAGGTCTTGGGTGCCGAGGCGGGTCTCGACCACCCAGATATGGCTTTGATGCGACAGCACCACGCCCTTGGGCGTGCCGGTCGAGCCGGAGGTGTAGAGAAACATGGCCGGCTCATTCGCCGTCGGATCGACCGCCTCGAATGGTCCGAGGTCGAGGAAACGCTCGAAGCCGCCCTTGCCCTCGATGCCGAACCAGACGCGGGCGACCCCCTCGATCTGGCAGTCGGCGGCGCGCAGCGAATCGCAAAGTACAAGCTTGGCGCTGCAGTCGCGCAGGATGAAATGGATGGTGGCGCGCGGGAACTTGAAATTGATCGGCACCGCGACAAGGCCGGCGCGCATGATCCCGTAATAAGCGGCAAGATATTCGCCGCGATTGGCCGAGAGGATCGCGACCCGCTCACCGCGTTTTAACCCGCGGGCGAGCAGGCTGCGGGCAACGCCATTCGCCAGCGCGTCGATGTCGGCGTAGCTGAAGTTGCGCTCGCCCGCCTCGCCGCCCAGATCGATGACCGCGGTCTTGGCGAGGTCGCGGCTGCGATCGATCAAGTCGCCGAGATTGCGGAAGCGTGTCATCGCTGGCGGGTTCAGGCTTTCGGTGGCGCGGTGAAATAGGTGCCGCGGCCGCTCGCCAGGAGCTTGCCGCCGAGGTCGAGCACCTGCGCTTCGGCGGTCGAGAACTGGCTGCCGAAGCGGATCACCTTGCCGCGTGCGGTGAGATCGCCCGGCATGGCGGCCGCGTGATAGTCGACGCGCAGATCGATGGTCGGAACGCCGCGACCGGTCTTGCGCACCATCGCCCAATCGGCGGCGAGGTCGATCAGCGCCGCCAGCACGCCCCCATGGGTGTAGCGGGCGTCCGGATTGACTACCCATTCGTCGCGCCAGGTCGCGGTGAGCTCGATGCCATCGGGGGGAAGTGCCACGACCTTGAGGCCCAGCCAGCGGTGATACGGCGCACGGGTGATGAGTTCCTGGACTTTTTCGATAGTGAGCTCATCGCTCATAGGCCAATCCTCCAAGTCATGGCCGGACTTGTTCTGACTTGTTCCGGCCATCCACGCCTTACTTCAGAGCAACAAGTCGAGATGGCCGGAACAAGTCCGGCCATGGTGGTCACGCCTTAAGGCGTGACCACCACCTTGCCGATCACTTCGCGGTCCTGGATCAGCCGCAAGCCTTCCTTTGCTTGTTCGAGCGGCAGCACCTTGTCGATGACCGGCTTGATCTTTCGCCCAGCAATGAGCTGCATCAGCCCTTTAAGGTCCTCATCGTAGAAGCTGTTGGAGCCGATGATCTTGAGCTCGAAGCTCCAGACGTAGCGCAGGTCCTCCTTCGGGTCATAGCCGGCGGTCGCGCCGCAAACCAAGAGCTTGCCGCCGCGCTTGAGGCAGCGCAGCGACGGATGCCAGGTATCACCGCCGGTGAAATTGACCACCACGTCGACGCCGCCCTCATACGAGCGGCGCTGCGGCTTACCGTATTTCTCGATCGCCCATTTCGAGAAGTCGACCTCGCGATAGTTGATCACCTCGTCGGCGCCGAGCGCGCGCAAGGCTTTCGCTTTCTCCTCGCCGCTGGTGCAGGCGATGACGTGGGCACCCAAGAGCTTCGCCAATATGACGCAGCCGGTGCCGACGCCGCCGCTCGCGCCTAAGATCAACACGCGCTCGCCGGCTTTGACGGTGTCGTGCGTGATGAGCATGCGGTGCGCGGTGCCGTAGGCCACCGGGAGGGAAGCCGCCTCCTCGAAGGTCACCGCGTCCGGCATGGCGACCAGCTGATCGGCGGCGACCAGGCAGTATTCCGCCATGCCGCCGTCGAGCATCTCGCCCATGAGGCCCTTCTTCTTGTTGACCGGATTGACCAGCACGCGGTCGCCGACTTTCCAGCCGGTGATGCCCGCGCCGATCTCGGCAATCTCTCCCGCCATATCGAGCCCGATGACGACCGGCAGCGGCACCTTGATGCCGGGCATGCCGACGACCGTGAACACATCGTGATAGTTGAACGAAGAGGCCCGTACGCGGATCACCACATGACCGTCGCTGGCCTGCGGCCGCGGGTAGTCCGCGCTGAGCTCAAGGTCGTCGCGGCTGCCGTGGCGGCGCAGCACCAGCGCCCGCATGGTCTTTCCCGGCACGGTCGTTTCGGTCCAGGCTGTGTCGGCTGCCACTCGCGCCCCCGTTCGGATTGCTGTTGCGATCTGATCTCAGTAGCTTATGAGAAGCCCTCCCGACAACTCCCGCCGTCTTTCTTGGAAAGACCCGATTTCGGAGACCACGCATGCAGGAGAATTTCCGCCAGTTTCTCGATCGTCTGCGTCAGACCGGCGATCTCGTCGACCTGCATCAGCCGGTGGACATCCGCCATATCGCCACCCTCGTCGATCAGGCCAAGACGGCGCTTTTTTTCCACAATGTCATCGGCTACGACATGCCGGTTGTCTCCGGCATCATCCGCTCGCGCGAGCGCGCCATCATGGCGCTCGGCTGCGAGACTTATCGGGAGATCGAGGACAAGCTGCAACAGGCGATCGCCTCGCCGGTCCCGCCGCGTTACGTGAAGACCTCGCCGACGCGCGAGGTGGTGCTCTTGGGCGAGGACGTCGACCTGTTCAAGCTGCCGATCCCGATGTCGTCGATCTACGACGGCGGCCCGATGATCACGGCCGGCGTGGTGATCGCCCATGATCCGGAATTCGGCATCAACAGCGGCATCTATCGCTTCATCGTCAAGGAGAAGAACCTCACCGGCATCGACATCGTCACGCCCAACAATATGCGGATGTTCGCCCAGCGCGCCTATGCGGAGCAGCGCGCGCTGCCGATCTCGATCTCGATCGGCACGCATCCGATCGAGATCACCGGCTCCGGCTATCGGGCCCCCCTGGGCGTCGACGAGATGGCGATTGCCGGCGGCTTGCGCGGCGCTCCGATCGAGCTCGCGCCGTGCCAGACCATCGACCTGCCTTACATTGCGGATGCCGAGATCGTGCTGGAGGCGGAAATCCTCCCCACCGGCTGGACTTGGCCCGAGGGCCGCTTCGGCGAGTTCACGCGCCTGATGGGTGGGCTGCACTGGAACCCGCTGGTGCGCATCAAAGCGATCTCCATGCGACGCGACGCGATCTACTACAATCTGCACATGCCATGGGAGAACACCTGGCTTGCGGCGCCGACCCGCTATGCGGCGATCCGCCAGGCGCTCAAGACCGCGGGCGTCGTCGCAAAGGACATCAATGTCACGCTGGGCGGCTGCGCCTTCTGGCACGCGGTGATCTCGATCAAGAAGCAGCCGGGCGAGGCCAAGAACGCGCTTCTGGCCGCGCTCTCGGTGATGGATTTGAAGCACGTGGTGGTAGTCGATGACGATATCGACGTGTTTGATCCGATGGATGTGGAATGGGCGATTGCCACGCGCGTGCAGGGTGACCGCGACATCATGATCGTCGGCAATGCGCGCGCCAAGCCGCTCGATCCGAGCCTGCCGCAGGGCTTCGGCGTGGTGCCGACCGGCGCCAAGGTCGGCATCGATGCCACCATCCCGGAGGGCATCCCGCGCGAGCACTACGAGCGCATCACCTATGCGTATGCGGAGACCGCAAAGATCGAGGATTACGTGAAGGGTAAGGCGGACGCCGCTGGCAAGGCCGGGGATGAAGCCGCGGTCGCCGCGCTAGCCCAGCAGATACTAGACCTCATCGCCAAGGAGCCGCTGTACTACACCGATATCGCCGAGCGCTTCTCGAGCTATGACTTCCGCACCGTTGCGCGTGCGCTCGGCCACCTGCACGCAACAGAGAAGCTCTGGCAGGATCCGCGCGGGCGCATGTGCGTGCGCGGGTCAGCGTTTGCGGCAAAGCCGAAGGGGTAGAGGTGCGCAGGGGCGGCCCTTGTAGCCGCCCTGCAACCAGCAAGCGGCGGGCGCCCACAAGGGCGCCCTACGAGCAGTGTCCGCCGTGGATTGCTTACTGCAGCGGCTCGACCTTGACGATCGAGGCGCCGTGGTTGCTGCCGACCCAGAGCACCGGAAGCACGCCGCCTTCCTGGACGAAGACGCGGCGGACGTTGGTCGGGCGCGGCAGCAGATACTCCGTGATCTGTCCGCTCTTGGTGTCGAGCCGCGCGACACGGTCGTTGACCATCGAGCCGGTCCACACCTGGGAGGCATCCTTGGTCGGCACCACGTCATACGGATCGCCGAATTTGGTTGGAAGTGGATACTCCCTGATGGCGGCAGTCTTCGGATCGAACAGCGCGATGGCGTTGCCACCATATTCGGCGAACCAAAGGCGATTTTGCTCGTCGACCCGGCCGCGGCGTGGGCGCGAGCCGTTGATCGGCGTGCGGAAGATCGTTGTCGTGCCGGTCTTGAGATCGCGATAGCCGATGCTCATGCCGCCGAATTCGAGCTGATAGACGTTGTTCTGTTGATCCGTCGGCATCCCGTAGGCCGAGATCTGCCGCCCGCCGAGATCCTTTGACTGACCGAGATCCTCGTACGCGCCGCTCTTCACATCTAGCCGGTAGACTCCGTGCATTTCCTGATTGTTGGTGAGCACCTTGCCGTCAGCATCCGAATGCTGCGGCGACACCATGGAGGCTTGCGTCGAGGCCGACTGCCATTCCTTGGGGAACGGGTACATGGTGACCTCGTGGGTCTTGCGGTCGATGCGCGCGACACCCGCCTGGTACATCAACGAAAGCCAGACATTCTTCTGTCCGGGATCGAACTCGATATCGAGGCCGCCCCTAGGCTGCTCGGGCTTGAGCACCGGGATTGCGATCTCGGTCGCCTTGCCGGTCTTCGGATCCATCACGCCGGCGAATTGATTGCTGAAGTCCGAGTACCAGACCATGCCGTCCTGATCGACGATCACGTCGTGCGGCTGCGTCTCTTTTCGCGGCAGGTCGTACTCGGTGTAGATGACCTTGGTGGCGGCGCCCTTGGGCCGCGGCAGCGTCTTGAGCTCGAAGCGGCGCTCATCCGAGCCGCTCATGTTGACGGTTTCGAGCCAATTCGCAGTGACATCGAATTGAGATTCCGGGATTGGCGGGCGCTCGCCACGCGGACCTGGCAGGAGCGGCTGTGGATGGATCGGCGTCGAGCCGGGCGAATAGGTGCCCATGCGGCGGAAAATCTGTTTGAACTCGGCGGCATCGTGGGTCGAGGCGAAGATGCGCTGCACCGTGTGGCACTCGACGCAATTGATAAGATTGGCCTTGACGTTCTCAGGCCCTGGCGCGCTCAAAATCCATTCCGCATTGGTGAGCTGATTGGCGAGGTTCTTGGTCTTCTTGAGCGTGAGATCGGCCTTGGCGCCGCCGCCCGCGATCTCGACCGCCTTCGGGCCGTCGAGATCGTAACCGGCGGCACGGATTGCGATGCTGTAGTGACCAGGCTCGAGCCGGCCTGGGGGAAAGCTGTACTCGCCCTTTTCGTCGCTCACCACCGTGACAGTGATGTTTGAGCCATCCTTCTTGGCGCTGACCAGCACGCCCTCCATGGCGCCTTCTTCCGCCGACGCCACGCGGCCGCTCAACGTTCCGCCTGTTTGCGCCATGGCGCTGCTGGCGATCAAGCACGCCAGCGCCGTGCCGGTCGTGATCATCGTGAGAGCCTTGAACTTCATCGCAATCTCCTGGAGCGTCAGTTCTCGTTAGCAATTCGATCTACTCATCCTAACACAAACGGGCCGCCAGTGGCCACTTTCCGACGTCAACTCGGCGGTGGGGCGCGCCCTTCGATCAACAGCCGCTCGCTCTCACCTTTGAGCGCGAGGCGCGAGATTTCGCGTGCCCAGGGAGGTGGAGAGTCCATCAAAACCGAGTCTTGCAACTCCTGATGGTCCGGCGCACACTCTTTCTTTCGAGAGGGTGACGATTTGCCGGGGTGCACCATGGCAATTCCTCGAAGACGCCTCCTACAATTGGCGGCAGCGAGTGCCGCAGTCCCCTTTGCTCCGCAGATCGCTGGAGCGCAAATCTATCCGAATCGGCCGATCCACGTCATCGTCGGCTACGCGGCCGGCGGCGGGACCGACATTTTCGTGCGCCTGACCTGTCAGGAGCTGACGGCGCGGTTCGGGCACACATACATCGTCGAGGATCGGCCGGGCGGGGGCAGCAACCTTGCGACCGAGTTGGTCATTCGCGCGCCGGCCGATGGCTACACCCTGCTCGGGACCGACGGCGCCGCCGCCATCAATGCCACGCTCTACGAGAAGCTGAGCTTCAACTTCATCAACGACATTGCGGTGGTCGGGCTGATCCGCGGGCCGCTGGTGATGATGGTGCATCCGTCCGTCCCGGCGAAGACCGTGCCCGAGTTCATCGCCTACGCCAAAGCCCATCCGGGCAAGATCCCCATGGCATCGGCAGGCGTCGGCAATCCGTCCCATCTCGCCGGCGAGCTGTTCAAGGTCATGGCCAAGGTGGACATGACGCACGTGCCCTATCGCGGCGCCGGGCCGGCAGTGGCGGATCTGCTTGGCGGCCAAGTGCAGATATTCTTCGGCAGCGCGCCGGCGGCGATCGACCATATCCGCGCCGGTCGCATACGCGCGCTTGCGGTGACGACGACGACGCGCTTCGAGGGATTACCGGATCTGCCGACCGTCGCCGACTTCGTCCCCGGCTACGACGCCAGCCAATGGTTCGCTATCGGGCTGCGCAAGGGTTCGCCTGCCGATATCATCAAAAAGCTCAACCAGGAGGTCAGCGAGGTTCTGGCGGACGAAAAAATCAGGACCCGCTTGCTCGATTTGGGCACCAAGGTGCTGCCCGGCTCGTCGGAGGAACTCGGTAGATTTGTCGCCGAGGAAACCGAGAAATGGGGCAAGGTCGTCAAGGCCTCCGGCGCGAAAGCGGAGTAATTTGCGCCTGCAGCTCGTCTGATTGAAATGACTGGAAAAAATCCATGCTCGAGCCCATAAGGCGTGCCTGAGCAATCGCGTGCCATTCGGGTCGGATCGTGTGAAGCATGGATGACGTGGTTGTCGTCGAGGGCCGGACTGACGCGGACACGCGGCCGCGGCTTGACCTGCAGCAGCATTTGGCCGACCTCGAGGCACGAGGCTTGCTCGTGCGCGTCGATCATCCGGTCGACAAGGACAGCGAGCTGCATCCTCTCGTGCGCCTGCAGTTCATCGGCGGCATTCCGGAAGCCGAGCGGCGGGCCTTCCTGTTCACCAATGTGGTCGACGGCAGTGGTCACCGCTACGACATGCCGGTCGTGGTCGGCGCGATTGCGGCTTCGGCCGAGATCTATTCGCTTGGCATGCGCCGCCCGGTGGAGGAGATTGGCGCTGCCTGGCTCGATGCAATCGCCAACCCGATCCCTCCGGTGTGGGCGACGTTACCCGCCTGCCAGGAAGTCGTCATCACCGGCGAGGCGCTACGCGCACCGAATGGTGGGCTCAAGCTGCTGCCAGTGCCGGTCTCGACGCCTGGCTTTGATTCCGCGCCGTACCTGACGGCGACATGCTGCATCACCAAGGACCCGGATTCCGGGATCCAGAACAGCGGCACCTATCGGGCGGCGCTCAAGGCTCCCGACCGGCTGGTGGTGCGTATGGTGGCGCGCCCGGGCGGCGCCGGCGGCTTCTTGCATTGGCAGAAATATCAGGAGCGCAAACAGCCGATGCCGATCGCCATTGTGGTCGGTGCCGCACCGGTCGTGATGTTCACCGGCGCCCAGAAGCTTGCGACCGACCTCGACGAGTTGGCCGTCGCCGGTGCGCTTGCCGGCCGCGGCGTGCCCATTGCCAAATGCCGGACCATCGACATCGATGTTCCCTCCGATAGCGAGATCGTCATCGAAGGCTTGATCGACACGCAGAGGCTCGAGCCGGAGGCGCCATTCGGTGAAAGCAACGGCTATGTGGCGCTCGAGGCTTTCAACATGCCGATGCAGGTGACCGCGATCACGCATCGACACAAAGCGGTGTTTGCCTCGATCATCAGCCAGGTGACGCCGAGCGAATCGAGCCTGGTCAAGAAGGTCGCCTACGAGCCGCTTTTTCTCTCCCATCTCAAGGACACGCTGTCGGTGCGCGGCGTCAGGCGCGTGGTGCTGCACGAGCCGTTCACCAATCTCCGCCCGGTGATTTTTGTGCAATACGCGCCCGGCACGGCGCGCAGCGAAGTCTGGCGCGGCCTGCATGGTGCCGCTGCCTTCCAGTCCTACTTCGGCAAGCTCATCATCGGCATCAGCGAGGATATCGACCCGGCCAATCTCGATGCGGTGCTGTGGGCAATTGCCTATCGGTGTAATCCGATCGAGGATGTGCAGATCGCGCCCTATCACGGTGGCGATCAGGGGTCGCAATATTCGCAGGGCGGCCGCGCCTCCAAGCTGCTCATCGACGCGACGCGCAAAGGCCCGATGGCGCCGCTGGCACTGCCGAAGCGGGAATTCATGGAGCGAGCTCAGTCGCTGTGGGCAAAGCTCGGCCTGCCGCCCATCGCGTTGAAGGCGCCCTGGCACGGTTATCCGCTCGGTGACTGGATCGAGCGCTGGGACAGCTACGCGGAGCGCGCCGTGCGCGGCGCGTGGGAAGAGACCGGCAAGGAAACGCTTCTCCGCCAGCGCGAAGGTTTGAAACCCGAGACGCCCGTGCGCAAGGTCGAAGGTTGAGCAGCACCGATGGGGTGGTTCGGCTCGAGCATCAAGCGCAAGGAGGATCCTCTCTTCCTCACCGGGCGCGGGTGCTATGTCGATGACATCGTGTTGCCGGGCTTGCTTCATGCTGTGGTGCTGCGCAGCCCGCACGCGCATGCCGGCATCCGCGGCATCGACAAGCGCGCCGCACTGTCGCTTCCTGGCGTGCACGCGGTCATCACCTTCGCTGACCTGCCGTTGTCGATGCAGCGGCAGACGGTGCCGCTCCTGGTGCCGAGCCCAGCCATCAAGCAGCCGTTGATGCCTTATTGCCTCGCCAAAGACGAAGTCTGTTTTGTCGGCGAGCCGATCGCGATCGTTGTGGCCGAGACTCGCTATCTCGCCGAGGACGCGGCGGCGCTGGTCGAGATCGATTTCGAGCCGCTGCCGGCGGTGTCGGATTGTGTCGCGGCGCTCAAAGCCGGCGCGCCGCTCGCCCATCGGGACGCACCATCCAATCTCGCCGCGGTGATTCCGGTGAATGTCGGCAATGCAGATGCCGCCTTCGCGCGGGCGCCGCATACTTTTCGCGAGCAGCTGTTCCAGCATCGCGGTGGACCGTTCTTCCTCGAGTGCCGCGGAATGATCGCGGCGCCGGATCCCATGGGCGAGGCGCTCACCATCTACGTCTCCTCGCAGGGGCCGCATCGCCACAAACGCGTGCTGCTCGACCTGCTCGATTGGGCTGATCATCAGCTGCGCATCGTGACGCCCGACGTCGGCGGCGGCTTCGGCCCCAAGGGCAGCTTCTATGCCGAATACGGCGCGCTCGCCGCGACAGCGCTCGCACTCAAGCGGCCGGTCAAATGGATTGAAGACCGGCGCGAGAACTTCCTCTCTACTCAGCAGGAACGCGATCAGCATTGGGGCATGGAGATCGCGGTCGACGACGAGGCGCGCATCCTCGGGGTGCGAGGCCGCCTGACCCACGAGGCCGGCGCCTACATGCCGTGGGGCGTCGTGCTGCCGTGGATCGCCGCGACCTCGGTGCCTGGCCCCTATGTCATCCCGAGCTTCCATCTCGATGTCGCGGTCGCCTTCACCAACAAAGTGCCGACCTCGCCGGTGCGCGGTGCGGGCCGCCCGCAAGCTGCGGTGGTGATGGAGCGGCTGATGGACCGCGTGGCGCGCGAATTGAATCTCGATCGCGCCGAGGTCAGGCGCCGCAATTTTATCAGGCCGGAGCAGATGCCCTACCGGGTCGGCATCATCTTCCGCGACGGCCGCCCGGTGACCTATGACAGCGGCGATTATCCGACCTGCCAGGAGCAGGCGCTTGCGGCGGCCGACTATGCGGGGTTTCCGGCGCGGCAAAGAGCGGCGCGTGCGGCGGGCCGGTATATCGGCATCGGCATCGCCAATGCGGTCGAGGCGACGGGGCTGGGACCTTACGAGAGCGCGACTGCACGCGTATCGACCAGCGGCAAGGTCACGGTGGCGACTGGCGCAACCCCGCAGGGGCAATCGCACAAGACCACGCTCGCGCAGATCGCCGCCGATCATCTCGGGCTGACGCCCGACGACATCACCGTCGTGACCGGCGATACGGCTGCGACCGCGCTTGGGGTCGGCTCGTTTGCGGCGCGCACGGCTGTTAACGCCGGATCGTCGGTGCATCTCGCCGCCAAGGAGCTTGCGCACAAGATCAAGCAATTCGCCGCCGAGATGATGGAGGCTTCCGCGGATGACATCGTGCTGGAGGACAGTCACGCCAAGATCGCCGGCTCTGACATGAAGAAGAGCTTCCGCGAGATTGCGGCGCGCGCGGTCGGCATGCCGGGCTATTCCATGGCCGGCGGTCCGAGCCCCGGGCTCGAGGCGGCGAGCCATTTCACGCCCGACCAGTCGACTTATTCGAACGGCACGCATGTCGCCGAGGTCGAGGTGGATATCGAAACCGGAAATGTGCAGGTGCTGCGTTATGTGGTGATGCACGATTGCGGACATGTGATCAATCCGATGGTGGTCGAAGGCCAGGTGATCGGCGGCGTCATTCATGGACTGGGCAATGCGTTCTTCGAGCGGATGTTCTATGACGGGCAGGCGCAGCCGCTATCGACGAACTTCGGCGAATATCTGCTGCCGCTCGCAACCTGCTCGCCCAATGTCGAGGTGCTGCATATGACGACGCCGAGCCCGCTCAATCCGCTCGGCATCAAGGGTGCAGGCGAGGGCGGCACCATCCCGGCGATCGCTGCCCTTCTGTCCGCGGTCGAAGACGCGCTATCGCCGTTCGGCGTCCGCGTCGCGGAGGCGCCGATCACGCCGGAGCGGATCGTCGCGCTGATTCAAGCAGCGCGGCGGGCGGCCTGATTCGACTTCACTCTTCAGAGAACAACTAGACTGGTGATGAGCCAGCTTTTATATTTCGAGCAACAAGACTTCGCGTTCGCCAATGCGGTGGTCGTTCTCGACGTCGATGGCACCATCGTGCCTGACGCCGGGCAGGTCGCCCCTCCGGAAGCGGTCGCGAAAGTGAACGAGATAAAGTCCCGAGGAAACGAGATCTGCCTCTGCTCCAACAGCCGCCGCGGCAATTATGCCGAGCGCCTGGCGATGCTCGGGGCGCAATTGCAGGTGAGCATCTGCCCGGTCCTGTTCCGCAAGCCGAGCCTGCAAGCGATCGCGAGCCTCGAGCGCAAGGGCAGGCCGATGGTGGTGATCGGCGACAAGGATTTGACCGACGGGTTGTTGGCGCGTCGTGCGGGCGCGCGCTTCATCAAGGTTCGCCGCAAGCTCGATCCCGCCGACCGCCTCTCCTCGCGCATGGCCAACGTGATCGACATCGTGTTCGGTCCGCCGGCGGTGCTGATCTGGGATGCGCTGAGTGCGTTGTCGATCCGGCTTTGAGGAAGCAAGTGTGTGAAGCTCAAGCTGGAAGGGAACATCGGTCAAAGAGCGGTCTACGCAAGCCCAGAACTCACACCCCCTCGAACAGCGCAGTCGACAAATAACGCTCGGCAAATGATGGCACCACGACCACGATGTTCTTGCCCGCGAGGGCGGGGCGCTTGCCGACTTCCAGCGCAGCCGCGACTGCGGCCCCCGACGAGATGCCGCCCAGTATGCCTTCCAGGCGCGCCAGGGCGCGGGCGGTATCAAACGCAGTCTGATTGCTGATCGTGACCACCTCGTCGATCACCGAGCGGTCGAGAATGTCCGGGATGAAGCCTGCGCCGAGCCCTTGAATCTTGTGCGGGCCTGCCTGCCCGCCGGAAAGCACCGCGCTGTCCTCGGGCTCGACCGCTATGACGCGCAACGATGGCTTGCGCGGCTTGAGCACTTGGCCGACGCCCGTAATGGTGCCGCCGGTGCCGACGCCGGCCACGAACACGTCGATCTCGCCGCTGGTATCGTTCCATATCTCCTCGGCGGTCGTGCGGCGGTGTATCGCCGGATTGGCGAGATGCTTGAACTGTTGCGGCATGACCGCGCGGGGATACTCGCGCAGGATCTCCTCCGCCTTGGCGATCGCGCCGCGCATGCCCTGGGCGGCCGGTGTCAGATAGAGCTCGGCGCCGAGCAGCTTGAGTATCTTGCGCCGCTCGACCGACATGGATTCCGGCATTACCAGGATCAACCGATAGCCGCGCGCGGCAGCCGTGAAAGCGAGCGCAATGCCGGTATTGCCCGAGGTCGGCTCGACCAGCACCGTGTCGGGGCCGATCAAGCCGGCCGCTTCCATCGCCTCGATCATGGCGACGCCGATGCGATCCTTGACGCTCGCCGCCGGATTGAAGAATTCGAGCTTGGCGAAAATGTTGGCCTTGACACCATGCTGCGCCGGCAGCCGCGTCAGTCGCACGATCGGAGTGTCGCCGATTGCTTCGGTGATCGAGTTGAACACGCGACCGCGACCGGGGCGGCGTGTCTCGCGCTGTGGTGCTGCGGTTTTGAATGCTTCATTTGCAGGCATGAGGGACCCCACGAGCTGGAGGGGGAACGAGATTCAAATAGCTTAAACGAGTGCAGGCCGAGGCGCAGTGGTCCTGATCAAATCGCGAATTCGCCGCCGGGGGGGCGATCGCCACCGGTAATCACGCCGGCGTTGATCAGGAGCTGCTCGATCTCGAGCGAATTTGTTTCGGCACGATGCCCGCCATCGACCCTGAGATCGGGAGCGTCCGGCGCCTCGAAAGCGCGATCGGCCTCGCCTCCGGCGTCGACGTGCACTTCGTAGAAAGCCTTGCCGCCGATCTTGCGGGCCCTGGCACGGCTCTCGGCCGCAGGCGCGTGGGCAGCGACGATCACGATGAAGCCGCTTCGGGCGAGGTGCGCGGCGGTCTCGGTGATGCGGCGAATGCTCTCGGCCAGATCAGCTGGGCCGTTGTCGAGATCGGCGTTGAGACCGCGCGCCAGGTCGTTGCTGTCGAGCACGATCGGCGCGCCGCCGCGATCGAAGAGCCGTCGCTCGAAGGCGCGCGCGAGCTCGGATTTGCCGGAGCCTTTGCGGCCGGTCAGCCAAACGACGGCGCCACCATGGCCTACGCGGGCCGCGCGCTCGGCCGGCAACAGCACGGATCTGAGCGATGTGCCGTGCGCTTCGGTGGTGCTTTCGCGCACCGTCGCGGCGGGCGGATCGAGCGTCAGCACCAGGCCGCCGCCGGAAATGCGCCCCCTCAGGTCCAACACAATGCGCCCCATGCGGGCGTTGACCGCATGGGTATCGACTGCGAGCGGCCGAGCCAGGGTGATATCGATCTCGCCCACGTGGTTCTGCGCCACTGCCGAGGCTTCGGTCGCGGACAGCGCCCCTGGGTCGACTGCCTTCTGGATGGCCGCAATCGTGCCACGCGCCTCCGCAGTGCCGATCCGCACGATAAGGCTTGTGCCGACCGACAGCGGCTCTTCATTGAGCCAGAACACCCGCGCGCGCAGCCGCTGCGCCGCTTTGGGGCGAACCGCGGCGGTCGAGACCACGTCGCCGCGGTCGAGAAAGATCTCGCTGTCGAGCGTGATGCCGATCGATTGTCCCGCAAAGGCCGCGCGCGGCGGCTCGAGCGGTTCCGGCCAGGATTCGATAGAGCGAACGCGGGCGGTCTTGCCCGCAGGCATGATCACGATTTCATCGCCGACCGCGATAGCCCCGGTCTCGATCCGTCCCGCCACGATACGCCGGTCGTCGAACTTGTAGACCGCCTGCACTGGCAGGCGCAGCGCCAGCTCGTCGGGCTGACGCGCCGGCGAAAAGCCATCGAGCGTCTCGATTACGGTCGGCCCGTGGTACCAGGCGATCGCGTCGCTCCGCCGGGCAACGCCGTCGCCCTCGCGCGCCGAGATCGGGATGACGGCAAGCGGAGTAAGTCCGAGATTGGTGAGGTGTGTGGAGATTTCCGTCTCGATGTCGCGAAAGCGCGCTTGCGCAAAGTTTACCCGATCCATCTTGTTGATGACGACCGCAACCTGCCGCACGCCGAGGAGATGCAGCAAGTAGCCGTGCCGGCGGGTCTGGTCACGGACGCCTTCGGCGGCATCGACGATGAGGAGCGCCGCATCGGCCTGTGACGCGCCGGTGATCATGTTGCGCAGGAATTCGGCGTGGCCCGGCGCATCGATCAGCACGAAATCGCGCGCCGCCGTGCGGAAGCGGATCTGGGTCGTATCAAGCGTGATGCCCTGGTCACGCTCGGTCTGCAACGCGTCGAGCAGGAACGACCACTCGAACGGCATGCCGCGGCGCGCGCTCACTGCCTTGAGCTGCTCCAGCTTGCCATCCGGCAGGCTGCCGGTTTCATGCAGGAGGCGCCCGATCAGGGTTGATTTGCCGTGGTCGACATGCCCGACGATGACAATGCGCACGAGCGGACGGCGCCCGGCCGGCGCTGCCTGTGTGGCGACCGGCTCACCGGCGAGGATCGACAAGGGCTGTTCCGAAGTGGCGGTCAGCATGGGCGGCCTTACAAGTATCCGGACACGCGCAGGCGCTCGAATGCGTCCTCGGACTCGTGGTCCATGGCGCGGCCCGAGCGCTCGGGGATTTTGGTCAATTCGAGCTCGGCAATGATTTCGTCGATGGTGCCGGCGTTCGAGGCGACCGGGAAGGTGATGTCGGCGTCGCCGAGCGAGCGATAGCGCTTGCCGCCCTGCGCAAGATAAAGCGGGATGATCGGAATGCCCTCGCGTCGCGTATAGGCCCAGATGTCGGCTTCGGTCCAATGCAGGATCGGATGAATGCGCAAGTGCGCGCCGGGCGGCGGCGATGCGTTGAAGTGATCCCAGAATTCCGGTGGCTGGTCGCGCACGTCCCATCCGCCCTCGATGCCGCGCGGCGAGAACACCCGCTCCTTGGCGCGGGTTGCCTCCTCGTCGCGGCGAATGCCGGCGAACAAGCCGTCGAAGCCGTGCTTGGCGAGCGCGAGCTTCAAGCCTTCGGTCTTGCGCGCTGCCGAGCGCGCGGCCGGCGGCAGGCTCTGATCCACGGCATCGATCGGCGGGCAGGGCTCGATCAGCAGGTCGAGCTTCCATTCGGCCGCGTAGTGATCGCGGAAAGCATACATTTCGGGGAATTTCTTTCCGGTGTCCACGTGCATGGCCGGGAACGGCACGCGCCCGAAAAATGCCTTGCGGGCGAGCCAGATCATCACGTTGGAATCCTTCCCGAGCGACCACAGCAGCGCCAAGCGCTTGAGCCGCGCGAACGCCTCCCGAAAGATGAAGATGCTTTGTGCTTCGAGCTCGCTGAGGCGGTCCATCGGCCTCACTCCGCTTGCCGCCGGCGCATCCCGGACGAGGGGAGGAAAAGAACCATCTCGCTTTCGGCCGATCGGTAGTGGCTGTGTTCCAAGCAATCGCTCTTCCATGGTAGAAGATTTTTCTATTTTGCGCCCTCGTCAACCCTTCTATATGGAAAATCGTTCTAGTCAACGCTCTCTTTTCGCGCTATGTATTGCGCAGGCGGGAAGACCCCTGCGCTGCACCATCAGGGCGACGTTCGGTGACGGCGCGAGGCGGAAGCGGATCGCACAGTTGGACAGTGAAATTTGAGGAAGCCTGGAAATGACTTCGCCGCTTGACAAAAAGCTCAAGATCACCGGCCCGGTTCTGGTCACCGCCAACCGGACCCGCGACGGAGCTGTGATCTATCGCACCGGGGATGGCGGCTGGACCACCGAATTCGGCCGCGCGCATGTGGTGACTTCGGCGCCTGCGGCGACCGAGCTCTTGCAGGCCGCTATCGCGGATGATCTCGGTGCAGTCGGCGCCTATGTGGCGCCGGTGTCGATGCAGGCTGACGGCAGCCGGCGGCCCGGTAACCTGCGCGAACGGATCAGGCTCGCCGGGCCGACCATCGAGATGCCGATTGCGAGTGGTGAGCCGGTCGCGGTCGGTATATGAGCTAGCGCCCATCCCGAAAACGCCCGCCCTTGCGAAAAAGGCATATCGGGTTTCCGGTCAGGATCGCACGCGATGTATATTTACGACGAGCTCGACCGCACCCTGCTCAGCGAGCGCGTGTCCGAATTTCGCGGACAGGTCGCGCGCCGCTTGTCGGGGGACCTGACCGAGGAGGAGTTCAAGCTGCTGCGCCTGCAGAATGGCGTTTACCTGCAGCTGCATGCCTACATGCTGCGAATCGCCATTCCGTACGGCACGCTGGCGACCCCGCAGCTGCGCATGCTGGCGCATGTGGCGCGCAAATACGACCGCGGCTATGGCCACTTCACCACGCGGACGAACATCCAGTACCACTGGATCAAGCTCGAGCAATTGCCGAATGCGATGGCTGACCTCGCCAGCGTCGGCATGCACGGCATGCAGACCAGCGGCAATAATGTGCGCAACATCACCACCGATCAGTGGGCCGGGGTCACGCCTGACGAGATCGAAGATCCGCGCGTCTGGGCCGAGGTCATCCGCCAGCACGTGACGCTGCATCCTGAGTTCTCCTTCATGCCGCGCAAGTTCAAGATCGCGGTCGGCTCGGCGAGCCATGATCGCGCGGCGCTGCGCATCCACGACATGGCGCTACGCCTGCACCGGAACGGCGCCGGCGAGCTCGGGTTCGAGGTCATGGTCGGCGGTGGTCTTGGACGAACGCCTTTTCTTGCCCAGACCATCAAGCAGTTCCTGCCGACCCGCGACGTGTTGAGCTATGTCGAAGCGGTGCTGCGCACCTACAACCAGTTCGGGCGCCGCGACAATATTTGGAAGGCGCGCATCAAGATCCTGGTGCATGATCTTGGGCCCGAGGCCTTTGCCAAGGAGGTCGAAGCCGAATGGCTGCCGATCAAAGATGGACAGCTCGTGCTCGATCCGGCTGTTGTTGCCGAGATCCGCAGCCGCTTCCAATATCCGGATTACGAGCGCCTCGAGGACTCACCGAAGGAGCTCAAAGACGCGCGCGCCGCCGACGAGCGCTTTTCCCAGTGGGTCGACAACTCGGTCTCCAACCATAAGGTGCCCGGCTATGCGATCGTGACGATGTCGCTCAAGCCTGAAGGCGGCACGCCCGGCGACTGCACCGCCGAGCAGATGGATGCGATCGCCGATCTTGCCGATCGCTATTCGTTCGGTGAGGTCCGCGTCGGGCATGAGCAGAATCTGGCGCTGCCGCATGTCGCCCAGCGTGACCTCTATGCGCTGTGGCGCGGGCTCGACCGCGTCGGTGTCGCCACTCCGACGGTCGGCCTCGTCTCCGACATCATCTCCTGCCCGGGTCTCGACTATTGCAGCCTCGCCAATGCGCGGTCGATTCCCCTCGCGCAGGAGATCACGCGGCGGTTCCATGACATCAATCTCGCCCGCGATCTCGGGCGCCTGCACATCAATATTTCCGGCTGCATCAATGCCTGCGGCCATCATCATGTCGGCCATATCGGCATCCTGGGCGTCGAGAAGAACGGCGAGGAATTCTACCAGATCACCATCGGCGGACGCGCCGACGAAAAAGCGCGGCTCGGCACGCTCATCGGTCCCGCGGTGCGCTATGGTGAAGTCGCGGACGTGGTCGAGGATATCGTTGCGGCCTACCTCGAGCTGCGCGCGCGCCCGGACGAGATTTTTCTGGAGACGGTCGAACGGATCGGGGTCGAGCCGTTCAGGGAGCGTGTCTATGCGGCTCGTTAAGTCTGGCCATGTGATCGATGATCCTTATGTCCGCGTCGCCGACGATGCGCCCGTGCCGGACGACCGATCAGTGATCGTTTCGGCCGCGCGCTACCTCGCCAACGTGGCCGAATTTGCCGGCCGCACGGCACCCACCGGCGTTCTTTGGCCCAATAACCGGAGAGTCGCCGAGATCGTGCCGCATCTTTCGAAGCTTGCGCTCGTTGCTCTGGAGTTCCCCAAGTTTCGCGACGGCCGCGCCTACAGCCAAGCCCGCCAGCTCCGCGAGACCCACGGCTTTCGCGGCGAACTGCGAGCCACCGGCGATGTGCTGCGCGACCAATTCATGTTCATGGTGCGAGCCGGCTTCGACGCCTTCGAAGTGAAGAAAGAGAAGGATGTCGCCGCCTTCGCGAACGAGATCGCACGCAAGACCGTATTTTATCAGCCGACCGGCGACGGCCGCCTGCCGGCCGCACGTGCCCGTCACCTGCGCCCGGCCGCCCCTGGCATTGCCGGGCATGGCAGGGGCTGAGCCCAAGCAGTCGCTCTGACGCTCGACCGGGAAGTGAGATGGGGGCCGACAGGGGCGGAATCGGAACCTTTGATTTTCCTTAGCAATTTCGAGTTCGAATTGCCAAACTGACGGTATTTTTCTACTCCGCCCTGCGCTTGCAGCAAGCCGCGAAGGCTCCGGACCGTGCGGCACCGGGGGCCGACAGCAATTGCCAACGCGGACAAAACCCCGGCACGGTGTTCCGGGCCAGGCGCAACTCGCGATTTTGGATTTCACCAATCCACTGATTTGCAGGGTCGGGTCAACCGGTTCCTGCAATACCGCCCCCTGCGCAATCGACTCCCGGATCGGTCGCGCATCGGTTCGCGGCGGAAACAATGCTTGCTCTCAGTTGTTGCACGTTAGCGTCGCGTGAAAGGTCACAGCATGCGTATTCCCCATGATCTGCACGAAGAGTTTCCCGACGAATTCACTTTGATCGAGCGGCTGGCGCGAGACAACCATGATTTCGGCCGGCTCGTTGCCCGCTACGATGAAATAAACGGAAGGATCTATCGCATAGAGTCGGAGCAGGAGCTGACGACCGATGAAGCAGCCGAAATCCTGAAAAAGGAGCGGCTCAAGCTGAAAGACGACATAGCGACGGTGCTGACCAGAACAGAGCGGCGCATGTAGTGCAACGCAGATCCTTTCTTGCCGGCGGGTGCCGCTTGGTTCGGCCAAGATCAAGTCTCAGGTTGTCCGGCAAAGGCGGACATGACCTCCTCCAGCATTCGCGTCTCTTCGCCGGCATAGCGGGCGGAAAAGTGAAACGGCTCGACCCGGCGCACGGCGGCCGCGCGCGCGATTTGTCCCGCCGCTCGCGTCGTCAGATGTGCACGCTCCGACGCCAAAGCCGCATCCGCTTGCGCAAAAGCCGCTTCGATGAAGAGAAGGTCGGCATTCTGGCCGAGTTTGACGATAGCCGCGCGATTGGCAGCCGTATCGGCGACATCGGTCACGTAGGCGATCTTCTGGCCGGCGGTCACGGTCAGCACGTCCCGAAGCGCGGCAAGCGGCAACTCGGATACATGAGGCGCCGCCGGTTGGGGCACGATCTTAATCGGATGATCGTCGGGCCGGTTCTCGGCCAGCGCACGCTTGAGTTCGCGCAGCCAAGGGCCGATCGGGAGGCCCAGCTCGGCGAGCCGGTTTTTCCAAACGTTGACATGCGCCGCCTCGGTGGCTGCGAAGGCGAGGCAGGGGATACGGTGCTCGAGCGTGGCGATCGAGACCCGGAATGTCGCCTCCTGGTGCAGGATCCCGTCGACAACTTGTTCGCTCGCAAGCGGCTCATCTGCGAATCCGTTCTTCAGGCGGAATTGCACGCGACGGGTCGCAAGCGATGCATCGACCTCGGTCACCACGAAAACAAGATCGCACGAGTAGCGCTCGGCCAGGTTCCAGCGATAGCCATGGATCTTGTGGCGCACGTGATCGACGAAGCCTGCGGGTCCGTAGAGATGGACCTTTCGCTCTCGTCCGACCAGCAATCGCAGCAGGCGATCAAAGCCGATGAGATGATCGATGTGGGCGTGCGAGACGAAGATCCGTTCCAGCCGATGAACTTTGCGCGGCGGCAAGGCCGCGATGTCGCCCAGGTCGAACAGCATTGCGCGCTTCTCGAACAAGGTGGCGACATACAGGGCGGGGTCACCAAATCGGCCATTGACCAGATGAGCGTGCAAAAGCGGGCGCATGGGCAATGGCCGCGGAATTTATCAGCTGAGCGGCCACTCGTCGAAGTTCGGCGCGACCAGGTGCTCCGCCTCGCGGCGCCAAAATTGGCCGGCCTTGCGCAGGTATTCGAGACCAGTCTGCACGATATGGGCATAGTAGCAGGTGTGAACACCTTGACCGAAGGTCGCCTGCCGGGCGGCATCGTCGATTGCGTTTCCATGCTGAATGGCGCGCGCGACTTTGATCGCGGGATCATCAGCGCGATAAAACAGCGTGCGCACCCCATAGGCTTCGATCTTCTGCGGGTCGGGGTGATTAAACACCCGCACCCAGCGATCAACACCGACGAAAGCGGGCTGCACGGTCCGGAACAGATTTTCGAGCCACTCCTCCATGTGATCGACGGTCGGATTGAGCGTGTGCACCGACAGGAGCGAGCGCTGGAACAGCGCTCGCACGAAATCCTCGAAGCCTTTGCCCTTGGGGCTGAGCTCCGCCATGAAGAATTCCGAAAACGGATCAGCAGCCCCGCCGAGATAGACTTGCGCGAATACCTCGGCATCCAGATAGGCGGAATATTCGTGCGCGGCTTCCACGACTTCGGGAGGAACCGGCGGTGTGCCGGGGGTGCCGCGCAAATAAGCCTGCATCTGCGACCAGGTGCCGCCGGCGGCGCGTGACAGCGCCGGCTTCATCACGTTGTCGGTTGCCTGATGGATGAGGCCACCAAGCACGAAGGCAAGGTCGCGCTCGAGCTTCGGGTCGACGTCCTGTTCGTGCCATCGCTCGCGTACATTCGTCAGAAGCGGCTGCATCCATTTGCCGCCGAGGCGCGTCAACGTCCCCAGGCGCCCGGCGGGGCGATGCGCATGGAGTGCCGCGCGAAAGACGGGCTCGATGTGTTCGTCGATTCCCGCAAGGCGGCAACAATCCTCGAAGGCCGCCCAGTGCGTCAGCATGTCCGACATTCTCAGTCCTCGGTAGCGCGGTCGTCCGCGTTATTCGGTCGCCTTAATGTTGGCAGTGCGGATGAGCTTGTCCCACTTTGCGGTCTCGGTGCCGATGAGCTCAGCCAGATCCGCAGGAGAGCCGGTCAGCACCGCGCCGCCGGAATCGGCGAGGCGGGTCCTTACGGTCGGGTCGGCAAGCGCGGCGTTGATCTCGCGATTGAGCCGCGCGATGATCTCGGGCGGCGTGCCCCTCGGGGCGCCGACCCCATACCATCCGCTTGCCTCGAAGCCCGGAACTGCGCTTGCAACCGGCGGTACCGACGGCAGCTGCTCGGCGGGCGTTGCGGTCGACACCGCCAGCGCCCGCAACTTGCCGGCGCGGATGAACTCGATCGCCGAAGGCAGCGCCGCGAACATCACTTGCACCTGGCCGCCCAAGAGGTCGGTCAGCGCCGGGGCCGAGCCGCGGTAGGGCACGTGCACCATCTCGACGCCGGCCATCATCATGAACAGCGCAGCGGCGACTTGCGAGATGGTACCGGCCCCGTAGGACGCGATACCGAGCTCGCGCGGATGGGTCTTGGCGTAGGCGATGAGCTCGGGCAACGACTTCGCCGGAAAGGCCGGATTGACCACCATCACGTGCGCGGTGCGGATGATGCCGGCAACCGGCGCGATGTCGCGCGCAAAATCGAAGGCGAGCTTGTCGTAGAGCGAAGCCGCGTTCGTTGCCGGCGGGGCGTCGAACATCAGCAGCGTGTAGCCGTCGGGGGCGGCGCGCACGACGGTCTCGGTCGCGAGATTGCTGCCGGCGCCAGGGCGGTTCTCAATCACGAATGGCTGGCCAAGCCGCTCGGACAAAAACTGTGCGATGATGCGCGCCGTCAAGTCGACCCCGCCGCCGGGCGGAAAGCCGACCACGATCTTGACCGTGCGGGTCGGGTAAGTTTGCGCCCACACTGCTCGGGATCCGATGGACGCGGCGGCGATGAGACTGGCCAAACTCCGGCGTGAAAGCTGCATTGCTCAAGGGCCCTGCCTGGGAACGCTGCGCAGAGTGTAGAGCAAGGTGCGTCTGCGCGAAACACGTCTGTGCGAAACCCGTGGCGCTGATTGATTGTGATTGATTGAGCGCAGGTGTGAGCGGGCCCTATCTATCGGTCGAAGCTCTGATTAAGCGCGGGCATTTGCACCTGCGTCTTGCCTATTCGGGACGCGAGACGCTGCCCTGATAGAGCCCGCAAACGATCAATAAGCATCGGCCAGCGCATTCGACGAGGTAGCATGACCCTGTGACGTCGCGAACAGCCCCATGACATGATGCCTTAAACGGCATCTCCGCGAAAGTTGTACTGCGTGACCAAGGGCGATCAGCCCTTTGACTCCAGCGGGGCACCGCATAGGTCATGCCATTGCAGGATGCTGTTCCATATCTCATCCGCCGTTTCAGCGAACCAGAACAGCTCACGGTCCTCCGCGTCGATAACACCTTCGTCAGCCAGGAAGGGGACGTCGACGGCGCGACGCCATTACTTTTCACCTACCAGCACGATCGGGACCGGCTTGATCTTGCGCGTCATCGCTCAACTCGCTTCTCTGCCGGTCTTTGTGCTGGCGCGACGGGCGCGGCGATGAGCGAGGGCCGCCTGCGTCCAACCGATCGAGTTGATCGACGTCACGATATCGCAATACGTAGGATCATTCGCTATGGATTATCAGCCAGGAGCCGGGCTCGAACGCAGGAGAGGCCAAGCATGTTGCACCGAAACGCGATCCGGGCCCTCACGCTTGCCGCGATCCTGATCGTGGCGGCGGGGAGCGGCCGCGCGGCTGATGACGACAAGTATCCGAATTGGAAGGGCCAATGGTCGCGATTCATCACCCGCGGCCTGCCTGGCCAGGCCGGGCACGACCAGACCAAGCCCTGGGGGTTCGGTCAGGAGGCGCCGCTCACACCCGAATATGCGGCGGTGCTGGCGGCGAGCATCGCCGATCAAGCCCAGGGCGGCCTCGGCAATTTCCCGACCGCCCGCTGCCTGCCGGCCGGGATGCCGCACATGATGATGGCGTTCGGGCCGCAGGAATACGTCATCACACCGGAGACGACCTACATTCTCATTGATTGGGACGACCATGGCCGTCGCATTTTCACCGACGGACGCGATTTTCCGACCGATCTCGAGGCGAGCTACGCGGGCTATTCGATCGGCCGCTGGATCGATCAAGAAGCCGGCGGGCGGTTCGACACACTGGAGGTCGAGACGCGCGGCCCGTTCAAGGGCCCGCGCGCCTACGACGGCACCGGGCTGCCGCTTGCCTTCGACAATCAGTCTATCTTCAAGGAGAGAATCCACCTGGACAAGGCCGATGCAAACGTCCTGCACGATGAAATGACGGTCTTCGACCATGCCTTGACGCGACCCTGGACGGTCGACAAACGATACCTGCGCAACCCGAACCCGCGCCCCAACTGGACGGAATATTACTGCGGCGAGCACAATGCGCAGGTTACGATCGGCAAGGAAAACTACTTCCTGGGCGCCGACGGCGAGCTGATGCCGACCCGCAAGGATCAGCCGCCGCCGGACCTGCGCCACTTCAAGAACACGCAGAGATAATGGCTGCGTGCTGGTGGGGCCTAAATCAGCGACTTGACATAGTCGGGCACGAGAGGGAGCCGGCGCGGATGCTTGCCAATCGCGTCGAACACCGCATTGGCAAGCGCGGCTGCGGTCGCCACGGTCCCGGCTTCGCCAGCGGAGGACCATGGCAGCTCCGGGCGAGGAATGAGCTGGGTTTTGACCTCGGGAAGCCCGGCGAAGGTTAGGATGGGATAATCCATCCAGTCGAGGCTCGTCACCTTGCGGCGATCGAATTTCACCTGCTCGTGCAGCGCCCGGCTCAGGCCCTGCAGAAGGCCGCCCTCGACCTGATTGAGCAGCCCATTCGGGTTGAGCACGAGCCCGCAATCGAAGGCGATACAGGCCTGCTCGAGTGTGATCTTGCCCGAGGAGCGCTCGATCGTTACGTCGACGACCAGCGCCGAGCGGCTGTCGCCGGCGCCGTAGCGGCCCATTGCGATGCCGCGGCCGGTCAGCACCGCCGCCGCCGTCTGCTGACGCGGTCCGCTGCGCGGCTCCCAACCGGCCATGCGGGCTGCTGCCAGCAGCACGTCGCGGTCGCGGGCATCAGGGGTGTTGCGCAGGCGGAATTCCAGCGGGTCTATGCCGCTCGCGCGGGCGAGCTCGTCCATGAAGGACTCATACGCAAAAATCGACTGGATGCCGCCCGGCGAGCGCAAGTAGATCCCGCGCAGCCATGGCTGCACATAGATGTTGCGGGCGCGCTTTGCCGGAATGTCGTACCAGAGATTGGCGGCGGCGCCGCTCATGCGGCCCCAACCCGGGGCGCCGCCGATCAAATGCCAAGCGAGGTGATTGCCCTTCTCGCCCATGGAATGGCTGGGGGAGTATTGCAGATAATCGAATGCCGTGACCCGGCCACTCGCGTCGGCGGCGCCGTCTATGGTCATCGTCATGGCCGGGCTGAGCGGCTCCCAACCGTGCTCGTCATGGCGCATCCATTGCACGCGCACGGGCTGCCGCACGATCTGCGACATGATGGCGGCATCCGCCGCCGCATCATCGCAGCCCAGCCGTCCGTAGGAGCCCGAAGCCTCTCGCCAGATCAGCTGCACGTTCTCGACCGGCAGACCCAGCATCTTGGCAATATCGCTGCGATCGCCCTCCGGCCATTGCGAGCCCGACCAAATGGTGGCGTGTGTGTCACCAACATCGGCCACCGCGCAGGAGGGGCCGATCATGGCGTGATCCTGGAACGGGAAATTGTAGGTTGCCTTGAGCCGGATCTTGCCGCCGGCGAAGCCGGCTTCGAGATCGCCGTTCTCGAAGCTCAGCTGGTCGCTGACCACAGGCTGCGACGGCAGCTCCTCGAAGATGCTCTCCATCGCCGGCAGCGGTGCGACAGCGCTCCAATCGGCCTTGACGACGCGTGCAGCCCGGATCGCGTCCTCCTCGCGTGGCGCGACCACGCCCAGGAAGTCGTTGCGGCGCACGACTCGCGCGCCCGGAATACCGGCGATCGAATTTTCAGCGACGGAGATGAGCTTGGCGCCCATCGCCGGCGGTCGCACGACGCGGCCGTGCAGCATGCCGGGCACGCGGACATTGTGCACGTATTCGAACGTTCCATTGACCTTGGCCGGGATGTCGAAGCGGGGCACGGACGTGCCGATCACGCGGTAGTCCTTGGCGGCCTTGGGTGGCGCCTTCTGCTTGAGCATGACCCCGCGCGAAATGTCCTCGGGAGTCTTGCCGGCAACTTCCATGTCGACCGAGAAGTTCTTGTCGCCGATCAATTCCCCATAAGAGATGCCATCGCCCTGCGAAGGCATGACCATCCCGTTCTCGGTGCGCAGTTCGGTGCCCGGCAGGTGGAGGCGTTCCGACGCCAGCTCGACCAGCACCGCACGCGCCTGCGCGGCCGCGATCCGCACCGGCTGGGAACCACGTACCACGTTGAGGCTGGCGGTGGTCTTGCCTTGGTCGGGCGTGAGGCGCGTATCGCCCATCACTACCCGGACCTTGCCGATCGCGACGTCTAGCTCCTCGGCCACGAATTGCGCGAACACCGTCTCGGTTCCGGTACCGAGATCGACCCGGCCGGTGAACAGCGTCACGTTGCCGTTCTTATCGATGGCGAGCCAGGAATCGAGCTTCTCGGGCTCGACCGGGCGCGCCCCCTGATCGATGCCCGCCGTTGCGGCTTGCGTAGAATCGATTCCGCCGAGCGAGAAGCCGATCACCAGAAGGCCGGCGCCTTCGAGCAGCTGGCGGCGAGAGAGGACGGGCGCGCTCACAGCCGCATCCCCTGATCGACTGCGCGCTGGATCGCGCGCACGATCCTCAGGTGCGTTCCGCAGCGACAGAGGTGGCCGTCCATTCCGGCTCGGATCTCCGCCGCGGAGGGCTTTGGATTCCTTTTGAGGAGTGACGCCGCAGCGATAATCATGCCGCTGATGCAGTAGCCGCATTGCGCGGCCTGCTCCGCAACGAAGGCCGATTGCAGCGGGTGCGGTGCGGCGGTGGTGCCGAGACCTTCAGTGGTGATGATCTCGCTTTGCATGACGGCTGAAACCGGCGTCATGCAGGAGCGAATCTCGACGCCGTCCTTGAGCACCGCACAGGCGCCGCATTGGCCGAGGCCGCAGCCGAACTTGGGCCCACCAAGACCAAGATCGTTGCGCAGTACGTAGAGAAGGGGGGTCTCGCCGTCAGCCGAAACCGTGTGGTCCTGCCCGTTGACATGCAGCGTGTAGCTAGCGGCCATCGAGGTCTCCCGCTTTCGGCATCAACGCTATGTCGGTCGAGCGCGACAATCAAGCAACGCACCTGTCGTTTTGCCGCACAACAATCGTTGGCTTGATCCGGACGTCACCAATTCAGCGGCCGCAAAAAGAGGTTGCAGCGGCCTATTGCGTCGCCTTGTTGACCACGGGCCCGATGA
The DNA here is from genome assembly GCA_035293945.1 of Xanthobacteraceae bacterium. Lineage (GTDB taxonomy): Bacteria > Pseudomonadota > Alphaproteobacteria > Rhizobiales > Xanthobacteraceae > VAZQ01. Next base: position 170,030 of record DATGLV010000041.1, on the reverse strand, counting down.
AGGCTTCGTAGCGCTTGCGCAGTGCCGGCAGGCGCGATCCGTCGCCGAGAAAATCGCGGTAGCCGTTGGCAAAACGGGAATCCGTCAGCGGCGGCATCCCGGCGGGCGGCGGCATGTCGGCGCGCGAGGAGTAGGCGAGGGGGTTGCGGCCCTGCTGCTCCTTGCTCAAGAGCCAGGTCACCATGAGCTTTGCTGAATTTGGATGCGGCGCATCCTTGAGAATCGCGGTCCCGGTGAAGAAGACCGGTATCTTGTCCGCTTGCGGCAGCGCGACCTTGAGGCTGCCACCGCCGCCCCGGTTGGTATTGCTGATGTCGAAGCTGACAAAATCCTCCCCCGACCTGACTCGGGCCGCGACATCACGATGCCCCTGGATGAAGTAGGGATCATTCGCCATGTACTTCTTCATGAAGTCCCAGCCGTATTTCTGCACGATCAGATCAAAATTGTAGAGGGTCGCATCGTCGTCGGTCGGATAGACGGTCACGACCTTGCCGCGGAATTGAGGCTGCAAAAAATCGAGCGGCGACTTCGGCACGTCGGCCTCCTGCACCTTGTCGGAATTGTAGCCGTAAACGATGGGCGTGGCGTTCGCCGCAACCCAGGCGCCATCCTTGTCCTTCAAGGGCGGAAGAACCTGGTCGAAGCCCTCCGCCTTGAAGTGCATGAGCGCGCGGGCCTTGTCCCAGCGGCGAAGATCCTGGACGGTTTGCAGGTTGACGAAATCGGCGGTGACCTTCTTGTCCCTGATCTGCTGATCGATCTCGTGATCGAGCACATTGCTGAAGCCCCCATGCGCCTCGACCGTGATGCCCGGGAACTGCTTCTCAAAAGCGTCCGCTAATGCTTTGGCGCCGGCCGCGCCCGCGCCGGTGTAGATCACCAGCGCTCCTTCCATCTTCGCCTTCGCATAAAGCTCATCGGTGGTCTCGCTCCGCGCTGCGGAAAGCGGCAGCGCGGAAACAACAGCAATGAGAGGCAAACTTGAGCTCAAGCGTCCCGGCCGGCGCAGCATGGCATCCCTCTTGGTCGATTCGTTGTCATATCGCAGGGCAATCTTGCATCGATTGAGGTGCGACACCTCCAATGATGGCGCATCTCTCGATCGAGGAAAAGCATCCAGCGGCACCACCGCACTACCTCAAGAGCCGCCGACTTGTTTGGTTCGCCAGGGTCAGCCGAGGCGCCGCCATAGCGACGGGTCTGGGATAATTCCTCCTTCATATACATCCGGTGGCGGTGTAAATGTTTGTCTCGCGACTACGAAGCCACGGAACTCTGACCTGACAGGGGACGCGACCTCCTTGACTGAGCGAGACACCAAGCAGCAATTTTTTACCCGGAGATTTGAGGAAGAGAGGTAGACCATGTCCCATCTCGTCATCCGCATGAGCGCTGCAGCGGTCGTATTGTTGACGCAGGTCACGATCGCGTCTGCGGCCGAGATCAAGCTCTACAGCACCGTCGCCTTCCACAGCGTTCTTGATGAATTAGCGCCGCAGTTCCAAAAGACCACCGAGAATAAGCTCACAATCACTTACGGCCTTGCGGCTCAATTGGCCCAGCGTATCACGTCCGGCGAAGCTGCCGATGTCGCGATCCTGACCCGCTCAGGCATTGATGCCCTCGTGAAGGCTGGCAAGATCACACCGAAATCCGATGCCACGCTGGCGAGCGCCAGCATGGCCCTTGCTGTGAGGACCGGTGCGCAGAAGCCCGACGTCTCTACCCCTGAGGCGTTTAAGCGTGCTCTGTTGGAGGCCAAGTCGATCGCAACCGGCAATCCTGCCACCGGCGGCGCATCGAGCGTGTATTTCAGCAAGATGATCGAACAGATGGGCATATCCGCGCAACTGAAAGGCAAGATGAAGATAGCGCCGGAGGGCAAGCTCCCTGCGGACTTGGTGGCTGCAGGCGACGCGGAGGTTGGCGCCATGCAGACATCGGAGCTGGTGCCGGGCACTGAGCTCGCCGGGGTCTTTCCGGGTGAGTTGAACAATGTGACGGTGTTCGCCGTCGGGCAGAGCCCGAGCGCGAGCGATGCAAGTGCCGCCGGCGCGCTGCTCAAGTTCCTGGAGTCGCCGGAAGCGGCTGCGGTCTACAAGGCGAAGGGGCTGTACCCTAATTGAATAGGCGATATCGTCGCGGGGCCTCGCGTTGCGGGCCATGCCGCGGAGCGCGCGGGCGCACATCGTGGATTTGGGCTGTAGCGTGGGCAAATTTGCCATCACTGCGCCAGCCACCGCGATGCGCTCGCGTAATTTTGCTCACGCGAGATCAAGCGACGCGCGGGCAACGCGCCGACAGGCTCAGCATGTTGGAGGGTTCTAAGGGCGCGCTTTGCCCACCTTACTTTCCATGACTTGATTGGCCGTACCCGACGCAATATTCTCCGTCGTGAGAAGTGCACTGCTGCGCCGCCACGGGAGGGTTCAATGACCACCACGCGACTTGGAAGTGTTCTTGCTAGTTTGTCCTTCAGCACCAGAACGCGCGTGATGACGAGCGCGAGCTTGCTGGCTCTGCTGGTCGGCGGCAGCCACCCGGCGCTGGCGCAAAACCATGGCCCGGCGGCGCTGACCGGTACTGTTTCCTCAAGCGAAGAAGGGAAAATGGAAGGGGTGGTGGTCAGCGCCAAGCGCCCTGGCTCGACCATGATGGTGTCAGTCAGCACCAATGCGCAAGGACAGTACAGCTTTCCGCAAGACCGGCTCGAGCCCGGCCCCTATGACATCACCATCCGGGCCGTCGGCTACACGCTCAAGCCGACAACCGCAACGATCCAGTCAAGCGGCCCCACGCAGCTCGACCTGACACTCGCGAAGGCTGCGCCGGACGTGCTGGCGCTACAAATGTCCAACAGCGAATGGATTCAAAGCGCGCCGGGCACTCCCGGGCAGAAGATGGCATTGGAGCGGTGCTTCGATTGCCATGGCCTGCAGCGGCCGATCTTTTCCCGGAAGAATGCCGAGGAGATGGCATTTACGCTGGAACGCATGACCGCCCATAGTGCCAATGCTTCTCCCAATTTTCCTTTCTTCAATCAGAACGCATCCGAGATATTGAGCCATCCGCCAACCAAGGGGCAGGAGGCTCTTGGAGCCTACATCGCTTCGATCAATCTCAGCACCGGAGAGACGTGGCCCTATCAGCTGAAAACGCAGCCGCGGCCGACCGGCAAATCGACCCAAGCCATCATCACGACCTATGACTTGCCCGACGACGCCGCGCCCCATGACACCCTGCTCGACAAGGCGGGAAACGTCTGGTTCTCGGATTTCCAGCACCAGTTCATCTCGAAGCTCGACCCCAAGACCGGCAAGGTCACGCGCTATGCGGTTCCGGTATCGAAGCCCGGCTTCCCGACCGGCGGGCTCATGATCACGATGGACAAGGATGGAAACATCTGGGAAGGCATGATGGGCCAGGCGCAGATCGCCAAGCTCGACCCGAAGACCGAAAAGGTTTCGATCTATCTCGCGCCCGACTGGAACAAGGGCGACACGCGGTTCACCATGATCGACGCCCTGCATTCGAATGTTGACGGGAAATTGTGGACCAAGACCAATGGCGGGCCCGATCCCGGCCATCCCAACAAGCTCTATCAGTTTGATCTCGCCACTGAGCAATTCCACGAGGTCCTGCCGCCGCCGGGAAAACGCGACATCGCCGCCTACGGATTGGTCACCGACCTCGCCAACAATGTCTACGGCCTCGACAACAATCCCGACCAGAAGCAAATCTGGCGCACGGACGCCAAGACGGGCGAGACAACCTATATCGATCTGCTGCCAGGCATCGGCGGCGCCAGGCGAGGACACATCGACGCGCAGAATCGTCTTTGGTTCTCGCAGTTCCACGCCAATCGCTACTCGATGTTCGATCCCAAGACCGGAAAAATGACATCGTGGGAAGTGCCGGTGCCTTATGCGGGCGCGTACGACGTCGAGTATGACGACGTCAAATATGCGTGGGGCGCCGACATGAGCACCGATCTAGTGCAACGGCTCGACGTGGAAACCGGCGAATGGACCTCCTATCTGTTGCCCACGTCGATCAATACGCGCCATATCGACGTGCAGAAGAGCGCTGATCCCAAGGTCCTATCCAGCATGTGGACCGAAGGTCAGCAGACGAGCAAGATCGTCCATATCGAGCCGCTGACGCCCTGACGGCAAGCGCCACGCCGGTCGTCCCCGCGAAAGCGGGGACCCGGTAAGCTCCGCAAGATGCTCTTGATGCGCGCTCAAGATTGCATTTTGCGAAGGAAACTGGATTCCCGCTTTCGCGGGAATGACCGGTGATGTGAATGCACTACGCGTGCCCGCCGCGATCGAGCGGCGAAAACCTCGTGTAGATGGGGCACCAGCCGGCCGGGCTGATCTCGCCTTCCACCAGTACGCAGCTGTTGGGGGATAAGAAATACGGACAACTGCCGCAGCTTTCGGCCCCCTGCGGGTGATCCTGATACCGGGCGGCGGCTTGCGTCAGCTTCTTTTGCGCCTGAGGCTTGTAATCCTCTGCCCTGGCGGTTACGCCGCGACCTGCAGCCGTGGCGGCGGCGGCCGCCACCGTCTTGATAAAAGCCCTGCGCGATCGATCGGAAGTCGGCATGGGATGTCCTCCCCTTACAAGCTGGACTCAATACTATCTATCCTGCCACGATCAGCAATAGCGGCGCATTAACATTGCCGGCACGCGTCCCCGAACACGCAGCATGATTGATCGGGGGAGCGGAGAGGACCTGAATTGCCCAACCTGAATTGCCCAAGTTGAGACGTTGGCACACGACAGTGTACACTTCGGGAGCCAAGTAACCGGAAGGGTCGCGAGATGAGTCATGCGTGTGTGAAAGTCGCGGCGCTGATCGCCGCTCTGGCGGCGAGCGTGGCGACGGCCAGTGCGCAGAGCTATCCCACCAAACCGATCCATTTCATCGCGACCGAGGTGCCGGGTTCGGCGACCGATATCCAGGCGCGCATTATCGCCAAGGGAATGACCGAGGAGCTCAGCCAGCCAATTGAGATCGAGAATCTCTTCGGCGAGGCCGGCCTCGAGAAGGGGATCAAGTCGGCACCTGACGGCTACACGATCGTGTATGGCGGCTCGGGAACGTTGGCACTCCTGCCCAATATCAAGAAGGTATCCTTTGATCCATTGCACGATTTGACTCCGGTCGGACGCTTTGTGATCAGCCCGACCCTGCTCGCGGTCACGCCGTCGTTGCCGGCAAAGAACGTGCAGGAGCTGGTTGCCCTGATGAAGGCTGCTCCCGGCAAGCTCAAAATGTCGACTGCGGGTGCCGGAACCGCAGGCCATTTCGCCGGTGAGCTCTTCATCGCCATGGCGGGGGTGAATGCCGTCGTGCAGCACTATCCGGGCGGCGGTCCGGCGATCGATGCGGTCGTTAACGGCGATGCGCAATGGACGATGGCGCCGATCGCGGGCAGGCTGCCGAACGTGCGCACCGGCAAGCTGCGCGCGCTGGCGACCGGCGGGCAGACCCGCTTGTCGATGCTGCCCGACGTGCCCACAGTCGCCGAGTCCGGCTACCCAGGCTACAACGCGGTCGGCTGGAGCGGCATCTATGTGCCGGTCGGAACGCCGCAGCCGATCATCGATAAGCTCAATGGCGCGATCGTCAAGGCAGTGGCCAAGCCGGACATCAAGAAGCTGTTCGAGGAGCAGGGCGTCGAAGGCGCGGCCAGCACGCCGGTGGAGGTCGCCAAGATGCTGCAAGATGATTTCGTGACGCTCGGAGAGCTGGCGCGCAAAATAGGCGTCCACGTTCAATAAAGCGGAAAGTCGCCACGCAGCAATAAGGACCGCTCCCGCTGGCCCACAACGAGGGCAACGGACTTGCTCCAGCTGGAGATTTCGGGAGCGGCCGCCGATCCCTCGGTGGGCAGGCCTCCCTTAGGGCGCATACCGACACACAAAATTACTGCCTCCCCGCGATCCACGGATTGCGGCATAATCCGCGGATCCAGCTTGGGAGTATGTCATGCGCCTGAACACAATCTGGCTCGCCACCGCCATTTCGGTTGCATCTGCCATTCCGGCCTTTGCACATCATGGCTGGGGCGGAAATGTCGATGAGGTCACCGCCTTGAGCGGCGTGGTTACCGAAGGGGTCAAGCTCGCAGGCCCGCACGGCACCATGAAGATCATGACGGCTGACCACATGGTCTGGGACATCACGCTGGCGCCTCCGCCTCGTACGCAGTCGGCCGGCCTGAAACAGGACACCATTCCGGTCGGCTCGGTGGTGACGGTGCACGGTCAGCGCAATCGCGATCCAAACCGCTTGGAAATGAAGACCATTCAGGTCGAATATGGCGGCAAGCAATACAATGTGTATCCGGAATTCCTAGATAAGATAAAATGAGCTTCGCGCAGCTGATGGCGTGGCTTGAGGGCTCCGCGCTTGGCCACGTCATGCGCGACAACGGTGTCTGGCTCTACGGGATCATCAATCTCACGCACATCCTCGGCGTGGCGACACTGTTCGGGTCGGTGGTGATTCTCGACCTGCGCCTGTTGGGGTTTTGGTCGGATGCTCCACTGGCGGCGATTTCACGCCCCACCACGCGCATGGCGACGATTGGGTTCGGCATCGCCGCCATCACGGGCGCGGGTCTGCTCGCGACTAAAGCGACGGAATATGTCGGCAATCCGTTTCTCTACATCAAAATTCCGGTCATAGGATTGGCCCTGCTCAACGTGTTGCTGGTTCACCGCTCATCCGCCTGGCGCGCGCACAAGAACCGCGACCTGACGCATCAGGAGCGCCGACGCCTCGCCGCCATGGGCGGCACCTCGCTGCTCTTTTGGCTGACCTCAATCAGCGCCGGCCGTATGATCGGCTACTGGTGAGCTCTGCCGCAATTTGATTTTCCGGGCTTCGCTCGCGACAAACTCAGCCCAGCAATCGTAGGGCGAAGGGCCGCGCCTTTCCTGGTGCCCGTCATGTGGTGTAGCCTTCCGGTCGCGGGATTCATCTCGATTTGGAAGCCATTCGCTGACGGCACCCGCATGGGGAAATCTATGATGAAACGTCGTGTTACCTTCGCGCTCGCCATTGCGGCCGCATGGGGCATTACTGATGTGATTGCTCAGCCTGGCGCCAATCCGATCGAAGCACATCTTGCGGCCGCGAAGGCGGCAGCCGGATTTGATTTTACAGGCCTCCTGGCACGCAACTGCATTGCGCCGCAAACTGCCGAGGGCCCCGATGTCGCGCCGCCGCCGCCACCTGATCGGGCAAGCTGGTACACCGATCCGGCCAAGGTGTTCGACAATCTCTACTTCGTTGGCACCAAGTTTCACTCCGCCTGGGCGATGACGAGCCGCGAAGGGATTATCCTGCTCGATACCCTGTACGATTATGCCTCCGAAGAGGCGATCGTCGGCGGCTTGCGGAAGCTCGGTCTCGACCCTGCCACCGTCAAATACGTCATCGTCACCCACGCCCATCTCGATCATGACGGCGGAGCCAAGCTGATGCAGGATCGGTTCGGTTCCCGCATCATTATGGGCGGGCCGGATTGGGACAGCATCGAAAATTCCGTCAATCGGTACCCACACGGAAAGCCGAAGCGCGACATGGTAGCCTTCGACGGCCAGAAGGTCGTGCTCGGCGATTCGACGGTGACGCTCGCCCTCACGCCCGGGCACACGGCCGGCACGGTTTCAATGTTTTTTCAGGTGAAGGATAACGGCACGCCCCTGATGGTGGCGTATTCAGGCGGAACCGCGTTCAACTTCCCGAACGATGTGCCCCATTTCGACACCTACATCTACACGCAGCGCAAGATGGCGGGGCTGGCCGCCAGCCTGAATGCGACCGTGCTCATGTCGAATCACTCGGAATTCGACAACGCCGTTACCAAGATCAAGATGCTTGCAGCGCGTAAGCCTGGCGAGCCGCATCCCTTCAACCTCGGACGCGACGCGGTGCAGCGCTATTTCAAGACCGCCGACGAATGCGCCCAGGTGGCGCGGCTCAAGCTCCTATAAGGAACGGCCCTTGGAAAGCGCTCCGGGGCGCCAATCCTAGTGCGTCGCGCGGGCAAGCCTCGCGGCCGTTCGAACAAAATTAAGATGGCCAGTTACGCAATAGCTCCAAGCAAGCGTCGAAAACATCGGCTTCGCTAACATCCGCCATAGCCTTGTGGATGGACATTTTCTGCATGGACATGTCCTCGGACAGCACGAGAATCACCGTCTGTCGAGGGGGGCAGCTTGGCTTGGCGCAGGCGAATTCGGTGACCGACACGGCCGTTTCTTCAGCAAGCGGGAGGTTTTGACGGGTCCAGAGCTGAATCGCGGCGGCCCTCTCAGAACGATCAGCACTCCCGTGTCGATCAAGGGGATTGACGAAGGAGGTCATGCGACTGTCCTCTGTTTGTTTCGACCTCTTCGGCGCGGAGTCAAGGCCAGCAAGGAACCCTTGGTATCCGGAATTCCCTCTCAGCTCCAAAGCCTTGAAGGCGGGAGAACCCTGACCATCTGGACGATATTCAGAGGCCGTCGCCGGGTCAACCGATCGACCGGTCGCATCGATAGCCCGTTTCATGCGATAGCCCGCTTCGTGCACGTCGGCTCTATCGGCCGATATCGTCTCGTCGATGCGGGGGTTGGCGGCCATGCCGACCGGCGGCTGTGTTGACGGTATATGCAAGGCGCGTATGCTACGGTCGGCATTGAGAAATCTCATGGATGGATTTCAAGGAGGAAGCGGTGGATTCCAAACCAAGTAGCCGTAGGGAGCTCTTAAAGGGTGGCGCGTTGGCAGTGGGAGCCGCAGCCGCCGGCGCGTCGATCGGCAAGACCGCTTTGGCCGAAACCCCAGCACCGGCGCTCCCATCCTACGCGGTGAACGAAGCGCCGGAGATCCCGGTCAGCCCCGACGTCGTCGCCTACGGCGTGCGCTCTCGTTACGTGAAGTCGGTGCGCATCCAGGAAGACGGTCGTCCTCCAGGGGCGACAGCCCGCTACGACAACTTCGGGCTGACGATTCACATACAAACCCCGTTGCAGGATTCTATCGGCACGATCCAGGCATCGTCGCTCCACTATTGTGCGACCACCAAGGGCGCCTACGTGCCGGACATCGATCCCGACAAGCACACTCTGATGATTAACGGCCTGGTGGACCGGCCCCGGATTTTCACCATGGCGGATTTGAAGCGTTTCCCGTCAGTCACCAGGTTCCATTTCGTCGAGTGTATTGGAAACAACCACAATGCGACGCACAAGACCGTGCAGCAATCGCATGGGACGTGCAGTAACGCCGAATGGACCGGGGTGCTCCTTTCAACCCTGCTCAAGGAGTGCGGCCTGCAGGACAAAGCGACATGGTTCATCGCTGAAGGCGCCGAGGAAGTGAAGGGCGCATCGACCCTGCCGATCAACAAAGCGATGGACGACGTCATCGTCGCCTACGGCATGAATGGTGAGCCCTTGCGCCCGCAACAAGGGTTTCCGCTGCGCCTCATCACCCCGGGCTTCGAGGGTATCTTCAACACCAAGTGGCTGCGCCACATCAAAGTCGTCGACCAGTATCAGCTCAACATGAACGACTTTGGGCATCTACGCCGGGACGAGACCAGCGCTGCGCTCGGCTACACGTGGGGAGCCAAGTCTGTCATCACATTCCCCTCCGGCTCACAGAAACTGCCTGAACCCGGATGGTACGAGATCACAGGGTTGGCCTGGTCCGGCAACGGCGCCGTTCGCAAGGTCGAGGTATCCACCGACGGCGGGCAGACGTGGAACGAAGCCGAGCTCAAGGGGATTCCGCTTCGCAAGGCGCACACCCGGTTCGGCTATATGTGGAACTGGGATGGAGACGAGCACGTCATTATGTCGCGCACCACCGACGAGACCGGGGCGGTCCAACCGACTCGGGAGCAGGTGGCCAAGGCTCTGGGTCTGCCTTACACGCCAAACTTCAGGCCGCCTGGGACGAACAACACCATTATGCCGTGGAAGATCGCCAAGGACGGGAGCGTGACTAATGGGCTCGCTTAGGATCGTTCCGATTTTGCTGCTCCTGGCAAGCTCCGCGCTCGCGCAGACGTACGGCATCGGAAAGGCGCCGACCGCAGCAGAACTCGCCCAGGATATCACGATCAGCCCAACCGGAGTGGGACTTCCTCCGGGCCACGGCACCGCCGCGGAAGGCGAAAAGCTCTTTGTCGATAAGGGTTGTGTCTTCTGTCACGGCCCCGCCGGCGTCGGAGGGGTGTCTGTGGCCCCGAACTTGGTAGGGAATAAAGGTACAGGCCCAGGCGATCCTGCCTGGAAACGGGTGCGCGGCGGCGAAGCGGATGGCGCTCTACCCATTCTGGCGCCGGATGCAACGATCGTGTGGGACTACATCAATCGCGGCATGCCTCTCGGGAATGAGGGGTCTCTCAAGCCCGATGAGGTCTATGCGCTGACGGCCTACCTGTTCGCCATCAACAAGATGATCCCGGAGGACAAAGTTCTCGACCAAAGTAATCTGGCACAGATCAAGATGCCGATCGGCACTGATTGGGTCCGAGTGCCTGATTGGAAGCCCGGCGGGCCGAGGATGCCAGGCTACCCCTATTAGCGGATGTTCCGGTCGGACAGATTCGCCCCAGTCGTCACCCGCGGGCTTGACCCGCGGGTCCATCTTTTTCGCAAGAAGATGGATTGCCGGGTCAAGCCCGGCAATGACGCAGAGGAGGGTCAATCCGAGCTGAATCCGCTCTGGCGCAGCTTATTTCCGCGGGGTTCCCTGACCAGCAAGGCACAAATCATTGCCCCTACATGGGAGCTGGGGTTGCCTGAGGTTCGGCAATGAGCTTTTTGTCGAGCCTCGCGTTCCCTTGAGGACCGCCACATGAAGATGAAGCTTCTCGGAATTGTGGTTGCGGTCTCCTGCTGCGCGCCTTCGGCGCTCAATGCAGATTTGAAGTCGACATTTGATGAAGCGTTTTTTATCTGCTCAAGCGCAGCGAAAGCGGCCTGGGAATACACCACGAAAGCGGACTGGAAGAAAGCGGACTGGGAATACACAAAATGGGGCATGACCCCTCAGCAGGTGGTCAGCGCGTCGAAGAACCTGGCGACGGAAGCTTCCGATCTCCGCCCGGATAGCGATGGCAATGTGACCAAACTGGTCGCCCCATATCAAAGCGGGAAGTTTTCCTTTGAGGCCCAGTTTGGGTTCGACGCGGCCGACAGGCTTTCATCCGTAACACTTGTCTTGAACGATAAATCCGCGAGCATGGATATGGACATGGGCGCGGATGCGAAGATGCATCAAGGAGGATGTCACGATCTTCAGCTGAGCGTAAACGCCGAGTATGGCCCGCCACAAGGCGGCGGCGCGGCCGACATGCTATATAGCATCGAGACTTGGCAGGATCAGAAGAACAAAACTAATGTAAAGTACACTGTGCTCTACGGGACAGGTTGCTATGTTCAATATAGCGCCATCAAGCCGGCTGGAGCACACTGATGCTTGCAGCCGCTCAGCCCTGGCGACGCCGACGTAATCGCCGGGCTTGATGGCGCCGGGCGCCAAGACAGACGCGGCCTTTTCCCGCGGAGAGTGGATGGAAATGACGCCAGCCGTCATAGAGGGGAGGCGCTGCGGTACTTGCACGCTCTGCTGCAAGGTGATGACCGTAGAAGAGCTGCGCAAACCGAACGGCCAGTGGTGTCCGCACTGCGTCAAGGGGCGCGGTTGCGCGATCTATTCTGACCGGCCGAATGAGTGCCGCAGGTTTTTGTGCGGATATCTGCTGTGGCCCGCTCTCGGCGAACATTGGCTGCCGGCCCGCAGCAAACTGGTCGTCGCCTTCAAGCCGGATGGCAAGGAAATAGTTGTTCACGTCGATCCCGGTGTTCCCAATGCGTGGCGGGCGGAGCCCTACCACTCGGAAATCCGCAGCTTGGCCGGTCATGCCGCGGGAACGGCCTACACGATATTTGTGCAGATCGGACGAAGGATGATCGCTGTCTTCCCGGACCGGGAGGTGGATCTCGGCGTCGTGGCAGGGGACGAGGTGATTGCCATCCACGAAGTGACGGGTCCGGGAACCAGGAGGCGTGACGCGGTGAAGCTGAAGGCGGACGATCCCCGTATCAACGGGCTGCGGATCGTTTGAACGTGGCGGCCCTTGACGGGGCTTTCAGTTTCTCGCTCCTATATGCTTGGTGGAAAGCGGTGAGCCAAATGGTCGCGGTTGAATTCTACAAAATGGCAATTGGGGGCGGCGTCGGGCGCTTGTTGGAGCGCCGACGATTGGCTGATTTCGTTGACCGGCAGGAATTCGAGCTCTGGGCTCAAACGGCACTCGCCCTTCGACGCAATGATCCAGATGTTTGGGAATGGCCCGAAGCTGTGCGCGTCTGCGATGCAGGCGGTCATGAACTATATGTCTGGACGTTGTGGGACCAAATCCAAGCAGGGAAGCCGGTCATCTGATTCCCGATGTCCTAAAGGAGAGAAGCGCCCTCATGCGCTCGCAACCGTCCTTCATACCTGCGCACCAGGGAGATTACCAAGAGATGAAGAACATCATCCTCGCCTCGATTGCCGCCGGCGGCCTTGCCGTCCTCCTCGCCGGTCCCGCGGCCGCCCAGACCGCGAACCGCAATGCTAATACCGGCGCCAGTGCGGCCAGTAGCTTCACAGCGAAGAACGTCAATCCCGTCCACCCCTTCGGCTCGATCAACACCTACAATGTCGGCGTTGATCTGGCGCGGGTCTCCGCTTGGGCGAAAACGCTGAGCGCCGACCAGAAGCAGGAGATGGTGGGCCGCTGCTCCGTGATCATCCAGAACCAACAGAACTATTATTTGGAAACGACCAATTTCTGCCAGACCTTCGCCATCGCGATAGCGGAAGCTATCAGCGGGAACGGCAACGCCGGTCAGTGAGTGACGGCGCCAAGGGGATGTCCGGTTTGGCGGCTGGGCTCCCGCCGCCAGCTTGGCGCAGGATGATGGAACCGTCTCATTCGCGCCACTGGAACGAGATTTCCAATGCTCAAAAGGTCTTGGCTCCGGAGTGCAGCCCTCGTCGCCTTCCTGGCGGCCCGCAGTGCCACCAGTGCGCTGGCGGCGGACACCAGCGACGTCCCTAAGCTCGCATCAGCTGATTTTGGCTGGCTCTTGCAAGGCGGCATCGATTACCGCCCCGTCCCGGGGAAGGTCGCGCCGATATCATTCGACCCGGCCTACCCACAGAAACCGGGTAATCAGCGGGGCGTGATGGAGCGCATGTCGGACGCCGAGAACGCGAATCTGAAGCCTTGGGCGCAGGAGCTGATGCGCAAGTACAATCAAGATGTCCTCGATGGCCACCGGGCTTTCACCGCCCAAGCCCGTTGCTGGCCTGGTGGCACGCCGGGTCAGTTGCTTTTCCCGGCGGAGCCCTACTTTTTCGTCCAAACGCCGAAAGAGGTTTGGATGATCTGGCAGCGCCAGCAGGAGGTGCGCCGCATTTTTCTGGACGTGCCGCATTCAGTCGACCGCAAGCCGTCCTGGTTCGGGGAATCGGTCGGCCATTACGAGAACGGCGAACTCATCGTGGACACCGTCGGCTTTCTCGATAAGCAAGAATTCGACTTCGTGGACAATTGGCGCACACCGCACACCAAGGACATGCACGTCGTGGAGCGCTTTAGGCTTGTCGATGGCGGCAAAGGATTGGAAGCGACAGTTACGGTCGACGATCCCGGCACGTTCAATCAGCCCTGGTGGGGCGCGGTGCGCTGGCAGCGGGTCGATCGCCGGCAAGAAGAATCGATCTGTGCCGAGAACAACCAGGCTTTCGAGAAATACTTCAGCAATCAAAAAGAGTACCCGATGCCCCAGGCGAAAGCTGCGGATTTCTGATCAATCAAATACGCTGACCGCCGCCCGAGAACCCTCAAATACTCAACCCCAAAAACCGTGCCGCATTGGCGCCGAGGATGGCGTCGCGCAGCTCCTGCGGAATCTTCGCCGCACTCTGCACGAACTCGACCGGCTTTGTCTCGCCGAAGGGAAAATCCGAGCCCAGCATGATGTGGCTGGTGTCCACTTTGGTCGCGAGCTGCTCCAGCACATCGGCGTTGAACAGCACGGTGTCGTAGCAGAAGGAGCGCAGATAAGTGCTGAAATCGGCTTTCATCTGCGGGGTCGAGCCGCGGCGATAGATCCAATCGAAGCGGCCTGCGTAGTACGGAATGAAGCCGCCGCCATGCGCGAAGGCGATCTTGAGGCGCGGGAATTGATCCATCACGCCGTCGTAGACGAGCGAGGTTTGCGCGAAGGCCTCCTCGAGCGGCTGCCCGAGCGAGATCAAAAGGCTGTGCTTCTGCAGGCGCGGATCGGCATTGCCGGCCGGATGCACGAAGATCGGTACGCCCAGCGCCTCGGCGCGGCTCCAAAACGGATGCAGCGTCTTGTCGCCGAGATCTGTCTCGTTGACGCGCGAGGCGACGGTGATGCCCTTGAGCTTGAGGTCGAGGACCGCGCGCTCCATCTCGTGGATCGCCATCTCGACATTTTGCAGCGGCACCGAGCCGATGCCGACGAGCCTGTCCGGGTGCTGTGCCACGAGCTCGGCCGCATGATCGTTGTTGAGCTTCTCGAGCCGCAGTGCGTCGTGGGGTTCGAGCCCATAGGTGCATTGGTGCAGAATGTTGGGGCTGATCACCTGGATGTCGACGCCCATCTCGTCCATGGCGGCGAGGCGGAGCCTGGGATCGGTCATGCGGTCGACCTGCGCCTGCGGGAACGGCCGCACCGCTTGACCGGATTGCGCGCGCAGGCGCCCGATCACCGAGAGCTTGTAGGTCGCCTCGAACACCTCGCCGGTCATGAAATGCGCGTGGAAGTCGATCACGATCGGCCTGCCATGCCGGCCGCGCTCGCGCGGGCTTTGCGCCATTCGTCATCTCCGGTCGGGGGAGGGAGAAACTCGCAAGGACCGACATGACATCGCACCAAAGCGCGCGGCGGCCAAGCCCGTGGATATGTTTTACGAAATCTGAATCTATTCTCTGATGCTCTAAATATTGACGTTCCGTTAAACAACATTAAAGCTCGTGGTTAACGAATAGTATAAGTATTTAGTGTCGTTTTTATTTCAATTGTTGCTTATTTGCACTATCGAACGAGGCGGGGATTGCTCTAATTGGACGCGACGATTTCCGCATGCGGATGTGGAGGGTTGCGATGCGTAAGGTTTTGGGGAGCTTCGTTCTGGCCGTGATGCTGACGGCGATGCTGGCCGCAATGTTGGCCGCCATCAGCGGGCGGGCTTTGGCCGCCGACATGGGCGTGCCATACAAGGCGCCGCCGAGCTACGCGCCAAGCTATACGGCGCCGTTCTCCTGGACCGGGGCCTATGTGGGGGCCAATCTCGGCGGCATCTGGGGCACCTTCGACGTGAACCCGGCCACCACCGACAATCTGACCGGAGCAGTCGGCCTGCCGGGATCCGCCAGCATCAACAATTCGAGCCTGATCGGCGGCTTCCAGGCCGGCTACAATTGGCAGATCGGCATGTGGGTGCTGGGCCTCGAGCAGGACTATCAGTTCACCGGCCTCAAGCAGACCGACGCGTTCGGCACTCCGGCTGGGCTGTTCCTTCCCGGCGATTCCATCCAGGTGAAGACCGATTATCTCGGCGCCACCCGCGCCAAGGTCGGGCTCGCCTGGGAGCGGGCCATGGTCTATGCGGCGGGTGGTCTCGAGACCGGCATGTTCGACGTCACCTCGAGCTACGTTTCGCGCGGGGCAGGCGGCTCGCCGGCGCAGAGCTTCACCGATACCAACAAGCTGCACTTCGGCTTCAATGTGGGCGCCGGCGTTGAATTTGCAGTCACCAACAACATCTTCATCGGAGCCGAGTATCGCTATATCGACCTCGGCAGGGAGACCTACAATCTCGGCGCTTTCACGCCGTCGGGCCTGCCGGCGCAGACGGTCAGCAGCACGGTCAATCTCACCGCCAGCCAAGTTACCGCGCGGCTCAATATCAAGCTCGGAGGGCTCGGCCTGTTCGGCATGTGAGCTTGCCTCCATCAGCACGATCCGTTGATCATGACCGCCCGGCCGGAACAAATCCGACCGGGCGTTTTTGCTTCTCGTGTGTGCTAGCCTGAGACCATACGAAGATCAGCCGACGACGCCTGGGAACAGGCGCGTGCGAAGCATGATCCGGAACCGGGGAGAGGGACACCATGACGGGCATGGACCACACGCTGCCGCGCCGCACCAGCCACGCGAATCATGCAGGCTCCGAGCCTCCCGGCGAAGCGCTGTTGGCGCGCTTGGGGCTGGCCTTCACCAACTGGGCGGAACGTTGGTTCCCTGATGCCTACGTGTTCGTGGCGCTCGCGGTTGCGGTGGTGGCCGCCGCCGCCATGCTCAATGGAGCTTCTCCGATCAGTGTCGCCACGTCCTTCGGCGACGGCTTCTGGAGTCTCATCACCTTCACCATGCAGATGGCGATGGTGATCATCTCCGGCTATGTGGTGGCGACCTCGCCGCCGGTTGCGCGATTGATCGACGCCCTGGCGGCCGCGCCGCGCAGCGGACGCACTGCCATCGGCCTGGTTGCGGCCGCGAGCATGCTCACCTCGCTCCTCAACTGGGGCCTCAGCCTCATCTTCTCGGGCCTGTTCGTGCGCGCTCTGGCTCGGCGAAACGAGCTCGGGATGGATTATCGTGCCGCCGGTGCCGCCGGCTGCCTCGGCCTCGGCGCAACCTGGGCGCTGGGCCTGAGCTCCTCGGCCGCGCAATTGCAGGCGAATCAGGGGAGCCTGCCGAAGGCGCTCCTCGACATCACCGGCGTACTTCCGTTCGCGGAGACGATCTTTCTTTGGCAATCGCTCACGATCGCCGCGGTCCTGTTCGTGGTCTCGATCGCCATCTCTCTGTTATCGGCGCCATCGGCTGCACAAGCGGTGACCGCGCAAATGATCGGGGAGGACCTCGAAGCCGCGCATGCCGCGCTGGCGCCGCGCCAGCGACCCGGCGAGTGGCTCGAATATAGTCCGCTGCTTACGCTGGTGATCGTTGCGCTTGCGGGCGGATTCCTGGTGCAGGAATTCGCCAGCAAGGACCCGATCATCGCGATATCGAACCTCAACACCTACAATCTTTTGTTCCTGACGCTCGGGGCTTTGCTGCACTGGCGGCCGCGCAGCTTCCTCAATGCGGTCGCCCAGGCCGTGCCGGCCACCACCGGCGTGCTGATCCAGTTCCCGCTCTATGGCGGCATTGCCACGATGATGACAGCCGCGAAGGGATTCGGCGGGCACTCGGTCGCCGACCAGCTGTCGCACGCCTTCGTCAGCCTTTCTTCGACCGGCACGTTCCCGATCGTGATGGGAATCTATTCGGCGGTGCTCGGCTTCTTCGTGCCGTCAGGCGGCGGCAAGTGGCTCCTCGAAGCGCCTTACGTGATGCAGGCCGCCAATGATCTCAAGGTGCATCTGGGCTGGGCGGTGCAGATCTACAACACCGCCGAGGCGCTGCCGAACCTGATCAATCCGTTCTGGATGCTGCCGATGCTGGGCGTGCTGGGCCTGAAGGCGCGCGACCTCGTCGGCTTCACCTTCCTGCAGCTCGTGGTGCACGCGCCTTTGGTGTTGTTCCTGCTCTGGATCTTGGCCGGCACGCTCACCTATATGCCGCCGGTCGTCCCGCATTAACTCTCGCCTAGCCCAGCAAATTCATCCGGAAGCCAGCGCGAGCCAGGACGCGGTCGCGCGCCTCGCCGACCAGGCGCAGCAAGTGCGGTACGTCGAGCCCAACCAGGTTGCCGCGCCACTTCTTCACCTTGCCGGCCACCAGGACGGTCTCGACGTTGCTTGGATTCATCAGGTTCACCACCGCGCCGGGTGCGTTGTTGAGCGGCCACACGCTGATGCGATCGGCCGCGAGCAGCACGATGTCGGCGTCCTTGCCGGGCGTAAGCGATCCGATCTTTGCGTCGAGATTGGCGCAGCGCGCACCTTCGATGGTGGCGAACTCGAGCATGTCGCGCGGCGACAGGCGCGGCGGCAGGTTCTGCTCGCCAGCGAACGCCCGCTGGAACAGCTGCAGGTGCTGCAGCGTGAAGGTCGCGCGCATCACGCTGAAGAAATCCTGCGCCACTGTCGCGCCGTGGTCGGAGGAGAGGCTCGGCCGCACTCCGTGATCGAGCGCCTGCTGGATCGCCGGCAGGCCTTGGCCCATCGCCATCTCGATCTCGGTCGAGAGGGAAATGCGGCCGCCACTGTCGCGGATGAGCCGCCAGGCATCGTCGCTCAAATGCGTGCAGTGGATATATTCATCGCCCGGGCGCAGCAGGCCGGCGCGGCCGAGCTCGAGAATCTGTGCGCTGAGATTGTTGATGTGCAGCACCGCCGGGACGCCGACCTCGCGGGCGAGCCCATAGAGCTTGGCATCGATGCTGGTGCCGAGCGCGAGCGTGAGCAGCTGGTCCTTGGTGCTGAAATAGGTCCGCTGCAGGCGGGTAATGTCCTGCGGATATTGGGTGGCCGGTCCGGCGCCGCGGTAATAGGCGTAGACCGCGCGGATACCCGCATCCTTGAGCGCCTGGATGCAGGCATCGGAGTGCTGCGGCGTGTGCGAGACCTGGGAAATGTCGACGATTGTTGTGGTGCCCATGTCGAGGAGGCCGAACGCAGTCACGAGCACTCCCATATAGGCGTCGGAGGCCAAATAGGCCGGCGTCAGCGTCGACTGGATGTCGCGATTGTAGTCCGGATTGAGTACCCCGTTGGTCAGGATGTTGCGCAACAGGCCCTGGTAGGAGTGGCTGTGGGTGTCGACAAAGCCCGGGATGACGATCCGGTTGGTGGCATCGATCATCGCGGCGTTGGCGTCCGCGAGCGCGATATCGGGCTTGATCTCCTTGATCTTGCCGTCCTCGAGCAACAGATCGGCGCGGGCAAAGTCGCCGACCTGCCGGTCGAGCGAGAGCACGACGCCGCCCCGGATGAGGATGCGGCGCGCACCCAAGAGGCGGGCAAGCTCGGCATCCGGTGCTACCCGCACGATCGCGTTCTGCTGATCTTGCGCGAATGCGCCGCCCGGGAGGGTGACCGCGCCGGCGGCAAGACCGGCGCCGGCCTTGAGAAACGCCCGGCGTGAAGCTTCCGCAGCGTCGTGATCGCACATCGCAATTCTCCTCCGATTTGAATAATGTTCGGCGCCGCCATTGAGCGGATTATCGAGGACACCACCATGCTGGTCGGCGTGCCGAAGGAAATCAAGGACAGCGAATACCGGGTCGGCCTGGTACCCTCGACCGTCCGCGAGCTCGTTCACAATGGCCACAAGGTCATCGTCGAGCAGAATGCGGGCCTGGGCGCCGGTCTCGCCGACGCCGACTATGAGGCCGCGGGCGCCGAAATCGTGGCTGATGCGCATCAGGTTTTTGACCGCGCCGAGCTGATCGTGAAGGTGAAGGAGCCGCTGGCGGTCGAGCGCAAGAAGCTCAAGCGCGGGCAGGTCCTGTTCACCTATCTGCACCTTGCGCCGGATCCGGCGCAGACCGCCGATCTTCTGGCCTCCGGGGTGATCGCGATCGCCTATGAGACGGTGACGAGCCCGGATGGCACGCTGCCGCTGTTGACGCCGATGTCGGAGGTGGCCGGCCGCATGGCGCCGCATGTCGGGGCGCGCTGTCTCGAAAAAGAGAACGGCGGGCGCGGCGTGCTGCTCGCTGGCGTTCCGGGTGTTCCGCCGGGCGATGTGGTGGTAATCGGCGGCGGGGTTGCCGGCAGCCATGCAACGTTAATCGCTGTCGGCATGGGAGCGACCGTGACGGTCATCGACCGCAATCCGGAGGCGCTGAGGAGGATCGCGCGCGAGTTCGGCGCGCGAGTGCGCACCGTGTTCTCGACCCGCGATGCCATCGAGACGCTGTGTCGGCGCGCCGACCTCGTCATCGGCTCGGTGCTGATCCCCGGCGCGGCCGCGCCGAAGCTCATCACCGCCGAGACCGTCAAGGCGATGAAGCCGGGCTCTGTCATTGTCGACATTGCCATCGATCAGGGCGGTTGCGCCGAGACCTCGCGGCCCACCAGCCACTCGGCGCCGACCTACGTGGTCGACGAAGTAGTGCATTATTGCGTGACCAACATGCCGGGCGCGGTATCGCGCACCTCGACGTTTGCGCTCAACAACGTGACGCTGCCGTTCGTGCTGGCACTCGCCGACAAGGGCTATCGTCGCGCGCTCGGCCAGGACGTGCATCTGCGCCACGGCCTCAACGTGCACGAGGGGGCGATCACCCACCGGGCGGTCGCCGACGCGCTCAAGCTTCCCTTCACGCCGCCGGAAGCAGCGCTGCGGTTGTGATGTTTTGGTGCCCACAGCGGGGCCGTGGAGCGGCCTTTCCGCCTACAGGTCAGCGCGCGGTTGGACCCGGCCGCCTCCGGCGAGGACCTGCGCAACGCCGCGGTTCTTGATGTTTTTCCGGGAGTCTTGCGCCACGCGCGGAAATGCGGCTGATTGGTCGCGGTAAGAACCCAACAAGAGGGAGCCCGGAAGGATGGCGCAGGTTTTCGTATGCAAGGACATCGAGATGAAGGATGGCGATGTCCGCATCGTCCGCCAAGGTAAGATCGAGGTCGGCATCTATCGATATGCGGGCGCCTATTATGCCTACCGGAACCACTGCGTGCACCAGGGAGGTCCGGCCTGCGAGGGCATTGTGCGGAGCAAGGTTGTCGACCTCTACGGGCCAGACAGGACGTTCCTTGGCCAGACCTACGACGAGAAGGAGCCGCACATCGTCTGCCCGTGGCATGGCTGGGAGTACAAGTTGCTCACCGGCGAATGCGCGCCCGATCCAAGCCTGCGGCTGAAGCGCCACGAGGTGGTCGAGCGAGAAGGAGGCGTCTATGTCGTCATCTGATATGTCCTCATCTGAGCTTGTCGAACGTTCGGCTCAGGCCCTCGCGCGCGCCGCCGAGCTTCTTGCCGCCGGCGTCGATGATCCCGATCGTATTCCCGATGCGGAGCTGCGCACGCTGACTGCGAGCCTCCTGCGGCTTTACGCCGCCAAGGCCGAGAACGGCATGCGCACCCCGTTGCCCCCTGACGGCGGCGGTGTCACCGTCACGGAGACGATGATCACCGTCAGCGATCTGCTGCATGCGGTGAACGTGCAGCTGTTCGAGCTGAGCATGTGGCAAGCCATGAGCGGGAACTGCATCGCGCCGCATCAGCGCATCGACGCGCAGTGACGGCAAGCAGCCGCGATCCGAAAGGACAACGACAATGAACGTGATGACCCCACTCGTCCGCGATCCCAAACAGGAGAAATTCGACACCCGCACGCTGCTCGCGCATGCGCAGCAGCAGGCCGAGGATCGCCGCTACGAAGATTTCATGATCATCGATGTGGATTCCCACCATTACGAGACCGGCTCCTACAAGGAGATTTTCGAGTACATCGAAGATCCGGTCATGCGCGATCAATTCAAGTATTCCAAGGGCGCCACGATGCAGCCGCGCTCGACCGGCGGCTATCAAGAGATGGCCGGGCGCATTACACGCTACCAGCATCGCGCCACGGAGCAGGCGCCGGGCGCGCCGCATCGGGATATCGGGCTCACCCGCAAATGGATGGATGCGATCGGTGTCGACGTCGCTTGCGTGTTCCCGACGCCGATGCTGGGGCTCGGCCTAAATCCGGTGGTCGAGGCCGAGGTGCAATACGCCCGCGCCTACAATCGCTGGCTCACCGAAAAGATTCTCGCAGAAGAGCCGCGCATGGTCTCCATGCTCTATCTGCCGATGAACGATCCCAACGCGGCGTTGAAGATGGTTGAGGAATTCAGCGGCCGCAAAGGAGTTATCGGTTTTCTGATTACGACGGTACGCTACAAGCCGCTTTACGATAACTGCTACATGAAGCTCTATGCGGCGCTGGAGGAGCGCGGGCTGCCGATCGGCTTCCACTCGGCGACGAACTGGGGCGATCAGAGCATGCACATCTCCAACAAGTTCATCGCGATTCACGCGCTCGGCTTCTCCTGGTTCAATATCCTGCACATGACGAACTGGGTCGTGAACGGCATTCCGGAACGCTTTCCGGGATTGAAGACGATCTGGATCGAGAGCGGCCTGGCTTGGATTCCGTTCGTGATGCAGCGCCTCGACAATGAATACATGATGCGTTCCTCCGAGGCGCCCACCCTCAAACGCAAGCCGAGCGATTACATGCGCGAGATGTATTACACCTCGCAGCCGATGGAGATGGTGGGAAACCTCTCGATGCTGCAGGAGACTTTCAAGATGATCAACGCGGAGACCCAGCTGCTGTACGCCTCCGACTATCCGCACTGGGATATGGACCTGCCCTCGACCATCTACGATCTGCCGTTCTTGAGCCAGCAGGCTAAGCGCAACATCCTGGGCGAGAATGCGCGCAAGCTGTTCGGGCTCGACACGCTGATCTCGGATCAGAAGAAGGCGCGGCTCAAGGCTCGCGGCGCATGACGGCTCCGTGGTTTGCCCACCCCGGAAAACCAGACCGGCTGAGCTGCTAAAGCGGTTCCCGGTCGAGTTGATCCTCATCAGCGTCATTGCCGGGCTTGATCCGGCAACCCATCTCCTTACGAAAAAGATGGACCCACGGGTCAAGCCCGCGGGTGACGACTGGAGTGACTCCTTTCGATCGGAACGAGCGCTAGCACAGCCGCGCGAGGGTGCGCGGCTTCGCAGGCTCGTGCGCCGCCGTCTACGGTTTCGCGCCCGTGTTGCCGGACCCATTGTTGCCGTTATTGCCGTTGCTGGGTGCCTGGCCGCTCGTTGACGGTTGCTGCGCGTTGCCGCTGCCGGACGCATTGTTGGTGGAATTGGTGGCGCTGCTGCTGGTTGTGTGCGGCGCAGGGTTGTTCGCCGCATTGTTCGGGCCGTTGCCACTCCACCAGCCACCCCAGCCCCACGCCGCGAGAACAATGATGATGATCAGGATAACGAGGCCCGCAAGCCAGCCCCCGCCACGATATCCCGGTCGCGGTCCCGGACCCCGCGGGTCATTGATCGTCATGATGCGTGCTCCTTCACTCCACTTTGTGGCCAACGTCGAGCGCGGGCCGGAGTTCCGGGCCCTCGGGCTCTCACCCGCGCACGGCGCAAGAGCTCCCCGGCAAGCTGCTTGATCGACATTCGCTCATGCAGAAATATAAAAAGGCCGTCCCTGGGGCCGGCCCAACGGATGTTGCCTCCATCCTTTCAGAGCGCCGTTTCAGATCATCGCTTGAGCGCCTCGCGGCGGGAACTACGGACCCGCCAAAGCCTTCACGCGGCTAATGCAGCCGGCAAACGGAGGATGTCATCACGTTGCTCGAATTATTCACTTGAGGTCGATGTGCTAGATCTCGCCGCTTGAGCCAGCTCCTCGCATATCGTGCCCGCATCGTCAGACGTGATGGGAGGCCAGGGTCTGCTCGACCGCCGCTTGCACCGCGGATGAGCCCGTGCTGTCGCCGTGAAAGCTCGGCGCTGCGAAGCTTGCGGCGTAATTTCCCAAGAGGGCGAGGTTCATGCCGCCCCTGAGGGTATAGCCCAGCGCTTCACTTTCCACGATGTCGCTCAGCGAGACGTGCCCGTTGACGCCAGGGAACGTGAAGGCGTCATATGCATCATAGGATCCGCGGGGTAGCCCCAGCGTGCCGGATTGCGCGATCGAGGCGTTCGAAGCCCAGTCGGCGATATCTCCACCATTGGCGGCCGCATTGTTGAAATTTCCGAGATTGATGAATCCGTTGAGGGGGGAGAAATAGCCGCCGTTCGGCGAAAGCGCCAGCATGCCGGGGCTCTGATAGTTGAAGAGGTCGAGCGGCGAATAAGTCGGTGTTCCATTGACGGGCAGGCCTTCAATACCGAGGCGGCCCATCACCTCGCTGATCTCGTGCTCCGCGACCGCCTGCAGATCGAATTGATTGGCTTTGGTGCCGCCGTTCAATCCGTTGGCGCTACCCGCCGTGTTCCAGGAGAAGCCCGTGCCGGTCAGGTCGCTGAAACCCATGAAGCCGTCCAGCCCTGCGGCCGAGTCGACCAGGCCCATAGCCTTGGCTTCCGCGCTGGTGATGAAGAACTGGCTTGCGGTTGGCTCGTTGGCGGCGGAAAAGTTAAATCCATCACCCGACAGCACGCTGGTGACGATCGAGTAGTCGGTCAAATAGCCAAAGGGGTCGCTCGCTCCCAGCGCATAGGCAGGCAAAGTGGTGCCGCCGATCTCGCCATAACCGACGTCGATGTTGATCACCGCTTTGTTCGAATAGAGCGTGGAATAAAGCTTTGCGGCGTCGACGACCGCTTGGATGAAGCCGCGCGGCGCGTCGACGACTGAAGCATCCCAGGTAAGATCGAACTGCAGCCCGTTCGCCGATCCAACGAGTGTCTGCGCGGGCAGCGACCCCGTGGATGCGACGGTGGTGACGCCCGATGCCGGCGATTGCGCCGTCGCTCCGGAGACCGGGGATGCTTGCCCGGAATCTTTGAGGAGATATTCCTCCGACATCACGGAGCCGAACGAGGAGCTGTTACCGGCACTGGATGACGCATCGCCAGTCAGGTTGTGCCAATGATCGAACGACATATCCGGGCCTCCCATTTTGACGAGCCTGCGAGCCTTCGCATGCCGCTCGCAACATCGGAACTCTGTTCGTAAGGTGAGGCAAAATTCCGGTTAAGACGACCAAAGGATTCGATTAACAATTCGGAATCGCGATCACAGCGCCGGAGCGCGCGTTCACGGCCTTTCGGCTGCGAACATGTGCGGGACCTTCGGCATACCCGCCACTGGGAAACGCTGCACCCGGGTCTGCATCGCCCTGTCCGCATTAGTGACCCGTTCGTGCTGGCGCAGATGCTCGAGCCAACTATCCACCAAAAACATCTCGACGAAGCGTGCGGGGTCGGCCGCATCCTCGAACTCGCCCCAGCGATAGGCACCGTCGCGGGAAGATAGGCAGGCTTGAGGCGACCTGCACGAGCGAGACGATCAACGGATGCGGATTGAGGCTCGTCATCAGCCAGCTCGACGCGGCCGTGTACATCCAGGTGCCGATATTGGCGGCGAGGCTCGCAGTCCGGATGACCGTGAAGGCCGGGTGGCGAAAGGGTCTCCAAGCTGAAGCGTGCGGCGTGGGCCGGCAGGACGGCTCGTCCGTGCCGTTGAACCACGGTCGTCATTTGACGCGTGCTCGAGGCCGGTCGGATCCATGAAATATTATAATAAGAACGCCTCGACCGTTCTAAGGCTGGCCCCCCTGACCCTGCTGATAAATCTCGATCAGTCGCCGTCGGATGTCGGGCGGGATCGCGTAGGCGGCGCGAATGAGGCTGGCGAGCTCTTCGCCGCTCTTGGGCGCGCTGCAGTCCAGCCGCTGCGCCACGCAATCGGCCAGGAAGGCCGGATCGCGGAAGGTCGCCATCATGGCGCTGCGCAGCGCCGCGAGGCGCTCGGGCGGCACATCGGGCGGGGCGGCGAAAGGCCGCCCGAGCACGAGCGGAGCGGAGGCGGCGCGCAGCAGGGTCTTGTCGGCCTCATTGGTGATGAGATCGAGCGCGAACGGCACGCCAGGCAGCTCGGCAAGCGGCTTCTCGCCGTATTGGAATAGGACCCGCACCAGATGCTTTGGGATCCATTCCGGGCGCGCGGTTTGCAGGCTCGACCAGAACGGCGACGTCATGGCCTCGACCTCGCCATTCTCCATGGCGAGCAGGATCTCGTTCTGGCCCGGATAGCCGTTCACGAAGCGCGCTTTGAGCCCCAGGATTTGATTGAAGATGCGGCCGTAGAACACGGGCGTGGAGGCTGCTCCGGCGCCGCCGGCGATCATTTCCCGTGTTTGCGCGTCTTTGAGAGACTGAATCTTCGACGTGTGCCAAACCAGATAGAGGGCGACCTCGCTCTCCGGCGTGCCCAGCCAGCCGAATCGCTCGGCATCGAACTGCGCCTGGCGATTGTTGAAGAAGGGCTCGAACGGGACCGTGTTCTGGATCGCACCGATCACCGTGCCGTCACGGCTTGCCACATTGTAGATGCTATTGGCGGCCGCGATTCCGCCGCCGGCCGGCATGTCCTGCGGCACGATGATGGGATTGCCCGGAATATGCTCGGAAAGATGCTTGGCGATCGCACGCGCATAGACATCATAGCCGCCCCCGACGGATGCGCCGATGATGAGACGCAATTCCTTCCCGCGATAGAAGTCGGCGACCTCGTCGGCCCGCGCGGGAGCAAGCCCGAGCAGGAACAGCACAAACCCCAGGATCGTGGCAATCCGACCGCGCATGGGGCGAGCATAGAGCGGCGCGCGCATTTGCGAAATCGGTTCGGGGGGATTAGGTTCCCACCAACCCTGGATCAAGTTCCCACCAAGCCTTCGCCCACCATCCCTAGCAGGAGCGCCCGATGCCCCGCGATTTCGAAGATCACTGCTGGAAAGACGTCATCGACCCGGAAACGATGCAAATCTACCAGGCCTACCGGCGCAAGACCTATGTGGGCGACAACCCGGCCGTGCTGGCGATCGATCTCTACAACAAGGCCTATCTCGGCGGTAACCGGCCCGTGAAGGAAGTGGACCGCGAATTCTCCGGTTCCTGCGGGGAGAATGCCTGGCGGGCGCTGCCGCCGACGCAAAGCCTGTTCGCCGCCGCGCGCCGGGCCGGCGTGCCGATCATCTACACCACCCGCCACGTCGATACCGGCGGGGTGCATTCGACGTTCCGCAACGTCGGCGGGCAGGCAAACGACATCTACGACATCAAGGCGGAGCTTGCGCCGGAGCCGGGCGAGCTCGTCATCTACAAGGAGCGCGCGTCATGCTTCTATGGCACGCCGCTCGTCGCCCATCTGCAGCAGATGCGGATCAACAGCCTGATCATTTGCGGAGAGAGCACCTCCGGCTGCGTGCGCGCCTCCACGGTCGATGCCTATTCGAACGGCTTCCATAACACGCTGGTCGAGGAATGCACTTACGACCGGGCAATGCTCAACCACAAGGTCAACCTGTTCGATCTGCATCACAAATACGCCGACGTCATGCATATCGAGGAGGTGCTGGCGCATCTCGAGGGCTTGGCGCAGACGCGCAAGGTGGCGTGAGGAAGCATTGCTCTGGGCGTCGTTCCTGCGCAAGCAGGAACCCATAGTCGGTGCGCTATCGAGGGCGCGTAGTCGTATGGGTCCCGGCGCTTCGCTGCGCTCGGCCGGGACGACCGAATGGAGGGAGCCGGGCCGCGCAACGCCTCCTACTTCCTGGCCTCCCGCCAGAGCAGGAACAATCCGGACGCAACCACGATGGCCGAGCCGCCGATGAGGCCCAGCGTCGGCACATCGCCCCAAACCAGATAGCCGATCACGGCCGCCCAGACGATCGAAAGATAGAAGAACGGCGACACCGCCGACGCCGGACCCAGGTGCAGCGCCTTGGTCCACCAATATTGCCCGACCGCGTTGGCGACGCCGTTGAAGACGATCAGGCCCCAATGGTTCGAGGTCGGCATGATGAAGCCGATCGGAGCGATGAGCCCGAAGAAGCCGGTGATCAGAACGAGCTGATAGAGCGTCAGCGTTGCGGCCGACTCGGTTGCGGTCATGCCGCGCACGGCCGCCGTCACGGTGCCGTAGAGAACCGCATTGGTGAGCGCAAACAGCGCTCCGACCTGAAAGGCTCCGGCACCCGGATTGGACACGATCAGAACGCCGCAGAAGCCGACCACAAGAGCGGTCCAGCGCACGATCCCCACTTTCTCCTTGAGCAGCAGGATCGAGGCGAGGGTCGCGAACAAGGGCGCTGAGAAGTTGATGGCGATGGCGCCGGCGAGCGGCATCAGGCTGAACGCGATGATGAGGCACGACTGGGAAACAAATTGCGAGAACGAGCGCATCACATGGTGGCGCAGGCGGTTGGTGCGGAAAACCGCGAGCCCGGTCGCCGGCAGTATGAACAGCGCCAAAGCGATGAGCGAGACGACCGAGCGGGTGAACAGAACCTCACCCGGCGGATAGGTCGCCACCAGCCATTTCGAGCACGCGCTCGAGGCCGAGAACACGATCGTGGCGCCCACCATGTGCAGGATGCCGAGCGGAATATGCTCGCGAGGGCGCGCGGTCCCGGTTGCGGCAAGCTCGCTGCTGGTCGCTGCGGTCACTGCGGTCTAAAGCCTTCTTCGCAAGGAGGTGAATGAGGGGAGGGCGCCGGGGTCCCGCCGCACCGGGGTTATCGCATGCCGCGCGGGCGAAGCGACATTCGCTCTCTGCATGCCGGGTCAGCTTTTTGCAGGCCGGACGCCGGCCCCGGCAAAGCGCTGCAGCTTGAACCTCGCGGGCGCCCTGTTATGGTCGCTCGGGACACTCGATCAGCAGGAGCTTGTTCATGGCCACTCGGCTTCGACATATTGCCCTCATCGTTCCGGATGCGGAAACCGCCGCCCAGTTCTTTGAGCGCGCCTTCGATATGAAACGCGTGGGGCACGGTCGCCGCGGCATCTACATGTCGGACGGCACGATGAATGTGGCCCTCCTGGTGAAGGAGGATGAAAAGGAGCGGATCGGCCTCTATCACTTCGGCATGTGGGTCGATGATCTCGCCGAGGCCGAGAAGAAGGTGCTGGACGCGGGCGGCAGCTATCTCACCGGCCGCCCGACCTCGCCCAATTCCTACTACGAGGCCAAGTACAAGGATCCGCTCGGCATCGTCTTCGATCTCACCCATACGGGCTGGATCGGCGCCACCAAGGAGGTCGTCGCCAAGGAGGGCGCCGACGCCAAGGCTTGATGGTGAGATGGATTGATCGTCCACTTGGTCGTCCCGGCCGAAGCGCCGGGACCCATACCGCCGCGCGCCGTCGAGAGGGCGGGGACCCATGGTCCCTGCTTTCGCAGGGACGGCTCAATCGGGTTCAACAAATGCTGCGTCCTCAAGCTTTCGCCGGAATGACCGGGGTAACTGGCCAATGAGACGCACCGCACGCTTGCTGATCAGTTTTGCGGTCGCCCTTACTGCACCCGCGCAAGCCTTCGCGCAGGCGGATTGGCGGCCGGAGCGGCCGATCCGGCTGATCGTTCCATTTTCCCCCGGCTCGAGCTCCGATATCGTCGCCCGCATCGTCGCCCAGAAGCTCGGCGAGCGCCTCAAGCAGCAGGTATTCGTGGAAAACCGGGTAGGCGCCAGCGGCAATCTCGGCAGCGAAGCGGTCGCGCGCGCACAGCCCGACGGCTACACGATGGGCCTCGCCAATGCTTCAACCCATGCGGTCGCGCCGAGCTACAGCACAAACCTCGGCTACGATCCGCTGCGAGACTTCGCTCCCGTCGCGATGCTGGGCGCCTCGCCCTTCGTTCTCAACGTCTTTCCGGGCCTGCCGGCACGCAGCGTTGGCGAGCTCATCGCGCTTGCCAAGGCAAAGCCGCGCACCTTGACCTACGCTTCTGCCGGGCCGGCGACGCTCGCGCATCTCGCCGGCGCCCTGTTCGCGAGCATGGCGCATATCGAGATGGTCCACGTGCCCTATCGTGGCACCGGACAAGCCGCGATCGATCTCATGGACGGGCGCGTCGACATGCAGTTCGGCACCATTCCGCCGTCGGTCGGAAATATCCGCGACGGCAAATTGCGCGCGCTCGGGGTCACGGGCGCGACCCGCAACAATGCGCTTCCGGATGTGCCTACCATCGCTGAATCGGGCCTCCCGGGCTACGAAGCATCGTTGTGGCAGGGTTACGTGGTCCCGGCCGGCACCCCACAAACTATCGTGGCCAAGCTTAACCGCGAGGTCACCGCCGCGCTCGCAGATCCTGCCGTTCGGGCGGCCTTGATCGAGCAAGGTGTCGAGCCCGAGCCCGGTCCGCCGGAAGCGATGGAGCAGCGCATGCGTGCCGATGCCGCCAAGTGGCACGACGTGATCGTCGCGGCTGGAATTCACGAGTAAAGGACCATGCCGGGGGAGCTGAGGATTCGCAGCCCGCGCGCGGCCGTGTTCGGCCGCGAAGTGATGGTGGTGTCCGGGCACGCGGCCGCGACGCTTGCCGCGATAGACATCCTCAAGCGCGGCGGCAACCTGATCGACGCGATGGTTGTCGCATCCGCCGCGCTTGCGGCGGTGGTCGGCCAGGCGACCTCGATCGGTGGCGATTGCTTTCTGCTCTACCACGAAGCAGCGAGCGGCCGCACCTATGGCCTCAACGCGTCGGGCGTGGCGCCCGCATTGGCCTCGCCCGAGCGCTTTCCCGGCGGCATGAAAACGCGCGGGCCCCTGGCGCCGGTTGTCCCCGGCCTGGTGCGCGCGTGGGACGTCATGCACGCTCGTTTCGGGCGTCTCGAATGGAAGGATTTGTTCAAGGAGGCCATCACGCTCGCCGAAGGCTATCCGGTCTCGAAAGTGCTGGCGGAACGCTTGCCCGAGAACCAGGAGGCTCTTGCCGCGGATCCGGGCTGCGCGGCGCTCTACCTGCCGCAGGGTCGGGCGTTGCGGATCGGCGAGATTCTGCGCCAGCCTGCCTTGGCGGCATCCTTGCGCGCCATCGCCACCTATGGGGCGGATGAATTCTATTCGGGAGATCTCGCCGCCCGGATCGTGCACTTCCAAGAAGCGCGCGGTGGCCTCATACGTGCCGCCGATCTCGAGGGGTTCACGCCGCTTTGGGTCGACCCCATCGCCACCACTTATCGCGGCCACGTGGTCGAGGTAATGCCGCCCAACTCCTACGGCATCTTGTTGTTGATGCAGCTCAACGGGCTTGCGGCGCTCGACAGCGCGACGCTGACCCAATCGGTCGCGCAGCGGCTCGCCTACCAAATCAGCGCCATGCACGCCGCGTTCGAGAGCGTGCCTTCGATCGCCGATCCGCGCGCGCTACCCGACGCGATCGAGCGGCTCACCGGGCGCGAGATGACGGCCACCATGCAGACCGCGGTGTTGAACGGAACGGTCGGCGCGAAGGTCGCGAATCGCGGCGGCACTGCCTGCCTCTTGATCGCCGACGCGCACGGCAATGCATTGAGCCTGGTGCAGAGCGTGTTCAACGTGTTCGGCAGCATGGTGCTCGATCCCGGCACCGGCATCCTGTTCAACAATCGCATGCAGGGATTCACACATCGCCCAGGGAGGCCCAACAGTGTCGGGCCTGGGCGGCGGCCCGCACATACGCTCTGCCCGGTGCTGGTGCGGCGCGATGGCCGTCTGCGCTATGCGCTCGCAACACCTGGCGGCTTGAGCCAAACCCTGACCAATGTCCAGGTGCTCAGCTATCTGGTCGATGAAGACTATGACGTGGCGGCCGCCGTGGAAGCGCCGCGCTGGTGCAACACCAAGACCGGCGATGTGCTGCTCGACGGCGAATTCCCGCCCGCCATCGCGGCCGAGCTCGCGCGCATGGGCCACAAGGCCGAACGCGCCGAGGATGCTTATTTCTACGGTTCCGCCAAGGCGATCGAGCTGTACAAAACCGGCACGCTTGCGGGCGGCGCCGACTACCGGCGCGAAGCTTTTGCGCTCGGGTATTAGCCATGAACAACGCTGACCTGATCGTCGCCACCTTTAGAGCCGCCGGCATCGCCCGCGGCTTCGGCATTCCAAGCGGCAACGTGCTGCCGCTGATGGAGGCGATGCGCGCGGGCGGCGTCGACTTCGTGCTGACTGCGCACGAAGGCTCCGCCGGCTTCGCCGCGGATGTCACCGGGCGCATGACGGGAGCGCCCGGCTTGTGCATCGCGACGCTCGGTCCGGGTGCCACCAACCTGGCGACTGGTGTCGGCTCGGCGTATCTCGACCGCTCGCCAATGATCGCGATCACCTGCAATCTCAACACCGAGCAGCTTGGTCGGCGCATCCAGATGTGGATCGATCACCATGCGCTGTTCCGTCCCATTACCAAGGCCACACTGCCGCTGCGCAAGGGCAAGGTGGGCGAGACCCTGGTCGAGGCGCTGCGCCTGACGCAGAGCGAGCCGAAAGGACCGGTGCATCTCGACCTGCCCGAGGATGTCGCGCTCGCG
Source organism: Xanthobacteraceae bacterium (assembly GCA_035293945.1). GTDB lineage: Bacteria > Pseudomonadota > Alphaproteobacteria > Rhizobiales > Xanthobacteraceae > VAZQ01. The sequence continues at coordinate 138,009 of DATGLV010000041.1, read as the reverse complement.
CCGACCAATGAGCCGGTTCCCGAGCTTGCGCGGCCCGCGCGCCTTGCCGCGGCGCCCAGCATCGCGATCGCGCGCGCTGGCCAGGTTATGGCGGCCGCCAAGCGCCCGATCGCAGTCATCGGCGCCTCGGCGACCCGGATGATGGAGCCTGGGCTGCTGCAGCAATTGATCGAGCGACACAATCTGCCGTTTGCCACCACCACCATGGCCAAGGGCATGATCGACGAGGATCATCCGCTCTCGCTCGGCTGCATCGAGCGCGGCTGCCGGCAAGTGCAGCGCCGTTTCCTGCGCTCGGCCGATCTGATCATCGGGCTCGGCTATGACACCATCGAGGTCGAATACGAGGCCTGGATTGGCGATACTCCGCTGTTGCAGATCGACATCGAGCCGGTCGACGTCGCGCCTTCGGTGCGCCTTGCGCATCAGGTCACCGGCGATCTCGACCGCGTGCTGGCGCGCCTCCTCGCGCTGCCGGCGGTCGCTCCGCATTGGTCGACGGAGGCGCTGGCCGCGCATCGGCAGGCTTTTGCGGCGGCGCTGCGCCCGCCGAGCGCGAGCTTCACGGCCCACGCCGCGATCGATGCGGTGCGCCGGGCGCTGCCGGCGGATGGCTTGCTCAGCTTCGACGTGGGTGCCCATACGCATCAGATCGCCTCGCAATGGACCGCCCATGCGCCCAAAAGCTTCCAGATCACCAACGGCTGGTCGTCGATGGGCTTCGGCCTGCCGGGAGCGATCGCAGCCAAGCTGGCGCAGCCGCAAGCACCCGTGGTTTGTCTGCTCGGTGACGGCTGCTTTCAGATGACCTGCGGCGAGCTTGCGGTCGCCAAGCGCCTCAAGTTAGCGCTGCCGGTGGTAGTGCTCGACGACCGCTGGCTCGCGCTCATAAAGGTGAAGCAGATCCGCCGCCAATATCCGCTTTACGGGACCGAGCTGCAAGCAGAGGAGTATACGGCGCCGCCCGCGCATTATTTCGGCGTGCCGGCAGTCGGCGTGCGATCAGCCGAGGCGCTGGAGGGCGCTGTGCGGGCGGCGCTCGCGGCTTCAGGACCGACGGTGATCGAGGCGGTGGTCGATTCCGAGCACTATCTCGAGACGGTGTATGATTGAAATTGCGACAGCCTCATCCTGAGAGCTCGTGAAAGAAGTCTCCGAATCCGGTCATTCCTGCGAAAGCGGGAATCCAGTCCCTTCGCAAAAGGCAAACTTGAGCGAGCGTCAAGAGCATTTTACGAAGAGAACTGGGTCCCCGCTTTCGCGGGGACGACCGGGAAGCCAATTTGTTCACAAAACAAAACCCCCGGACGTCACCATCCGGGGGCCAGCAGCAACAACAATAAGTGCGCTTAGGCTTCTTCAGTTTTCGCCATAGACGCCAATGCAGCTCTTCGGGCACGCCGGATTGGCGGTCAGCGGCACGAACACGTGCTTGGTCTTGGAATCCGCCGCCACCGAGTGCGCGCCGGGAGCGGTCGGGACGTTCTCGATCCACTTGTTGGTCTTAGCATCGATCACGCCGAGCACCGGGCCGCCCGGGTTGTCGCGTGAAGCGGTGTAGTACTTGTCGGAGCCGGAGTCGTACCAGACCTCGTCCATGCCGCCGACTTCATGGACCACATTGACGACCTTCTCGGTCTTCCAGTCCCAGATCACAGTCGCCGGAGGCAACTTACCTCCTTCGCCCGCGGAACAGCCGACCAGCATATTGGTTCCTGGTCCCTGCATCAGGCCGGTCGGCCCGCAACCCGGGATGTTGATCATCCGCAGCATCTTCATGCTCTTGGGATCGAATACCGCGATGCCGCCCTTCTGCTTGTCGTCATTGAGCTCAGGCACGGAGGAATAGAACAGGCCGGTTTCCGCCACGAAAGCCGACTGCTCGACCCCGTCGGATGCCTCCGGATACTCGACCTTGCCGAGGATCTTGTGGCCGGGCGCGGTGGAGATGAAGGTCCCGAAGGCCGGCTTGTCGGCATTGTTCCAGACCAGGACGATCCCGTCCTTGCTGTCGATCGCGAGCTCGTCGGCGCGCTTCTGGCCGCCGGTCTTGATGGTATCAACGATCTTCGGCGGATTGGCCTTGAGGTCGACCACCTTGACGGTGCTGTCGCCGTCGCCCGCCCAGAGCTCTTTCTTCGTCGGATCGATCGCGGTCCCGTTCGGGCCGGAGGCGCTACCGACCGGCTTGCCGTCTTTCATCACGACGCCGACCATGCCCTCGACCCGGCCAACAAATTTGTTGGTCTTGGTGTCGAAGATGTCGACGCCCTTGTTGGAACGATCGGCGATGTAGTAGCGGCCGGCATCTGCGTCGACCACGCCGATGTCGAACAGCTTGAGCTCCTCGCCCGGAATGTCGATCGTGGTCAGGAGCTTCACCCCCGCCGCGAAGGCAGTGCCGCCGACCAGGACGGTCGCCAGCGCCGCCGCCATGGTTAGTCCATAGAAACGCTTTCTCATGACAGAACCTCTCCCTAATAGGCCTCTTCCTTTAGAAGGACCTTGGTCGTTGCCTTCTTCAGTTTCAATTCAGCTTTCGGTTTGCTGGCGCGACCAGATCGTGGTCCGATCGCCAGCGCCGGACCCAGTGGAATTGCCTGATGATGACGTCGCCCCTTCCAGGTACCACCTGCACAATCACCTCCACCTTCCGGTCGCGGAAACGAAATGCGGCGGACTTGTTGTGTCGCAACGGCACCTCCAGCCCCGACAGCATGCCGGCTCAACGGGCCAAAAGCAAGCAAGTCAAGTCGAGATTGAGCTGCAAAGGCCGTTCAACAATTCTCCCTTCAGCGCAACGACCTACCAATATCTATCACCGATCACGCGCGTTGGAGAAGGGATCGAAGCTCCCGGATGTCCTTCACCTGCTCGAGCCCAAACACTTTGTCGATAAGCTTGGTGCAAGTCTCGCTCCCGAGCACGGGTATTATCAGGTCGCGTGCTTTGGCCACGATCTCTTCCTGGCTCATGGGATCCTCAGGCGTGCCGCGCACAGTGTCGTTGCGTTCGCTGAGCTTCGTCCCGTCAGTGAGCGTTATCTCGACGACGGCGACGCGTTTTGGCAGCAAGCGCTCCAGCTCCTCCTCTGCCGTCACCTGCACCTTGGCGCGCTCGCGCAGGATCGTCGGATCCTGCATGCGCGTCCTATCATGCGCCGCGCGGAATGAAACGGTTCCGTCCAGCAGCATGGCCGCAAAAAGGTATTGCAGACAGAGATCGGGGCTTTGCACATTGTCGACCTTGGGGGCGGCGCTGGTGGACAAATGAACGACAATCTGTTTGACCTGATCGGCTTCGAACGGATGCTGCTTGCGCAGATTGACCAGCGCATCAAGCGGCGATTGGATCGGGCCTCCGGTGCTCCATTTCTTGATGATCGTTTGCGTTATTTCGTAGCGTTCGCCGAGCTGATCGACCAAATCCGCCGGCCCGGGCTTTGGAGCATAGGATTGGAAGAAGTTATCGCAGCCTGAAAACACATCGTCGACACCGGTCCAGCCCGATTGAATAAGCAGCGCGGCGGTCACGCCGTTGCGCGCCCCCATGGTCCCGAACAGGAAGGCCTTCTCCATGTGCTGTGGGTCGCGCTGCCATACGGCATAACCGGCGCCCGCCTGCTGCGAGGCATAATCGAGCAGCCAGCTCATTTGCTGTGCGGTCAGATTGAGGATGCAACCCGCGGCAGCCGACGCCCCGAACGTGCCGACCACATTGTGTGTATCCGGCAACGTTCCGGCCAAGACCGTCTTCATGGCCCGCATCCCGATGTCGTAGCCGAGCGTAACGGCGCGCAAGAATCGGACACCCTCGATGCCGGTGGCTTCCCCAAGCGCCAATGCGGCCGGAACCACCGCGCAGCCGGGATGCGCGCCTCCGGCACTGTAATTGTCGTCGGTCTCATCGGACTGAGCCAGCGCCCCGTTCACCATGGCGGCTTCGATTGGTCCGCCAAGGACGTTCGAGGCAACGATCGTTGCGATCGGCTGACCCGCATAGGCGCGGGCGAACTTCAGCGCTTGCCGCCCGGGCGGCAGTTCAGATCCCGAAATCATGGCCGCGAGCGTGTCGAGGACATGGTATTTGGTCTGTTGAACGACCTGATCGGGAAGGGGGCGGCTGCCTGCCTCGCTCATATAGCCGCTGAGCTTGGCCATCACCGGGCTCGCGTCCTCGGTGGCCGCCCACAAGGAGCGCGGCATCGTCGCAGCCGCGGCGACAGAAGCCGCAGCGCGCACCAGGTGGCGCCGCGTCAAGCTCCGGGTACTTGCCACCGGTGAGACTCCGCCTTGCACCATTCCCATGTTCGGTGCTCCGTTTACCGCGCGATTGGCACGCTGGCCGCTACGAACTATGGGCTGCGCTGCAGCTTTCGTCCTACTCGGCGGCGATCGTCGCTTGTTCCGCCGTTTCCGCCGTGATGCTGCGGCGCGCCGCCATCTTGGCGGCCAGCATGATCGCCTGCTCGGTGGCGCCAGTGTCGGCCGCGCCCTTGCCGACGATGTCGAAGGCTGTGCCGTGCGCCGGCGTGGTGAAGATGATGGGCAACCCGGCCGTGATCGTCACGCCGCGATTGAAGCCCTTGAGCTTGGTCGCGATCTGTCCTTGGTCGTGGTACATCGACAGCACGCTGTCGTACTCGCCGGCGAAGGCTTTGATGTAGACGGTGTCGGAGGGAAACGGGCCTTTGCAGTTGATGCCTCTGGCCGCCATCTCCTCGACCGCTGGCCGAATGATCTCGATTTCCTCCGTCCCGAACAAACCATTCTCTCCGTTGTGCGGGTTGAGCGCCGCGACGGCGATGCGCGGGTTCTCGATCCCGGCCTGACGCATGCTGGCGTCGGCCAGCCGCAGCGCGTCGCGAATGCGCTCTCGCGTGACCTGCTCGACCGCCTCGCGCAGCGATACATGCGAGGTCACGCGGGTCATCCACTGGCCGTCAAGCACATTCATTTCACTGAAATGGCCGTTATGGCCGAGCAGATGCGCAAACATCTTGTGCTCGTCCGGGAAGCGCCAGCCGCCATCATACATGGCGCGCTTGTTGAGTGGCGCAAAGGTGATGCCGTCGATTTCGCCGCGTTGTGCCATCTTGATGGCAGAAGCGAGTGTCTCGCCGGTCAGGCGCCCGGACTCCGACGAAGCCACCCCCTGCGGGAAATCTGCAGGATTGATGTTTCTCAAATCGATAACCGGTACGACCTCACTCGTCCAATCGACCTCGGCGGTATTGGTGACGCGCCGCCAGGGGAAGTCGACCTTGGCGTCGCGCATGCCGAGCTCGAGCACGCGCGCATCGCCCACCACCACCAGCCGTGCATGTTGCGCCATGCGGCGTTGATGCAGGACCTTCGCGACCAGTTCCGGACCGATTCCCGTACAGTCGCCCAACAACAAAGCCAAGCACGGGCGTGGATCGGAAATCGATTTATCGGCGTCGGTCATGGATGAACCTGTGGATCGACTTTTAGATCAACCTTCTCAACGGCACGTGCACTGCGGCTCGCACCAAGAGCGGAGCGGAAGCGGCTTGTTTCCGGGTACCGCGATCGCACCCTGCCTTTTCCGGTGGTGAAATTCAAGCGTCTGCTCACCACGCGTGCCGGTAAAATTCATGATTATTCAATGTGTTATGGCAATGCCGATGGGCATCAATACATGCCCAATTGACATGTCCCTTTATTGCGCGGCCTCTCTAGGAACGCTGGTCGGATTCATCGACGAATGGTCGGTGCACCGAGCTCAAGGAACAAGAGACAGGGCAAAGGGGGGACGCGGTGCTGAAGGTCGAGGGTCGTGCTGCTGCCGCATCCGTGCCGGGCGCTGGTGGGCAGAGCGCAAAGCCGCACCGGCGCTGGTGGCGGCAGCAATATGTCCAGGTCATCATCGGCGCGCTCCTGGGCGTGCTGGTCGGTTGGCTCAGCCCCAGCTACGCCACGGCGCTCAAGCCGCCGGGCGATATCTTCATCAGCTTGATCAGGATGACCATTACACCGCTCGTCTTCCTGGTGGTGGTCACCGGCATTGCGCAGGCCGGAACGATGCGCAGCGTGGGGCGCATCGGCTTGAAGACCATCATCTATTTCGAGGCGGTGACCACGCTCTGCCTGCTGATCGGCGGCGCGGTTGCGCTGTTTGTGCAACCCGGCAGCGGCGTGGCCAAGCCGTCGTCAGAGCAGGCGGCAAGCGTGGCGCAATACGCCCACGCGAATGTGCAATCATTGCCGGCCTACATCATGCATATCGTGCCCGAGACGTTTGTCGGACCTTTCGCCCAAGGTGATGTCCTGCAGGTGCTCGTTATTGCTCTCTTCACCGGGGCCGGGTTGCTCATGCTGGGCGAGCAAGGCGCAGCATTGCGTGCCTCATTCGAGCGCCTCAACGGCTTGATCTTCGCCGTCGTCAATGTCGTGTTGCTGGCGGCTCCGATTGGGGCGTTCGGCGCCATGGCGTTCACGATTGGCAAGTTTGGTCTGTCGACGATCTGGGCATTGGCGTTCTTGGTGCTCACCGCGTGGTGTACGCTCGCCTTCTTCGTTCTTGTCGTGCTCGAGGTGATCTGCCGGATCGTCCGCATCAGGCTCTGGGACGTCTTGCGCCTGCTGCGCGAGGAACTGCTGGTGGTGGTCGGCACGTCCTCCTCGGAAACCGCGATACCCGGCATGATGCGCAAGCTGCCGGCGGCAGGCGTGCCGAGCGCGGTCACCGGACTCGTCATTCCGTCCGGCTATTCGTTCAACCTTGATGGCGTGGCGCTCACTCTGCCGCTCAGCGTGTTGTTCATCGCCCAGGTTTATGGCGTGCATCTTACCTTGGAGCAGCAGATCGGCAGCCTCATGCTGATGTTGTTCACCAGCAAAGGAGCGGCAGGAGTGACTGGCGGCGCATTCGGTGCGCTCGCCGCGACCGTGGTCGCGACGGGGGTCGTGCCGGTGGAGGGGCTGGCGCTGCTGCTCAGCGTCGACCGCTTCATGTCGCTCGGTCGGGCGATCGTCAACACCGTGGGTAATGCGGTTGCAGCCGCGGTGGTGGCGCGCTGGGATGGCGATTTCGATGAAAAGGCTTGGGCCGAGGCGATCGCCTCGGTCCGCTCTGGCACACCGTGGGCAGAGGTCCGATCGCGCGCACCGGTCGCAGCCCCCTAATAGTCGGTCAGGAAAGCGCGCACCAGCATGCCGCGTTCGCTCTACGACAAGCTTGTCGACGCCAATACCGTGCAGAAACTCGATGGCGAAGAGCAGGTCCTGCTCTATGTCGATCGCACCGTGCTGAACGAATACACCAGCCCGCAGGCATTCACCGGCTTGCGGGAAGCCGGAAGGCCGGTCTGGCGGCGAGAGGCAAGTCTCGCCGTCGTCGATCACGTGAACCCGACCGCGGCGCGGCGCGTCCGCGAGATCGCCGACAGCCAGGCAGCCGCGCAGGTCGCTTATTTCGAGCGCAACGCACGGGACTTCGGTATCGAGCTGTTCGACATCATGGACCCGCGCCAGGGCATCGAGCACGTCGTCGCCACCGAGATCGGCTTCATTCTCCCCGGCATGGTGGTGGCGGCCGGCGACAGCCACACGACCACTTACGGCGCCCTCGGTACGTTGGGTTTCGGCATCGGCACTTCGGACATCGAGCATTATCTCGCGACGCAGACCGTCGTATATCGGCGGCTCCAGACCATGCGGGTGACGGTCGACGGTGCGATCAGCGCCGGCGTGAGCGCCAAGGACATCATCATGGCATTCATCCGCCGCACCGGGGCGGATGGGGCGGTCGGATACGCCATCGAGTTTGCGGGGGCGGCGATCAGGGCGCTTGGTGTCGAGGGCCGCATGACCATCTGCAACATGGCGGTCGAGGCGGGTGCGCGCGGCGCCATCGTGGCTCCCGACGACAAGGTCTTCGCCTATCTCAAGCACAGGCCGCGAGCGCCAATTGGCGCGTTGTGGGAGCAGGCTGAAGCTTACTGGCGCACGCTCAAGAGCGATCCTGACACGGCGTTCGACCGCGAGATCGCGCTCGATGCTTCAGCGATCGCGCCTCTGGTGACCTGGGGCACCAGCCCCGACCAGGCGGTGGCGATCGAGAACGTCGTCCCTGATCCGACGCGGGAGAGCGACCCGACGCGCCGTGCCGGCATGGTGCGGGCGCTCGAATATATGGGCCTCGAGCCGGGCACGCCGATGGAGGCCGTGCAAATAGGCCATGCCTTCATCGGCTCGTGCACCAATGCCCGCATCGAAGATCTGCGCGAGGCAGCCGGCGTGCTGCGTGGCCGCCATGTTGCTCCGGGTGTGCGTGCGATCGTGGTGCCCGGCTCGAGCGAGGTGCGGCGCCTTGTCGAGGCGGAGGGATTGGACCGCGTGTTCCTCGATGCCGGCTTCGAGTGGCGTCAATCAGGCTGCTCCATGTGCCTGGCGATGAATGACGATGTAGTTGGCCCGGGCGAGCGCTGCGCCTCGAGCACCAACCGCAATTTCGAAGGTCGGCAAGGGATGGGCGCGCGCACACATCTCATGAGTCCGGCGATGGTCGCCGCGGCCGCGGTCGCCGGCCATTTGGCCGATATCCGGAAATTCGAGGTTGGAGCCTGAAATCCATGCAGCCGTTGCGCGAGATCGTCGGACGTGAACAGGAAAGCCGCAAGGACAGCCGGTGCAATGCGCGAATATCAGACTTCAACGCGGTTGATCATCTGGTCCAGGTGACCCGCCAGGAAGTGCCGCAGGTTCGGCTTGATGATCGACATGATGTTCTCTTCGTACTGATCGCTGCGGCCGCCGATGAACGGCGTGATAAAGACATTGTCCATGCTCCAGAACGGATGCGCCGGCGGCAGCGGCGCCTCGGCGAAGACGTCGAGGCCGGCGCCGGCAATCCTGCCTGCGCGCAGCGCATCAATGAGCGCGGCTTCGTCGACGACACCACCGCGCGCCAGATTGATGAGATAGGCGGTCGGCTTCATGGCGGCGAAGACGGACGCATCGATGATCTTGTCGTTCTCCTTGGTGTAGGGAACGAGCGCAAGCAGGAAATCGGCGCGCGCGGCCGCCTCGAGCAATCGCTCGCGCGGATAGATCGCATCGAATCCCTCGATCTGGCGCGGCGTGCGCGATACCCCGATCGTGCTCATGCCGAGGGCCTTGGCTACCCTGGCGGTATGCTCGGCGATGGCGCCAACTCCGAGAATCACGATGGTACGGCGGTCGAGCACGCGCGGGTTGATGCGCTCCCAGATGCGGGCAGCCTGATTGCGCACCAGCTCCGGTACCCGCCGCGACAGCATCAGCATATGCAAAACCGCCATCTCGGCCATCTGCGGCCCATGGATGCCGCGCGCATTGGTCAGGATGACCTTTGTCCCGGCCAGCACCGGGGTAAGATGATCGGTGCCGGTGATGAGGCACTGAAACCACTTGAGCTTGCGCGCGCGGGCAAGACATTCGGCGTCGAAGGCGCGCCCATAGGACAGGATGGCGTCCGCCTCGCCCATCCGGGAAAGCGCCGGCGTACATTCGAGCGAAGCCACAGAGGTGAATTTTACCTGCGGAAATTCGCCGACAAGCCGCGACGTATAGGCGTCCGGTTCCGGGCAGATGATCAGGACGTTGGCGGTGGCATTGCTCGGCGTATCGCCCGTGGATGGGCTCGAGACTTGGATCGGCATTCATGCACCTTGTTCATGCAAGTCCTGCACGGACGAACCGCGTTGCAGCGCGCCCGGGGCGACGATATGAATGAAACGAGTTGGCACTTCAATCACGGATCGACCAAACGACATGCCCGAGCTCAGTGAACGACTGAACACGCCCATCTCCACTGCCGAGCTGGAACGCCGCTGGAAGGCCGTGCGCGCCGCCATGGAGCGCGAAGGCATCGACGTCCTGGTGATGCAGAACAACAACGATCACATGGGCGGCTATGTCAAGTATTTCACCGATCTGCCGGCCGGCAACGGCTACCCGGTCACGGTGGTGTTTCCGCGCGACGACCTGATGACCATCGTCATGCAGGGCCCGCTCGGCGGCAAGGAGGATATCCCTTCAGGCGGCGACGGCGTGCGGCGCGGCGTCAAGCGGGTGCTCACCACGCCGAGCTATGCCTCGGCCGTCTACACGAAGGACTACGATCCGGAGCTCGCGGCGAGCGCGCTCGCGCCTTTCGCCAAGGGCACGATCGGGCTCGTGTCGACCTACCAGATGTCCTACGCCATGGGGGATTTCCTCAAGCTGCATTTTTCCGCCGCCCGTTTCGTCGATGCCTCGGAGCTTGTCGACCGCATCAAAGCGATCAAGAGCGAGGAGGAGATGGAGCGGATCGTACGCACGGCGCGCATGCAGGACGGCGCCATGCAGGCGGCGTTCGCCTCCATAAAGCCGGGCATGCGCGACAGCGATGTGGTCGCCGCCGCGCAGTTCTACAGCCAGACCCACGGCAGCGAGCAGGGGCTCTATCTCTGCGCTTCAGCCCCGCTCGGCACCCCGATGAAGTTCGCGCCCAAGCACATGCAGAACCGCGTCATCCGGGAAGGCGACTATGTGGCGCTGCTGGTCGAGGACGCGGGTCCCGGCGGCTTCTACACCGAGCTCGGCCGCAACTGTGTGGTCGGCAAGGCGCCGCAAGAGATGAAGGACGAGCTCGCCTTCACGCTCGAGTCGCGCAGAATGACGCTTGATCTGCTCAAGCCCGGCACCCCGGCCAAGGAAATCTGGGAGAAGTTCAACGACTTCATGCGCCGCAACGGGAGGCCCGAGGAGACGCGCCTCTATTGCCACGGGCAGGGCTACGACCTGGTCGAGCGCCCGCTCATCCGCCACGACGAGCCGATGGTGATCGAGAAGGACATGAATATCGTGGTCCATCCGACCTACATCTACAAAGGCATGCTGCACTGGGTTTGCGACAACTACCTCATCGGCAGCAATGGGCCGGGCGAACGGCTGCACCGCTATCCCGAGGCGATCATCGAGGTGGGGTAAGTCGGCGCAGGCGGGCATCAGGCAAAAACAAAGCGCATCCCCGATCTATTGGACGGGGATGCGCTTTGACTACCGTTATCGCTCGGCGCTGCAGTCGACCGGTGAATTCCAGTCCGGCGCGTCTCAGTGAAAGCGGAAGTTGATACCGGCAGTAACCGTGCTGATTTGTTGCCTCACTTTTTCGATCTCCGGCGAGGTCCCGTCGGGAAGGGTGAAGGTCAGATCCCGATTACCGAAGTCATAATATTGGTATTCGAGCTTCGCCGACCAATTATCGGCAAACGCCCACTCGAGCCCGCCGCCGATTGTCCATCCAGTCCTGGTCTCGGCAGCGGACCAATTACCTAAATACGTATTGATTTCATATTCATCGCGCACCCAGCCGGCGCCGCCCTTCACGTAGAGGAGCCAGCGATCCGTCCACGCATAGCCCAGCCGGGCCGTGACGCTCGCCATCCAGTCGGTGTCAGAATCGAGGTGCACGGGCCCGAAGCACGTGGGTGACGTACAGTCGAACTTGCCGTTGATGTCGGTCCAAGAGGAATTGCCCTCGACGCCGACGACCCAGCCCGGCGCGAACTGGTAATCGCATCCAATCTGGGCGCCCAGAACGCCACCGCTGACGTCGAAGCTCTTAGAGCTAGCATCTGTGAAGAAAGCTATCAGATCGTCGCCAAAGACCGTTGACGTATCGGAAAAGGTCTTTTGTCCCCACCCCCAGCCGCCGTGCCCGCCGACATAGCACCCGGTCCAGCTGAACGCTTTGATCATCGGCGGCGCCTTGAGCGGCATCCGCAGGTCGGCGGCACGCCCTGGCTGCACCGAAGCCAGCGCGAGTGCCGAAACGGTCGCGAGCAACAGACGTTTCATTTCGCCCCTCCAATATTCATTTGCTATTGGTACCACAGGTTGCGTCAGGAATTTGTTGCCAAAATGCAACGTCGGGCAAAAATTGATCGGCGGAATCCCGTCCCCGCCTTGCAGAAAACCTTTATATTTTCAATCGGTAAGGGCTTCAACGCGCGCAATAAGATCGCCAATGGATGTCATCAGCCCCATCCTGTTCCATGCGCGCCACAATCCGCAGGCGCTGGCGCTCTGCGCGCCGGGCGTTGACCTGGTGACCTATGGGCAGCTGGAAAAATCCGTAAACAATATCAGCCGGCGTGCGCGGTCACTCGGTCTTGCCGCCGGGCACGTGGTTGGCGTCCTGCTGCCAAAGCACCCGACGATCCACGCGGTGCTCATCCTCGGGCTCGCGCGGCTCGGCGTGATTACGATTTCTGTGGGCCCGCGCAAGCTGCCCCATTCACTGCGCCTCGATGCGATGGTCTGCGATGGACCGCACCCGCACGCGAATGTGCGGACCATTCCGTTCGATCCGAGCTGGCTCGCAGGCGACGGGCGTCCTCCGGAGGTCGATCACGCTCCGGGCGACGACGACATCACCCGGATCATCCTGACCTCGGGCACGACTGGCGAGCCGAAGGCAGTTGCTTTGAGCCACAGAATGGTCTTCGGCCGCGTGCTGCGCTACCACGCGCTGTGCGGAAACGTCTTTCCGTCGCGCGCGCGCGTGTTCTGCGACGTCACCCTCGCGACCTCGTTCGGCTACACCATTTTCATCTCCACGCTCCTCAAGGGGGGCGCGTTCTTCACGCGCGGCAACACGGGGGAGAACACGCTGCGCGCGCTCGATTTCTACAATGTCGATGCTTTCGTGGTCGCGCCGGGTTCTTTGCCGGAACTCTTGGCCGAGCACGACAAGCATCGCAGCCAGCACACTTTCGACGTCATTCTCACCGGCGGCAGCATCCTCTCCGCCAGCCTTGCGGAGCGTGTCGCCAGCCGCATGGGCTCGAATTTGATCGCGGCCTACGGTTCGGCGGAGACCTCGCTCGTTGCCAGCGCGCCGGCGCACGCCGTTCGCAATCTGCCCGGAGCGGTCGGCTATGTGACCCCCGGCATGCGCGTCGAGATCGTCGACGAAACCGATCGGCCGATGCCGATCGGCGAGAGCGGGATCGTGCGCATTCGCGGCGACTACATGGCTTCAGGCTATTACAACGATGCGGAGTCCTCGGCGCGCATCTTTCGTGACGGCTGGTTCTATCCAGGAGACGTCGGCGCGTTGACGCTCGATGGCGTGTTTGTGGTTGCCGGGCGGCAGACGGCCGTCCTCAACCTCGGTGGCGAGAAGATCGCGCCCGAGGCCATCGAGGAGCTCGTTGCGGGCTTCGATCCAGCAGCCGCTGCCGGTGCGGCTCTGGTGAGCGCGGTCGACGGCGTCGATCAAATCTGGGTTGCGATCGAATCCGCAAAGACAATCGATTTGCAGCGGCTGCGCGAGCACTGCCGCAAGCAGCTTCCCACTATTTTCACGCCGACGCGCTTCGTCTCAGTGGAGCGGCTGCCGCGCAACGCTATGGGCAAGCTCGATCGCGGTGAGCTGCTGCGTTTGCTCAAGGCGGCGGCAGTTGGCGCGCATGATGCGCCCGGTGCGCAAACCCCGTGAGCACGCTCGATCGCATCGTCGAGCTGGGCCATTCGTTCCAAGCCGCCAAGACGCTGCTCAGCGCCGTCGAGCTTGGCGTGTTCACGGCGCTCGCCGACGGTCCATTGGACGCGCAGGCCTTGGGCGGCCGGATCGGGATCGATCCTCGCGGCGCCGTTGATTTCTTCGATACCCTGGTGGCGCTCGGCCTTATCGAACGAGATCGCGCGGGGTGCTACACCAATACGGCCGAAGCGAGCCTTTATCTCGACCAAACCAAGCAAACCTACATCGGCGGCTTGTTTGAGCTTCTCAATTCGCGACATTTCTCTGCGTGGACGTCGTTGACGGATGCATTGCGGGGAAATTGGCCGGGCGCAAACGAGGACCACGGTCACTATCCGGCCCTCTACACGGACCCGGCGGCTCTGACTGCCTTCGCCAGCGGCATGACCGGCGCAGCGCGCCTGGTCGCGCCCGCAATCGCGGCGCAGTTTCCCTGGCGCGATTACCAGAGGATCGCCGATATCGGCACGGCCGAGGGAGGATTGCTGGTCGCATTGGCGCTTGCCTTTCCGCACCTGCGCGGCTGCGGCTTCGATCTCCCCGCGCTCAAGCCGCTGTTCGAGATTTACGTCCGATCGCACGGCCTCTCTGACAGGCTGCAGTTCTGCGCCGGCAATTTCTTTCAAGACCGCTTGCCCGCCGCCGACGTCCTGGTCATGGGGCGCATCCTGCACAACTGGGACCTCCCCACAAAGCACATGCTGCTGAGAAAAGCTTACGAAGCGCTTCCCGCGGGTGGAGTGCTTGTCGTTTACGAACGACTTGTCGACGAAGAGCGGCGCAAGGCCGTCGCAGCGCTAACCATGAGCCTGCACATGCTGATCATGACGGCGGGAGGCTTTGCCTTCACGGCCTCGGATTGCCAGCGCTGGATGCGTGGAGCCGGCTTTGAAGATTTTCGCGTCACCCCGCTGGTCGCCGGCTATTCGATGATCGTGGGCACGAAGGCGAGCTGACCTTCGGCAGGGCATCGCGCAGCAGTTTCTGGCTCCGCGGCAAAAAAGAAAAGCTCCGCTTTCGCGGAGCCAAGTCTAGGGAGGAACTCAATTGGAGGAGCGTCTTCCGGTAGCCCATTGCGTGCCGCCGATGGTTGCGGAGATGCAACAGTGGACAAAAAACGAGAAATTCAACTGAAAAAGAGGTTTGCGCGGTGACCGCGCAGGGGCGGCATCGGCCCACAGCACGGCGCTCGGCTATTTTGCGGTGTTGAAGAAGCTAAGATCGGGCGGCGGCTCACCCTTGGAAACAGGCATCAGCTTGCCGTCGTGGCTCACATAGTAGGCTCGCTCGCCGATGCGCACGAACGGATTGCCCTCGGCGCAGACTTCCGGAACCCAGACAGGCCGCGGATTGGGGTCGCGGCGATAGGATTTGGTGACCGTCCAAGGAGCGGTGAGCGCGTGATCGATCACCGTGATGTCGTCGCGCAGCAGATTGTGATCGCCAGGATCAAGATGAAGCCGCTCCAGGATGATGGTCTGAGCATCCCGATGCAGCGGAAGGCCTGTGGTATCGAAAGTGCGCGGATTCTTCAGACCGCGGGTCTCGATCTCGAGCGTGTCGTAATTGCCGGTTCCGGCGCGGTCGAGCCATCGCCCGATCGAATACCCCGCATAGCTCGGCTCGCCGGCCGCGGGCCAATCGCGCCCGTCGGTGTAGATACGCCGATAAGCATCGTTGACGTGGCTGATCATCACATAAGTGATGTCCTTGGTGATCACGACCTCCATCGGGCTGTAGGCCATCATCATCATCGGCATGCCCTGCGGCAGACAGTACCATTGCGGCGCGTCTCCCGGCTCGCCGCGGGCCTGCGCCTTGAGGTTCGCGTCATAGACGGCCTGGTATTCCGGCGTGAGCGGAGCCGGCTTCTCTCCCCGCTGGACCCATTCCGGAGGCGCCGTGCGGACCCAGGCACCCTTGAGGTCCGGATATCGGGTCTCATCGAAGGCGAAGGCGGGAGGTCCCATCATGCCCAGCGCCGCTCCCAGCGCGGACGCCACGGCTATGGCCAAGCTGTGTGCAGGCATGCTCTTCCTCCGCATTGGCCTTGAAGCGATCGGCGGCATATCCGCATGATAGGGCAGAGCAGTCGCCCCGACCATGATGGGCTGCGGTCCCAGAAGCCCGGCAAGTAGGGGACTATAAACCAGGAGGTCGTCCATGATGCTTCGTCACATAGCTGCCGCCCTTGCCATCATGGTCGCCGCCCCGGCGCTTGCTCAGCAGCAGCCGGGCACTTGGTCCATGGCGGCGCCGCTGCCGCAAGGGCGCAGCGAGCTGCAGGCCGCCACTGTCGGCGACAAGATCTACGCAGTCGGCGGCGGCTGGACCGAAACCAAGGATGGCAAGCAGACCGAGCGCTACACCGACGGCTTCATGACCGAATACGATCCCCAGACTGATCGCTGGCGCGAACGCGCGCGCTCGCCGGAGGGGCGGACCCATGAGGGGATCGCGGTTCTGGGCGGCAAGATCTATCTTGCGGGCGGCTTTGCGGGCGGCCGCCATATGCTGCCGTCCGCGGGCGTCTATTCCTACGATCCGGCAGCCGATCATTGGCAGAGCCTGGCGCCGCTCTCCTGGCTGCGCGGCTCGGTCGCGCTTGCCGCCGTAGACGGCAAGATTCATGCGATCGGCGGCCGGGTCATGGGCGAGGAGTCGACGGTCGCAACCCACGAAGTGTACGATCCGGCGACAAATGCATGGCATCCGGCAGCGCCGCTGCCGACCGCGCGCGATCATGACGGCGTGTTCGTGGTCGACGGCAAGATCCATGTCGTAGGCGGACGCACCGGCGAATCCACGGCGAATGTCGGCCTGCATGACATCTATGATCCGGTCACCGACAAATGGGCTTCCGCCGCGCCGATGCCGACGCCGCGCTCAAGCGGCGCCTATGCGCAGTATCACGGCATGCTGTTCTTTGCCGGTGGCGAGTGCCGCGACGGCAAGACCTATGACGAGGTCGAGGCCTACGACCTCAAAGGCAATCGTTGGCTCAAGTTCCCGGCCCTTCCCGCGGGCCGGCACGGCTTTGCAGCCGCGGTTGCAGCCGACAAGCTGTTCTTCATTGGCGGCTCGCTGCCTTGCGGCGGCAACGGCAAGGTCCCGGACATGCTTCGGTTGTCATTGCGGTGAACGCGGCTGGCCGACCGCCATCGGTCGCAGGATCTCTCCGCGCGCTCAATGCGGGTGGTACCCGTCCGTGAGCGTGCTGAGGAAGGCGATGATGTCCTCCTCATCTTGAGCCGTCATCGCCGGCTTCTCTCCGGCTTTGCGATCGAAAGGCGGATCGATCTTGTCGACATTGGCGCGATAGGGCGGCGGCAGATCGTTGTAGATATCAACCGCGCCGTCCGCTCTGCGCGGATAGATCTTTTGCGGCTCGACGTCGCGAAAAGCGTAGAAGTCCATCACCTGGCGCAGCGTGCTGAACACGCCGTTGTGGAAGAATACGCGGCGTGTCGCCACGTTGCGCAGCGTCGGCGTCATGAAGAAGCCGCAGTATTGCGTTGCGCCGGACATGTCTCCGCGGGAAGGCCCGCAGATGCCGAGATCGAAAAACTTGGCGTCGCGGTTTGCCGCGAGTGCCGGGTTGCGTGGCGCCCCCAATGCTTCAAACTGATGATCGGTGAACAGCGGCGGCAGGCCATCCCGGCTCGGCCGATCGATATGGCAGCCGCCGCAATTGGCCTTGGCGGGATCGTTGTAGAGGATATAGCCGCGCAGCTCGCTTTCGCTGAAGCGCGCTTTCCCTTCCAGCCAGGCATCGAACTTGCTGCTGTAGGGATGAAAGCTCGCATCTTCGATCTGATAGCGGGCGACTGCGAACAGGGCCTCGGCGACAGTCAGGCCCGAATCCGCGAAGACCGAGGCACCGAACAATTGCGCCAGCTGCGCCGCGTAGGGGGCCTGCCGCAACTTGCCGGCGACGGTCTCGATGCTGCCACCGTCCATCTCGCGCGGATCGAGCAGCGGCTCCAGCGCCTGCGCCTGCAGCGTGTCGGCGCGGCCGTCCCAGAACAGGCCGCCCTGCGGCACCATGTTGACCGCTGATGGCGCAGCTTGCGGGGCCTTTTTTGGCACCGGCGCGGTCCCCCGGCTCAGCGCGATCAGCTTGGCCATGTCGACGTTTTCATCTTCCTCGTTGTCTGGCCCGATGCTGAAGCTCGGCTGGCGCTCGAGATACATGAGCGAGGGCACGGCGCGCAGGCCTTCGCGGGCGAGCGCCTCCCCGCCGCGCATCACCGCTTCCCGGCGGGGCGACGCATAGGCGTGCAGCGGGCTGTGGCATGAGGCGCAGGAGAGCCGTCCCGAGGACGAGAGACCAGTGTCGTAGAACACTGCTCGGCCAAGCTCCGCCATGGCCGAGAGCGGTCCCGCGGGTGGACGCACGAGCCGGACCGGCAGTGGGTTCTCACCGGGTGCGAACGGGTCATGTGCAGACGGATGGGCAGACAGCTGCGCCGGCAGCGTCTCGAGCAGGCCGCCGCAGCTCGCGAGCAACGCGCAGAATGCGGCGAGGCAAATTGCGCGGGTCACCGGCGATCAGGGTGATTGGCCGGGCGGGGCGGACAACGGCGTGCCGGCGGCCGGGTCAAGATAGAGCGGCGCATTGTTTCCCCCCGACATGAAATCGAACAGGCCGTTGATTGTGCCGGCGGTCGCATCGAACGAGCCGCCGCCGAGCCGCTGTCCCGACAGCCAATTGTCCTCGATGAAGCGCACCACCGAAGCCAACGAAATCTGCTCATGGCCGACATAATTGCTGCGCGCCCAGGGCGATATCACGATGAACGGCACCCGCGTGCCGGGCCCGCAGCGGCCGTTCACCGGTTTGCCGCCAAGGCCCGGCAATGGCGTGCCCGTCCCGCACTTGCCCGGCCCGTCGAGCTGGTCCGCCTCTGCATCGAACGAGGGGCTTGTGACCTTGGCAAAGGCGTGATCGTACCAGCCATCGGAATCGTCCCAGGTGATCACCACTGCGGTGCTCTTCCAATCCGGCTGTTGTTGGAGAAAGTTGATCAACGCGACAGTGCCGGCCTGCTCGTCCAACGGATCCGAATAGGCGGCATGGCCGTCCTCATAGGCGGGCAGCTTGATGTAGGAGACCGAAGGGAAATTGCCGGCCTTCACGGCTTCATAGAAATCCTGCAGGTCGTAATTATGGTTGGCGGGATCGCGGGTGGCAGCGTCGTGCTCGAGGCTGTAGCCGATGGCCGCGAGCGAGCTTGGCCGCTCATGCTTCGGATTGGCGGTCGTCCGGTAATATTGAAACCACGCATGGTGCGAGATGTAGTCCACGATGTTCGCCCCGACCACGGTCGAATGGGTGCTGCGCTTGCAGTCGGTCGAGCCGTTTGGGTTGGTCGTATCGAGCCGAAACCCGCCCATGAACGAGCCCCAGGTGATGGAGCGCTTGTTGAGCAGGTCGCCGATTGTCTCGCCCTCCATCATCGCCTGATCCTTGGGGTTGGAGCAGACATCGTAGCCGGGATCGACATCGTTGATCATCGTATGGCCGCCCTGACCGTCGTCGACATAGTAGGAAACGTTGGCGACCGTGGAAGGCTTCTTGGTGGTGGCGACGATCGTCATGCCGTTGCTCTGTCCGGAGCTGATGTTCAGCATTCCGGGCGTGGAGGGGCCGTACGTGTCGGTCCAGGCATTATCGCTCATCGCGAAATGCTGGGCATACATCCACATCGCCGTGACGGTGTTGCCGTCGTAATAGCCCATGACTTGGCCCTTGGTGGCGAACGCGCCGGCGCCGCCGTTCGTCCCCTTGCCGGTAAATTTGGGAAACAGGTCCATCTTGCCGCCGTCAGAGGCCTGTTGCTCCGCCGTATAGGCGTGGTTCTGATCGGCCGTGAAGGCCTGCGTGCGGTCGAGCCGGAACGGCTCGGCGGCGTCGCCGCCGTTCGCCGTGTTGGTGAAATTGGGATTGCGGCTCAACAAATTCGCGTTGGCGAGCGTGTCGATCATCGTCGGCGTGCCGGCCTTCGCCGTGAAGACGGGCTCCCCAGGCGGATTGGCCGCCGTCGGGTAGGTGGCAAAGTAATGATCGAACGACACGTTCTCGTTGAACAGGATCACCAGATGCTTGATCGGCGTGGCGGTCGCAGTCGTATCCTGCTGGCCCGGAGCCGAGACGGCGGCGGGCGCAATCGAATCGGCGCGCGCGATGCCGCATGCAACGGCCATGATAGCGAGCATCGAGCTCGCGGCGGCACAGAACGCCACTTTGGGCATGGAGGACCTCGACAATAGATGGAAGAGGAGGAACAAATTACCCTGCCATGCATGAACTCATCGTGACAAGGCCGGCGGGCCCAGCCGGCGACAAAGCCGCCGAGCGATCATCTCTGAGCCGTTTAGCCATAGGCGAGCTAAACTGAGCAAGGAGGCGCGCCGTCCTGGACTTGGCCATTCGACGCAACGGTTCATTCGTCAGGTGATGCGTGGCTCATGGCCAACTTGGATTTCCATGATTCTCGAAGCGGCAGCAGAGGTATTCGCTCCGCTGCGATCAGTTCGAAATCAATCGTTCGCTGCAGCGCAATGCTGGCTCTGCTGGAACCAGCCGAGCCAATGCGCGTTAAGGGCGCGAGCTTGCATGCTTCAGGAGAGCGACATGGCTTTTGTCGGTATGGCAATACGCAGCGAACAAGCGGCACCTTTGATCCGCTCGCCCGTCCCCAGCCCGCCTTCGAAATCGCTCGCGCAGTGCGCGTTCTGCCGCGAACCATTGCGGTTCACCGCAACAGGGATCAATGCATGGCTGGTCGGTGGTCGATTTTTTTGTAACGAGTTCTGCGCCGACGGCGCCCCGGAATAGGCAGTCGTCAAGCTCAGGCGGGTCTACAAACAGCAGGCCTGTGGCACCGATCTTGAAATCGAGCGGGTGATTTGCCGCTTCGCGCCAGCGGGATATCAAAAGGGCGCACCATTCCTTGAAGATCTCCCTTTAAAGATTTTCGTGTGGCCGCGGCGTTATTCGGCTGCGACCCGAAGCGGAGGACCGGCAGGCGGCCCGATCAATTCGGTCAAGTCTTTTTCGTCCAGAGTTTCCTTTTCCAACAGGCGCTGAGCGCTGCGCTCCAGGATCGGCCGCTTTTCGCGCAGGATGCCCAGCGCGCGTTCCATCGCGGCTTGCACGATAGCGCGAACCTCGCTGTCGATCGCGGCAGCGGTGGCCTCGGCGTAGTCTTGCTCCGGACGTGGCAACGGCAGATCGGAGCCGGTCATGAAGCCACGCGGATCGCGATCATAGGCGACGCTGCCGAGGCGCTCGGACATGCCGTAGCGCGTGACCATCGAGCGGGCGATATCCGTCACCCGGCGCAGATCATCCGCAGCCCCGGTGGAGAGGTGTCCGAAGATGATCTGCTCGGCGGCGCGCCCGCCCAGCAGAACGGCCATCTTGCTGTCGAGCTCTTCGCGCGTCATCAGAAACCGGTCTTCGGTCGGTCGCTGAATCGTGTAGCCGAGAGCGCCAACGCCGCGTGGGATGATCGAGACCTTGTGCACCGGGTCGGTTCCGGGAAGCGAGAAGGCGACCAATGCATGACCCATTTCGTGATGCGCAACGATCTGCCGCTCTTTCGGATTGAGCAGCCGATTGCGCTTTTCCAGGCCAGCGACCATGCGCTCGACCGCGTTGGTAAAATCGGTCATCGAAACGGCCTCGGCCCCGCGCCGCGTGGCGAGTAGCGCCGCCTCGTTGACGAGATTGGCGAGATCGGCGCCGGTGAAGCCGGGCGTGAGCGCTGCAACGTTGTTGGGGTCGACATCCGCAGCAAGCCTCGCCTTGCGCAAGTGCACGCGCAGGATATCGGCGCGCCCCTTCTTGTCGGGCCGATCCACCAGCACTTGCCGATCGAAACGTCCGGCACGCAACAGCGCCGGGTCGAGGATCTCCGGCCGGTTGGTGGCGGCCAGGATGACCAGCCCAGATTTGGAATCGAAGCCGTCCATCTCGACCAGGAGCTGATTGAGCGTCTGCTCCTTCTCGTCGTGGCCGCCCGCATAAGGACCGATGCCGCGGGCGCGGCCGAGCGCGTCGAGCTCGTCAATGAAGATGATGGCGGGCGCCTTGGTCCTGGCCTGCTCGAACAAGTCGCGCACCCGGGCGGCGCCGACACCCACGAACATCTCCACGAACTCGGAGCCGGAGATCGAGAAGAACGGCACCTTGGCCTGTCCGGCCACGGCTTTTGCCAGCAGCGTCTTGCCTGTGCCCGGCGGTCCGACCAGCAGGATGCCCTTCGGCATGCGTCCGCCGAGCCGGCTGTATTGTCCCGGGTTTTTCAGGAACTCGACCAGCTCGTGGAGCTCGTCCTTGGCCTCGTCCACACCGGCGACATCATCAAATCGAACGCCGGTATCGGACTCCACATAGATCTTCGCCTTGCTCTTGCCGATTGTCATGAGCCCGCCCATGCCCTGGCCCATGCGGCGGGCGAGAAACGTCCAAAGGCCGAAAAACACCAGCGCGGGAACCACCCAGGAGAGCACATCCTGCAAGAACGTGCTCTCGACCTGACCCGTGAAGGTCACGCCGTACTTCTGCAACTCATCGGCAAATTGTGGATCGACGCGCGTCGTCACAAATTCGCTCTTCCCACTGGGCAGCGGCTGCTTCAGTCGGCCCTGAATGTAGCGGTCGGAAATCCCGATCTCGGAGACCTTGCCGTCATGCAGCAGTTGTTGGAACTGGCTATACGGGATTGCTTCGACGCGCTGGCTGGTCGCATGGAAGTATTGCAGGATAAGCAGACCGATGATGGCCGCGATCCAATAGCCGATGTGAAAACGTGCTTGTCTGCTCATGCGAGCACGGAGTTTCGCCGGATGGTCGAGCAGGTTCGAATGGGCCCGATTTTAGGGTGAACCGCGATGGCCAGGCGATGGTTCACTTCGAGCCGCTTAGTTCCAGTGACGGCACGTGAAAATGGGGCGCTCCGCCGCTGCCACGGAACCCCGGTCGCGGGATTCGGGTTTCATCTGCATGTTTCATCTGCATAAGGGCGCGGGGCAGGACGTGGGTTTGACGAGAGCCATGCCGGACACGACAATAAAAAAGGTCAGCAGTGCTGCTTCGCCGCGCGGTGCGATGGGGCAAGTGTATCTCGCCTCCGGAAAGCGGGTGTCGATGCGATTGTGGCGCGACGAGGAGCCGCAGTCCAAGAATTCGGTGCAGCGCAACTACGAGACGGTCGGCTATGCGATTTCCGGCTCGGCCGAGCTCAGCATCGAGGGCCAGCGGATCAGGCTGGAAGCAGGCGATTCCTGGCTCGTCCCGGCGGGCGCCGAGCACAGCTACCAAATCATGGAAAAGTTCACGGCTCTCGAGGCCACTTCCCCGCCTGCCCAAGTCCATGGACGGGATGAAAGCTAAGCCTGCGCCGCTCAGCAAGCGGTGAGGGCGCGGATCGATTGGATCAAGTTCATTCCGTTGACCCGAGCTGTCCGAACCAGCCAGATGCCGTTGCATCTCGAATGACCGGGTGGGGGAGAGGATTGCGCTTCCGACGGCGCAAGCAGGCGCGTCCAGCTTGAAAATGTAGCCGGGCTGCGGCGCATCTCCGTTTCGAACGTCGGCAAAGTTCGGCGGTCCAGGGAAACCTTGAAGCTCAAAGTTCCTTGCAACGACAGCGGACTAGTCTAGCTGGCATCGATGCAAGGGGCCTCCGCGGGTCCGACACAATAGAAAATCGCCAATAATGTACTAAAAATGCAGCAGCAGCTTCAAACCGGATTCGGCCGGTTCCAGCTGAGTTCGATACGGCCACGGCCTTCCTCCCTGACCCACAGCTAAGGAGTTTAACCGTCGTGTCGGTGGATGCCACGGCACCGGAGAATACCCCTTGCCCGAGAGGCAACCTTCGAAAAACGCGGCTCGCGACCACCTCATTCCTTCAGGTCGAATGCGATCATCGGCCCCCTATGCAAAAACGCGGATCAGGGCTGCGAGGGAATTTAGGCCTATTCGCGATTTTGCAACGCTTGGACCGTATGGTACGCGGTGCTTAACAGGCTCACACGCCGAGGCTTTTTCGTGTGCTGAGCCTTGCCGGGTCTTCACATCGTCTGGACTGAAGAATGATGAGCACTCTCGCTCTCAACGCGCCCGACGTTCCTTCGCCGGGTGCCAAGACGCCGTTTCGCGAAGTCTGGCTGGTTACCATCGGGCATGCGCTGACCCACTGGTATCCGGCGACGTTCTATCTCCTGCTGCCGCTTATCGGGGCGGAGCTGGGCTTGAGCTATTCGGAGATCGGCTCGATCCTGACCGTGCAGGCGACGGCCGGCGCACTGTCGAATATTCCGGGCGGAATCCTGGTCGATTCGGTCAGCCGCAAGGGGCTGCTCATGGCAATCTCCCTGTTCTGGGTGGGTGCCCCGTATCTGTTGATGGGCTTCAGCCATCAGTACTGGATGCTCTTGTGCTGTGCGGCGCTGGTCGGCATGGGCAATAATCTCTGGCACCCGACCGCCATTCCCTTGCTGGCGCGGCTCTTTCCCGACCGGCGCGGCCTGGTGGTCTCGATCCACGGCATGGGCGGCAATGTCGGGGATGCGGTCGCTCCGCTGGTGGTCGGCTACATGCTTTATGCCATCAGCTGGCGCAATGTGATGGTGCTCAATGTGCTGCCCGGCATCATCATGTCGTGCATCATCCTGATGAGCCTCGGGCGCACGCAGAACCAAGGCGGAGCCGGCAAGGCGGCACCGGCGGCGCCGAGCCTTGCCAAGCGGCTGAGCGACTTCCGCGTGCTCATGGGCAACCGCACGCTGGTCATGCTGTCGGTGAGCGGCGCGTTCCGCTCGATGACGCAGAGTACCTTGCTCGCCTTCCTGCCGATTTATCTGCTGCGCGAGATGGACCTTTCGAAGGGCACTGTCGGCGCTTGCCTGTTCGCCATGCAGGTTGCCGGCTTCGCAGCGGCGCCGGTCGCCGGGCATCTTTCCGACAAGATGGGGCGCCGCCGCATCATCATGAGCAGCATGGGGACATCGGGGGTGATCCTGTTGTCCATGGGCATTGCCGGCAAGACGCCAGCCTTCGTGTTCCTGGTTGCGTTCCTCGGCTTCTTCCTGTTCGCGATTCGCTCGGTCATGCAGGCTTGGCTGCTCGACGCAGTGCCGCCCGCCATGGGGGGCACCAGTATCGGGGTTCTGTTCGGCACCCAGGCGCTCGGCGTCGCCATGGGGCCGCTGCTCGGCGGGCAGCTGGCGGACCGTTTCGGCCTGTTCGCGGTCTTCTACTTCTTGGCGTGCACGATCGTGGCAGCCAACATGTTCATCTTCTTGACGCCGGCGCCGACCGAAGCCCCGCGATTCGCGCCGTCGGCCGCCGAATAGGCTGCGGCGAACCGTCGCTTTCGGCTGGAGCGTGCTGGTTTACCACTCCCCAGGCAGCCGATAAGCTGTTCTCAAAAAGCTTGAAGCTCGGGGAGGGCTTTGTATGAGCGGCAGCGCGACCACGGTCGACGTCACCGACATCATGGATGCGCAGAAGACCGGGTTGTTCCACATCCGGATCGTGGTTCTGTGTGCCCTGATGTTGTTTCTCGACGGCATCGACAATCAGGGCATCGCCTATGTGGCGCCGGCCCTCACCAAGGCGTGGCACGTGAGCCGAGGTGCGCTCGGACCCGTCTTCACCGCCGGGATCATCGGGGTTGCCACCGGCGCGCTGCTGACCGGCCCACTGACCGACCGCTTCGGGCGCCGCCCGATGATGCTCGGCACGGTGATCTGGTTCTCGGTGCTCACGATCGCGGTCACCCAGGCGACTGATCTGACCACTCTCATGGTGCTGCGCTTTCTCGCCTGTCTCGGGCTCGGCGGATTGGTGCCCATGGCGGTCGTGGTGGCGAGCGAGAACGCGCCGCGCAAGACGCGCGCCACCATGGTGACGCTTGCGACCTGCGGCTACTCCATCGGCGCCGCGAGCGGCGGTCTGCTCGCCGCGCAGCTCATTCCGCTCTACGGCTGGACGTCGGTGTTCTGGGTCGGCGGCATCGCGCCCTTGTTCCTGCTCCTCGCCATGTGGGCGTGGCTCCCGGAATCGGCGCGCCTGCTGGCGTTGCGCCCCGGCAATGGCGTGCGCATCGCCGCCATCCTGCGCCGCATCAATCCGGCGCTTGTGTTTCCGCCTGACGTTGCCTTCGTCAATTCGCACGAGCAGCCGAAGGCAGAATTCCGTCCGCTGCAGCTGTTCACCGAGAACCGCACCGCGATCACGCTCATCGTTTGGGTGATCTTCTTCCTCAATCTCACGGTGCTCAATCTCCTGAACAGCTGGCTGCCAACGCTGGTCGACACCACCGGCGTGCCGCACGAAACCGCGCTGCGCATCGCCTCGACGTTCCAGTTCGGCGGCATGGCGGGGGTGATCGGCATGGGAATCATGGCCGACCGATTCGGCTTCTTCCGCGTGCTGCCGATCGCCTTTGTGGTGGGCGGTGTTGCGGTCGGCCTGGTCGGCTCGGTCGGGACCTCGATCGTGCTGATGATCGCCATGATCGCGGTGGCGGGCTTCTGCAATATCGGCTGCCAGCTCACCAATGCGGCGCTCGTGGCTTCTCTCTACCCGACCGACATCCGCGGCACCGGGGTGAACTGGGCGCACGGCGTCGCCCGTTACGGCTCGATCATCGGTCCGCAGCTCGGCGCCTATCTGCTCGATCACGAGTGGCCGCTGCAGGACATCTTCCTGATCTTCGCAGTTCCGCTTCTGCTGGCGAGCGGTTGCGTCGTCGCTTTGGGCGGCATCGTGCGGCAGCGGGCGCCGCTGACAGCTCGCCTTCCCGCCAAGGAAGCCGCCGCCGCTTGACCGCTTTTCCCGGATGCGGCGTGGAGCCATGGGGCGTGAAGACACTGCGTAAGCGCCCTGATGGGTGATCTGGGATCATTCCAAGCTCAGGCGTTTGCCTGGGGCGATCCCGGGTGACGCCCCGGTTCAAGCCGGGAATACGATGGGTGCTTGCGGGCGCCGTTCCACTCCCCATATTTCGCGCCAAGGGGTTGCCGTGGAGGGTTTCCATGATCCTCATAGAGTTGCTGTTCGCGATCATGCTGGCGGGCGTCGCCCTGATCGTGGTTCCGCTGTTCCTGCTGGCCGCGGGCGTGGCCATACTATGGGCGATTGCACCGGCGGCGGTGCTGGTGGCGCTGCTGCTATGGCTCTTGTTTCCGCACGCTATGGCGACCGCGGTTCTCATCTTTATGGCCCTGGTCGCCCTGGCAGTGTTGAGCCGGCGACGGCCGGTGCCGATGAACCGCTGGTATTGACCACTCGGTCGATTCTCAACGCCGGGCCATCTGACCTTTTCAAGCCGCGCAATCCCGCCACATGGGCGGGAAGGCGTGGCTTGAATTATTGTTGAGAGTGCTGTCGTATCGCAGCGTTCAAATCAGGCTGCAGGCTTCGCGCAGAATTCCAATGAAAACTCTCTTGGTCCCGGTCGAGCCGCATGACGCGATCCAGTCCGTGCTGGAGACGGCGCTCATGCTTGGCAGCAAGCTCGATGCCCATGTAGAGGGCTTCGCGCTGCGACCAGCTATCGACAACATGGTGACCATGGATCCGGTCAACAGCCTCACCGTGGTCAGCCTGCGCGAGACTGATCATGAGATCGTCAAGGAGGCGCGCGCCATCTTCGATTCCTTTATGGCCAAAAAGGCGGTGCTGCGTTCGGAGGGGGCCGGCAGCTCGCTCTCTTATTCCTGGTGCGAAACGGCGCCGAGCGGTGAGGACTTCGTAGGCAGCTACGGGCGCGTTTTCGACCTGATCGTCTTGGGGCGGCCGGGCAAAAGCCGGCAGGGACCGCGCATGACGACGCTCGAAAGCGCCCTGTTCGAGAGCGGCCGCCCGGTGCTGCTGGCACCGCCGACACCGCCTCGCAGCATCGGTGAGCGGGTCTTGATCGCCTGGAACTGCAGCACCGAGCAGGCGCGGGCGACCGCCTTTGCCATGCCGCTGTTGCGAAGTGCGGCGCGGGTCGTCATATGCACCGTGGAAGGGGCGACCGTGCCGGGGCCTAGCGGTGAGCAGATGGTGCGCAACCTGCGGATGAACGGAGTGAGTGCCGAGGCAATGACCGTCGCGACAGGGCAGCGGCGGGCCGGGGAGGTGGTATTGGGGCAGGCTGAGGCGCTCGGCTGCGACCTCATCGTCAAAGGTGCCTACACGCAAAGCAGGCTACGGCAGATGATTTTCGGGGGAACGACCCAATACATACTCACGCACGCGACGGTGCCTGTGCTGCTGGCACATTGACCGCTGGCGGGTATTCTCATCGGACGCCGGTACTTCTCCGGTTTTCGCGAGGACAGGCCTTTTTTTCCGGAACCCCGCCCGGCGGATTGAGGATTACGTGTGACCGAGCGTGCTCCCGACCAGCTCTCGTTTTTTCGCGTCTTCCCCTCCATCATGCTGCCGATGTTCCTGGCAGCGGTCGATCAGACCATCGTGGCGACGGCGCTGCCCGCAATCGTCGCGTCGACCGGCGAGGCCGAACGCGCCTCATGGGTCGTGGTGGCGTACCTCATCGCCTCGACGGTCGCCGCGCCGGTCTACGGGCGGTTGGGCGATGAATACGGCCGCCGGCGGCTCATGATCGTCGGCCTCGCCGTGTTCATTGCCGCCTCGATGTTTTGCGCGCTGGCGCACAGCATCGAGGTCCTGGCCGCCGCCCGCGTCCTGCAGGGCCTCGGCGGCGGCGGCCTGATGACCCTCTCGCAGGCGCTGATCGGAGAGACCATTCCGCCGCGCGAGCGCGCCCGCTACCAGGGCTATCTGGCCGGCGTCGGAATCTCCGCCAATGCCTTCGGGCCGGTCGCCGGCGGGTTTCTGGCGCAGCATTTCGGCTGGCAATCAATCTTTCTCATCAACCTACCGCTCGGCTTGCTGGCGGCGGCGCTGACGCTGCGTCTGCCATCGCTGCCGCATCCTTCCGGGCGCTTCCAGGTGGACGTGCTGGGTATCGTGTTGTTTGCCGGCCTGGTCGCGCCGCTCATTCTCGCGCTGGAACGGGCGCAGCATCTCGACCCGGCGGCGCTGCCCACGATTCTCGGCCTCGCCGCGCTGGCGATCTTCGCTTTGTTGCTGCTGATCCGCCGCGAGCAGCAGGCTGCTTCCCCGCTATTGCCGCTCACGCTGCTGCGGCAGGCCACGATCTGGCGCAGCGATGCGCTTGCCGCCTGCCACGGCGCTGCGCTCGTGTCGCTGATCACGTTCATGCCAATCTATCTCATCGTGGTGCGTGGCATCTCACCCGCGCAGACGGGTCTGCTGCTGCTGCCGCTGATGATCGGAATCGGGATCGGCTCGATGGCGACCGGACGGATGGTCACCAAGTCGGGACGCACGGCGATCTTCCCGTCCTACGGGCTGATCCTGGTCACCTTGAATCTGCTGCTCTTGGCGTTGGTAGCTCCGTGGATCGGCATCGCGTCGCTCGCCTTGGTCTTCTTCTGGAACGGGCTCTGCATGGGAACCGTCATGGGGGTGGTCCAGGTGACGGTGCAGTCGGCCTCGGGCCCGCAGTTCCTGGGCGAGGCGGCAGCGTCGGTGCAGTTCTCGCGCTCGGTCGGGGCGGCATTCGGCACCGCGACCGTCGCCACGATCCTGTTCGCGGTGCTCGCCGCGACCGATCCGGAAACCGCAAAGCTGTTTGCCGCCATGATGGAGCAGGGTGCGGGCGTCCTCTCGTCGCTTTCGCCGGCGCAGCAGGCGGTGGTGCAGGGCGAGATCGCGCAGGCGTTTCGCTCTGCGTTCCTGGTCATCGCCGGCTTTGCCGGCACCGGGGCGGTGCTCGCCATGACGATACCGCTGCGAAAGATCGAGAAATGATTCCGCTATCGGTTCTGGACCTCTCGCCGATCATCGAGGGCGGGGATGCGGCGCAGTCGCTCGCCAACTCGCTTGATCTCGCCCGCCACGCCGAGGCTCAAGGCTATCGCCGCTATTGGCTGGCCGAGCATCACAACAGCCCCGGCATTGCCAGCGCCGCGACCGCGGTGGTGATCGGCCATGTGGCAGGCGGCACGTCGACCATCCGGGTCGGCGCCGGCGGCATCATGCTGCCCAATCATGCGCCGTTGATGGTCGCGGAAGCCTTCGGCACGCTCGCGAGCCTCTATCCGGGGCGCATCGACCTCGGCCTTGGCCGCGCGCCCGGCACTGATCTCGCGACCACGCGGGCGCTGCGCCGAAACCTCGCGAGCGACGCCGACTCTTTCCCGCAGGACGTGATCGAGTTGATGGGCTACTTCCGCCCGATCGAAGCAGGCCAGCAGGTGCGCGCCATTCCGGGCGCCGGTCTCGACGTGCCGATCTGGATCCTCGGCTCGAGCACATTCGGAGCGCAGCTCGCCGCTTATCTGGGCCTGCCTTACGCCTTCGCGTCGCACTTTGCGCCCGCCGACATGATGCAAGCCATTTCGCTCTACCGCCAAGGTTTCCGCCCTTCGGAACGGCTTGCGGCGCCATACGTCATGCTCGGCCTCAATGTCTGCGCCGCCGATACCGACCAAGAGGCGCGGCGGCTGTTCTCTTCGCACCAGCAGGCGGTCATTGCGCGCCGCACCGGCCGCCGCGGTCCGCTGCCGCCACCGGTCGATGACTTCGAGGAGAGCCTTGATGCCCGCGGGCACGCCATCCTGCGCGACGCTACGGCCTGCTCGGTCGTGGGCTCGCCGGAGACGGTGCGCCAGGGGCTCGCGGCATTCATAGCGCAGACCGGCGCCGACGAGATCATGGTGGCCGGCAACGTCTTCGATCATGCGGCGCGGGTACGGTCGTTCGAGATCACCGCAGAGGTGCACATGCGCAACGGCCGTGCCGCGTGAGGCGCGGACCGCTACTTTCCCTGTGCGCCTCGTCTGTCGGTCGGCTGATCCTGGCCGCGGTCGTCGCGGACGATCGTGCGTTTGGTTGGCTTTTGTTTCGCCAACCGATTGGAGCCCGGCCCGCCCGCGCTTTGCGCGCGCGTGTGCGCGCCCTTTTTCGCTTCCGGCTTCACGCTTGATCTCTTCGTGCTCATCCGCCGTGCAAACCCCGCAATTTCCAGGTGTTGAGCACCTCTTCGGCCTGATCAATGCTGAGATCTTCCTCATGCACCGGCCGCCCGACGTCCACTGTCCGCGTCAGAGTGAATCGATCGCCATGTTTGACGACCGCAAACGAGAGCAGGTCTGCAAGATGAAGCAAATGACGCTCGCGCTCGGCGCCCAGCATGTCGCTACGCCGCCTTCCGGGCCCGCAGCGCCGGCGCCAGCTCGCGCGCGAAGAAATCGATGAATGCTTCCTGCTCCGGCCCGATCTGTACCAGGATGATGTGGTCGAACCCGGCCAGCACGTAGCGATGGATGGCCTGCAGGTGCTGTTCGGCAGAGGGCCCGCAGCTCACGAGCTTGGCGATTGTATCCGGCGAGACGTGCTTGGATGCCGCCGCAAAGCCTTCGGTGTCGGGCAGCTCCGCCATCACCGGCCAGCCTGCGGCCGACCATCGGAAGTAGTGATGCGCGGTCTGCTGCGCATCCTCCTCGCGCTCGGCATAGCAGAGCGCGATTTCGGCGTAGAGCGGCCCCGAACCGCCAGCCGCCGTAAATGCCTGAACAAGATCGCCGCGCGGCTCCGTCGCAATCAGGCCGTCAGCGCTGCGGCCGGCAAGGCGGGCAGCCTCGATGCCTCCCGCGGCCACGGCGACCGGCGGCTTGCGCTCGGGCCGGTCGAACAGCCGCGCGTGATCGAGCTGAAGGTGCTTGCCGCGATAAGTGGACAGCGTGCCTTTGAGCAGACCCTGAATGATGTCGATCGCCTCCGAGAGGCGCTCGCGGCGCTCGGTCCGACCAGGCCAGCCTGCCCCCACGACGTGCTCATTGAGCCGCTCGCCGGCCCCTAGCCCCAGGGTGAACCGATTGTCGCTCAGGAGACCGAGCGTTGCGGCGCATTGGGCGACGATCGCCGGATGATAGCGCATGGTCGGGCAGGTGACCGCCGTCATCAAACCGATGCGCTCTGTCCCGTTGGCGATCGCGCCGAGCACCGGCCACACGAGCGGCGCATGGCCCTGCTCGGTGAGCCACGGGGAGAAATGATCCGAGATGGCCGCGAACTCGAACCCGGCATCTTCGGCGCGCTTGGCATTGCGCACCAAGTCAGCTGGGCCGTGCTCCTCGGACATGAGCTTATAGCCGAGCTTGAGCATATGGTTTCCCTTCGGCTGGCCAGAACTGCGCCGTGCTCCGGCCGATGCCGGAGGCGTGCGCGCATCCTCTAATCGAAGGTGAACTCTTCAGATCGGGCAAAGTTCGCCAGTGTCTTGTTTCCGAGCTCGTGATCCGTCGCGGCACCCTCAGGCACGAGCTTCGGAGTCGGGACACTGGAGCTTGCGGCAGGTGGCGCAGGAAGCGCAAATCCGCGGGACCAGAGCTCAAAACGCGCCGGCAGTGAAGTTGAACCGCTGCGTCACGTCATAGGTTGCCTTGCTTATCGGCAGCGCGTAGTTGGCGCGCAACGGCCCGAACGGCGAATCCCAGATCAAGCTTGCGCCGACGGAAGAGCGAAGAACGTTGGCGCTCGACACCTGCATAGATTGGGAGAGCGCCGGTCCGGAGCTCGACGAAGGCGCGCGATAGCCCCACACACTGCCCAGATCGGCGAAGACCGCGAGCTTGAGCCCGGTCGAGGTCGGCAGCAGCGGGGCAGGGGTCTGCAGCTCGGCACTGGTCGCCCAGTATTGGGTCCCGCCTACGTTATCCATGGTGGTGCCGGGGGTGAGATCGCGCGGTCCAAAGCCATTGGGGGCAAACCCGCGGATGAGCTGCGGCCCTCCGAAGAAGCCGTCGATCAGCGGCAGCGACTGCCCGCCCCAGGGCGTGATGTAGCCGCCTTGCCCGCGCACCACGCCGACCAGATCGCCGGCGACCGGTTGGTAGGCGCGAAAATCTTCCGTGGTGCGCAGGAACTTCACGTCACCGCCGAGCCCGGCGAGATCCTGGTTGAGCGAGGAGTAGACGCCGCTCGTCGGGCTGCGGATGTTATCCAGCGTGCTGTAGTTGACGGTCGAGCCGATGGTGGAGACCCACGCGGGTCCGGCGAGCACGGCTTGCTTGACCGGCAGCGAGGCTTCGCCATTGGCGTAGCAGCCCGGCGGCGGATTTGTGGGCGAGCAGTCCATCAGCGCTGGCGTAAGCGACAGGCTTTGCCTGTAGAGCGAATAATGCCACTGGATGCCAACGTCCTCGGTCAGCGCGGTGCCGACGCGAACCGTGGCCCCGTAGGTTTCGCTGCCATAGGATTGGTAATCGTTGGCGATGCTCTGCTTGGCGAAGAGATCGCCTCCGACCGAAATGCCGGTGTCGGCGACATGCGGCTCGGTGACCGAGAGCTTGAAGCCCTTCGTGTATTGCCCGTAGGTCACTGAGGCGGAGGCGGCGATCCCGGTGCCCATGAGGTTCTTCTCGCCGATCGAGACCTCGGCAAGCAGTCCGTCCGCAGTCGAATAGCCGCCGCTGATCGAGAAATCGCCGGTCGCCTGATCCTCGACCTCGACATTGATGATGACGCGATCCGGCGCCGAGCCTGGCGCTTCGGTGATCTTGACCGTCTTGAAATAGCCGAGGTTCTTCAACCGCCGTTCGGCGCGCGCGATCAGCGCCTGGTTCTCCGCATCTCCTTCGGCGAGATCGAATTCGCGGCGGATCACTGCATCTTGCGTCTTGGTGTTGCCGTGGATTTCGATGCGCTCGACATAGCGGCGCGGACCCTCACCGAGCACATAGGTGAGGTTGATGCGGTGGCTCGCCTCGTCGCGATCCTCGTGCGGCTGAACCCCAACGAACGGCTGACCATGCCGCGCGGCCGCGAGCGTGAGCGCCTCGACGGTCTTCTGCACCGTCTCTGCGTCGAAAACCTCACCGGCGGCGGGCCGCGGCGGGGTGGCAAGGCTTGCCGGGTCAAAATTGGCGATCTGCGATTTGATCTCGACTGTGCCGATCCGATACTGGCTGCCTTCATCGATCGTGAACGTGACCACGATGCCCTTTTGCGCGGGATCGTACTGCGATGTCGCCGAAGTGACCCGCATGTCGACAAATCCGCGGTTCAAGTAGTAGCGACGCAGCGCGATGCGATCGCCTTCGATCTGATCGGGATCGTAAAGGTCGTTGTCGAGGAGGAAGCTCAAGAGATTGGTGGTGCCGGTCTTGATGGTGCCGCGGAGCGCTTCGGTCGAGACCGCGTGGTTGCCCACGAAGCGGATCTCGCTGACGCCGGTCTTGGCGCCTTCGTGAATTTCGAAGACGAGATCGGAGCGACCGTTCGGCTGGGCGATGACCTTGGGCTCGACTTTGGCGTCGAAATAGCCGCGACGGCGGTAGATATCCACCACGCGGGCGACGTCCGCCTGCACGGTGGGGCGGGCGAGGGGGCCGCCGCTCTTGGACTGGATCTCCTTGGCGAGGTCGGCTTCCTTGAGCTTCTTGTTGCCCTCGAAAGCGACGCGGCCAAGCGTCGGATTCTCGACCACCTTGACGACGATCTGCCCGCCGGATCGCCCAATATGCACATCGGAGAAAAGCTGGGTGGCATAGAGCGCCTTGAGGGCGGCATCGAGATCGTCGGCGGTGAACCTGCCATCCCTTTCGGCAGGGAAATAGCTTCGTATCGACTGCGCTTCGATCCGCCGGTTACCCTCCACGCGGATGGTCGCGGACGTGTCGGATTGTGCCAGCGCAGGCACAAGCGCGCCTTGCGCCATGGCCGCAATCGCGATGCCGCCAATCAGCCAGAACGTTCGAAGATCGCGCATGCCGAGCAGTTATTGCCGGCCCCCGCCCGCAATTCCCCGCCAGAAGACACGCGAAGGCTGAGGCGAAAGGATGACGATTTGGGTTAGACGGCGCGGCATTGTTCGGGCCGGCCACACGGTCGCGCCACAATCCTTCCCGCGCGGCCAGCATCCATTAACGGGCGGTTGCCCCTACCTCTTTCCAGGCCGCGATCGCATATAAGCTCTCCAGGGAGAGCAAGACCCTTTCCGAAAACCGGCCTCCGCCCTCGCGTTCGTAGGGGCGGGCTTCTCGGGATCATGCTCTTGGGGCTGGCGCGGGGACCGCATTGCCGACCAATCCATTGAATGAGGCGAACCTGCTCGGACGCGGGCGACTGAATCGTGCCGGCATGATCCGCCTCTTGTCCATAATCGTGGGGCTCGCCCTTGGAGCTTGCGCGCACGGCACCGATCCGCCGCCGCTTGCGCAGGCCAACAGCGCCGAGATCGAGGGATCAGCGCCCGATCTGACGCTGCTCACACCGATGATTGCGCAAGCGTTCAAGAACGCGAAATTTGCCGGCTATCCGCGCGTCTCGGCGGTGCGCACGGCTCCGATCAGCGCCCTGGGTGACTGGATCGTGTGCCTGACCAGCGATTCGGAAAGCGATCAGCGCATCTATGCGCTGTTCATCCGCGACAACGCCATTGTTGACGCCCGCCTTGCAGTCGTCATCGACGCTTGCACGGACGAGACCTTTGCGCCCCTGCCGAGCCGCTAGGTGTCGGCTGCTTTCGGCAGAAAGCAATACCTTCACGTCCCCGGCTCGACCGGCTTCTCGATCGCGCCGCCGTCTTCCGCCCAGTCCTTGAAGGCGCCGAGATTGTAGACCTTCTCGTATCCCATATCCTTGAGCACCTTTCCGGCCAAGGCCGCACGGCCGCCTGAGGCGCAGTAAAGGATCACGGTCTTGTCCTTGGCGAAGCTCTTGTCGTGATAGGGCGACTCCGGATCGGCACGAAATTCGAGCATGCCGCGCGAGACGTGCAGGGCTCCGGCGGCCTTTCCGCTCTTCTCCACTTCCGGGGCATCGCGCACATCGAGCACGAGGGTGCCGCCCTTGGCGATCATCTCGCGCGCTTGCGCCGGTGACACGCGTGGTACCGCAGCGTTGGCGGCCTCCAACATTTGTTTGACGCTTGCGGGCATGATGTTCTCTCCCACAGTGATTATCGCGGCGCTTGCGGCTCGCCAGAGTATTGCACGCTGCCGGAGACGATCTCGAGCTGCGAACGCGGATCTTGGAACGATTGCCAGCTCTGCGTCCGGCCCTGTAGGTCGGTGGCGACGACCTTGTAATACAGGCTGCCGTTGGGATAATCCGCCGGGATGATCCAGCCCGCCGACCAGAAATAATCGATGCTGCCGCGCGGCGGATGACCGCCATAGCGCATGGTGAGCTTCTGTCCGTCCGACAATTCGACCACCACGCCCTTGATCTCCTTGTCGTCCAGCGGCTTGCCGGTGATGTCGCGCACGCGCACGCGAAAGACCGCGTTCTCGTTGTGCTTGAACTGATTGTTGAGCACGCAGGTCGGGCCGGTCTGGCCCTTGGGAGTATTGCCGCGCACCATGTCGCCCTCGATGAACAGCGATTGCGGCTGTCGTTCCTCGGCGCCGGCGATGCCGGGCAGCGCGACCGCCAATGCGGTCAGCGGAAGGAGGGCTATGCTCACACCAGATGGAGCCTTCATGCGTTCCCCTTTGCATTATTTGCGGTGGCAAGCTGTTTGCTCATAATCACCTTCTACACGAATCTCCCGCCTCGATCCATCGCGGCCGGCTGGCGACGAACCCATCTGGCCGACGAGCCTCGGACCGCATAAGCTTGTTTCCGAAGGCGGCCGAACACCTGCCTGACAGCGAAGACGATCAAAAGTCTCAGAAGAAAATCCAGATGATGCGCCATGGGAGGATGCAATGGGAGCGCGCAGGTCTTTTGCCGCGTGCGTGTTAGGTATGCTCTGGGTGTTTCCCGGAGGATTGCCGCACGGCACAGCGCGATCAGCCGAGCTTGTGATCATCACCGGCCAAGGGACGACGCCAGGGGTCAAGGAAGTCGCTGCCGCGTTCGCGAGCCAGAGCGGTCACAAAGTAACGGTCATCCAGGAAGACGGCCCAGCGCTGGAGGCGCGACTCGCGTCCGGCGGGCCTGCGGACTTGATCGCCTCGAGCCCAGTCCAGATTGCCGATCTGGTGAAGCGCGGCAAGGTCGTTGCGGAGAGCGTGACGCCGTTTGTCATGGCCGGCCTCGGCCTATCGGTACGCGCCGGCCTGGCCAAGCCGGACATCAGCACCATCGAGGCCTACAAGGCGGCCTTGCTGGCCGCCAAGTCGATCGGCTATTCGCGCGGCTGCAGCGGCACCAATGCGGCCGAGGGGATTGAGAAGCTCGGTCTCGCCGGCGAGCTCAAGGCGAAGACGGTGCTGACCACGAACGGCCCGGTGGTTGAATATCTGGCGCGCGGCGACATCGATCTCGGCATCCAGCAAACCAACATCATGCTGGGCGCACCCGGCACCGAATATGTCGGGGCCTTGCCCGGGTTCCTCAACAAGCCGTGTCCTTCGAGCGTCGCCCTGATGGCGCGTGCTAAGGAAATAGATGCGGCCCGCACCATGATGCGGTTCATGCTGTCGCCCGAAGCGGCGCCGCTTCTGCGCAAGACTTTCGTCGAGCCGGCGAAATCGTGATGCTCGCGGCTGCATAAGTCGGAAACTCAGAGGAGGGGCCAGTGAACGCTCAAGCAGGGCTTGCGGCTCAAATTGGAAAATCGTCCGCCGCGCGCGCTTCCCCGTCGATGGCTGCTTTGGGGTTCCTTCTGCTGTTGTGTCTCGCCTATGCGATCAATGCTGCTGATCGCCAGATCTTCCCGACCCTGCTGCCGGCTATCCGCCAGGATTTTGATTTCGATCTCAAGGTCGCGGGCTTGCTCGCGACCATCTTCACTCTCGGATTGGCGGCGGCGGGCCTTCCGGCGGGCCATGTGGTCGATCGCGCCTCGCGCAAGACCATCATCCTGGTCGCGATGGCAATTTATTCGCTGTTCACGCTGGCGACCATCTTTGCGCAGGGCTTCTGGGACATGCTCTTTTACCGGGCCATGACCGGGGTCGGAGAAGGTATGCAGATGGCCGCGCTGTTTGCCGCGATCGGCAGCTACTTCCACCATCGCCGATCGTTCTTCATCGGCTGGTTGATCGTGGCCTATGGGGTCGGCGCGTTTCTCGGGCCGCGCATCGGCGCCGCGCTGGCGGAGGCGGCCGACAGTTGGCGGGCTCCGTTCGTGTGGTTCGCGGGTGCGGGATTGGTCATCGCCGGGTTGGTGCTTGTTTTCGTGCCGCGGGAATTCACCGAAAGCGCGGGGCCGCTGCGGGAGGGCTCAACCGCCAATCAGGCGCATGCTCATGTGCCGGAGGCGCTGTGGAACCGTAACGTGATCCTCGGCATCCTCGGCTGCGTCATTCTCGGCTACTCACTCTACGGGTTCATCGGCCTCTACACGACCTACCTCAAGGAAGTGCTCTCGTTCTCGCAGGCCGACGCGGCGGCGGCGCTCAGCTTTTTTGGGCTGGGCGGGCTCATGTCCTTTGCGGGCGGCTATTTGGGGGATCGTTTTTCGCAACGATGGGTCACGGCGCTCGCCTTCGCGCTGCTCGCGGCGGTCAGCTATGCCATGTACAACTGGTCGACATCGCTCTTCTCGCAATCCGTGTTGTCGTTCCTGATCGGCGTGCTCGCGAGCGGCGTCGCGTTCGTCAACCTCTTGTCCCTCCTGCAACGCAGCGTGCAGCCGAGATTTGTCGGCGCGGCGTCGGGCATTTTCCTCACCGCGCTATTCGGCGCGGCATCGACCGCCGGCTATCTTCTCGGCCTGCTTGTCGGCGCGTTCGGCTGGGGCGGGGCTGCGCTCATCGAGCTGACATTGCTGCCGATCGTCGGGATCATCGCCATGATGTTGGTCGATCCCGCCCGGCTGCTCGTGGTGAGGAAGAGGTAGCCCGGTTTCCGGTAGGATTGATGCGCATCCGTAGGGCGTGCGAAGCGCGGCCATGGCGTCCACATGCGGTACACCTTCGGTCCGCGCCCACGCGCCGCATCTGACTAACGTGCGCATGGCGCGTTCCGCGCCTTTGTCCACGCTACTCCTTCACCTCTCTCATCGAGCTCGCGGCGAGCTGCACAGCCTCGGGCGATGATGCATAGACCTCGCGGATGAGCTTTGCGACGTCCCCGCCACTCACCGGGTCCACGTCAAGCGATTGCGCCTTCGCGTCGGCGATGAAGTCCGGATCCTGCATGGTGGCCGCGAAGGCGTCGCGCAGCGCCCGCGCCCGGTCTTCCGGGACGCCGGGTGGCGCGGCAAACGGCCGGGCGATGCTCTGCCGCGCCACGATCAGCCTGAGCGCCGCTTTCTGGTCCGGAGTGTCGGCGACATCAACGATCAGCGGCACATCCTGCAGATCCTTGGTCTTCTCCAGCGCGATCTGCAGCACGACGTCGAGCTGATGGGAATCGAGCATTGCCTTGTTGCGGCTCAAGAGGCTCGTCCATGACCAGCCGCAGCGGCCGTCGACCTCGTGCCGCTGCATCGCAAGCGTGATCTCGGTGCCGCCCGGGTAGCCGGTCACGATCTTCAGCGGCAGATGGAACATGTTGCGCAACACCGTCGGAAAGACGTCGCTTTCCGCGCCGCCGCCGCTTGCCCCGATGATCATGCTCTTGGTTCGCATGTCGGCCCACGATTTGATGCCGGCGCTTGCCATGAAGGCACAGACGCTCGCCTCGCGCGAGGCGCTGCCCAGCCAGGTGAACTTGGTGGCCTCGAACTGCGCGCCTTCGCTGTGGCCGAGCAGCGGCTCGAACATCACGCCCGGTGCGAAATGGGCGAGCGCGGTCCCGTCCTTGGGGGCGACATTGGCCAGGTAGTTGACCACCTTGAGGCTGCCGGCCCCCGGCATGTTCTGCGGCACCAGCTTCGGGTTGCCCGGGATATGGCGGCCCATATAGCGCGCGACCGTGCGCGCATAGGTGTCATAGCCGCCGCCGGCGCTGAAGCCGATCAGCACCTGGACGGTCTTGCCCGAATAGAAGTCGGCGATCGGGTCGGCTGCGGCGGGGCCGACTGCCACCAAGGTGAGCGCCACCCCCAAGCTTATGCGCATTCTTGTAAACTGCAGCATGACCATGTTTCCTTATCGTCCCGATCGGCTCGGTTTCGTGCAAAGATCGTGCAAGGCGCAACGGCCTCATTCTTGTCAGCGGGCTCGCAGTCGCTGGACTTGCATCTGCGCCAGGAACGGCACCAAGGGATGCGCGCCCATTTTCACGATGGTCGGCATATCGAGCTTGATCAGCGCTTCGCGCTGGTCCGCCGGCAGCGCGAATTGATCGGCGTAAGCTGCGGCATTCGCGACATATTTGGCGCGTTGCTCGGGGTCGTGGGCAAGCCCGTGCAGGGCTGCGGTGAGCGCCACCAGTTCGGGCTTGATCGCCGGATAATGCGGCGTCGCCTCGCCCGCAACGGACTCGATCCAGGCAAGCGACGCGTAATTGTGATGCCAGCTCGGATCCATGGAGACGACATCCGGCCGCCGCTCGCCCAAGGCACCGGCCGCGCAGGCCCAGCAGCGCAGCTCGATGTTGCCGGTTGCGTCGAGCTCGGCCTCATCATAGCCGATGAGTGACTTCAAGTTTCCGGTCGCCAGTTTCTCCAGCACGCGGTTGTCCCACGCAAGCTCAGGCTCGCCATAGCGGTCGGTGCCCGGAAAATGCGACATGCCGCCGCTCGACAGGACGACGGTCTTCAGGCCCATCGCGGTGACGGTACGGGCGACCGCCTGTCCGAACGCGTAGCAGCGCTCCATTGTCGGCTGGGGCGGCAGATAGGCGTTGACGTAGATCGGCAGCACCGGCGCGGTGTGGCCGAGATGGGTCAACGGAATCCCGATCGCATAGTCGATCTTGGCGGTGCTGGTGAACGCCGGGTCGAAATTCTGCCGGTAGAGCGAGCGCACGAGCTCAAAGGCGATCTCGCTTGGGATTTGCCAGTGAAACTTGCGCCCGGCGAATTCCCCGCTCGCCTCGCCTCCGACATGCACCGTGAAGGGCGGCGCGGCCTGATGGAAGAACTGCTCGGCGTGATCGTTGGAGAAGATGATCCAGAGGTCCGGATCGAGCGCGCGCAGTCTTTTCCCGATGTCGGCCGCGACCGCGCGGACCCGTTCGACGTTGGCCTTGTCCTCGGTGTCCGGCAGCGTAAAGAACTGCGGTGCATGCGGCAGCATCGCGCCGCCGATCACGGTCGACTGCATAGCAGCCCTCCTTTTAGGAAAAAATATCGCGCAAATCCGCATGCAACAAGCTTGCGCGCTTCACAGCTTCGGGCGAAGCCATTACCTTTAATCCTATCATCGTTCACGCGCCCGCCCGCCCGCTTTGCCGCAAAATCACGAGGAGGCCCGATGATCGAAGTGCCGATAACGATTGCGTGCGGCAACTATGACCGCACGCGGGCGATCCGCGACGGCCGGGTCAAGGTCGAGGGCTGCGCCGTCACCTACCTGCCGCTCTATCCGGAGGAGATCTTCTTCCGCGCGTTCCGCTATCAGGAATTCGACGTCTCGGAGATTTCGTTCTCGAGCTTCATCCGTACGGTCGCCGCGGGCAATTCGGCCTATGTGGGCATTCCGGCTTTCGTGTCGCGCATCTTCCGTCATTCCGGCATCTACATCCGCACCGATGCGGGCATCAAGAGCCCGGCCGATCTCAAGGGCAAGCGTGTCGGACTGCCCGAGTATCAGATCACGGCAGTCGTCTGGATGCGCGGCCTGATGCAGCACGAATACGGGGTAGCGCCTTCGGATATCCATTGGCGCCAGGGCGGCCAGGAGGAGGCGGGCCGGCACGAGCGCACGCCGCTCAAGCCAATTCCCGGGATCGACCTGCAGCCGATCGGCGAAGAGGACACGCTGGTCGGAATGCTGCGTGCGGGCGAACTCGATGCGCTGTTCACGGCGCGCGCGCCATCCTCGTTCCTAGCCGGCGAGCCGCACATCGCGCGCCTGTTTCCCGACACGCGGGCGGCCGAGAAGGCTTATTTCAAGAAGACCGGGCTGTTCCCGATCATGCATCTCGTCGGCATCCGCAAGACGCTGGTCGAGCAGTATCCTTGGCTCGCGACCAGCGTCTACAAGGCCTTTTGCGAAGCCAAGGCGCTGGCAATGGCGGACCTGCGCGATGTCAACGCCCTGATGGTCACGCTCCCGTGGCTTGAAGCGGAGGCCAATGAGACCGCCGCCGTGATGGGGGCGGATTTCTGGCGATATGGGATTGCCGAGAACCTGCGCGAGATCGAGGCGTTGCTTCAGTATTCACACGAGCAGGGCTTGATCGCGCGCAAAGTAAAGGTCGAGGAGCTGTTCGCGCCTTCGACCTTTGAAATTTCCAAGATTTGACGCCTGAGGGCGCGTCCCGGTTGGCGGGCGATCATCCGAAAATGGAGATGGCCGGGACTACGCCCGGCCATGACGCTGAGGGTTGGCGCCCTTAATGGTGGTGGAACCCACGATTTCTGCACGCCAACCTATCACTCCGCCGGGCGCGGGATGGCCTCCTCAGTCTTGGGCCGTCCGTTCGATCTTAGCCGGACCACGATCTGGGCGACGATCAGCACTACGCACAAGAAGACGAAGAAGGCGCTGATCGGCCGCTCGAGGAAGACCATGAGGTCGCCGCGCGAGATCAGCATGGCGCGACGGAAGTTCTCCTCGAAGCGCGGTCCGAGCACGAATCCGAGCAGGATCGGCGCAGGGTGGAAACCGAGCTGCAGCAGGATGTAGCCGAACACGCCGATCACGATGGTCTCGCCGACCTGGAACATGTCGTTGTTGGTGCTGTAGACCCCGATGCAGATGAAGAACAGGGCGCTCGGGTAGAGGTAGCGATACGGAATAGTGAGCAGCTTCACCCACAGCCCGATCATCGGCACGTTGAGGATGACCAGCATGATGTTGCCGACCCAGAAGCTTGCGACCAGGCCCCAGAAGACGTCCGGATGCTGGCTGATGAGCTGCGGGCCGGGCACGATGCCCTGAATGGTCAGCGCTCCGAGCAGGAGCGCCATCACGGCGTCGCCCGGGATGCCGAGGCTCATGGTCGGGATGAAGTCGCCCTGAACCGAGGAATGGGTCGAGGCCTCGGGGCACGCGACGCCTTCCAGCGCCCCGTGGCCGAAGCGCTCAGGGGTTCTCGACACCTTCTTCTCGACCGCATAGGAGACGAACGAAGCGATCGTTGGCCCGGTGCCCGGAATGAGCGAGCAGAGGCTGCCCAGCACGGTGCCGCGCAGCATCGGCGCGAGCGCCAGCTTGAAGTCGGCCTTGGAGGGCCACATGTCGCGCAGCCGCACATTGGTATACTTGGTGTCGATCGGCGCCGTCTGATTGACGGTGTTCATGAACTCGGCGATGCCGAACAGGCCGAGCGCCAGCGCCACGATCTCGACGCCATCGTCGAGCTCGGTCATCCCGAAGGCAAACCGCGGCGTGCCGGTCTCGATATCGGCGCCGACGATGCCCAGGAGCAGGCCGAACACCGTCATGGCGACGCCCTTGATCGGCGAGCCGCGCGCCAGCGTAGAGCCGGCGAGCAGGCCAAGCAGCATCAGCGAGCACACC
This sequence comes from Xanthobacteraceae bacterium, assembly GCA_035293945.1. GTDB lineage: Bacteria > Pseudomonadota > Alphaproteobacteria > Rhizobiales > Xanthobacteraceae > VAZQ01. The sequence continues at coordinate 94,941 of DATGLV010000041.1, read as the reverse complement.
TCAGCGGGCCCGAATTTTAACGCCACTTGCACAAGGACTGGCGCCAGGAACGTCATCTCGGTGATGCCCCAGGACGCGCCCACGAACGAGGCAATCACGGTGATGCCGAGCGCGACGCCGCCTTTCCCCTGCTTGGTGAGCGGATAGCCGTCGAGGCAGGTCACCGCGTGCGGCGGATGGCACGGCAGATTGAGCAGGATCGAGCAGATGGCTCCCCCATACTGCGAGCCGTAGAACACGCCGGCGAGCATCAGGATGGCGGCGACCGGCTTCATCCCGAAGGTCAACGGCAACAGAATCGAGATCGTGGCCAACACGCCCATGCCGGGCAGCACACCGACGACGTTGCCAAGCAGGACTCCGAGGAACGTAAACCCAATATTGTGTAGCTCAAGCGCGACCCTGAACCCGTCAAAGAGGTCGCTCAATGCCTGATAAATCATACGCCCCCCCAGCGCCACATCGGCAGCGACACTTGCAGCAGATACGAAAATAAGAGCACCCCGAAAAAGGTGATGCCGGTCGCCAGAATGAGCGAGCTCTTCAGGGTGGCCTCGCGATCGCCCATGGCGGAAACGAAAACACAGGCGAAGGTCGCCGGAACGAGGCCTCCATAGTTTCCGAGAAAGATGAAAAGGATCGGGCCCGCCAGGATGCAGGCCCACGCCCGCCATTCGGGCTTGGGAATGACGAGCTGGTCCCCGCCTTCCGTCACGGCGGCCGCCGCGATAACAATGCCCAGGCCCGTCATAGTGACGCCCAGGATGATCGGGAAGAAGCCCGGTCCCATATGGAAAAGCGTGCCGAGATTATAGTGGCGCGCCTCCAGAATGGCGCCGACCCCAATCAGCGTCATGAGGGCGCCCGCATAGTAGTCCTTTTTCGACGAAAGCAAGTTACTCAACGGTTCCACCCCTGCCTTTATATTGCGATCTTTGGCGGCAGGACCAACTCATAATCGAATTTTCACGTCAATTAAATAGCTGCATAAAATAATGGTCCGAGTTCCGCGCGGCCAACCAGGTTGCCGCGTACCCGCGGCGGTGGGCCGAACCGGACGTGCACACGCGCATTCGTGCTGGCAAATCAAGGCGGTCGGACCGGTGCGTTGCCCCGGGGCTCGCATTTTGGCGGCTTCCAGGGAGGGACGTTTGGTCGCGCATGCCGCGTCTCAGAGGTCTTATACACCACCTAGTCCTGCAATCCGGCCGTCAGCCTGTTGGGGCGCGCGCGTCGCCGTCTTGGGTGTCCCGGGGTCGTACCTCTTTGTCATCTTTTGCAGCGCAGCATCGCCGCGGAACGATATACGCGGCGCGCGCGTTAACGGCCTTCATGCTCAGCTGTGGCTTTCTTTCACCGGTTGAATATGCTTTGTTGTTGTTGCCGGGGGGGTCCGGATATAGCTCCGGGGGGTGGGCGATGTCTGGAATATTCAAGTCTGGAATATTCAAGTCCGGAATATTCAAGTCTGGAATGTACCAGTCAGAGATCTGCCGGCGGTGGATCGGCCCACTGTCGATCGCGGCGCTGTTGGTTGGCGTCACCACCGCCCTGTTGCTGACGATCTATCTAAGATCGCAATCAGAACACCTGATCTTTGGATATTTCGTCCCCATCACCTTCGTGGCATTTCGCTACGGCAGCTTGCCGGCGATCCTGACGGCTGTGGCATCCGATATCTGCGCCGCCTACTACCTCTATCCGCCCGACTTTAGTATTTACATCAGCGATCGTTTGCAGGTGGCGGAGCTCAGCTTCTTCTCGCTTCTGGTGCTCGCTATCTGCCAATTCATCGGCGGGCTTGCCGATGACGAACGGCTGCGCAAGCGCGCTCCGGCATCCAAATAGCACTTCTTCGGCTCTTCGGTCATCATTCCGCCACCCGGGCCGGGTGCAGCCCCGCCAGATGCGCTAGGACCTCGTCCAGCCTGATGACATCGGCGTACTTATGATGCAGGTCGAACAGGTTGACCTTGTGGATGAGCTCGGAGCGGTCAAAGGTGCATTCTTCCGCGATCGCGACATGAAAGCCGTTGGAATAAGCGTCGACCACGCTCGCCCGCACGCATCCGGACGTGCTTTCCCCGCACACGATGAGGCTGCGGATCCCGAGCAGCGCAAGATGGGAGAACAGCGGCGTGCCCTGGAACGCGCTGGCGCGCTGCTTGTAGATGACGATATCGGTCGCCGCGGGGGTGAATTCCCGGTAGATCGCAAAGGGCTCGTCGGCTGGGGTCGGGCGCTGGCGCCGGGTCGAGACTGCACCGGGCGGGCGGTTATTCGGGCGTGTGTCCTGGGTCGAATAGAACACCGGAATGCCGGCTGACCGGGCGGCGGCAAACAGTTGCTTGGTGGGCGCGATCGCCTGATGCGCATAGACGCCGCAGGTGTTGGCGAAGCGATCGTTGAGCTCATATGGCGAATGCGCACCGCCGCGATAAACGAGGTCATAGAGATCAATCGCCAAGAGCGCCGGTTTCGGCCCGACGAATGTCTCCCGTCGCCAGCCCGCATAGAGCCGGATGTCGGCTTCCGGAATGGCGTCCTTCCAGCAGTGATCCTCGAACTCGTCGATGGAAGTCATGGATGCCCTCTGCGAATGAAGACTCATCGTTGGCTCGCCGCCCTGTCAAGGCGGCTGCCACAGCCGCTTCATCGCGAGGGCCAGTGCCAGGCCGGCGGCTCAGCGTCCTCGACCAGCGTCTCGCCGAGCTGTTTCGCCAGAACGATCCGCTGCGCGTCCTTGGCTGAGGCGAGCTCAGCGACCAGCGTCGCGGCATGGGACACGACCACGACTTGCGAGCGCTTCGCGGCCTGAGCGATGAGACGCGCGAGCGGGGCTAAGAGATCGGGATGCAGGCTGGTCTCCGGCTCATTGAGGATCATCAGGTTCGGCGGGCGCGGCGACAACAGCGCCGCGATCAGTAGGAGATAGCGCAGCGTGCCGTCAGAGAGCTCGGCGGCCTTGAGTGGGCGGAGCAGGCCATGCTGCTTCATTTCCAGCTCGAAATAGCCGTCGTTCTCCGCAACTTCGATGCTGCCGCCCGGAAACGCGTCGGCAATCGCGGCGCAGAGCTCCTTTTCATCGCCGATCTCGCGGATGGTCTGCCAAGCCGCCGCGAGATCAGCCCCGTCACCGCTGAGAACCGGGGTGTAGGTGCCGACCTGCGGCCGGCGCGCTGGAGCATCGCGATCAGTGCGAAAGTGGTCGTAGAAGCGCCAATCGCGCATGCGTTCGCGTAACAGCAGGAGCTCGACCGCCTCGCGCGGATCGCTGCAATGGGTCATCATGCTGTCGAACGGCGCGAGATTTTGCAGCGCTTGGCACCACACACCCTTGTCGTTGCGGATTCGCACGCTCGGGCCGTTGCGAGACGCGAAAACGTTGCTGCGCGTCAGGGTTTCGCCGGTCCACAAACTTTCGATCTTGATCTCCGGGTCGCGGTTGAAGGCGGAAGCGCCAGGAATCGGGAGGCCGAGATCGATGGCGTAGCCATAATCTTCTCCGCCAAAACCCAGCTTAAGGCTGACGGATGCCGCGCGGATTGTGCCCTGCACCGGGGATTCGCCGCGCTTGACTGCGTGCGAAAACTTTTCCGGGCCGGCCCAGAGCGTGGAGGTGAGCCCGCCTTCGGCGGCCAGGGAATGGATGATTCGGCCTTGCGCGACATCCGCCAGCAGTCTCAGCGCACGGTAGAGGCTCGACTTGCCGGTGCCGTTGGCACCCGTCACGATGTTGAGGGGCCCGAGCCAAAGCCGGATGTCGCGTAGAGATCGATAGCCCGCAATGGCGACTTTAGTGATCATGCGCGACCGATCTTCCGCAACTGAAGCGAGCTGTCCATCTCGATCGCTACCGGAATGCGCCTCCGCGGCCTGCAGCGGCCGTCTGCTACTGCAGCCATGTGCTTAATAATATGAAAGAATATCTTCCCTCAACGCATCACCCTATGGCCTCTCTGCCGGCATAATTTGGCCCCCCTCGATCGGCTAAAAGCCCATCAAAGCAGGATTAACCAAGTTCTGGTTGGTTCTGTCCGGTCCCGAGAATTGAACCTTAGATAAGGTCTAAGCGTCTAAGTCTTGAGGAGAAAGGGCGACCTTGCTGTCGTGGCAGGGGCGGGAGATCAAGGCCAATGCGTAGCTACCAGAACGCCTACGGGCGTGGCACTAAGTTCCTGAAGAGCTTGTGGATTTGCGTTGGTACGTTGGTGCTGGCGACGGCTGCGAACGGCGCTCTCGCGGCCGACCTTTCTGTTGCCCCCATCTACAAGGCCCCGCCGGTCGTGACGCCTCCGGCCTATAACTGGTCCGGCTTCTATCTGGGTGCTAATGGTGGCGGCGCTTGGGGGACCTCTGGCTGGGACAGCGCAGGCAGCTTCCATCCTTCGGGCGGTGTCGCTGGCGGCACTGCCGGCGTTAATTGGCAGTTCGGGAGTGCGGTGCTCGGCGTCGAAGGTGACGTAGACTGGTCGACACTGAAGGGCAGCACCACCTCCGCCGGCTGCCCGGCCGGCTGCACCACAGAAAACGACTGGCTGGCGACGGTTCGCGGCCGTGCCGGCTATGCCTTCGACCGCGTCATGCCCTATGTGACCGGCGGCCTTGCGGTTGGGGACATCAAGGCCTCTACACCGGGCTTGCCCGGTGCAAGCCAGAACAATGCCGGGTGGACCGTTGGGGGTGGTCTCGAGCTCGCGCTGACCAACAATTGGAGCGCCAAGGCCGAATATTTGCACATCGATCTCGGCAATATGAATTGCGGCTTCAACTGCGGTGCCGCGAGCGGCAACGTCTCACTCAAGAGCGATGTCGTACGCGGCGGTGTGAACTTCCATTTCGGCGGCAATTGACGGCCGCTACCTGCTGGGATTTTTCCGTGTATCTCGGTGCCGCGGGGTTTCGCGCGCGATAAGTCTCTTGCCCTTCGCGCATTGACAGTTCCGGCGCACTGATCCCTTATCAGGGCACGATCGCGGAGAATCCCCATGAGCGCAAAGAGCGCGGATGCACTCCGGCGTTCTATTGGTATGCCGATCCTGGCGGTGCTCTGGCTTGCCCTGGGGGCCTCGGTACACGCCCAGGAGCCTTCGAGCTCCGATTTGTGCACCAATGCGGGCCACGCCTATCCCCTGGATGTGGTCATCTACGGCTGTACAGCAGTCATCAGTGGCGGCCGGGCGGACGCCATGAATCTCGCCGCCGCCTTCACCAACCGGGGGCGTGCCTTCCACGCCCGGGGCGACATCGCGCATGCGCTTGCCGACTATGACCAGGCCGTGCAGCTCGACCCGGACTATGCTCCCGTCTACAACAATCGCGCCGTGATCTGGCACGACAAGCGCGAGATGGAACGCGCCTTCGCGGATTACAACCAGGCGATCCGCCTCGATCCCAATAACGCCGCGGCTTTCCTCAATCGCGGCATCGCCTATCGGGACACCGGCGACTTCGCGCATGCCATTGCAGACTACGACGAGGCAATCCGGCTCGATCCGCATGCAGCGTCGGCCTTCACCAACCGCGGCAACGCTTATCGCGAGATGGGCGATCTCGATCGCGCGGCCGCCGACTACAGCGAGGCAGTCACGCTCGATCCCATGAATCCGGTCGCGTTCAACAGTCGCGGCGCCGCCTATTTGATCAAAGGCGACCTCGACCATGCGCTTGCCTATTTTTCCGAAGCCATCCGGCTCGATCCGCGCTATGGGATCGCCTTCACCAACCGCGGCACTGCGTATCGCGACAAGGGCGACTTCGCCCACGCGCTGGCGGACTATTCGGAAGCGATCCGGCTCAATCCGCGCAACATAAATGCGCTCGGCAACCGGGGGCTCGCCAATCTCAAGCTCGGCAACCTCGATCAGGCGATCCTCGACTACGAGGCGGTGCTCAGGCTCAATGCCAGCTCCGCGGACGCGCTTTATGGCCGCGGGCTCGCCAGGCAGAAGAAGGGTGACGGCCCAGCGGGCGATGCCGATCTCGTGGCCGCCAAGGCGCTGCGACCCGACGTGGCGGATACCTTCACCAAATATGGAATCCAGTGAGCGCTGATCGTGATTGCCGGCAGCGGTCGCCGTGCACTGCCGCGCCGTACTACCGGGACCCGCGCTGACAACGTCCAGCAGCCCGGGTTGGGCACCGGAACCGACGTCGCGGAATGAAATGGCTTCGGTTCTGGTCTGTCACATTGCAGATTGCATCGCGGCTCACGCGGCGGTGCGTGCCCTTCGGAGTCCAAGATAAGTGAGGGGCGGAGTCCCAAAGGCGCGTTTGAACATCAGCGTGAACGCCGCCGGGTTCTCGTAGCCGAGATCGATTGCCACCGTTGTCACAGCTTCGCCGGCTGCGAGACGTGGCATCGCGCAAAGCAGGCACGCTTGTTGCCGCCACGCCTGGAAGCTTAGTCCGGTTTCACGCCGGAACAGGCGCGTGAACGCACGGCGGCTCATACCAAGGTCGGCGCTCCAATCGTTGATCGTTTCGTGGATGCTCGGCCGTTCGACGAACCGGCGGCAGCGCTCCGCCAATGGGCCATGCGTCGGGTATTGCAGGGACAGCGGCAGCGCGGGAAGCCGCGGCATCTCCTGCTGAATAAGTCCCATGATGGCGCCCGCGCGAGAGCCTGGCTCGTGCTCGAGCGGAAGATCGAGCGCTTCCGTGATCAGGCTGCGCATGAACGACGAAATGCCGACGACCTGGCAGTGTCTCGGCATGCCAGGGACGGCGTTCGGCTCGACGTACAGACTTTGCATATCGACCGCGCCGACCATGCGAACGTGATGTTCGGTGGCAGGCGGAATCCACACACCACGCTGTGGCGGCACGACCCAGGTTCCTGCCGGCGTCGCGAGCACGATCAGGCCGGACGCGCCGGAAATCAGTTGGCCGCGCCGGTGTTGATGCGGCGCGATGCGATGCCCGGCCGGGTAGTGGTTGCCGATGGCGATGACCGGGCTCGCAACGTGGTCAACCGTTTCGATCTGAACGAACCGCATCCGGATGGCCCAGTCTAGTAGTCGATAGGCCCTACATTGGTGGCGGGCCGAATTCCGGTTGCCTAGCGTATGGGGAGGGTCGGACGCAAGGTTTCGGCCAAAACCAAAATTGCAAAGGATTATCCGTGTCGTCCCAAGCTCTCCCTCTTGGCCGCGGAGGTCCCAAAGCGGTTTTCTCCGTGCTGTGGGCCGCCAGCTTTTGTCATCTGCTCAACGATATGATGCAGGCGCTCTTGCCCGCCGTGTATCCCATTCTTCAGGGCGGCTTTAACCTCAGCTTTGCGCAGGTCGGATCTCTCACCTTCGTCTATCAATTGATTGCGTCGTTGTTTCAGCCCTTCATCGGCCATTACACCGATCGGCGGCCGACGCCTTACTCGCTGCCGGTCGGGATGGCGTCGTCAATGGCGGGGTTGCTGACGCTCGCCTGGGCGCCAAGTTACGGAATCCTGCTTATCGGCAGCATGTTGCTCGGGCTCGGCTCGTCGATCTTTCATCCGGAGTCCTCGCGCATCGCCCGTCTCGCTTCCGGCGGCTCGCATGGTCTCGCGCAGTCGCTGTTTCAGCTCGGCGGCAATTTCGGCTCGGCGCTTGGCCCGCTGGCGGCTGCGTTCATTGTGTTGCCGCGTGGACAGCTTGGCCTCGCCTGGTTTGCGCTCGCGGCGGTGGCCGGCATCATCGTTTCAAGCGCGCTCGGTCGCTGGTATCAGCTCAACAATCCTCCGACCCCCGCCGCAAGGAAAACGCCCAAGCGGCATCCCGCACTGTCACCCCAGCAAGTCCTGCGTGCGATGGCCGTTCTTCTGGCATTGCTGTTCTCGAAATGGGTCTATCTGGCGAGCTTCACGAGCTTTTACATCTTTTACCTGAAGGAGAAGTTCGGGCTTCCGACGCAGGAGGCTCAGATTTTCCAGTTTGTCTTCTTCGCCGCGGTTGCTGCCGGCACGGTCGCGGGCGGTCCCATCGGAGACCGGGTCGGCCGTAAGCCCGTCATCTGGGCCTCGATCCTCGGCATCCTGCCGTTCACACTCATCCTGCCCCACGTCGGTCTCAATGCTACCGTCGGACTGTCCATCGTCATTGGTTTCATCCTGGCCTCCGCATTCCCGGCGATAGTGGTTTTCGGGCAGGAGCTGATGCCAGGCCGCGTCGGCATGGTGTCGGGACTATTCTTCGGCTTCATCTTCGGTATAGGCGGTATCGGCGCTGCCGCACTTGGCGTCCTTGCGGACTGGAAGGGCATCAACTTCGTGTATCAGGCGTGCGCGTTCCTCCCGGCTATCGGAATCCTAACGGTACTGCTGCCAAGCTTGAAGGACTCGCGGCAAGAATGAGGGGGACCTCATCCGCGCTACCTGGATGCGGATGATTTGCGGCAAAAGTCGCGACGTCTTTTCGCCCGGTTTGCTTAAAACCATCATGATTTGCTTGATGGGATTCAAACACCCCCTAAGCACAATTCCCATGCGGACTTGTACCAAGCATGGTGCGGCCTCCTGGCCGCCCGACGTGCAGCTCCAGCGCCGGAGGAAAGGCCAAACATGGACGCCACGCAACCCGCCTCAGCCGCCAGCATCTTGACTTTCCCGGGCGCGCGGCCACGCCCGGGTGCGCGGACAGCCTCCGAGCAACAGCTGCTGCTTGACACTGTCATCAACAACATGTCGCAAGGCGTGCTGATGTTCGACGCCGAGGCCCGGCTGGTGTTCTGCAATCAACGCTACATCCAGATGTACGGCCTCTCGCCTGAAGTGGCGGTACCGGGCTGCGCCTTGAAGGATCTGCTCGATCATCGTGCCGCGGTGGGTGCGCTCGCCGGAAGCCCCGACGATTACATCGCCGATCTGCTCGAGGACGTGGCGGCCGGCAAGGTCTCCAACAGCATCGTCAAGGCCGGCGACGGCCGCGTCTTCTCCATCGTGCGCAGCCCGATCCCGGGCGGCGGCTGGATTGCCACCCACGAGGACATTACGGATCGGCAGCGCGCCGAGGAACGCATCGTGCACATGGCCCGCCACGACGCGCTCACGGATCTGCCCAACCGCCTGATGCTGCGTGAGCGCCTCGATCACGAGCTCAAGCGCGTCAAGCGCGGCGAGTGCCTTGCCGTGTTGTGCCTCGATCTCGATCACTTCAAGAGCGTCAACGATACGCTGGGCCATCCGATCGGCGACGAATTGTTGAAGGTCGTGGCTGAACGGCTGCGCCGCTGCACCCGCGAGCCGGATACCATCGCGCGGCTCGGCGGCGACGAGTTCGCCATCATCATGACCGGCATGCAGCAGCCGAGCGACGCGGTGGCCCTGGCCAAACGCATCCGTGAATCGATCACCAAGCCCTATCATCTCGACGGACACAATGTCATCGCCGATATCAGCATCGGCATCTCGCTCGCCCCGATGGACGCGACCGAGCCGGACCAGCTGTTGAAGAATGCCGATATGGCGCTGTACGGCGCCAAGGGCGATGGCCGCGGCACCTTCCGGTTCTTCGAGCCGGAGATGGACGCGCGCATGCGGGCGCGGCGCGAGCTGGAGATGGATTTGCGCAACGCGCTGTTCCACGGCGAGTTCGAGCTCTACTACCAGCCGCTGGTCAACCTCAAAAGCAACGAGATCACCGGGTTCGAGGCGCTGGTGCGCTGGAATCACCCCGGGCGCGGCCTGGTCTCGCCGGCCGAGTTCATTCCGGTGGCCGAGGAGACCGGCCTCATCATCCCGCTCGGCGAATGGGTGCTGCGCCGGGCCTGCACCGAGACCGCGAGCTGGCCGGGAAACGTCAAGGTCGCCGTCAACCTGTCGCCGGCCCAGCTCAAGAGCCGCAATCTCACCCAGCTCGTGGTCAGCGCGCTCGAGGAATCCGGTCTGCCGGCCAACCGCCTGCAGCTGGAGATCACCGAGACGGTGCTGATGCACAACACGTTCAACACGCTCGCCACCTTGCACGCGCTGCGCAAGCTCGGCGTGCAGATCGCCATGGATGATTTCGGCACCGGCTATTCGAGCCTGAGCTATCTGCGCAGTTTCCCATTCGACAAGATCAAGATCGATCGCTCCTTCATCCAGGATCTGTCGAATGGCGCCGAGCCGCTCGCCATCGTGCATGCGGTCGCCGGTCTCGCGCGCAGCCTCAACATGATCTCGACGGCCGAAGGGGTCGAGACGCAACAGCAGCTCGATCAGCTGCAGGCGGTCGGCTGCACGGAGATGCAGGGCTACCTGTTCAGCCATGCGCGGCCGGCCGCGGAGATCGTGCGCATGTTCCTGCAGCCGGGCGCGCCCGCGATGGCCTCGGCTTCCTAAAAAGCAAGCTCTGCCGCCGCGGCTGATTGTGGCGGCGCGTTCGCCGGCGTATACGGCGCCGATGAACGAGCCGCCCTACGCCGGAGCCCAGCCGGCGCCGCCTTCGGAGCCGGATACCGAATGCGCGCGCTGTCACAAGCCGCGTGCGCTCTGCGTCTGCGACGGGATTAAGCCGATCGACAACAAAGTCTCGCTCCTCATCCTGCAGCATCCGCAAGAGCAGGATCGCGAGCTCGGTACCGCGCTGCTCACGGCCCTGCATTTCAAGGATGCGTCGCTCAAAATCGGGCTGTCCTGGCCGAGCCTGTCGAAGATACGCGGCCGTCCTGTTGATCCGCAGCGGTGGGCGGTCCTTTACCTCGGCTCGGTCAAGGCCGCATCGCTCCTGCCCGGTCGCGACATCGTGGTCGTCAACAAGAATGGCGGCGCGATGGAGCATCAGGACAGCGTGCTGCGCGAGATCGAGGGCGTGATCCTCCTCGACGGTACCTGGAGCCAGGCCAAGGCGCTGTGGTGGCGCAATGCCTGGATGCTGAAATGCAAACGGGTCGTTCTTGCCCCCGCCCGGAGGTCCCGCTATGGCGCGCTCCGGCGCGAGCCGCGCAGCGACGGACTTTCGACATTGGAGGCGGCCGCGATGCTGCTGTCGCGTCTGGAGCGTCGGGAGGAGATCGCAGCCACGCTGCATGCAAGCTTCGAGCGCTTGCTCGCCCGCTATCGGCAGCTGCATCCGCAGCCGGAGCGGCCGCGGAAATTCCATGCCCGGCGAGCGCGCCGCTGAGGCGTGCCGCGAAGGGCCGACCCGTCCTGAAGAGCCTGCGCGGAACCAAGTGTTGGCCCGCACGCTTATTTTGATGCTCACGCCTTTGCCAGGCACGAGGGGGCGATGCGAAGAGGAGTTCCTGCCATGTGCGATTATAGCCTTCACAATGCGATGACGCGGCCAGCCCGGGTGGGTGACCAACTCACGACGCGGCAGTTTCCGGGTGGCACACGCGGGTTCGCCGCGCCGGAGGATCGGGCCGTTGCGGTATGTATCCTGCCCGGAACTGAGCTCGCATTCTCCGCCGAGGTGGCGCTTCCGGCGGGTCTGCTGGGATGGAAGCCGAGAACTATCGGGCATCGGACGGCGGTATTCAGACAGGTCAATCGCGATCTGCCGCATACGCATCACGACGCGCTTGAATTTCCGGACGGGCAGGTCGTCTTGCTGACTCATTTGCTCGAAGGCCAGACCGCAACCGTCCTGCAGCTTCCGGTGCGGCCGGCGACCGAAGCCGAAGAGAAGCAGCAGACGCGCGCTGCCTATATCGGCTGATTACATCAGCTGACCACATCCGCCGCTCGGTGCCGGAATGGATGCAATGCGGTGGTGGAGGAGCGTAAGCTACCTCCACCACCGCGTTATTATTGCCGGCTGGAGCTCTGCCGAGCGTCGTTCAGCTCGGGCGCCCCATCTCGATCGCGACAAACGTATCGGTTGGCTCCGGGTCGTGCGCGACAAGCTTGGTGCAGTTGGCGTCCGCCCAATCCGCGAGATTGACGATCTGGGCCGTGCGCGAGTCAGCCGCACTAGCGGTACGCTCGAGGATGTTCAGGCCATTGCTGTCAAGAAAAAATGTGTGGTCGCCGTATCGCTCGTTGAGCGGCGGTAGCAAACGATGGTCGTCGGGAATCGGTTGGCCATCGTACTGCGTCAAGGTTTCTTGCACCTGCGCCGATGTCAATTTCATCGTTGCACTCTCCTATCTGGCATCTTCGACATGTTGTGACGTGACTCGATCTCCCACCCTCGAGTGGTCGAGTGAACGCGGTCTCAACCGTGTCCGCAGGTCGTGCGATCGCAGGGGCAAAGCACCGCGCCGCGAAATCGTTCCAACTCCACGGCGAGACTTGTTCTTCTTTTGCTTCTTCTTTGCCCGGCGAATTGCGAGCTCTTTCCGCGAGATTGTTCTGCGAGATCGCGACCCGCGCCTTGCAATAGAAATAGAAGGTCGCCGCCAAGGCTTGCTCAAGAGCGTGCGGCAAGAAACACTGAAGCGCGAATTTTGCAGCGCGAATTTCCCCGGGTTTGGCAGTGGGATGTCCTGCCGTCATGTCAGCGATGCTCTCTTCGAAGGCGACGGCTGAGCTCCGTAAGACACTGCGCACACAGCTTGGCGCGCCGAGATCATTGAACCGGCGCACCGTCACCTGGAACCGCGCATCGAAACAAACGTTCGACAAATAATTGCGGCGTCTGAATTACAGCGTCGGCTGCGCTGCTCAACGCCGGAGGGAAGGGAGCGTCGAAGACCGCTCGAAAAATGGGAGGACCTCCATGGCGAGGCCGCGCCAAGAAAGACGCCATCCGCAGGGTCGGCCTTGCTTGGCGCCGCTCCGCTTCATATTGCTGGGCGCAATGGTAGCCGGTGCCATCGCGGCGAGCTCACCAGCAGCTGCCACCGCCGATGCAATCACGACGCAGGCCCGGCTTGCCCGGTCAGTGCCGTCCCTGTTGTATGTAGCGGCAACGCAATCAAGCCCTGGCCTGCCGAGCTTTCCCGACATCGTCGATGCGGTGAAGCCGTCCGTGATTGGCGTGCGGACGAACGCCTCGGTTCCGCGGAGCGACCGGCCATTCTCCGGCTCGCCGGCGGATCAACCCGGGTTCTTCGACTCACCTGGAAACGCACCTGACACACCTGACCCAAGGGGTCATGAAGGGTTGGTCAGCCAGGGATCCGGCTTCTTCATTTCAGCGGACGGCTATGCGGTGACCAATCGCCATGTGGTCGAGGGCAATGAGACCGCGGAGGTGAAAACCGACGACGGAAGATCCTTCACGGCAAGAGTCATCGGTACCGATGCGGTGACCGATCTCGCTCTGCTCAAGATCGATGGCGGCAACGATTTCATACCGGTGAAGCTCGCCGATCGGGCGCCGCGCGTGGGCGAATGGGTGCTCGCCATCGGCAACCCCTTTGGGCTCGCAGGAACGGTGACGGCCGGCATCGTCTCGTCCGACAAGCGCAATGTCGGGGCCGGCATGCAGCAGGATTTGGTCCAAATCGATGCGCCCGTGAACCAGGGCAATTCCGGCGGCCCAACCTTCGACGTCGACGGTGAGGTTATTGGCGTCAACACCATGATCGTCTCGCCGACCGGCGGCTCGATCGGGATTGCATTCGCAATTCCGGCCGACACGGTGAAGAAAGTCATTCCGCAGCTCAGGGAGCACGGCTTCGTCACCCGTGGCTGGATGGGAGTGCAGTTGCAGCCGGTCACGCCCGAGGTGGCGGAGAGCCTCAACCTGGAACGAGCACGCGGCGCGATTGTCGGAGAGGTCCAGGCACACAGTCCGGCGGCGGCAGCCGGTATCTCGACTGGTGACATCATCCAGTCGCTGAACGGCGAGCCCATCAACGATGCTCAGGATCTTGCCCGGAAGGTCGGCGATATGCGGCCCGGCATGTCCGCCAAGCTGGGCATCCGGCACGGCGGTCGGCAAAAGGAGGTTGCGGTCACGCTCGGAGAGCTTCCGGTCAAGCGCGAGGCGCGGATCAGCAGGCAGCAGACAAATAATGCTCCTCCGGCGACTCTCGGTCTGCGGCTCTCTGCTGCCGCGGGCAACGCGCCTTCCAGCTCCGAGAGCGGGGGTGTCAAGATTGTCGGGATCGAGCCCAACGGAAGCGCCGCCGTGCATGGTCTCTCGGTGGGGGATGTGATCACCCAGGTTGATGGGCAAGCTGTGGGCACGCCCGAGGAATTTCAGCTTGCGTTGAACAAGGCGCGCAGCCAGGGCAAACGATTTTCGTTGCTGCAGCTCAAGTCGGCGGAAGGGGTCAGGTTCGTCGCCGTTCCTCCCGATCCGGCGTGAAGGCCGACGGGGCTCCGCGCATCGGAGCATCAGGCGGAAGATCAGAGTGGCGAGACATGGAGGACATCCAATGCAAGTGAAGCTGGCAATGAGCGGGGACGTGAAGGTCGTGGATCCGGGCCAGTCGATGCGCGAAGCCGCACGCATGATGGCTGAGCTCGATTGCGGTTGCCTGCCTGTTCGCGACAACGACCGGCTGATCGGCATGATCACCGATCGCGATATCGCGGTGCGGGGCGTGGCGGCCGGCAAATCGCTCGATACCCCGGTTCGCGATGTCATGAGCCCCAAGGTGATGTATTGTTTCGACGATGAGGAGCTCGACGAGGTCGCCAAGAACATGGCCGATATCAAGGTGCGGCGCCTCCCGGTGGTCAATCACGCCAAGCGCCTGGTCGGGATTCTTTCACTCGCCGACATCGCCTTGACCGAGGGCCCGATGGGAGCCGCAAGCGCCTTGTGCGGCATTTCCGAGCCGGGAGGCGAGCACTCTCAGCAGATCTAGCCCGCGCATCTCATCGTCTAGGCGCTTCTACGTGGCGCTTGCGATGGAGAATGGATATCGTCATGGTCCTCCGGTTGTGAAGCCGATTGGATCGAGACAGCCCGGTTGGCCAGATTGCCACAATGCCTTTCGGCATGTGCCGCAATTGCGCGGCGCATGCCGTGGCTTATCGTTCTGGCATCGGCCTCGCTCTCGCTCAGCACTTGCAGTCCCAGCGTAGATAGCGAGCAGCTACGGCTTTGCCGGCAGGTCATTCTGGCGCTGAATGCCGACGGTGCCGTGATCCGGGAGATACGTTACGGCCCCGCGAGCCTCGGGCGGGAAGGTGTGCGCATTGATTATGCGGTGCGCGCTCCCGGCGAGGCGGAGCGGGTGCGCCGGTTGGACTGCGGTTTCGCCGGCCGCACGTTCTCGGGCGAGCGGCTCGACCTCATTGCGGTCGAGACCGAGAGCGGAGCGCTGGGCGATGCGCAGCTTTATTATCTCAAACGCTTTTGGCTCGACTCGCCGGAAAGTGCGAGCGTATCAGAAGCCCGTGGGCCGTCGGTGCCGCCGCTGCCGTTCCCGTTGGCCTATGTGATACAGCAGGTCATCAACGCTACGGCGCTCTCCGCCGTCTATGCGCTGCTCGCGACCGCTTATTCGCTGATCTACGGGATCACCGGGCGCATCAATCTGGCCTTCGGCGAGATCGCGATGCTCGGCGCGTATGGGGCGATCGGTGCCATCGCGATCGTGGTCGCATTGGGGCTCGACAATCCTCTTGCCGGCGTTGCGGTCGCGCTTGCGGTCGCGGCCGTCTTCTCTGGGCTGTGGAGCGCGGTGATCGGAGCGATCGTGATCGCGCCCTTGCATGCACGCCATCGCCTCGGCCAGCCGATCCTGGTCGCCACGACCGGGCTTGCGGTCGCGCTCCAGGAATTCCTCCACGTCACCCAAGGCGCGCGCGAACGCTGGGTGCCGCCCTTGTTCCAGCTGCCGATTGCGCTGGCGCGGGCCGGCACCTTCGTGGTGACGGTAACGCCCCTGCAAGTCGCGCTGGTGATCCTCACGCTTGCCGCGGCCCTTGGCATGCTGTGGCTGTTCACGCGCACCCGTTTCGGCTTGTCCTGGCGCGCCTATGCGGATGATCCGCTGACCGCCGCGCTCGTCGGCGTCGATGGCGGCAAGCTCCTTTCCACCACGTTTGTGCTGGCGGGCGCGAGCACCGGCCTCGCCGGCGCCGTCGTCGGCGTCTACTACGGCAATGTCGGGTTAGCCATGGGCACGCTGCTCGGGGTCAAGGCGCTGATCGCCGCGCTTGTCGGCGGGATCGGCTCGATCACCGGTGCTTTCTTGGGGGGGCTCGCGGTCGGGCTCATCGAGACGGCGTGGTCGGCCTATTTCGACATCACGTTGCGAGACGCCGTAATCTACAGCGTCTTGATTGCGCTGTTCCTGTTGCGCCCCGGCGGCCTGTTCGGATTCGCCAATCCGGAACCGCCCCGGATGGGTCGGGCCGGGGCGTAACCCCGACATGCGCCCGCTTGAGAAGCGGACAGGCGCGTCCCGATCCGTCTGGCCGGAACGCGCTCCATCGCATTACCTTACTTCAGCTGATCGGCGATCTTGGCGAGCCCCGCACTGGCGCAGGCTTCATCCTTGTCGCCGCCGGGCGCACCGGCCGCCGCGATTCCGCCGATCGTGTCCTCGCCAACCTTGATTGGCAGGCCGCCTTGGCCGGTCACCAGCTCCTTGTCGAACTGTCCGGGATTGAAAGCGCCGGGTGTCGTGACCCGCTTGGTGTAGTCACCGGTCGAGACCCTCTGCATCGCGGAGGTGTAGGCCTTGCGGCGGGTGACCTCGAGGGTCAACGGCCGGGCGCCGTCGCCGACCAGGATCAGCTTGGGCTGACCAGTGCGGTCCACGATGGTCACCGTCACGTTGTAGCCTTTCTCCTTGCAGGCCGCGACGGCGGCTTCGGCGGCTTCGAGCGCCAGCGCCGCGGTCAGCACCTTGTGGGTCTCCGTCGGCAGCGGATCGGCCGCCCAGGCGTTGAGACCGGTCAAGGCAATGAGCGATGCGGTGCCAGCGAGCACACAATTTTTGATCATCGGATTCCTCCCGCGAGCCTATTAGCTGGAACTCTTGAAAGTAGGGCGCCATTGGAGCACTCCAGCGAGGTCAAGGCAACGCGGTCACGCGTGCGACGCCCAAGACAGAGATTTGCCTCAATCGGCGTGACATTGGGGCGGGGTGAGGGCAGGGGCTCAACATGAACATTACTCGTCTCGGTGCTACGTTAATGGTCGCCGGCGCGCTTTGCGCCTGCGCGGCAACACCGGAAACCGGGCAGGGCGCCAAGGAGAACACCGGCACGCTGGTGGGAGCGCTCGCGGGCGGTCTGATCGGATCCCAATTCGGCGGTGGAACCGGCGAGCACATCGCGGCTGGCCTCGCCGGCGCCGCGATCGGCGGGCTCATCGGCAACCGCATCGGCGCCAGCATGGACGATGAAGACCGACGCCTGGCCTATCAGGCGCAGATGCAGGCATTGGAAAGCGGTCGCTCGGGCACGGCTGTGCCGTGGCGCAATCCGGATTCCGGCCGCTATGGCACGGTGGTGCCGGGACCCGCTTATCAGTCGAACGGCCTGCAATGCCGACCCTACACGCACACCATCTACATCGATGGCAGCCCGCAGGTCGCGCGCGGCAACGCGTGCCGCAATCCGGACGGCACCTGGACGGCGGTGGGCTAGGCTTCTGCCCCTTCCGCAAGCGCCTCGGGGTGGTAAGCTTTGCCTAAGTGAGTACCGGGCCAACAAGCTCGATCTAGCGATTTGAAGGAGACGGCTCGATGCTCGCGCGTCGCCGGTTCCTCGGTCTGGCGGTCGGGGCCGCCACGCTCCCGCGCGCGACGCGCTGTGCTCGTGCACAAGCCTCGAACCAAATCTATCCGGTGCGGCCGGTGCGTCTGGTCGTCGGGCTCGCGGCCGGCGGCGGGACCGATGTGGTCGCGCGCCTGATGGCCGATGCGCTGACGCAACAGCTTGGTCAGCAGTTCTTCGTGGAAAATCGCACCGGGCTTGCCGGCAATCTCGCGACCCAAGCGGTGACCAATTCACCGCCCGACGGTTACACGCTGTTGTTCGTCGGCCCCAGCAATACGATCAGTCCCTCCGTCTACAAGAATCTGTCGTTCGACTTTCTGCGCGACACAGTTGCGGTCGCCGGCGTCATGCGCTTCCCCAACCTGATGGTGGTGCCGCCGTCCTTGCCGGTGCACACCGTGCAGGAGTTCATCGACTACGCCAAAGACCATCCCGGGAAGCTCTCGATGGCCTCTTCCGGGGTTGGCGCCTCGCCGCATCTCTCAGGCGAGTTGTTCAAGCTGATGACCGGCGTGGAGATGGTGCACGTGCCTTATCGCGGCTCGGCCGCCGTCTATCCGGACCTGATGGCCGGCACCGTGCATGTGCTGTTCGATAATTTGCCGGGTGCGATTGGGCTGGTGCAAGCCGGCAAGCTGCGCGCGGTGGGCGTGACTTCGGCGGAGCGCTGGGACGCGCTGCCGGAGATACCGGCGATTGCGGAGACGGTGCCCGGCTATCAGGTCGACGTCTGGTACGGCATTTCCGCGCCGCGCGGTGTCGCGCCGCAGATCGTCGCGATCCTCAACCAGGCGGTGAATGCCGCGCTCGCTGAGCCGAAACTGATCGCGCGTTTTGCCGAGCTCGGCGGCAAGCCGATGCCAATGAGCAGTGAGCAAATGGCGCAATTCGTCGCCCAGGATGTTGCGAAATGGGCCAAGGTCGTGCAGTTCGCCAAGATCAAGCCCGAGTAAGGGCTGTGGGGAGGATGCTGTGAAACTGCTGCGTCGGCAATTCCTGCAATTCGCGGCAGCCGCTGCCGTGCTGCCATCCGCCGCGCGCCATGCGCGCGCGCAAAGCTATCCGGCGCGCCCGGTCCGCCTCTTGGTTGGATATCCGGCGGGCGGCCCGACCGACATTACCGCGCGGCTGATCGGTCAATGGCTGTCGGAACGCCTCGGCGCGGCATTCGTGATCGAGAACCGGCCAGGCGTATCAGGAAGCATCGCGGCCGAAGCGGTCGCTCATTCGGCTGCCGACGGCTACACGCTGATCCTCGCCGGTGTCTGGGATGCGATCAACCCATCGCTCTATCGCAATCTACCCTTCAGCTTCATCAACGATATCGCGCCAGTCGCCGGCCTCATCCGCTATTCCAACGTGATGCTGGTGAACCCGTCCTTGCCGGCGAAGACAGTTCCGGAGTTCATCGCTTATGCGAAGGCCAATCCCGGGAAAGTGAACATGGCGGCGCCCGGGATCGGAACCTCCCAGCATCTCTCCGGCGAGCTCTTCAACATGATGACCGGCCTCACCATGACGGCGGTGCAGTATCGCGGCTCCGCCGCCGGATTGACCGACCTGATGGGCGGGCAGGTGCAGGTGATGTTCGACGCGATCCCATCTTCCATCCCGCATATTCGCAGCGGCAAGCTTCGCGCCTTGGCGGTGACCGCCGCGGTGCGCTCACAGGCATTGCCGGACGTGCAAAGCCTCGCGGATTTCGTCCCCGGATACGAGGCAAGCGGATGGAACGGCATCGGTGTGCCTAAGAACACGCCTCAAGACGTGATCGATAAGCTCAACCACGAGATCAATGCCGGCCTGGCTGATCCCGCGCTCAAGGCGAAGTATGCCGACCTTGGCGGCACGGTGCTGCCCGGCTCGCCGGCCGATTTCAAGGGGCTCATTGCGGCGGAGACCGATAAGTGGGCCAAGGTGGTGAAATTCGCGAACATCAAGGCGGAATGAGAATGATGGAAATGCAAGCTGCCGACGTCTCCGACATCGTGATGCTCGATGGCGTCGCGCTCGCCGGCGCCATTCGTGCGCGCCAAGTGTCCTGCGCGGAAGTTATGACCGCCTGTCTCGATCAGATCGATAGGCTCAACCCGCAAGTGAACGCCATCGTGGCGCTGCAGGATCGCGCGCGGCTTACCGCCCAGGCGAACGAACGCGACGCTCAACTCTCCCGCGGCGAATATCTGGGCGCACTGCACGGCTTTCCATTCGCGGTGAAGGACCTGACGCCCGTCAAAGGCATCCCGATGACCATGGGGTCGCCGCTCTTGCGCGATTTCCTTCCGCCCGCCGACAGCGTCATGGTGGCACGCCTGCGGAGGGCCGGCGCGATCTTTGTCGGCAAGACCAACACGCCCGAGTTCGGCCTCGGCTCCAACACCTACAATCCGGTCTACGGAATAACCCGCAACGCGTATGACCAGTCCCGCTCTGCCGGCGGCAGCAGCGGGGGCGCGGCGGTCGCGCTTGCGCTGCGCATGCTTCCGTTAGCCGACGGCAGCGATTACGGCGGCAGCCTGCGCAATCCGGCCGGCTGGAACAATGTGTTCGGCTTCCGCACCAGCTACGGGCTCATTCCCGCCGACGGGCGAGACGCCTGGCTTCCCTCGATGGGCGTGCTCGGCCCCATGGCGCGATCCGTGCCGGACCTTGCCATGCTGCTTGCGGTGCAGGCCGGCTACGATTCGCGCGTGCCGCTGTCGATGAACGTCGCGCCGGACCGGTTCCAGCGACCGCTCAAGCGCGATTTCAAGGGCGCCCGCATCGCCTGGCTCGGCGATTTCAAAGGCTATATTCCCTACGAAGCCGACGTGCTGGAATTATGCCGTGCCGCGCTCAAGCACTTCGAGGCGATCGGCTGCGTGGTCGAAGAGGCGGTGCCCGATTTTTCGATCGAAGCGGTCTGGAATGCTTGGCGCAAGCTGCGCGCCTGGCAAGCGGGCGGCGCGCTGCTCGCCTTCTACGATGATCCGAGCAAGCGCGCGCAGTTGAAGCCGGAAGCCGTATTCGAAATCGAAAGCGGACAGAAGCTCTCGGCATTCGACATCACGGCGGCATCGACCGTGCGCACCGAGTGGTATCAGGCGGTGCGCCGCTTCTTCGACAAATACGATTTCATGGTCGCGCCGACTGCCCAGGTCTTTCCGTTTGACGCTGATCTGCATTGGCCGTCGGAGATCGGCGGGCGGAACATGACGACTTATCACGAGTGGATGAAGGGCATGCTGCCGATCACGATGGCAGGATCCCCCGCGCTCGCCGCGCCGGCAGGTTTCAATGCCCAGGGCCTGCCCATGGGCATCCAGATCGTCGGTCCCAACCACGGCGATTTCGCCTGCCTGCAACTGGCGCATGCTTACGACCAGGCGACCGGCTGGACGCGCAAGCGCCTGCCGGCGCTGCTGGGAGTATCCGGCGCAGGAACGCGTGGCTAAGCGCGCTTGAACGAGTTGTAGGCCACGCGCACGAAATTGACGGCGTCGCGCTCGCTGCCCGCCCATTGGGCGTCGAGATCAGCGAAGGGCTTGGCCGCAATCGCCTCTTCTTCGCTCATGCCCTTGCGGACGATCTCCGCCATGCGATCGCGCGCTTTCGCCAGCATGTCACGGAACGCCATGACCTCAGCCCGACCGGCAACCGCGCTGCCGCGGCTCGAGGCGATCTTCGTGCCAGGCTTGGCCAATTTGAGAAAGGCCTCGTTGGCGCGGACCATGCCGCGGATATCGCCGCCATTGGCATAGTCGATCATCGGGTACCGGCCGTTGTTGTAGAAGAGATCGCCGGTGAAGATCACGTCGGCGTCGGCGAGATAGATCCAGCTGTCGCCGTCGGTGTGCGCGTTGGTTGCATGGGTGAGCAGGGCCTCGCGCCCGCGCACCGCCACCGTCTTGGTGCCGCCCACATAGGTCTCGGTCGGGATCGCATCGGCGGACGCGGGCGGGCTCTTGTTGTAGTTGAGCCCGTTGGTCGTGCCGGCAAGAAGGCGAACGCGCACATTGTCCTGCGCCACGATGATGGCGCCGTCGCGGTGGAACGGCGCATTGCCGCCGGTCTGCTCGCCGTGGAAATGCGTATCGACCAGATATTTGATCGGAAGGTTCGAATTGTCGGTAATGGCAGCGCTGATCTTGTCATGCAGGGGCGCGAGCTCGGCATCCACCATGATGATGCCATCGTCACCGACCACCACCAGGATGTTGCCGCCTTGGCCTTCGAGCATGTAGGTCTTGCGGCCGAGATCTGTGGTCTTGATCTCGGCCAACGAGGGGTCCGCGCGCTGCGCCTTTGCATGGCCTGCCGCCAGCATGGTCGCGGCCGAGAGCTGCGCAAGCGCGGTCCGACGATTGATCCAATTGTTGATTCCCGTCATGGATATCCTCCATGAAATAGTGGGATCAGCCCGCGCGCAATCATACCCCCGCTACTCGGCCTTGGCACCGGAGAACTTGACGACCTTGGCCCATTTCGCAACCTCTGCGGACAGAAGTGCTCCCCACTCGGCGGCGGGCCCGGTCAGCTCGGTGGCGCCCAGGTCGGCGAGCTGCGCACGCATCGCCGGCTCGGCCAACACGTCATTGACCGCCTTGTTGAGCTTCGTGACGATCTCGGCCGGCGTATTCCGCGGCGCAACGAGCCCGTTGCAGGCACTCGCCTCGTATCCCGGAACAAACTCACCGACCGTAGGGACACCGGGCAGGGCGTCGGAGCGCGACGCGCTCGTCACCGCCAGCGCGCGCACCTGGCCCGCCTTGACGTACGACAACGAGGAGGCGATCACGTCGAACAAGACCTGCACCTGGCCGCCCATGAGGTCGGTCAGTGCAGCGGCAGCGCTGCGATAGGGTACGTGCGTCATGTTTGCGCCGGTCATCATCTTGAACAGCTCGCCGGAGATATGCAGCGACGTGCCGATGCCGGACGAGGCCATGTTGACCCTGCCGGGATTTGCCTTGGTGTAGGCGATGAATTCCGGCACGGTCTTCGCCGGAACCGCGTTGTTGACCTCCATGACCAAAGGAGAGCGCGTGACCCCGGCGACCGGCGTTGTGTCTTTCAGAAAATCAAAGCTCAGCTTCTCGTAGAGGGTCGGGTTGATCGTGTTGGCGCCGGAGGTCATCAGCAGCGTGTAGCCGTCGGCGGGCGCGTTCACGGCCGCCTCTGTCGCGATATTGCCGCCGGCGCCGGGCCGATTGTCGACCACGAATGACTGCCCGAGGCGCTCGGAAAGCCGCTGCGCCATCATGCGGGCAAGGATGTCGGTTGCGCTGCCGGGCGCAAAGCCGACCAGAATGTGCACCGGCCGCACCGGATAGTCGAGCACCCACGCAATGCGAGAGACAGCCGGAACAGCGGCAGCGCCGGCGGCAAGGCCCAGAAATTTTCGGCGTCTCATCCTTTGAGGCTTCATCGGGACCTCGCGTCTGCGTCCGTTTGTGCTGAAACGCTATCTGAATTCGACGCGCATGCGAAGAGCTAGGCGTGACCTGACATAAGCGCGCCGGAACGGGCGGTTCGAGTGACCGCCGCTCGACGGCTCCGAGCTACCGAAGGGTGTCCTTCAGCAAGGCGATGGGCGGCATGCCGCCTGCCCGGCACTCGCTGACCGGCTGGTAGCAATTTGCTTCTGCAAATTCGTCAGCGATCCAAACGCCAAGGACAACGAGCACCGCGGCCACCATGGCGCCCAACAGATTCTCGCGTGTGCGAACGCGGTCCTCTTCCAGGTCCGATAAGCGGTCTGCTCTCCGCTGGTGCTGCGTGCCGGCGACCACGCGCAATCTTCGACGGGAATGCATGATCACCACTCCGGCACGGTTGAGATGAAGCTGGCGCACATCTCGACGACTGCGCAGGCACCGCCCGAGCAGCCGAGGTTCGTTGCCCAGCGCCGGCGAGTGATTTCTTCGACGTGTTTGCGAACGTGCTTCATCAGGAGCCTCGCTTGTCGACGCGGCCATCAGGCCGCCGAGGTCCCGTGCGTAACAGGCCAGAATTAGCTGGGAATTAGCTCAAGCCGTTTCTCGGAGCACACGACGCGTGCCACCATGCCGCCGCCTTCTCGGTTCCTAAGATCGATGGTGAGACCATGGCGCTTCGCGATGGCTGCCGCGATGGAGAGCCCCAAGCCTGTGCCGGGGATGTGCGGCGGCGCGGCGCGGAAGAAGCGCTCGAACAAATGGGGAAGCTCGCTCTCGCTGACGCCGCAGCCGGTGTCCGCGACTTCTACGATCGCACCTTTGCCAAGCTGTTGGAGCGATATGTCTACGCTGCCGCCCTTCGGCGTGTACCGCACCGCATTCTCGATCAGATTATCGAACAGGACCTTCAACTCGCCGGGCGCTCCGGTAAGCTCCACCCGGCTTTCCACCGAGAGCCCGAGATCAATGCCTTTGCTCTGAGCGATCGCGACGTGATCCGCGACGCTTTGCTTGACCAAATCCGAAAGGTCGATGCGTTCGGGCGGCGTAGCCTGAGCCGGCAGCTCAAAACGGGCCATGTTCAGGAGCTGCTGAACAAGCGCAACGGCGCGGGAAATGCCGGCACTGAGCTCGCCATAGGCTCGCGACCAGCCGCCGGCCATTGAAGCAGGTTGCAGGTTCTGAATCTGCAGATGCAGGCCCGTTAACGGGGTGCGGAGCTCGTGCGCAGCATCGGACAAGAACCGGCGCTGTTGCTCCAAGGCGAGCTGGAGCCGGCTCGTAAGCGAGTTCATTGCCTCGACCAGCGGCTTTACCTCGGTCGGGACTTGATCGACCGGAATGGGATCCCGCGCCTCGACACTTCGTCGGGCAATGTCCTTGGCAAGGCCGCCCAATCGGTTAAGCAGACGCCCGGTTGACCAAAAGACGACAAGCCAAGCCAACGGAATGGCGATGAGGATCGGCACTGCGGCTTGATAAGCCGCGGATTCGGCCAGCTCGCGGCGCACTGCGACCCGCTGCGCGACCTGAACGGTTCGCGATGGCTCATCGAGCCTGAAGACTCTCCAGTCCCTTCCATCAAACCTGGTATTGGCGAACCCCGCCTCCGGTTGTCGGGGCAAGGCGACCAGCTCGGAGGAGCCCCGCAGGCTCCTTCCCGACTGATCCCAAATGCCGACGATGAACTCGTCCTTGGAATCGTGGTGCCCCTTCGGGGTCGGCGTTGCGGCTAATCCCTCGCCTACATTGAGCGCAATCTGTCGCAACTCACCGTCCATGAACTCCGTGGCTTCGTCCCAGGCGGATTCGTACGCAACCGCCGTGGCGACCGCTCCGACGATGCCGAAGGCGACGGTGGTCCAAAGGACAACCGTGAAGCGCAGGGATCTCATGTTGCGGATTTCACGATCATCCAGCCGGCGCCCCGCACATTTCGGATGATCTCCTTGTCGAACTTCCTTCGGATCGAGTGAATCAGCACATCGATGGCATTGCTCTCCACCTCCTCGCCCCAGCCGTAGAGGCGCTCCTCGATCTGCGCGCGCGACAGGATGGAGCCGCGGCGTTCGGTGAGAAGCTGCATGAGAGCGAACTCCCGCGCCGGAAGCTGCATGCAGGTTCCGCGATAGCTGACCTCGTGGGTGGCGATGTTCACGCTGACCTCGCCGGCTTCGAGGATGGAGTGGGCAAATCCGCCGTGCCGTCGCGTGACGGCGCGAATGCGTGCGACCAGCTCCCGGACCTCGAACGGCTTGACCAGAAAATCATCGGCGCCCAAGTCGAGCGCGCGAACCCGCTCGTCCAACGTGTCCCTGGCGGTGATGACGAGCAGGGGGACGCGATTGCCGGCACCGCGTGCCTGCTTGAGGAGGTCCATTCCGGGAAGTCCTGGGAGTCCTAAGTCGAGGAGCACGCTGCCGTAGCCGCCGTTGATCAGAGCCTCGTAACCATCGGGCCCCGATTGGGCCCAGTCGACGGACATCCCGTGCTGCTCCAGTGCTTCTACCACTCCGCGCCCGACCATCACGTCGTCTTCGATAACCAGCACTCGCATCAAATGCTCAGAGAACAGCTTCTACCGACTTTTCCGCAGATATGGAGGCTGCAGGCTGGCTTTCAAGGAAAATAGCGCGAGCGGATGGCCCGGTGTTGTGCCGCTTTCCGGCCAATGCTTGCGCTGGTGCCGGAGAGGCCGCGCGTTCTTCCGACGCCGGATCAGTCTGACGAGGTCTTCGCTCTTGGAACTGCAAAAGGGATCGGATCGCTTTCGGCGAGCTGATCCGTCATTCCGTCGCCATCCAGGGCCGAGTAGGAAGGCCGAGCCTCAGGGTGCGAGCTTGGACAGGAAGTAGAAGCCGGCCGCCATGGCGGCGGAGGCCGGAAGGGTTATGATCCAGGCAATGACGATGTTGGTGGCAATGCGCCAGCGAACCGCGGAGACTTTGCGGGCCGCCCCCACGCCGATCACCGAGCCGGTCACGGTGTGCGTCGTCGATACGGGAATTCCCAGATAAGTCGCCGCGAACAGCATGACGGCGCCTGCGGTCGAGGCGCAGCAACCCTGCACCGGCGTCAACCGCGTGATCTTCGATCCAACGGTGCGCACGATCCGCCAGCCGCCCACCAACGTCCCAAGCGCCATGGCGGTCTGGCAGGTGATGACCACCCAGAACGGGACGTAGAACTCCCCACCAAGCCGACCCTGCGAGAACAGGAGCACAGCGATGATGCCCATGGTCTTCTGCGCATCGTTTCCACCGTGGCCGAGCGAGATGAGCGAGGCGGAAGCGAACTGCAGCCAGTGGAATGTGCCCTCGACGGCTCGCGGTGTTGCCCGCACGAATGCCCATGAAACGAGGAGCACCAGAGCCAAAGCAAGAAAGAACCCCAGCAGCGGCGACAGCACGATGAAGGCGCCTGTCGTAAGGACCCCAAACCAAACAATAGATCCAATACCCGCCTTGGTGATGCCCGCGCCGAGGAGCCCACCGATGAGTGCATGCGAGCTGCTCGACGGAATGCCGGCCCACCAGGTGATCAGGTTCCAGGAGATCGCCCCCATCAATGCACCAAAGATCACGTGAGCATCCATGATATCGGCCGCCACGATGCCGACCCCGACGGTGCGAGCGACGTGAACCCCGAAAAGAAGAAAGGCCACGAAGTTGAAAAAAGCGGCCCAGATCACCGCGTACCGGGGCTGGAGCATGCGGGTGGAAACGAGCGTCGCTATCGAGTTTGCGGTGTCGTGCAGGCCGTTGAGGAAATCGAACGCAAGCGCCACCACGATGAGGCCGGCGAGCGCCGGCAGGCTCTGAATTGCATTCATCGGCGGAGCTTGATTTCAAAGTTGATCGATGGTGATCGAATTGATCTCGTTGGAGACGTCTTCGAAGCAGTCGACGATCTTTTCCAGGTGATCGTAAACCTCCGAGCCGATGATGAAATTCATGGCATTGCTCTGGCTCGGGTCCTTTCCCTCCCCGCCGCGATTGGCAAGGAAAAGGGCCTTGAGTCCCTGGTTGTAGATATCATCAGCTTGCTCTTCGATTCCGATGATCTTGCCGGTCAGCGCATTCAGGCGCGGAGCGTTGGCGCCGATCTGGCTCATGAGGGGGACCGCCTCCAATACGAGCTTTGCGGCCTGCAGGATCACATCGCTCATTTCCCGCATATGCGGCTCAAAGCTGCGCACCTCGAACATCACAATCGTCTTGGCGGTCTTGTTCATCTGGTCGATCGAATCATCCATCGAGCTGATGAGGCCCTGAATGTCGGTGCGGTCGAACGGCGTAATGAAGCTGCGTCGAACCGCGGTCAGAACCTCGCGGGTGATGTCGTCGGCTTCCGCCTCGAGGCGAAATATCTCCCTGCAGTAGCCTTCGACGCTGGCGTCGCTCCGGAGCATTTCGCGTAGCGCCTCCGCCCCGGCCACCACGACCCCGGCGTGACGCTCGAACAATTCAAAGAATCGTTCCTCCTTGGGCATCAACGCCCGAAACCAACTTAGCATCTGGCCCGGCACTCCGTGGAGATGGTCAGCCCGATGATAGTTTTGGCGCCCAACGGCCTCAATGGCCGGCCCCTTCAAGTCGGGCTATGGCGGCAATGCCAGAATCAGGCGCCCTCGGGCTGGGGACTGCCTGGCGATGCGACTTGCCGGAGCAGGTAGCACAAGTTACTTTGCCGAGGGTAGGGCGTACCGGCTGTTGGGCTCTCCGAGCGACCTCAGCTGACTGGCGGCTCCGCCAGACAAGGTCTCCGGGGCCAACGCCTCTGCCGGATGGCGGTGACGGTAATCCCTCGTGTCCGCCCCGAAGTGGGTTTTCAGCCCGATCGAGAGTTATTTCAGGGTGCCCGCCGCCGACGGGATGGCTGTCTTAGTGCTCCACTTCCTCTTCGAGATTCTCATGGGATTCGTCGCGTTTGGCAGCGTCGCCATTTTGTTCGCCAGCGTGATCGCTTCAGCGCTCTGGCTCCTCAGCCTGCTGATAAAAGGGGAATGATGAAAATTGATGGGTGGCAGCATGTTTTTCCAAACTGCTCATCTTATTGCCGCCACATCGATCACCAGCGCGGTGGCGTTGTCGCTTCCGCCGGCATCGAGTGCGGCCGTCACCAGTGCTTGCGCGCAATCATCTGACGCCAAGCCTCGGTGCAGGATTGCGGCGATCGCCTCG
Source organism: Xanthobacteraceae bacterium (assembly GCA_035293945.1). Classification (GTDB taxonomy): domain Bacteria; phylum Pseudomonadota; class Alphaproteobacteria; order Rhizobiales; family Xanthobacteraceae; genus VAZQ01. Next base: position 66,805 of record DATGLV010000041.1, on the reverse strand, counting down.
GCCGGCAGCGCGCCGTGCACGCCGTCGCTGCACAACAAGAAGCGATCATGCGGCACGATCGGGCGCGATGTGTAGTCGAGCCGCACCTCGGGCTCGGCACCGAGCGCGCGCGTAAGAATGCTCGAGCGGCGGCCGCCCACTGCGTGGACGTGATCGGTGGTTAGCAAGGCGAGGCGATCGCCACGCAAGAGGTAGGCGCGGCTGTCCCCGACATGCAAAACGTGGGCGCTGTCCGCACGCAGGACCAGCGCCGTGAAGGTGCAACCCATTTCCGCCAAGGCAGCATCGCGCCGGCCGAGCGAAAAGATCCAGCTGTTGAGCGCGTCAATAACCCGCGTCGCCGTGCCATGCACGTCAACACTTTCGGGCAGCTCGCAAAAGCCATCGAGGAAGCCGCGCACCGCCGTCTCGGCTGCGACGCGCCCGCCCTTGGCGCCGCCGATGCCGTCGGCGAGCGCTGCCACCAGGTCGCGCCGCGGCCGCGGCAGCTTCCACCCCAGTATGGCGCCGGCGAAATCCTCATTTCGCTCGCGCGCGCCGATCTCGGAAGCAAAGCCCACGCTCGCCCTGATGCCGGAGACCTGTCCGCCCATTGCTGCTGCTCCGCCGGTCCTGAGAATGGGGATCGCTGCGCGGCGACGAGAATTCCAAGAACAGCCAGCCCTCCTGCTCGCCGCGATTGTACAGCAAATCTCCGCGCCGTCGCCGTGGCGTGAATGTGGGCGGGCTGGCGCCCTTTTCAGGCCGGACTTTGTTGTGATCTAATCGATCGCCCAAGCCGGCTGCGCGCAACGAAAGAGCGACCAAGACGGCTCGAGCTTGCCGACAACCGCATTGGAAAAGGCGGAACGCGTCATGAGCAGATCGCAACAACATTCCGGCGGCTTGCGCCGCACCAGCGGCCTCCGCCGGAAGTTCTCTCGCCGTGCTTTTTTGCGAGATGCTGCGGGTGCCGCGGCCGGAACGGTGCTGAGCGCCCAGACTCCGTGGGGGCAGGGGGCTGTGGCGGCGCCGGCTCCCGCTGACACGGCGCGTTCCAAGATCGATCCGCAATTCATGATCACGCCGGATCAGGCCTGGGACTGGAACGTGTTCAAGGCCCAAGGTGGTCCGACCTATGCGGGCAGCTCGGGGTGGAAGCGCTACACCGATTTCCTGGTCGAGAAGCTCGGGGCGCTCGGCGCCGTCGATCTCGACTACGTCGAGATTCCTTATGATCACTACATCGTCGACGATTGGCCGGACCGCGGCACGCACAGCCACGACTCCGGCCGCGCGGTCGAGAAGCTCCTCACCGACGGTGTGCCGGTTCCGGTGGTCGCCTCCTATGGAATGACTTCGGGGTTTACGCCCCCCGGCGGCATCACCGCGCCGATGCTCTACTGTGATGCGGCGCATCCGCCCGCGGCCGCCGAGATCGCCGGCAAGATTCTCGTGTTTGCGACCCCGCCCTATCCGGCGCCGCCCTATTCCGAGGCATTCCTCGATAACTTCACGCCGACCGATTACGAGTGGCGCTCGCCCGGCAACTGGCCGCCGCTGTTTGTTCCACCGCCCGCAAGCGTCACCAGCTCCTATCATTGCCGCTGGGCCTGGAGCCAGCTCAACGCTTGTGCCGCGATCGGCATCAAGGGTGACGCCGCCGGCATTGTTATTGTCTACGACCTATCGCCGGGCTCGGCCTTCGGGCTCGCGCAACGCAGCGTCTATACACCCGACGGCAAGGCCGGGCTCGGTGCGCATTACGTCAACTGCCCGACGCTTGCGCTCGATCGCGTCAACGGCGCCAAGGTGCTGGCCGATGCCAAGGCCGGCAAGACCGCGACCTTGACGCTCACCGCTCGGTTCGAGCGCTCGATCGGCAAATCCTACATCGCCTTTTTGCCGGGCCGCGACTACGGCACGCCGGAGGACGAGCAGGTCCTGCTCGCTACCCACACCGATGCCATGTCGCTCGTCGAGGAGAATGGCGGCCTCGGCATGCTCGGCATTCTCTCCTACTTCAATCATCTGCCGCAGTCGGCGCGGCCGCGCACGCTCGCCTTCTACTTCGATTGCCGGCACTTCATGCCGGGCGGGGAGGCGAGCTGGCCGCAGTTCGATTATTACACCCTGCATCCGGAGCGCCTGAAGCAGGTCGTGGCGACGCTCGGCATGGAGCATATGGGAGGCCGGCAGACGATCGAGACGGGGCCGGACGGCAATCACTACACCTATTCGTCCGAGAGCCCGGAAAACGGCGGCGTCATCACCAGCCTCATGGATGTCTACAACAACAATATCTGGCTCATTGAGACGATCGCGCGCGCGGCGACCGATAATCGCTGGCCGCGGGTCGACGTCAAGGCCGGCGACGTCGCGCCCGGCGTCAACGGCGGCTTCCAGGCGCGCGTCAAGAGCCCGATGAACAAGGGCCGCTTCTACGGCATCCCGGGATTGGGTCTGGCGGGCGATTGGCCCGGAGGGTGGACGCAGACCTATGCGCAGCTCGATACCGAAGCCGGTGCGCACGGCTTCGATCGCGATTATTTCGTGAGCCAGGTTGCGGGCCTGTCGCAGATCGCGGGCGATCTGATGCGTGTGAAACCCATCGTCATCGATCTCGGCTGGGGCGAGCTCAAGTCGGCGCTGGTGAAGCTTCCCGATACCGCTTTCGGGGCGCAGAAGGAGGCATCCGCGCAACGGGCCGCCCTCGTGAACCAATACGTGGCGGCGTTCCGGCAGGTCGAGGCTGGTGCGACCGAGGCGGCCAAAGGTGCTCTCAACGAGCTCGCCGCGAGCGCCGTTGCCGCGATCGCGCCGGCCCACCGGGGCGCCATCACCAAGCTGCTGGAAGGCCAGCGCGCCAAGCTGGGGTGAGATGCTATGGGTCGCTCATGCGATGGGTCGCTCCTGCGGAAGCAGGAGCCCATATGGCCTCGCCCTCTCGATGCCACGCGGGCGTACGGGTCGTAGGGACGACCCCACGCGAGGCCCACCCCTAAGGGCTATTGACGGCTACGCCGCTGTGCTATCTTCCGGCCCGTTCCAGAGACGCCCGGGAACAGCGGTTTGCTTGGATGGCAGTCGAAACGCGAACGCAAGCACAAGCAGGCCAAGCCCTTAACGCAACTTGCCCCTGACGTTTGTGCCAACCCAAGCAAGCCGCTAAAGGCAACGATGCCCAAACCAGCGACATTTGACGCAACGACAACGACAACGACAACGACCCGAACGCGAGATAACGCAAGAGCACAAGGATGAGTGAACGCAAGGATCAAGAGCCTTCCGGCCCTGACGAGACGTGAAATATCGAGACCTCAAATACTGAGACCTCAAATACTGAGACCTCAAATACCGAGACTGAGATATCGAGACGTGAAATTCACGAGAGAGGAACGTGGACAATGAGGATGAAGAGCAAGCTCTATTTTGGCGTCGCGCCGCTCGCGCTCGCTAGCGCCCTTGCGGTTGCGCCGACGCAGGTATCCGCCCAACAGGCCCCGCCCGGCGTCAACATCAAGCCGGTCGATATCGGCGGCCAGGTCACCGGCCCGAATGGACCGGAAGCCGGCGTGTGGGTGATCGCCGAGACCAAGGATCTGCCGACCCGTTACGCCAAGATCGTCGTCACCGATGATCAGGGCCGCTATGTCATCCCCGATCTGCCGAAGGCGAAATACACGATCTGGGTGCGCGGTTATGGGCTGGTCGATTCGCCCAAGGTGCCGGGTGAGCCCGGCAAGATCATCAACCTGACCTCGGTGCCGGCTCCCGACGCCAAGGCGGCCGCACAGTACTATCCGGCGATCTACTGGTACTCGATGATGAAGATTCCGGATGCCAGCCAGTTCGGCAAGAACGGTATCGCGCCCAGGCAGATCGACTACGTCAACCTGATGAAGAATAACGGCTGCGTCGGCTGCCACCAACTCGGCACGCTGGCGACGCGCACCATTCCGGCTGCCTTCGGCACCAACTCTAAGGATGCCTGGATGCAGCGCACGCAAGCCGGCCAGGCAGGCGAGCTCATGGTCAACATCATCGCCGGCCAGCTGCAGGCTGCCCCGCTCGGGTATTTGGCCGACTGGACCGATCGCATCGCCAAGGGCGAGCTGCCGCATTCAACGCCCAAGCGTCCCGAGGGAGTCGAGCGCAACGTCGTGGTCACCACCTACGACTGGTCGGACGAGAAGCATTACCTGCACGACCTGACCGCGACCGACAAGCGCAACCCGACGGTCAACGCCTACGGCAATCTCTATGGCCAGCCTGAATACAGCATGGACGCTTTCCCGGTGCTGGACCTCAAGACCGTCAGCGCGACGGAGCATCCGGCGCCGCGCCGCGACCAGGACATGCACGAGATGCTTGGACCCGGCCATGCCGCCATGGAGAAGCCGCTCGGGCCGTCGGCCTATTGGGGCGAGGAGAAGATTTGGACGGCGCACTTCAACAATCACAACGCGACCATGGACGACAAGGGCCGCATCTGGATGACCGCCGCCTTCCGCGATCAGCATAATGAGCCGGCGTTCTGCAAGGCAGGTTCCGACCTTCCGTCCGCCAAGGCGTTCCCGCTGAACGAAAGCCAGCGCATGCTGATCGTCTACGACCCGAAGACCGACAAGTTCGAGTTCGTCGACACCTGCTTCACCACGCACCACCTCAACTTCGACAAAAACGGCGTGTTGTGGACCTCGTCGGGCGGTGGCGGCGGTGTGGTCGGTTGGGTCGACACCAAGAAGTGGGACGAGACCCATGATGCGGCCAAGTCGCAAGGCTGGACCCCGCTGGTGCTCGACACCAAGGGGGATGGCAAGCGAGGCCCGTATACCGAGCCCGGACAGCCGGCTGATCCGACCAAGGATCGGCGTCTGCCGCAGGTGTTCTACGCGGTCAGCGTGGACCAGAAGGATGGCTCGGTGTGGGGCACCATCCGCAGCAATCCGGGCGCGATCGTGCGCATCAATCCGGGCGCGGACCCGGCCACGACCGCGCTGTCGGAAATCTACAACGTGCCGCTGCCGGGCTACGGACCGCGCGGTGGCGACCTCGACTCCAAGGGCGTGTACTGGTCCTCGCTCGGCAGCGGCCATCTCGGCTCGTTTGACCGCAGCAAGTGCAAGGCCCCGCTCAATGGGCCCAACGCGACCGGCGATCAGTGCCCCGAAGGCTGGACCTTCTATCAGTATCCGGGTCCGGGCTTTGAAGGCATCGGCGAGAACAGCGCCGAGTCGAGCTATTACACTTGGGTCGACGAGCACAACACGCTCGGGCTGGGCGACGATACGCCGGTCTCGACCGCCAATCTCGAGGATGGCGTGACGGCCCTGCACGACGGCAAGATGGTCTTGCTGCGCCTGCCGTACCCGATGGGCTTCTTCGCCAAGGGGATCGACGGCCGCATCGACGATCCCAACGGTGGTTGGAAGGCCCGCGGCCTGTGGGTGTCGAGCGGCGATCGCGCGCCGTGGCAAACCGAAGGCGGCAAGGGCAACCGCCCGATGGCGGTGCACTTCCAGGTCCGTCCCGATCCGCTGGCTGATTGATCGGCACTGGTCAAAGCTGGAGCAAACACGAGGGTCCGCTTCGATGAGAAGCGGACCCTTTTTCTATTGGGTGTTTGCCGTCGTGGCGAATCGTGACCTTGATGGAGCTCTTCGCACCGAGATTTAAGGATGCGAGGCGCTGCGCAATTTTGCCCACGCGGAACTGTCTCGCCGCGCGTAGGCGACGCGCCGGTGGTCCGCAGTGCTTGGATCGACACTGCGCTGGGGCGTTGCCCACCCTGTAAGCACTGTCGCGCCGGTGCTTGACAAATCACGCGCCCTTGAGGCATTGACGAAATTGAAACTGATGATTTGTGCCCGGCGTTAACCGCGCCGGGTTTTTGATTCGCAATCGCATCTCGATCGCTCCACCAGTATGCAGTACCAGTATGCGCTCGTCGCATGGCTCAGGCCGCTCGCATGAGCCCGGCTGTTGTTATTTGATTGCTAATAACAATGACCGGTGTTGCGGAGCCATGCATTTGTGCTTGGTCGGACGCGCCGGTGTAGGGTGGGGCAAAATTGCTGCGCACTGAGTTTGAAATGCGCGAGGCGCTGCGCAATTTTGCCCACGTGGATGCGAGCCGCAGCGCAGCGCATGGACAACGTGCAGAAATGCCGTGGTGTGTACAGACTTTCTGCGCAAGCGCGTTGCTCGCCCTACAGGTTTGAATGCGCTCCAGCTTCACGTTCCATCCGAGCGTGGAGATGCCTTTCGTATTGCTTCCGCGGGTTCCTCGGGGTCAGGCGCAAGGCTGATCGTCTTGCTTGGGGTGGAATGACATCGTTCAAGCAGGGTTGCCAGGGCCGTTCTCGCCTCGTCGATCAGGGATCGCTGATATCGATAGTACATCTCGTCTCCCATCGGGGTAATCAGTGAACCGGTCTGACGCTCACAACGCGCGCGCAGATTCCCCAGTTCTTCCAGGATGGCTTTGGCATCGGCGCGCTGCTTCGTGCTCATGATCGTGTGCTCGGCCGCGTCACGGATTTGCGCGTAAGTGAGGCCAGGGTCCACAAAATCCTTCAGCGCGGTCTCGAGCTTTGTGCGCGATGCATCGAGCCGCCATAGGCGAAACCGACTGTAGCCCGTCATTGCCTTGAAAAGGATAGTCACGGCCATGACCAGGTAGACCCAGTAGGCCGGCGACATGATGTTCACGAGCCGGGGGAAGTATCGGTCGGAAAAATCGGCTTCGCCGGAACGAAAAAACTGATGTGCTTCCAGGGCGAGCGGCGCCATCGTGGCCGGGTTCGTAGCGCCCGGAGGATTGGCGCGGAGGAAACCGGGGAGCTCCTGTTCGAGCAGCGTGAGAAGCGCGATCCGGTCGGCACGTTTGGCGCACGAGCTCGCAATAACCAGGGTGGCGAGATGGGTGATCTGCTTATCGACCGGGGGAATTGGCGGAGCCACGTCGTACCGGGCCGCCGGAATGGTGCCGAGACTGAGCTCCGGATACCGCGCAATCACACCCCCGATGTCCCGGGGCGCAACGATGTCCAGGTGATATTGCTTGACCATGGTGCGAAGGAGCTCAGCATTCTCTTGCATCACCAAGGCGGCAAGGTCGAGCTTGCCCTCAGCGACGAGGCGCGCCTGCTCCACCAGCTCGTGGTTCGACAGATGGACATCCAATTGCCGCAGATCCGGGTCCTCGAACAGCTGGCGCATGAGGTAGGCGGTGCCGGATCCTTCAGGCCCGATCCCGATTGAGGCCCCGCGTAGATCAGCAAAGGCGTGGAAGATATTGTCCTGCCGGCCGAGCAGGAACAGCGACTCGGGCTCGGGGAGACGACCCAGGAGCTCAAGCCCGGCCGCACCGGGCACGGGCGTTCCGTCCTGGATGAAAGCGAAATTCTCGGCGCAAGCCCCACGTGCCAGCTGATCCACGTTCTCAAGCGACCCCGCGGTGGGAACAACCGTCACCGTGCCGTGGCCACGCGCCGCCCGCTCGGCCAGCCGCGTGGCCAGCTGATAATAGTTGCCCCCGACCGAGCCCGTGAGAATTGACACCTGCAGGAAACCGTAGTCGCGCGTGATGCTGAAAGCTGCGGCAACCGCCGCAATCGCGGCACCCGCGGTCAGGAGCAGAAGGATGCGAATAAGCCCCTTGCCGCGCCAAGCGACGAGGCCGCCGCTCGAGACCCGGTCTTCCCGATCTATCGGCGGCAAGGGCATGTTCATTCGACCGTATGCTCGGCCAGCAAATGGAGGTTGGCATGCTCGATCTCAAGGAGCCCGGCGGACCTTCCCCCATTTGCTGGCGAGGGGCTGCATGGCGCTCATCTTCAGCTGACCATCGCGGCGCAATTTGTTTAGCCCGCACCTTTGCGGCAAGCGCATCCTGTTTGATGCGTGGGCGTATCAGATTGTGAACGCAGCGAGCTTGCTCCTTAGGTCATCGACTGTTGGCTTGAGCTCATCGGCAGCGCCCGGAACCGCCAGCACCTTGTCGAACAGCTGGTTGAGCGTCGGCATTGTCGGATTGACAGCCGAGCCGACACTTTTACGCTGCTCCGCCGGCAGCTGCCTGCTCAGACCATCGAGCCTGTCCATCTGCGCCGCGGCGTCCCGAAGCTTGGGTAGGGCCGCATGCGCGGAGGCGGCGTCAGTGATGCCGGCAAGCGTCGTGCGCAGGCCGGTGATCGTGTCGGTGACCTGCTTATCGATATCAAGAGCGGCGGTGGTGGTCGCCTGCCCGGTCGTTTCCTCACGCGGCGCGGTCTGCTCCGCTGGCCTGTTGACCAGGAAGACGAGCACGGCGGCAAGTGCTGCAGCCGGAATAAGCCAATAAAGCCAATTGGGCCGGGCGGACGCTGCGGCGGCGCGTCGCCCGGTATCGTTCGCCGCGGCGGCGGGCATAGGCGTCGCATACCGCGGCGCCTCACCGCTTTCGGCGGCCGTTGTCCGCGCTGCGCCGCCTAACGAGTCGAGGAGCCCGGTCCCAACAACTTGGTTGGCGAATCCTGAGGGCAAGGCGGCAGCAATGTTCTCCTTCTGGCTCGCGAGAAGATCTGCAATCCCGCTCGGATCGGCTCGCGGCCCCAGTTGCCGCGTGATGATCCCCAAGACCGCTGGGGCCAGCATTCCGAGCAAGGACCCGCTCGCACCCTGCCCAATTCCCGTAAATCTGCCGATTACACTGGAAAGCATATTTTGGTTCTGATTGCCCAGCACAGACGAAAGCATCTGCGATCCATTTTCAATGAATGCGGATTGTCTTCCCGTCCCGAGCATGCGGGAGAAGCCGTCGAGAGCTCCGGCTTGCTGCGTGGCGGCGTCCGCCAGCCGTTGTGCACCACCAGGCTGAGCGACGACGTTGCTGAAACCCGCCAAGAGTGATGGTACGGCGGTGTTGATGGCGGATTGCGCTTTTGCGCTGTCAACACCGAGCAGGGAAGCCATGCGCCCGATCATATCAGGCGTAAGAAATTCCATGACAAGGGAGACAAGATTGTTGGCCATGAGAGCGTCTCCAATTGGGACAGCCCCCAGCAGTTAGTCAGTATATTGCCAATGGCCCTTTTGATCTAGATCAGCCGACGGCACCGGCATACCGATTCACCGTGCATGGTTTGGATTTTTGCGCAGCATGGTGCTTCGACATCCCGCGCCGCCATGCCGTACGAACCCCGAGTGTTGCTATTTGCTTGCAGCAACAACGATCGGCGCACCGGAGCCACGCATTTGTGTTTGGTTGGGCGCGCCTCACCCCAATAAGGTGGACAAATGCGTTGCCCGCAGCACTCCGGAGCGTGCCGTGCGGCCCCGGTCGCTCACCAAACAGAAAACCGGTTCGCGAACGGTGCCGACCAGTTGGTCGGAACGCCGCGCGGTCGATCGGTCCGCGCCGTTTCCCCATCATGATGCCGGAACTTGATCCCTCCTTGTGGTTCGCCGCTCAAGAGCACGATGAAGTCCGTGCCCTTGCCGGTCTCCGAGCTCGCGGCTTCATCTGAAATGATCAAGGATGACCGCGGCCCGGCCATCTCTTCGATTCGGTCCAATACGTCCTGCGGAATGGTGATCCGCGCGAGTGCATCTTTCGCTTCGGCAAGGTCGGGCCCGCCGTTGCCGTGGCCCAGTCCCTCGGTTGCCGGCGCCCGATGCCCACCTTCGACAAGGGAGACCACGCTCCACTGCAGGTTATCCTTGCCCGCGCGGTCCATGGCGGTGAAGACATGCGTTCCGATCGGGCGGTCGGCGTCCGCAATGCTGACGGGACTTTCAAATATCGGCTGGAAGCCCTGCCGGACATAAAGGCGCTGCGTCTTGCGGCTGATGAAGACCGAGACCGGCTCGAGCGCGCGCGCCGCCTCTCGCGCCTGCTGGGCTGCGGCCGTACGTGCGGTCTCGGCCGCCGCCGCGGTTTCACGCGCAGAGGAAAGCGCATCGAGCTTCTGCTGCTGCTCGGCCCTGGCGTTGGCTAGCTGGGCATCAACTGCCTCCGCCTTTGCGGTTGCATAATCCTTGATCTGCTCCGCGGGCTGCACTGGATGCTCCGAATCCGCGGGGGCGGCCAAACGCTCCGCAGCGGCCAATTGAGCGTCCGCTCTGGCTTTCAGATTTTCAGCCATCCGCACGCTCGCTGTCGCCTTGGCGGCTTCTCGCGACGCGGCTCCCGCGGCCAGCTTGGCCTGCTCGGCGTTACGGGTCGCCTCGGCGGCTTCGGTCGCACGCGCAGCAGCCGCCTCGGCGGCGCCCGGCTTGGGTTGGAATAGAGCCGGATCAGAAATCTCGACGGGTGCTGGGTCGGTCGGCGCTACGATCACTCGCATGCCGAGCTTGGTCATGTCGAACAGACGGGCCGCGAAATCGTACGGCATCCGTATACAGCCGTGCGAGGCGGCATATCCGGGTAGCGGGCCGCCGTGGAGCGCGATGCCGGACCAGGTAATGCGCTGCATGTGGGGCATGTAGGCGTCGTCGTAGAGGTTCGAGTAATGCTCCGCCTCCTTCTCGATGACGCTGAAGATACCGGCGGGTGTCTCACGTCCCTTCTGCCCGGTCGATACGGGTGCTCGCGCGATCAAGCCATGTGAATCATAGACGCTCACTCGCTGATTGCGCAGCGAAACGACGGCCATGACAGGTTCGCCGGCAGCGCGCGAGTCTGAAAACATTGACCGATCTCTATGAGAGCTCGCGGCGCGGACCTCGCTGCTTGTGGTGAGGAACGCGAACAAACCTGCAATCGCGAGGCTCGCAGTGCACAGAACCGATGTTTGTTTGAGATTGTAATGACGAGGCGCCATGCGTATCCGGGCTCCTAGCTGGCCAGTCGGCTATCTCCGCGTGGGATCGATTTTTCTCCCAGTAGATTCCGCCATTAAAACACGCCTGCCGTGCGGGAGTTCCCGCTCACGACGACCCGGACCGGGCTCTTTATGGACCGATGTCGGGCTCATTAAGGCCGGCAAGTGCCGCTTTGCGGTAATTTGGCTTCACATTTGCGCGCGTCGCCACGTTTGACGGCGGGCCGCCGGCCGTGCAAATTTTCGCCCGTGCCGAGCGGGGATAGGTCGCTGGCGGGGATGGACTGTTAATGACGTTCAAGGGGCGTGGATTTGGCGGGTTGGAGCGATCTCTGATCGGTGCCATCGCGGGGGCGCTGGCGACGGCGGCTGCGGGCTCGATTCTTCTGTCCATGAGCAAGTCTCCGGCACCGAAGCGACGGATCGTGCAGGCTCCGATCGCCGCTGCGCTTGCGCCGCCGATAGAAGCTCGCGCGGCTTTGCCAGCGGCACCGCCGCCGGGCGAAGCGAGCGTCGCAGCGCTGACCAGCGAGCCGATGCCGCCGCCGAGCGAAGCTGGCTTGGGCGAGGCGACGACCTTACCGCCTCTGTCGAGCGAAGGCCCGACCCCAGATCCGATAATGGGCGATGTGAACCAATATTTGTGGGGCGTATACGAGCGATCGACCACGAAGCGGGACGGCAGCGGCGACTTCACCTGGAAGGACGCAGCCGCTGCAGCGCGGCTCGGCATGACGCTGGGCGATTATGTGATCGCCGGCATGGATGCGGACTTCCGCGAGATCCTTTACCGCGCTGGACGCGCCATGGACGCGGCGGGCTTTCGCTGGACGATCCTCAGCGGATTTAGGGACGACTATCGTCAGGGACTGGCATCCGGCTACAAGGCGCGCATCGGGAATTCTCTTCATGGCGGCAGCCTCACGACCGGCGGCTATGGTCATGGTTGCGCCGTCGACATCAACGACGCAGACGGCAGATCGGTGCCGTTGTGGCAATGGATCGACGCCAATGCCGCGCAGATCAACATCGAGCGGCCACTGCCAGGCATTGATCCGGCGCATCTGCAGCCGCGCGGGCCATGGCACGAGCTTGCGGCTGTGCTGCGCAGCCAGCGACTTGCTGAAACAGAAGTGCGCGCTGCCCTCGACGAGGGCAGCAGCACGGCTGCGACCGAGGAGAAGACTCTACCAGTGAGCGAGGCCGACATGGCGTGCATCGGTCTGCATCACCATCGACGGAAAGAACCAGTCGTGGCGGACAGCTCGTCGCCGCGATCGCACCGCTTCAGTGCGGAGGCACGGTTGCAGCGCGCGGCCAGGCGCGATGCGAAGCCCGCAACCAAGACGGCCATGCATGCCGCGGAAGCCGGCAGGACTACACCACGCGCCAAAGCGAGCGCACGCGTGCTTGCTCACCATGCACTGCTCGTTTCCCCACGGGAGGCCGGCCCGGCCTGAGCGGGGCGGGGTGGGCAAAATTGCTTCGCGTTGAGCTGCAAGTGCACGACGCGCGGCGCAATTTTGCCCACGCGTCATAGGGATGCACCACAACGCTTGGGCAACGCGCAGGCATGCCGTGGCTGTGAGGGGTCCTGTGCCGGCGCGTTGCCCGCCGTACAACACGCGCCTCACGCGTGCCGGTCCTCGCCGTGCGCGTTCCGCCCGGCGATGAAGCCCTGTGAGGTGCAGCGCGCGAGTCCGTGCATGCTGAAGCCGCCGGCGGACTCGCCCCCGCAATAAAGACCGGGAATCACCTCGCCATTCATGTCGACCACCTGCATGCGCGCGTTGATGCGCAGGCCTGCGCGGGTGTCGTGGATGACCGGCGTCGACCAGGCCGCATAGAACGGCGGCTTGGCGATGGTGTGGAGCGGCCGCGGCTTGCCGAAATCCCAGTCCCGGCCCTGCTGGACGAAGCCGTTGTAGCGGCCGACCGTCTCCTCCAGATTCTCGGGCGGCATCGGCACACGCTGGTACTTGATCTTGATCGACTTGGCGAGCTCGGCGATCGTGTCGGCGACGTAGAAGAAGCCGCCTTCGATATCGACGTTCGGGGGCTTGGGATCCCACTTCTCGCGCTCGGCCGCGGCGGAATCGAAGATCGCCCAGATCGGCCCACCGCCATTGTGCCCGTCGCCGATGCCGGCCATGGCGGCATTGATCCAGTTGTTGGGCGCAAACTTCACGTTCTCGGCGTTGCGATAGTCGCCGTGGACGTAGGGATCGAGCTGCTTGTAGCTGTTGGAAGTATATTGCCGCCCGGTCTCGTCGTAGAAGCGCTTGCCCAGCATGTTGACGGTGATGACGTCCTGCCAGTCGGCGACGTGCAGCCCGGTGGCGCGCGCCTTGGGGAACATCGGGCTGCCGGTCTGCCAGTGCAGGTTCACGTAGCCGTATTGGCAGCCGATCTGCCCGGGCTTGGTCAGGCCAGAGCCGGTCTCGCTGGTGAAATTGAACAGGCCCCAGAGCGAGGCGTTGATCGCGAGTGCAGCAAGCTCGCCGCTCGCATCCTGGTTCGACCAGGGCATGCCGGCGATCCCACAATATTCTTCCGTGAGGCGCGGATCGAACATGCGGCGGAAGTTCACGTTGCCGCTCGAACCGCCGGTCGCGATGATCACCGCCTTGCGGGCGCGGATATTGAGCTTGGTGCCGTTGTTGTCGACCGAGATGCCCAGCACGCGGCCTGACTTTGGTTCCTCACGATGGATCGCTGTCATCCGGTGCTCGAGCAGATATTCAACCCCGGCTTTTTGCGCCGCCGCGTCGAGCGGCTGCATCAGTCCGTTGCCGGTCGACATGGTCATGCGCTGGGCCGGCGTTGCGGGTGCGCCGGTCTGGATGAGCGGCCAATCGACGGGCGCGCAATGCATGGTGCGCAGCACCGAATTGCCCACGGACGATCCGCCCTGGCGATCCGGCGGCTTGTCGACGAAGACCACGCCATGCGCGCGCAGGAACTCGAAAGTGGCGGCGGAATTGTCGGCGAAAGCGCGGATGATCTCGCGATCGTTGTAGCGATAATCCGGAAAGCCATTCGGCTGCACGACCGACCAGTCGGTGAGGTCGGCGAACACCAAATCGGGTGTATCCACGATGCCGTAGCGCTTCTGCACACTGGTGCCGCCGCCGAGCGGCAGATTGCCGCCGCTCACCCGCGCGTGACCGCCGACATGCGCCTCGGCCTCGACCAGGATCACCGAGGAGCCGGCTTCCCGGGCGACGATCGCGGCGGGGAGGCCGCAGGCGCCGCCGCCGACCACCACCACGTCCGCCTCGCGCTGCCACTGGATCGCGGGCGCTTGGGCCTCAGCCGGCGCCGTGGGGGCCAGCGCACCTGCACCCAAAGCGGCCGCGCTGGTGCCGCGAACCAGCAATTCTCGGCGATTAAGGCTCATGGAAATCCTCCCTGTTGCGCTTTTCTTTTCAACGATCGCGCCATAGTAGCCACGGTTTGCCAGCTTAATACAAGGGCTGAAGATTTGAGAGCAGGAGCGGGATGTCCCTCGCGCGTCGCGGCTTCTTGGGCGGGCTTACCGGCGCAGCCGTCGGGCTGATCGCGGGGAGGGCGGTTCGCGCCGGGGGCATCATCGATGCGCGCGTGGCCATCGCGCATGAGGACGCTGGCAGGCCGATCCCGCCGGATTTCCTGGGTCTCAGCTACGAATCAGCGATCCTGGTCGATGCCGACTATTTCTCGCTGGAGAACTCTTCCGTCCTGGGGCTGATCGGCGCCCTCGGCAGATCGGGCGTGATCCGTATCGGCGGCAATACCAGCGCGCGCACGGTTTGGCGGCCGCGAGGCGAAGCGGCTGCGCCGGAGAGCTTGGCGATCGCGCCACGAAGCATCGACGGCCTTGCCGGAGTCATGCGGAGGCTGCGCTGGAAGCTCATCTATGGTCTCAATCTCGCGCGCGGGACGCCGCAGGCGGCGGCCGAGGAGGCCGCTTATGTGGCGCGCGTGCTCGGACCCGATCTGCTGGCGTTCCAGATCGGCAATGAGCCGGACGGCTTCGGCCGGTGGGCGGCGGTGCGGCCTCCATCTTATGACGCCAGGTCATATCTCGTGGAATGGAAGAAATTTGCTGCCGCGGTGCGCACCCGCGTGCCGGGTAGCCGCTTTGCCGGACCGGATGTGGCGGCGGCAGTCGACTGGGTCGCGGCGTTCGCGCGGGCGCGACCCGAAGGCCTCAGTCTCCTGACCTGCCATTACTACGCCGAAGGTCCGGCAGGCTCGGCTGGAGCAACGCTTGAGAAGTTGCTGCATGCAGATAAACAGGCCGCGGCGATGCTTGCCGCTCTTGCGGGTGCCGCTAGCACCTATCGGCTGCCGTACCGCATCGTCGAAGCAAACTCGGTCTACAACGAGGGTGAGCCCGGCGTGAGTGACACGCTCGCGGCGGCGCTGTGGGGCCTCGAGCTCCTGTTCCAGGCGGCGCAAGCGGGCGCAGCTGGCGTCAACTTTCATGCCGGCGTGCACAATTCGCGCCCGGCGGAAGACAAGGCTTACACGCCGATCGCGCGCAGCGCCGGTGGTCGCTATTCAGCGCGCCCTCTCTATTACGGGATGTTGATGTTCGCCCAGGCCGTGCGTGCCGGTCACCTTCTCCCAACGCGTCTGGCGCCCGCGAATGATGACCTCAGGGCGTTTGCGGTTCGCAGTTCAGATGCGGGCCTGCGGGTCTGCCTCATCAACAAGAATCCGTCGCGGGCTGTGCGGATACGCGTCGATGCGGTTCGCAGGGTGGCTGGCGCATCCCTTCTGCGGCTCGCCGGGCCCTCCCTTGACGCGACGGCCGGCATAACACTGGGTGGAGCAAGCGTCGACGAACTGGGGCGCTGGGCTCCCGCGGCCGAGCCGTTGGCGCCGGTTGACCGCGAACTTGTGGTGTCCCTGGAGCCGGCAAGCGCCGCGTTGTTGACCATGGAGGCTTCGGAGAAGCGCTCACGCCACGCAATGGGGCAGGATTAGTGACATATCGGCCCTTCACATATTGTGCTTTTTCCGACAAAGCGTGAAGATTGTTGTAGCGACCGTGGGCTGACCTTTCAGCGTGTGCGGACTCGCTGCTTGATTTGAAGACGCCGGCCCGTGCGGGCGGCACCGAGAGAAGGGAGGGGTGCACGCTGTGAAGTTCTCGACGATCATGCCGAAGCGATTGTGATCAGTCTCAAGATAAAACAGCCACCGGTCTGGTGGTTCGCGATGGGAGGAAACTGATGAACGACAACTCGCACCTTAGGGCTGGCTTACTCACGTTTGCGGTTCTCGGAACTGGCTTGATCTGGCCAGACGGCTTCACTGCCGCGCAGGAGGCGAACAGCGCGCCGGCCACGACGGTGACGCAGAGCATGCTCGATCAGGCCGCCGGCGACAGCAATAATTTTCTCCACACCAACGGTGACTACACTCAGAAGCGCTTCTATCCGAACGCCGACATCAAGGCATCGAACGTGAAGCGCCTGCACCCCGCTTGGATATTCCAGACCGACGTGAAAGAATCGCTGGAGACATCCCCGATTGTTGTTAACGGGGTCATGTATGTCACGACATCTTTCAGTCACGTCTATGCGCTCAACGCTGCGAGCGGGGAAGAGCTGTGGCACTACAAGCACCCACTGGGGCCGATCACGACCTATTGCTGCGGGCCGAACAACCGCGGCGTCGCCGTCAGCGGCGACAAGGTCTATCTCGCCACGCTCGACGCCAAGCTGGTGGCTTTGGACGCCAAGACCGGAAACAAGCTGTGGCAGTCGGATATTGGCGACCCCGAGCTCGGCTACAGCGAAACAATGGCACCGACGGTGGTGAAGGGTAAGGTCCTGATCGGCACCAACGGGGGCGAATACGGCATACGCGGGTTCGTCAAGGCCTACGATGCCAATGACGGCAAGCTCTTGTGGACGTTCAACACGACCCCGGAGAACTCGGTCGGCGTTTGGGCCGAGAAGGATGCGACGGGGCGCGATCTGCACCGCGATATCGCCGCCGAGAAGGAAGTGCTGGCCAAGAACGGAGATCCCTACAAGACACTCGGCGGCGGGGTCTGGCAGAATCCGGCGGTGGACCTCGCTACCAACCGCATCTATTTCCTGGTCGGCAATCCTTCGCCCGACCTCGACGGCTCGCTGCGCCCGGGCGACAACCTCTATACCGACTCGCTGGTCTCGCTTGATCTCGATACCGGCAAATACATCTGTCACTTTCAATACATCCCGCACGATGTCTGGGATCTTGATGCGACCAGCCCGGCCGTGCTGGTGGATGCCAAGGATAAGAACGGGAAAGTCATCCCGGCAGTCATCCACGCGGGCAAGACCGGGCACATTTACGTTCACGACCGCAAGGACTGCAGCCTGATCCGTTTCTCTGAAGCGATGGTGCCACAGGAGAACATGTGGACGCTGCCGACGCCGCAGGGCGCACGCATGCTGCCGGGTGCGAATGGAGGGGTCGAGTGGTCGCCTATCGCGACCAATCCAAGACTCGGCCTCGCCTATGCGATCAATCTTCACCAGCCGATGACCTATCAGGTGCAAAGCTCGCCATATCCACAGGGCAAGCTTTGGCTCGGCGGTGCATTCAAGCTGATTCCCGGCGAAGAGCAGGCTGGCAACATCACCGCAGTCGACTACAATACCGGAAAGATCAAATGGCAGGTGAAGACGCCGCAGCCGATGATCGGCGGTATCCTGGCGACAGCCGGCGGCCTCGTGTTCGCCGGAGAAGCCAATGGTCGATTCCGCGCCTATGATGCCCGCGACGGCAAGGTGCTGTGGACATTCCGAGCCGGGGCCGGCGTCAACGCGCCGCCGTCATCCTATGCTGTGGGCGGCAAGCAATACATCGTCGTGGGTGCCGGCGGTAACGTGCAGATCGATTCCAAGCGCGGGGACGCGATCATCGCGTTCACGCTCGAATGACGCTGAAGGCGCCGTTGACATGATGGGCGAAAGACGGGGTATGCCCCGTCTTTCCTGCATTGAGGTTACACGAAAGGCCGCGGCGTCGCAGATGAACAAAGAGATCATTCGCAACCACATTCTGCGTCGGTGCCTCTGCCCGATTGCCGTGTGGTTCGCAATGGGACTGGCGGCGCCGCCAAGCGCCGTCCTTGCGCAGAGCATCGAGCAGAAGGCGCAAGTTTGCAGCGCCTGCCATGGGACGAGCGGTGTGCCGCAACTCAAGACAACCCCTGCAATCTGGGGCCAGCAGCTCGGCTATCTCTATCTGCAACTGCGTGACTTCAAGAGCGGCGCCCGCAAGAGCGACCAGATGGGGGCGGTCGCGGCTTCTCTGGAGCGCGATGATATGATGGCGCTGGCGACCTATTTTGCGCAGAAGCCGTGGCCGGCACTGGCGCAGCCGCAGGCCTCCGCGGCTGCCGCTGCGCAGGCCGTTCAGGCAACCAGCGCTGTCGTGTGCACGAGCTGTCATCAGGAGGGCTACAAGGGGGACGGGACGCAGCCTCGCCTGGCCGGGCAGGAGCGGGATTATCTGGCGCAGACCATGCTGGATTTTCGTAGCGGTGCGCGCGGCAACAATCCCGGCATGTCGGATTTGATGAAGTCGATCTCGGAAAGCGATATCGGATCGATCGCCGATTACCTCGCGGGATTGTGACGTTCTTCACTGGCTCGCGAGTTGACGGCGCACGATCTCGTTTGCCGCAAGATCCAGAGCGGTCTTTCCATTTTTGTCACGCAGCATCCGATCCGCACCACGATCCAGCAGCATCTCGATCGCCTCCGCATGACCGAGCTCGGCAGCCGTCATCAGGGCGCTGCGGCCGCGATCGTCCGCCGCATCGATCTCCGCTCCACGGTCAAGTAACAGGCCGACCACATCCTTGCCGGCCTGAGCTCCGACTTCATCCTCGTGGCCCGCCGCCCACATCAGCGCCGTCAGGCCGTGGCCATATCGCTGCTTCGCATCGACGCCTGCATCGAGGAGACGGCGCACGATGTCGGCAAAGCCGCGCGCGGCCGCATAGGTGATCGCGGCTTTGCCGGTGGCGTCAACGACACTCGGATCGGCTCCATGGGAGAGCAATTGCTCGACGATGCGGTCATTACCCTTGAATGCCGCTGCGGCGAGCGGTGTCACGCCTGATTGCCCCGCGAGATTGGGATCAGCGCCTTTGCCGAGCAGAACCGCAACTGTTGCTGGTCGCTCGCTCTCTGCGGCACGGTAGAGGGCGGTCGAGCCGGAAAGATCACGTTCGTCGATTTGCGCGCCCTTTGCCAGGAAAAGTTCGACCACTGCGCGCTGCCCCGCGCGCGCCGCATGCGCGAGCGGCATGGCGCCGAGACGGTCGCGGGCAGCAAGTGAAGCCCCCGTCGCCAGGAGTCGCCGGGAAAAGTCCTCGCAGCCTGCGTCGGCGGCTGCGAACAGCATTGAGTTGAGCTGGAGCGATACCATGTCCGCCTTGATGAGATCGAGCTTGCGCTCGAGCTCACGGCATGGCGCGCTTTCTTGCGCGCCCGCAGTGCTGCCGACAAGCGCGCAAGCAAGTGCGAGCGCGGCCGCAGCCGGCGCATAGAGCGGAGCAATGGACAGGTTACACGGCATTCGCCGGTTTGCCGAGCTTCTCGGCCAAAAATACGAATATCTTCCGCCAGGAATCCTCCTGCGCGGCGCGGATTGCGGGCTCGGTCTTGGTCGGCCGCTGAAAGCCGTGTCCGGCGCCCGGATAGCGATGGAGCGCGTGTGGGATGTTGAGCCGCGTGAGCTCGGCGTCGAGCCTGTCGGCATCCTGGGGCGAGGGATTCTTGTCCTCGTTGCCGAAGAAACCGATGACCGGGCAGGTGAGGCGCCCAAGCTGCGCGAACGGCGTTGCGCCATCGCCCCAGGCTTCGAACATGCCGGTTGGGTAGCAGGCGACCGCGCAGGCAAAATCAGGCATCGCACAGGCCGCCACGAACAGAATGTGACCGCCCATGCAATGCCCGGCGATGGCGAGGCGGTCCTTCGCGACGTCCACCCGGGTTTTCAGGTATGCGACCGCGGCCGCGATATCGGTGACGATCTCGTTGTCGCGCAAATGCTGCTTGCGGTCGTGCGGGGGCACCCTTGGCGCAATCCGATGCGCGATTTCCGGCACCGCTACCAGATAGCCGTTTTCGGCATAGCGGCGCGCCACCCATTTGGTGAAGTCGTCGATGCCCTCGCGGTGATAGGTCAGCACGATCGCCGGCCAGGGTGCCTGCGACATCGCTTCGGCCCCGGGACGATCGACATAGATGTCCATCACGCCAGTGCCGACCTTGATGCTTACGACTTCCGCCATCGTGCTGCCACTCGATGCCTGCTTCACCTTAGTTTTTCGTTTCGGCGATGCGTTGCGCCCGCGCGATCAGCTCCGGCGAGAACTTGCTGGCATTCGCGACGGCCGCCTGCAGCGCATCTCCGGAGAGCGGCTCGAGATCAAGCTTCGCGCGCTCGGCCTCGCGCAGGAAAGTCGGGTCGTGCAGTGTCTCCATGAAGGCGCGCCTGAGCTCCTCGACCCGCTCGGCCGGGAGACCCGGCGGCGCAACCACGGCGCGCCCGATGGTGGAAGGCGTGGAGAAGAGCGCAAGCAGCGCTGCATCATTGTCGTTCTTGGCAAGATCGATCACGCGTGGGACGCCGGGGAGGTCTGGGTTCTTATCCGCGCCAGTCTGCACCAGCAGATTGATCTTCCTGTCTTTGAGCCATTGCGCCAACTCGGTCTTGATGATCGGCCACGGCTGGCTCACCGCTTCGATCTCGCCACGCTCCATGGCAATTCTTTCTTCTCCGGTGCCCGGATAACCGCTGATGAGCTTCAGCTTGGTGCCGACCACGTTGTTGAGCGCTTGCCAGTTGAGCCGCGAGGAAACGCCGCCCGCCGCCACGATCAGCTCGCGCGAGAAAGTATCCTGAATGGTCTTGACCGGTGCGAGGTGCCACGCATAGAGCACGGCGCTGTTGCCGACGATGCGGCCGATCCAGGAAAAACGCGTGGCGTCGGCTCGCAATTGGGCAGTGCCGAGGACCTGATTGAGCGCGATCGCCTGATCGATCATGCCGATCACGGTGCCGTCGTGCGGGGCCTCGTTGTAGAGGTAGTTGGTGGCCCGGATGGTGACGGCGCCCGGCATGTTCAGCGGCACGACCGTCGGATGGCCGGCGAGGTGCTCGCCAAGATGCGAAGCGATGAGCCGGCTGTAGGTATCGTAGCCGCCACCGACCGGATAACCGATGACGAAATTGACCGTCTTGCCCTGGTAGAAATCCTCAGCCTGCACGGTTGCGGCAAAGCCGAAGCTCACCGCCATGGCAAGCGCTGCTCGGGTCAGGTGACGGCTCATGAGTGCTCCACTGAACCGCGCCAAGCATCCGTTCTGAGCCAACCAGCGTCAATGCCCCTTGGGGAGCGGGCGCGGGGTCGCCGCCTGCCAAAGCGGGCGCAGGCGGGCGATATTCTTGACCCCCGCAAGATCTCGGATCGCCGCGATCAACGCCTCGGTCCGCGCTCGCCCGAGCACGCCATCCGCGAGGTCTCGCGCCTTGGCCTCGACCTCGGCACGGTCCATCGGATTGTCGGCAGTGCCGCGCACCGCAATCACGCGATGGCTTGCCCGCGCGCCGTCGCGGGTCTCGACCTCGACGATCGCCTGCCGTCGCGGTCGCGCATTGAGGAGCTCTTCGCTCGGCAGCACCGCGATCCGCCTACTCAGTGCGCGCACACGCGCGTCGCGCAGGCGCGCGTGGTCGTGGATCGAGCGGAAGGTCAGCGTGCCATCGATCAGCAGCATGGCGAGGAGATGCTGAACGTTGACGTCGGGCGCTGGCGTGCGATCGACGGTGCGATCGGAGCCGCGCGGCAGATGCACAGTGATCGCCTTGATACGGCCGGGCGTGAGTTGGTGCTCCTGCATGAGGTGCAAGAGAGCGTCGATGGCCGATTGCGCCGGCGAGCCGACGGACCATTTCTTGATGTTGGTGGCAAGGATCTCGAATCGCGTGCCGAGCCCTTCGCCGAGCTTTGTGGGGTCGCAACCCGCCGCATAAGCCTGCAGGAAATTGCGTTCGCCGCTGAAAATGTCATCGATGCCGGTAAAACCGGCCGCCACCATGCCGGCCGCGGTCATGCCATTGCGCGCCGGCATGCCGCCGAAATCGAATGCCTTCTCGATATGGTCCGCGTCGCGGACGCTCGCACCCACTCCCGAAGCCTGCTGCGCGCAATAGGAGAGAAGATGCCGTGCCCGCAGAGCATCGAAGCGCAGGAGCGCAGCGGCCGCGGCGCCGGCGCCGAAAGTGCCGCCGAAGCTGTGGGTCATGCGGCCCGCGAACGCGAAGGCATCGGCTCCGAGCGCATAGTTCACGCGCGCCGCTACGTCATAGCCGAGCACGACCGCGCGAAGGAATTGCTCGCCGCTCACGTGCGCGGCTTCGGCAGCCGCAAGCGCTGCGGGAATCACGGCGCAGCCCGGATGATTGCGCGATGGCGCGTGCGAGTCGTCGGTCTCGTTCGCGTGCGCCAGCATGCCGTTGCCGAGCGCGGCATTGACGCACGATGTGACAATACGACTGCCCGCGACCGAGGCTTCGCGCGTGCCGCCGAGACCTTTCACATAGGCGAGAGCGGCGCGACCAGGCGCAAGTCGCGAGCCCGATACCATGGCGGCGAGCGTATCGAGAATATGGTGGCGCGCCTTCTCTGCGACTTGCGCCGGCAGGGCACGGGTCGGCGCTCGCGCGATGTATTCGCTCAGCGCCCGCATCGGAGCGCTGACTTGCTTGAGCGGGGCGATCATCTTGATCAGTTCTCCGCAACGGCAGCCTGGCCGGCGAGGCGGCCGAACACGGCGTTGCGGGTCTGTCCGGTAAACGAGGGATAGTTGTGAAAGAACAGGCCGACGATGTCGCCGGAAGCAAACAGGCCTTTGATCGGTTGATCGAGCGTGTTGAGCACCTGCGCGCGCTGATCGACGGCGACCCCGCCGAACGTGAAGGTGATGCCGCCGGTCACCGGATAGGCGCGAAATGGCGGCGCTGCGAGCCGGCAGGCCCAATTGGATTTCGGCAGCGCCAAGCCGCGTGTGCACTTGCCGTCTGGCCGGGTCGGATCGAACGGCAGGTCATCCTGCACTGCGGCGTTGAACTCATCGATTGTATGGGAGAGCACCTTGGGCTCGATCCCGATCTTGGAGGCGAGCCCGGCGATGGTGAAGTCCTCCACGAAGGTCGCCTTGTGGTGCGGATAGCGCCGCTGCTTTAGGCCTTCCTGATCGTATATTTGATACGCGATGGCGCCTGGCTGGGCGAGCACCGCGCGGCCGGTCTTGGCATAGGTGAAGGAATGCTGCGCCTCGCCTTCGTCGAAGAAGCGCATGCCCAGTGCGTTCACGCTGATGCCGAACGGATAATCATAGCGGCTCTGGGTATTGCCGCGCCCCTCGGCGTCCTGCGCGGTCTCGAAGGCAGGCGCATTGGCGTCGACCGGCGACATGTGGCCCGATTGCCAGTGGCCGGCGCTGCGCGCGCCGAGTTCGATCAGATAGCGCAACACCTCGCCGGTATCGTGGCGACTGCCGCGCACCTTAACGAGGTCGGTATTGCCCGCGAGGTAGCGGGCGCGCATTTCCGGGTTGGCCTGGAAGCCGCCCGCACAGGCGATGACCGCCTTGGCGGTGAGGTCGTAGGTCGATTGTGCGCCGGAAACGCGCACGCCCTCCACGCGACGAAGGTCGCCGTGCACGGCCGAAACTGGGGAATCGAATCTGATCTCGATCCCGAGGCGGCGCGCGATTTCCCGCCATTGCGTGAGCTGGCCGATGCCGCCGCCGGCGACATGAATGGCGATGCCGCGTTCGAAATAGCGCTTGCCATCGACCTTGGCATGCTCCTTGAGCGGCTCCCATTTGATGCCCACCTCGCGCAGCCAGTGCACCGCCATGTTCGACTGGGAGACCAGCACGCCGGCGAGCGCGGGGTCCATGGCGCCGCGCGTCATCCGATCAAGATCGGCCGTGAAATCATTTGCCGCATAGGGCGGAATGACCATCGTGGCGAAGGTTGCTTCATCCACTTGCGGCACGAACGCGCGGATTTCTTTTGCGCCCGCATGCACGAAACGAAAGCCGGTTCCCGAATAGCGGGCGTTGCCTCCATACTCGGCTTCGCTTGCCTTCTCCAGCATCACCACGTGCTCGGCGCCCGAAACGCGTGCTGATACCGCCGCCGAGAAGGCGGCGCTGCCGCCGCCGATCACGATGATGTCGCAGCGTTCGGTCGACATGCTGGCCATCAGGAGTCATGACCGGGCTTGTCCCGGCCATCCACGCCTTGGACCGCTGGAGGCAAATGAGAAGGGCGTGGATGCCCGCGACGAGCGCGGGCATGAGTCAGAGGAAGGCGGTTCATGCGCATTGCAACTCTTCTAATCGTCGGCCTTGATGCCGGTGAAATTGAGATAGGCTTTGATCACCGGCGCGGGCACATTGGACAGGCTGCGCGCGATCAAGGCCTGCAGCTCGGCGCCTGGAACCGCACGGCCGACGGGCAGCCCGCGCCGCTCCGCTTCGGCGCGATAATCTTCGTCCTCCATCAGCCGCGCATACGATTGACGCAGGGTTTCAAGCCGCGTCGGCGGAATACCCGGCGGACCGATCAGCGGCAGGCCGATCTGGCTCGGTGTCGTAACCAGCGCGAGCAGCGCACGCCCATCAGGATTTGTCACCACGTCGGAAAGCACCGGCACGTCCGGCAAGCTCGCATATGATTGCACGACCGGCTTGAGCAGACCCTTGGCGATCATGTCGGGCCGCGTGTTGTCGATGCTGCCCTCATGCGTGAACAGGCCGTCGACCTCGCCGCGTTCGACCGCGATCAGGACTTCCTGGAAGCCCGCATAGCCGGTGACGACCTTCAGCGGCCAGCCTTCGTAAGCAGCCAGCACGCGTGGCGCTATGGCGTTTTCCGAGCGCGCCGTCAGCGCCCCGATGGTGATCTCAGTCTTACGGGATTTGAGCTCGGCGACCGATCCGATGCCAAGCCTGGCGCTGAGCCACAGCTCATTGACGGCGCTGCCGGCGCTGCCGATGTAGGAGAACTTGGGCAGCTCGTAGCCGATGCCCTTTTGCGGCACCACGTTGCTCAACAGAAAGCCGCTGCGTCCGGGCATGGCCAGCGTCAGGCCGTCCGCCGGCACGTTGTTGTTCATGTAGTTGGCAAGCACGATGCCGCCGGCGCCCGGCATGTTGCGCGGCAGGATGGTCGGGTGGCCCGGAATATACTTGGAAAAATATTGCGCCAGCGTGCGCATCTCGCCGTCGACCCCGCCGCCCGGAGGCAGGCCGGCGAAGATGGTCAGCGTCTTGCCGGCATAGAAGTCGGCGGCGTCAGCGGGGCGGGCGGGCAATCCGATGGTTGCGACGACCCACAGAAAGCCGAGGACGCCGGTCCAAACCCATCTCAGGACCTCACGGTGAGGAGCGCGGGCCGCTTGGCCCGCGCATCTCGAACCATGGCTGAAAGCGCATGCCGTGCATCCATCCTTCGAGACGCCGTGCTGCGCACGGCTCCTCAGGATGAGGTCCTTCATTGGACGACCGCCGGACAACTAGACCTTCTCGGTTTCTTTCTTCTTCGCCCTCTCGGCGGCGAACTCGACGGTGCCGTAGCCATGCACGGAAATGTCGAAAGGGTTGCCGTCCGGATCCATGGCGCGATGCTCCGCGTAGGGGCGGTTGGAGGGGCGCTCCTCCATGGGCTCGTCGAACTTCTTCAAGCGCTTCTCGACCTCGCCCAGGTTCTCGACCTGGAAGCCGAAATGATTGAAGCCGCTCGGTGCCGCTTCGCCGCGATTGCGCAGCAGCGCGAGCGTCAGATAGCCGTCGCTCAGGAACACCGAGCCGCTCTTCTCGGTGTGGATTATCTTCATGTCGAAGACCTGGGTGTAGAATTCGGCGAGCTTGGCCGGGTTCTTGGTCTTGAGGGCGAGATGGCGAATGGTCGGCATCATATTCCTCCGCGCTGCTGGGGTTCTCTGACTGGATGCTAAGGTAACCGGACCCAAAGCGTCAAATTTACGCGTTCACTAGGGGACCCGGCGATTTGAGGTATTGCGACGTGATCGCATGCGCCGACCAATAGGTCAGCGCCCCAATGGTGCAGGTCGGGTTATGGCCCGGATTTTGTGGGAAGGCGGCGCCACCCATGACGAACAGGTTGCTCGCCTCCCAGGATTGCAGATACCGATTGAGCGCGCTTGTCTTCGGATCGGTGCCCATCGGGGCGCCGCCGGTGTGGTGGGCCGCGCCGCCATTGCCGGCGCCATAGTTGCCGCGGCGCGGGCGGGCATCGCCCACAATGGTCGCATTGGCGGCGCGCGCGATGCCGACCGCTTTCTCGGTCAGATAGGCCGACATCTTGTAGTCGTTTTCGGTGTAGTTGTAGGTCATGCGGATGAGCGGGCGCCCGATCGCATCTTTGTAAGTCGGATCGAGGTCGAGATAGTTGGTGCGATGCGCGTAGCTGATGCCGTGGCAGTTGAGCGGAAAAGTGTGGTTGTACCAACGGGCCGTAGCTTCCTTCCAGGCCGAGCCCCAGCGCGGTGTTCCGGGCGGGGTCGCGCGAACCTGAATGGGACGTCCGCCGCTGACCGAAGGCGAGATGAAGCCGCCCCCGAAGAAGCCGAGCCCTGAATGGTCGAAATTGTCGGCCTGGAAATCGTCGATCGCGGCCGGCGAGACGCCGGTGCCGATCCAGGGATTTATCTCATCTTCGATGAACAGGGTCACCGATGACGTAGTCTGGTGGCAGTAGTTCTTGCCGATGACGCCTTTGCCGGTTGAAGGATCGTAAGGCTCGCCGATGCCGGCGGTCAGCAGCAAGAGCGTGTTGTTGAACGGGTAGGCGCAGAGCACGACGAGATCGGTCGGCTGCTCGATCTCCTCGCCGCTGCGCCGGTCGATATAGACGACGCCGCGCACCTTCTTGGCGGCCTTGTCGTAGACGATGTTCTTCACATAGGCGTCGGTGCGCAGCTCGAACTTCGGATCTTGTCGCAGCACCGGCAATACGCAGACGAGTGGGCTTGCCTTGGCGTTGGACTCGCAGCCGAAATATTCGCAGTGGCCGCAGTACTGGCATTGGCCGATGTTGAGTCCTTCAGAATTGACATAAGGTGCGCTCGAGTTCGAGGCCGGCGTCGGAAACGGACTGTAACCGAGGCTCTCCGCCGCCTTGGTGAAGATCAATCCGGCCTGCGACATGATGAGCGGCTTGTTGGGGTATTCATTCTGCCGCGGGCCTTCGAACGGATTGCCACCGGCGATCTTTTGGCCACGCAGGTTGCCGGCCTTGCCGGACGTCCCGCACAACCGCTCGAAATGCTCGTAGTGGGGCTCGAGGTCGTCATAGGTGATGCCCCAGTCCTGGATCGTCATGTCCTCGGGAATGGCGCTCTTCCCATAGCGCTCGGTCAA
Organism: Xanthobacteraceae bacterium; assembly: GCA_035293945.1. Lineage (GTDB taxonomy): Bacteria > Pseudomonadota > Alphaproteobacteria > Rhizobiales > Xanthobacteraceae > VAZQ01. Next base: position 39,558 of record DATGLV010000041.1, on the reverse strand, counting down.
ATGGCTGCGCAGCACGAATTCGCTCGGAGAGAAGCGCCAGGTGACGCCGTTCCAGTGCGCGCCACCCCCGCCGAGGCCATCGCCTACCGGCGGCACGGCCCATCTGCGCATCGGCAGCGCGAGCTCGGAAGGCTTGTTGCGCAGCGTATGCGTCTCGATCGAGGTGTCGAGCATCAGCTCCTGGCGCACCCGATATTTGAGCTCGTCGCGAATGCCCGGCAGGGCGAAATTCTCTCGCGGCGATTTGTCGGCGCCGCGCTCGAGGCCGACGACCGAGAGGCCCGCCTTGGTGAGCTCGCGCGCCATGATGCTGCCCGACCACCCCATGCCGACCATGACGGCGTCGACGGCCTTCATTGTCCTGGCCATTTCCTGCTCCCGGTCAGCTGAAGTCGGCGATTGATTGCGGCTCGAGCACGACCTTCTTGCCGCGGTATTCGAGCGCCTTGCTGGCGTAGGTTGCGGGCAGTCCCGGATAGCCGACCATACGCCAGGAAACCTTGTCACGATTGCCGCCATACATGGGATCGGCAAAGAAGCCCTCCATCGCGGATTCGTACAATATCTCGAAAAACTGCTTGGCGTTGATGTCAGCAAATTCGGCCTTGCCGGCGTCCATGGTCATGAGCGCTGCCTCGCGCTCGGCGGGTGTGAGACGGTCGAAATCCTTGCCGAAGGTCTTGCGCGTCCAGGCATTGGCGGCCTTGATGCCGGCCGCGAAGAACTCCCGCGGTGTGAGCGAGAGCTGGTAGCCCTGCTCGCGCGTGCCCTTGATGAAAGGGCCGCTGCGATAGAGCTTGGCGCCGTAGCCCCAGGCGCCGGCGAGCTGGCGATCGATGAACGTCACCAGTCCGCAATCGGTGCCGGATGGCGAGAGTCGGTCGGCGGGAATGAACGTATCGTAAGCGGCGCTGAGAAAGGCCGCCTCGGTTGCGGTTAACGTGAGGAGGGCGTCCGCCGGGGGTGGTGTGCTCGCCGATGGTGCCAGGGCAGACGGGCTTGTGCTCTGCGCCTCGGCGGGCGTGGGAGGCTCGCCGGTCAGTGCCGCCGCGACCGCAGTGCCGGCTGCGCCTGCGCCTTTGAGGAAGCTGCGCCGAGCGATGGTGTCGCGCAGGTTGTCCGACGCTTTCGACATTCCCTGTCTCCCTCGGTGAAGCCTGGAGTTTGGGGCGAACTATCCGAGCTTCTCACCGTCGCCGCAAGTCCTCCTGCGCGGGCCATTCCAGGCGAGGAATGAGCGCGAAGCCTGCGGCTTTATATCCCACGCTTTGTCGCGTCTTGTTGGCCGAGCTCCGGCGTTATGAGGTGAGGGCAAAGCTGCTCCGCCCGCAAGCGGAGGTGCGTTGTTGTCCTGGCAAATCAGTTGATGGAGCAGAGATATGGACGGGGTCCGATGGGCTGCCGTCGGCGCTGCGGCGTTCCTTGGCGCGGCTACAATTGCGCATGCGCAGAGCACAGCCGATTTCTATAAGGGCCGGGACATCTACATGGAGATCGGCTACAGCCCGGGTGGTGCATATGACGTCTATGCGCGCGCGGTCGCGCGTCATATCGGCAGCCATATCCCGGGGAATCCGCGAGTCATTCCGAAGAATCTGGAGGGCGCAGGCAGCCTGCGTCTCGCCAACTGGCTCTATGAGGTGGCTCCCAAGGACGGGACGCAATTGGGCACCATCGGCCGCGGTCTCGCTTTTGATCCGCTACTGGGAACTCCCGGCGTGGAGTTCGATCCGACGAAGTTCACCTGGCTCGGCAGCGCCAACAACGAGGTGAGCATCTGCGCGTCCTGGTACACGTCCGGCATCACCAAGTTCGAGGACCTCTACACCAAACCGATGACCGTGGGTGGGACCGGCGGCGGCTCGGATACCGATGTCTTCCCGCAAGTGCTCAACGGGGTGCTTGGCACGAAGATGAAGGTGATTCACGGCTATCCGGGAGGCAATGACGTAAATCTCGCGATGGAAAAGGGCGAGGTACAAGGCCGCTGCGGCTGGTCGTGGTCGAGCGTGGTGGCAACCCACCCGGATTGGGTCGCGCAGCACAAGATCAACATCCTGGCTCAGCTTGGGCTGACGAAGCATCCCGATCTACCCAATGTGCCTCTCATCCTGGATTTGGCGAAAACGACGGAGCAGAAGCAGATACTCAGGCTCATCTTTGCACGCCAAGTGATGGGCCGGCCTTTCCTCGCGCCTCCCGGCCTTCCGCCGGAGCGCGCGCACGCCCTCCAGCAGGCCTTCGCCGACACGATGAAGGACCCGGCCTTCCTTGCCGATGCGGCCAAGGAAAAGCTCGAGATCAATCCGGTATCTGCTGCCGATATCGAGCAGTTGCTCAAGGAAAGCTATCAGCTGCCGAAATCTGTTGTCACGGCGGCCGCGCGGTTCGTGAATGGCTCAAACTGAATGTCGGAAAGTCGCAGAGCAACAAGAGGGGCGGCGGAATCCGAAACCCTCATAGGAGATGGCAATGCGTAGCAAGCAGTTCCTGAAAGGCGCGGGCGTTGCCTGCGCGTTGGGAGGCCTCATGGTCGGCGCCCAGGCGCAGACGCAAGGTCCGGGAGCATTGAGCGGCCAGGTGACATCGGCCGAGGAAGGCCCAATGGAAGGGGTGCTGGTAAGTGCCCGGAAGGATGGTTCCAACATCACCACCACCGTGGTCAGTGATGAAAAGGGCCAATATAGCTTCGCGCGCGACCGCCTCGAGCCTGGTCATTACCGGATTTCCATCCGTGCGGCCGACTACATGCTGGACGGGGCCCGACAGGTAGATGTGACGGAAACCGGCAGCCGCGCCGATCTTCGCCTTGTGAAATCGAAGGACCTCGCGAACCAGCTCGCAAACGCCGAGTGGCTGATGAGCGCCCCGGGACCGGACAACCTCAAGGGCAACCTGACCAACTGCGTGACCTGCCATACTCTGCAGCGCGTCTTTACCTCGACGCACGACCCGCAAGAGTTCAAGGACCTCTTCACGCGCATGGGAACCTATTCGCCCGGCACCCAACCCCTGCATATACAGCCGCTTTTGCCTGGGCCGCGCGGCAACCGATCGCCGATGCCGCGCTCCCAATACGATGTGGAGGCGAATTGGCTGGCAAGCGTCAATCTAAGCAATACCGATCAATGGAATTACGAGCTCGCCACGCTGCCGCGGCCGAAAGGCGAGGCAACCAAGGTGGTGATCACCGAATACGACCTGCCGCGAAAGGACGCGCAGCCGCACGATGTGATCGTCGACCAGGATGGCACGGTTTGGTATTCCGACTTCAGTCACCAGTTCGTCGGTACGCTCGATCCCAAGACCGGCAAGGCGACCGACATCCCGATTCCGGTGTTGAAGGCGGACGAGCCCAAGGGTGGGCTCGATCTCGAATTCGATCCCGGCCAGAAGAACGTCTGGCTGGCGATGATGTACCAGGCGGGCATCGCCAAGATCGACCGCAAAACGCATGAGGTCAAAATCTACCCGTTCCCGAAGGCTTGGCAATCGCCATCGACCCAGGCCTCGATGGTCTCGCCCCAGCACGACGACGTTGACGGCAAGGTGTGGACCAACAACCAGGAATCTCATGACGTGTACCGCCTGGATGTGGCGAGCGGGCAATATGAGGATATGGGTCCGTCAAAAGATCCCTCCGGACGGCAAATCTCCGCCTACGGCATGCCGACCGACCAACAAAACAACGTTTATCAGCTTGAGTTCGGTGGGACGAGCATCGGCCTCCGCGATGCGAAGACGGGGATGACCACCATATACCGCACGCCGATCGATGGCTCGCGGCCGCGGCGCGGCCGGGTGGATGATCAGAACAGGCTGTGGTTCGCCGAATATGGCGGCAACGCGATCGGATTGTTTGATCCGAAGACGGCCGCGGTCAAGGAGTACCGGCTGCCGATGAAGTGGACGGATCCGTATGATGTGGTGCCCACCAAGGATGCCTCGCAGGTGTGGACCGGATCGATGATGAACGACCACGTGGTGCGCCTCGATACCAAGACCGGCGCGTTCACCGATTATCTGCTGCCACGCCCGACCAATATCAGGCGGGTCTTCGTCCAGGAAAGCGGCCCGCGCCCGGTCCTATGGGTCGGCAGCAATCACGGGGCGTCCATCGTCAAGATCGAGCCGCTGGATTAGCTGGAGCGGGGAGGCGCGGATCATTTCAGGGCAGCGGCCGCAGCGCGCAGCGGCTGCGCCCCCATCTCACTCATTGCTCGTGCCGGCCCAGTCTGGTGCGGCAAATTTTATTGTCGACACAGCGACGCATCGGATGCTTATCTGTTGGCCGGGGTGACTGTGACAAGCAACGGCGGATGCATCGCGCCAGGATCGTTGCGCGGAGAGCCGTCGTGAGACCAGAGGAGATGACGATGCCCGGGAGATTGTTGTTCGCCTTGTCGCTTGGGGCGTTGGCCGCCGGCGCGATTTCCGGAAGCGCAAATGCGCAGGGCGCCGCCCCGAACTATGCCGGCACATGGCACTGCTCGCCGCAGCCGGCCTCCTGTCAGAACAGCGGCCAGACCTTCACCGTCACTCAGTCGGGCAACGTTCTCGACATCAAGAGCGACAACGGCGGCATCGGACAAGCCAAGCTTTCGAGCAACACCACGATGAGCGTGGGCGGTCCGTGGAACATGGTGGGGGTGGTCCAGCCCGACGGCCGGATCGAGTGGTCGAACGGCACCGTCTGGAGCAAGCAATAAGGCAATTTCGAAGTTATCACGAGGAGCGTCGCGCCCAATGACACCCGGCCGCTCCGGGGCTCAGAATGGGCGCGACGCGTCTTTATGGATGACCGTTTGCGTCGGGACATGGCGCGCCGAAGACGCGCGTCAGCGCGCTCACGCTTCGAAGAAGGCCCGCGCAACCGTGCTTATGGTTCGAAATGCCGGGGCCTTGAGCGCGGCTCCGGCTGCCTAGTTGCTCAACGGCTTGAATTCCAGCAATTGCGCACCTTCTTCCACGACATCGCCGGCCGCGAAATGCAGCGCTTCGACGACCCCGTCGATCGGCGCCGTGAGGCGGTATTCAAGCTTCATGCATTCGAGCAGCATCAGCACCTGGCCGCGTTTGACGTTCGAGCCCGCCGACACCGGCACCTCGAGCACGCGCCCATGCACCGGCGCGGCAAAAAGCGCCGAGGCGAGCTCATGGCGTGCGCTCCGCGCCAACGGGTCGAGATAGGTGAGGCGCCAGCACTTCCCGTCGAGCGCGAGCTCGAAATCCTTGCCCTTCCGGCGCACACTTGCTTGCATCGGCAGGGCATTGAGCTCGAAGCTGAGGCTGGTCCCGTTGAATTCTGCGCGGGTGACTGTCGCAACGCTGTCATCGTCGAAGATCAGCTCCAGGGCGGAGCGATGAAAACGGATTGTCAGGTGACGCTCCAGCCTTTGGTCCAGCCAATGCAGCTCGTATTCGACCTCGCCAAAAACGCGCCAGCCGTCGCGTCGGCTCCAGGGCGAATGCGGGTCTGGCTCCGCAAGCGGAGCCCTCGGATCGGCGCCTGAGCCCATCAGCAAGGCCAGGCTTGCGGCCGCCAGCGCGCTTGAAGGCGCAACCGCAAGCGGCAGCGCGAGCGCCGCGCGATGCGCGTCGATGAATCCGGTGTCGAACGCGCCCGCCGCAAAGGCCTGGTGACGCACGAGCCGCAGGAGAAAATCGCGGTTGTGGGCGACGCCGCTGATCTCGGTCGCGTGCAAGGCGGCCTCCAATCGGCGACAGGCTTCGGCACGGGTGCTGCCTCGGGCGATCAGCTTCGCGAGCAAGGCATCGTAAAATATTCCGATCTCGTCACCTTGGCGCAAACCGGTCTCCACGCGCAGATTTATTGTGGGCTCGGGGAGGTGGAATCGCGCGAGAGGGCCGCTTGCCGGAAGGAAATCCTGAGCCGGATCTTCCGCATAAAGGCGCACCTCGATGGCATGACCCTGCATTCGGATTTCGTCCTGGCGCACGGGGAGCGCCGCGCCGGCCGCCACCACAAGCTGCCATTCAACGAGATCATAGCCTGTGATCATCTCGGTGACCGGGTGCTCGACCTGAAGCCGCGTGTTCATCTCGATGAAGTAGAAGTCGCGGCCATGCACGATGAACTCGACGGTGCCGGCACCCACATAATCGACCGCACGGGCAGCAGCGACTGCAGTTCTTGCCAGCGCCTGCCGCAATTCATCGTCGAGCTGCGGCGCGGGGGATTCCTCGATCACTTTTTGATGGCGACGCTGCGCCGAGCAGTCGCGCTCGAACAGATGCACCAGGTTTCCGTGCTGATCACCGAAGACCTGCACTTCCACGTGGCGCGGATGGGAGAGATATCTTTCGAGGATGAGGCGGCCATTGCCGAAGGCGGAGTTGGCTTCGTTGCGGGCGGATGCAAGCGCAGAGGGGAGCTCGGCCGGCACCGCCACGACCCGCATTCCGCGGCCGCCGCCCCCGGCAGCCGCCTTGATCAGCACCGGATAGCCCAGTCGTTCGGCAGCTGCCGCGAAGGTTCCAGCATCTTGTGCGGTGTCGTGATAGCCCGGCACGGCGGCGACGCCGGCGCGCGCCATGATGACTTTGGCCGCTGCCTTGTCGCCGATGGCCCGGATAGATGCAGCGCTTGGGCCGATGAAAACGATGCCGGCGGCCGCACACGCATCGGCGAAATCGGCGTTCTCCGACAGGAAGCCGTAGCCGGGATGCACTGCTTCGGCGCCGCTTGCCCGCGCCGCCGCAATGATGCGCTCGATTGAGAGATAGCTCTCGCGCGCCGGCGCAGGACCGATCAAACGCGCCTCATCCGCCATGGCGACATGCAGCGCCTGCGCATCCGCCTCTGAATAGACCGCCACGGTGCGGACCCCGAGGCGCCGCGCGGTGCGGAGGATCCGGCATGCGATCTCCCCGCGGTTGGCGATGAGGATTTTTTTGAACATGCGGCGTGCGACCAACAATCCTTGTCCCGGCCTTGAGCCGTTCCAGCTTTTGGCCTCTCTATACGCCTTCCGATTTGTTCCGCGGTATGGAACGGTGCCGGGTCAAGCCCGGCACAAGAGCGCTCACATCCGGAAGATTCCAAACTCCGTCTTTTCGATGGGCGCATTGAGGCTCGCCGAGATGGCGAGCGCCAGGAGGCGCCGGGTATCAATCGGATCGATGATGCCGTCGTCCCACAATCGTGCGCTCGCGTAATAGGGGTGACCTTGCACCTCGTACTGGGCACGAATCGGCGCCTTGAAGGCCTCCTCGTCCTTTGCGCTCCAACTCTCTGCATGGGCTTCGAGGTTGTCGCGCCTGACCGTGGCGAGGACGGCGGCCGCCTGCTCCCCGCCCATCACCGAGATGCGCGCATTGGGCCACATGAAGAGGAATCGTGGGCCATAGGCGCGCCCACACATCGCGTAGTTGCCGGCCCCAAAGCTGCCTCCGATCACGACAGTGAACTTCGGCACGGCTGCGCAAGCGACCGCTGTCACCATCTTGGCGCCGTCCTTGGCGATGCCGCCGGATTCGTATTTCTTGCCCACCATGAAACCGGTGATGTTCTGCAGGAAGACCAGCGGGATGCCGCGGCGCGAGCAGAGCTCGATGAAGTGCGCGCCTTTGAGCGCGCTCTCGGAGAACAAAATGCCGTTATTGGCGACGATGCCGACCGGATAACCCCAGATGCGGGCAAATCCGGTCACCAGCGTCTCGCCGTAGAGACGTTTGAATTCGTCGAGCTCGCTGCCGTCCACCAGGCGGGCGATCACTTCGCGCACGTCGTAGGTCTTGCGCGGGTCCGCCGGAACGATGCCGTAAAGCTCCTCGGCGGGGTAGAGCGGATCGGTCGGCGCCGCGACATCGAGCGTGCTGCGCTTGGTGCGATTGAGCCTCGCCACGATCGCACGGGTCAACCCAAGTGCATGCGCATCATCGAGCGCCTCGTGATCGACCACGCCGGAGATACGTGCATGCATGTCGGCGCCGCCAAGCTCCTCGGGGCTCACCACCTCTCCGGTGGCGGCTTTGACCAGTGGCGGCCCGCCAAGAAAGATCGTGCCTTGCCCCCGCACGATGACGCATTCGTCCGCCATGGCCGGCACATAGGCGCCGCCAGCGGTGCACGAGCCCATGACCATCGCGATCTGCGGAATCCCGGCCGCCGAGAGCGTCGCCTGATTGTAGAAGATGCGGCCGAAGTGTTCGCGATCGGGAAACACTTCGTCCTGGTTGGGCAGATTGGCGCCGCCGGAATCTACCAGATAGACGCAGGGCAAGCGGTTCTCGCGGGCGATGTCTTGCGCGCGCAGGTGCTTCTTCACGGTGATCGGAAAATAGGTGCCTCCTTTGACGGTCGCATCATTGGCGACGATGACGCATTCCTGCCCGTTCACGCGGCCGATGCCGGTGATGATGCCGCCGGCCGGAACATCCTCCGCATAGAGCTTGTGGCCGGCGAGCGGAGACAGTTCGACGAACGGCGCCCCCGGATCGAGGAGCAGCCGCACGCGGTCGCGCGGCAACAGCTTGCCGCGCTCAATATGGCGTTCGCGTGCTCGCGCACCGCCACCCTCGGCAACCCGCGCCAACAATTCTTTGAGCGCGCCAACCGTGCGGCGCAGGTTGTCGGCGTTGGCGCGGAAGTCCTCGCTCGTAGTGTCGATAGATGTCTCGAGAACCGGCATGGCGCGCTCAGGCCGTTGAGCGAAACAGCTCGCGCCCGATCAGCATGCGGCGAATCTCTGACGTGCCGGCGCCGATCTCGTAGAGCTTGGCGTCGCGCAGCAGCCGGCCGACCGGATAATCGTTGGTGTAGCCATTGCCGCCGAGCGCCTGCACCGCCTGCAGTGCCAGTTGGGTCGCATGCTCGGCCGCGTAGAGAATTGCGCCGGCGGCGTCCATCCGCTCGATCCGGCCCCCATCAAAAGCGCGCGCCACGGCGTATACGTAGGCGCGGCAAGCGCTGAGATTGGTGTACATGTCGGCGAGCTTGGCCTGCATTAATTGGAATTCTCCGATCGGCTGGCCGAACTGCCGGCGCTCGTGCACATAAGGGATCACGACGTCCAGGCAGGCCTGCATGATGCCGAGCGGCCCGCCGGCGAGCACCAGCCGCTCGTAATCGAGGCCGCTCATCAAAACTTTGACGCCGTCGTTCTCTGCGCCGAGCACGTTCTCGAAGGGAACCTCGCAATCTTCGAACACGAGCTCGGCCGTCGGCGACCCGCGCATACCGAGCTTGTCGAGCTTGCGCCCTGGCCGGAAGCCTTTCATGCCTTTCTCGATCAGGAAGCAGGTGATACCGCGTGCAGCCGCCGAGGGATCGGTCTTGGCATAAACCACCAGCACATCGGCTTCGGATCCGTTGGTGATCCAGTCCTTGGCGCCGTTGAGGACGTAGTGGTCGCCCTTGCGCTCGGCGCGCGTGGTCATTGCAACCACGTCGGACCCGGCTCCGGCCTCGCTCATTGCCAGCGCCCCGACATGCGCGCCGCTGATCAGGCGGGGCAGAAATTTTCGCTTCTGGGTCTGGGTTCCGTTGCGCCGGATCTGGTTCACGCAAAGGTTGGAATGAGCCCCGTAGGACAGGCCGACGGCGCCGGAAGCGCGGCTCACCTCCTCGAGCGCCACCACATGCGCCAGATAGCCCATGCCGGCGCCGCCGAATTCCTCCTCTACGGTTATGCCGTGCAGCCCAAGCGCCCCCATTCTCGGCCAAAGATCGCGCGGGAACTGGTCCTCGCGATCGATGGCGGCGGCGCGGGGTCCAACTTCGGCAGCCGCAAAGGCCCGCACATTATCGCGCAACAGGGCGATCTCGGGGTCGGGATCGGAGCCAGGGAATGCAGCCGAATTATTCATGGAATCATTATATCACGAACCGCATTGCAAAACGGCCGGACGAGATCGGGTTGGCGATTGCGGCCGCGGTGCCTTAAGAGCTTCTGCCCAGGGAGTAGCCCTACGTCCAACGAAGCTCAGTCTCGAGACTTTCCCCATTGATGCCACGCAATCCGCTTATCATTCCCCTCATCGTCGGCGGCGCCCAGTTCATGCACCAGTTCGATGGCGCGGTGATCGCGACCGCGCTGCCGTCCATGGCAGCCTCGCTCCACGAAGACCCGGTCCGGCTCAATCTCGCGATCACGACCTATCTCTTGGCACTCGCCGTTTTCGTGCCGGTGAGCGGCTGGATGGCCGACCGGTTCGGTGCCAAGCGCGTCTTCATCTCGGCGATCCTCGTGTTCACCGCAAGCTCGGTAGCCTGCGGGGTCGCCCATTCACTGCTCCAGCTCGTGGTCTGCCGCGTGCTGCAGGGAATGGGCGGCGCGATGATGACCCCGGTCGGCCGCGTGATCGTGCTCAGGAGCGTGCCCAAGCTGCAGCTGGTGCAGGCGATGAACTACATCACGATTCCGGCGGTGCTGGGGCCGCTGCTCGGTCCCTCGGTTGGTGGCTTCATTGTCACCTATTTCTCCTGGCCGTGGATCTTCTTCATCAACCTGCCGATCGGCCTCGCCGGCGTTATCGCGGTCTTGCGCGTCATCCCGGACCTGCGCGCAGAGGCGGTCACGCCGCTCGATCTGCGCGGCTTCGTGCTGATCGGGATGGCGGCCGCCGGCCTGGTGTTCGGATTCGAGGCGATGGGGCGCGGTGTGGTCGGTGCACCCGTCATCCTGGCATCGATCGCGGCCGGCGCCGTATGTGCCGGCCTCTACCTCATGCATGCCCGCCAAACCGCGTCCGCGATCATTGATCTCAGCCTTTTACGGATCCGCACCTTCGCGACTTCGGTCAGCGGCGGCGGCTTGTTCTATTTGGGCACGACCTCGTCGGTGTTCCTGCTCTCGCTCTTGCTGCAGCTCGGCTTCGGATTTTCCGCCTTCCAGGCCGGGCTCATGACGCTGGCGAGCGCGGTCGGCTCGCTCGCGATGCGCTTCGCCTTCCGGCCCTTGTTGCGGCCGCTGGGTTTTCGCCGCCTCTTGATCGGCAATGCAGCGGTCATGGGCGCCTATTTGATCAGTTGCGGCTTTTTTCGCCTCACAACGCCCTATATCGTCATGGTGCTCGTGCTGCTCATCGGCGGCTTTTCGCGTTCGGTGCAGTTCACCGCCGTGCAGTCGCTCGGCTATGCGGAAATGCCGTCCGAGAGCTTTTCTCGCGCGACCAGCTTCCAGGCAATGGCGCAGCAATTGGCGCAGAGCTTTGGAGTGGGGCTCGCCGCGCTGGTCGTTCATTTGAGCCTCATTTGGCACGCGCGCACTGCCATCGCCGCGGAAGATGTGGCGCTCGGCTACCTCACCCTCGGCTGCTTGACGCTTCTATCGGTGATCATCTTCTATCGGCTGCCGGCGCATGCCGGCAGCGAGCTCAACGACGCCAAATGACCCTGCAAAAAACCAGCGCCCGCTCTCCGGCATCATGTTGTAATGTTCCGCTCCGCTCAACGACCCTCAAGGAGGAAAGCCATGAAACGAGCCCAAACACTCATGCGGCCGCTGCTGGCTGCAGCCGGTCTTTTGGGACTTGCGCTGCCTGCCAACGCCGATGCATTGGTCACGCATAGGATCCCGGCAACGCTGGCCGCCGAGGCCGTGACCGAAGCGGTTGCAGCCTGCGCCAAAGACGGCTATCGGGAGACCGCTGTCCTCGTCGACGCCGACGGTGCGCGCCAGGCCGAGCTGCGTGGTGACGGCGCCGGCATCCACACGCTCGATAGCGCCAACGATAAGGCTTACACCAGCGTCACCTTCCGCTCCGACACTCTCCCGCTCGCCGAGAGGGCCAAGGAGCCGGGCGGCATCAATGGCTTGGCAAAGCTTCCGCATGTAATGTTCTTCGGCGGCGGGGTGGTGATCAAGGTCGGCGACGAGGTGGTAGGCGCAATCGGCGCCAGCGGCGCGCCCGGCGCGCAGCTCGACGAAGCCTGCGCGCGAGCCGGCCTCAACAAGATCAAAGACCGCTTGAAATAGCGGTGGAGGAATTGCGCTCCGGCAGGGCTCGTTGCCATGCCGGAGCAGCTCCCCCGACATGCGGGCTTGCGTCCGATTGCCGCGGCTTGGAGCCTCGGCAAAGCGGTAGGTTGGCGGCCGGGAAGCAGGCTGAGGATCGTCGATCATGTTCGACCCGGCTCATTCGCGATGTTTCATAGGAAGGTGCGCTGCGCTTTGCGGGGCCGCCGCACTCCTCTGGCTCGGCACGGCTGCTCCGGCGCTGAGCCAGCAATCGGTGGAGGACTTCTACCGCGGCAAGCAGATCGACATGGTCATCGGCTATTCGCCGGGGGGCACGTACGATCTCTACGCGCGCTTGGTGGCGCGCTTCATCGGCAACTATATTCCGGGCAAGCCCGCCGTCGTGCCGCGCAACATGCCGGGTGCCGGCAGCCGCGCGGCGACGAAATGGGTGTACAGCCTCGCGCCTAGGGACGGCACCGTACTGGCGACGGCAGACCAGTCGCTTTCAGTCGAGCAGGCGATGGGCGACAAGCAACTCGACATCGACACGACCAAGCTCACCTATATCGGCAATCCAAATGCCGACAACAACACGACCGCGACCTGGTACACATCCGGAATCAAGACGATCGAGGACGCGAAGAAGAAGCTGGTGGTTGTCGGCGCGACCGGCGGCAGCACCAGCTCGCAATATCCCAAGGCCATGAATGCCCTGATCGGCACGAAGTTCAAGATCGTGCTCGGCTATCCGGGCGGCAACGACATCAATCTGGCCATGGAAAAGGGCGAGGTGGACGGCCGCGGCTCCAACGCCTGGGGCTCATGGAAAGCGACGCATCCGGACTGGCTCACCGACCACAAGATCAACATTCTTGTTCAGATAGGGCTCGCCAAGGCGCCCGACCTTCCCGATGTGCCGTTGTTGATCGATCTCGCCGGCAACGACGAAGACCGGGCGATTTTCAAGCTGTTGTCGGCCCCGACCACGATCGGACGCCCCATCTTCACCTCTCCGAGCGTTCCGCGCGAGCGGGTGCAGGCGCTACGCGAAGCCTTCGACACGATGGTGAAGGACCCGGTCTTCCTGGCCGAGGCCGCCAAGGAGCACTTCGACATCAATCCGGTGTCCGGCGTCGAAATGCAGAAGATAGTTGGAGACATCGTGGCGACGCCGCGGGCCATAGCGGATCGTGCGCAACAGATCATCGGTGCGGTCGGCCAAAATCGCGGCGGGTAGGTTGCCTTGAAGCAGGGCTAAACCGACAGGAACAACGCGAACGGCTCCTCCACGGTACGGCGCAGAAGCTTCCGGTACGGCTGGTGGCACGCGTGTCCCACCGGGATGCGGCCGAACTCAACCTTCGGCAGCGCGGCCAGCGGCACATAGGCGATGGGCCCCGACACCGGCATCAATTCCGAGCCACGGCCAACCCGCAGCGTGGTCATGATCCCGAACATTTCACGATTGATCGTCGGGCGTGAGATGATCACCAGGCGGTATTGCCCCTGTCGGTTGGTGATAAGATAGATATGTCCGGACTGGTGCGGCACCGACACCAAGCCCTGCTGGGAAAATTCGGCGTCGACACGGTCCGATTCGCGGAACACCAGGCTCGAGGCGCCGTCGTCCCAGCAAATCTCAGTCCGATAAGCAAAGATCGCCTGCGGGTCGCTGAACGAGGGCCGCAGTGTGAGGTAGGCGCCTTCGATCCAACTGACAGCCGGCCGGGAATAGAACCCGAGATGGCCGGGCGCAAGATTGGCGGGAGCCGCTCCAAGCTCGGGCTCGCCCTTGCGCAACGAAACTCCTAATGCCTCTTCAAGCCGCACTGTGGTGGCGAGCGTGAAAGGACGACGGCCGGACAACGCTTTTTCCAGGGTCGAAATGCTGATCCGGGCTTGGTCGGCCAAATGCTGCCGCGACATGCGGCGGCGCGCCAGCTGCTCGCGGATGACCGACGCGACCAAGTGGCTTTGCTCGGTCGAAAGTTGCTTCTCCGGATTCTCCGGCATCCCTGCCCCAGGCACCCCGTGCCGCCGAACTTGGAGCTCCCACCGCGCTCTCGAGCAGGGGGGCGCCAAATCGAAAAAAGGCGCAAAATCAAATTCTTGCCGGTCCCCATTCGGCGCATCGGCGCCGACGTTTCTCAGGTTGCGCCAGACCGACGCCAGCCGCCCCAGCCGGAGACTAGCCGCAATCCCTCACATATCCGCACAAGCCCCGACTCCGCAAGGCGGATTTGGGCAGCCCACGGCGGAAGATTGGCGAATTTCACGCTCGCCCGGAGCGACGCAAAAGCCCAAACAGAGGGCGTGGATGGTCGAACCAGAGGGAACACTTTGCGAGGCGGGTAGAAGGTCGGCCAAGGCCAACCGCATTCCAAGCACATGCCCGAGGCCCATCGTGGTGCTTCCAATGGCAAGATCGTTCCGCCGGAAGACTCCTCCCTTTCCCCGAGGGAGGTATCCGGGAGAGGCGGGTCCCCCCGAACCTTGCTGCCCTCCCAGTGCGCGCACGCAGCGGCGGCCAACCAGCTGCGTGCGCGCCAAGCGTTTTGACTGCGTGAAATCAGTTCTTTGCGTTTGTTCAGCCATTGAAATGCACCGTCGCGGGCGGATTTGGAGCCTGGGAGGTGCTTAAGATTAAGTGTTTGTTGCCCAAACATTCTATCTCTGCACGGCGCAATTAATGGAGACGAAACCCGCGGCCGTTAGCGTCCGATCAGTATAATTACGGGCTGTCGTTGCCATGAACTTGCATGTCTGGCAATTGCCCAGGCTATTGGCTGAACGCCGGAGCTCGGCGGTTCTCGGCTTCGCCATCATTGCGCTGATCTGGATCGGCATCGCCGTCAAATATTCCGAAGACTATCAAAGCGATCAGCGCGAAGCGGAGCGGACCAACCGCAATTTCGCGATGATATTCGAGGAGAACGTGCTTCGCTCGATCGGAGAGATCGACAAAGCCCTCCTCTACTTGCGCGGCAACATCGAGCAGCGCAAGGACAGCACCGATCTAGGCACCATAGTCCGCACCACCGACGTGCTGAGCGAGATCATCGTCCAGGTCGCGGTCATCGACGAGAAAGGCATCTTGCGCGCCTCGAATGTCGGGCCGCAACCTACGCCGCCCACGGATCTGAGCGACCGCGAGCACTTCAAGGTTCATGTCAACGACCCGGCTGACGAGCTGTTCATCAGCAAGCCCATGGTTGGCCGCGTCAGCAAGAAATGGTCGGTGCAGTTCTCCCGGCGTATCTCCAACCCGGACGGCTCGTTCGCCGGCGTGGTGGTAGCCTCGCTCAATCCCGAGCATCTGACCGAGTTCTACGACAAGATCGATTTTGGGCCTTCGGCATCCATCTCGCTCATCGGCGCTGATGGAATCGTTCGTTCGAGCGGCGGGACCGGCAATGGCTTCGCATTGGGACAGAATCTCGAAGGCAACAAGATCTTCGCGCAGATGCAGCTTGGCGCCAACGCGACATTTCAAGACGTCGATGCCGCAGGTGAGTTGCGCCTGGTCACCATTCGCAAGGTGCGAGGTGAGCCACTCTGGCTGAGCGTCAGCGCGAACGAGAGCGAGATCCATCGCGCTTCCTGGTCGACGCTCGAGATCAATACCACGGCCGGAATTGTGCTGACCCTAATCCTGTTGGCTGCCATGGAGCAGATTCTGCGGACCGAGGCGGCGGCAGAGCAGAAAGCGCAGCATCTTCAGCGCACGCTGGAGAACATGAGCCAGGGCATCATGCTGGTGACCAAGGACCAGGAGATTCCCGTTATCAACAGCCGATGCGGCGAGTTGCTGGGTCTGCCTGCCGAGCTCGTCAACTCGCCGCCGAGCTATGATCAACTTATCGCGCACCAGGCACGGAACGGTCATGTGGAGATGGGTGCCGTCGTTGGCGACAGGCGGCCACCGGCGCTCGAGATGGTCCCGGTCGCGCCGGGAGAGCTCAGCGTTTCCGAATGCGCGATGGGCAATGGAACGGTGCTGGAGATACGCAGCGGACGTCTTGACGACGGCGGCTTCGTGCAGACGTTCACTGACATCACCAAGCGATGGGAGGCGGAAGCGCATGTGGCGCGGCTCGCCTCCGAAGACCCGCTCACCGGCCTGCCGAACAGGCGGGTGTTTCGTGCGGCCCTCGAACGCACGAATCAAGAGCGAGGTCATCCGGCGGCGGCCAGTTCTCACGGCCGGGAATTCGCCGTGCTTTTCCTCGATCTCGACCGCTTCAAGGTCATAAACGACACGCTCGGCCACCGGGTCGGCGATCTTCTGCTGCGCGACGTGGCGAACCGGCTGAAATCATGTTTGCGGTCCAATGATGAGCTGGCACGCCTCGGAGGCGATGAGTTCGCCATTATGGTGCCGTCGCTGGATTCCTGTCGGGAGGTGGAGATGCTGGCGAGCCGACTGGTGCAGGCGGTCGATCAACCTTATGAGATCGACGGCTACCAGATCCGCAGCAGCATCAGCATCGGCATTGCCGTGGGGCCGGGCGACGGTGACACGCCGGACGACCTTCTGATCGCCGCCGATCTTGCCCTCTACGCCGTGAAAGCGGGCGGCCGCGGCAGCTACAAATTTTACCACAGCTCCATGAGCAAGGAGTTCAACGAGCGCCGGCAGATGGAGGTCGACCTGCGTGATGCCATCGAGCGCAAAGACCTGCAATTGTACTATCAGCCGATCGTCGACCTGCGGCGCGATGTGATCACCGGCTTCGAAGCATTGGTGCGATGGGACCACCCGACCAAGGGCATTGTGTCGCCGACAGCCTTTATTCCAGTCGCCGAGGACAGCGGCCTCATCCTCCAGCTCGGCGAATGGGTCCTTGCCGAGGCTTGCCGCCGCGCGGCCGACTGGCCCGACACCCTGCGGATCGCTGTTAATCTTTCGCCGGTTCAGTTCTCCGACCCAAATCTGCTGCGGACGATCGAACGGGTGCTCGCGGATACCGGCCTGGCCCCCGGCCGGCTGGAGCTAGAGATCACCGAACGTGTCTTCATGGACAGCGGCGAAGCGACCCTGACTGCCTTGCGCCGGCTGAAGCATCTCGGAATTCGCATCTCCATGGATGATTTCGGCACCGGCTACTCTTCACTCAGCTATTTGCGCAGCTTCCCGTTCGACAAGATCAAGGTGGACCGCGTCTTCGTCTCCGATCTCGGGTTCGATACCGAGCACATCGTCATCGTGCAGGCGGTGGTCAGCATCGCCACTGCCTTGGGGATGATCGCAACGGCGGAAGGTGTGGAGACCGAGGAGCAGAGGCGCGTCCTCGCGGGCCTCGGCTGCGACGAAGCGCAGGGCTATTTGTTCGGCGAGCCGGTTCCGGGCGAGGGGCTCACCGAACTTTTGCAGCACCGCGGGGCAGTAAAGACGCTCGCGGCTTGAATGTGCAAGGGGCAGCCATCGAGCACCGTCCAGCTTACGGCCGTGCCCCGCGCGCGGCGGGCAGCACCACCGGCGCGGGCGGCGTGCGGCGCGCCTCGTGCCAAAGCAGGAAGAGCCCGGAGGCGACTACGATCCCCGAGCCGAGGAGGAGGCCCAAAGAGGGTACATCCCCCCAAACCACGAAGCCGATCAGCATCGCCCAGACGAGCAGGAAGTAGTAGAACGGCGAGACTGCAGCGGTGGGCGCGAGATGGAGCGCCTTGGTCCAGAGATACTGCCCGATTGCGTTGGCGATCCCGCTGGCGATGAGGAGGCCGGCATCGGCCGGAGTTGGTTGCTTGATGCCGAAGACGAGAAGCAGCGCGTGCAAGGCCGCGATGGTCGTCATCTGCCACATCAACAGCGTATTCGAGGATTCGGTCTTGGTCATGCCGCGCACCGCTACCGTGACGCTCCCGTACATGACGGCATTGGCCAGTGCAAACAGCGCGCCGAGCTGAATCGAATCTGCTCCTGGATGCGTCACGATCAGCACGCCGCAGAAGCCGAACAGCAGAGCGCTCCAGCGCGCCGGACCCGCCCGCTCCTTAAGCCAGATGACCGACAGAAGCGCGGACCAGAGCGGGGCCGAGAAGTTGATGGCGATGGCGCCTGCGAGCGGCATCAGGCCGAGCGCCAGCACAGTGAAGGTCTGCGAAATCGATTGCGAGAGCCCGCGTGCCAGATGGTCGCGCGGCCTTCGCGTTGCGTAGACGCTAAGGCCGCTCACCGGAAGGACGAAGATCGCGCAGGCGACAAACGAGGAAAACGAGCGCAGGAACATCACCTCGCCGACCGGATAGTTGGCGACCGCCCACTTGGCGATAGCGCTCGAGGCCGCAAAGGCGAGACTGGCTGCAATCATGCAGAGGATGCCGCGCGGGACCTCGGCGAGGCGCGCGCTGCGCAATTGGCCGATCGTTCTCGTTCGGCTCTTGCCCGAGGCTTCACTCATTTGCGCTTCCGCCGGATCATGATCTGAGTTCTTTTGCTCAGGTCTATGCGACCGGCCTGCGCGCGTCCGTGACGCCGCTGATGAGGTTGCAATCAAACAATCGGTCAACGACGTCACCGGGCTTATCCAGCGGGACGACGCGTGCGAACAGATTGCGCATATCTTCGTAGAGGGCGCGCCGCGCGGACTCGGCAACCTCCATGGTGACCGGCGCGAAGGAGAGCTTGGCTCCGATCGGGAGCCGGCCGAGCGCTGGCAGGTCCGCCGAGATGACAGTCGCGATCTTCGGGTAGCCGCCGGTCGTCTGCCGGTCGGCCAAGAGCACGATGGGCGCGCCGTCACCCGGCACCTGGATCGAACCTGTGGCGACGCCGTCGGAAGTGATGTCGGCGCCGCGCAGATGTTCAAGGCGCGGACCTTCAAGCCGCATCCCCATGCGATCGGAGCCGGGCGCCACCCTATATTCGCCGGAAAAAAAGCGAGACACCGTGCCCTCAGAGAAATAGTCGCATTGCGGGCCTGCGATCACGCGAATGCGCTTGGGCAAGCTCAAGTCAAGCCCATCGAGCCGGTAGTCCCCGCGCTGGCTCGCAAATGCGCGCGCGAGCGGGACGCGATCGCCAGCGCCGAGCGCCCGCCCACCAAGCCCGCCGAAGGCGCCGCGGATGTATGTCGAGGCGCTGCCGAGCACCGGCGAAATGTCGAATCCGCCCTCGGCGGCGAGATAGAGCACCGCGGCCTGTGCCAGCGAACCGATGCGAAGCCGGTCGCCGCGGCGCAAGCAAAAGCTGCGCAGGTTTTCCTCGTGCCTGGTCGTGCCGTCGGCGGCGGAAATCTCGATCGGTGCTGCGCCGCCGGCGAGGGCGACGCGAACGCTTCCAGCCTCGACCGCGAGCGTCGGACCCAGATAAGCGATCTCAAGCGCTGCCGCCCCGGGCGGATTGCCGACCAATGCATTGGCGGCCTGCAGGCTCACCGGGTCCAGCGCGCCGCTCGGCGGAATGCCGAGGTGCTGGTAACCGGCGCGGCCCAAATCCTGGATGGTAGTTAGAAGCCCTCCCGCGAGCACGCGCAGGCACGGAAAACTCACATTCGCATCGTCGATCGGAAGTTCCTGCCCCATGTACGGCCCACTCATTCCATGAGTTCTCATGCGGCCGCCTCGACCGCGATGTCACGCGGCGTGATCTCGAGTGCGCCGTCGATAGCCCTGGCCGAGAGTGCTGCGTATTCCCGCATCGAGACCGGCGTGAAAGAAACTTTGTCGCCGGGGGCGAGCAGGGCCGAAGCCGCAGGCCCGTGCCGCCACAGCGGCACCGGCGAACGGCCGATCACGTGCCAGCCGCAAGGCGTTTCCAGGGGAAAGATGCAAGTCATCCGCGCCGCGACCGCAAGCGATCCCGCAGGGATCCGGGTGCGCGGCGTGTCGCGCCGGCGCAGGTCGAATTCCGCGGGAAGATCGCCCATGTAGGCCTGGCCGGGCAGGAAGCCGAGCATGTAGACGTGGTAGGTGATGGAGCTGTGCCGCTCGATCACATCTGCGGGCGAGAGGCCGGTGCGTGCGGCGACGTCGCTGAGATCGAAGCCGAACTCTTCCTCATAGCAGACGGGCAAAGACCACAGCCGAGCCGGCTGCAGCAGCGGCCGTGTATCTTTCAGGAGCGCGGCGATCCGCGCCGACAGCGAAGCGAACGGCGCAATCAGCGGATCGTAATGGATCATCAGCGAACGGAACGTCGGCACGGTCTCGATCACGCCATCGGGCTGTTCCTGCTTGAGCCGGTGGGCGAGCGCCAGCACCTGGGCGCTCAAGTTCCGGTCGATCGTTTCGCCGAACTCGACCACGAGCGCGGTGTCGCCGGCGGGAAGCACCTTGAACTGCGGCATGGCCGGCATCCAGTGGGAGGCGGTCAGGTCAGATCGACGTGTTCGGGATTCTCGGGGCCGGCGGCGGGCAAGAACCAAGGCTTGACGCTGACGCCGCGCCGCAAAGAGTACATGTAGAAGATGGGCAGTCGGTCCGGGAAAAGGCACCGCAGCTGGCTGCCATTGAACGTGATGAAGATCGCGCGTGGAAATGCGAACTCGACCGCGCGCTTCTCGATCATGTTCATCTGAAAATATTTGAGCGCGCCGTCGCGCGTGGTGCCTTCGCCCCGATACCACTTGCCGGCGCTAGTCGACAGGCGCTGCAGGATCACTTCGTCCGGCGCCGCCTCGCGGTCGATGCGGAGGGCGCCGGCGGCGTGCGCGGCGCATGTCAGCTCGCTGAGCAGCTTGGTCGAGAAGCCGCGCGCGCCGGCATGTGCGCCGACCTCGGCAAAATATTGCTGGACGCTCCGTTCTGCGTGACCGTTCAGTGCGGCATGGGTGTCGGTCAAGATCAGCTCGACCGATGCGCCAGCTGCGTAAACCTCGCGCACGCGCCCGGCGAAGGCCGCGAGATAGTCGAGGCATGTGATCTCGGGTTCGCCCACCTTGGCGCGCGGGCCTTTGCCCCAATACAAGATGAAAGGGACGGGCTCACCGCGTGTGACTGCTTCGGCAACGGCCTGTGCCAACAGCTGTGGATCGGCGGGCTGCTCGCGCTTGAACGCCCAGGTGTTGAAGGAGCGCAAGATGGCGTCCGCCGTAACGGCCTTGCTCGCCGGATGGGCGCGTCGTGCCTTCTCGTTCGGGCGATCCGCTCTCCGCACCGGGAGGTCACGGATGCGCTGGTGGCGGGCTTCGCCGTTTGCGACCGCCTGGCCTATGGTGAACTGGGGAAGGCTCGTCGACTTGGCTTCCCCAATACGCACTTCATCGCGGCACCAAACAAACTCGTTACTCACGGCTGCCCCCGGCCAGTACCGTTAAGAATTACTTACCCATAGTTGAGTACCATCAAGGGTGGAATTTAGACAAT
This sequence comes from Xanthobacteraceae bacterium, assembly GCA_035293945.1. Taxonomy (GTDB): domain Bacteria; phylum Pseudomonadota; class Alphaproteobacteria; order Rhizobiales; family Xanthobacteraceae; genus VAZQ01. The sequence continues at coordinate 18,325 of DATGLV010000041.1, read as the reverse complement.
ATTAACCATTTGTCGAAGTGAAATCGTAGTTAATGAGCGATTGTCATTGATATTCGCCAGTTATTCATAACTTAGTAATTCTTGCTGATGCGTGCAAAACGCGAGCTCGGCAAGGAAAGCGTGAGGACCGGTATTCTGCCACCGGAGCGGGGAAGGGCCGGATATGCCGACAACCGCAACGATGATGTCCGAGCATCATCCGACCGCGTGGTACGCGGAGATGAGCTCGCGGGAGCGCAATGCCTTCTGGGCCTGCACCGGGGGCTGGATGCTGGATGCGATGGACGTCCAGATGTTCTCATTCGCCATTCCGGCGATCGTCTCCGCCTTTGCGGTCACCAACGCGGATGCAGGTTTGATCGGGACGGCTACATTGCTCGCATCGGCGATAGGAGGCTGGTCCGCGGGCGCTCTGTCGGATCGAATTGGGCGCGTGCGAACCCTGCAGCTGACCATCGCGTGGTTTGCCTGCTTCACCTTCCTGTGCGGCTTTGCACAGAATTATGTCCAGCTCTTCGGCCTGCGCGCCATGATGGGATTTGGCTTCGGCGGCGAATGGGCGGCTGCGGCCGTGCTGATGGGCGAGGTCGTCCGCGCTGAGCATCGCGGCAAGGCGGTCGGCTTCATGCAGAGCGGCTGGGCGCTCGGTTGGGCCGTGGCTGCCTGTCTCGCGACGCTGTTCTTCTATGCCCTGCCGCAGGAGTGGGCCTGGCGGGCGTTGTTCTGGAGCGGACTCACGCCGGCCCTGCTCGTCCTGTTCGTGCGGCGCTTCGTCGAGGAGCCGCCGATCTTCGCACAGACCCGCGCGAGGCTGGCGGCCGCCGGCAAAAGCGCGAACTTCCTCGAGATCCTTTCACCGGCGATGCTGCGCACGACGGTTTTGACCTGCATGCTGTCGACCGGTGCCCAGGGCGGTTACTACGCGATCACCACTTGGTTGCCTACTTTCCTGCGGACCGAGCGTCACCTGACCGTCTTGGGAACCGGCGGCTATCTCGCGGTGGTGATCACCGGCTCGCTGATCGGCTATTGGGTGAGCGCCTGGCTCAGCGACAGGTTCGGGCGCCGCTCGAATTTCTTTTTGTTTGCGGTCTGCTCGATCCTGACCGTCATCGGCTACACGCAAATTCCGCTGGACGACTCGCTTATGCTGTTTCTCGGATTCCCGCTTGGCTTCTTTGCTTCGGGGATATTCTCCGGGATGGGACCGTTCTTGACCGAGCTTTATCCCACTCGCATGCGCGGCTCCGGGCAAGGTTTTGCCTATAATTTCGGGCGCGGCATTGCCGCGCTGAATCCGCTTCTCGTTGGCATGCTCAGCTCCAGTCTGCCGCTCGGCCAATCGATCGGGATTTTTGCCGTGGCGGCCTACGGGTTGGTCGTGATCGCCGCCTTGCTGCTGCCGGAGACCAGAGGCGTGAAGCTCACCGCCCTATAGCCTGTGCGCATCTCCTTCTTCGCTGAAACCGCACCCTCGCTTTCGGAAGGGCAATCTTTGCGGGACATGCGCTAAGCGCGCGGACCCTTGCGGCTCGAGCGGGCATAGGGTCGCGGCAGGTTGCTGATGCTGCGGTAAAGCGGCTTCTGCTGCGGACGCGCGACGTGTGCCGCCAGCCGCCGATTGCGCAAATATGCTTCGAAATCGGCGGCGGACAGCGGCTTGGCGTAGAGAAAGCCCTGCGCTTCCTCGCAGCGCTCCTCCAGCAGAAATCGCGCCTGCGCTTCAGTCTCTACGCCCTCGGCGATAATGCCGAGGCTGAGATTGTGTGCCATGGCGATGAGAGAGCGGACGATGGCGGCATTCTCAGCGTCTTCGGTGACCTTGGTGATGAAACTGCGGTCGATCTTGATGCGCGAGACCGGGAACTTGGTCAGATAGCTGAGCGAAGCATAGCCGGTCCCGAAGTCGTCGAATGCGAGCTTGATGCCGCGATCGTGCAACTCCTGGAGAGGCACGATCGCATCGTCGTTTTGCAAGGCGAAAGTCTCGCTGATCTCTAGCTCGAGCATGTCGGCGGACAGGCCGCTCATCTGCAAAGCGTCCTCGATATCGACAATCAGAGACCGGTCCCGGCATTGCGCCGGGAACAGATTGACGCTGATGCGATTAAGCGAAAGCCCCATGGCACGCCAGGCGGCGGTCTTCGCGCAGGCGTCCCGGATGATCCAGGCGCCGACCGCCGAGGCGAGTGAGCTCTCCGCCAGGGTTTGGATGAAGGCGCCCGGGCCGACCAGACCGCGCTGCGGATGCCGCCACCGCAGCAGCGCCTCGGCGCCGACCACCGCATCGTCGGCCAGGCGGATGTACGGCTGAAAATGCAGCTCGAACTCGCTTTCGTCGAATGCCCGCCTGAGCTCGACCTGCAGCCCGCGCCGGGTCTGCGCCTGCGCGCGCAGAAGCGGAACGAATAACCGATAGGTGCGTCCGCCATCCGCCTTCGCCTTGTAGAGCGCGAGATCCGCATTGGCGATCAGCTCGTCGACCGAGGTGCCGTCGAGCGGCGCGATGGCGATGCCGGCACTGCCGCCGATGTGCAGGATGTGCTCATTGATCTCAATGGGCTCCGCCAGGCGGTGCAGCATCGACTCGACCAGCAGCGTGACCCGCCGCGGATCGCCGCAATCCGGAATGACGACGACGAATTCATCGCCGCCCAAGCGATACACGCGCCCCGCATCGCCCACCGTGCAGCTCATGCGCCGCGCCACCTCGACCAGCAGCTCGTCGCCGGTCGAATGGCCATCGGTGTCGTTGACGTCCTTGAACCCGTCGAGATCGAAAAGTGCGATCGAGTGCGCCGCGCGTCCGTCGGCGATAGACAGTAGACTCGCCAGCTCGTTCTTCAGCGATACCCGGTTGGGCAGTCCAGTCAGCTGATCGTAATGGGCGATCTGGTTGAGCTGGCGCTCGGCCTTCTTTCGCAAGGTTATGTCATCATAGGTCCAGACCACGCCGCGGGCCTTGCCGCCGGAATCGTACACCGGCGTAGCGGCGAGCCGGATATCGACCATCGAGCCGTCCTTGCGCCGCCGTTTGACCTCGAGGTCGCGGATCACTTCGCCGCGCAGGCAGCGCTCGAACAGCGATTGCGATTCGGCCATGGCTTCGGGCGGTACCAGCTTGTTGGGCCGGCCCATGGTCTCTTCGGCGCTATAGCCGAAGATAGTCTCGGCGGCGCGGCTCCAAAGCACGACGTTGCGCTCGGTGTCGGAACAAACAACCGCGACCGGTGAGGCATCGATCACAGCGGCGAGCGTTTCCTTCGACTGTCGCTCCTGCTGCTCAAGCCGGGCTCGCTCGATCGCTTCGGCGAACGCCGCTTCGCGCGCCTGATCGAGCTCGCGATGCCGCTCCTCCAGCGCAGCCGCCATAGTATTGAACGTCAGCGCCAGCGCGCCGACCTCGTCCTTCGTGTCGACGGCGGTGCGGTGGGTAAGCTCGCCGGCGGCGAGTGCAGAGGCGTCGGCGCTGAGCTGCTGCAGCGGGCTTATGATGCGGGCTGAGAATGCCGACGCAATTGCGAGCGCCACCAGCAGTGTGATCAAGCTCGCGGCCGCGCCCCAAGACAGGCGCGAGACCACATTGGACAGCACGGTCTGCTTGGGCAGGCCGACCGAAACCAGCCACGGCGTTTCCACCATGGCGGCCGAGCCGGTGATACGCTCGACGTGATCGGGCCAGAGCACCGAGGCGCTTGCCTGCTTCGAGGCTGCGTGCAGAGCGGTGAGCTCATAATCGCGCAGCTTCCGGCCGGCCCAGTCCGCGATGCTGTCGCTGCGCAGAATGACCCTGCCGTCGGCGTTGATGATCTGGACGATGCTGTCGGCCGGGAGCTCGTTCACGGTGAGCGCGCGTTGGAACTGCTCGAGCTGGATCCCGACGCCGAGCACCGCTGTCAGCCGCCCGTCCGGCGTCTTCAGCCCGCGCGCCACCGATGTCACCCAATTGCCGGTGGTGCGGCCGTGTACCGGGTCGCCCACGGCCACGCCGCCGCGGTTCGCCACGATCGCGCGGAAATAATCGCGATCGCCGATATAGGTGCGGCCTTCCGCGGCTGGCTCGAACGAGGTGCCGATATTCCCCCCGTCGGGTGCCGACAGCAGGAGACTGCCGATGTAATCCGGAAGCTCGCTCTTGGCGCGGCGTAACGCCAGGTCGTTGGCCTGGATATCCTGTGGATTGACCGATACTGCCTGGCTCAAGCCTACCAGAAGATTGTCGAGCTCGCGGATCTGGTCATCCAGGCGCGCCGCCAGGAGGCGCGCTTCGATCAGCGCGCTGCGAGACGCTTGCGCCTGATCGCTGCGCCATTGATTCCACAGGCCGGCCCCGATCAGCGCGGTGAACGGGACCACCGTGGCGACGACCAGGCCCAGGAGCCGCGTTCGAATGCCGCGGAACATGATAGAGAAGATCCTCGTTGCACGAGGCGGATTTGTTGTTGGTCGCGAACAATCACATCCGCCGAAAGGTCGCCGTCGCCGGGTATAGTTAAGCGCGACCCGGATTGCGGAGGCGTTCAAATGCTGACGCGGACAGGCGGATAATGGGTTTAGGCTTAACCGGGTCCTAATCGGACCAGCAAAAGCTCGTAGGAATGCCGGAGAAAATCCCGGTGCCCGCGCCGCGCGGCTCGTCGGAATTTGATCGGCGAGGGGTCTCTACTAGGGCGTGCGCGGGGGAATGGTCGCTGTGACCGCGGGCTCCGCGTGGCTCGCTTCCCAATAGCTGATGTCGGTGAAGACCTTGGGATCGAACTTGGCATCGGGCGCGATGTCGCCGCTCTTCACCAAGGTCACGAAAATTCGTTCGAGGCCCGGCATATTGAGGGCCGTTTGGGTGTCCAACATGCCGTATTTCTCTACGTCGGCCAGCATGCGGACGGCGAGATCGACCTTGGTGTTGAGCTCCTTGGCGGCAATCTCGGCGCTCTCGCGCGGATTGGTGCGCATGTAGTCACGGCCGTGCTGCAAGGCGCGCAGGAAACGCACCACGATGTCGCGATGCGGCTCGGCCCACTTCTCGTCGACGTTCACACTGGTGAACTGCCAGTCGGGGACAAATTTGATGGCTGAACCCAGATTGGTGAAGCCGGCCGCTTCCGCCTCGTAGCTGTTGGGAATGGGCTGCAGACCCACGTCGATCTTACCTTCCTGCAGCAGCTTCCAACGGGTCGGCGAGCCGCCCACCACCGTGATCTTGTAGTCTGATGGCGAGAGCCCGACGGCCTTGGCGATGTCCTGAACGATATAGGTGGTGCCTTCCTTGGCGGAGAGCACCCCGAAATTGGCGCCCCGCAGTTGATCGAGTGTCTTGATCCAGGGCTGCGCAATGATGAAGTGCGGAAGCTTGCTCACGCCCCCGGCGATGACGCGCAGGCTGCCGCCCCGATAGGAGTCCATCATCGAGGCTTCCGGTGAGCGCAGCACCAGCTGCACCTCATTGTTGCGCAGCATCTGGTCGGTGTGGCCGGCATTGTCATAGAACGTGACTTCGACGTCGAGGCCCTCGTCGGTGAGGAAGCCGCGGTGCATGGCGACCCAGAGCGGAACGTAGAATACCGTGCGGGTAATGGCCGCGAGCTTGATCGCGTCCGCGGCGGAAGCGGGCGGCGGCGTGGTGGCCGTCGCGAGCAAGGCCGCAATCACAACGCTTGCACGAAGCTCTGCAAATCGCATTTGCCGCACTCCTCGAAATTTATCCGGCAGGCGTTTTCATCGCGCTATGGTTGCGGCGAGCACGGCGCTTCTGCAGCGCGTGTGCACCCCTCATAGCCTTCACGGAGGCAATCTATTCTGGTTTTCCGGATTGCGCCAAGTGTTTGGTAACCGCTTTTGCAAACCATTCATTAATGCTTAACGGTGCGACGGTTTGCGAAATTTGCACAGCTTCCCGGTTCGAGGCACATCAGGAAGGATCGTAGGGAGGGAGCGCGATGTCAGGCTCAGATCAATATGCCAAGCTGCGCGACGGCACGCGCCTCGGCTACGCGCTGCATGGCGATCCTTCCGCCGCCCGCCGCATCGCGCTCATCCACTCGCTCGCCATGGATCACTCGTTCTGGACTCCGGTCGTCGAGCGGCTGGGAGTAAGCGCCTGCGTGCTCACCTACGACTGCCGCGGCCACGGTCGCTCCGATAAACCGAGAGGCTCGGTGACGGTCGAAGCGCACGCCGACGATCTCGCCGCACTCATGGACGCGGTCGGCTGGAGCACCGCAGTCGTGGCAGGGGCATCTATGGGCGGCTGTATTGCGCTCGCCTTTGCGATCCGCCAAGCAAAGCGCGTCGCCGCCTTGGGACTCATCGATACCACCGCCTGGTATGGCCCGGACGCGCCGAAGAACTGGGAGCAGCGGGCGAGCGCAGCGCTCACCGGGGGCTTGGCGAAGCTGACCGATTTTCAGGTGACGCGCTGGTTTTCCGACAAGTTCCGTGCCGACAACCCGCAGGTCGTCGCGGAGTCCGTCGACATTTTCGTGCGCAACGATGCGGAGGCTTATGCCGCGACTTGCCGCATGCTGGGCGCTTGCGACCTGCGCTCAGGCCTCACCTCGATCACGGCGCCCACCGCCATCCTGGTGGGAGAAGAAGATTATGCGACCCCTCTCGCCATGGCGCAGGCCATGCATAAAGGCATTGCGGGATCGACCCTGACTGTGCTTCCGGGCGCGCGGCATCTGACGCCGCTGGAGCGGCCGGATGAGATCGCGGCTGCGCTTGACCAGCTTGCTGGCCGCGCGCGGCTGTGAAAGCTCGCACCACAACTATGGCTCCGTGAATTGCACGATCCTGCGCAAACGCTCGACGACTTCGGCCGGCGACCCATAGAGGCGGCCGATGATGACTTGCGCCTCGGCTCCATAAACCGGATCGATGGCAAGCCGCTGCCGTTCCGCGTCCGCGCGCAATTCGGGGTCCTCGATCGCCTGTCGAAACGCAGCGCGCATGAGCTCGAGGCGATCAGGCGCAAGCTCCGGCGGCGCCACCACCGGGCGTCCGAGCGAAACACGGTCCATCACCAGCGCCACGATCTGGCGATCGAGCGGCGCGCTCACCAGGTCCATGATGGTTGGTGTCTCCGGATGCTGCGGATCGCGCGCCGGCGCCATCTGTACCAGGAGCCGCATCTTCCCCTTGCCGATCTGGTCGCGCACGTAGGTGCGACCCGGTCCCGACCATCCGCTCATGAACAATCCGTCGAGCTCGCCTTTCTCCATGGCTTGAAATTCTTCGGGCTGCCCCTTGTAACCGTTGATAACCCTGATCTTGGTGCCGAGCAGCTCGTTGGTGAGGCGCGCATACATGGCCGGATCGGTTTCCGGGCCGGTTGCGCCGAAGAACATCGGGTGTGACCGCGCCTCCTCGATGCTGCCGACCGCTGACTGCGTCGACATCACGCCCATCCCGGTCTCACGCATGACGCTGCCGATCCAGGAAAAGCGCACCGCGTCGAAGCGACCTTGTGATTTGTCGCCATATAGAAGCGGTGCCGTCGGAATCCCGCGATCGATCAGGGCGAAGACGGTGCCGTCGCGAGGCGCCACGTTATAGATGTAATTGGCGGCCCGGATGCCACCGCCGCCCAGCATGTTCTGGACCACGATGGTGGGGTTGCCGGGCAGGTATCGGCTCATGTAGCGCGCCAGCAGCCGGCTATATGAGTCATATCCCCCGCCGGCTGCGGAGCTGGTCACCAAATTGAGCTCCTTCTTGCCGCGGAAAAATTCCTCCGTCGGCTGCGCGCGCACGACCGCTGTAAGCCAGAGCAGGCCCAAGAGGACCGCCGCGCCTGTGCGGTATGGCATGGGCTTATGTTCCCGCGCGACGCTGCGCCAAGCTCATTTTGTTGACGCCGGCGAAGCTCAATAACGGAACTTGGTGATCGATCCGCGGCTCTGCCCGCTGGTCGCGACACAAATCGCGCTGCGATAGAGCGGTGCAACGAAACGCGTATCCGGCATCTCGTCGCGGATCTTCTCGAGGAGCGGCTCGATGCCGAGGTCGATCCAGCTGCCGAAGCTCGCGTCATGATGCGACGGCAGATAGAGCTTGGGATGGAACAGCTGCACCAGCGGGAAGGTCTCGGCCACCTGCCGCTCGGCCACCGCGTGCGCCTGATAGGCGATCGAGGCGACATCCACCGGGCCGATCTTCTCGGCAAGCTTGCGGTCGCCATCGGTGATCGGACCGGCGCTGTCGAGCATCAGCACTTTGAATCCGTTCGGAAAGGTGAGCGCAAAAGCGAGCGTGCCCTTGTCGAGCACGTCGGGCGAGAACGTGCCGCGTGCCCGCACCGCCTCGCTGAGCGCGGCTTCATCCGGTGTGTCGCGGCGCAGCTCCACCTTGTAGAGATTGTCGAGCGCTTCCTGGATGCCGGGTGCCGGCTGGCTGTGGTGGGCGAGGGCGATGTCGACGGTGACATCGCCAAAATGCAGCGTCTCGCCGCCTGAGACAGTGATTGCCTGCTTGGCAGGCAGCCCCATCTTGAGCGCGGTCTCGATGGTGATGGGCGCGCCGACCACCGGCGCTCCCGTCTGCGCTGCTACCGGAACCACATCCGACATGTGATCGAAATGACCGTGCCCGAGAAAAATCACGCTTGCCCGCTTCACGTCCTCGGCCGCAAAGCCGAGCGGCCGGTTGCGCGCCTTGCGGTTGAAGTAGGTGTCGAACAGGAAGATCTGTCCGCGATGATCGAGCTCGTAGTTCGCGTTGGCGAGCCAGCGGAACACTGCGATCTCGCTGCTCGCAGGCAGCAGCGGGCCGCCGATCGCGGCCGGCACCAGACTGTCGCACGGGTCGGTATCGGCGGCACGGACGGCGTCGATAGATGAAGGCGAGAGCGTGGCACAGACCGCCAAGATTGCGCCTAGTGTGCGCCAAAAGCTACGCGTCGTCCCGGCCAAGCGAAACGACGAGCCGGGACCCATGGTCCGCAGCCTATCGATAGCAAGTGGGATGTGGGTCCCTGCTTGCGCGGAGACGACGCGGTTCGAACGCGTTTGCTTATGAAGTTCGCTCATTCTGCTTCCTCCCTGCATCACGGTGCCCATTCGGCGAAGCTTTTGATGAAGCGATCATCGATCAGCCTGTCGCTGGGCCATGCTTCTTTCACGCTGCCGCCGGCGATCTCGATTCTCCAGAAGACGTCCATATGGGTCTCCGGCAGGCGGCCGCGCTCGTCATAGGCCGGGATCGTCTCCGCATAGGCGCGCGCGGCGTATTCCTTGCTCCATTTGAGCCGTTCGGCCAGCAGATCGATGGCCATCATCGGCTCCGCTCGAGCCAGCCGCAAGGCCGACACATGGGCGCGCAGAAAGGCCCGCAGCGTCTCGTGATTGTCGTCGATGAATTTTTCCTTGGCGAGATAGGCGTGCTTGGGCCATTGTGGGGCGATATCGCTCTGCACGCCGAGCAGAGCGAAGCCGGCTTCTTGCGCCATCCATTTGAACGGCGGCGATAGGATCGCGAGTGTCAGCCTGCCCGCCTTCATGGCCTGCAGCATGGCCGCGGTGGTGCCGGCCTGCACGATCTCCACGTCTTTCTCGGGCTCGAGGCCATTGCGCTTGAGCATGTAGCGGGTGAGTTGATCGGTGAGCGAGCCGAAGGTCGACACGCCCGCAGTGCCTCCCTTCAAATCCTGCCAGTGCTTGATTCTGGATTGCGCCAGGAAGGCGAAGTCGGATTGATAGAACCCGGCATAGAAGCCGCGCACGCTTTGGCCGGCATTGATCAGGTTGATCAGGCCGTCGAGCGACTGCAGTGAAATATCGACGGAATTGCCTGCGAGCGCCTGTGCGACCTCGGCGTCGCCGCGAAAGCTGATGAGGTCGACGGTGAGCCCCTGCTCCTTGAAGGTCCGCGCCACCGCCACATAGACCGGAAGGAAGCTCGCTGCATCGACCGGAATGCCGAGGGTAAGGCGTCGCTTCTCGACCGGCCCACCGACAGCCAATGCGCGCCGCGAAACCGCCCAGCCGGCGACGCCAACTGCGCTCGCTTGGACCAAACAACGGCGGCTGAACAAGGTTCGCGTCATGAACTCAAGTCTTTGGTCCGGATGGTCCGGCATCGCCCGCGAGCGAATGCTTGTAGACCGGGATCGTGTCTGAGCGCAGCTCGTACAGGAACTCGATCACCTGCTCGTTGGACATGTATTTGCTCATGTCGAAGCGATCCTTGTGCACCATATCGGCGAGCGGGCGCCGCACGCCTGCTTTCGGCGGCACCGCCGGAAAACCGAGCGGCATGATCAGCACCAGGCGCAGGAGATCCGGCACGCCCAAGATTCGCTTGAACGGCTCCTCGATATGGATGGTGACATGCTGGCTGCCGAGCCCGAGCGCGGCCGCGGCGAGATGCATCAGCATCGAGGCGTTGGAAAGTCCGTCCGTCAAGTGCGACTGGTCGCGTCCGAAAGTGTGCGCGCCTTGCACGGTCGCCCATTGCCGGCGCCCGTCACCGGTGATCACGATCAGCACCGGCGCTTCCGACCAGCCAACCTGCGTGCGCTGGCGCTGCACCGAATCTTGATGGGTCATCTGGTAGGCCGGATGACGCAGCTTGAAATCGCGCTGCTGCTCCATCCAGTAGATGAATTCCTGGTTGACCTCCGAATAGGCGCGGAACAGCTGCTTCTTGATTGCCGCGTCCTTGACCACGATGAAATCCCATGGCTGTCCATTGGCGCCCGACATGGCCCAGCGTCCCGCTTCCAACACCTTGGTGACGTAATCGTCCGGTATCGGGTCGCTCTTGAGCTTGCGCACGCTGGTGCGAGTACGGATCAAGTCCATCAGCATGTCGTAGTCGCGCGCAAGCGCATCGGCCTGGCTCATTGTTTTGCTCTCATCCTTCTGTTTCTTGGTTGTCTCGCCTTCAACGATTGCCGGCTTGATCGCCATCGAGCAGCCAGCCGAATCGTTCGCGCGCCTTGCGGGCGACCTCAGGGCTGGGTGCATTGCTGGGCGGGAACTTGTCGCGCCAGGCCCAAGGCTTGCAGGCGTCGATCAGCGCCACGGAATGGGTCATGTCGCCGGCCTGGCGCCGCTGCGGCGGCAGCGCCGGATCCGCGCTCGAATCCCAGGAGCCGGTGATGAACTGGATCGATTCCTTGGGATCGGTGCGGGTCAGCATCGCCCAAAGCATGTGGTCGAGATTGGTGACGTCGACGTCCTCGTCCACGACCACGATGTATTTCGACGCATACGCTGAGGCCCCGCATTGCGCCGCCACATGCGCGGCCTGGGTCGAGTGTCCCGGATAGCGCTGCTCGATCGATACGCCGTGCAGCATGCGGGCGCCACCCACCTCGTGACTCCAGACCTGCCGCACGCCCGGCACACCCGCATTGGTCATGTTCTGCTTGATCATGGCCGAGCGTAGCACGGCGCGGTAGCGCGCCATCTCGTCCGGACCGGCGCCCATCGGCGGAACGCCGAGCAGGATAGGGTCATTGCGGTGGTAGATCGCCTTGATGTCGATGACCGGCATCCGCCTGGTGCCGCCCGCATAATGCCCGGTCCATTCACCGAACGGGCCTTCCGCCTGCCGCTTGTCCGGGGAAACAAAGCCTTCGAGCACGATTTCGGCATCGGCCGGAAAGGGCAGCCCGGTGAATTGTCCGCGCACCATCCTGGTCGGCCGCCTGCGCATGCCGCCGACGATGTCGAGCTCGAACTGGCCGTAGGGCGCTTCCACGCCGCCATAGAAGAAAGCGATCGGGTCGCCGCCAAGCACCATCACGATCGGCATCGCCATGCCGCGCTTGAAATACTTGTCCAGGTGCAGAGTGCCGTGATGGCCCTTGGCCATCACGATGCCGATGGACTTGCGATCATGCACCTGCGCTCGGTATGCGCCGGCATTGAGCCAATTCTCCTCCGGGTCGCGGGTGATGCTATAGGTGCCGGTACCGATATAGCGCCCACCATCCTTCTCGTGCCAGATCGGGGCCGGAAATTTCGTCACGTCGATGGCGTCGCCGAGCATGATGTTTTCCAGGATCGGGCCATGGTCGACGATCTCGTGCGGGATGGTGACGGGCTTCTCCAGATAAGCCTGCCGATAGGCGTCGCTGAGCTCCCATTTGCTCAAGTGGTCGGGGAAGCCCAATGTCATGTTGCGGCGCTTGCCGGCGAAGATGTTGATGAGCAGGCGAAAGCACTTGGGACAGCCCGGGATATCTTCGAACACTACGCACGGCCCATTATCGGCGCGCAGCACCGCTTCGGCGGCGAGGCCGATATCCTCTTGCCAGCTGGCGCCGCGCACGACGCGGATCTCGCCGATGCGCTCGGCGAGAGAAAGCCATTCGCGCAGATCGTCATAAGCGATGCGGGCCGCGACGTTGCTCGCTTCGGTCATCGGAGCTCGAACCTCATGCCGCACCTTGCCGTGCGAGATTATTTTGTGCCGCGGCGATCAATGCAAGCAGGCGCGGCGGCGTCACAGGTAGCTCGGTGATGCGCACGGCGAGCGGCCGCAGCGCATCCTCGATGGCCGCTACGATCGCGGCCGGCGCTCCGATCGTGCCGCTTTCGGCCGCGCCCTTGACGCCCAACGGATTGAGTGGCGTCGGCGATTCCATGTGATGGATCTCGATATGCGGCGCCACATCGGCGGTCGGCAGCAGGTAATCGCCGTAAGTCACGGTCAGCGGCTGGCCGTAATCGTCGTAGCGCATCCATTCGAACAAGGTCGCGCTGATTCCATGCACCACCCCGCCGAGGCGCACCTTCCCGTTTAGCGTCATCGAATGCTGACCGTCGTGGATTTCGCGTTGCCGTAGGTGCCGGCTTCCCCTCACGGGCTGGAGAGAGAGAACACTACCTCCGCACCACCCGCCGCGAAACGACCGATACGCGTTTTCTCCGGGCGATAATCCTTTAACCATCAAGCGGGAGGCAGGGGAACCGGAAGAGTCTGCCGGGCTTGACCTCGCGGCAATGCAAGCTTTGACGCTGAAGGGGGAGAGGCCATGCGGTCGAGAGGGTTTGTGCCGCCTGCAGCGGCAGCAGCCGAGTTGGGCGGAGATTTGATGATCACGAGGAGCGATGCGGAACCGCGTGCGAGGGCCGGCGGTTGCGCACGGCCGATGCGGTTCGAAGGCATGGAGGCGTTGGAGCTCTATCTTCTGGAGCTCGATCACAATCTGGCGTCGCTCGCGCGGCAGGTCGCGTTGCTGCAGGGGGCGCTGGTCAAGCGGGGGCAGTTGCTGTGCGAGATCGCTGCGGACCGGCGCGCGCAGAATGCGCCCCAACCATTGCATTTGAGCGAGACGGCCGATTGATACAGCAGTCTGCGGCGCGACCGGGCTTGAAGCGCTTATCGGAGATCAGTGAGATTTGGCGGCCGCGAACTTGACGACGCTCGCCCACTTCTCGGTTTCAGCCGTCATGAGCTTGCCGAAATCGGCCGGTGTGCCCGGCAGCGGGCTTCCGCCCGTTTCGGCAAGCCGCGCCAGCATCTGCCGATCCACAAAGGCCGCGTTGACGGCAGCGTTCAGCGTATCGATGACCGCCATCGGCGTGTCCTTGGGGGCGCCGATGCCGGAGACTGCGCTCGCCTCATAGCCGGGGACGGCGTCGCCCAACGGGACGAGATCGGGCAGCGCCGGCGATCGTGCCGCGGAAGTGACGGCAAGCGCACGCAGCTTACCGGCCTTGAGTGGCGCGAGTGATGCCGATAACGGCTCAAACATCAGTTCTGTTTGGCCTTCGATCGTTCCTTTGAGCGCGGCCGGCCCGCCGCCAGTGTAGCGCACAACCGCAAGATCAAGGCCGGTCATCATCCGGAACAGTTCACCCGATGCATGCGGGGCGCTGCCCGGATCGGTCAGCGCCAGGCGGATCTTCCCGGGATTTGTGCGGGCGAGATCGATGAGCTCAGCCGGGCTGCGTGCTACGATTGAAGGATTCGCCAGCATCACCAGCGGCTCGCGCGTCAAGCCGGCGACCGGAGCGATGTCGCGCAGGAAGTTGAATCCAAGATTGTCGAACAGCGATGCGTTGATCGCATTGGCGGGTCCCACCAGCAGCAGTGTGTAGCCATCGGCAGGCGCGCGTACGACCGCGGCAGTCGCGCTATTGCTGGCATTGCCGGGCTGATCGTCGACCGTGAAAGGCTGGCCCAACCGGTCGGCGAGCCATTGCGCGATCAGTCGTCCCAAAATGTCACTCGGGCCACCGGCCGGAAAGCCGACGACGAGGCGCACCGGACCTATCGGGTAGTCGAGTGCAGTGGCGCGGCGCGAAAATGTGGCCGCAGCCAGCATCGTGGCGCCCGCTTGCAGCAATCGCCGGCGTGGCAGCACAAGTTGGCTCGATCCGCTCGGGCGCATCTCATTCGGCCTTCATGTGCGCGGCGCGCACGACCTTGCCCCATTTCTCGGTCTCATCGGCGATGAGCTTGCCGAACTCGGCGGGCGTGCCGGCAAGCGAGGTGCCGCCGAGCTGGGCAAAGCGTTCCTTCAAGCTCGGATCGGCTAGCCCGGCATTGATCTCGGTGTTGAGCCTCGTGATGATCTCGGCGGGCGTCCCCTTGGGGGCGCAGATGCCGTACCAGTCGCTCGCCTCATAGCCCGGCAGGAACTTGTTGAGCATCGGAACATCTGGCAGCGCCTCGACCGGAGTGGCAGTCGTCACGGCGAGTGCCCTGAGCTTGCCGGCGCGGATATATTCGATCGAGGAAGCGAGCACGCCGAAGAACATCTGCACCTGGCCGCCCAGCAGGTCGACCAGTGCCGGCCCACCGCCTCGATAGGGCACATGCACGATGTCGACGCCGGCCATCATCTTGAACAGCTCGCCCGCGACATGCGGCGGGCTGCCATTGCCGGCCGAAGCCATGTTGATCTTGCCGGGGTTCGCCTTGGCGTAGGCGATAAGCTCGGGGACCGACCTGGCAGGGAAGGCGGGATTGACCAGCAGCACCAGCGGGGTGCGCTGCACGCCGCCGACCGGCACCATGTCGCGCAGGAAGTTGAAGCTCAGCTTTGCGTAGAGCGTCGTGTTGATGGCACTCGGCGCCGCATTCACGATCTCGAGCGTGTAGCCGTCGGGTGGGGAGGCGACCACAACCTCGGTTCCAAGATTGCCTCCGGCGCCGGGCCGAAGCTCGATCACGAAGGGCTGACCGAGCCGCTCGCTGAGCCATTGCCCGATCAGCCGCGCCAGGATTTCCGAGGCGCCGCCCGAGGCGAACGGCACGATCAGACGCACCGGCCTTACCGGATAGGCTTCGGCGTGGGCGTAGTGCGAAAACAGCGGGAGCGCGGCCGCGCCCGCGGCCGATTGCAAGAACAGACGGCGGCGCAATTGCATGCTGATCCCCGGGGCTCGGCGCTAACCCGGCATTCTATGATCTTTCCGCCCCTAACGTCGAGGCGTTCATTCCTCGCGGAATTGGTCGCGCCGCCATTTCAGCGCGGCCTTGAGACCCCCTTTCGCGCGGATTTCATCAAATTGCCGGCCGACCTCAGTCTCAGTCGCATAGAGGGGCGCCACCGTATCCAGGCCCGATTGCAACGCATTGCGGAAGCCCGCGTCTTCGAGCCCGCGGTTGACGGCGCGCTTCATGGCCGCCAGCGCCTCAGGCGCGATCAAGGTGAGGCGCTTGGCGTATTTGAGTGTCGAGGCGGCGAGCTCCGCGCGCGGCACAATGCGGTTGATCATGCCGAGCTCGAGCGCGGTCTTGGCATCAATCAGCTCGCCAAAATACAAGAGCTCGCGGGCGCGCTTGTGGCCGATGATCCACGGCATGACGATGCCGGGGCCGGCTTGCGAGAACAAGATCTCCGGCTCGCCGAACGTGGCATCGTCCGCCGCGATGGTGAGATCGCAGAACATGGCGAGCTCGCAACCGCCGCCGAGCGCGTGACCCTGCACTGAGGCGATGACCGGCTTGGACAAGTTCCAGGGCGTCATCAAAGCCCGCAGGCTCACCGCAAGGCGCTCGCGGTATTTTAACGCGTCGTGGCGCCAGGGCCGCGGGTGATTGCCGCCGCCGATGTCGAAGCCGACGCAGAAGCTGCGGCCTTCGGCGCGCAGCACGATGACGCTCGTCGATCGATCGGTGTCGGCGACATTGAGCGCACGCTCGAGCTCGAGGCGCAGCTCCATGCTGAGTGCATTGAGCTTGTCGGGCCGGTTCAAGGTGACGATGCCGACCTTCTCGTCGACACGATAAAGAACGCCCGCATCAGTCATCGGGTGTCAGGCCAGATATTTCTTGTAGAAGGAGAACACCTTCTCCCAGCCATCAAGTGCCTGAGCAGCCCCGTAGCCTTCGCGCCACGTATTGAAGAAGGCATGGCCGACGCCGTCATAGCGATAGAACTCGTAGGTCTTGCCCAGCCGCTTGAGCACCGCTTCGGTCTCGTCGACCTGCGCTTTGTCCGGATTCTTGTCGTCGTTGCCGAAGATGCCCAAGAGCGGTGCCGTCAACTTTTCGGTGAGATCGATCGGTGCCACCGGGCGCTTGCCATCGAGCTGCTTCTTGTCCTTGACGATGACATTGCCGCCCCAACAATCGACCACGGCATCGAGACCCGCGATGGAGCAGCCGGCGAGGTAGGACTGCCGGCCGCCGGAGCAGAAGCCGATGATGCCGACCTTCCCGTTTGAATTGGGCTGCGCCCGCAGGAATTTGACCGCGCCGGCCACATCGCCCACGACTTGCTCGTCCGCGACCCCACCGGCGGCCCGCACCTTGGCCCCGATGTCGTCGGGGCTGCCGGGGCCATCCCGGAAATAGAGATGCGGGGCGATGGCCGCATAGCCGTGATGCGCGAATTTGCGGGTGACCTCGGTGATCCATTCATCCCAGCCGGGCAGGTGATGGATGACGACCACGCCGCCGAACTTGCCCGAGCGGGTCGGGCGCGCGTAATAGGCATCGCCCCGATCGTCCTTGAAGCCCTGGAACGTCACCATCTCGGCCAATTGCCCTTCATACGCCATGCTGTCCTCGTGAATCCTCTCTCACCTCTTTGCCCACGCCTCGATAACATACTGCGCCACTGATCGCATCCCGGTGCGTCGGGCCTCCCGGTGACGTCAATTGTTCTGTGTCAGCAGGAAGGGGGTGCTGACGCCCTGTGACTTGTTTTCATGGGTGAAGACCGCGAACAGGATGCGGTCCATCGAGGTTCTGTCCTGGAAGGTTCCCATAGGTCTGGTCCGTCGCGGACTTCGCGGAATCGTCGTTCGATTGCATTTGTGGTTCGTACTTTGCGGCGTTGGTGCTCCGATTTATAGCGGAAGCAGGTGAGCAGTTCGTCGAGATCGTTGCGCAGGCAGGCGACCGCTGCTGGATATTTGTCTTTGAAACGGTTGGCAAACTTGCGTGCGGCCGCGCGTGCGGCGGGGGCATTGGGCGCATTCATGATCTTGTGCAGAGCGCGTTTTACGGCCGGCTGATCGGCCTTTTTGACCTTGTCCAGGACGTTTCGGATCTTGTGCGCCCAACAGCGTTGGACAGGGATGCCGTCAAAGACGGTCGGCAAGGCCGCCAACAGGCCCGCGCCGCCATCGACGCAGATCATGTCGAGCGCTTCGCCGGTGAGGCCGCGGCGGTAGAGATCGGCGAGGAATTTTTCCCATTCGGCCGCGCTTTCGCTCACCGCCAGGCGGAAGTCGATAACCTCCTTCTTGCCGTCCGGGCGCAGGCCCAGGGCGACCAGAACCGGCCGCCGCAGCGCGCCGGCGCCGGTCTTGCGGGCGAGCACGACCCCATCGAGCATCAGCACTTTGTAGCGGCTCTGCAGTGGCCGCCGGTGAAAGGCGGCAACCGCGGCATCGAGCGTCTTGGCGACCTGGCTCACGCTGACCGAGCGGCCCAGCAGGGCCAGCAGCGTTTCGCCCACCTTGCGGGTCGAAAGGCCGAGCACAAAGCCGGCAAGAATCATCCGGTCGATCTCTGGCGCCCGGCGCGCATAGGCGCGGATGACCGCGACCGGGCTGTAGCGTCGGGTCCGCGGCACGTTGAGCTCGATATCGCCGAGCTCCGTGAGAAGATGCCGCTGGTAGTAGCCATTGCGCCGATCGGCGGCGTCCTCAGCCCCCAGTTCATCGAGATGACGATCCACCGCCGCCATCATTTGACCTTCGATGATCTCCTCCAGGGCTTGCCGCCCGAGCGGGCGATAACCCTCGCCCCACTCAAGACCATCAGCCTGCATCGCCTTCACGACTTCAAACGCCATCGGTAAGCTCGTAATCGTCGCAGCTCGCTGTGACATGGGGGGTGCTCCGTTTGTGTCTTGGCAGTCACAAGTTGGAGTACCCCCTTCCTCGCCTGACACAGAATCTCTTACGTCACC
>DATGLV010000040.1:0-22882 GCA_035293945.1 Xanthobacteraceae bacterium | reverse complement strand
CGAGCAGTTGCAAGAGCACATCGATGCATACATCGCAGCCTACAATGAGACGGCCACCCCGTTCGCCTGGACCAAGAAGAAGGTCTACCAGCGGCGGTTCAAAAATCGCCGTATCACCGAGCTGTGATTCCGGGTACTAGTTGCCAGAATTCCCGCGGGCCACGCCCCGCGCACGAGCGCCAGAGGCTCCTCTCGCGGGGAGCCTTTTTTGTTGGCTCGCACCCTCCGGTGATCAAATGGCATTCGATCCCAATGACCTCCCGTGGTGGGCGCAGAGCCTTGCGCCGCCTCAGGGGGTCGGTATTGGCGGACCGCAAGGCTTCGGGCTACCCAATGCCGATGGTTCGACGTTCCCCAATGATTGGATGCCAGCGGCTGACGCGGTTCTGGGACCGTTTGTCCAGGCGCAAAACGCCTTCAGTCCTGGACTTGCTACGAGCCAAGCTGGCCCCGGGGTTTGGCCCCCGCAGGTTCCCACCAATGCATTCGAGAATTCGGGGCTCCGGCCAGCGCTACTGAGCTTCCCGCCCGGCTTTGGGAGCGGCGGCATACTCGGGTCTTTAGGATCGGGTTTCGGTACTGGTGGTATACTGGGGTCCTTGGCAAATCTGGGCCAGGCAAGTTCCCCGTCAGCGACCGAATATTCTTCCGCCAGTTCTCCCGGGCTTTCGAGCAATTCGAGCCTCCTCGGCAATCCCCCGCCGTCGCCGTGGGACATCCCGCCCAACCCTCCCTGGTCGCTATCGTCAGGTGCCATCCAAGGCATCGGCGGCGCTCCGAATGTTTACGGTTTGAATCTGCCACAAGCCGCTCCCCCTCCCATTGACCTGCCGTTTGATACATCAGGCGGTGCGGCTCCGCCGCAGGTGGGCGCGTCGTCGAACAATCCTTCCTCGTCATTCTCCGACCAGTACCACAGGCTGTTTGCGACCCGCAGTGTTCAATTTAATCGACAGCCATTTTCAGGAGGTCCTTCTCCCGTTGACTGGGCGATCTGGCCAGCCACAGATTCGTTAGATGATAATCCTGCTATCAGCCCGTTCAATTTCTCGGACCGGCCTACGACGTTCGGCGGTGCGTCAGCCTTTGATGAGGTCGGCGAATTCGGATATGCCCTCGGTGCGCAAAGCGGATACGGTCCGCAACGCGATGACGACGACAATTTTGACGTTATACAAGTTGGCGGGCAGTATAACGTAAAGAATCTGACGCGTCTGAATGACGCTGAGGCAAAACTTGTCCAAGAGCTACTTGGAAGAATAGGAGTAGGACCGTACGCTTCGCCAAATGGCGGGGTTCCGCTGTCAAGTCCCTATGGGCGTGGATCTGCCGCCGAGCGACAACAAAACAATTTTAACGGGCAAGAGTTCGGCTGTCATACTTGCGGAACCAAGGATTCTGGCACGCCGAGTGGAAACCCCGTGTTTGATCATCAACCCCAGCAGTCTCTCAATCCTCCCCCCGGAGCTTCGGCTCAGGCATATCCGCAATGTGCAAGTTGCAGTTCAATACAGGGGGGCATTGTAAGCTGGATACTTCACCTGTTGCGCATCCGGTGAGTGGATGCCACTTTAAGCAGAGGTGCGAGGAATGAAATTCATTGATTCAAACGGCGGGCCCTTGGTGATGCTTGAGCGTGATTTGCTCCCGCTCTGGAAGGGCGATGACGGCGCATCTGTGCGACAAGCAGTCGGACTCATATCCGAGGTTCAGACGGATTATCAGAGAGCGTGCGCCATTCCTGGCTGGATTGGTAAGATTGAAGTTGATGACGATAGATATGGAATCGTGTTCTGGGGAGACCTTCTTGGCCTTGGATATGTTAAAAACAATGATGGGAGCGTGTTGATAGTTAGGCCTTATTGCGATATTGAAGATATATATAATCATATAATGATCGCAAATAATAATGCTCGTGCGCTTAGGAAGGACTTTGATATTAGAATAGAATGCCGCAAATCTGTAATCTTCGATTCGGCTTTTCCTGGGGAGGAAATACTCTCGGATTGCCTTCATCTTGATCTTTCGCCTGGGCGATATGAGGCTCTCACATACTCACATAAGATTGAGGATGCCGAGATCGTATTTCATTTGCTGAGGTTGAGGCCAGATACATAAAGAGAGAGTGTCCTGTTGATGGCGATTTTGCCCACGCGGTCGAGCGTTCCGGCAAGTTCGACTGCGTGGGCAACTCGCTATCGAGATGTGTGCAAGGAGCCCGGCCCGTGCGGGCGTGTTGCCCACCCCACGATCGCTTCAGGGTCTCTGCGCACAACAATAGCCGGATAACGACGGTTTATTGGCGCACGAGAAACCGCAGAAGCCTGGGCGCCACCGTTAGACGGGGTGGGCAATCAGCCAGTCCGGCGACAAGCGGATATCTTCCCACGCGCCTGGCCAAGCTGGGCTCACCTTGCTTGCGAGACGGTAGTCCACGGCGACCACGGCATAGCGTCTCTCTGCAAGCCAGGGGCGGGGCCCCAGCTCTCATATTGCCTCTTGGAGCCGTGCAGCCAGGCGCCGCCATGCAAACAAAGGAGCGCCGGATGCGGGCCGGCACCGGCAGGCTGATAGAGATCGACGCAAAGAGTGCTCCGCGGGCCACCGCCATACGGCACATCGAGGCGAAGTCGCTACTTGCCTCCGAGCAAGGGCGGCCGGATGTACCTGCTAGCGCGCGATGCTCAACCCAATCCGTATCCGGCCGCCGAGTAGGTGCTCGGCGGGTCGCAAACGGATTGGCGATGGGGCTAGACCCTGATAAGGCCAAGCGCTGCGACATCGCCGCCCAATAGCGCGGCCGATAAACCCGCTCCCACCAGCTAGGAGAATCCTCAACTTCTCGCCGATCCGGCTTCGCCTGTCGACACCCTGCCTAATGTATCAGGGACAGACCAATTGAGTGGTTGATAATCACGGGAGGCAAAAACCAGGACGGGCTTCGTCTCGATGTAAAACGGAACCCGTCTTTGATCTCCATCACACTGGAGAGCGCGCGTGGCTCTCTCCGGCGTGAGGCCGCGCTCAGTCCGTCGCCGCGGAATTTTCAACACCCCGAGACGCACTTGCCCTTCCCGTCGAACTCCATCGTGCGCTCGCTGATCGCGAGGTAGGCGGGCTCTGTAATCTGCTTCATCAGCGCCGCGGTCTGGGTATTCGGCCGCAGCTTGCCGCCTTCCGTTGCGGCCTCGTTCACGTGCGTGAAGATGACCGAGGCCGGCTTGAGCAGATCGTTGATGGCGAAGGCGCCGGTCTGGAACAGACCCGGGTTGGGCCCGAGGTTGATCACGGCCAAATTCGCCTTGTAGAAATCATGAATGACCGTCTTCATGTCGCCGAACACCGCGGTGTCGGCCGACAGATAAGCGGTGAGCCCATTGGTGAACTTCACCACGAAGCCGACAGGCGGACCGTAGCCGAGCTGCGCGCCATCGGCTTTCAAGAGATCCTGCTCCGCCTTCGACAGCAGTGACGGCGCTACATCGTTGACGTGGGCGGCATAAACGATCGTGAATTCGACGCTTTGGTTCGTGTCCTGCGCTTTGGCAGTGAAACTACCGCCAAGGTCGATGCGGGAGCTGCACGCCTCCGGAACCGGGACGGTGACGGTGAGGCTGTTGCAGAAGTCCATCGGCTTGCTGCCGCTGCCACGAATGGCGGCGACCTTGTTGTGGATGAAGGCGGCCATGGCGCGGGTCGTCACCAGTACGGCGTGCTTGGCCGCGACCACTTCGGCGGTGGTCGAGTTCGGGGCCGGCACCCGGAGCGAATTCGCGCAAGTGCCTGCGCCCCGCGCCATCAGCTTGGAGTCGCCGACGTGGTCGCCGTGCATGTGGGAAAGCAATACCAGGTGGATCGTCCCGAGCCGAGGATCATCACCGCCGGTCAGGGTCTGCCCCGCGTCGAAGAGAAAGCGGACGCCGGTCGGGTCCTCGAAGATCATCGCGCGATCGTTCGCGCACAGCTCGCCTGGGTGCGAGCCGAGGGACGTGATCTTGACGTTCTGGGCGTGCGCTGGGAGCGCGACAAGCAAAAGAGCGAATGCGGCGCCGGCGATTTTCATATCCATCCTCCATCGGTATGGATCCCTGCGTTCGCAGGGACGACTCCGAGGTTGCGTGACATAAGGCCCGAGCCAGCGAAAACGAAACGGGCTCCGCTTCTTGTCGAAACGGAACCCGTAAGTCGTGGATGGCCGGGTCATCAGGGGCGCTTACGCCCGGCCATGACTGGTCTCGCTTAGTCCGTCGTCTCGAGCTTGACCAGCGCGTGGTCGTGGTTGCTGCCGACCCAGAAGGTCACCGGGGTGGTCGAGTTGTCGACGTCCACCGTGCGCATGTTGGTGTCGCGCGGCATCAGGTACTCGATGTCCTTGCCGGTCTTCGGATCGAGCCGCACCACGCGGTCGCTCTGCATGCCGCCGACCCAGATTTCACCGTTCTTGTCGTATTCCGCCCGGTACGGGTTGGTGTACTGGGTGGGGAGCGCATATTCGGTGAACTTCTCGGTCACTGGATCAAACTCGGCGATCTTGTTGCCGCGGTATTCGGTCACGAGGATGTGGTCGTTCTTGTCGATGACCATGCGGCGCAGGCGCGCATGCGGCGTCGGCGGCGCGTACCAGGTGACCTTCAGGGTCTTGGCGTCGATCTTGCCGAGATGGCCTTCGGTGAACTCGGCCATCCACAGATTGTTGTGGGAGTCCGAAGCCACCTGATAGATGCCGTAATGTGCGCCGCCCGAGATCTCGTCGGTCGGGTGGAATTTCTCCCACTGGCCGGTCGCGAGATCGACCCGGAAGATGTCCTGGGTGCCGACGCTCTTGGTCCAGACCTTGCCGTCGACCTCATGGTGCAGGCCGACGAAGTTCAGCTGCACGCGCACGTCATTCCACTTCGGGTCGAGCGGATAGTATTTGATCTCGCCGGTCTTCGGATCGAGGTTGCCGAGCGAGCCCTGGTACATCGTGTCGAACCAGATGGTCCCGTTCTTGTCGAAGTCGATCGCGAGATTGCCCTCAGGCGCATCCGGCTTGAACTTCTTCACCGGATACTGGACGAGCTGCAGGGTCTTGGGATCGAACTTGGAGATGTACTCGTTGCCGAAGTCCGAGTACCAGACCACGCCGTCGCGGGCGATCACGTCATGCGGCTCGGTCACCTGCGTGCCCACATAGTACTCGGTGATGATGTCGTGGGTGGCGCGGCCGGTCGGACGCGGCAGGGTCTTAAGATCATAGTTCCAGTGGTCGGTGGTGGAGAGGTTGATGGTGGCCAGATAGTCCGCCATCTTGCGGTACTGCTCCGGCGAGCCGGCCCGCTCCTTGTCCAGCATCGGCTGCGGCTTCACCGGCTGGCTCACCGCCCCATAGCCCATCATGCGGGTGATGACCTGGGTGAACTCATCCGAATTGTGCGTCGAGCGCATGATGCGCTCCAGCGTGTGGCAGCTGGTGCAGTTCAAGAGCTGGGCTTTCTGATCCTCGGTGCCCGGGATGCTCATCATCCATTCGGCATTGGTGAGCTGGCTGGCGAGGTTCTTGGTCTTGACCAGCTTGATGTCGGCCGAGGCGCCGTCGGCGCCGACATTGGCGGTCGTCGGGGCCGAGATGTCATAGCCGACCGCGCGGATGGCGAGATCATATTGGCCGGGCTCCAGCCGGCCTGCCGGGAAGGTGTAGCGGCCCTTGTCGTCGGTGGTCACGCTGACCATGACGCTCGCACCCGGCTTGCGGGCGGTGACCACGACGCCTTCCATGTTGCCTTCTTCAGCGGAGCTCACCACGCCGGTCAGCGCCGGCCCGGCCGCACTGGCCTGATAGGATACGCCTTGAGACAGGATGACCGCCAAGCCGGCAGTCATGCTGAGCATGAGTTTGGTTCGCATTGAATTTTCTCCCTAGCGGATCGGGTCTCAACCGGAATCCCAGACGGACGCAGCGTTGCATCACCCGGACTTTGGACCGAATCCGCGCCGGATGTCCCGAAGCTTGTATCATAGCATCCCCCCAGGGCCCCCGGAAGGCGGGCAACTGACGATTCGGTAGGGCGAGGGCGGCGGAGCTCAAATCATCACAGCATGGGCTCCAGCGCGACCGATCTTGTTGAATTTTCTCACGGATCGCGTCCGGGCCGCCAATAACCGATTTCCGCTCTGCGGAAAAATGCTCTAATGTTCTGTTTTGAGGCTTGAATCACCGGGGCTTTCCCAGACGCAGAGCGAACGAAGCTGCGCCGCTCATGCGGGATCGTTCCAAGCTCAGGCCTTTGCCTGGAACGGTCCCGGGCAACAGCGCGTTTACGCGCGTCTTCGACGCGCTATGCCCGGGACACGCTGAAACGAGCGTCAGAGTCAGGCGCATGATTGGATAGGCTGGCCCCCCCATACCTATCTGAATGGCCCGCGCGCGTTGGAGAGCAACAAACATGTCGGCACATGAGGACATAAGGCGGATCACGGCGCCGGAGATTCGCGCCCGGAAGGGGGCTGAGCCGATCGTTTGCCTCACCTCCTACCACGCCCATACGGCGCGCCTCGTCGACCGCTATTGCGACGTCATCCTGGTCGGCGACTCGCTCGGCATGGTCATGCACGGCCTGGAGACCACCGTCCCGGTGACTCTCGATATGATGATCCTGCAGGGCCATGCGGTGATGCGCGGCTCGCGGCGGGCGCTGGTCGTGGTCGACATGCCGTTCGGCAGCTACGAGCAATCCAAGGAACAGGCCTTTGCCTCCTGCGCGCGCGTGCTGAAGGAAACCGGCTGCGGCGCCATCAAGCTCGAAGGTGGCCGGCGCATGGCCGAAACCATCGCGTTCCTGGTCGAGCGCGGCGTTCCGGTGATGGGGCATGTGGGCTTGACCCCGCAATCCATCAACACGATCGGGGCGTTCCGTGCGCAGGGCCGCGACGAGGCCGACTGGGGGCCGATCGAGGCGGATGCCAAGGCGGTAGCGGAGGCGGGCGCCTTCGCGGTGGTGATCGAGGCGGTTGCCGAGCCGCTTGGGCGGCGCATCACCGAGACGCTGCCGATCCCGACGATTGGGATCGGCGCCAGCGTTGCCTGCGACGGCCAGGTCCTGGTGCTCGAGGACATGCTTGGCCTGTCGCCGCGGGTGCCGAAATTCGTCAAGCGGTACGGCGATATCGGGCCGGGCATCGAGGCTGCCATCGCGGCCTATGCCAAGGACGTGCGGGCGCGCGCATTTCCCGGGCCCGAGCAGGTCTACCCCATGCGGCCCAAGCAAGCGACCAAACCGGCCATCGCGCCGGCCAATGGAGAGCCGAGCCCGCAGAAACGGCGCATCGGCGGCTAAAGCCGGCCGGTCGCGGGTCAAGGGCAATAAGCCGCGCGGCCTTAAGTACTTAACGACGAGTTCGGAGTGGCTTTTGCCTTGTCGCCGCCATATCGATAGGCTATGCGCCGCTCCGGCCAACCGAGCCCCGACGCAAACCGCAAGCTGAACCGAGACGAAGTCGACCAAGAGCCAACACGTGTCTGATATTTTCCAGGAAGTTGACGAGGAAGTAAGGCGCGAGCAGCTCAAGAAGCTGTGGGCGCGCTACCAGTATCTCGTCTATGGGGCTGCGGTCGTGCTCGTGCTCTCAGTCGGGGGTTGGCGGGCTTACGATTGGTGGCAGACCAAGAAGGCGGCGGAAGCGGGAGCGCAGTTCGAGGCTGCGATCACGCTCAGTGAGCAGAGCAAGCACAGTGAAGCCGAGGCGGCCTTCAACAAGATCGCCCAAGACTCGACCGCAAGCTACCGCGAGCTCGCGCAGTTGCGCGCGGCGGCCGAGCTTGCTGAGACCGATCCCAAGGCCGCGGTCGCGGCCTACGACAAGGTCGCGGAGAATTCCTCGGTGCGCCCTGACTTGCGGGATCTTGCCGCCCTCAAGGCGGGTTCCCTTCTGCTCGATGCGGGCTCCTATGCGGAGGCGCGGGCGCGGCTCGAGCCATTGGCGGGCGACGGCCATACCTTCAAGCACACGGCGCGCGAGCTGCTGGCGTTATCGGCCTGGCGCTCCGGCGACGCCAACGCGGCCAAGCAGTGGATCGACAAGATCAATACCGACCCGGCCACACCGCCGGATGAGCGCAACCGGATGGAAATGCTGAGTGCGCTGTTGGCCTCCGAAGGCAAGGGTTGAGGGGGACTTGGGGGATGCCGCGCTTGGCTCGGATGCTGAAGATCGCGCCGGCGTTCTCGCTCGCGCTGCTTTTGGCCGACTGCAGCAACTTCGATCCGACCGATATCGCCGACTTGTTGTCACCGGCGAAGAAACCGCTGCCGGGGGAGCGCAAGGAGCTGTTTCCCGGCGGCACGCCCGGCGTTTCGCAAGGGCTGCCGCCTGAGCTGGTCAAAGGCTATCAGCCGCCGCCTCCGACCGACGCAAGCGCACAAGCCGCCGACCAAACCCAGCCCCAGACCAAGTCGAAGACCAAGACAAAGCCGAAAGTCGCTGCGGCGCCGTCGGACGCGGCCACGCCCGACCCTTCCGCGTCCGGCGCTGTCCCGCGTTGAGCGCTTCTGCGTACTACCGGTGTCCACCTTTGCTGCGGCACAAATCGTGTGGTGTGCAAGATCGCGGTGTAAGGCTCGGCCGCGTGCGCAACCGCGCGGGGCGATCTTGCGCACGTGGTGGGCGCCAGAAGCGTGCGGTTGCGCACCCTACTTCCCGTTTCATCTTGTCCCGGGCATGGCGCGTCGAAGACGCGCGTAAAACGCGCTGTTGACCTGGAACCATTCGAGGCAGAGTCCTGAGCTTGGAACGATCCCGGATCAGCGGCGCAGCAAATGCTGCGCCGCGTCCGGGAAACAGCTTAGCGATTCAAGCCGCGGAAACAGGATACCAAGTGCCGTTCACATCGAATCACGTCCTTCGGAGTCATGCCCGCGCTTGTCGCGGGCATCCACGCCTTCCTTGCCTCACGTTGACGGAGCAAGGCGTGGATGGCCGGGACAGGCCCGGCCACGACTCAGAGATGCGGTTCAGTACGACCGGAATCCCCCTCTGGCGCGCAGGGACCCTATGACCTTCACGGTCGCCATTGTGGGACGGCCGAACGTCGGCAAATCGACCCTGTTCAACCGGCTCGTGGGGCGGCGCCTGGCTCTGGTCGATGATCAGCCGGGCGTCACGCGCGATCGCCGCGAGGGGGCAGCCCAGCTGGGCGACCTCGCGTTCACGGTGATCGATACCGCCGGCCTGGAACAGGCGGCGCCCGAGAGCCTGTCAGGACGCATGCGGGCTCAGACCGAGGCTGCGATTGCGGCTTCCGACGCGACCTTCTTTTTGATCGATGCGCGCGCAGGTCCGACGCCGGTCGATCGCGCGTTCGCCGACATCGTCCGCAAGTCCGGCCGCCCCGTGATTCTCGTTGCCAACAAGGCCGAAGGCCGCAGCGCGGAGGCAGGCCTCATCGAGGCCTATGCGCTCGGCCTCGGCGAGCCGATCGCGGTCTCGGCCGAGCACGGCGAAGGGCTTGCCGATCTCTACGGCGCCTTGCGCGCAGCGCTGCCCGAGGCGACCGCAGGCGAGGAGGGGGAGGCGCCCGCCACCGTGCGCCCGCCGGTGATCCGGGTGGCGGTCGTCGGCCGGCCGAACAGCGGCAAGTCGACGCTGATCAACCGATTGTGCGGCGAGGAGCGGCTGTTGACCGGACCGGAAGCCGGCATCACCCGCGACTCGATCGCGGTGGACATCGCGTGGCGGGATCGGCATTTCCGCTTTCACGACACTGCCGGCTTGCGCCGCCGTTCGCGGGTCGAGGAGAAGCTCGAGAAGCTCTCGGTCGGCGATGCGCTCAATGCGATCCGCTTTGCCGAAGTGGTCATTGTGCTGATGGATGCCACGGCGCCGTTCGAAGAGCAGGACTTGCGGATCGCCGACCTGGTCGAGCGCGAGGGCCGGGCGCTGGTGATCGGCATGAGCAAATGGGATCTGATCGAGAGCGGCGCGGCAGCGATCAACAAGCTGCGCGCCGAAACCGATCATTGGCTGCCGCAGGTCAAGGGCGTGCCGGTCGTCGCCCATTCCGGCCTGACCGGTGCCGGTCTCGATCGGCTTTTGCAGGCCGTGGTAGATGCGCATGCGGTTTGGAACACGCGCGTGCCGACCAGCGCGCTCAACCGCTGGCTTTCCGACACCATCGCGGCGCATCCGCCGCCGGCGGTCTCCGGCCGCCGCATCCGCCTCGACTATGTCACCCAGCCGAAAAGTCGGCCGCCGAGCTTCGTGCTGTTCGCAAGCCGAGCCGATGCGGTGCCCGACGACTATCGGCGCTATCTCATCAACAGCCTGCGCGAGACTTTCGATCTCCCCGGCACTCCGATCCGCCTGACTTTGCGCGAGAAGAGCAATCCTTACGCAAAGCGCAAGCGGATCGCCTGATTGGAGCGTTCAGGTAAAACCATGCAGGAAAAAAGCCGCAAGCTGATGAATGACGGTGCTCCGGCCGCCGCACCAGCGGGGGCCGCCGCAGGGCGCGCGCCTGCCTTCATCTTCGTCTTCATCACGGTGCTGCTCGACATGCTGGCGATCGGCATGATCATCCCGGTCCTGCCGAAGCTGGTGACCGATTTTCTCGGCGGCGACGCCGCCAAGGCAGCCGAATTCCTCGGCCTGTTCGGCACAGCCTGGGCGCTGATGCAGTTCGTGTTCTCACCGGTGCAGGGCGCTTTGTCTGATCACTTCGGCCGCCGTCCGGTGATCCTGATGTCGAATTTCGGGCTCGGCCTCGATTACATCGTGATGGCGCTGGCGCCGACCGTATGGTGGCTGTTCGCCGGACGAGTCATTTCCGGCATCACATCGGCGAGCGTCTCGACCGCCTATGCGTATATTGCGGACGTCACGCCGAGCGACAAGCGGGCAGGGCGCTTCGGTCTGCTTGGCGTTGCCTTCGGGGCCGGGTTTGTGCTCGGCCCGGCGCTGGGCGGGCTTGCGGGCGAGGTCTCACCGCGCCTGCCGTTCTGGATTGCGGCCGCCTTGAGCCTCGTCAATGCCTCCTATGGATTTCTGGTGCTGCCGGAATCGTTGGCCCGCGAGAAGCGGGCGCCGTTTGCCTGGCGGCGCGCCTCTCCGCTTGGCGCGATTGCGCTGTTGCGCTCAGAGCCGCAGTTGAGCGGGCTGGGGCTGACCGCCTTTCTCAGCAATCTCGCGCATGCGAGCCTGCCCAGCATCAGCGTCCTCTATATGCAATATCGCTACGGCTGGGACGTGCGCGCGGTCGGCATCACCATGGCGGTGGTCGGGCTCTGCGCCATGATCGTGCAAGGTGGGCTCATCAGCCGAGCGGTCGCGCGTTTCGGCGAGCGGGCGATGCTGATCACGGGCCTGGGCTTCGGGGTTGCGGGCTTTGCGGTGTTTGGTTTTGCGGAAACCGGACCGGTGTTCTGGGCCGGCATTCCGCTGCTGTCGCTCTGGGGGTTTGCCAATCCGTCAGCGCTTGGCCTGATGAGCCGGCGCGTGAGCGCGAGCGAGCAGGGCCGCCTGCAGGGCGCCAATGCGAGCCTGATGGGAATGGCGAATGTGATCGGGCCCGGGCTGTTCACGCAGACCTTCGCGTTCTTCATCGCCGACGGCGGCTGGCACGTGCGGGCGCGCCGTATCTGCTCGCTGCAGTGCTGGTCGCCATTGCGGCACTGGTCGCGGTGCGCACAATCGCGGCGGCGTGAGTTCATTCAAGCATGACGCCAGATTTTCTTGAACCGGAGCCCGGTGAGCCCTGAAGCACTGATCATGTTCAGGAAGGATCGGTGACATGGAATCGGCCGCGGGTCTACGGATGTTGAACAACCAGTCCGGTGTCAGTTTTCGGGCCGATTTCAACGTGTGCCTGCCGTCACATGAACCCAATCACGGCGCGGCACGAATCGCCTATGCTTCTTCCCGTATTGACAGCGGGATGGGAGGATGACGGTGCGGGAAGCATTCACTGCCGGCAATGCGTCGAGGGGCGACTGCTGATGAGTTTTCAGCAGGTTGCGGTCGAGACTCTCGCAAATGCCGGTCGAGCACTCAGCCCAGCACCTGATCGCATATGCCAGGTAAAGTACGATGGCGACATTCTGCACATTGTTGAGCAGTACCCCGGCTGCGACGACGCCCACGTCCTGGCTTTTCTGTGCGCCAGGGTCACTTGGTTCGGCCGTGGTACGTTGATCCACAAAGTCTTTAGCCCTTCGCTCCGCACCGTCCACGCGGCCGGGCGCCGCCTCGAGATCGCGGGCAAGATCAAGACCAAGGTGGAGCACTCGGAGCACCGCCGGTTGCTCCGGTTCTATCCCAACACCCCTGTGTGGGCGCGGAATCCGCCGTGATGGCCGGTCGCAACGACGGTGCGCAACAACACGACATCTCTTCTTCAGGCACGGTTGCGTTATTCTGAGGCGTCAAGAAATCAGCTCGTAGGGCGCAATCCCTTTATTGCGCCCTCGTGATCTACGATGCTTGGGCATCGGCATAGATTGATGTTAGCACCGCGCGCTGCTGCAATCGACAAGGCGTCATCGCAGACTAACTAAGTGGCGGCAATTCATGCGATCACCGCTTGGGTTTGGCCTCGTAGAAGGCGCAACAAAGTGGTTGCGCCCTACAACCCGATGTCACCTTCGGTCAATTCCAGACGTCGTGCCCGGTTCGAGATCACTCGGCAGCATTGGCGGGGCGGGGCCGAAATATCATCTCGCCCTTGCCAGCGGCTTTGCGACGGCACGCTCAAGGCGCGGCTTACCGAGCTCGGTGGCGTGCCGTTGTCGCTGACCCCCGCCGATTTTGGCGAACTCGTCGCGAATGAAACCGAGAAATGGGGCAAGGTGGTCAAGTTCGCGAGCATCAGGCCGAAGTGATCATCCGACATCCCTCATGTCGGAGTTGGGTCACGAAGAGAAGACCTCAAATGAGCAAATCTGGTCTCCCTTTAGCGTCGGTTGATTGCATGGCGATGGGGTGAAGATTTTCCAAAGAGTGTCGGGACCGACTGGTGCGGCTGTAGTCCTCAAGTCAGCGCCCGCGCCCCAACGATGTTAAGCCGACAACAACGCCTTACTATTAGCATGGGTGTCCACCTACCAGGGGAGGAACACATGCACTGGCGCAGTATTCCTGTGAAGTCCAAAACCGAGTCGCAATGTTTGGCTGCACTGGCGTTCGCTGTTGGAGTGTTTACCTGTTCCGGCGCTTACGCCTCGCAGACGATCGTCTGCATTGGCGACAGCAATTTTGGCGCGCCGGGCGTTTCCAGGTCGGAAGCCTATCCGGCACAGCTCGAAGCTGCGTTGCGCGCGAAAGGCCTGGATGTCACCGTCACCAACGCCGGCAAGAACGGCGATACGACGCAAGGGGTGATGTCACGTATGGATTCCGATGTGCCGAACGGCACGGCGCTTGCTATCATATCGGTAGGCATCAATGACGTCGTCCTTAACCATGACAGCCCTGGCGCTGTTAAGGCGCGGGTCGATCAGATAGCTCAGCACCTCAAGTTTCGGGGTATCAAGGTCCTTGTCCTGCCGACAGGCAAGGATTTTCAGGGATCGATTGCCGGCGACCCAAAGTATCATGTCGAGGCAAACGGGCGGACCGACGTTCATGGGCCAGCGCCCGGAACCACCAAGTGGCATCTGACCGGACCGGGTTACGCCATCGTCGTCGCGCGCACGCTGCCGCAAGTGATCGCCGCGTTGAAGAGCGTGAAGTAGTGCGCTATGGCCGACAAACAGGTCCCGTATTGGATTGTGATGGCTCGCAGCTGAGCCTCTGTGGTGCTTTTGGGAACCTGTATGCGCAGGTCGCCGCCAACCTGCTGCGAACGGTCACGAGCCCACTCGATCATCTCGCCGGCCCCGCAGAGCTCGGATGACCCTTGATCTTCCAGCCCGCCGCTACGAGCAATGAGGGCTAGAAGCGGACACTACGCGGCTGGTGCGGAACAAAGCCGGCAATAGAAAATCATGCACCACGAACAGCGTGCCCGCCTCTCTCATGCCCTTTTTTAAACAGGAGCGCGCCGTCCAACCGCCGTTTTGTCGCGGCAGAAATTTGCTTCCAAAAACGAAAAGGGGATCGACTTGATGAAAGCTCAAGCTCTGATTGCGATTGCTGTGGTTGCCACGCTCGCAACTCCACTCGCTGCACGCGCCCAGGGAATACCCGGCGGTGTCGCGCATGGCGTCTACGAAGGCAACCGGCGCGCCGGGCCAGTCGGCGCGGTTGTGGGCGGTGTCGTTGGCGGTGTCGTGGGCGGGATAGAGGGTGTCCTCGGGGTGCAGCCCTACCAGGCGTCCTATTCAGAACCGCCGGCCTATTCGGAGCCGGCGCCGCGGCCCGTGCGTCACCACAAGAAAGTCGTCCATTCTCACTGAGCCCTGACCAGTTCCTTGAAAGGTTTCGCAGAGGGAACCCTGGCCTCGGCCTCGTGCCGAGGCTTTTCATGTCACGGCTACTGCGGCTTCTGTCCGCGGTGCGAAGAAACTTTTGCAACAATTCGGCAAGCAGCCGAGATCGGGTCGGTCTAGCCGTGCAGGGGTGACTTAAAGTAAGCTGATCGCCGATCTTGATTGATGCGAGCGGGCAGACATATCCGCAGGACACGGCACGGTAAATTGATGACGGCGCAATCCATCGCGGAGATCAGGCGTTGGGGGATTCCCGCCATTGTGACCCTCGCGGCGATGGCGGCGCTGACGGTCGCCGCTGCGGCCGGACAGGCGCATCCATCGCCACGTGCCGAGGCGACGGCGCCGCGCGAGGCGGGCGAGCCGATCATGGCGATCGTATCGATCAAGAGCCAACAGGTAACATTCTACGATGCCGAGGGCTGGATCATGCGCGCGCCGGTGTCAACCGGCACGACGGGACGCGAGACGCCTGCCGGCATCTTTGCGGTGATCGAGAAGGACAAGGACCACTACTCGAGCCTCTACGACGATGCCTGGATGCCCAACATGCAGCGCATCACCTGGAACGGCATCGCGCTGCACGGGGGGCCGCTGCCCGGGTATGCGGCCTCGCACGGCTGCGTGCGGATGCCCTACGACTTTGCGGAGAAGCTGTTCGATAAGACGCGGATCGGCATGCGGGTGATCATCTCGCCGAACGATGCGGTCCCGGTCGAGTTTTCCCATCCGGCGCTATTCGTACCGAACCCGAAGGCCATCGCGGCTGCTCCGGCGCGCGCCGATGCGCTCGCCCGCGAAGCCGAGGACGCCGCCAAGACGGCCGACGCGGCGAAGAAAGCCGCCGCCGCAGCGCGCGAGGCAGCATCGCTCGCGGCTTCGCTGCGCAAGCTGGAGCAGCTCAAGACCCGTGCCGACGCCGAGCTTGCGTTAGCCGACAAGGCGCTTGCAGCCGCAAGAACAGACCAAGCCAAGGCGCGGGCCGAAGAGCGGAAGGAGAAGGCCGCCGTTGCGGCCGCGGAAGCGGCGACACAGCTCGACACCGCCAAAACCGACGCGAAGTCAAAGCTCGACGCCGCCGACGCCGCAAAGGACACCGCTAAAGCGGCCGAGATCAAGAAGGCCGATACCGCCAAGGCGGCGAGCGAGGCGAAGCTCGCGCTGGAGCCGGTCTCCATCTACATCAGCCGCGCGACGCAGAAGCTTTACGTGCGGCGCAACACGCATAAGCCGTGGCCGGACGGGGGCGAGGTGTTCGATGCGTCCATTGAGGTTCCGGTCACGATCCGCAATCCCGACAAGCCGATCGGCACGCATGTGTTCACGGCGGTGGCGCGCGACGGCGCGGGCCTGCGCTGGACTGCGGTTACGATCGACAACGGGGACGACGCCAAGGACGCGCTCGACCGCATCACCATCCCGCAGGATGTGCTCGATCGCATCGCGCCGACCGCAGTGCCTCGATCCTCGATCATCGTCTCGGACGAGCCGCTGAGCCGCGAGACCAACTTTCGCACCGAGTTCGTCGCGGTGCTGAGCAACCAGCCCCAGGGCGGCTTCCTGATGCGCCAGCCTACGGCCAATGCCCCCGTTGCGAGCGGCAACGACTGGGGCAATAACGGATTCGGCGCCTTTTTCCAGCGCAATTGGAGCTCCCAACCCGGCAACCCGCGTCCGCGCGCCGGCCAATACTATCAACCGATGCAACAGCGCTGGTGGTAAGACGCGCGCCACGCCGCGCTTAGGCCGGCTGGTACAAGGTAAATTTCGGGTAACGATGTCGTTCGCCGGCGCGGCAACAAATCCGTGAATCGCCGTAACAGCACCGGCGCCAGACATTTACGGCTTAACAGCATATCCGCGGCAAAATGCTGGTGCGAGTGGCCGCGGTTCGCTGGCACGCGTGACCCGGGGGGCGGGGATTCTGATCGGCATTGCCGACTTTTGCGGGCTTTTCGGAAACTCTCATATGGTCCTTGCGTCCGATTCGTTGATCGCCGATCTTGAAAGCGCGCTCAGCGGCGATTCACAGGACGGCCGCACGCGCACCTTGCGGCGGGTCACCGACCTCTTCCTCAACGACGCGGAACGCTTGACCGAAGACCAGGTCAAGCTGTTTGACGATGTTCTGGTGCTGCTGATCCGCAAGATCGAGACCGCCGCCCTGATCGAGCTCAGCCGGCGCCTGGCGCCGATCGACAACTCGCCGATGCAGGTGATCCGGCGGTTGGCATGGGATGACGAGATCCAGATTGCGGGGCCGGTGCTCAGCCAATCCCGGCGGCTGTCGACGGGCGATCTGGTCGAGATCGCGGCGGCCAAGGGCCAGGCCCATCTGTTGGCAATCTGCGAGCGTCACGAGCTCGCCGAGCCGGTCACCGACGTGATCTTGAACCGCGGCGACGCGGAGGTGGTGTGCAAGCTTGCCGGCAATGCGCGGGCGCGCTTCTCATCGACCGGCTACAGCCTTCTGGTCAAGGACGCGCAGCTCGACGACCGCCTGGCCGAAACCGTGGGGCTGCGGTTCGACATTCCGCCGCGGCTGCTGCGCCAGCTGCTCGAGCGCGCCACCGAAACCGTGCGAGGAAGAATTCTCGCGCTCGCCTCGCCGGAGACCAGGTCAGAGATTCAGCGTGCCGTGTCGGAGATCGCCACGGCGATCGGCAAGGTGGCGAGCGCGCAGCGCGATTTCCGCGAGGCCGAACGCCTGATCATGGCCATGGAAAAGGGCGGAAAGCTCGACGAGAGAGCCCTCATGGAGCTCGTCAAGGAGCGCAAATACGAAGAGATGACGGTGGCGCTGGCGCGGCTCTCATCCGGATCCTTGAAGCTGATCGCGAGCCTGATGGTGGGCCTGCGCAACGACGCGCTGCTGGTTCCCTGCAAGGCCGCCGACCTGAAATGGGCCACCACCGAAGCAATCCTGCGCAACCGCCATGCGAACCACAAGGTTTCGGACGAAATCCTGCAGATTGCCCGCCGGGACTATGAACGCCTCTCGGTGTTGGCCGCGCAACGCACCTTGCGCTTCATGCAGGCCCGGGACGGCAGCAAATAGAGTAGGCCGGCATTGCGCTTGGGCGGGATGCCCATGGCGGTCCATGAGTAGCGACCGTTTTGTCCCAAAGAATCAATGCCTCTGCCCGGCGGGTATCCGCGATTGCCTAATACTTGATCGTGGACGGTAAGGAGCGATTCACCTTCTTCGGAGAGATTGCAGGCTGCGGGGCCGTGTCGGCACCTGCACTTGGCGCATGTTCTTATCGGAAAACCGGCATCCACTTTTCCGGAACATCCGCTGGCCGAAGGGGACATCTATGTCGATGCGTTCAGTGTTGGTCGCGGTTATGGGCCTCTCGGCCCTTCTTGTCAGCTTTGCCCTGGTCTTCTTCCTATGGGCTCCCGCAAGTGTAAGCAGCGCCCCGGCCCAAAGCGTCGCATCGGCGCCCCAGAGCAAGCCTGCGGCGGTCGCTCCGCCGGCCCGCGTCGCATCGGCCGCGCCCGCGCCGGACACGACCGGATCGATCGCACCGGCTCCGCCGCCATCGCCGTTCGCTGCAGTGTCGCAAGCTCCGGCAAGGCCTGCGGCTGCTGCTGCGACCACCTCGTGCCAGGGCAACCCTGACGCCTTGGGTGTTTCCCGCACCGTCGAGGTCGATACGACCGGCGGCCCCGGTTTTGGATTTGAACATTTCAAGCAGTACGACTTCCTGCAGCCGGGCGAGGTCGTGCTGACCTTCGACGACGGGCCCTGGCCGCACAACACGCCGGCCGTGCTGGCGGCGCTCGCCGCCAACTGCACCAAGGCGATCTTCTTTCCGATCGGCGAGCACACGATGTGGTCGCCGCAAATCCTGCGTGAAGTCGCCGCCGCCGGGCACACGATTGGGAGCCATACCTGGTCGCATGCCGATCTTCTGAAGAAGACACCGGAGGAGGCCAAGGACGAGATCGAGAAGGGCATCAGCGCCGTGCGTTGGGCACTGGGCGCTCCGGCGGCGCCGTTCTTCCGTTTCCCGGCGCTGCGTCATCCGCCCGAGATGGTGACTTATCTGGGCGAGCGGAACATCGCCATCTTCTCGACCGACATGGACTCCCTCGACTTCAAGATCCGCAAGCCGGATCAAGTGATCCAGTCGGTGCTGACCAAGCTAAAGAAGAACGGCAAGGGCATCGTGCTGATGCACGATTTCCAGAAGGGCACCGCCGAGGCCGCACCCGAATTGCTGCATCAGCTCAAGCTCAACGGCTACAAGGTCGTGTTCATGAAGCCGAAGGCGCCGGTGCAAACGCTCACGGCCTATGACGAGGCGATCTTGAAGGAGACCAAGCTGCCGACCGTGACCGATCGGCCGACCTCGGCGGTGATTCACACGATCGATTGAGCAGTGCTTGCGTGAAAGTGCGTAGGGGCGCCCCCTTGTGGGCGCCCTAATTCTTTTTGATCCAACTTGGTGCGAAGACGACTTTGCAAGAAAATCTACGACATTTTGCGCGAGCGCAAGCCGATCTCTCCGGCGGTTGCGGTTCGACTCGGCAAGTTATTTGGCGACGGCGCCGGGTTTGGCTACGCATGCAGGCGGCTTATGATACGTGGCACGCGGAACGCCAAGAGGATGTAAGCGGCATTCCCACACTGCGTTCCAGGGCCCAATTTAGGCGAAGCTGAACACCTTGCCGGTTTCCTGGAATTCCGGCGCGCATAATTCCAGGATCTTCTCGGCGACCGGCTCGGGCGTCTTCAGGCTTTCCGGATCCTCGCCCGGCATGGCGGCCGCGCGCATGCGGGTGCGCGTGGGTCCCGGGCTGAAAAGGTTGACGCGTATCTGCGTCGAGGCGGTCTCGGCCGCGTACGTCTTCGCCAGCGCGTCCAGCGCCGCCTTCGATATCGCATAGGGGCCCCAATAGGCGCGTGGACGGGCGGCGATGCCGGAGGTGACGAACACCACGCGTGCCGCAGCCGAGCGCTTCAGCAAGGGATGCATCGCACGGATCAAGTGCCAGTTGGCGGTTACGTTCACGGCCAGCACGTCGTCCCAGGCCTTGGGCTCGATATGATCGAGAGGGGACAAAGGTCCGAGAATCCCTGCATTGCCGATGAGCACGTCGAGCGCCCCGTAGCGCTCGCTCAGGGCCGCCGCAAGCCGCGCAATGCCGGGGGTGTCCTTGAGGTCGAGCGGCACCAGCGT
The DNA here is from genome assembly GCA_035293945.1 of Xanthobacteraceae bacterium. Classification (GTDB taxonomy): domain Bacteria; phylum Pseudomonadota; class Alphaproteobacteria; order Rhizobiales; family Xanthobacteraceae; genus VAZQ01. Next base: position 3,294 of record DATGLV010000040.1, on the reverse strand, counting down.
CGCCGAGGCTCCAGTGGAGCGGATCGCATCGTCGAGCTCCTCCAGCGCGCCGACGGTGCGTGCGACCGCGACAACGTGGGCACCAGAGCGGGCGAGCGCGAGCGCGGTGGCACGGCCAATGCCACGGGAGGCGCCGGTCACGAGCGCGATGCGGTCGGGAGAGGCGGACATCAAACGCCCTGGTCAAGGCGAGCATGCAGGGTGGGCAAAGGCGCGCCGCTATGCGCCGGAAGCGTGGGCAAAATCGCCGACGCGCCTTTGCCCACGCATCGACTCGGTGCCAGGGCGATTTTGCCCACCCTACACTCGTGACTAGCCACGGGACAGCGCCTAGCTCGCTTCGGCCAGCAGCGACAGCTGCCGCGGCAGGGCCGTCTCGGCGGTGCGATCGGTCAACGGGGTCGGATAGTCGCCGGTGAAGCAATGGTCGGTGAATTGCGGCCGCGCCGGGTCGCGTCGTTCGTGCCCCATGGCGCGATAGATGCCCTCGACCGATAGGAACGCGAGCGAGTCCGCGCCGATGAAGGCGCGCATGCCCTCGATATCATGATTGGCGGCCAAGAGCTTGTCGCGCTCGGGCGTGTCGATGCCGTAATAGTCCGAATGGGTGATCGGGGGGCTGGCGATGCGCATGTGCACCTCGCGGGCCCCGGCATCGCGCATCATCTGCACGATCTTGAGCGAAGTCGTGCCGCGCACCAGCGAGTCGTCGATCAGCACGATGCGCTTGCCGCTGACCACCGAGCGATTGGCCGAATGCTTCATCCGTACGCCGAGCTCGCGGATCGACTGGGTGGGCTGGATGAAGGTGCGACCGACATAGTGGTTGCGGATGATGCCCATCTCGAACGGGATGCCGGAGACCTGGGCATAGCCGATCGCGGCCGGGACGCCGGAATCGGGCACCGGCACGATCACGTCGGCAGCGGCTCCCGCCTCGCGGGCGAGCTCGGCCCCCATGGTGCGCCGCACCTGATAGACCGGGCGGCCGCCGACAATCGAATCGGGGCGCGCGAAATAGATGTATTCGAAGATGCATGGGCGCGGCGCCATCGAGCCCCAGGGCTTGTGCGAATGGGTGCCGTCCTCGTCGAACACGACAACTTCGCCATTCTCGACGTCGCGCACATATTTGGCGCCGATAATGTCGAGCGCGCAGGTCTCCGAGGCGATTATGGCGGCGCCGTCGAGGCGCCCAATCACCAGCGGCCTGATGCCGAGCGGGTCGCGCGCGCCCACCAGCTTCTTATTGGTGAGCGCCGCCAGCGAATAGGCGCCTTCGAGTGCGCGCAGGGCATCGATGAAGCGATCGACGAAGCGATTGCGACGCGACTGCGCGACCAGATGCAGAATCACCTCGGTATCGGAGGTCGATTGCATGATGGCGCCCTCGCGCACCAGCCTGCGGCGCAGCGTCAGCCCATTGGTCAGGTTTCCGTTGTGGCCGACCGCAAAGCCGCCGGGCTCGAGCTCTGCAAATAGCGGCTGTACGTTGCGCAGGATAGTATCGCCGGTAGTGGCGTAGCGGACGTGGCCGATCGCCGACATGCCGGGAAGCCGCTCGATCACCTCGCGCCGGGAAAAGGTGTCGCCGACCAGGCCACGCTGCCGCTCGGAGTGGAAGCGCCGGCCGTCGAAGGAGACAATGCCTGCCGCCTCCTGGCCGCGATGCTGCAGAGCGTGCAGACCGAGCGCTGTGATCGCGGCAGCGTCCGGGTGACCGAAAACGCCGAAGATGCCGCATTCCTCGCGCAACCGGTCGCCATCGAGATCGAGGTCTGTGGGGTCCTTGGGCTCCTCGATCATTTGGCGCATTCGCTCTCCGCTCGCTCGATCCTTGCCCGCCCGTTGGACCCGCCCACTATTAGCGTCATGTGCGTGGGTTGGCGGGAACGTCAAGGCTGCCGCGCTGGCCCGGCTGCGGCGAATCCGCCGGCTCGGTGTCTTCAGGCTGCGGCTTCTTGAACCTCTTCAAAATGGTGCTTTCCGGGTCATCCGGCAACATCGACATCAGCCAGTCGCCCGTGCTCTGCAACATTACTTTGGATTTGGCATTGGCGACCCAGGACGGCTGCGTCTTGGCCGGTACCAGCCAGACGAAGAATAGGAAGGCCACCACCACGATGATCAGGCCGCGGGCAAGCCCAAACAGGAATCCCAGGGTGCGATCAAGCGCGCCCACCCGGCTGTCCAGCACCATGTCGGAGAACCGCACGGTGACCACCGAAACCACCAGCAAGGTCAGCAGGAAGGTGCCGGCAATGACCACCCCGGTCGCCACGATATCGTTGTTGAAATAGGATTTGGCCGACGGCAGCAGCTTGCCATACGCGTAGAGGGTGGCCAGCGCCGCCAGCGCCCAGGCGGCGATCGAGAGAATCTCGCGCATGAAGCCGCGGATCATCGCCAGGATCGCGGAAATGAGCATGACGCCGATCAGGATCAGGTCGAGGAGGGTGATGGGCATGGCGAACTCTCGTCCCTCGTGAGCTCAACTCGTGGTTTTGCGCCAAGTCGGGCGCGCCAAGTTGACCCCTATCCACTGCGCTCGATTCGGTGCGAGGTCGACCGGGCGGTTTGCTTGCTTCCGGCGGACAAAAGCTCGCCGATTGCTCGCCCGCTGTATAGCCGCCGGAAGCCCCGCCGTCACCCCTCCTATAACCGGAGATGCGCGATTCCTGTGTGATCCAATTCAGGTTCGGCTTTCCGCCTTGGTCAAGGGCACCGTCGCACGCGGCAATGTGCAGCCGCCGGCGCGGCTCTTAGGACGCGGCTCTTAGGACGCGGCTCTTGGGCTGATCACAGGGGCATTGGAGATTGCCCCGACAGTGCCTAACTCTGGTCGTGAGGCTCTTCGGCCTGCAAACGGGTGGCTCCATGGTCCTGGATCTAGAAACCTGCCGGCGAACGTTTGCGCCCGCCACCCGCCCGATCGGCCGGGCGGCTCGTTGGGGTCTGGCGGCGCTTGCCGAGGTCGGCCGAGTCCTGTCCGCGCTCGATGATCGCAATCCGCTGACTGCGCTGCGGGTGCTCGAGCCGGCGCGTGCGCAAGAGGAGGGGCTGCGCTGCTCGAGGTGCGCCACTCGCGGCGAGTAGAGGGCGTCGCGGCGGCGGAAACGCCCAATCGACAGGCTCGCGGAATTCCGACGCGGGGCACTAGACGACCGATTCCATGAATCCGGATTCTCTTGGTAAGCGAAGCCGGATGGAACCGGAAGAATCTTGGTGGATTCCTCGTCTGTGATTGACGAGACGAGGAGTTTTGCCATGGCAGGATGGCGGCAGGCGATTGAT
>DATGLV010000039.1:0-451765 GCA_035293945.1 Xanthobacteraceae bacterium | reverse complement strand
ATCAATCGCCTGCCGCCATCCTGCCATGGCAAAACTCCTCGTCTCGTCAATCACAGACGAGGAATCCACCAAGATTCTTCCGGTTCCATCCGGCTTCGCTTACCAAGAGAATCCGGATTCATGGAATCGGTCGTCTAGTGCTTAGGTCCCAAGACTAAAGTACTGCTAAGTCGGGTCCCCTTCATAGAGATAATTCTTTGATTCAACATAGATTTTAACTGCGACCCGCCATCGCGAGGGTCCCGTTACATCGGTACCTTTGGCTGATTTACCCGAAAGTGTATCGCAGAGAGCATTGCGGGGCAGGCACCGGGGCTGGGCGCCGGGGCCCGAACGTATTCAAGACGATCGCCCGGATCCGCGCCGGCCCGCTCGTGTCCGGGAACACGGCGCGAATATGCGCGCCGGAGAGCAGGAGAACAAATGAGCCGGTGACGGCAAATGCCGCCGGGCAGCTGCTGGGCCGGGCTGCAGGACAAGTGGGGTGCGACGCCAATGACCAATGAGCAAAGAGGTGCGTTCAAGGGTCCACCGCTTCCCGACGTGACCGCGGTGGACTCGCTCAAGATGCTGCTCAACTACGCGATGGCCGAAGGCTCCGAGCTCGGCATGCCGGTATTTGTCGGGCTCTTGCGGATGGCCAGCCTCGAATTGGAGAAGAGCGCTCTGCGCGCCGAGCGGCACGTGTCATGACCGATCACACCCAAGAGACCAAGCTCGCCGCCGTGCTCAAGCGCATGGTCGAGCAGTGTCAGAATCCCGCCGAGCTGATGGAGCTTTACTATTGGAGCGCTGAGCACGATCTCATCGATGTGATGCGCCAATACGTCGCCCTGTCGCCCGGCGTGCGCGCCGCGCTGCACGGTTTCCTGATGTTGGTTAAGGACGAGCCCGGCTCGGTGACCGCCGAGATCGGCGAGACCGGCGAGCTTACCTTCTCGGCGCCGGCCGCCGTGGAGCTCGCCAAGCGGTTAACAAATTCAGGAGCTGCGCCACCGTTTTTGCATTGACCCTCTCGATCTGGCGGCCGATAATGACCAATACAACCTGGCGATGGTGCCGGGATTGGGGCAAATTGGACAACCAGATCAACTCAAGAGCAAATTGCGATGGCGAAACGAATCGAACCTGTCGACAAGCTGGTTGGGCAGAACATCAGAATATTTCGTACGGCTAAGGGAATTTCACAAACTGAATTGGGTAATTCGGTCGGCGTGACGTTTCAGCAAATTCAGAAGTACGAGAAGGGCGCCAACCGCGTCGGCTCGAGCCGACTGGCGAAAATTGCCGCAATTCTCAAGGTTCCCATCAGCTCGTTCTTCGACAATTCTGCAGCCAGCGCTGACGGGCCGGTCTCCGGACCGATGGTCACAGACCTTTTGATCTCGCCCTATGCGGTGCAGATGCTGAAAGCCTTTGCGAAGCTGCCGAGCGACAAGCTGCGTCGCAGCATTGTTGTGCTCACGGAATCGATCGCGAAGAGCCCGGAGATTTGACACGGCGCGGGCGCTTTGAACGAGCGCCTCTTACCGAGGGTGGGCGGGCAGGTTGTTTCTGGCTTGGATTGCCGGGCAGAGGTGTTCGGCTACCAGTAGCGGACGGGTGCATCCGTTTTTTCCACAGCGCCTTGTGATCGGTGTCCGGCGGGATGACCTCGGACACGACAACGATATGCGACATGTCGTCCTGCGTCGGGTCGCGGATGACATGGATTGGTTCGCGGCCGGCTTTCACGTCCGCAATGGCGGTTAACAGCTGCCGGCGCGCCGCAACGATGCAGACGTCGCTTGCGCCGAGATGCTCGCGCGTACGATCGTGGATGGGGCCGGGCGATTCGGCGGCGAATGCATCTTGCGCTGAATAGAAATCACCCATGCCGGTGAAATTTCCCGTCCTCATCTGCTCGCGGTCTTGCAAATAGCGGTTCCGCTTGTTGCGGCGGAAACGATGGTCGACGACCTCCGCCGCGAGCTCTTGTTCGTAGCGCTCGCGCGCCACCGGCCGTACCCGATTGAAGTAGAAGTCGAAGCGGACATGATTCTCGTCGTCGATCGGCACACGCCAGTGAATCGTGTAGCCTTCACTGACGCGCCCCTCATTGCCGATCGCCGCAACCTTGTTCGGCATGATGAAATTGTTGATGCGAACGTACCTCTGGCCGTCCGCGGCATCGCGAATCGCGTAGTTGCGTAGCCCGAAGTCGGTACGCTCGGCTTCGAGCTGCGGCCGCCGATCTCCGCGCGTGAGCGTCGCCGCCGCCACGCTGCTGCCCGGCACGGTGCGCGCATCTTTGCGCCCCAAAGGACGCCGCCGCAGTGAACGGTGGAGGAAGGACAAGTGGGCCGGGTCGATATCGCCTTCGAGCCCCTGCAGATAGTTGCATTCGAGGTACGTCTTCACCAGGTAACGATGGTCCGGCTCGGCACCGAGAAACTCGTAGCTTGGCAACAACGGCGGCTCGCCGTTGCCCATATAGGCGAATACCAATCCACCGCGCTCCAGCACCGGATAGGCAAGGTGCCGGATCTCATCCTTGTAACAACTTCCAACCGCCTCGGCCGGCTGGTCCAGGCAGCGTCCGGATATGTCGTAGAGCCAGCCATGATAGAGGCAGCGTAACCCACCATCCTCGATGCGGCCGTAACTCAAGTCGGCGCGGCGATGCGAGCAGTAGAGGCCGAGTAGACCGAGGCGATCGCGTTCATCGCGGAACAGCACCAGCTCCTCGCTCAGGATCTTGACCGGCATCGGCGGCGCGCCAAACGGAATTTCCTCGGCTAGCGCGACCGGCTGCCAGTAGCATCGCATCAGCGCGCCGCCCGGGGTGCCGCGACCCGTCCGCGTGAGAAGCTGATTCTGATCTTTTGTCAGCATCGATCGCCTAACCGCTCGCCTGCGCCGAAGGGCTATTTTCGAAGCCCCTAGGGATGGAAAATCGAACCAAGACACCACCGTCGCGGAAAGGCGCTTCGCGTGCAAAATTAGAGAAGACAACTAGTTGTGGTCGTGTTAATAGCCTAGCCGAGGGACTGAACAATTGCACCACCGAACGACTGCGAGCATCGGGCGCCCGAAGCGTCCGTTCTGACTGTCGCCATCTTTGGGGAGCAGTTTGTGAAGATCGTCGGAAAGGCCGGCAACTGCAGAGCGTTTGGCTTCGACACCAATCTGCTGGCTCAGTTCGATTTCGGCGGGCAAATCGACAATAATTGCTTCGCCAGCGTATCGCCCGAGCAACAAAAGAAGTTTCAGGTCGATTTCGTCAGCCAATTTGAAAAGGTCAGAGATCAGCTGCTGAAATACAGGTGGCTCTCAGCCGAGGCTATCTTGCCTCCGCGGGTGACCACCGGACCCTGCTGCGCGCCATCGGATTTCCACGTGTTCATCTCCGATGCTTATGATTTGTCGCGATCATTGGTTCCGGCGTGGCAAGGGCAGCGCGGCTGGATGGAATTTCCGGCGCATCGGGTTATCGTCAATGCAGCCGCTATTGCGCATGAGTTGGTGCACGTCCTGTTTCCGAACGGGAACCGAATGCTGGCCGAGGGGCTTGCGACCTATTTGCAGCATAAGCTTCTCCCCAGGGTTCCGGTGTATCCGAATTACGGAGATGCGCTCGAAGTCGTGGTGGAAGAGTTCCTGCGCGCGACGTTCCGGGATGATCCATCCGGCGCCCTCTGGAATATGGACCTGGAGGGTTTGGAAGGAATCTCCACCCCGGATGATCTCTTCATGCGCGTTGGGACGCGGCCGTTTATCGGAGGAGATCCGGCAAAGGCTGAAATTCCCGATCCGGAGCAGACCAAATTTCTCTATGCGGTTGCCGGATCGTTCGTCGGCTTTCTGCTGGAAAATCCGATAGAAGACGCGATTTTGACCGAGAAGAATTTCGGCACACTTTATCTCTCGAGCCCGCTGCGACCTCTCGAGCGGGATTCCGGGGCTTCTGATCGCTGGCAGAAGGCCTACCAAGGCAAGGATCGTCACAACAAACGCAGTTACTATTCGTTCAGGGACTTGAGCCTTCTGTGGAGGACTTACATGCACTTCATCCTTTTCAGGGAAGACAAGGAAAAGCCCCCAATACCTGATAATTACCGGCGAAATAAGCTCGTCTCTGATCTATACGCCAAGCTGCTACAAGAGATTGCCGGGGAGGGCTCCCGACAGGAAGCGGCGCGTTAGCTGCAACTCTAACCTTGCAAGGAGAGAAATCATGGCATCACCCGACAGAACCCACCCCATTAAGCCGGGCGCCAAGCTCGACCCCAAAGGGACCGCGTTGGTAAAGAAGATTCAGGCGCTTTCCAAGCAGGCGCGCGCTGACTTTGGCGATCATGTGAGCCGGATCAGGATCATGCCGAAGAACCTGCCACCCAGCGAACACTGCAGCTGCAGTTGCGGTTGCTCCTGAGCAACCTAAGCGCCAAAGCGCATCTGCAACTCCGCAGCGATCCTTCACGCGCCGTAATTTTGGCAAGCTAAGCAGATTTGCTTCAGCTTTCGAGACCGGCCGCTGAGCTGCACAGCCTTGAGAATGCGGGCGCGCACCAGCCCGGGTGGCGGCTATTAGGTTGAGCCGTTCGATGAATGCATCATGTCCCGCCATCGGGTTCGGGTACCGACGGCACATCCACGAATGGACCTGCGCCAATCTCGCGCGCTTTGATGTGCTCGAGATCACTCTCGACCACTGCCTGGTCGGGAGCGATGCCGCCAAAGCAATGATCTTCGACCTGGTCGGCGAAATCCCGCTGACCGCGCATGGCATCGGTCTTTCGATCGGCACCGACGCGCCACTCGACCTTGCCTATTTGGATGAAGTTGCCGCCCTGCTCGATCGCCTGAAGGCGCCGGCCTACAGCGAGCATCTTGCCTTCACACGCGTTCCCGGTCGCGATCTCGGCAACCTGTTGCCACTGCCCAAGACCATGTCGGTCGCCGAGCAGGTGATCGAGAAAGTGCGTCAGGTGCAGTCGCGGATATCGGTTCCATTCCTGCTCGAGAACATCACCTACATCTTCGACTGGCCGGATTCGGAGCTGTCAGATGCGGATATCTTGAGCCTCATCTGCGCCGAGACCGGCGCCGGAATTCTGCTCGATGTCGAAAATCTCTACCTCAACTCGCAGAATCATCGCTTCGATCCCCATATCTTTTTAGACCGATTGCCCGCCAAGGCCGTCCAGGAAGTTCACGTAGCCGGCGGGGTCACCCTGAACGAAGATTTTCTGCCGCGGCCGCTGCTGCAGGATACCCACTCGCACCCTGTGCCGGATGCCGCGCTCGAACTGCTCGACTATGGGCTTAAGCGGCAGACGCCTGCTGCGATCGTGCTCGAGCGCGATGATCGCCTGGAAGCCGCAGGGGAAATCCTGGATGATATCGCGCGGCTGCGCGCTCGCTTCGGCCGCGCAATCGAGACGCCGGCTGTCGAGGCGACCTTAATCGAGACGCGTAATGTCAAACCAGCTGCTGCAGCGGCAGGCCAGACTCCTTGAGCATCTGACCGGTGGCGCCGGGATATTTGGCGGGGCGCGCGGCTTATCCAACGAGCCGTTGCTGCGGGGGCTTGATCTGGGCCTGCTCCACCTCGAGGCACGCTTCTCGCACGAGAAGCGCATGCAGAAGATCGAATGGGTGCTGAGCCACACGCTCGACCTGTTGGGGGATAAGCGGGCGGCCATCATCCGCGATTTTGTCGAGGCTTGCCCACCTGCAAGCATCACCTGGCTCGATAATGCCCGGCAGTTTCATGCCTTCCTTCAGTCGTATTGGACGCGCGAAGCCGCAGAACCCGCCTGGCTGCCCGACGTCGCTAATTACGAGATCGCCTATGCCACCGTGCGGGCCGGCGAAAGGCGAAGCTCCTTGCAAAACTCAACGGAGGCAGTCTCCGGCGCGGTTCGACTGCATCCAAGCGCGGTTCTGCTCCGCTGCAACTACGATATTCGCTGCATCCTCGATGGAGGCGCCGATCAAGTCCCCATGCAGCGAGAGATATATCTTGCCGTGGCGATCCTGCCGGGCAGCGATGAACCTTTCGTCTCGACGTTGTCCTCTCCTATAATCGAGCTGTTGGAAATGCTCACAGAATTTGTGAATTTCACAGCCTTCGTCGATACACCCGAAGTGGCCCATCTGCTCGAGGAGCTCACCGATGGCGGCCTCATCGAGGTGGTCCCTTGAGAATTTGCATTATTGGCAAGTTCCCGCCGATCCAGGGCGGCGTCAGCGCGCGCACCTATTGGACGGCGCACGGCCTGGCGAAACGCGGCCATGAAGTACACGTGGTGACCAACGCCAAGGAAGCGCGCCCGCCGTTCCGGACCCACATGCGGCGGCAGGACTGGGTGCGCTGCCAAGCCAAATACGACTCTTCCGGCTCCGTTACGGTGCATTGGACCGACCCGGTCGACAACTCGCAATTCTACATTCCGCTCGCGAGCGCGTTCGTCTCCAAGCTCGTTGGCACCGCCGCACGCGTGCACGCCGAGCATTCCTTCGACGTGATCTACTCGCACTACCTCGAGCCCTACGGGGTTGCCGGCCATCTGATCGCCGAGATCGCCGGCGTTCCGCATGTGGTGCGGCTTGCCGGCAGTGATGCCGGACGCCTTTGGCGTCACCCGCAGCTCGAGGCACTCTATGATCACGTGCTGCGCTCGGCCGCGGTCGTGATCGCGACCGGCGTGGTCGCGGGGCGTGCGATCAAACATGGTGTCCGTGCCGAGCGCATCGTGTCGGTCGGCGGCATCGATCTGCCGGAAGACCTGTTTCGGCCAGAGGGACCGGTACTCGACCTTGCCGCGCTGCGAAGCGAGGTCGAGCTCGATGATCCGGACTTGCGCCAGGAATTCTGGGGTTCTTTTGCTGGCGATGTTCCGTATCTCGGCGTCTACGGCAAGCTCGGAGAAACCAAGGGATCATTCGCGTTGCTTGCGGCGATGCAGCGGCTGAAGCAGTCGGGGCTCAAGGTCGGGCTGGTCGCCATGGGACACGGCTGGCCGGCACTGGAGGCCAAATTCCGCGCGCGCGCCGAGGAGCTCGGTATCGCCGACCGCGTGCTGCAGATCCCCTTTCTGCCGCACTGGCGGGTGCCGGAGTTCCTGCGCTCCTGCCTTGCGGTGTGCTGTCTCGAGCAGGACTTTCCGATCATATTCCATGCGCCCGCAATCGCCCGCGAAGTGCTCACTTGCGGGAGCTGCCTCATCGGCTCAACCGAGGTCATTCGCAAGCTGCCGGACTACGAGCATTTACCCAGCGGCTACGGCTGCGTCGCGATCGAGGATGTTCAGGATGTCGATGCGCTGAGCGCCCGCTTGGCTGAAATCGTGCGCGACCCGACGCCGATCGCGTCAGTGGCCGCGCGCGGTCGCGCCTTCGCCCAAGCAACACACATGGATGCGGCCGCACCCGACCGCCTCGAGCAGGTGCTCATTGCCGCAGCGCGACGGCGTGCTCTGCCAAAGCGGTTGCGGAGCGGCGGCGAAGGAACAGTCACTGCCGAAGATCCTCGGTTTCCGATCACCCAGCTCGCGGCTTGTGAGCTTGGCGTAAGCATACAGAAAGATGGCCGTCCGATTGATCTCGCCGCGGCGCAAGCCGTGCTGGCTGCTGTGGAATCGAGGGAACGGGAGGGCCATACCGACACCGGAGCCATAGCCACCGCCATTCGGCTTGAAATTGCGATTGCGGAAGCAGAAGAATCCCGACCCGAAGATTCGGGCGGGGATGGCGATCAGCTGTTCCGCTTTCACGCCGAGCGCTGGGCGATTGCGGATGATGATCTGGGAGCTCTGATACCGGTTCGTGACCCGCAGTTGCGCATCCTCACATCCGACGTCGCCCGCCTTGTGGACCCGCAAGGCGAACCGGACCAGAAGGCCGGACCTCGCATCCGTCACATCGTGGCCTTCGCGCAAGTGGCCGGAGAGAGGCGCGAGCCCCTTTTTGTCAGCGAGGAGATCGCGCGGATCCTGGAACTTTGCGATGGCAGGAGGACCGCTGCGGAAGTTGCTGCTGAGGCCGGGCCGCGGCGTGGCCGAATAGAGCGGAGATTGCAGCAGATCGAGGGACTGTTCGTGACCGGCTTGCTGTGGCTGCGAGATAGATCGCTTCAACAGGCGGAGACGGAGCGGCAAGCCTGAAAACAACAGCCTGACCGCAGCTTTGCCTACGGTTTCACACCGCCTATTTGGCGGTCTCAGCGAGCATCCGCCGATATCGCGCCTCCCACTCACGTGAACCGATGTCTGCCTGTTGGCGCAAGTTTGGCTCATGCAGTTTCAACCCTTCGGAAGGGATCTCGAGGAACTGCAGGACGCGCCGAACCGTGCCCTCGAGATCGCGCACGACTTGCTCGTGGGTAAGCTCGAGCGGCGAGATGCCGTGCTCCTGAAAATAACTTCGCCAATTCGCATCCTCGGTCTCGCCGATGCGAACAAAGGCATCGATTGCGTCGAAGTCGAACTCAGGCTCACCCTCTCCCCCGGTATCATCGCCGATCCAGCGTGCATCGGCCTGCCATCGGCCCGTCTTCTTGGCGCGATAATGGGAGATCGCACGCGCGACTTTGTTGGTGCGCGTCAGCCAGACATACCGCAGATCGGGAAAATGAAGCCCGAGTCGCTTCGGCACCGGCCCTGTGACGGCGATTCCGGCGGTTGTCAGTGACCGATCAACCTTCGCTACGAAATTCAGGAAATGCTGCCAGTGAACCTTCGCGGCGAAAACTCCATTCGGGGTGGTCGCCGCGGCGACGACTCGATCAAAGTATGAGTCATCGTCCTTCGCGCTGCCAAGAATTCGTTGGTACTTGGGACTGAAGTGGGCGGCGCGATTGAAATATGACCGCGGCCGGCCTGCGATCCCGGTACTCATCAGAGCGTCCCCGAGCAATGTGCTGCCGGTGCGCTCTGCACAGCAGATCAAATAGCTCGATCTTGGCGCCATGTTCCTCGTCGCCTCCCGTCGTTTTGCCCGCAAGCAAAGTGCTCGCTGCGGGCCGCGCGTTGCGACGCGCCGTAACGGGGCAATACTTTTGTCCTAGTACCGAAGTCTGGCGTTTGCATCCTCCCAATTCCTTGGCGCCGGCGTGAGCCCAGCGTTTGCCAACGCTGGCAGGAGACAAAGATTTGCAGTAGTGTTGTTGGTGCGCGACACTCCTGCGTCGATCAATGAAGGTGCTCAGATGAGACGGCGAGACTTCCTCAAGTTGCTGGCCGTAGGGACGGCTTGGCCCTTCGCTGCAGCAGGTCAAGAGCGGAACATCCCGGTAATCGGGTTTCTCGGCCTCGGGACACTCGACCCCAAGAATTTAGTCCAATTTCATCGGGGATTGAACCAGTGGGGTTTCGTCGAGGGCCAAAACCTGGCCATAGAATATCAATGGGCGACGGACGGCCAGCAAATATCCGAGCTCGCGGCCAAGCTAGTTCAGCACCGCGTGGCGCTCATTGTCGCCAGTGGAGGCATGCCTTTTGCGAAGGCCGCCAAGGAAGCCACTAGCACCATTCCCATCCTTTTCAGCGCTGTCGGCATCGACCCGGTTGAAGACGGCGTGGTGGCCAGCTTGAGCCATCCGGGCGGCAACGTCACCGGCTTGAGCCTCTTGACCGCAGAACTGTTATCGAAGCGCCTCGAGCTGTTGCAGAAGTTGGTGCCAGCGGCCTCGAAAATCGCCTACTTGATGAATGATGACAGTACGGGACTCGGCTCGAATGGAGCGAAACAACAAGACGAGGAAAAGCAAATTGCGGGCGAGCTTGGGCTTCGCATCTATTATGCTCGGAATGAGAGCGAAATCGATACTGCCTTCGCCGCGATGGCCAAGGACCAGACCCAAGCTCTGCTGGTGGCATCCGATCCCGTCTTCGGCCATCGGCATACGCAAATTTCCGCTCTCTCGGAGCACTATCATCTGCCGACGGGCTACACGCGACGCGAATATGTCGACGCTGGCGGTCTCATGAGCTATGGCCCGAGCTTTACCGAAGCCTGGCGGCAGATCGGCGAATATGCGGGCCGCCTACTCAAAGGTGCGCGCCCCCAGGACTTGCCGGTGCAGCTGGAAAACAAGTACGAGCTTGTGGTCAATATGAGGACCGCCAAGACGCTTGGGCTAACGGTCCCGCCATTGCTGCACGCGATCGCTGACGAGGTCATCGAGTGAGCCATCGCTTCATGAAGTATTGGTGAATGAGCCGCCACGCTCCCTTTCACAAGGTATCCGCCGCTGCCACGGTTCTCCCCACTTTGCGCAGTCGGCTCTTTCGCAAATATGTGACGTTGTTTGTTGTCGCGGTCGGCGCGGCGCTGCTCGCGAGCGGGATGGTGGAAGTCTGGTCTTCCTACCGAGACCACACCGCTTGGCTCATTCGCATTCAACAAGCACAAGCGCAGATTGCCGCTGCCAAGATCGGACAATTCATCGCGCAGATCGAGGCCCAACTTGGCTGGACGACCCAGATCTATTGGACCGAGCAGTCGCCGGAGGACCGGCAGGCGGACGCCCTGCGAGTATTGCGTCTGGTGCCCGCCGTCATGGAGCTCGCTCGCATCGACCCAACAGGACATGAGCAGCTGCGGGTCTCACGTCTCGCCGCGACGGTGGTCGGTAGCAATTTCGACTTCTCGCAAGATCCGACGTTCGTGGAGGCGATGGGGAGCGGCGTCTATTACGGCCCGGTGTATTTCCGCGACTCGACCGAACCCTACATGACGCTGGGGGTCGGGCGACGCGGCGCCGGCGCGACGGTCGCCGAGATCAGTCTCAAATACATCTGGGACGTGGTATCCGGCATCAAGGTTGGCGAGAGCGGCGCAGCTTACGTGGTCGATGCCAAAGGCAAGCTGATCGCCCATCCCGATCTTAGCCTGGTGCTGCGCAACACGGACCTGTCTGGTCTCGCTCAGGTCCAAGCGGCACGCGCGCCGGCGACGAACGAGCCACCATATTGGGCCGACGACCTATCAGGGCGCAAGGTGCTCACCGCCAATGCCGCGATCGCACCGCTGCACTGGCTCGTCTTCGTCGAGCTACCTGTCGACGAAGCCTATGCTCCGCTCTACGCGTCTCTGGCCACGCGCGGGGCGCTGCTCCTCGGCGGCCTGGGGCTCGCCGTGATGTTGAGCCTTACGCTCGCCCGCAGAATGGTGCAGCCGATCCACGCGCTGCAGGCCGGCGCTGCGCGAATCGGTGCCGGCGGACTTGATCACCGCATCGACATCACAACCGGCGATGAGCTGCAGGCGCTGGGAGATCAGTTCAACGGCATGGCCGCCCAGCTGCAGGACTCCTACGCCACCCTGGAAGGCAAGGTGGTCGAACGCACCCGGCAGCTCGAGCTTGCCAACCTCGCCAAGACGCGTTTCCTCGCAGCAGCCAGCCACGATTTGCGGCAGCCGCTGCACGCGCTCGGCCTGCTCATAGCCCAGATCGATGCCGAGGCTGATCCCGCCGAGCGCCGGAGGATCGTCGCCCTCATCGGCACGGCGATCGCCGCCATGAATCAGCTGTTCAATGCGCTGCTCGACATTTCCAAGCTCGACGCCGGCGCAGTCGAGCCGAGCTTGACCAATTTTCCCATCGAGCCGCTGTTGCGCCGGATCGAGAACGTGCTGACGGCCGAAGCGGCCGAGAAATCGTTGCACCTGCGCATCGTGCCCAGCACGGCATGGGTGCGCAGCGATCGGGTTCTGCTCGAGCGCATCTTGTTGAACCTGATTGCCAACGCCGTGCGCTACACCAAAAGCGGCGGCGTGCTGGTCGGCTGCCGGCGCCGCGGCAATGCACTGCGCATTGAGGTTTGGGATACCGGTATCGGCATTCCGGACGATCAGCGGCAGAATATCTTCCGCGAATTCTATCAGGTCGCCGGCTCCCGCGCCGCCGGGCCAGGCCTCGGGCTCGGGCTCGCCATCGTGGACCGCTTGTGCCGGCTGCTCGATCATCCGATCGAGCTCGCCTCGACGCCGGGCAGAGGATCGCGCTTCTCGGTAACGGCGCCGATCGCAGCCGCACAGATCGAGCCGGTCGAAAGCGACCGACCATTGCGCTCTGCGCTGCAACCCTTCGCCGGAAAGCGCGTCATCGTCATCGACGATGACCGGCTGGTGGTGGACAGCATGAGCGGGTTGCTGCGCAGCTGGGGCTGCGAAGTTTCCACTGCATCGTCTTCGACCGCCGCACTCAACGCCCTTGATCAGGCGAAGCGAAAACCGGATCTGATCATCTCGGACTACCATCTGGTCGATGGTGAGACCGGCATCGCGGTAATCGAGCGTTTGCGGCGCGCCGGCAACGTGTCGATCCCGGCCCTGCTCATCACCGGCGACGTCTCCGTTGAGCGCAAGCAGCAGGCCGCAGCCGGCGGCTATGAACTTTTGTTGAAGCCGGTTCCACCGATGACCTTACGGGCGGCGCTCCAGGCAATCTTCATGCAAGCGAGCCCGATTGCGGTACCGAAAGATGATAGAACATCGTTGGAAGCGCTTTAGCGGCATTCCCAATGCCCGCGCGCTGCTTCCTTCGGTGGCGGCATCCCGGCCCCAGCACCGATTCTTCTTTGCGCCTCAGTCCTCGGCCTTCAGCTGCCAGCCCATCGAGCTGGCTGCGATCACCGCCTCAGTGCGGTTGCTCACCTTCAGCGCCTTCAGGATTGCGGTGACGTGGTTCTTCACCGTCGGCTCGGCCAGATCCAGGGTCCGACAGATCGCCTTGTTGCTCTTGCCGCGCATGATCAGCGCAAGCACATCGACCTGGCGTGCCGTCAAGCCGAGATCGGCAGGCGACGTCGCCGGCCCTTCAGGCCGACGAGCCGGGACGTCTCCCGGACCGGCCCCAACCGGCGTCACTGCATGCGAAAAGATTTCCGGGGGAATATAGACGCCGCCGGAAATGATCAGCCGCAAGGCGTTCAACATGACGTCACGCTCGCCGGATTTGGGCAGAAACCCGACCGCGCCCAAGTCGTCGAGCGCCCTTACGACGCTGCCCCGGTCACAACTCGCCGAGAGAATGGCAACCGGTATCTTGGGATGGTGCGTACGCAGGTCGGCAAGGGCCGCAAAGCCATCGCTGTCGGGCAGGCCGAGATCGAGCAGGACAAGAGAGAAATCCTGATGCTGCTCAAGCAGCCTAGTGGCTTCCGCCCATCGGGACGCCTCGTGGACGGCCGCCGCGGGGTCGAGCTCTCTCAACACGCCGCGAACCGCCTCTCTGATCAGAGCATGGTCGTCCACCAGGAGAAATTTCATTGGAAAATCGAAACCCGCCGGCCATGCATCGCCGCTGGACGAAGGCATCGTCGCCGGCCAAGCCAATACCTTCGTACGAGGATCAAAGTACCACGTGAATGCCTGACAGGAAACTCGCTTGTGAGGTGGCGGACACACTGGCGTGGTCGCCACCGCCTTCGCCGCGCCCTGCGAGGCACATCTGCGTGATGGACGCTGTCCTGCGCTAATACGGTATTTGATGACAGCATTTGGCCGCTGCATCGCGGATGAGTCAGATCCGACAGCCGGACGCAATCGAACAAATCGCCGCCCGCGGAGTGATCCCAAGACCAAAGTACCGAGCGGAACTTCGGCGGTAACCACGAAAAAGCCCCGTATTATGCGGGTTTTCTGCCGCGCTGCGGCTTGCTGATCCTTTCAATGCAAGACATCCGGCTGATTTACCTCAAGCCCTGGCTCAGAGATTGTCCTACTCGCGCGGGCCTTCAACAACACGCGCGGCGGACAACGCCAAGCGTCCGCGCCGGAGAGTCGGGAGACGAGTGGAGATGCGTCATGGACACCGCCGCCTGCGAGCTCGCACGAATATCGGGGACCGGCGCTTCGGCCCGGCAAAAGTTGGACAAGACGCTGCTTGAGCAGATCGCCGCCGGTGATCGGCTCGCGATGCAGGTACTCTTCCAGCGACACAATGTGCGCGTCTACCGCTTCGTGCTGCGGCTCGTCGGCAACCCGGCCATCGCGGAAGAAATCGTTGGCGATGTCTTTCTCAATGTGTGGCAGCACGCCGCGAGCTTCCAATCTCGCTGCGAGGTGACCACTTGGCTTCTGACCATCGCCCGGCACAAGGCGATCTCACTGCTGCGCCGGCATTCCGAGGCGCAACTGACCGATGCTATTGCGGACATAGCGCACGACCCGGGCCCCAACCCGGAAACCATCATGGAGCAGGAGGATCGCCGCAAGCTCATGCGCGGGTTCCTGGCGCAGCTCTCGCCCCTGCATCGTGAGGTCCTCGACCTCGTCTACTATCATGAGAAGTCGATCGAGGAGGTCGCGCAGATCGTCGAAGCGCCGGTCGGAACCGTCAAGACGCGGATGTTCTATGCGCGCAATCACCTCGCCAAGCTGATCCGAGCCGCCGGCGGAATTTAAAGCTTCTGCCTTTCAAGCATTACCTGCTGCAGCGTTCCGGCCGAAGCGGATCAAAGAAAACTGTCCGAATGGCGGCAAGGCACGGCGCTCGATGAGGCGTACGCAGCCGTTGCGTTCGGCCCATTGGGTGAGCCGCGACCACTTGAATTCCGGGCGCCAGCCGAGCCGCCGCGCCAAGGGCGCGAACCAGTGCTCGAGCTCTCGTTGCAGGCCGGCCTCGGCGCCCAGATGATTGACCAGAATGATCTCACCTCCTGGCCTGATGACACGCACGAATTCATCCAGCGTCGCTTCCGGATCCGGCACGGTGGTGATGACGAACTGCGCCACCACGACATCGAAGAAGGCCTCGCGAAAGCCGAGCCGACGCGCGTCCATCACCGCCAGCGTGTCGATGTGGGAGAGCTTCTCGCGGGCGATCCGCGCTTGAGCCTTGCGCAGCATCGCCTCCGAATAATCCACGCCGACGATGCGATTGCGAGCCGAATAATCGGAGAGCGAGATGCCGGTGCCGACACCGACATCGAGGATGCGTCCGCCGATCCGCTCGGCCGCAGCGATCGAAGCGCGGCGACCAGCATCAAAGATCGCGCCGAAGACGAGATCATAGACAGGCGCCCAGCCCGCGTAGGCCTTGGCGATCGTCTCACTATCGAGCTCCCCGGTCATGTCGCCCCCTTCCCTCCCGGACTGAAGGGCTCACCCGCGCGCTGCTGCGCGTCCTCCCACCGCTTCCGGCGCTGGGGTTCTGCTGCTCGCCCCTGCACTGTGGATGATGCCGCCACCGAGCACACGTGCCTGGCCGGCCGGCGCGTCATAGAACACGCAAGCCTGCCCGGGCGATACGCCGTCTTCACCGGCAACCAGGTCCACTTCGACGCCGCGTTCGGAAAGCCGAAGCCAGGCCGGCTGCGGCGGCCTCGTCGAGCGCACGCGCACGAAAACCTCGCGCCGGTCGTTCCCTGCCGTCTCACCCGCATGTGCATCCTCGGCGAGCGCCTCTGCGAGCGTCCCGTCCCCGAGCCAATTGACGTCGCGCAGGCGGATCGAGCTGATGCGCAGCGCCTCGCGCGGACCGACGATGACGCGGCGTGTCGGCGCATCGAGCCGCACGACGTACAACGGATGTCCGGTCGCGATCTTCAGACCGCGCCGCTGCCCGACGGTGAAGTGGATGATGCCGTCATGCCGGCCGAGCACATTGCCCAGCGTGTCGACGATGTCGCCGGGCTCGGCCGCTCCGGGCCGCAGGCGCTCGATCACCTGGGCGTAGCGACCGGAGGGGACGAAGCAGATGTCCTGACTGTCATGCTTGTCGGCGACCGGCAGCGCGAAGCGGCGTGCCAGCTCCCTGGTTTCGGCCTTGCTGCGCTCGCCCAACGGAAACCGCAGCGGCTCGAGCTGCTCCGCAGTGGTCGCAAACAAGAAATAGCTTTGATCGCGTTCGCTGTCGCGCGCACGAAATAGACCGCGGCCTCCGCCTGGCAGCTGCCGCGACGCGACATAATGGCCGGTCGCCAGCACCTTGGCGCCGAGAGAGCGCGCGGTGCGCAGGAGGTCGCGGAACTTGATCGATTGATTGCATTCCACGCACGGCACGGGGGTCTCGCCCGCCATATAGCTGTCGGCGAAACGGTCGATGACCGTCTCCTTGAAGCGGCTCTCATAGTCCAGCACGTAGTGGGGAATGCCAATCCGCTCTGCAACTGCGCGCGCGTCGTGAATGTCCTGCCCGGCGCAACAGGCGCCCTTGCGGTGGGTGGCGGCGCCATGGTCGTAAAGCTGCAGGGTCACGCCGACCACGTCGTAGCCTTCATCCTTCAAGAGCGCGGCCGTGACCGACGAGTCCACCCCGCCCGACATGGCCACCACCACGCGGGTATCTTGCGGCCGCCCTTCGAGATCGAGACTGTTCAAGCCGGGGCTGTTCAGCATCGTGGTGGCGGCCTCTCGCCGCGCTCCTTAACCGAAGCTCAAGTCGATGTTCTTCTGTCGCCCCCAATATAGGGGCTCATCCGTGCCGTTGCCGCGACCACAGCAGCCGGGTCGGCAGTTCTTGCCGCCGGCCAGCAGGTCGTGCCGCGTCGGGCGCTCCTAGCACGCCCCTCGGACGCGGCCAAGTCTTTGGATTACAACGATTTCCCAACCGATCGCGAATGGCCCGCTGATTGCAGGCCGAGAATCCGTCGGATCGATTGCCTTAAGAGGTGGCTCGTGTCGAGTGCCGTGCCCGAAACAAGTGCCGTTCGTCAGGCCCCTCTCGGCCAAGTGTCGCGCAATAACCCCGCCGGCGCCGATTCTTCAGATCAGACGAGCCCTTTTGCGGCGCTCTTGGAGGCGACCGACGCCGGCACACAGCTCCCGCTGGCGCTGCTCGCGCAATCTGCGCCCGGGCTTGCGAGCCCGAAGCCTTCGCTGCGGCCGCACGACAATGTCCAACTATCGCCTGCCGCCGGGACGGCCGCGGCTCCAAGCTCGAGCAGCAAGAATGCCGCGAACGGCCCGGATGCTCCCCAGTCGCCGCAAAGCGGGACCCAGACCAGCGCGGCGCCAACACCAGCGCCGGTCGACGCGAGCTCCAACAGTGACGATGATAGCGACCAGACAAACGATGCCGGCGCGAGCACGGATCCGACGCCTGCCATCCCGGTCGCAGATGCGCTCGCAGCCAGCAGCACGGCGAGCGCCGACGTGGCGGGGAGCACCACCGCGGCAATTCCCGACACCCGCACCGACAAGCCGAAAGGAGACCCTAAAGGTAATCAGGGCGCGAGCCCGCCCGTCGATCCATCCGCCAGCCTGTCCGTGTTGACAACTCAGCCACCCGCAATTCCCCTCAGCGCGCCCTCCCTTCCCAACACGCCACCCGGTGCCCCGAGCGGGACCGATGCCGATGGCGGGACCGCGGCGGCGGAGGAGGTCGGAGCTGCGGGGGATGGCTCACAAGCGCCCGCCCCAACCGGCAAGGCTGACGGGCGGCCGGCACCCCAAGACGGAACTGCACCGCCGGCCAATGCTGCCCCGCCTTCGTCGGCCAACCCGCAATCTGAGCCTAACCTGATTGCGGCCGAGGCGAGCCAACAGGCTGGCGCGGCGCAGGCAGCCCAAAGCAATCAAGCGAGTGCAGGCAATGCAGGCAATGTCGCCAGCGCCGACGAGGAAGCCGCCAGTGAGGCCGCAAGCGCTCGCGCGCGTGAGCGCACCGCGAATAGCCAGGCGACCGACCAGCCAGACGCGTCGCAAAGCGGACCGAGTGTCGACCCGAACGCCGGCTCGACCGGTGCGAGCGCCAGTGCGGGCTCGAATGCCGCGCCAAGCCTCGATGCGAGTGGGAGCCCAACTAGCGATTCCGGCGGCACCAAGCCAGCGCCAACCAGCAGGATCGAAGACGCGGCCCGCGCGGCGCTCGATTCGACGCCGCAGGCGTCGCCCTTTGCGGCTGCCGGTTCGGCACATCCGGGCAACCTGCAAGCCGGCAGCAGCCAGGCCGCAACCGCGATGGGTAGCATCGGCAGCGCGGTTGTCCCCGCGATCCTGACCACCGCGGCCGCCCCTGCGGCTGCGCCAGCCGGCACGCCAACGCCTCCGGCCGTTCCGATCAGCGGGCTTGCGGTCGAGATTGCGGCTTCAGCGCAAGCCGGCAAGAACCAGTTCGACATCAGGTTGGATCCGCCCGAGCTCGGCCGCATCCAGGTGCAGCTGAGCGTCGATCACGATGGCAAGGTGACATCGCGCCTCGTCGTCGATCGCCCCGAGACGCTCGACCTTTTGCAGCGCGATGCGTCCGATTTGCAGCGTTCGCTCCAGCAGTCGGGACTGCAGACGTCAGACAATGGCTTGCAGTTCAGCCTGCGCGATCAGGGGGGCTTCGCCGGGCAGAATCCCTATTCCAACAATGGCTCTTCAGGCAGCGCCCGAATCATCATCCCGGATTCGCAAGCGCCCTCGGTCGATGCCGGCGCGTCCACCTATAGCCGCGCGCTCGGGGCGAGCGGCGGGATCGACATCCGCGTGTGAGGGATTCGCCGCGTGGGACATGCGCCGCCCGAGGCCGACGGCATCGCCGCACCTCCGCCCGGAACCCCGCGGGAGGCGCCACATTTCCCAATTGATAAGATAGGCTTAGGCAAATTTTAAGCCGCCGCGTGTAATTTTCGCTCTCGAGTTGGTCAGTCGAGTGCGTGAGTTTATTCAAATGACTGAGCCCCTTCGAGCAAGGGCGAAATACGTGATCGGACCGGACGGCAGCCCGTTGACGATCGCTGATCTTCCGGCACCAGGGACCAAGCGCTGGGTCATCCGTCGCAAGGCCGAGGTGGTGGCCGCCGTGCGCGGCGGGCTGCTCTCGCTTGAGGAAGCCTGCAGCCGCTACACGCTGACCGTCGAGGAATTCCTTTCCTGGCAATATTCCATCGACCAGCACGGGCTTGCCGGCCTGCGTACGACCCGCATCCAGCAGTATCGCCAATAGCATCTGGCCGCGAGTCGGCCAGCAACAGACCGCCAATCGCCTCGCCGCTCGCGGCGAGGTTGTTGCGTTTGGGGGCGACATATCACGCCGGCCGGGCCATTTCCCGTGCGCGGCATGGCTCACGAGCACCAATCTTAACGGCCATTAACCGGCCAGTAACCTTGTACTGGGCAAAACTTGCCGGGTCGAAGGCTAGGTCGGTTCGCCGTGCAGGGATTGCTCGACTTCCTCAAATCGCTCGGGGCGGCGCGCCTCGCCGCCATGTGCGCCGTCACGGTGGCGCTGGTCGGTTTCTTCGGCTTTCTGATCGTGCGGGTGACCGCCCCACAGATGACCCCGCTGTTCACCGATCTGTCGATCGAGGACTCTAGCGCCATCGTCACGGAGCTCGAGCGGCAGGGTATCACCTACGAGCTGCGCGACGACGGCGCCATCATCCTGGCACCGAAGGACCGGGTGCCGCGGCTGCGCATGTCGCTGGCGGAAAGCGGGCTGCCAAAAGGCGGCGGCGTGGGCTACGAGATCTTCGACAAGTCCGACGCGCTCGGCGCCACCAGCTTCGTGCAGAACATCAATCATCTGCGGGCGCTCGAGGGCGAGCTCGCCCGCACCATCTCCTCGCTCGACCGGGTGCAGGCCGCCCGCGTGCATCTGGTGCTCCCTGAACGGCCGCTGTTTGCGCGCGAGGCCCCGGAGGCGTCAGCATCGATCGTGTTGAAGGTGCGCGGCAAGCTCGAGCCGCAACAAGTCAATGCCATCCGCCATCTCACCGCCTCGGCGGTCGCCGGCCTCAAGCCGGAGCGGGTGTCGATCGTGGATGAGACCGGGCGTCTGCTCGCCGATGGCGCGCGCGGCGACGACGATTCGGTCGCGACCGCCGACGAGCGTCGCGTCGCCTACGAGCAGCGCCTGCGCGATCAGGTCGAGAATATCGTCTCCTCGGTGGTGGGACCCGGACACGCGCGGGTCCAGCTCACCGCCGATTTCGATATGAGCAAGGTCACACAGACTTCGGAGAAGTTCGATCCGGACGGACGCGTGCTGCGCTCGAGCCAGACGCGCGAGGAAACCAGCGATTCGGCCGAGGCAAAGCAAGGCCAGGTGACGGTCGCCAATGCGCTGCCCAACGCCCCGCCGCCGGAAGCTCCCGCCGGCACCCGCGACCAGAGCAAGAAGACCGAGGAGGTCGTCAACTACGAGATTTCCCGCTCGACGCGGACCGAGGTGGCCGAAGGCGGACGCTTGAGCCGCGTATCGGTGGCGGTGCTGGTCGACGGCAACTACACCAAGAATGCCCAGGGCGAAACCGTCTACCAACCGCGCGACAAGGATGAGATCGACCACATCGCTGCTCTGGTGCGCTCCGCGATCGGCTTCGACCAGAAGCGCGGCGACCAGGTCGAGGTGGTCAACCTGCGATTCGCCGACACCACGTCCACCGCCCTACCCGAGCCGACCGGCCTGATGGCGCTGCTGCAATTCAGCAAGGACGACATCATGCATTGGGCGGAAGAGCTCGTGATGCTGCTGCTCGGCGTCGTCGTGCTGATGATGGTGGTCCGCCCGCTGGTCAACCGCATTATCACCCCGGACCAGGGCGCCCGCGCCGGCGCCGCCGCCGCGCTGGCGGGCGCAAACGCCCAGGCGATCGCCGCCGATTCGGTTGAAGAGATCAAGGCCATGCCCAGTGCCACCGCCAAGATGATCGACGTGGCGCAGGTGCAAGGCCAGGTCCATGCTCAATCGGTGCAGAAGGTCGGCGAGCTCGCCGATAAGAATCCGACCGAGGCCGTCTCCATCATTCGTAGCTGGCTGCACGAAGGCGCGTGATCAGGCACCATGGCTCGTCTCGACAAGAACCATATCGCCAAGCAGCAAAACGACATCACGAGCGTCATCTCGGCGCTCGCGAGCCGCCAAGGCGACCACACGCAGCGCCGCCGCCTGACCGGCCCGGAACGCGCGGCCGTCCTGATGCTCGCGCTCGGACAACAATACGGAGCCAATATCTGGAATCAGCTGGACGACGACGAGCTGCGCGAGATCTCGATCGTCATGTCGACGCTCGGTACCATCGATGCCGAAGCGGTCGAGGACCTGCTGCTCGAATTCGTTTCGCGCATGTCCGCCTCGGGCGCGCTGATGGGCAACTACGACGCGACCGAGCGCCTGCTGCAGCAATATCTGCCGCCCGATCGCGTCTCCACCATCATGGAAGAAATCCGCGGCCCGGCCGGCCGCAACATGTGGGAAAAGCTCTCCAATGTCCAGGAGGGCGTGCTCGCCAATTACCTCAAGAACGAATACCCGCAGACCATCGCGGTGGTGCTGTCGAAGCTGCGCCCCGAGCATGCGGCGCGCGTGCTCGCCATTCTGCCCGAGGATCTCGCACTCGATGTCATCAACCGAATGCTCAGGATGGAGGCGGTGCAGAAGGAGGTGATCGAGCGGGTCGAGCAGACGCTGCGCACGGAATTCATGTCCAACCTGTCGCAGACGCGGCGCCGCGACGCCCACGAGGTCATGGCCGAAATCTTCAACAGCTTCGATCGGCAGACCGAAACGCGCTTCATGACCTCGCTCGAGGACGGCAACCGCGAAAGCGCCGAACGCATCAAGGCGCTGATGTTCACCTTCGACGACCTGATCCGTCTCGACACCGGCTCGGCGCAGACGCTGATGCGCCATATCGACAAGGACAAGCTCGCGGTGGCGCTCAAGGGCGCCGGCGAGCCGGTGCGCGAATTCTTCATGTCCAACATGTCGACCCGCGCCGCCAAGATGCTGGTCGACGACATGCAGGCTCTGGGCCCGGTGCGGCTGCGCGAGGTGGATGAAGCCCAGTCGCAGCTCGTCAACCTGGCCAAGGACCTCGCCGCCAAGGGCGAGATCATGATCTCGAAGGGCCGCAACGACGAGGAGCTGATCTATTGAGCGCGCCCATCCGCTATCGCCCGTGTCAGGGCCGGGCACGTCCCGGCCACCCAGGCCTTGCTTTCTTGACTAGATGCCAAAAGGCGTGGATGCCCGCGAATATCAGGGCGTTCACGGCCGCCTTCGACGGGCTTTGCGCGGGCATGGCCACGAAGATTAGGGCGGCGATCAGCGCAGGAGATGCGTGATGGCTGCTCCCGCCAAATTCCTGTTCGACCAGGATTTCGCCCCCAATGCCGAGGTGAAGCCGACGGTCGCGCTCGCCGCCCACGAAGCCAAGCTGAAGGAAGCGGAAACGGCCGGTTATCGGCGCGGCTATGCGGCCGCCAAGGCGGAGATCATCGCCGAAGCCGAGCAGCGCTCGGCGGCGGCGCTGCAGCGCGTTGCCGGCAAGCTCGAGGAGGTGGCGCGCGGCTTGTCCGGGGTCGAGGCGCGACTGGAAACCGAAGCGGTCGATGTCGCAGTCGCGGTCGCCAAGAAGCTCGCCGCGGCCTTGATCCAGCGTGAGCCGCTGGCCGAGATCGCGGCCCTGGCAACGGACTGCTTCCGCAATCTCGTCGCCGCACCGCACGTCGTCGTCCGCGTGAGCGAGGCCCAGCAGGCAACCGTCGCCAAGCCGATCGAGGACCTGGTGCGTGCCCGCGGCCTCAACGCTCACCTGGTCGTGCTCGCCGAGCCCGGGATCCAGATCGGCGACTGCCGCATCGAATGGGCGGATGGCGGCGTCAATCGCGATCGGGCCGCCATCGAAGCTACCATCGACGAGGCCGTGTCGCGCTATGTGAAGGCGCGGCTGGCGACAGCGGCGCCGTGAGCCGCACGTTCCGAAAAACCGGGTACTGGTTTCCGATCAGACAATGCGTCAGCGTTTGGTGAAAGTCAGGAGACAGAATCAATGAGCGATACCGACGGTCAAGTGCCGCTGCCCGACCTGGAAGGAAGCAATGGGGCAATGCCCCGGACCGACGACATGTCGGTTGCCGCAATGGACTCTGAGCCGACCAGCCGCAGCGCCGCCGATCTCGAAGCCGTATTTGACGTCCCGGTGAAAGTATCCGCGGTGCTTGGGCGCGCCCGCATGGAAGTGGGGGATTTGCTCAAGCTCGGACCGGGCGCGGTGCTGGAGCTCGATCGCAAGGTCGGCGAGGCCATCGATATCTATGTCAACGACCGCTTGGTTGCGCGCGGCGAAGTCGTCCTGGTTGAGGACAAGCTCGGCGTGACCATGACGGAAATCATCAAGGCGGAGCGGAACTAGCCCATGTTCCGCTCGAGGCGAGCCACCGTCGTCACCCGCGGGCTTGACCCGCGGGTCCATGTTTTTCGCAAGGAGATGGATTGCCGGGTCAAGCCCGGCAATGACGCGGCGCGGGGACAAGAAAGGACTTGAACGATGCGGCTCCTGATCGTCGGAACTCTCAAAGGCCAGCTCACCACGGCGACCAAGCTCGCGATGAGCAAGGGCGCGACCGTCACCCATGCGGATTCGATAGATCAGGCGCTGGCCGTGCTGCGCTCCGGCCGCGGCGCCGACCTGATCATGGCCGACGTCGGGCTCGACATTCGCGATCTGGTGCACCGGCTGGAGGCCGAGCACATCCATGTGCCCATCGTCGCCTGCGGCACCAGCAACGATGCGCGCGCGGCGGTGGCGGCGATCCACGCCGGCGCCAAGGAATACATCCCGCTGCCGCCGGACCCGGAGCTGATCGCCGCCGTGCTCGCCGCCGTCAGCAACGATTCGCGCGAGCTCATCTACCGTGACGAGCTGATGGCGCATGTGGTGAAGCTCGCGCAGCAGATCGCGCCCTCGGACGCCTCGGTGCTGATCACCGGCGAGTCCGGCACCGGCAAGGAGGTGGTCGCCCGCTACGTGCACGGCCGCTCCAATCGCGCCCGCGCTCCTTTCGTTCCCGTGAACTGCGCCGCCATCCCCGAGCACCTGCTCGAGTCCGAACTGTTCGGTCACGAGAAGGGCGCCTTCACGGGTGCGGTCGCGCGGCGGGTCGGCAAGTTCGAAGAAGCCTCGGGTGGCACGCTCCTGCTCGATGAAATCTCCGAGATGGATGCGCGCCTGCAGGCGAAGCTCCTGCGCGCCATCCAGGAGCGCGTGATCGACCGCGTCGGCGGCACCAAGCCGGTGCCGGTCGACATCCGCATCATCGCCACCTCCAACCGCAACCTGGTCGAGGCCGTGCGCGAGGGGAAGTTCCGCGAGGATTTGCTGTTCCGCCTCAATGTGGTGAACCTGAAGATCCCGCCGCTGCGCGAGCGTCCGGCCGACGTGATCGAGCTCGCGCAGCACTTCATCAAGAAATATTCCGACGCCAATGGGCTCAGCGCGCGCCCGCTCTCCGCAGAGGCGCGCCGCACCCTGGTGCTCAACCGCTGGCCGGGCAATGTGCGGGAGCTCGAGAACACGATCCACCGCGCGGTGCTGCTCACAACCGGAGACGAGATCGGCACCGATGCGATCCTCACGCCTGACGGCGTAAGACTGGATCAAGCCAAGAGCCTCCCCGCCGTCGCGCACGCCACCATGGCGGCGGAGGCGGTGACGCGAGCGCTGGTCGGCCGCACGGTTGCGGATGTGGAGCGCGATCTCATCCTCGAGACGCTCAAGCATTGCCTGGGCAACCGCACCCACGCCGCCAACATTCTGGGCATCTCGATCCGCACGCTGCGCAACAAGCTCAACGAATATTCCGACGATGGCGTGCCAATCCCGCCGCCCGGCGGAGCCGAGGTGCGCGGGGTCGCATAGAACTTTTCAATTTGCGTTGACTTCCTCCGTGGTCATACCCGGCCTTGTGCGGTCAAGCCCGGCAATGACTCCTGTGGGACCAGCGCGACAAAATGCTGTAAGCTTCGCGCCGCATGCCTGGCTCGGAAACCGCCCTAATCGTCGGCGCCGGCAGCGGGCTCTCCGCCTCGCTCGCCCGCGCCCTGGCGCGCGACGGAATCACGGTAGCGCTCGCCGCCCGCTCCCCCTCCGATCTCGCCGCGCTCGTAACCGAGACCGGCGCGCGCAGCTTCGCGTGCGACGCGAGCAGACAAGCCGATGTCGAAAAGCTGTTCACGGACCTCGATGCTGTCTTCGGCGCGCCCGACATCGTGATCTACAATGCGAGCGCGCGCTCACGCGGCCCTTTTGTCGAGCTTGATCCGGCTGAGGTCGAGAAGGCGCTGGCAGTCTCCGCCTTCGGCGGCTTCCTGGTGGCGCAGCAAGCGGCACGGCGCATGCTGAAGAAGGGCGGTGGTACAATCTTGTTCACGGGAGCGTCCGCAAGCGTCAAGGGCTATGCCCAATCGGCACCATTCGCCATGGGCAAGTTCGCCTTGCGCGGGCTCGCGCAAAGCATGGCGCGCGAGCTCTCACCACAAGGCATCCATGTGGCGCATGTGGTGATCGACGGCGGCATCAGGAGCGCGCGTCGTCCCGAGAGTGCCGGCGCCCCCGACAGCCTGCTCGACCCCGATGCAATCGCCGCAAGCTACTTGCACTTGATCCGCCAGCCGCGCAGCGCATGGACCTGGGAAATCGAGCTTCGGCCCTGGGTGGAGAAGTTTTGACGCAGCGTAGTCCTGGTTCCGGGCGCAGTTCAGCGCCGGCCGCTGCTTCGCGGCTTTCCGGTATCCAGCCTCGCTTCCGCGAGGACAGGCTTTTCGGAATCAGGCGCTGAGTGCTAATTGTCAACTCAGTCGGGGACACTCAGTCGGGGACCTGGGCGATACGTCCATGGAGGGTGATGCCAGCCGCAGCCAGCTCGTGGCCGCCCTCGCCCGAGTCGCTGGCGGGGACCGTGCGGCGCTTCAGATCGTCTATCGGGATACTTCGGCGAAGCTATTTGGCGTCTGCCTCCGTATATTGAACGACAAGAACGAGGCGGAAGAGGTGCTGCAGGAGGTTTACCTCACAGTGTGGCGCAAGGCTTCGAGCTTCGACCCGGCGCGGGCGAGCCCGATCACCTGGCTGGTCGCTATTGCGCGCAACCGTTCGATCGACCGCCTGCGCGCCGCCCTCGGCGGCCGCCGCATGGAGCCGATCGAGGCGGCCGCGGAGGTGGGCGATCCTTCGCCCGCCGCCGTCGACCTTGTCGAAGCCGCACAGGAGTCAACCCGGCTCGATCTCTGCCTGGAGCAGCTCGAGGCGCGGCAAGCGATGGCCATCCGCTCGGCATTCCTGGACGGCAATACTTACGAAGAGCTCGCGCTGCGCATGCGGGTCCCGCTCGGCACCATGAAAAGCTGGATCAGGCGCGGCCTGATGAAGCTCAGGGATTGCCTGGAACGATGACCGACGACCGCAACAAATTGCAGTCGGAAGGCGAGAAGCTCGCCGCGGCCGAGTATGTGCTCGGCGTGCTGGGCGCGGTCGAGCGACGCCAAGTGGAGCGGCGCCTCGTGCACGACCAGGCCTTCGCCGCGGAGGTCTCGTTCTGGGAGGAGCGCCTGGGCCCATTGGCGGATGCGGTCGCATCGGTTGCGCCGCCCGACCGCACCTGGCGCCGCATCGCCCGGGCGCTGCGCCTGCCCGCGGGCGCCCGCCCGCGCGAGAACCTGTGGCGGAGCCTCCCGTTCTGGCGCAGCTTCGCGATCGGATCGGCGGCGCTTGCCGCCTTGAGCATCGGCGCCTTGACGTTCATCGAGATTTCGCCGCCGCACGCAACCCTGATGGCGACGCTGGCTGTGAGCAGCGGACAACCGGGCTTTGTCGCGTCGGTCGCTCCCGGCGGCACCAGCATGCTGATCATGCCGGCCGCGCTGCTCGCCCCCGATCAGCGGGCGATGGAGCTATGGCTGATCCCGGCCGGCGACAAGCCGCACTCGCTGGGGCTGATCGCGCCGGGCCGACCGGTGCGCGTCGAGGTGCCGCGCGACCTCGCCGGACGTGTCACCGCGGACGCAGCGCTCGCTGTCTCGATGGAGCCGCCCGGCGGGTCGCCGACCGGGCAGCCCACTGGTCCGGTCATCGCCAGCGGCAAGCTTGTGAGCTTGTGACCGGAACCGGCTGCCGAAGAGGGCTCCCGCAGGCGGGCTGCACTGGGCTGCGTCCCTCTGTGGTGCTACAAATAAGGCCCAGCTGGTTCGCATGGACCAGGTTTGGCTGCGGCTGAGGAAAGTTGCACCGTCAATGCAGTCAATCACGGGATTGTCGACTGCGCGACTAGTGCCGCCGATTTGAAGTTCCTGTCGGATATGCGGCAAGCTCATTCAGGAACTGCAAATCGAAACGCGGCACCAGCATCAAAGGCTTGCTAGTTCGGAAACAGGACGCCGGCGCAGAACTTCGCAGGAGGAGACCAACTCGCAGGAGGAGATCAAAATGGCGATCTCGGCTACCTATGGAACGCTTTCACAGTCTGACCATGAAATCCAGCTTCGGAAAGCCGTCATCGCGGCGACGATCGGCACTTCCATCGAATGGTATGATTTCTTCATTTACGGAACCGCAGCCGGGCTGGTGTTCGGCAAGCTGTACTTTCCGAATGAAGATCCGCTGACCGGAACCTTAGCCGCTTTTGGGACCTACTTCGTCGGCTTCGTGGGCCGGCCGATCGGGGCGGCGATCTTCGGGCACTACGGCGACCGCATCGGCAGAAAGGCGACCCTCATCGCGACGCTCCTGTGCATGGGTATAGCCACCTTCCTGATCGCATTCGTTCCCACCTATCAGTCGATCGGGATCTGGGGCGCTGTTCTATTGACGGTTCTGCGCACGATCCAAGGCATTGGGGTGGGCGGAGAGTGGGGCGGCTCGGTTCTGCTCGCCATGGAGTGGTCGCGGCACAATGGCCACCGCGGACTCATGGCCTCCTGGCCGCAGTTCGGCGTCCCGTGCGGCCTGTTCCTGTCCAACCTGATGATACTGGCGTTCAGCACGTGGACTGGCGATCAGTTCGTGACCTGGGGCTGGCGAATTCCGTTTGCTCTGTCGATCATACTGGTCGGCATCGGCCTATGGATCCGGCTTGGAGTGCTCGAGACGCCTGTTTTCCGGCAGCTCCTCGAGGAGAACAAGATCGAGCGGGCCCCGTTGGCGGAGGTCATCAGGAAGCAGCCGAAGGAGATCATCCTTTCCGCTCTTCTGCGGATGTCTGAGCAGGCGCCCTTCTACATCTTCACCGCTTTTGTCTTCGCGTACGCGGTCAACACGCTGCATCTATCGCGAGACCTTATCCTGTCCGCCGTGCTCGCAGCCTCCTGCCTTGCATTCGTTGCGATTCCCTTGTCCGGTCACATCTCGGATCGCATAGGACGGAGGAAGATGTACATTATCGGAGCCGTCCTGGTCGGACTGATCGGCTTCCCGTATTTCGCGATGATAGACACTGCGATCCCTGCGGTGGTGTTCATCGCCATCTTCCTCTCAATTATTCCTCACAACATGCAATACGGGCCCCAGGCCGCACTGATTGCGGAAGCGTTCACGCCGCGACTGCGGTATAGCGGAGCCTCGCTCGGCTACCAACTCGCTTCGGTGATCGCCGGCGGCCCGGCTCCGCTGATCGCAACAGCGCTCCTCGCCAGATATCAAACCGGCTACGCGGTTTCCATCTACATCGCGGCCTGTGCCGTGGTGAGTGTGGTGGCGGCCTCCTTCATGCCTGATTACACCGGCAGGGATATCTCACGAGAGTACGACGAATAGCTCGTTCGCCTCCCTGGCGCCGCTTGTGCCAGCGGCGCCAGGGCGAATTGTGATCGAAGGCATACCGCATCACCCGGCAACCCCTTTGCGCGATTGCCACCGCGCACGAAAAATCTCATTCCCGCTCCGCATCCCTCTCCCGCCTCCTCCCGTAGCTGATTGCGTGACCCCGAGACCGGGGCGCGAAATTCCAAGCACTGGAGGATGAGATGACACTTTCACGCATCACTGCCCTGACTGCTGCCGCGGCCGCTGCGCTCACACTTTCCGCCGTCGTCGCCACACCATCAATTGCAGCCATGATGAGCGAGAAAACCGTCACGGTCGGCGGCGCCCCCATGTATCCATCGAAAAATATCATCGAGAACGCTGTCAACTCGAAGGACCACACCACGCTGGTGGCCGCCGTGAAAGCGGCCGGCCTGGTCGAGACGCTCGAGGGCGCCGGCCCCTTTACGGTGTTCGCGCCGACCAACTCAGCCTTCGCCAAGCTCCCGCCCGGCACGGTCGAGACACTGCTCAAGCCCGAGAACAGGGAGAAGCTCAAGTCGATACTGACCTATCACGTAGTGCCCGGCCGCATGAGCGCCAAAGACCTGATGGATGCCGCCAAGAAGGCGGGCGGCGAGGCCAAGCTCAAGACGGTGGAAGGCGACTGGCTCACCGTCACCGTCAAGGGCTCTATGCTCATGATCTCCGACGCCAAGGGCAACACATCCAGGGTCACCATCCAGAACGTGTTTCAGTCGAACGGCGTCATCCAAGTGATCGACAGCGTGCTTTTGCCGAGCTGAGGCCGAAGGAAAGCTAGGTCGCCGAAGCCGCATCCATCCTGCGGCTTGTCATCCGAAGCCTGCCGCAAAGGCATGCGGCGGGCTTTTGCGGACGGACTTTGCATCGTTCAGCGTGCTTGACGAAGGCAACCTTCGCATGGCTCCTTGTTGGAACGCCACGGCAACGCAAAGGTGATCGACGTGTATCTCTCGAACGAAAGCCTCTTGGTGATCCTGGTGGTCGGGCTCGTCGCCGGCTGGCTCGCCGGACAGCTGGTGCGTGGCGTCGGCTTCGGCCTCATCGGCGATATCGTGATCGGCGTGATCGGAGCATTCATCGGCGACTGGCTGCTGCCGCGCCTGGGCATTCACTTGGGAACCGGCATCGTCTCGGCGATCGTCAATGCGACAATCGGCGCCGTCATCCTGCTGGTGCTGATCAGGCTGTTTCGCGGCGGCTCCTGGGGCGGAGGTTGGCGGGGCGGCTGGCGGCGACGCTGGTGAAGCCGCCTATTCGCCGTCCTCGGCGCGCCTGGCGGCCTTGGCGAACTTCTTGATCACCATGTCGCGCTTGAGCTTGGAAATGTGGTCGATGAACAAAACGCCATCGAGATGATCGATCTCGTGCTGCAGGCAGGTGGCGAGTAGCCCGCTTGCCTCCAGTTCCTGCGCGGCGCCGCTCGCGTCGAGATACTTGACCCGCACCATCGCGGGCCGTTCGACCTCCTCGTAGAATTCCGGAATCGACAGGCATCCCTCCTCGTAGGTCGATTTCTCCTCCGAGCGCCAGACGACCTCCGGGTTGACGAAGACCCGCGGGGCTTTCGGCTCGTCCTTCTTGGCGAGATCCATGACCACGACGCGCTTGGGCACGCCGATCTGGATCGCCGCAAGCCCGATGCCGGGCGCCTCGTACATGGTCTCGAACATGTCGTCGATGAGCGCCGGCAGGTCGGAATCGGAGGCCTTCGCGGGCTTCGAAACCAGCCGCAACCGCTTGTCGGGAAGAATAATGATGTCGCGCCGCGCCATGCGCCGCATGTAGGGCCTCCGCCCCGCACGGTCAATTGTGTTCGCCCTTCGTTCCCAGCGCGGGCGAATCAGGCTAGAAGGTCGAGGATGAGCGAAAGCCTCCTCAACCTGGCCGGCGCCGTGGTCATCGTGGTGGCCGGCCTCGCGGTGCTCGTGGCGCTGGCGCTGTTGATGGCGCGGGCGCTCCGCTCCCGCGACGAGAGCTCCCGGCTTGCCGGCGAGTTCGCCCGCGTCCAGGCCGAGACCACTGCGCGCATCGAGGCGATGCGTGACTTGCTGGCCGGCCGCCAGGCCGAGCTCGCCCGCACGGTCAACGAGCGGCTCGATTCGGTCACGCATCACTTGAGCCAGTCCATGCAGACGACCCGGCAGCACACGGCGGAAAGCCTGCAGAAGCTCAACGAGAGGCTCGTGGTGATCGACGGCGCGCAGAGACACATCAGCGAGCTCGCCACGCAGGTAACCTCGTTGCAGAGCGTGCTCACCAACAAGCAGCAGCGCGGCGCCTTCGGGCAGGGGCGGATGGAGATCATCGTGCAGGACGGCCTGCCGAAGGGCTGCTACCAGTTCCAGTTTACGCTCTCCAACAACAGCCGGCCCGATTGCGCGGTGTTCCTGCCGGATCAGCGCCCGCTGGTGATCGACGCCAAGTTTCCGCTCGAGGCCATGATGGCGCTACGCGATGCGCGCGGCGAGGATGAACGCCGGCACGCGGCGGCGCGCGTGCGAGCCGATATCGGCCGCCACGTCGGCGATATCGCGCAGAAATACCTGATCCGCGGCGAGACCCAGGATCTCGCCTTGATGTTCGTGCCCTCGGAATCGGTCTATCTCGAGCTGCACGAGAGCTTCGACGACCTGGTGCAGAAGGCGCTGCGGGCGCAGGTGGTGATCGTGTCGCCGGCGCTGTTGATGCTCGCCATCAACGTCATCTCCCAGATCCAACGGGATGCCCGCATGCGTGCGGCAGCCGACCAGATTCACGCCGAGGTCGGCCACTTGATGGATGACCTGCGCCGGCTGCAGGAGCGGGTCGTCAAGCTGCAAGCCCATTTCAGCCAGGCCAACCAGGACGTCCAGCAAATCCTCATTTCGGCCGAAAAGGTGGAGAAGAGAGCAGCGCGGATCCAGAATGTCGAGTTCGACGATGAAGCCGGGGCTGACGCGGGCACCGGTAATGTGATCGCGGCGCCGATCGCGCGCCGTCTCGAGGCATGATGCAGCATGGTGTGGCAAGGCCGGCGCGAGTGAGCGCCGCAAAGGCGAGTGCGCGTCCGGCGTTCCTGGACGCGCTCGCCGTTTATCTCAAGCCGCGGGTGCTGGTGGTGCTGCTGCTGGGCTTTTCCGGCGGGCTGCCGTTCTCGCTCACCGGCATGGCGCTGCAGGCGTGGATGACTGAAAGCGGTGTCGACATCCGCACCATCGGGCTGTTCGCCGCGATCGGCATTCCTTACGTGATCAAGTTCCTGTGGGCGCCGCTCACCGACGCGCTCGACGTGCCGATCCTGTCGCGGCTGCTCGGCCGTCGGCGCGGCTGGCTGATGCTGACGCAACTCTGGCTCATCGCCGCGATCGGCGCGCTTGCTTTGACCAGCCCCGCGCTTTCGTCTGGCCTGGTCGCACTCGCGGCCCTGATGGTTGCGATGGCTTCGGCCACGCAGGACATCATCATCGATGCATTCCGGGTCGAGAGCCTGCCCGAGGAGGAGCAGGCGGCCGGCATGGCGAGCTATGTGGCGGCCTATCGGGTTGGCGCGCTCGTCGCCGGCGCCGGCACATTGTTTCTGGTGAGCGGCTTCGAGCACGCGGGCTTCGCCCAGCAAGGCGCCTGGACGGCGGGCTTCGTGGTGATGGCGTTGCTCGTCCTGGTCGGCATTATGGCGACGCTGTTGGCGGATGAGCCCGAGCAGTCGCAAGCCGCCGAAGCCGAGCACGCGACGCACGCGCGCGAAAATGGTATCCGCCGCGTAGGGACGGCCGCGCTCGGAGCGTTCGTGGATTTCTTCTCTCGAGATCGCGCGCTCGCGGTGCTCGCCTTCGTGGCCTTGTTCAAGCTCGCGGACGCGCTCGCGACCTCGCTCACGACGCCATTCGTGCTCGACCTCGGCTTTTCCCGCAACGCGCTCGCCACCATCGTCAAGGGGGTCGGCTTCGCCGCCACCCTGACGGGCGGCTTCGCCGGCGGCTACGTGGCGCGCGCCCTGCCGCTGGCCTCCAGCTTATGGATCGGGGGCGTTCTGCAGACCATCACGATCCTGGCTTTTTCCTGGCAAGCGGCCGTCGGCAATGACATCACGACGCTCACTTTCGCCATCACGATCCAGTTCTTCACCGATGCAGTCGGCACCGTGATCTTCGTCGCCTATCTTTCGGCGCTGTGCGGCAATCCGTTGCACACGGCCACCCAATATGCCCTGCTGACTGCGCTCACTGCTGCCGGGCGCACGCTGTTCTCGCTTGGCAACGGTTATCTTGCGCACGCAACCGGTTGGGTCTGGTACTTTCTGATCTGCGCGCTCGCTGCGACGCCGAGCTTCATCCTGCTCGCCTATCTGCAGCGGCGCGGACATTTCGCGACGCTGGCGGGGAAGCCCGGGTGAGTCATTTGTCCCCATTGACATTAAGTTTGGGTTCTTGTCCCGCGCGCGGCGCAGCGCGGTTGTGGAATTGGGGGGCGCGATGTACATGGTCCGCAGTGCGCTGCAGAACCGGGACCGTTCCAGGCTCCATTCTGGCCATAGCCCGGAACGGTCGCCAGGTAGGCGATGCACCACGGGGCGCACCGCGCCAAAGCGTGGCTAGCACGACGCGAGCCCCGCGCTGCATCGCATCCGGGACAAGACGGGCTATCTTGAGCCACAATGGCGCCTGATCCGGATCGTTCCACACTCCCCCTCCCTTCCTCTCGCCGCAAGCGGGGCGAGGGAGTGAGAGGCCTGCCGCGTCAAAACGGCGTGCGCTGGCGGATCGCGGCCGAAAGCGTGCCTTCGTCGAGATAATCGAGCTCACCGCCCACCGGAACGCCGTGCGCGAGGCGGGTCACCTTGACGGTCGTGTCATGCAGGAGATCGGTGATGTAGTGGGCGGTGGTCTGGCCGTCGACCGTGGCATTGAGGGCAAGGATCACCTCGCGCACGCCCGCCTCGTGCGCCCGCGTGACGAGCGCATCGATCGACAGATCCTGCGGGCCGACGCCATCGAGCGGGGAGAGCGTGCCGCCCAGCACGTGGTAGCGGGCATTGATCGCGTGCGCGCGCTCCAGCGCCCAAAGGTCGGCGACATCCGTCACCACGACGATGACGGAGGCGTCGCGCCGCGGGTCGGTGCAGACCGTGCACGGATTCTGGCTATCGATATTGCCGCACACGCCGCACACCTCGATCTTGTCAATCGCCTCGTCGAGCGCAGCCGCGAGTGGCGCCATCACCTGGTCGCGTTTCTTGATGAGAAACAGCGCGGCACGCCGCGCTGAGCGCGGCCCCAGCCCCGGCAGGCGGGCGAGCAATGCGATCAGGCGCTCGATTTCAGGACCGGCAACGGCAGCAGGCATATTGCGATCGGCGTCTGCGATCAGAACAATTTGAGCCCGGGCGGGAGCGGCAGCCCACCGGTGACGGCCTTCATCTTGTCCTGCACCATCCCCTCGGCCTTGCGCCGCGCATCCGCGTGGGCCGCGACGATCAAGTCCTCGATGATCTCTTTTTCCTGCGGCTTGATCAGCTGCTCGTCGATCTTGACGCTCTTCATCTCGCCCTTGCCGGACAGGCGCACCGTCACCATTCCCCCGCCGGCCGTGCCATCGACCTCGAGGCGCTCGAGCTCGGCCTGCATCGCCTCCATCTTCGACTTGAGCTCCGTGGCCTGCTTCATGAGGCCCAAAAAATCCGCCATGATTCACCTATGTTGGCTCGTTCCCTGTGTTTGTTTCGGTTTGCCGTTCAAGCTTCGTCGTCCGGTTCGTCGCCCTGCCAGTCGGCCCCATAATCGGCATCCCGATCTGCGAGCTCACGCTCGGCTTCGCCGGCAGGCGTCGGGCTTTCCGGAGCGCCCTGCCGCACATCGACGATCTGGGCACCGGGAAATCGCGCCAGTACCGCTTGCACCAGCGGATCAGCCTGCACGCCGGTCTTGAGCTCGACTGCCCGCGCCTCGGCCTGGGAATGCACAGTCGGCTCGCCCTGTTCCGCCGAGATCACAACCATCCAGCGCCGGCCGGTCCATTGCGAAAACTTGCGCGCAAGATCGTTGACGAGCGTCCTGGCGGCGCTCGGCTGCAGCGCGATCTCCAGCCGGCCGTCCTCGCAGCGGACCAACCTGACGTCGCGCTCGAGCGCCGACTTGACGCCGATGTCACGCTTCTCGCCGGCGAGCGCGATCAGCTCCGGGAAGCTTGCGATCGTGAGCGCCGGCACGTCAGGGGCGGTAAGCTGGACCGGATCGCCGGCGGGGCGCATAAGTGTCGCGACCGGGCCACGCGCGGGACCAAGCTGAGCCTCCAGACGCGGCGCGGCCGCAAGCACCGGCGCCCCTGCGGGTGCGCCGCCGCTGCGCTCCACCCGGGCAGGCGCCGCCGCCGGTGCTTTGTCGTCGAGCGCGCGGATCACGTCGTCGGGGGTCGGCAGATCAGCCGCATAAGCAAGGCGCACCAGCACCATCTCGGCGGCAGCCAGCGGACGTCCCGCGGCCTCGACCTCCGCAATGCCCTTGAGCAGCATCTGCCAGGCGCGCGCCAATACCCGCATCGAGAGCTTCTCGGCAAAGCCGCGGCCGCGCTTGCGCTCAGCCTCGGCGAGCGAGAGATCCTCGGCGACCGCCGGCACGATCTTCACCCGCGTCACAAAATGGGTGAACTCGGCAAGATCGGACAGCACAACGGCGGGATCAGCCCCGGTGTCGTACTGGTCGCGCAGCTCGGCGAGCGCGGAGGCGAGATCGCCGCGCATCAGCGCCTCGAACAGATCGATGATCCGCGCCCGGTCGGCGAGGCCGAGCATCGCCCGCACATCCTCGGCCCGCACCGGGCCGGCCGCATGGGCGATCGCCTGGTCGAGCAACGAAAGCGAGTCGCGCACCGAGCCCTCCGCGGCACGCGCGATCAGCGCCAGCGCTTCGCCCTCGGCCTCGATCCCTTCCTTGGCGGCAAGCGCGGCAAGGTGGCGCACAAGCAAGTCGGCATCGACCCGCCGTAGATCGAAGCGCTGGCAGCGCGACAGCACCGTCACCGGCACCTTGCGGGTCTCGGTCGTGGCGAAGACGAACTTGGCGTGCGGCGGCGGCTCCTCCAGCGTCTTCAACAGCGCATTGAAGGCCTGGGTCGAGAGCATGTGCACTTCGTCGAGGATATAGACCTTGTAGCGCGCGCTCATCGGCGCGTAGCGAACGGCATCGTTGATCTGCCGCACATCCTCGACACCATTGTGCGAGGCGGCGTCCATCTCGATCACATCGGGATGGCGGCTTTCCATGATGGCTTGGCAATGCACGCCGACGACCGGCATGGTGATGGTAGGCGCGGTCACCGAGCCGTCGGGCAGCTCGTAATTCAGCGCCCGCGCCAGGATGCGCGCAGTCGTGGTCTTGCCGACCCCACGTACGCCCGTGAGGATCCAGGCCTGCGGAATGCGCCCAGCCTCGAACGCGTTCGAGATCGTCCGCACCATGGCATCCTGGCCGATCAGATCGGAAAAGCTCGCCGGCCGGTATTTGCGCGCCAGCACCCGATAGGCGCCGCCCGAGCCCGCCGTGTTGGAACCTTCAGTTTCGGGACTGGTCATGGCGCGGACTTTACCGGACTATTCGGCCCCCTGCAGGACTCGCAGTGTAAGGGCTGCTTGGCGTGCACTGAAGGCGGTAACGGCGCCCGTCCCAGGCCGGCGCGCCGGCTTCCTGATCGGCATTCCGTCGACCAATGTACGATCATCGGATGCCGATTGCGCAAGTCGCAAGCGCGAGCCGCGGAGATGAAGTGGGAGGCTGACGAGCGACCCGAACCGGAGCTCGTTAGGGCTGCTTCCTTCCGGACCTGACCCGGTTGGCGAGTGGCTCGTCCACCGCCAACCTCCCGGGGGTTATATCGGCCGATAGGGTGGGGAAAGCAAGTCTGATACTTTCGAGCGCCACAGGGGAATCTCGACGGTGAAATCGACGGAACAGCCGGTGACGGGTGCGGCTTTCGCCCTCGATCCGCAACTTGCGCACGATACGCTAGTGATAGGCGATCTTCCGCTCTCGCGCGTGCTGTTGATGAACGATGCCAATTTTCCCTGGCTCATCATCGTGCCAAGGCGTGCCGGCACGGCGGAGGTCTTCGATCTCACGCCAGCCGATCAGATGCGCTTGATGGCCGAGATCGCGCGCGTCGGGGAGCTTCTCAAGGAGGTCACCGGCTGCGACAAGATCAATACCGCAGCCATCGGCAACATCGTGCCGCAGCTGCACGTCCACATCATCGCGCGCAGTCGCTCCGATGCGGCCTGGCCGCGACCAGCCTGGGGCGCGCTGCCGGCGTGCCCTTATGATGAGGCAGCGCGCGAGTGCTTGCTCGCGGTCCTGCGAAAGAAAATCCCCGGTTAGCTCAGGAGCCTTGTATGCCGCCTCGTCCCGATCTCGGTCCCAAGCCGCGCCTGGGCTATGCGGGAGGCCGCATCAATCACGCGGTCGAGCGCCGCGCCGACCTGGCTGCACTGGCCAAGCTGGCGGAGGATCCGGCAAGCCGTTTCTATCTGGTCGGCGGCGAGGTGGTGGTGCTGAAGAGTGGCTCGCACGGGCACGACCCGCTGTTTGCTTCTGCCGAGATCCGGAAGCTTGGCGAGCCGGCCGAAGTCGCGTTCCTCGGGCTTCTCGACGGCGCGCCTCGCTTCGCGGCCGCGCTTGCGCCGGACGCAATCGCGATGCTGCAGAAGCGAGGCGATATCGAGCTCATCGATCTGCGATCGATTGCAGTGCGCGGCCTTCTCGACGGAGATCATCTCTGTGCGCTCGCCGAGGCGCGGGCGCTCCTCAATTGGCACGCCCGCCATCGCTTCTGCGCCAATTGCGGGGCCGCAACCCGCGTCGTCGAAGGCGGCTGGCGGCGAGATTGTCCGTCGTGCCGGGCGCTGCACTTTCCGCGCACCGATCCGGTCGTGATCATGCTTGCGGTCGCGGGCGACCGCTGCGTGCTCGGTCGTTCGCATCGGTTTGCCTCCGGCATGTGGTCATGCCTTGCCGGCTTCGTCGAGCCGGGAGAGACGATCGAGGAGGCTGTCCGCCGCGAGACTGCCGAGGAGGCCGGCATTGCGTGCGGCCGGGTCGCCTATTTTGCCTCGCAACCTTGGCCGTTCCCGATGTCGCTGATGATCGGCTGCCATGCCGAGGCCTGCTCGGAAGAGATTGTCATTGACCGCACCGAGCTGGACGATGCGCGCTGGTTCAGCCGCGAGGAGGTCGCCGCAATGCTGCTCGGCAAGCATCCGGAGGGCTTGACCGCGCCTTTGCCGGTCGCGATCGCGCATCACATCCTGCGCGCTTGGGTGGAGCAGGACATTGTCTTCGACTGAGGGCGAAACCACCGCGGGCGGTCGCACGAGCTTCGCTGCCCGACAAGTGGTTTGCACCGGCATCGCGGTGGTCGACGCGGTCTTTCACGTGCAGCAATTCCCGGTCGCGGAGACAAAGACCCAAGCTTCCGCTTTCATGCTCATTTCCGGTGGTTGTGCCGCCAATGCCGCGATCGCGATCGCGCGGCTGGGCGGCCGCGCGTGTTTTGCCGGACCGCTCGGTGGGCCGGCAGGCTGCGAGCCGATGGGAGATCGCATTGCGGCCGCGCTCACCCAGGAGGGCGTGAACGTCAGCGGTTGCGTGCGCGTGCCCGGCGTCGCCTCGTCGATCTCGGCGATCTGCATCGATGCGGCGGGCGAGCGCGCGATCGTCAATTATCGCGACGATCGGCTAGCGGAGGCCCGCCCCAGCGACCCTGCGGCGATCGTCGCAACAGCCGACGCGGTGCTGGCGGACAATCGCTTCCCCGATTTCTCGCTTCCCATTTGTGTGGCGGCGCGCGACCGCGGCATTCCGGTGGTGCTCGACGCCGACAAGCCGACGCGGGCAACGGATGCTCTGTTTGGTGCCGCAACACACGTGGTCTTCTCCGCCGAGGGACTGCGCGCCACTGCCGCAACCGATGACCTCGCCCTCGGGCTCGAGCAGATTGCGGCGACCTGCCACGGCTTTCTCGCCGTCACCGACGGACCGAACGGCATGCTGTGGCTCACCGCCGGGGCGCGCCAGCGGCACAACTTGGCCGCATTCCCGATCAAGCCGATCGATACGCTTGCGGCCGGCGACGTATTTCACGGCGCGTTCGCGCTGGCACTGGCGGAAGGCCGCGACGAGACAGACGCAATGCGCTTTGCGGCCGTTGCCGCCGCAATCAAGTGCACGCGCTTCGGCGGCATCACCGGAGCCCCCAAGCGGGCCGAGGTCGATGAGTTTTTGGCCGGGAAAGCGCACTTGAAATAGAATTGTTTCCGGATTACGTAGTTGACACCACAGACCACTAAATGTAGATCGACCTCGACAGGCCGACGCTAAGGTGATTCGACTCCGGAATTCCGGTTCCAGCCGTGGAAAGGACGGACAATGGAACCGAGAGAAAAAATCAAAGTCACGCCCGAGATGATCAAGGCGGGGCTGGATCAGTTATGGGAGGACTGGAGCCTTCAAATGGTTTCGGAGCCAGAGGCCTTGGTAAGGGCGGTTTATAAGGCAATGGCCGCCGCAAGTTTCTCAAACCGGTCTCCTCCTCCATCCAGTAAGCATCGCGGAGCGTCATCCCCAGGTAGGAGCCGTACTCGGAAAACTCGTTCATTGCGTCCGCGATTGCGCGCAAAGCTTTGAGTGACGGAATGTACCGATTGGGAAGGTACGGAGGCTTCTTGCTGTCCTTGTAGAACATCACTCGTTTTCTTTCCCGACTGTCGGCCGCCAGACCGTAATAAACCTCAGCGTGAAGCAGAATATTTCGGTTTTCTGCGCAGATAGCATACCCCTTCATAAAGTGCTCAATGGCGCGCTTCTCTCTCTCATTGTATGGAAGGCCTGTGAGACAATGTCGGATGAGTTGCATCCGCTGACTGTTATCTAGCCGCGTGAAGAGAAAATTCGTCGCATCCGCCGAAAGTCGAACGCTTATAGCGAACTGGAGCCTTAGGATGCCCTCAAGCTTGTTGAAATTTGCGGAGATCGCGCCTAAAGCAAAAACGTAATCCTTGCGCCCAACCTCGTACCGAGGCCACTTACGCGATGCCACAAAGTCCCCCAGATGCAGATCGCCTAAAGCGCATTCTTCAGGGCGCCTTTAGCGGGCCGCCCACGCCGCTAAAGGATATACCGACCAAGACGGGCGAGTCTCGCAAGCTGCAACACAAAAAGTCTCAACGCCGCCCGCGCCGCGCCCGCAAGAGCCGGGCTGCCTGACGGCTGTAATCAGGACTTATGAGGTTGATGATAGGTGAGGCGCTTGCCCTCACCGCCCTTCACTGCCGCAATGGTGCGGTCTTCGTCGTTGTACCCAAGCGAGGCACGATAGTTGTAGCGGAAATCGAACTCCGCGAGATAGCGGTGCAAGTGCTTTTCACTGCAATGCTGGTAGATGCCGCGCATCCCGCGCTTGAAGATTGAAAAGAAGCCTTCAATCGTGTTTGTGTGAACGCGCTCGAAATAGAACTCCGTTTCATCTTCGTTGTGGCCGACAAGATCGCTGCGGGCGTACTCGCCACGCGAATGCGCCACGGTCTTGTGGGCGGCGAACTCTTTGCCGACACCCATGTAGTAGCGGCTTTCGTCTGTATGCAGGCGCGTTTCACGGGCGATGTTGGCGCGCACGATCGCGTTGACGGTCTCGCCATCGGCAACGGCAGGATGGAATGAGCGCACACTGCCGCCGCGCTCGACTAGTGCGATCACGGCGCGCTTGCCGGCAGGACCACGGCCGCGACCCTTGTAAGGTTCGCCCTTGCGCTGTGGAGACGGCTGCGGGTTTTCCTGCTTGCCGAAATAGGTTTCGTCCGCCTCGACAATTTTGCCTTCGCCGCCCATTGGCGGCAGATCAAGACCACCACGCCGCATTGCCTCGCGGACACGATGGAACATGAACCAAGCCGTGTTGTACTGGCAACCAAGCTCGCGGTGGAGCTGATGTGCGCTAAAGCCCTTCTTGCTTGAAGCGGCCAAATGAAAGGCAACGGCCCAATCGACAAGCTTTGCGTGGCTGCGCTCCATGACTGTGCCGGTCATGACCGTGAAGTCCTTCCGGCATTTGGAATTGCCGCAGCGATAAACGCCGACCTTCTTGGTCGCGTAGTGCTTG
Organism: Xanthobacteraceae bacterium; assembly: GCA_035293945.1. Classification (GTDB taxonomy): domain Bacteria; phylum Pseudomonadota; class Alphaproteobacteria; order Rhizobiales; family Xanthobacteraceae; genus VAZQ01. Next base: position 411,158 of record DATGLV010000039.1, on the reverse strand, counting down.
GCGCCCTTGCAATGCGGGCAGGTCGGACCATTTGGCCAGCGAGCAGCCTCAAACCATGCGCGAGCCGCGCCTTCGTCGTGGAAAAGAGGATCGGTGAAACCGTGCCTAGCCATGGAAAAGCCCTCCCGATGGCCAAACACTACATCTAGCGACCTGTGGTGTCAACTACGTAATTGCGAATTGTTTTCTATGTAGAAGGAAAAAATGCGCACAAAAAGGAATAAACTTCCGACATGGATATGACCGACCGCAAGATTCTCGCGTTGCTGCAGGAGGATGCCTCGCTGTCAGTGGCCGAGATCGGCAACCGGGTCGGGCTCTCCTCCACCCCCTGCTGGAAGCGAATCCAGCGGTTGGAGGCGGAGGGAGTGCTGACCAAGCGGGTGGCGTTGGTCGATCAGGACAAGCTCGGTCTCGGCGTGACCGTCTTCGTCTCCATCGAGACCGGCGATCACTCCCAGGAATGGCTCGATCGCTTCGCTCAGACGGTCGGCTCGATGCCCGAGGTCATGGAATTCTACCGGATGGCCGGCGACGTCGATTATATGCTGCGCGTCGTGGTGACCGACATTGCCGGCTACGATGCCTTTTACAAGAGAATGATCGCTGCGGTGCCGCTCAAGAACGTCACCTCGCGCTTCGCCATGGAGAAGATCAAGTCGACGACTGCGCTGCCGATCCCGGCGGCATGATTCATTTTCAATCTGCAAGGCAGCCCATACGCTTGCTTGAGACGAAGGAGCGTAGGCGGTCGGACAGGTGGTTGCCCCGATTCCAATATTTGACCAAGATCGCGCGTCGGACGAGATTCCCACTTCAAGGCGCGAGGTTGCATATATGTGGCCCGCGCATTCGATCTCGGAAATTGAGGACGCCGATGGCGATATCATCAGCATTGACGTGACGACGCCTGTCGGGATCGTGCAGATTGTCGCACAGGTTGAGGTATCGACCGCATCCTTTATCTTAGAAGAGCACATATCAGCGGATTGCGGTCCGGTGCGTTGGGCCTAAAAGGGGCTTCGTGCGATAGCTCTCAAGGTCATGGAAGAGGCCGATGTCGACGAAACCGTCATTGAAGGAAGCGCTCGATCGACTGGACGACACAAAAGCAGCGTCCCGAGGCCAATTCGGTTCCGGCGCTATTGACATCACGCTACGCGCAGGAGACGTCAGGCAGCCGGTTCAGCTTATTCGGTTCCTGCGTGACAACGGGCTTCGGCTCCGAATCGCACACGATGCTCTCAGCCGGTTGAGTGCTGGAGAGAGCGTCTCCGTGAAACTGCACCCGCTTAGGCGCCATAGCGTGATTGCCGATTTGGTTGCTCCTTGGTGCGATCGTTGAATCTGCGACGAGTCAAACTCCCAAAAATCCATGGACCCCACGTTATGTTAGGGCGCATCTTGCGGACGAACCGTCGAGCGGGTCTGATTGGCCCAACGTGATCACGTTGTCTTGGAGTGAGCACTTGGCGTTGCGCCACATCGGAACCGTGCCCTCTCAGATGTCCCTTGTTCGTTCGGAACTAACTGCGAATGCTTGGTTCCTTGCCTCAAGAGTTGAACGGGAAGGGGATGAGAAGCGCTGAGCGGACGAGCAACTCGGCGCGGCCGCGTTGCGCTGAGCGGCCATAGAACGGACTTCAAATCCACCACACTAGCCGTTGCTACTTCGCCGGAGCAGGCGGGGCGCCCCCGGCGGCGGGCGGGTCCTTGACATCGTTCGTCCCGCGCGACCCGGTACGGTGCTCGCAGCCAGGAGCGCAGGTGAAGGTCTCGGAGGTGACGCCGCGATACACGATGATCGAATCATCTTCCGGCGCCGGTGACGCGTCCGCCTGACGCTGCTTGCCGGAATCGACCAGGCTCCGCAGCGTGAGCGACAGCGTGCCGAGCTCATGCGCGAGCGCGAGCCGCTCGGCCTGCCGCTCCGTGACCTCGAGCGTGGCGGTCTTGCCCACCACGACCTTCTGGCCGTTCTTCTCCTCCACGGTCTGGTCGATCGCGAGCACACGCACATCGCTCATGATCGTCTCGCTGGTGTGGACCTCGACGCCGCCGTTGATCGCCTCGGCATCGCGATCGCGCCGGCTGAGGATGACGTCGACATGATCGTTGGGCAGAATGAAGCCGCCGGCTCCGGTCTCGACCGAAATATCGATCGAAGCAGCACGCATGCCGGTGGGCAGTATGGCCGCCATATACCCGGAGCCATCGGCACGGATCAGCTTGGCTTCGCGGATCGGCTCGCCGTCGGAGAATGGTGTTCGCGCAATCGCGCCCGCCAGCTGAGCGATGGCGTCGGGCCGGTCGCTCTTGCGAATGAAGTTGGCGCTGGCGGCCGCCGCCGGCCAGGTCTGCCAACGCAGGTCCTCAGGCTTGACCGCGCTGCCCATGCCGATCTCAGCATTGGCGACCAGGACATCGGTCGTCTCGAGCTGTGCCACCGGCGCGGCCGGCTCCGGGGGCGGAGCCTGATCGGAACGGCTCGCCATGAAGGCGGCCACGCCGCCAGCCGCCAGGGCGATGAGGAGCACGATGATGCGGGCGGGCTTCATGGGTGACACCCATTAGCTTCCGGCCCGAACGGATACGCCATGACACACTCCCGCGCCTTACGCGTCGGCCGCATCCCCACCCTCACCAACAGACGCGGCGGAGGTGACGAGGGATACTGCGACTGGGCAGGTACTCAAGCTCGCGACTTGACGCCAAATAGGTGAACGAAGTGCAAAAGGTCACATTTGGCGGAACGGATACAGCATCTGCGCACCGAATCCTTCCGGGAAGGCGCGATCGGCGATCCCATAGAGGGCCGGCAGCTTGTTCTCCGGCATGTAGAAGGTCCCGAACAGGACATCGAGGATCGGGAAGGTCGAGGCGTAGTTCTTCTCGCCGCCCTCATCGGCCGCGGTGTGATGCCAGCGGTGGAAAACCGGGCCCGCGAGCACGTAGCGGAACGGCCCCAGCGTCCAGTTGAGGTTGGCGTGCACGAAGGCCGAATGCGCAACAGTGAATGGGCCGAGGAACACCAGAACGTTCGGGGAAATTCCCGCCAGCAGCAGCACGACGTCAGTCGCGACGCTGCCGAGAAAGATATTCACCGGGTGAAATCGCGCAGCCGACAGCCAGTCGAGATCTTCCGAGGAATGGTGCACCGCGTGATACTTCCACATCACCGGACGATGGAAGGCGCGGTGAATCCAGTAGTTCATCAGATCCGAGCCGATGAGGAACAGGGCGGCCTGCACCGCCAGCGGCAGCTCCGCCAAGGGACCGTGGCCGTTGTCGTAGAATTCGATGAGCCCGTCCGCGGTGGTGATGCCGAAGAGAAGAGCGGCGCCCATGACCAAGAGACCGATGCGCAGATAGCGTGCGAACAACGGAATGATGATCCAGTAGCAGAAGTCGGTCACCAGCTCGCGCTTGCGCCACCACGGCTGGCCCGGATTGCAGGCCCAGAAGAACGACAAGATTGCGAAGCCGATTCCGAGTGCGATCGTGATCGGCACGAGCTTGAAAACCGTATGACCCATACCGTCGATGAGCGCGATGAACTCGTCGAGCATCAAATGAACCTTGAATTCCGGTTGAACCAATTGTCCCGCACTCAGGATAGCGCGACGCGCTTAAGAGGCGATGAATGGGTTGCGCACGAAGGCGCACCCTAAGATGGCTCGACATCATCTGCGACTGATTGGCGCTTGCAGGTGAAGATGATCGTCAGCAGCAGCTGCGCAGATCACCGTCTCCGACATGTTCTTGGTTACGGTCGGCAACATACTCTGCCGACTCGGATACATATTCTATTGGTTATCGCGATTGCCGTAGATAACCTGTTAACTACGGACCTTAATACCGCAGAATCGGGGAGTTTCTCCGCCCCGGTTAACCGTGGCGCAACGGGTCGCCGGTAGGGTTCGTCACGGTCCCGGATTGGCCACAACAACAGGCTCCGGGGTCACGCTCAGACAGCCACGTGTGGACCAATGGAGCTTAGTATGAAGAATCTCGTGAAGCGCTTTGCGAAGGATCAGTCGGGAGCGACCGCCATCGAGTATGGCCTCATCGCCGCCGGCATCTCGGTCGCGATCATCGCGGTCGTGAAGGGTGTCGGTGGAAACCTGAACACCACCTTCGGCAGCGTCCAGACCGCCCTGAAGTAAGAGCTTCGCTGAATTCAATCGAAAAGGCTCCGGACGTCGCCGGGGCCTTTTCTTTTTTGACGATGCTGGATCGCAAGGTGGCGGCCGGATGCTTTCCAGGCAATTCCCTGTGCAATCGCCGCAAAGCCGGGCAATTCTCGTTTTGCTCGTCCGCTAACCGATCCGCAACGACATCGGCGCTAGAGTGGCCACGCAGAAGCCGCCGTCGCGTGATGATGGACCCGGGAATGATCGTCGACTTGATCCGATTGCTGCTGTTCCCGGGCCTGATGGCGTTCGCGGCCGCGAGCGACCTCCTCACCATGACGATCTCCAACCGGGTATCGCTTATCCTGATGGGGGGCTTCTTCGCGCTGGCGCTGATGAGCGGGATGAGCGCAGCGGAGCTCGCTTGGCACATCGGCGCCGGAGCCGCCGTTCTCGTGGTTGCGTTTGGCTGCTTCGCCTGCGGGTGGATCGGCGGCGGCGATGCCAAGCTTGCGGCAGCGACCGCCCTGTGGCTCGGCTTCGGCTATCTGCTGAACTATCTGCTGTACGCGTCCCTGCTCGGCGGGGCACTGACCCTCCTGTTGGTGCAATTCCGCCTCGTTCCGCTTCCCGGGTTGCTGGCCGGCCAGTTCTGGGCGCAGCGGCTGCACCGGCAGGGCGGCGACGTTCCCTACGGTATTGCCCTCGCGGCGGCTGCCCTGCTGATCTATCCGGACACGCCCTGGATGCGGGCAATCGGAATTTGACCGGACGCGCATTGCGTGCAGGCGGACCTTGCCCGGTGAGGATCCATTAACTCGATTTGGATACGCCTTATTAACCATGCCTTGACGTTTACCTGCTGAAATTGCGCTGGCGCGACCAACTGGCCGATGGGGCATCGCACGCGCGTGCCCGCGATCCGGGCATGTCGGCGCGCCATGTGGAAGTGAGCGTAATGAAAGCCGCGCGCAGCAACGTGCACGCCGACGATCTCGGGACTGCGAAGGCGAACGGCGCCGGGGTGGTGACGGCCGGCTCGGCAAATGCCGCAAAAGGCGCTGCGCCGGCACAGAATGCGTCGACAGGGGACCGCAAAATGGCCAAAACGCTCTTGATCCGCACCACGTCGCTCGCGACCTTGATCGCGGCGCTGGCAATGAGTGCGAGCCATCCGATCGCCGCCGCCGACCAGCGCCCTGCCGCCGCCCCCATCACCGCGGTCGGCAGCGAAGTGGCCGGCAGCGACATGACTGCGCGCTTCATGTCGCTCGGCGTCGGCAAGGGAATCGTCCTCGACCTGCCGCGCGACATCAAGGATGTGCTGATTGCCGACCCCAAGATCGCCAACGCAGTGGTGCGTTCGTCGCGACGCGCCTACATCATCGGCGCTTCGGTCGGACAGACCAATATCTTCTTCTTCGATGCCGACGGCCGGCAGATCTCCGGCTACGACATCGCGGTCACCAACGATCTCAACGGCATCCGAGCCGCGATCAAGCAGGCGCTGCCAGCCTCCGACATTCACGTCGAAGCCGTCGGCCCAGGCCTGGTGCTGACCGGGAATGTGGCCACGCAAGCCGAATCGCAGATGGCCTTCGACATTGCAGTCCACCTGCTCGGCTACCAGACCGACAAGGCGACCCAGGAAGGCGGCAAGGTCGTGAATGCCATCACGGTGCAAGGTCGCGACCAAGTGATGGTGAAGGTTACGGTCGCGGAGGTCAGGCGCGACGTCATCAAGCAGCTCGGCGTCAACTTCGATGCCAGCCTCGGTTATTCGACCTCGGTGCTCAACCTCAACACGTCCAATCCGTTCTCGGCGATCGGCAGCGCACTGAGCTCCACCCCGATCGGCGGCTCCGGTGTGCGGGCACAATTCGGCGGCGTCCAGGCAACACTGCTCGCCATGGAGCGCGCCGGCGTCATCCACACACTGGCGGAGCCGACGCTGACCGCCATTTCGGGAGAAAGCGCGTCCTTCTTGGCCGGCGGTCAGTTTCCGGTGCCGGCCGGTCTCAATTGCAACACCAACACCAATCCCCCGGTCTGCCAGCCGACGATCGATTTCAAGCAATTCGGCGTCAGCCTGAACATCACGCCGGTCGTCCTCTCCGAAGGTCGAATCAGCCTCAAGGTGATGACCGAGGTCTCCAACCTCTCGGCCGACAACGCTTTGACCGTGCAGTTCGCGGGCTCCTTGCAGCCCTTGACCATCCCGTCGGTCCTCACCCGCCGTGCCGATACCACGGTCGAGCTTCCCTCCGGCGGCTCGCTCGCCATGGCGGGCATGATTCAGGACCAGACCATTCAGTACCTAAACGGCGTTCCCGGGCTCATGCAGCTGCCGGTGCTCGGTCCCTTGTTCAAGAGCCGGGACTTCAAGAACAACCAGACCGAGCTCATGGTCCTGGTGACGCCCTATTTGGCGCGCGCCGTGGCGCAGAAGGATTTGGCGCGACCCGACGATGGATTTGCCGACGCGAGCGATCCCGCGACCATCCTGCTCGGAAATCTCAATCGCATCTACGGCGTTCCGAACACGCCTGAAAGCAAGCGCACCTATCACGGCAATTACGGCTTCATCCTGGACTGAGGCGGCAGGAGATTTCTTGCGATGAGTAGAGCGCACCATCCCGACCTTCGCGCCGCTGTCGCGTCTGCGAAAGCAGCGAGCCATCCTCGCATGCGCTCTCGATGGCGTGCGGGGCTATCGGACACGTGTGAGACGAAGGGTTTGATCCGGCTCATGGCGATCGCCGGCTGTGCGGCGACGCTCGCCGGCTGCGTGTCCGATCAGGCCGGAATGCCCGAATACCCGCCGGACCTCCGTCATCGCCACCCGATCGCCATCCGCGAGGGCGTGCACACGGTCGAGCTGTTCATCGGCTCTCGGCGCGGCGAACTCACACTCGATCAGCGCGCCGACGTGCTCAGCTTCGCTCATTCCTGGAAACGCGACGCCGCCGGTGGAGTGATCATCGACATGCCGACGGGCACCAGCAACGAAGCCGCCGCCGCCAACGTGCTGCCTGAGGTGCGCTCGATCCTGGTCAGCATGGGGGTGCCGGCGCAGTCGATCGGGATTCGAACCTATCAGCCGAGCGATCCGCGCACGCTCGCGACCATGCGGCTCAATTATCCGCGCATGGTGGCGAGCGCCGGCCCCTGCGGGATGTGGCCGCACGACCTCGGTCCGACCATCGACCGCGAGCACAGCGACAATCTCGAATATTGGAACTTCGGCTGCGCGGCGCAGCACAACCTGGCCGCCCAGGTGGCCAATCCCGCCGACCTGGTGCAGCCGCGCGGCGAGACGCCGGCCTATAACCAGCGCCGGACCAAGGCGATGGAGGCATACCGCCAGGGCATGACCCCGGCCACGGTCTACACGATCACAAACAATAACGAAGGCAAGATCAGCGATATCGGCAAATGATTACGCAGGCCTTCTCCGCCGCGCCGGCCGAGGTCGAAACCTCCGAGCCGCCCATCATCGAGCACATTGCACCGGCGCCGCGGGTGTCGGTGCAGGCGTTCTGTGAGACGGTCGAGGCCGCGGCGGCAGTGCAAGGGGCGGGCGAGGATCGCCGTCTCGGCAAAGCGCACCTCAAGATTCAGATGGGCGGCATCGCTGCCGCCATCGAGGCCTACAAGACCTCGCCGACCCCGAACGTCATCGTCATCGAGACGGAGAACCGCGGCGAAGGGATCCTGAGCGGCCTCGATGCGCTCGCGGAAGTCTGCGATGCCGGCACGCGGGTGATCGTGATCGGTCACGTCAACGACGTGACGCTCTATCGCGAGCTGGTGCGCCGCGGCGTCAACGATTATTTGATTGCGCCGATCGGCACCATCGACGTCGTGCGCTCGGTCTGCGGCCTGTTCACCGCGCCTGACGCCAATCCGGTCGGGCGCATCATCGCTGTGATCGGCGCTAAAGGCGGTGTCGGCGCCTCCACGGTCGCCCACAACATAGCCTGGGCGGTCGCGCGCGAGATCAAGCTCGACACGGTGGTGGTCGATCTCGACCTCGGCTTCGGGACGGCCGGGCTCGATTATAACCAGGACCCCCCGCAGGGCGTCGCCGACGCGGTATTCTCGCCGGATCGGATCGACAATGCGTTCATCGACCGGCTCCTGTCGAAGTGCACCGACCACTTGAGTCTCCTGGCGGCACCGGCGACGCTCGATCGGGTCTATGACTTCACGCCCGAGGCTTTCGATCCGATCGTCGATTCGCTGCGGGCGACAGTGCCGTGCATCGTGCTCGACGTTCCGCATCAGTGGTCGGGCTGGACCAAGAAGGCGCTCATCAGCGCTGACGAGTTATTGGTGGTCGCGGGACCGGACCTCGCCAATCTGCGCAATACCAAGAACTTGCTCGACATGCTCAAGGCGGCGCGCCCCAACGATCGCCGTCCGCGCTACTGCCTCAATCAGATCGGCATCGCAAAGCGGCCCGAGATCAAGCCCGCCGATTTCGCCAAGGCGCTCGATGACGAAGCGGCGGCGCTGATCCCGTTCGAGCCGCAGGTGTTCGGCACTGCCGCCAACAACGGTCAGATGATAGCCGAGTTGTCGTCCTCGCATCGGGTGGCCGAGATGTTCCGCCAGCTGGCGCAGGATCTGACCGGCAAGGCCGATCCGAAGAAGGCCCGTTCAGGTTTTTTACCGCCGTTCATCGGCAAGCTGCTGAAGCGATAGGAAGGACTAAGGTAGAGGCCGATCAGGCCGGAGATCAGTCGCGTGTTTGGAAAGCGTAGTACGTCCACCCCCGATGCCGGCAAGGCGCCTCCCGCGCCCGCGCCGCGCCTGGCTTCGCCATCGCTGCAGCCCGCGGCCGACCCGGCGCACGCGCCTGCGGCCAAGGGTGGCAGCATGAACGAGGGCGGGCGCGCGCCCATTCCGTCGATCGGGCTGGGGGCGCCGCTGGTGACGGCTCCGGCCCCCGGGCGGCAAACCTCGGCCATGCCGGCTCCGCCGCCGGTCGCGCCGACCGCAACCGACTCGCGCCACACCGACGCCTATTACGACACCAAGGGAGCGATTTTCGGCGCCTTGATCGAGGCGATCGATCTAGGCCAGCTGGCCAAGCTGGACGCCGATTCCGCGCGCGAGGAAATTCGCGACATCATCAACGAGATCATCGCGATCAAGAACATCGTGATGTCGATCTCCGAGCAGGAGGAGCTGCTCGACGACATCTGCAACGACGTTCTCGGCTACGGTCCGCTCGAACCGCTGCTCGCCCGTGACGATATCGCCGACATCATGGTGAACGGCTCCGGCACGACCTTCATCGAGGTCAAAGGCAAGATCCAACGCACCGGCATCCGCTTTCGCGACAACCAGCAGCTGCTCAATATCTGCCAGCGCATCGTCAGCCAGATCGGCCGGCGCGTCGACGAATCCTCGCCCATATGCGATGCCCGCCTGCCCGACGGCTCACGCGTCAACGTCATCGTCCCGCCGCTCGCCATCGACGGCCCGGCGCTCACAATCCGCAAGTTCAAGAAGGACAAGCTCACGCTCGAGCAACTGGTCAAGTTCGGCAGCATCACGCCGGAGGGCGCTCAGATTCTGCAGATCATCGGCCGCTGCCGGGTCAACACCCTGGTCTCCGGCGGCACCGGCTCCGGCAAGACCACGCTGCTCAACTGCCTCACCCGCTATATCGATGACGACGAGCGCATCATCACTTGCGAGGACGCGGCCGAGCTGCAGCTGCAGCAGTCTCACGTGGTGCGGCTGGAGACCCGGCCGCCCAATCTCGAGGGCGAGGGGCAGATCAGCATGCGCGACCTGGTGCGCAATTGCCTGCGCATGCGCCCGGAGCGGATCATCGTCGGCGAGGTGCGCGGACCCGAAGCCTTCGACCTCCTGCAGGCGATGAATACCGGTCATGACGGATCGATGGGAACGCTGCACGCCAACAGTCCGCGCGAGGCGCTGTCGCGATTGGAATCGATGATCACGATGGGCGGGTTTGCGCTTCCATCCCGCACGATCCGCGAAATGGTCTGCTCGTCGGTGGACGTGGTCGTGCAGGCGGCTCGCCTGCGCGACGGCTCGCGCCGCATCACCCACATCACCGAGGTGCTGGGAATGGAAGGCGATGTGATCATCACCCAGGATCTGTTCCTCTATGAGATCATCGGGGAGGACGCGCAGGGCAACCTCGTCGGCCGCCATCGCTCGACCGGCATCGGCCGCCCGAAGTTCTGGGATCGCGCCCGCTACTATGGCGAGGAGCAACGGCTCGCCGCGGCTCTGGATGCGGCCGAGGTGGTAGGCGAACGCGACAGAAATTGACTGAACCGAGGCCGTCATGCCGATGCAAATGATCGCGCTGTTCTTCTTGGTCGCCGCCTCGATCGGGGGCGTCGCCTGGGTCTTCATCTATCCGTTCCTGTCGGGCGAGCGGAAGGCGGAGCGGCGCATGGAGTCGGTCGCGCGCACCGGCGCTCCGGTGCGGGTGGCGACGCAGCGCGGCGGCCAGAAATCACGACGCGAGCAGATCGAAGGCAGCCTGAAAGAGATCGAGCAGCGGCGCACCAAGAGCAAGACCCCGGCGCTTTCCGTGCGGATCGCGCAGGCCGGCCTCAACTGGTCGAAGAAACGCTTTATCATCACCAGCGCGATCCTCGGCCTGGTGGGCTTCGTGGTCGCGCTCGGCCTCCATGCCGGCCTGCCCGGGGCCGTCGCGCTGGCCTTTGCGGCCTCCTTCGGGCTGCCGCGCTGGGCGCTCAAATTCCTCAAGAAGCGCCGCGAAGCGAAGTTCCTCGCCGGCTTTCCGGATGCCGTCGACGTCATCGTCCGCGGCATCAAGGCCGGCCTGCCGCTTCTCGACAGCATCCGCGTCATCACGAACGAATCGGGCGAGCCGATCCGCAGCGAGTTCCGCGCAATCCTGGAGACGCAGTCGTTCGGCGTACCGCTGGGCGACGCCTGCGCCAAGCTGTACGAGCGCATTCCGGTGGCCGAGGCCAATTTCTTCGGCATTGTCATCGGCATCCAGCAGAAGGCTGGCGGCAATCTCTCGGAAGCGCTCGGCAATCTTTCGCGGGTGCTGCGCGACCGCAAGAAGATGCAGGCCAAAATCCAGGCCATGTCGATGGAGGCCAAGGCCTCGGCCACCATCATCGGCTGCCTGCCGCCCGGCGTCATGTTCATGGTCTACATCACCAGCCCGCAGTACATCGAGCTTTTGTGGACCGAGCCGCTCGGCCGCATGATGATGGCCGGCTGCATCACCTGGATGTTTATCGGCGTCATGGTCATGCGGAAGATGATCAACTTCGATTTCTAATCAGCGCCATGTACGACATTCTCCTTCAAGCCGTCTCCAATCCGCGCATCTTGACGATGGCTTTCTCCGCCATCGCCGCGATCGCAACCGTGCTCACGCTGGCGATGCCATTGCTCGCGACCGACACGCTCGCCAAGCGGATGAAGTCGGTCGCGCTCGAGCGCGAGCAATTGCGCCAGCGCGAGCGGGAGCGCATGGCGCGCGGCGAGAAGATTGCGCTACGGCGCACGCCAAAGCAGTACATGCAGTCGATCGTCGATCAGTTCAATTTGAACAAGTGGGTCGGCCAGGAAACGGCGCGAGCGCTGCTGGTGCAAGCCGGCTATCGCGGCCACGCGCCCTATGTCACCTACCTGTTCTTCCGCATGGTCATGCCATTCGTGATGCTGCTCTTGTCGGCCCTCTATGTCTTCGTCATCCTCGATCTCGACCAGCCGCCGCTCATCAAGATCGGCATCTGCCTCGGCGCCACCTATGTGGGCATGCAGCTGCCGAGCCTGTTCCTTAAGAACCGGATCGCCCATCGCCAGCTGTCGATCAAGCGCGCTTTCCCGGATGCTCTCGACCTGCTCTTGATCTGCGTCGAATCCGGCATGTCGATCGAAGCAGCATTCAAGCGGGTGGCGGCGGAAATGGGCTCGCAATCGATCCCGCTGGCCGAGGAAATGACGCTGACGACGGCGGAGCTCTCCTATCTGCCGGATCGCCGTCAAGCCTATCAGAATCTCGCCACACGCACCAATCTCGAGGGCGTCAAATCGGTGTGCATGGCGCTGCAGCAGGCGGAGCGCTACGGCACGCCGCTCGCGACCACGCTGCGGGTGATGAGCCAGGAAAATCGCGACATGCGCATGGCCGAAGCCGAGAAGAAAGCCGCCGGATTGCCGCCAAAGCTGACGGTGCCGATGATCCTGTTTTTCCTGCCGGTGCTGTTTGTGGTGATCCTAGGCCCGGCGGCGATCCGGGTAATGGCGGTGACGCACTGAGGCGCGGCCAGATCGTAGGGCGCAATCGCCTTCGCGCCATTCTGCACGACAAGCCCAGCACATGAATGGCGCAATGCCCGTTGCTTATTGCGCCTTACGGGCTACTGCCTTGCCGCGGAAGTCCTCGGTTGATCGAACAGAGTGATTGCGGCCTACCCGCTCAACCTTTTGAGTGAACCGGGTCAATCGGCGGCAATTATCTGACGCGTGACGCTTTCACCGGCGTGGTCGAGGCGATTTCCGGCTCGAATGCGATATTGATGCCGAGCTGGCCCCCATAGGTGGTTACGTTGTGCTCGGCGAACTGGCTGACGAATGTGGCAAGGCCGGTCACATCACGCGACATCTTCAGCGACGTTCCGAGCGTGGCCGTGCCCCAATCCTCGCCGAACACCACTGCTGGCAACGAATAGCCCGGCGCGAAGCTCGTCGTCGTCAGGAACGCGGTCACCGTGCGACTGGTATCGGCCAGCTCATGGTTCCAAACAATCTTGCCGAACGGGCGCCAGACACCGAGATCGACATGCGCCTGATAGCCAAGCTCGGTCACCGCCGAATTTCGGGTCTGGCTTGCAAACGAAAGCGCCGTGAACCCGCCCGCATCATCGGCGGCGAATTGGTCCGTTTCGGTGAAGCCGTTGACCCGGACCTGCTGCAGCGTAATGCCGACCACCGGGCCGTGCGTGACGGTGATTGCGGCCGGCGCGGCCTTTGCCGCCTTCACCGGCATCACCGGCATCACCGGCATCACCGCATTGGCCCGCCCTATCGGGCTCGCGAAGTCGTAGCCGGTCTCGAGCATCAGCGAGAAGTCGCTTCCCTTGGTGCTGCCGGTGTTCGGCTGCACGGTGATTCCAATCGGGACCTGCCGGTTGGTATCGAAAAACAGGCCGCCGCCGCTCGCGATGGCATTGCCCCAGAATGGGCCGCTTACATAAGCCGCATAGGCGCTGATCGCGAACTCATCGAGGGTGAAGTCGCCACCCAGGCTGAACGATTGCCGCGTGCTGCCGCCCGAGAAGGCGACGCCAACCAGCCAGTTCGGCGTCAGCCTGAAATCGAATCCGGCGGTGGCCGAGACCGGCGTGCCGGGATCGTCCGGGAAGCTCGAATCGGAGCTCATCTTGAGCCACGACACGTCGCCGGAAACCCAAGCATGGTAGAATCCGGGTTGGGCGAGCGAGACCGGTATCTGATTGTCGATGCTGCTGATCACTACATCGCGCGTCTTCACCGGGACCTCGGCCAGATAGGACATCTCGCTCGGGGCGACGATCAGGCTGTAGATGTAGTCAGCCTCGATCTTCTGACCGGCCGCCGAATAATGCTCGTCATCGGCGAACAAATATGTCTGCTGCGCATTAGGCGCGACCAGCGTGGTGCACTCCAGCGCCCACGAGTTGGGGATCGTCGCGGGCGAGGGATTGATACAGGCGCCACCTTGCCGGGTGACGGTCGACCCCGCTGTGATATTCGTTAGTCCGAACATGGCCGGATTGAACCCGACCGCGTCAGCCACTGCTTTGCCATCTGCGGGGATAAAATTGATGCCTGCTGCCGTGAGGCCGTTATAGAGGGCGTGATTGTAGGTCTGTTTGACATCCGCGCTGGGCGTGCCCGGGGTCTGCTGCGCCGGTGTCTTGGTCCCGAGATTGATGGCCACGACGATATATTGCGCACCTGCACTGCGGAGCTGAGCAACGCCATTGATCAGGAGATTGGCGGCCAAAGCTGCCTGCTGCTCGGCCGCTGACAGCACTCCGCAATTGCCGTTGGGACAGATCACTTTACCGACGTCATTGCCGCCGGAGCTGATCAGGTACAGAGCATTGGGATTGGCGAGCCCGCCGTTGGCATTCAGATAGCTCTGCATCTGAGTAGGCGTTGCGGGCGCGAACGGATTAGCGAGCGAGAAGCCGCTCCCATTCGATTCATTGGTCGCACCGCTGGCCGCATAATTGGTCCCTCCAGGCATACCGACCGGAATCGCGCTCAGCCCAAAATAGGAGGCCAGCACTTGCGAGTTCATCGGGCCGCCCGGTGTGGTCGGAAGGCCCCCGCCGATCGCAGCCGAAGCGTTGTATGCGCTCTGATTGGTAGGATTGGCGCTGATCTGGTGCGTCAGAAAATAGCCACTGTCGATCGAGCTATCGCCGAACCCAATGAACTGATTGATCTGTTGCGCGTTCGAAACCTGCACCGAGAGCAGCAGCGCCGCGCTCGTCAGCAAGCGGCGCCTTCGAAACAAGACAAGCCGGAACCTCATGAAGCCTCCCCCTCACGTCGGCAGTGAATCACTACCTCAGTACCAAGGGGAAGTCTGTTGCCGAACCGCAACAATCGTTGGAAATTACGTGATTATACAGTCGCTTAGCGTGCAAAGGCGCCGAGCACATCCATCCGTTGATTGCGCTGGGAAGTCTGCTCAAGGACCGCCCAGCCTGGGCAGCGCCAAGCAGCGCTGACCTGACCAAGTGATTGCGCACAAGCGCGACTGACCTGACGCGCCGCTGGCCCGCCGGCACATCGCTCGCCGAGGCTCAGCTCACCCCCGGCGGTTGCCATCGGCCGCGGAAATGCGGCCGCCCTTGAGGGTGCCGTTCTCTCGCGACAGCATATCTCGCAGATAAGCAACATTGGCGGCGGCTTCATCCGGCGGCAGGTCGGCACGGGCGATGGTCTCGGCTTCAGCAAAGCGGCCCTGCAGCCCGACCACGAGCGCGAGATTCTGGCGGACGCGCGGATCGACATTCCCGCCGGCGGCAGCGCGCTTCAAGGTCGCCTCCGCACGCGGCAGGTCCTTGGAGAGCGCGTAGGAGAGGCCGAGATTGGACAGCACCGTCGGCTCATCGGGGACGATCTTGAGGGCCGTCTCATAGTAACGCTGGGCTTCGTTGTGGCGCCCCATCTGATCGAGCACCGCACCCTGCGCGGAAAGGATGCGCCAATCCGGATGATCGGGCGTATGCGCGCGCGTGAGCACATCGAGCGCCTGCTGAAAATTGCCGACGTCGGCGAGCGCCCGCCCGTAGGCGCCGAGCAATTCCATGTCTGTGGGATTGCGCAGCGAAGACTGCTCCAGCACCGCGACCGCCTGCGCGCGCTGGCCGTTCTTGCGCAGTTCCTGCGCATAGGCGATTGCGGCTTTCGGATCGCCCGGATTGGTCTCGTAGCGCTCGGCCAAGCTATCGACAGCCTTGCGCCCGCCCTCCCCGCCCCCTGGCGAGGCGGTGGCGGCAAGCGAGCTCGATGGCTCGACCGAGCGGAAGGCGGCGCATCCGCCGAGCGCGCCGGCCAACATGGTCGCTGCCAAAAGCGCGGCGATCGGGCTTTTCCCTGGAACACGTTCTGAACGCTGCTGCATCACTCGGCTCCCCGCCGCCTCTCGGCATCAGCAATAAAACGTTAACCCTAACGGATGGTTAAACCCCGACAGCAGACTTGCCTTCACCGCGATGGCGGCACGTGCTAGCCACAAAGCCATGCCGCATCCCTCGATTCCCGTAGTCTTCGTCCCGCGCAGCAGCACAGGCAACGCAGTGCCGGTTACGTTCGTGACTGCCGCAAGCTGGGGCGAATTGCGCGCCAGCCTCGATGCGCAGACGAGCACCTACGCGACCGCCGCCGGCTTCGAGCCGCGCGCGGGCCGGCACCTGCTCCTGCCCGGGAAGGAGGGCGCGCTCGCCGGCGTGCTGTTCGGCCTCGAGGACGCGGATGATCCGGCAAAGGACTTGCTGCGGCCCGGCGCGCTGCCAGCGCTATTACCTGCAGGCACCTACCGGTTCGCCAATGCGCCGCACGATGCGCGTCTTGCGGCGCTCGCCTTCGCGCTCGGCAGCTATCGGTTCGCGCGCTATCGCAAGGCTGAGGACAAGGCACTCAGCCTGGAATTGCCCGGGAATGTCGACGGCGTCGATCTCGCCCGCATCGTCGAGGGCGTGGCGCTCGCCCGCGATCTCATCAACACACCCGCCAACGACATGGGGCCGGGCGAGCTCGAGACCACCGCACACGAGCTCGCGCGGCGTCATGGAGCAACATTCCGGGCGATCGTCGGCAGCGATCTCCTGAGCGACAATTTCCCGCTCATTCATGCCGTCGGCCGCGCCGCCGATCGGGCACCGCGCCTCATCGACATGAGTTGGGGCAATCTCAACGCTCCGAAAGTCACCCTGATCGGCAAGGGCGTCTGCTTCGACACCGGCGGGCTCGACATCAAGCCTGATAGCGGCATGCTGAACATGAAGAAGGACATGGGCGGCGCCGCAACCGTGCTGGCGCTCGCCCACATGCTGATGGACGCCCACGCCAAGGTGCGGCTGCGCGTGCTCATTCCGGCGGTCGAGAATGCGATTTCCGGCGCGGCGTTCCGCCCGCGCGACATCTACCGCTCGCGCAAGGGCATCACGGTCGAGATCGGCAATACGGACGCCGAAGGCCGGCTCATCCTCGCCGATGCGCTGGCACTCGCCGACGAAGAGGCGCCGGAGCTGATCGTCGACATGGCGACCCTGACCGGAGCCGCGCGCGTTGCACTCGGGCCCGAGGTGGTGCCGTTCTACACCGATGATGATGCGCTCGCGGACGCGCTGGTGCGCAGCGGGCAAGACGAATGCGATCCGCTCTGGCGTCTGCCGCTCTGGCGCCCTTACGATCAGATGCTCGATTCCAAGGTCGCGGACATCAACAATGTGTCGTCCGGCGGTTTCGCAGGCTCGATCACGGCCGCGCTGTTCCTGCGTCGCTTCGTGACCGCCGCCAAGGCGTGGCTGCATTGCGATATCTTCGCCTGGAACCAAGCCGCCAGGCCTGGGCGGCCGGAGGGCGCCGAATGCCAGGGCGCGCGCGCTCTCTACCACCTCATCGCCGAACGATATGGCTGACGCGCCCGGGATTCGCGCACGCGAAGTCATCGAGCCGCAGGCGCCCCTGCGCCGACACCCCTCACCCGACGCTGCGCTGGACACCGAGGCGCTCAAGGGCGAGCACGTCACCATCGATGAAACAACACCCGAAGGCTGGTGCCACGGCACGCTTGCTGACGACGGCTATGCGGGCTGGCTTCCCGCCAACGCGCTCGCTCGGCCCGGAGAAGCGGCGACCCACAAGGTCGCGGTGCCACGCACGCTCGTGTTCCCGGGCCCGTCGATCAAGCTGCCGCCCATCGAAGCGCTCTCGCTCGGCTGCCGTCTCGCAATCGTTCGGATCGCAGAGCCGTTCGCGGTGACGGCAACCGGCGGGCATGTTTCGACGCGCCATTTGGCGCCGATCGATGATTTCGCGGACGATCCGGTTGCGGTCGCCGAGACGTTCCTCAATGTGCCGTATCTCTGGGGCGGCAAGACCTCGTTCGGGATCGATTGCTCCGGACTCGTGCAGCTCGCATTGACCGCCTGCGGGATCGCGTGCCCACGCGACAGTCACACGCAGGAAGCGGCGCTCGGGCGCGCGGTGTCGATGGGAGCTTCGGCATGCGATCTATCTGCCCTCAGTCGTGGCGATCTCATGTTCTGGAAAGGCCATGTCGCGATGGTGCGCGACCGGGATACGCTGATCCATGCCAATGCGTTCCACATGGTGGTCGCGATCGAGCCCATCACCGAGGCGCTCGCGCGCATCGCGGCGACCGGAACAGACTTCACCAGCGTGCGGCGGATCGAGCGCTAAAAATCCGGCTTGGCGGCCATCGGCACCGGGAACAGACCCTGGCTGAAATAGTCGTTGTTGTTCTCGGCGCAGACCGTCTCGATCATGCGACCCTTGGTCTTGGTCCAGCGCTGCTTCATGGTAAGCGGCGCGTTGAAAGTATCCGGGTCCTCGACGCGGGCGATTCCGGTCAGGTGCGTGCCGTCGGCTTCGAGCTGGAGGCGCTCCACCACGTGCAGCTTGTCGGTGTGTGGCGTGCGGAAATTGTCGATGTAGCTGTCCTTGGTGGAAAGCCCAATGGTGTCGATCACCAATGTGTCGCCGTTCTCGTAGTGGCCGATCGACTCGCCGAACCACGACGGCTTGATGTTCTCCGAGTGCTTGTCGGTCATGAATACGCGCCGCACCATGTGGTCGCGCTGCCAGATCATGTAGACGATATTGGGGAGCTGGATGAAATAGATCGGCTCGAACGGAAACAAGAGCTGGCCCGGAACACCGCCCGGATAGCAACGCGCCTGCGCCGCAAAGGGAATCTTCTCGACGCTCGACAGCGCCTCGTCATTGGAGGCTTTCATCTCTGCGGCGGCCCACGGCTTGAGCACCGGATCCCTGTAATCGCCGAGGCGCTTGGTCGGCTGTGTCCCGGTTCTGCCACCGACCGCGTTGCTGGTGTAGGGGTGCTCGGGATCAGGCTTGATCGGGCCATGCCCACTGCCGGGCGGCGGCTCCTGCCAGTCAGCGACATTGGATTGCCAGCCGAAATCCGCCGAGGTGAGCTGAGGGATTTTGCTGCTTGGCACCGCGACCGCCGCTCCGGCGACAGCGGCGAGCCCGGCCAATCCGGCCGCACAGACCACAAGGCTCACTCCGCGGGCGCGCGCAGATCCTGCTTCGGGCATCGAGGTCTCCTTTCCCGATGCCCTATTTTTTGTGACGTTCGCGATAAGTATGCAAGCGGCCTGGAGAGAGGGGTCATCGAGGGTCGCCGTATCCGCGAATTCGCGTATTGCTCTCGCAGATCACTGCGCAGAGGCGGTCTTCCACGCCTGCCCGAGGTCCCTCGACCACGCGGCTTCGATCTGCGCGATCACGTTGTCGGGCAATGGCACGTAATCGAGCGCCTTGGCTTGGCTCTGGCCATCCTTGAGCGCCCAGTGGAGGAAATTCAGCACAAGGCGGTTCTGGTCTGGGGGATTGTCTTTGCGCAAGAGCATGAAGGTGGCTGCCGTTATGGGCCAGCTTTTGTCGCCCGGCTGATTGGTCAGGATCAGGAAAAAGTTCTGCGCATGCGCGAAATCGGCGTTCGCCGCCGTGGCCTGGAACGTCTCCATGGTCGGGGCAACCCGCATGCCGGCCTGATTGATCATGTCCGTGTAGACCAGGTGATTCTCGATCACGTAGGCAAATTCCACATACCCGATCGCTCCATCGACCTGCTGCACATACGAAGCGACGCCGGGATTGCCCTTGCCGCCGACGCCGTTGGGCCAATCGACGGAAGTCCCCTCACCCACCTCTGACTTCCATTCCGGGCTCGCCTTGGACAGATAATTGGTGAAATTGAACGTGGTGCCGGAACCGTCGGAGCGGTAAACCGTGGTGATCGCCTGGTGCGGCAGCTTCAGCGCGGGGTTGAGCCGCTTGATCGCAGCGTCATCCCACTGCTTGATCTTGCCGAGATAGATGTTGGCGAGCGTCGGCCCGTCGAGCACCAGCTCGCCCGGCTTGATGCCGGTGAGATGCACGACGGGCGTGATCGAAATGATCACCTGGGGAAATTGCACGAGATTGTTTTTTTGCAGATCTTCGGGCTTGAGCGGCATATCCGTGTTGGCGAACAGCACGGTTCGGTTCCTGATCTGCTCGATGCCGCCGCCCGATCCAATCGCCTGGTAATTGACGTTGTTTCCTGTTTGCTTGGCATATTGCTCGGCCCATTGCGACAGGACCGGATAGATCGCGGTTCCGCCGGCGCCCGTGATGTTGGCCGCATGCGAGCTTCCGACGAGGGCGAGGGTCAGCGCGAGAGTAGCCGAGAAAAGACGCATCATACATCTCCGAGTTTCGCTACTCGAAGGGGAACGTTGCGGACGCGGGAGCAGTTGCATGTCAATTCGATGAAAAATGAACGCAACCGCGCTGTGCAAGCGCATTGCTGCAGCAGCATAAGCAAGCGAGATCGCCAGCAAGCGAGATCGCCGGATCAGCCGGCAGCGAGCTTCCGCAGCCGCTCGCGATTGAGCGCAAGCCATTGCAGCGCTATCACCAGAAGTCCGTTGCGCATTGCGCCGGCGGCGAGCCCGGTGACCGCCTCATCAATGGATACGCGCATCGGCCGCGTTTCCTCGCGCTCGGCGGCGGCGCCGGCGCGATCGGGCACCTGGGTTGCATCGACGATGCCGAGGAACAGCGTAATCTCCTCGTCCGATGCACCCGGTGTTGGCAGATAAGTGAAGAGCTCGCGGAGCGCGCGCGGCGCGACGCCGATTTCCTCCAGGCATTCCCGCCGTGCCGCCTCGGGCAATTGCTCGCCCTTCTCTACATGGCCGGCCACGATCTCGACCAGCTCACCCTTGCCATTGGCGAGCTGCGCGGGCAGGCGAAATTGGCGGATCAGCACCACCTCGTCGCGCGCGATATCGACCGGCAGCACCGCCACGATATGGCCGAAGCGGACGAGATCGTGGGTGCGCGCATCCTTGTGCGGATCATCGCCCGGCAGGATATAGCGATAGCGCTCATAGATGCGAAAGCCCCGGCCCAAGAGCTCCGGGGCAGATAGGGTGACATCGACCGGAAGGTCGGCCAGCGGTTCGGGGGGCGGCGGCACCAGCGGGAGATCCTATTCGGCAACCACGCCCTCCGGCGCGGTCTCGAGCTTGAAGGCGGCAGCAAGCAGCGCCCGCGTATACTCGCTTTGCGGACGGGCGAACAGGTCCGCGGCAGGCCCCTCCTCGACAATCTTGCCGGCGCGCATGACCACAAGCCGGCTCGCGAGCGCGGCCACGACGCGCAAGTCATGCGAGATGAAGAGGTAGGTGAGGTTGCGCCGCTTCTGCAGCGCGCGCAGGAGATCCACCATCTGCGACTGGATCAGCATGTCGAGCGCGCTGGTCGGCTCATCCAGCACCACGAAGGTCGGTTCCAACACCAGCGCGCGTGCGAGCGCGATACGCTGTCGCTGCCCGCCGGAGAACTCGTGCGGATAGCGAAAGCGCGTGTCGGTATCGAGGCCGACATCAGCCAGCGCTTGGATGACCCGCTGATCGCGCTCGGCCTTGGACAGCTTCGGGGCATGGACCCTGAGGCCCTCTTCCACGATATCGGAAACCGACATGCGCGGGCTGAGCGAGCCGTAAGGATCTTGGAAAACGATCTGCATGTCGCGGCGGAACGGCAGCATGTCGCGAAATTTGAGCCCGGTGATCGGCTTGCCGAGGAAGACGATGCGGCCCTGGGAGGAGACGAGCCGCAGGATGGCGAGCCCGAGCGTGGTCTTGCCGGAGCCCGACTCGCCGACCACACCGAGCGTCTCGCCCTGACGCACCGCGATCCTGACGCCGTCGACCGCCTTGATGTGGCCGACCACGCGGCGCAACAGGCCGCGCTTGACCGGGAACCAGACCTTGAGGTCGTCCGTCTCCATGACGATCGGCGCGCCCGGCTGCACCGGCGCCGGATCGGGATGCGGCTCGGCGGCGATCAGCGCGCGCGTATAGGCATGCTCGGGCGCGCGAAATACCTTCTCGATCGCGCCCTGCTCGACGATATTGCCGGACTTCATCACGCAGACCCGCTCGGCCAGCTTACGCACGATGCCGAGGTCGTGGGTGATGAACAGCATGGCCATGCCGAGGCGGGCTTGCAGATCCTTCAGGAGCTTCAGGATCTGCGCCTGGACGGTCACGTCCAGCGCTGTGGTGGGCTCATCCGCGATCAACAAATCGGGTTCATTCGCGAGCGCCATGGCGATCATGACGCGCTGGCGCTGCCCGCCGGAAAGCTGGTGCGGATAGCTGGAGAGCCGCGTGCGCGGCTCAGGGATGCCGACCTCGGTCAGGAGCTCAAGAATCCGTTCGCGCGCGGCCATGCCGGTGAGGCCCGCATGCAGCAGCAGGATTTCGCCGATCTGCGCCTCAATCGTGTGCAGCGGATTGAGCGAGGTCATCGGTTCCTGGAAGATGATGGTGATATCCTTGCCGCGCACCTGCCGCATCTCACGCGGGCGCAGTTGCAGGAGGTCGCGCCCCTTGAAGCGGATCACGCCCGAAGGATGATGCGCGGAGGGGTACGGCAACAGCTTCATCACCGACAGCGCGGTCACGGACTTTCCGGAACCCGACTCGCCGACCAGCGCCAGTGTCTCGCCGCGGCGGATGTCGAAGGAGACGCGGTCGACCGCCAGCGTCTCGCGCCCCCCCTGGCGAAAGGCGACCGAAAGATCGTTGATCTGCAGTAACGGTGCGGCGGTCGCATCCATGGGCGTTGCCCCGTCAGCGGAAGGTTTTGCGTGGGTCGAACGCATCGCGCACGGCTTCGCCGATGAAGATCAGAAGCGACAGCATGGTGGCGACGGTCACAAACGCGGTGATCCCGAGCCAGGGCGCCTGGATATTGTCCTTGCCCTGCTTGAGCATTTCACCAAGCGAAGCCGAGCCGGGCGGCAGCCCGAAGCCAAGGAAGTCGAGCGCCGTCAAGGTCATGACCGAGGACGAGAGAATGAACGGCAGGAACGTCATGGTCGCCACCATGGCGTTCGGCAACAGGTGGCGGAACATGATCACCCGGTTTGCGACTCCGAGCGCGCGTGCAGCCTGGATGTATTCGAAATTGCGCCCGCGCAGGAACTCGGCACGCACCAACCCGACCAGCGACACCCAGGAGAACAACAGCAGAATGCCCAGCAGCACGAAGAAGCCGGGCACCAGGACCGAGGAAATGATGAGGAGCAAATAAAGCTCCGGGATCGAGGTCCAGATTTCGATGAAGCGCTGGAACAGAAGGTCGGTCCACCCGCCGAAATAGCCCTGCACCGCGCCGGCGGCGACCCCGATGATCGATGAGATGATGGTCAGAGTGAGCCCAAACAAGACCGATATCCGGAAGCCGTAGATTACGCGGGCCAGCACATCGAAGCCTTGATCGTCGGTGCCGAGCCAGTTGTACTCGAGATCGCGGCAGCTCTTGAGCCCCTTGCGCTCGACCACCGGGCGGCATTGGTCTTCCGTCAGCATCCAGGTCGGCGGCGACGGCGCAGGCGTCGGCAGATCGAGATTGTGAGTGTCATAGGAATAGCGGATCGGCGGCCAAACTATCGAGCCGCCCTTCTCGGCGATGAGCTGTTGCAGATAGGGATCGCGATAGTCCGGCGCGCTCCCCGCGAGCTCATCAGTGACGCCAAAATCGGCTTGGGTGTAGTCGAAGAGAGTGGGGAAGAACAGATGCCCGTCGTATTTGACCAGGAATGGCCTGTCGTTGGCGATGAATTCCGCGAACAGCGACACCGTGAAGAGTGCCAGGAAGATCCACAACGACCAGAAGCCGCGTCGGTTGGCCTTGAAGTTCTCCCAGCGGCGGCGGTTGATCGGCGAAGGCGTGAGCAGGCTGACGACCGGCGGCGCCATGTCCTGCGACGGCAGCGTGGCCGGCTGGGGCGGCGCGGGCGGAGCAAGCTTGGTTCGGTCGTCCACCTCAGACCTCCCGGGTCTCGAAATCGATGCGCGGATCGACCCAGGTATAGGTAAGATCGGCGATCAGGTTCACCACGAGTCCCATGAGCGAGAAGATATAGAGAGTCGCGAAAACGACCGGATAATCGCGGTTGAGCACACTCTCGAAGCTGAGCAGGCCGAGGCCGTCGAGGGAGAAGATGGTTTCGATCAAGAGCGCCCCGGCGAAGAAGGCCCGAATGAACGCGCCGGGAAATCCCGCGATCACGATCAGCATCGCGTTGCGGAAGATGTGCCCGTAGAGCACCTGAGTGTCAGTGCAACCCTTGGCGCGAGCGGTGAGCACGTATTGCTTGCGGATCTCGTCCAGGAACGAATTCTTGGTGAGCATGGTCATGCTGGCAAACGCGCTCACCCCCATGGCGATGACCGGCAGCGTGAGATGCCAGAAGTAATCGAGGATCTTCTGCCACCAGGGAAAATCAGCCCAGCCATCGGAGGTCAGACCGCGCAACGGAAACCAGTCGAGAAACGTGCCGCCCGCGAACAGCACGATGAGCAGGATCGCGAACAGAAAGCCCGGTATGGAATAGCCGACGACGATAACGCCCGACGTCCACACATCAAAAACTGAGCCGTCGGCGACCGCCTTGCGGATACCGAGCGGTATCGAGATCAGATAGGTCAGCAGCGTGAGCCAGAGGCCGAGCGAGATCGACACCGGCATTTTCTCGCGGATCAGCTGCAAGACGCTCACATCGCGGAAATAGCTCTTGCCGAAGTCGAACCGGCTGTAATTCCACAGCATCAGGAAGAAGCGCTCGTAGGCCGGCTTGTCGAAGCCGAACTGCTTTTCCAGGCTGGCGATGAATTCCGGATCGAGGCCCTGGGCACCGCGATATTTCGAGTTGACCTCGCCTCCCGGCCCGGTGCGCAGCTGGCCGCGCGCGCCGAAATCACTGGACGGCCCGGATACGCGCGAAGCTCCCCCGGTATCGGCGCCGCTCAGTTGCGCGATGATGCGCTCAATCGGCCCGCCGGGCGCAAACTGCACCACCACGAACGAGACCAGCATGATCCCGAACAGAGTCGGGATCATCAGCAACAGCCTGCGAATGATATAGGCGGTCATGTCTTAGCCCGCCCGCTCGAGCTTGGCCGCCTTGTCGCGGTCGTACCACCAGGTCTCGGGTGCACCGAGTGCATAGCGCGGCTTGGTCGCCGGGCGGCTGAACACGTCCCAGTGAGCGATCCAATAGGCGGGATTGTACCACTGGGGAATCCAATAGCGGCCGGCACGGAACACGCGGTCGAGCGCCCTGCAGGCGAATATGAGGTCTTTCCGCGTCGGCGCGGCGATGACCTGCTCGGTCAGCGCGTCGATGACCGGATCGGCAATGCCCGCAAGGTTGTGCGTGCCCTTGGTGGCGGCGGCCTGCGCGGTGAAGTAAGGCCGCAAGCCGTCGCCCGGAGTGGAAGAGAAGGAGAAGCGATCGACCGCGATATCGAAATCGAAATTGTCAGTGCGTGCGTGGTATTGCACCGGATCGACCAGACGCAAGGTCGCGTCGATGCCGAGCGTTCCCAGGTTCTTGATGAAGGGCAGATGGTGCGGCTGGAAGGCCTGCTCGTCGCTGAGGAACTCGATGGTCACCCGCTCGCCCTGCGGGGTCATGCGCTTGCCGTCCTTGAGCGCAATGCCGGCGGACTGCAGCAGCGCCGCGGCCTTGCGCAAGAGCATGCGGTCCTGCCCCGAGCCGTCTGAGACCGGCGGCAGGAACGGCGGCCCGAACACCTCGTCCGGCACGCGCCCGCGGAACGGCTCGAGCAGCGCGAGCTCTTCCGGGCCAGGCGGGCCTTCGGCCATCATGTCTGAATTCTGGAACACCGAGACCGTGCGCTTATAGGCGCCATACATGATGTTCCGGTTGGTCCATTCGAAATCGAAGGCGTAGATCAGTGCTTCGCGCAGGCGCGGATCGGCAAACTTCTGCCGCCGCGTATTGATGAACCAGCCTTGCGCGCCCGAAGGCGTCTGGTCGGGAAGCTCCTCGCGCTTGACGCGGCCGTCGCGGATGGCGGGGAAATCGTAGCGCGTCGCCCAAGTCCGCGAGGTGAATTCCTCTCGGAACAAATAGCTCTTGGCCGTAAAGCCTTCGAAGGCCACATCGCGATCGCGATAGAATTCGAACCGCACAGTGTCAAAATTGCTCGTGCCGCGTGCGACCGGAAGATCGGCGCCCCACCAGTCCTTGACTCGCTCGTACTCGATAAAGCGCCCCGCCTCGAAGCGGCCGACCTTGTAGGCGCCGGAGCCGAGCGGCACATCGAGAGTGGATTCGTCAAATGCGCGATTGGCGTAATAGGCGCGCGAAAAGATCGGCAGGGTGGCCACGAACAGCGGGACGTCCCGCCCGCGCTTCGGCGCAAAGCGGACCAGAAGAGTGGCGTCATCGACCGCCTCGACGCCGCTCATATCGCGCAGCAGCTGTCGGATGATCGGGTGTCCCTTCTCCTTCAATATGCCCAGCGAGAAGGCGACGTCATGGGCGGTGATGGGGCTGCCGTCGTGGAACTTAGCCTCCTTGCGCAACAGGAACCGATAGGCCAACCCGTCGTCGGAGATGATCACGGCGCGCGCGGCGAGCCCATACATGCTGTCCGGCTCATCTTCGGCGCCGGCCATCAAGGTCGCAAAGGTCACCTCCATGCCCTGTGCGGCGTCGCCCTTGAGAATGAAGCTGTTGAGGGAATTGAAAGTGAGGAAGTTCTGATTGTACTGCGCGTTCGGCCCGACCAGCGAGAACATGCCGCCCTTCGGCGCATCCGGATTGACGTAGTCGAAATGCTTGAAGTCGGGCGGGTATTTGAGATCGCCGAACGCCGACATGCCATGCCGCTCGATGTCTGCCCCGCTTTGTTGGGCACCCGCGCGCTGCGCCGCGAGCGCCGCCGCCCCGCCGGCAGCGAGTGCAAGCGTCTGTCGCCGATTGAGGAGCCGCGGCCCTTGCTTCGATCGCCGCAATGTCACTGGCGCACGCTCGTCATTGGCGAGTGCCGGCCTTGGCGGCCTTCGCCTGATCCCACCACCAGATCGTCGGGAAGGCGTCGCGCCCATATTTGGGCATGACCTCGGGATGGCTGAAGCGATCCCAGCGGGCGGTGCGCTGCTTCCCATAGGTCCATTGCGGCACCACATAGTTGTTCCACAGCAGCACGCGGTCGAGTGCCCGCGTGGCGGCGACGAGATCGGCGCGATTCTTGGAGAAGATGACCCGGTCGATCAGCGCATCCACCGCCGGATTCTTGATGCCCGCATAATTCTCCGAGCCCGGCATATCGGCGGCCGCCGAGCCCCAATAGCCGCGCTGCTCGTTGCCGGGCGACAGAGACTGCCCCCAGCTCTGGATGATCATGTCGTAGTCCCAATTGCGCAAGCGATTCTCGTATTGCTCGGGATCGACGGTGCGCACCGTGACGCTGATGCCGAGGCGCTCGAGCTGCGGCTTGTAGAACAGCACCACGCGCTCGAAGGAGGGATCGTCGAGCAGCACCTCGACGTTCAGTTGCTCGCCGGTCTTGACGTTGACGAGCTTGCGGTCGCGGATCTCGTAACCCGCCTCCTTCAACAGCCGTATCGCCTCGATCAGGTTGGCGCGCGCTTTTTCCGGGCTGCCGAAGCTCGGATTGGCGTACGGCGTGGTGAACAGCTCGGGCGGTACCTTGTCGCGCACGCTTTGCAGGATTTCGAGCTCGGCCCCCTCGGGCACTCCCGAGGAGGCGAGCTCGGTGCCATCGAAATAGCTCGTGATGCGATGATACTGCCCGAAGAAGAGCTGCTTGTTCATCTCATCGAAATCAAAGGCGAAGTTGAAGGCGCGGCGCAGGCGCGAATCGGAAAACTTCGGCCGGCGCGTGTTGAACACGAAGGCCTGCATGATGCCGAGATCCGCGATCGGGAATTCCTCGAGCACGACGCGCTTTTCCTTCACCGCCGGAAAATCATAGGCGGTCGCCCAATTCTTGGCGACGTTCTCAATCCGCCAGTCGACCTGGTCGCCCTTGAAGGCTTCAAGTGCCACGGTCGAATCGCGGAAGTACACGAATCGGAGCTCGTCGAAGTTGCTGGTGCCGATCGCAACGTTGAGGTCCTTGCCCCAATAGTCCTTGACCCGTTCGTAGACGATGCTGCGCCCGGCTGCGAATTCCTTGATTCGATAAGGACCGCTGCCCAGCGGCGGCTCGAGCGTGGTCGCACCGATGTCGCGTTTCTTGCCGGAAGCATCCGTGCCTTCCCACCAATGCTTCGGGTATATGGCGAGCTGGCCGACGATCTGCGGCAATTCGCGGTTGCCCGGACCGTCGAAGGTAAAGGTCACCTCGTGCTCAGCGGTCTGCGCTGCCTTCACCACGTGCCGGTAATAGGCGCCGAGCTGCGGATTGTATTTCTTCTCGGCTTCGAAGGAGAAGATCACGTCGTCCACGGTGATTGGCTTGCCGTCGTGCCAACGCGCCTGTGGGCGCAGCCGATAGATCACCGACGAGTAGTCCGGCGGATGCGCGACCGCCTCGGCGATGAGGCCGTACATGGTCGATACTTCGTCGGACGCTTCGGTCAGCAGCGCGTCGGTCAGCAGTCGCGATCCGACCACAAGCGACCCCTTCACGGCCCCGACCGCAGGATTGAAATTATCGAAAGTCCCGATCGCCAACATGCGGACCGTGCCGCCCTTGGGCGCGTCGGCATTGACATAGTCGAAATGCGGAAACCCTGCCGGATAGTGCGGCTCGTCGAGCAGGGCGAGACCGTGCCGCCATTGCGGGGCCTGCGGCGTCGGCGACCCCCCCTGCGGAACTTGCGGTGCCTGGGCCAAGGCGGGGCCCAGCCGGCCGAGCGCCGGCACGGCGAGGCCGAGAAGCCCGGTGCGGATGAGGGATCGGCGGCTCGGGTGCACGGAACTCCTCCGGAATTTCGGCAGAAAATAAGCATCCTGTGCCGTTCAGGATGCGATTATGCCCGATTCAGAGCGCGGCGGACACCCGCCTGCTTGCCGCAGATAAGCGGTCGATTGCCCTGAAGTTCCGCGCGCGCCTTGTCCATAACACTTGGCCGGGCGAATGGCCCGGCGCAAGGCGCAGCCTAACTGGTCAGGGAAAAACGCGGCTCGCTCAGCCGCCGCCGGTCGCCTTCGGCAGTGGCTGCGGGTTGTCCGAGAGCGTGTTGAGGTACGCGATGACATCAGCCCGGACCTGCGGCCGGGGAAGCCCCGGGAAAGTCATCTTGGTGCCCTGCACGGTCGCCTGCGGATGCGTCAGGAACTCGTTCAGGTTTTCGACCGTCCAGGTGCCGCCCATGCCCTTCATGCCATTCGAATAGTCGAAGCCCGGCATGCTGGCGCGCGCACGTCCGACGACGCCCCAGAGGTTGGGTCCGACCTTGGTGCCGCCGCCCTTTTCGAAAGTGTGGCAGGCTTGGCAGACCTTGGCGGAATCCTCACCGCGCTTGGGATCGGCGGTCGCCAGGAGCTGTGCGATCGGCGGCTCCTGCTGGGCCGGCGCTTGCTCCTTGGTCCCGCCCGCTTCCTTCGGCACCACGATGTTGAAGCCCGGCTTGGCGGGCATCTCTGGCGCGAATATCGCGCCAGAAGCGATATTCAGCGCGACCACGACCAGGGCGGTTCCCAGGATCGCCCCGAGAACCTTGTTCATTTCAAACGAATCCATCGTGTTCGGGCTCCGAACGAAAGGCTTAAGAAGGCAGCTGCCGGAGGGGCAAAAGCTCGGCGCGGCGCACAATTAGCCGGTTTGCCTGTCCCCTGGCAACACGTATAACCGCAAATGCAACGAATACTGCGCGAGCTGTGCTTTGCAAGCTTTGCCGGTCTTTTCCCATCTTCCGGATGACAAACCGCAGCGACGTTCTGATCCTCATCCCGGCCCGGATGGAGTCGACAAGGCTCCCCGGCAAGCCGCTTGCCGATATCGGAGGCCAGCCCATGATTGCGCGTGTGCTGCAGCGCGCACAGGCAGCCGGCATCGCACCGGTCGCGGTTGCAACCGACTCGGAAGTGATCGCCGCCTGCGTCGAGAAGGCCGGGGGGTGCGCCGTGATGACGCGCTCCGACCATGTCTCAGGATCGGACCGGATTTTCGAGGCACTGAACGCGATCGATCCGGAGGGCAACGCCAAGATCGTCGTGAACGTGCAGGGCGACCTACCGATGCTTGCGCCCGATTCCATTGCGGCCGTGCTGTCCCCGCTCGCCGAGCAGCGCGTCGATATCGCGACGCTTGCGGCTGAGATCACCGATCTGCGGGAACGCTCCGATCCGAACGTGGTCAAGGTAGTGGGTTCAGCCATCGCGCCCGGCCGCCTCAGGGCGCTCTACTTCACCCGTGCCGAAGCACCGCATGGCCAAGGGCCGCTCTATCATCACATCGGCATCTACGCTTATCGCCGCGCCGCGCTCGCCCGCTTTGTTGCGCTGCCCCCCTCGGCGCTCGAGCTGCGCGAGAAGCTCGAGCAGCTGCGGGCGCTCGAAGCCGGAATGCGCATCGACGTGAGCATCGTGGAGGGGGTTCCGCTCGGGGTCGACACGCCTGCGGACCTCGAGCGGGCACGCGCGTTTTTTGCATGAGCAAAGTCGAAATGCTGGCCAAGTTGACTTGGCCAGCCGAGTGCGGCTACCGGAACCGCAACTTTTGGACAGCAGGATGCATGAGCAGAGTCGCATGAGCAAGGCTTCGAGCAGATCCATGCGCATCGTGTTCCAGGGTGAGCCGGGCGCGAACTCCCACCTTGCCATTGCGGAGGTCTATCCGGAGGCGGAGGCGGTGCCGTGCGCAACGTTTGAGGATGCCTTCGCGCTGATCTCCTCGGGCGAGGCAGAGCTCGGGATGATCCCGGTCGAGAATTCGGTCGCCGGTCGCGTTGCCGACATTCACCATTTGATGCCGGAAGCCGGCCTGCATATCGTGGCCGAATATTTCATGCCGGTGCGCCATCAATTGCTCGGGATGAGAGGCGCCAAGCTCGAGGACATCAAGACCGTCGAGAGCCACGTACATGCGCTCGGGCAATGCCGCAAGATCATCCGCAAGCTCGGCATCAGGCCGGTGGTCGCGGCCGACACGGCAGGCTCGGCGCGCGAGATCGCCGAGGCCGGCGACAAGACGCGCGCGGCGATTGCCTCTAGCCTCGCGGCCGATATCTACGCGCTCGACACGTTGGCACAGGACGTGGAGGACGAGGCCCATAACACCACGCGCTTCATCGTGCTGGCGCGCGAGGCCAAATGGGCGCCGCGCGAGGCCGGACCGGTTATCACCACATTCCTGTTCCGCGTGCGCAATGTGCCGGCCGCGCTCTACAAGGCGCTGGGCGGCTTCGCCACCAACGGCGTCAACATGACCAAGCTCGAGAGCTACATGGTCGAGGGCAATTTCTTCGCCACCCAGTTCTACGCCGACGTCGAAGGTCACCCGGAAGATCGCAAGCTGGTGCTGGCACTTGAGGAGCTCGCCTTCTTCTCCAAGGAGATGAAGATACTCGGCGTCTATCCCGCGCATCCCTTCCGCGCGACGTTCGAGGAAGGCCCGAAGGAATGACGCGGCTGGTGAGGCGAGGCGCTTAATATTCCGTTTTGAGGCACGCGCCTCAGTCGCTGCGCTGCTCCAGCATCTGCCGCGCCTTGCTGACCTCGCTTGCGTTGACCGGCGGCGCCGAATTGCCCCAGGCATTGCGGATATAGGTCAGCACGGCGGCGACCTGGTCATCGCCCAGCACCCAGCTGAATGAGGGCATCGCCGGGCCGGTCGGAGCTTCCGGCGTGCTGGCGCTTTGTGCACCGCGCAGCACAACGTGCAACAGCGAGGTCGGATCGCTCTGCTGCACCAGCGGCGAGCCGTTGAGCGAGGGAAACATGCCCGGAATGCCCTTGCCGTCAGGCGTGTGACAGCCGGAGCATTCATCCGCGTAGATTTTTGCGCCGCTGTTGGTGACCGCCTGGTCGGGAGCCTGCGGCGGGCTCTGCGTGCCGCCGGCCTGATCCTTCAGGTAGACTGCAATCGCACGCAGGTCGGCATCGCTCATGTGCGACGTCGACAGGTTCAGCGTTTCAGCCATCAGCCCAGTCGCCGCGGTGGTGCGATTGTGGCCGATCTTGAGATAATTGACGATGTCCTCGATCGACCAGGCGCCCAGGCCGAGGCGCGCGTCATTGGTGAGGTTGGGGGCGAACCATCCTTGCAGCGCATAACCCTGGAGCCGCTTGCTCGTATCATCCGCGCCGAGGAAGTTCTTGGGCGTGTGGCACATTCCGCAATGACCCAGACCTTCGACGAGATAAGCGCCCCGATTCCACTCGGGGCTTTTGTCGGCGACCGGCTGGAAAGTGCCGGGCGTGAAGAACAGCCAGTTCCAGGCTGCCATGGTCTGGCGAATACTCATCGGGAATGGCAGCTGGTCAGGGTTCACCTCGTTGTGCACCGCTGGCACCGTATTGAGATAGGCCCTGATCGCGAGCGCGTCGTCACGCGTGATCTTGGTGAAATAGGTGTACGGCATGGCCGGGTAGAGACGCGTTCCGTGGCGCCCCTTGCCTTGCGTCAGCGCGCTGACGAATTCATCGTCGGTCCAGGCACCGATTCCGGTTTGCGGATCGGGCGTGATGTTGGGGCCGATCAGGTTGCCGAACGGCGTCTCGATCACCCGCCCGCCCGCGTAGGGACGGCCGCTGCCGGGCTCGGTGTGACAAGCCGCGCAGTCGCCAACGATGGCGAGATAATGCCCGCGCTCGACCTGATTGAAATCCTGCGTGTCGATACCGGCTGCGGCGGCCAGGCCCGGCACGGCCCCGATGGTTGCGCAGAGCAGGGAGGCACCCAGTGCTATCGATCGCCTAGGCATGCACGAGCGGGCCCGGATTCTTGAGATACTGGGACTTGATTGCGGCTGCCGACCAATAGGCGAGCGCCGCCACGGTGCCGGTCGGGTTGTAACCGGCATTCTGCGGAAAGGCGGTCGCGCCTTGCACGAACAGATTGGGCACGTCCCAGCTCTGCAGGTAGCGGTTAAGGGCGCTGTTGCCCGGGTTGTCCCCCATGATGGCGCCGCCGCACAGGTGCGAGGTCTGATATTGGGTGACGTCGTAGGGGCCCTTTCGCGGTTGCTTGACCACCTGCTTCGCCCCCATGCGCTGGATGATCTCGGCGTATTTGTCGGTGAGATACGCGCTCATCTTCAGCTCGTTCTCGGGGAAATCCATCGTCATACGCACGAGCGGGCGTCCGAACCGGTCTTTGTAGGTCGGATCGAGATCGAGATAATTGGTGCGATAGCTGTAGCAGGAGGCGTGCACGCCGGCTCCCGAGTAGACCGTGCTCAGATAGTTGTCGCGCACCGCCTGCTTCCATTTCGCGCCCCAGGCCGGCGTGCCCGGCGGCACCGGGGTGGCCTCGATCGGGCGGCCATTGGTCTGCACCTGGCCGAGATAGCCCCCGCCGACGAAACCGAGCGGACCGTGGTCGAAATTATCGCCGTTGAACTCATCGATGCACATCCCGATCGCGCCTGAGGCGATGAAGGGGTTGAAGTTGAACTTGTCCTTGTCGAAGAACCCGATCGCGCCCGACACAGTTTGATGCGAGAAGTTGCGCCCGATCTGCCCCTGGCCGGTCTGCGGATCGTACGGCGTGCCGATGCCGGAAAGCAGCAGGAGCTGCACGTTGAAAAGCTGAAACGCGCACAGGATGACGAGGTCGGCCGGCTGCTCCCATTCCGTTCCGGACGTGTCCACGAACGTGATTCCGGTCGCGCGCTTCTTGGCGGCGTCGAGATTGATGCGAGTGACCTCGCAGTCGGTGCGGGCCTGGAATCCGGGATTGCGCAGGAGTGCGGGCAGGATCGTGGTTTGCGGGCTCGCCTTGGAATAATTGGCGCAACCGAACCATTCGCAGAATCCGCAATAGGTGCACGGCCCAAGCGTGACGCCGAGCGGATTCGTATAGGCCTGCGACAGGTTCCCGGACGGCTGCGGGAAGGGCTTATAGCCCAGCTGCCGCGCGGCATCGCCGAACAGCGTGTGACTGAAGGGCTGCTTCTGCGCCGGCGTCGGGTAAGGTCGCGAGCGGGGGCCCTCGAACGGATTTCCGCCGTCCTGGATCTTGCCTTTAAGGTTGCCGGCAGTGCCTGACGTGCCGCACAGATATTCGAAGCGATCATAGTGCGGCTCGAGATCGTCGTAGGTGACGCCCCAATCCTGGATCGTCATGTCCTGCGGTAAGAAGCCGGCGCCATAGCGTTGGGTCAGGTGGCTGCGCAACGTGAAATCGGTCGGCAGGAACCGCCAAGTCTCTCCGTTCCAATGCACGCCGGCGCCGCCTGCACCGTTGCCAAGCATGAAGGCGCCCCACTTGCGAACCGGAAGCGCCATCTGATCGGCATTGTTGCGGAAGGTCAGCGAAATCTGCGAAGGCCGCAGGAACAGCTCGTGGTGGATGCGATAGCGCAGCTCGTCCTGCGCATATGAGATTGAAAAGTCGGTTGCGGTATCGCGCCAGGGACCGCGCTCGATCGCAACAACATCGAGACCCGCACCGACGAGCTCGTGCGCCAGTATGGAGCCGGTCCAACCAAGCCCTATGATAGCGACATCCTTCGGCGGCAGCCTGCGACTCATCTTCGCCTATTCTTTTTCCGTGCGATCAGATCGGACCCAGGCACTCGGGCGATTCGCGCCGCGCTATTGCGACCAGCTCGGGTGATTGTTGATGCCGACCGGCGGCAATGGAACGCGTTGGTTATGGCGGTCGATCCACTCGCGATAATCGTAGTGGGCGCCGGGGAAACCGATCATCTTCCAAGCCGCCAGGTCCTTGTTGCCGCCATAGATCGGATCGGCCCAGAAGCCGTTCTGGGTATCCTGCAGAATGAGCTTGAAGAATTCCTGGGCGTCCACGTCCTTGAGCTCGAGCGAGCCGTTCTCGAGGCCCGAGATCGCCTCGTCCTTCTGCGCGTCGGCCAGCTCCGCGAAAGCCTTGCCGCCGAATTTACCGCGGCACGCTTCATCGAGCGCGGCCAGCGCCTGGCGATATTGCTGCGCGGGCGTGACCGGCGATTGCGGTCCCTGCTGCTTGGTTCCTTTATGGAACGGGCCGCTCGTGAACTGTCCGGCGTTGCTGCCGTATGGACCGGCAAGCTGGCGATCGATGAAGACTGCGCAGCCGAGATCCTTGCCGCCTGGAGTCTCAGGATCGGGCGGGATCAGTCGATCGACGAAGGCTTCGACCGTCGCGGCTTCCTGCGGGGTGAAGTAGCGCCAGCCACCGGCGGTCACGACTGCGGGCGGATCGGCAACGCCCGGCTTCCAGGGAACGCTACCTTCGATGAGGACCGCGCGCGCAGCCCTGGAATTCAGCAACACAAGAAGAGCGCTGGAGCCCAAGAGCTTCCGCCGGTTCACCTGAGACACAATTGGCTCCGGTCTGATCCGCACTGCCGGTGTAAACGTCCAATTTGTTAGTCGGTTCCCCGCTTCGCGCTGATGGCGAGGCTTGCTCAACGGCCTCAAACAACGCGAAGAGTCGCGTGCGTGACGCAAGTCTCAGGATGGGGCAAGGCCGAGGCGGTAGGGCGGGGTAAGGCGCACCCTACGCGCACCGTGCCGAGGTTTGTCGTGGCTTGGCGCACGGCAAGGCGCGGACCATCGGCCCGCCGAATCGAAGCTCTCCGGCTGCGCTGTCGTTGATCAACAATCAAATCGTCTGGTTGTAGGCACCGACCTCCGGATGGGTGCGCAGCACCGTGTCGACAGCCTTGAACATGTCGCGCATGCGCGCCTCGGAGACCGGGCTTTCCACGACGACAACCAGCTCTGGCTTGTTGGAGGAGGCCCGCACCAGGCCCCAGGTGCCGTCCTCGACGGTGACGCGCACGCCGTTGACGGTGACGAGATCGCGGATCGCCTGGCCGGCGACCTTCTCGTGCGCGGCCTCGGCGTCCGCAAAGCGCTTCACCACCTGATCGACCACGCCGTATTTCACCTCGTCGGCGCAGTGCGGCGACATGGTCGGCGACTGCCAGGTCTTGGGCAGCGCGTTCTTCAAGTCGGCCATGCTTTTTCCCGGGTTGCGGTCGAGCATGTCGCAGATCGCCAGCGCCGAGATGAGACCATCGTCATAGCCGCGGCCGATCGGCTTGTTGAAGAAGAAGTGGCCGGACTTCTCGAAGCCGGCGAGCGCGCCGAGCTCGTGCGTGCGGCGTTTCATGTAGGAATGGCCGGTCTTCCAGTAATCGGCGCGCACGCCGTTCTTCCGCAGCACCGGATCGGTCATGAACAGGCCGGTCGATTTGACGTCGGCCACGAATGTCGCTTTGCCGTGCTGGGTCGAGAAATCGCGCGCCAGCATCACGCCGACCTTGTCGGCGAATATCTCTTCACCCGTATTGTCGACCACACCACAGCGGTCGCCGTCCCCGTCGAAGGCCAGACCGACATCGGCCTGCGTGCGGCGGACCTCTTCGGCCAGCGCATGCAGCATCTTCAGGTCTTCGGTGTTGGGATTGTAGCGCGGAAAGCTGTGATCGAGCGTGCAGTCGAGCGGAATGACCTCGCAGCCGACCGCCTCCAGGACGCGCGGTGAGAAGGCGCCGGCCGTGCCGTTGCCGCAGGCGCACACCACCTTGAGGCGGCGCTTGAGCTTCGGCCGGTTGGTCAGATCAGCAATGTAGCGGGCCGAAAAGTTGTCGACGAATTCGAGCGCGCCGCCGGTCCGCGGCTTGAAGCGGGCGTTGAGCACGATCTCCTTGAGCGCCGTCATCTCATCGGGCCCGAAGGTGAGCGGCCGATTGGCCCCCATCTTCACGCCGGTCCAGCCGTTGTCGTTATGCGAGGCAGTCACCATGGCGACGCATGGGACGTCGAGATCGAACTGGGCGAAATAGGCCATCGGGGTGACCGCAAGCCCGATGTCGTAAACCTTGACCCCCGCCGCCATGAGGCCGGAGGTCAAGGCGAATTTCACCGAGGAGGAATAGGAGCGATAATCGTGGCCGGTCACGATCTCAGGCTTGGCGCCGAGCTCGTGCAAGAGCGTGCCGAGCCCAAAGCCCAGCGCCTGGACGCCCATGAGATTGATCTCCTCGCCCAGGAGCCAACGCGCATCATATTCGCGGAAGCCGGTCGGCTTCACCAGCGGCTCGGATTCGTAGGCCAAGGTATTGGGAACGAGCGCGGGCTTCGGCTGAGGGAACATCATGCCTCTCGGGGGCTCTATTGCGCATGATCTTTTCCGAAAACCGGTATCCACCCCGATCACGTCGGGGACAATCTTTTCGGGATCATGCCATGGCTGCCGGCGCCGAGGACATAACGCAAGTGCACGTGAAGTGAAAGCTTACTGTTCGAGCACCATCATGCCGCCGTTGTAGGTGAAGTGAACCCGCGAGAGAAAGGACATGCCGAGCAGGTTTTCACTCAAGGCCTCGTCTGGTGACACCAGCGCTGTCACATTTCGGACATTGAGATTATCGACCTCAACCATGGCGAGGTAGGCCGGCGCAGCTCGCGTCGACCCGTTGGCGGTGCTAACCTGGACGGTGAAATCCCGCGCGCCCGGGTGAATGCCGAGCAATGCCGCATCGCGGGCCTTGAGCGCGACCATCGTTGCGCCGGTGTCGATCAAGAACTGCAGGTGGCGCCCATTGACTCGGGCATCGACCATGAAACGTCCCTGCATATCGGGCCGGACCAGGACGCTGCTGCCGGTATTGACGAGTTGCGGCGGCGGCCGCCCCACCGCGGCCGCGGCTGCGGTGGCAGACGGGGCACGGGCATTGCGTCCGGCCTGATCAGCCATGTGCGCGGCAGCAACAGCCATGCCGATCACCGCCCCAGCCATGATCATGATTTGGCGCATTCAAGTCCGCTCCGTATTGGCGATGCCATCAGAACATGCGCGTAGGGAAAGAGCCGCTAACCCATCGCCGGCCGGGCCGGCTTTCGAGCGCCTTGGTGAGAGGAAGATGAAAGGAACAATTAGAATTGCACCAGCGCGGCCGCGCTTGCGGCACCGTATGCGCCCCGCTACGTTGTTGGGCATTCAGGCATTTCGGCTCGAGCCAAAAGAAGCCCGGCCGGGGAAACCGAAAGGGAGGACAAGGAAGCTCCATGCGTGCACGAAGCTTGGGGACGATTGGGCCGATCTTGGCCGCGCTGGCCATGAGTGCGACCGCCGCTCGCGCGCTCGACGATATGGCGAAATATCCGGATATGCGCGGCGCATGGGAGCGGCCTGGCGCCGCGCAATGGGATCCGACCAAGCCGGGGGGCTTGCGCCAGCAGGCGCCGCTCACGCCGGAATATCAGGCTGTATTCGAGCGAAACCTCGCCGACGCGGCCGAGGGCGGGCAGGAATACAATCCGCAGGTCCTGTGCCTGCCGTCCGGCATGCCGCGGGTGATGATCGCCTACGAGCCGCTCGAGCTCATCATCACGCCCCAAGTCACTTATATCCGCTTCGACCAGCTCGGCGAGAACCGTCGCATCTATACGGACGGTCGCGCCTGGCCGGACAAGATCACGCCGAGCTTCGAGGGCTACTCGATCGGCGAATGGGTCGACCCTGACGCAAGCGGCCGCTTCACCGCGCTCGAAGTGGAGACCCGCGGCATGAAGGGACCACGCACCCTCGATGCGAGCGGTCTGCCGCTGCATGCCGACAACGAGACCGTGGTCAAGGAGCGCTTCTTCCTCGACGGCGCCAATCCCAACAAGCTGCATGACCGCATCACCACCATCGATCACGCCTATTCGCGTCCGTGGACGGTGACGCGCGACTACAACCGCCTCAAAAATCCGCGCTGGGTCGAGACCAATTGCGCCGCTGAGAACGCCTACGCGATGATTCAGGGACAAACCTACTTCATCAGCGCCGACGGCTTTTTGATGCCCACCAAGAAGAATCAGACAGCCCCGGATTTGAAGAACTTCAAGGCGGGCGCGAAGTGAGGCTTGGGGCAAAAGTGGTCGCTTGTCCCCTGCAACACGCACTGGGTCGTTCCGGCGAAAGCGGGAACCCGTAGGTTCACGCACCATCGAGAGCGCGTCGCAGTATGGATCCCGGCTCTTCGCTGCGCTCGGCCGGGACGACGCGCGTCAGAGTCGTTCCTGCGAAAGCAGGAACCCGTGCGTCTACGCGCCATCGAGAGCGCGTCGCAGTATGGATCCCGGCGCTCGCTGCGCTCGGCCGGGACGACGCGCTGAGTGCTAATGCGCCCGCGGCTTGGCGCGGCGCGTGGCCGGCGCGGCGAGCGGATCGTCGGGCCAAGGATGGCGCGGATAGCGGCCCTTCATCTCGGCTTTGACCGACGCATAGCTGCCGCGCCAGAAGCCCGGGAGATCGCGCGTCACCTGCACCGGTCGATGCGCCGGCGACAACAGCTCGACCAGAAGCGGCGCGCGCCCGCCGGCGATCGTCGGATGGCGATCGAGGCCGAACAGCTCCTGCACCCTGATAGCAAGCTTGGGCCCGCCTTCCACCTCGTAGTCGATCGGCACCGAGGAGCCCGAGGGCGCAGAAAAGTGCGTCGGCGCCTCGATGTCGAGCCGGCCGCGCAACCCCCACGGCAGGAGCGCGGCGAGCGCATCAGCAAGGTCTTGGGCGGACACCTCGGCGAGCGCGCGCTTGCCGATCATCAGGGAGGCAAGCCAGTCGGACGCTCCCGCAAGCGCCGCATCGGAGAGATCAGGCCACTCTCCAGCTTCCGCGCGGCGCAGGAACATCACGCGGTCGCGCCATTGGCGTAGCGCCTTGGTCCAGGGCAGCCGCGCGACCCCTAGCCTCGCGATACCTTCCGCCAAGATCCGCGCGCTCTCTTCGCTCGGCACGACCATCATCGGCTGCTCCGAGAGGACAAGTGCGCCAAGGCGGCGGGTGCGGCGGGCACGCAGGCTTGTGCTGGAAGAATCGAAAATGAGCTCTTCGCGCGCCTCGATGTGCTCGGCTTGGGCGGCCTCGATCTCGGCGAGGCTCAACGCCGCAGCCAGCATGATGCGTCCCTGTGCGGCGCTGCCGGCGATCTCGGCGACCGCGAGGTAGGGCTCGCGGGAGAGCGGTGAGAGCGGATCGATGCGGGCACCACGACCGTTGGCGAGCAGGAAGGCGCCGTCAGCCCCGCGGTTCTTGGCAATGCGGTCCGGATAGGCGAGCGCCAGGATCGCGCCCGGGCTTGACACGGAACGAGGCGATAGGCCCGCGAGATCATCCTTCGCGGTTTCCGCCCAGCGCCGTGCCAAGCCGCGTGCCTCAGTGGCGCGCGGGGAGCGGTCGCGGGCAAAGGCTTCGAGCCGGAGCGCAAGATCGACGTCGTTGCCGCCGAGCCCGCGCTCGGTCAGCAGCACCGCGATTTCGGCCGCGCGCCGCGCCTCACCGGCCGCTCCGGCGTCGATCACCATGCGCGCAAGCCGCGGCGGCAACGGCAATTGCCTAAGCTTCTTGCCCACTGCCGTGATGAGAGCCTGTGCATCGAGCGCGCCGAGCTCGGTCAGGAGCGCCTTGGCCTCGGCGATTGCCGGAGGAGGCGGCGGATCGAGAAAATCCAGTTTCGCCGGATCACGAACGCCCCAATGGGCGAGGTCGAGCACCAAACCGGAGAGATCGGTGGCGAGGATCTCGGGCCGGTTCTCGGCCTCGAGCGAAGCGGTTTGCGGTGCATCCCAAAGGCGATAGCAAACGCCCGGCTCGGTGCGTCCGGCACGCCCACGCCGTTGATCGGCCGCGGCGCGCGAGACGCGGACGGTCTCGAGCCGGGTAAGCCCCACGTCGGGCTCGTAGCGCGGCACGCGTGACAAGCCGCAATCGACCACGATGCGCACGCCTTCGATCGTCAGCGACGTTTCGGCAATCGAGGTTGCGAGCACGATCTTGCGCTTGCCCCGCGGCGCCGGCGCAATAGCGCGGTCCTGCACGGCGGCTTCGAGCGCGCCATAAAGCGTGACGACATCAATGCTCGGATCAGCAAGCCGCTCACCAAGCTGGGCGGCTGCGCGGCGGATCTCGGCAGCGCCCGGCAGGAACGCCAGCACCGAGCCGCCCTCGGCACGCATCGCTGCCAAGATGGCGTCGACCACCTGCCGCTCGATCGGCGCAGCAGGGTCGCGACCGAGATAACGGGTCTCGACCGGAAAGGCGCGGCCCGCGCTTTCGATGATCGGCGCATCGCCCAGCAGTCGCGCCACCCGCGCGGCATCAAGCGTCGCCGACATGACCAGGAGCTTGAGATCATCGCGCAGGCCGCGCTGCACGTCGCGGGCAAGCGCGAGGCCGAGATCGGCATCGAGCGAGCGTTCGTGGAACTCGTCGAGCAGGAGCGCAGCGACGCCTTCGAGCGCGGCATCCTCGAGCACCCGCCGCGTGAAGATGCCTTCGGTGACGACCTCGATCCGGGTTGCGCGTGAAATCTTCGAACCGAAGCGCACCCGGTAGCCGACCGTCGCGCCCACGTCCTCGCGCAATGTTGCCGCCATGCGGCTTGCGGCCGCGCGCGCGGCGAGCCGGCGGGGCTCGAGCATGATGATGCGCTTACCTCGCGCCCATGGCTCGCCCGCCAGCACCAGCGGCACACGCGTCGACTTGCCGGCGCCCGGCGGGGCCACCAGCACCGCGACATTGCGGGCGCTGAGCGCCCGGCAGAGATCCGGAAACGCCGCATCGATGGGCAAGGCCTGTTCAAATTGCATTACTTTCCGTCAAGGGCCCGATCGGCCTCTCCAGTTCCCATTGGCCCCAAGATAGGATCTTGTCCCTGGCGAAGTGCAGCGCGCCCTTGAGCTTGCGGTTTTCATGGAGCTGGCGCCGCGATGCGCTGCAGAACCGGGACCGTTCCAGTCACAACACTATCCGTCGCCTGGAACGGTCCCGGCTCGGAGGCCGCGACAAGCGAGCTGTCTTGGCGCCGAGCGCGAAATCCCAAGCTCCTATTTGCCCTTGAACAAGCCGAGATCGACCGACTTGCCCAACAGGAAATAGCCGTAGGGCGAAGGATGCACGCCGTCGCTGCAATCATAGGCCGCATTGATAATATCGGGATTGCCGGGGTCGCGCATCAGCTTGTCGAAGTCGAGGACCGCGTCGAAGCCGGCGTCCTTGCGAATCCAGTCGTTGACCTCGTTCTTGACCTTGGTCTTGTCGTCGCTCCAGCCGGTGTCGGCAATGCCCGGAACAACGCTGTCGCGCGGGATGATCGTCACCCCGATGATCTTGATGCCCTTCTGCTTAACGCGCGCGATGATATCCTTAAGGCCGGCGATGACCTGCTGGGCGGGTGCTCCGCGGCGGATGTCATTGGTGCCGAGGAACACGATCACGTGGCTGACGCCCGCGTGAGACAGCACATCGCGATCGAGTCGCTCGACCCCGGCCGGGCTGTTGAGCGGCGGCTTCATATCGGGGCTGCTGGTAACCGTGTTGCCGCCGATGCCTTCGTTGATCACCGCATGGGTGTCCTTCTTGCCCAGGGCCAAGCGCTCG
The DNA here is from genome assembly GCA_035293945.1 of Xanthobacteraceae bacterium. Taxonomy (GTDB): domain Bacteria; phylum Pseudomonadota; class Alphaproteobacteria; order Rhizobiales; family Xanthobacteraceae; genus VAZQ01. The sequence continues at coordinate 368,881 of DATGLV010000039.1, read as the reverse complement.
GCCACTGCATCCTCCCAACGCTCGTGGGCATCGAGCGTCGTGCAGGTGCCGTCGGTGATGGAATCGCCAAAAGCCACAATGGCGCCGGCACGGGCGGCCGCCTGCACATCGATTGATTTCAGCCAGAACATCGAGGTGGTCTTGGCCGTGAAGGGCTTGCCGTCTGTGGAGGCCGTCTGGTCGCCGCCGCCGTTGTCGGTCAGATAGGAGGTGACCTGCGCGTTGTTGTGCTGGCTCGGCTGCACATCGGCATCCGGAACAAACAAGCTGACCGCGACGTCCTGCAGCGCCTCGACATGCAGTGGGACGGAGTCGCTTTCCGCCGAAGCGCCGGGTGCGATCGTGACGCTATCCTTCCCGGCGAACGTCAGCGGCTTGACGAGAGGAGCCGCCACGGCCGGACCGCGCACCCGCAAGCCGATGCTTGCCTTGGCGAAGGTGACGGGCACGGTGCCGAAAGTATTGTCGAGGCGAATGCGGACGGCATCGCCCGGCAGCGTCACACGCGCGATCATGCGCACGGTCGCATTGGTGATCTTGGTCGCACCCAGCCCCTGCTGCGAGGTCGCCCAGGCGGTGACCCAGGCCGGTTTCGGAGCTTTGGCGAACCCTGCGGTGGTCAACACGGCCGTCAACAATCCGGCGGCCACCAGTAGAGCCAAGTGTAACGTCCTCATCACATCCTCCTCCCTGTTTTGCGCGCGTTTGTTATGCTTGGAACGATCCCTGCCGGTCACTCGGCCGAATGCGAATGGCTCGCCATGAAGTAAGCTCCGCGCTATCCCGCAGATACCACGGGGCTTGACGGCACAACAAGGCAGCAACCAAAGTGCCGATGCGTGGCGGAACGGCGAAACAGTCGCGAGCGGATCGCGCAGAGAAGCCCGCGCAAAAAGATTCGTGGGGCGTCGGCTGCCGCCGGTTCGAGGAAGAAATCTGCCGCTGCAGACCTTCATGCTGCGACATGATAGTTATTCGACGCTTTGCGCTTTGCGTGGAGGAGAGGACCGATGACTGGACGGCTCGTCGCACTGCTCGTTCTGGCGGGCCTGTGGGTTCCTGCGGCGGCGGTGGCACAAACCTATCCGGCGCGGCCGGTGACCGTGGTGGTCACCGCAGCGGCCGGTGGGCTCACCGACCTCATCGCCCGCGGCGTCGGCGAGCACCTTTCCGAGCTATGGGGCAAGCCGGTCGTCATCGAGAACAAGGGCGGCGCCGGACACAATATCGGGGCGGCCGCGGTCGCCAAGGCCACACCCGACGGCTACACCTTGATGGCGAGCGAGAGTGGCACCTTCGTGACCAATCCGTTTCTCTATGCCAAAGGCGCCCTGCCCTACGATGCGGATACGGACTTCACGCCGGTCAGCGGGCTCGCAAGCTATACCCAGGCGCTCATTACTCATCCGTCGCTGGGAGCGCACAGCGTTGCCGACCTCATTGCGCTCGCGAAGAAAGCACCGGGCACAATCAGCTTCGGCACCGCCGGCATCGGCAGCGCCCCGCATATGAATATCGAGCTCCTGGAGAACATGGCGGGCATCAAGCTCGAGCCGATACACTATCGGGGCGCCGCGCCCGCGCTCACAGATCTCATGGGCGGACACATCCAGCTGATGTCGGTCAGCATGACATTATCGCTGGCGCCGGCGCGAGCCGGGCGCGTCACCATGCTGGGCGTAGGCAGCCGGGCGCGACTGCCGCAAGCCCCGGAAGTTCCGACCGTCAGCGAGAGCGGGCTGCCCGGCTACGAGGCGGTCAGCTGGATCGGCCTGTTCGCGACCAGCGGAACGCCGCACGACGTCGTGGCCAAAATCAATGCCGACGTGCAGCGCGTTCTCGCGGATCCCGCCTTTCGCGAAAAATTCCTGACGCCGCAAATGCTCGATGCCATGCCGGGTTCGCCGGAAGCATTCGCGGCCGAGATCAAGGCCGAGTCGCAGAAGTGGTCGAAGGTCATCCGCGAGCAGAACCTGCATATCGATTGAGCCAGTGTCGCCGCGCTGGTGAGCCACCGAACCGACGCCGCTAGGGTTAACGCGGCGCTAAGCGCGCCCCTGGCATTCTCCTTGAATGGGTGAAGGTCCAGGCAACCGCCATCCGAATATGAGACGGACGCGGATCGAACCGGGACAGGTGCACGCACGTCTTTTGGCGGGCGTCTCGAAAGTGGTCACATGAGCGTTGACAGCAAAGCCGGCACGGACGGCCGCGTCGATTGGGTCGACTACGCCAAGGGCTTTTGCATCGTCGCGGTGGTGATGATGCATTCGACGCTCGGGGTCGAGCAGGCGGTCGGACGCGAGGGCTTCATGCATGCGGTGGTGGCGTTCGCCAAGCCGTTCCGCATGCCGGATTTCTTCCTTATCTCCGGACTCTTCCTGGCCCAGGTCATCGACCGCGACTGGCGCACCTATCTCGACCGCAAGGTCGTACACTTTCTCTACTTCTATCTCCTGTGGACCGCGTTGCAGTTCGCCTTCAAGGCACCCGTCATGATGCAAGAGCACGGCGCGGCCGGCGCCGCGCGCATGTATCTCGAATCGTTCCGGGAGCCGTTCGGCACGCTTTGGTTCATCTATCTGCTGCCGATCTTTTTCACGGTGACCAAGCTCGCCAGGAGCTATGCTGTCCCGCCGGCGCTGCTTTGGCTTGCCGCTGCTGCGCTGGAGAGCGCGCCGATCGCCACCGGCTCGACCGTGATCGACGAGTTCGCGGCCCGCTTCGTGTTCTTCCTTACGGGCTATTTGTGCGCCAGGGGCGTGTTTGCACTGGCTGCCGCCGCGCAGGCGCAGCCCGAGACCGCCATCGCCGGCCTCACGATCTGGGGCCTCCTCAACGCCGTCCTGATCGCCAATGGGCTAGCCGAGCTGCCGCTAATTTCGCTCGCGCTCGGGCTTGCCGGCGCCATGGCGGTGGTCACGGTTTCCGCCCTGATGGCCAAGAGCGATCTGTTCTCCCCGCTGCGCTACTGCGGGCGCAATTCGATCGTCATCTATCTCGCCTTCTTCCTGCCCATGGCGGCCTCGCGCGCTTGGCTCATTCGTACCGGCTGGATCACCGACATCGGCGCGCTGTCGCTGGTTGTGACCGCCTGCGGCGTCGTTGGCTCGCTCATCCTGTTCTGGACGGTGCGGACGACCTTCCTGCGCTTCTTGTTCGCGCGGCCGGCGCGATTCTGGATTGCGCCCAAGGGCGCGCTCGCTCCGGGCGCCGAGGCAACCCTGTCGCTGCAGCCTGCCGAATAGCGCCCACGTCTCGCCGAAAGGCGGGGACGGTCGCGCCAGAGGACGTTGCCAAGGCGGCACGGACGGCCCACATTCGCCCTTATGTCTGCACCCGCGAAATCTACTTCGGCGAAATCCACCGCCGCGAGCTCTGCGTCGGCAACACCCGCTAAGGCAAAATCCGGCGAAAAATCCGTGACCGTGCTGGATGCCGCCGCGTCACCCCCGCCCAAGGCGGGCGATCACGTGTTTCTGGTGGACGGATCGTCCTACATCTTCCGCGCCTACTGGCAGTCGATGAACCAGGACCCGAAGTATAATCGCCGCTCGGACGGGCTTCCGACCGGCGCGGTGCGGATGTTCTGCATCATGCTTTGGCGAATTCTGGCGGAGATGAAGCCGGAGGAGAAGCCGACGCATCTCGCCGTCGTGTTCGACAAATCCGAGAAGACATTCCGCACCGATATGTATCCGGAATACAAGGCGCATCGGCCCGACCCGCCGGACGAGCTGCGCCCGCAATTTCCTCTCATTCGCGAGGCGGTCCGCGCCTTCGATCTCCCTTGCATCGAGATGCTGGGCTACGAGGCCGACGATTTGATCGCCACCTATTCGCGCGAGGCCTGCGAGGCCGGGGCGAAGGTGACCATAGTTGCATCCGACAAGGACCTGATGCAGCTCGTGAATGATTGCGTGGTGATGTACGACACCATGAAGGATCGCAAGATCGGCCGCGCCGAGGTGATGGAGAAGTTCGGGGTGCCGCCCGAGAAGGTGATCGAGGTGCAGGCACTGATCGGCGATTCCACGGACAACGTTCCGGGCGTGCCGGGCATCGGCCCCAAGACCGCCGCGCAGCTCATCACCGAATACGGAGATCTGGAGACGCTGCTCGCGCGCGCCGGCGAGATCAAGCAGGAGAAGCGGCGCCAGTCGCTCATCGAGAACGCCGCGCTCGCGCGCATCTCGAAGAAGCTGGTCACGCTCGACGATCACGTCAGGCTCGAAGTCCCGCTTGCCGAGCTCGCGGTGCATGAACCTGATCACCGCAAGCTCGTGTCCTTCCTCAAAGCGATGGAGTTCACGACGCTGGTACGCCGCGTCGCCGAGGCGACCGGCGTCGAGGCCGCTGAGATCGAGCCCGATGAGAAATTCAAGGTCGGAGCTACTCCGCCGACCCGGCCGATGCCGTCGGCGCCGGCACCCGGGCGGGCGCCTGCGGAGCCCCGCCGGGGCAAGGTTGCCGCAGCGCCGGCCATCAGCGGCGCTGAGCTGACGCCTCAGGCGCTCGCCAGCGCGCGCGCCGAAGCGGCGCGGGCGCGCAAGGTCGACCGATCGCGCTACGAGATCGTGCGCACGCCCGAGCGCCTCGATGCCTTTATCACCCGCGCGCACGAACGCGGCGTCATCGCCATCGCGGTCGAGACAACCAGCCTCGATCCCATGCAGGCGACGCTCTGCGGGTTCTCGCTCGCGCTCGGGCCCGATGAAGCCTGTTACGTGCCGCTGGCGCACCGGCAGAGCGGGAACGGGGGTGCTGACAACCTGTTCGGCGGCGATCGCGCGGAAGGTCAGATCCAGGAAAGCGCGGCGCTGGCGGCGATGAAGCCGCTGCTCGAGGACAGGGCCGTGCTGAAGGTCGGCGAGAACCTGAAATTCGCCTGGCTCGTCTTCGCTCAACGCGGCATCGAAATGGCGGGCGAAGACGACACCATGTTGATGTCCTATGCGCTCGATGCCGGCCGCTCCGACCACAGCCTCGAGGCCCTGTCGCAGCGCTATCTCGGGCACACGACCATCGATTTCGCCGCTCTCACCGGCTCGGGGAAATCCAAGCTCAGCTTCGATTGCGTCGCGATCGACAAGGCCGCGGACTTTGCCGCCGAAGAGGCCGACGTGACATTCCGGCTCTGGGGAGTGCTCAAGCCGCGCTTGACCGCCGAGCACATGAATACCGTTTACGAGACGCTGGAGCGGCCGCTCATCTCGGTGCTGGCGCGCATGGAGCGGCGCGGCATCTCGACTGACCGGCAGGTGCTGTCGCGGCTCTCCGGCGAATTCGCGCAACGCGAGCTCGCGCTGGTGGATGAAATCCAAAAGCTTGCGGGCGAGCCGATCAATCCGGGCAGCCCGAAGCAGATCGGCGATATCCTGTTCGGCAAGCTCGGGCTGTCGGGCGGCACCAAGACCAAGACCGGGCAATGGTCGACCGGCGCCCGGACGCTTGAGGAGTTGGCCGAGCAGGGCCACGTGCTGCCGCAGAAAATACTCGACTGGCGGCAGATATCGAAGCTGCGCTCGACCTACACGGACGCGTTGCCCGGCTATGTCAACCCACAGACGCATCGGCTGCACACGACCTACGCGCTTGCCGCAACGCCGACGGGCCGCCTCTCCTCCTCCGAGCCCAACCTGCAGAACATCCCGATCCGCACCGAGGAAGGGCGCAAGATCAGGCGCGCCTTCGTGGCGGCGCCCGGCCACAAGCTCGCCTCCGCGGACTATTCGCAGATCGAGCTGCGGCTGCTCGCCGAGATCGCCGATATCCCGCAGCTCAGAAAGGCATTCCTCGAGGGCCTCGACATCCACGCAATGACGGCTTCGGAGATGTTCGGCGTGCCGGTCAAGGACATGCCGGGTGAGATCCGCCGCCGCGCCAAGGCGATCAATTTCGGCATCATCTACGGAATTTCCGCCTTTGGGCTTGCCAACCAGCTCGGCATCGCCCGCGAGGAGGCCGCCGCTTACATCAAGAAATATTTCGAGCGCTTCCCCGGCATCCGCGACTACATGGAAGAGACCAAAGCGTTCTGCAAGCAGAACGGCTATGTGCTGACCTTGTTCGGACGCAAGTGCCACTACCCGGATATCAAGAGCTCCAACGCCTCGATCCGGGCGTTTAATGAGCGCGCGTCCATCAACGCGCGCCTGCAAGGCACCGCCGCGGACATCATCCGCAGAGCCATGGTGCGCATGGATGCGGCGCTCGAAAAGGCCAAGCTCAACGCGCAGATGCTCTTGCAGGTGCACGACGAGCTGGTGTTCGAGGTGCCTGACGATGAAGTCGCCACGACCCTGCCGGTCGTCAAGAAAGTGATGGAAGAGGCCCCGATGCCGGCGCTTTCGCTCTCCGTGCCGCTCGCGGTCGACGCCCGCGCCGCCGACAATTGGGACGAGGCGCATTGACGGGCGCGCCGCTTGACGGCACCACGCTCACCTGGCCGTGGGCGCTGCCGTTTGCCGGCATCCTCCTGACCATTGCGATCGCGCCGCTCGTCGCGCGGCGGTTCTGGGAGCACAATTACGGCAAGCTCGCCTTCGTGTGGGCGGCGCTGGCGATCGTTCCGATCGCCGCTCTTTATGACGTGCCGACCGCGCTCGCAGCGCTCCTGCACACGATGCTCCTCGATTATCTGAGCTTCATCGTGCTGTTGTTCGCGCTCTATGTGGTGGCCGGCGGCATCCTGGTGACCGGCAATCTGCGCGGCACGCCGCTGACCAACACCGCCCTGCTCGCGCTCGGCACCATCATGGCGAGCGTGGTCGGCACCACTGGCGCGGCCATGATCCTGATCCGGCCGCTGCTGCGCGCCAACGCGGCGCGGCTGCACAATGCGCATGTGATCGTGTTCTTCATCTTTCTTGCCGCCAATATCGGCGGATCGCTGACCCCTCTCGGCAATCCGCCCCTGTTCGTCGGCTTTCTGCACGGCGTCGATTTCTTCTGGACCGCGCGACATCTCCTCGCGCCAACTGCGGTAACCGCCCTGCTTGTGCTGCTCGTCTTCGTGATCGTGGAGAGCTTCCTCTACCTCAAGGATCGGCGCATCAGCCTGGTCGGAGAGACACAGCCGCCGCTGCACCTGCGATTGCGCGGCGGGATCAATTTCCTGCTGATCGGCGCAATCGTAGGCGCGATCCTGGTTTCCGCGACCTGGCAACCGGACATGCATTTCGACGTGTACGGCACCCGGCTCGAACTGCAGAACCTCAGCCGCGACGGCTTCCTGGTGTTCGTCGCAGTCCTGTCGCTTGCGCTCACCCCGAACGAGCACCGCGAGGCAAACGGCTTCACCTGGGAACCGATCGCCGAAGTGGCGATCCTGTTCGCCGGCATCTTTGCCTGCGTCATCCCGGTGATCGCCATGCTGCAGGCGGGCCGCGCGGGCGCGTTCGCTTGGGTGCTTGCAGCCACGAGCAACAACGGCATGCCAAACGACGTCGCCTATTTCTGGCTTGCCGGCATGCTGTCCGCAGTGCTGGACAATGCGCCGACCTATCTCGTGTTCTTCGAGCTCGCCGGCGGCGATCCGGCCACGCTGATGGGACCGCTCGCCACGACGCTCGCCGCGATCTCCATGGGGGCGGCCTATATGGGGGCGCTGACCTATATCGGCAACGCGCCCAACCTGATGATCTACGCGATCGCCTGCGAGCGCGGCGTCAAGATGCCGAGCTTCCTTGGCTTCATGCTGTGGTCTGGAGCAGTGCTGCTGCCGATTTTCGGCCTCGTCACCTTCTTGTTCGTCGCGCCTTGAGCTTGCGGAGGGGTGCCTTCCGCCGCGCCCCGCTCGGCAGCACGGCAATCACCTCGATTTCCAATAGCGCGCCCGCCAAAGCGAAGCCCGACACCTCGATGGTGGTTGAGGCCGGCAGCGCCGCCGCATTGAGCTTGCCCGCACGCACCTCGCGCAGGATCGGCAGATGCGCCATGTCAGTGAGAAAGCTGCTGATCTTGACGACATGTGCAAACTTTGCCCCGACCGAGGCGAGCGCCGTCTCAATGTTCGCGAACACCTGCTCGGCCTGAGCACGAAAGTCTCGGCTCACGAGCTTGCCGTCGGCGGTTGTGCCGAGCTGGCCCGAAACATGGACTATCCCCGCGGGGGCCAGGACCTCGACGACCTGGGTATATGCCTGAGGGCGAACCAAACCCTCCGGATTGATGAAGCGAACGGCCGCCATTCAAGAGCTCCTTTAACCCTTCTTGAACCTTTTGCCTGCGCAAGGCGACTAATAGGCCAAGAGCAACAACTCAAGGGCCTGGATTGCGCAAAAGCGCCAACCGGGCAGCGCTGACGGGATCAGGGGAGCGCACCGTGTTGAAATCCCGATGCAATTCTCATCTCGCGACAGGCCTCCGCGCCGCATTCGTGAGCGTGTGGGGCGGCTGCGCCATCGCCGCATTTCCGGCTCCGGCGGCCGCAGAGGGTCTGTTCGACATATTCTTCGGCGGCGTCCAGCGCCCCGCGCCTTCGCAGACCGTGAGCGCTTATGCGGACCCGCAGGCCCAGGCGCCGCCCGCAAAGCCTGCGGACGGTGCGCCGCGCGTCGAGTCCGGTCCGGCCGTCTCCTATTGCGTGCGCTTGTGCGACGGCCGCTTCTTCCCGATCCAGCGCAACGCCGCGACCCCGGTCGAGATCTGCAACGCGTTCTGCCCGGCCGCCCGCACCAAGATCTTCGCCGGCAGCAGCATCGAGCACGCGGTCGCCCATGACGGCTCGCGCTATACGGACCTCGGCAGTGCGTTCGCCTATCGGACCAAGGTGGTTCCGGGATGCACCTGCAATGGCAAGGATGCGTTCGGTCTCGTCAACATGAAGGCGGCGGATGATCCCACGCTCCGCCAGGGCGATGTGGTCGCGACTGACGACGGCTTCGTTGCCTATAGCGGCAGTCAAAAGCGGGGCAGCAACTTCACGCCCGTCGCTTCCGCAACCAATCTGTCGCCAGACACACGTCGTCAGCTGGCGCAAACGCCGATCCGCTCGACAAGCGAAGGAGCGGGCGCGGCGAAATACGACAACGCCACGCCTGCGGGGCGCGACAGCAGCGACCGTCAGGCTCAGCTCACCAGATAAGACACGACCTCCTCGGCTAGGACGAGCGCGCAGGTCAGCCCCGGGGACTCGATGCCGAACAGATGGACGAGGCCGATGAGGCCGTGATCCTTCGGCGTATCGATCATGAAGTCCGCCGCAGGCTCGCCCGGCCCGGTCAGCTTGGGACGGATGCCCGCATAGTCGGGCAGGAGTGAACCGTCCGGCAAATCCGGCCAATACTCGCGGATGCGTGCATAGAAGGCATCAGCGCGCGAGGCATCGACGTCATAGTTCTCGGCTTCTATCCACTGCACGTCAGGACCGAAGCGCATGCGACCGGCGAGGTCGAGCGTGACGTGCACGCCGAGGCCGCCAGGCACCGGCACCGGATAGATGAGGCGCGAGAACACCGGGGAGCCCGCAAAGGCGAAATAATTGCCCTTGGCGAGCCCAAGGCATGGCGTGCGCTCATAGCCTTCGGTCGCAGCGCCGAGCTGCTGGGCGCCCAGACCGGCCGCGTTGACCACCGCATCAAACTCCGCCTCCTCCACGCCGCCCCCGAAACTTGCTCTCCAGCCGCCGCCCGCCCGCGTCAGGCGCTCGATCCTGGTGTTGAACGCAATGCCGCCGCCGTGGTCTTCCAGGTCTCCGCGCAGCGCCAGCATGAAGGCATGGCTGTCGATTATCCCGGTTTCGGGCGAGCTGAGCGCGGCCGCGCAGGAGAGCGCAGGCTCCAAGCAGCGTGCGGCCGCACCATCGATCAATTGGAGGCCCTCGACACCGTTGCGGCTTCCTTGTGCGGCCAAGGCCTCGAGCGCCGGGATCTCGGCGGCGCGGGTTGCGACGATCAGCTTGCCGCACTTGCGGTGCGGCACACCGTGCGTGGCGCAAAAATCATAAAGCCTGCGACGTCCGGGCGCGCACAACCGCGCGCGCACCGAGCCGGTCGGATAGTAGATGCCGGCATGGATCACCTCGCTATTGCGGGATGAAATGCCGGTGCCGATCGCGCCGGCTTTCTCCGCCACCACGACGTCGGCGCCGGCGAGCGCCGCTGCGCGCGCCACCGCAAGCCCGACGACGCCCGCCCCAACCACCAGAATCTGCATCGATACCGACCCAATTGAGCGCACTGGTGTTAGCTCTCGCAATTGAGCCAGATCAAGAGCTCTGCAGTGCGTTCATATAGTTCATCGACATGAACGAGAGGCGCTGCGCTGCATTCACAGCGAGTTCAGCCGCCCCGCGCTACTGTCGGCGAGCAACCAAAACGTCGCTCGCGCGTTGTTGATGCAACAAATCCTGAGACAAATTTTGGGAGTGACGGCGATGCGTCCGATCCATCTTCGCAGTGCAACAGCGCTTGCGCTGATCCTGCCCGTATTGGTGGCTTCCGCGTTGGCTACGAACGCCCTGGCCGAACAAAGGAGAGGCGGCGGTGGAGGAGGTGGCGGCGGCGGTGGCGGCGGCTTCCATGCCGCGCCGGCGGCGGCTCCGCACTTTTCCGCGCCGGCCCCCGCTTTCCACGCAGCCGCACCTCAGCCGCATTTCTCCGCACCCGCACACATTGCCGCACCTGCCCATGTGGAGACGCAGCATTTCGCGGCCCAACGTTTCCAGCCTCGCCACGTCGAGACCCGCAACGTGACGCCGCACGTGGCGACCCCGCACATCGCCACCTCGCGGGAGGCGCGGTCGACGCTCGCGCGTGAGAACCGGCATGCGAACGCCCTGACGTCGACCAACCGTCACGAGGAGATCGGCACGCGTGGCAGAACGAATGTCATAGGCGGGCATGAACTGGCGCGGCACGGCACGACGGCGCCCAACGTGGCAAACACGAACCGGCCCAACAACACGTCGGCGGCTCGCAACAACCGGGGGACGACGCCCAATAACGCGAACCAGAACGCATCGAACGAGAGGGGCATCCGCGGCCGCAATGGGCCGAACGAACAGAACCAGCAGGCCCGCGCCCAGGAACGCTCGCGTATCTATGAAGGTCATGCCAAGCCGGTGTTGCACAATCAGGCCTTCGCTGAGGCGCGCAATTCGCGCGATCCGGCGCTGCGGGCGATGGCGCGCAACACGTTTGAAGGCCGCTTTGACCGCGACCATCGTGACCACCGGCGTGGATTCTTCCGCGGCATCGTCATCGGCTGGGGCGGACCAGTGTTCTGGCCCTATGCGTATTGGGATTTCGTCGACTACGTGTTCTGGCCCTACGGGGTCGATACGTTCTGGCCGTATGCGTATGACGACGTCTACGACGGCATCTTCGGCGCCTACGCGCCGGACGCGTCCGCGTATGGTTATGGCGCGGTCGTCGGGTCAGCGGGGCGCGGCATCCCTAGGGGCGTAACGACCGGCCCCACCGCCACCAGCACCGCGCAAGTGTGCAGCGGTCAGGCGACCGGACTGACCGATTTTCCGATCGAGCGGATCGCCGATCAGGTGATGCCGACGGACCAGCAGCGGTCCCTGCTCGACAGCCTGCGCGACGCAACACAAAAAGCCGTGGACCTGCTCAAATCCAATTGTCCGATCGATGTTCCGGCGACGCCGACGGGACGCCTGGCGGCGATGCGCCAACGCATCGACGTCATGTTGCAGGCGGTGCAGATCGTACGCCCGGCGCTGGAGGCGTTTTATCAATCACTCAGCGACGAGCAGAAAGAACGCTTCATCGCGCTCGACGCCGAGGGTGAGCCGAAGATCAGCAACAAATCGCAGCAGCTCAATCTGGCGCAAAGCTGCGGCGGATCGGCCAAGCAGATCACCAACCTGCCGACCAGGCGGATCGAGCAGCTTCTGCATCCGAGCGATGCGCAGGAGGCCGCGCTCAACGATCTGAATGCGGCGACCGGCCAGGCCGCGGACCTGCTGGCCAAGAGTTGCACGCCGAGCGAGCAACCCTTGACGCCGACCGGACGCCTCGCCGCCATGGAGACGCGGCTCCGCTCGATGGAGCAGGCGCTGGATACAGTGCAGCCGGCGCTGGCGAAGTTCTACGACTCGCTTTCCGACGAACAGAAGGCGCGGTTTGATCGGTTAGGGCCGCGTCAGGGCTGAAACCAACACGAGAGCCAGAGGGGAAAAGAAGAGGCGGTCACCGGATCAGTCCGGTGGCCGCCCTCTCGTGCTTGAAGCAACGGTCGAAGCTATTCGGCCGCGATGCGCACCTCAGGCGCCGCAGCCCGCACGTCGGCATCGACATGGGCCTCGTACTTGACGAAGTTCTTCTGGAACATGCCCACGAGGTTGCGCGCCGTCTGGTCGAATGCCGCCTTATCCTTCCAAGTCTTGACCGGATAGAGCAGGTGCGGCTCGACGCCCGGCACCGAGGTCGGCACCGCAAAGCCGAAATAAGGGTCGGTGCGGTAGCTCGCCGACTTGAGCGAGCCATCAAGCGCGCCGGTCACCAGGGCGCGCGTCGCCTTGATGGGCATGCGCCGGCCGACGCCATAGATGCCGCCGGTCCACCCGCTGTTGACCAGCCAGCAGTCGACCTTGTGCTTCTTGATGAGGTCGCGCAGGAGATTGCCGTATTCGGCTGGCGGCCGCGGCAGGAACGGCGCGGCGAAACAAGTGGAGAATTCGGGCTCGACCCCGACCAGGCCCTTTTCGGTGCCGGCGACTTTCGCCGTATAGCCCGACAGGAAGTGGTACATCGCCTGCGCGGGCGTGAGCTTCGCGATCGGCGGCATCACGCCGAAGGCGTCGGCAGTGAGGAAGATAATGTTCTTCGGCTGCCCGGCGCGGCCGGTGCGCGAGGCGAGCGGCATGAACTCGATCGGATAGGCCGAACGGGTGTTCTCGGTCTTCTTGTCGCTGTCAAAATCGCAGACCCGCGTCAGCGGATCGAACACCACGTTCTCCAGAACCGCACCAAACCGGTTGGTGGCAGCGTAAATTTCCGGCTCCGCCTCGGCCGAAAGCTTGATGCATTTGGCGTAGCAGCCGCCCTCGAAGTTGAAGACGCCATCCGGGCTCCAGCCATGCTCGTCGTCACCGATGAGCGTGCGGTTGGGATCGGCCGACAAGGTGGTCTTGCCGGTGCCGGAAAGGCCGAAGAACAAGGCGACGTCGCCGTCACGCCCGACATTGGCCGAGCAATGCATCGGCATGACGCCCTTGGCGGGCAGGTAGAAGTTGAGCGTCGTGAACACCGACTTCTTGATCTCGCCCGCATAGGACGAGTTGCCGATCAGAATGATCTTGCGGGAGAAATCGATGGCGATGATGGTTTCGCTGCGCACCCCGTGACGCTTGGGATCGGCCTTGAACGAGGGCAGATCGACGATAGTGAGCTCGGGAATGAAATCTTCCAGCTCCGGCTCGGTCGGGCGGATCAGGAGCTGGCGAATGAAGAGCGAGTGCCACGCATATTCGGTGTAGACGCGCGTGTTGATGCGATGCTTGGGATCGGCGCCGCCATAGAGATCCTGGGCGAACAGCTTCTTGCCGCGCGCATGCGCGATGAAATCTTCATAGAGCCGTTGAAAGTTCTCCTGGCTCAGCTTGCGGTTGCCGTCCCACCAGACTGTATTCTCGGTCAGCGCGTCGACGACGGTGTGCTTGTCCTTGGGGCTGCGGCCGGTATGGGCCCCGGTTTCCGCGCACAGCGGGCCGCCCTGAACGACTGAAGCCTCGCGGCCCGCGATGGCATGCTCATAGAGTTGCGGCGCATCGAGATTCCAATGCACCGCCGCCAGATCCTTAAAGCCGAATTTGTCCGCACCCTGGGCGCGGTTCCTCAATCCCGTTTCTTGCACAACAACCTCCGCCTCGCCGTCCGGCTGACGCCGGAACACTTTAGATTTTGCCAATGTGCCGCCGCTTATCGCCCGCCTGACCGACCGCATTATAGCGTCTGCGCATATGGGGCGAACCTATAGTGGCCATCAAACAGCCTGCCAAGGTCAAAAGGAAGGCCCGTCTGGTTCGGTTAATGGGCGGCGCAACATGTCATTATTGCTTCGCAGCAAAGCGCTAAGCGTCGCCGTTTCGGAATACCGGCTGCTTCAACTCGATGCCTGAAAGCAGGGCACGTCATCGGCGGTGCCCGCTGCTGGGTCTCGGGTCAAGCCACGATTGATAGCACGATCAGCCCTATTCACGGATGGCTGATCTCCACCAAGCGCTTGACGCCCGATAGCGCGAACGGGCCGCGCTCGCGCGGCGCCACATCGAATTTCGCGATCCCTTCAACCAACGCGCGGCCGTCAGCCAAATCCAGATAGATGATGGCAAGCTCAAGCGCGGCGTCAACCGACCGATAGGAACCTTGTCCCGTAGGACTTCGCCTACGATTGCGCAAGCCGGCCGCCGAAGGCCCACAAGCACCGACGATGCGGACCTTCAGCACCGGCGCCATGATCGGAGGGCAATCTTGTTGGCGCAAATCCTCTATGCGGCCGCGCGCGCCTGACCGGCCAGATCCTTGAGTACGTCGCGCAGCATGGCGGGCGTGGTGATGCGCTTGGGAAACGGCAGCCGCAAGGCGGTGCGATCAAGCTGCAGCTCGAGCCCCTCGGGATCGCAGCCGACGCACCGCCAGACGCCATCGGGCGCGCCCAGGATCTTGGTCGCATAGAGACGGCAGGCCTCGGCGTGATCCTTGTTCATATGTGCCACCACTTCGGGCTCGGCCGTAACCAGTTCGCCGGCATCCTCGGTCGCGGTGAGCACGTCGGCCGGCTTGAGATCGACGATGCGACCGAACCCTGCCACTAGGTGTATCGCCTTGAGGGTCATCTGGTAGAAGCTGAAGTCGGCAAAGGAGGCGAACCCCTCCGCTTCCGGCTGGCGTGCGAGATACCGACGGCGCGCAATGGGGTCGTCGGTCACAGCGGCCGTCCCCATCAACATGATGCGGCCGCCTTGCAGCGGATCGCCCTCCTTGCGCTCGTCGATCATGATCGAGACGCGTGGATCGGCGAGAACGTTCTTGGTATGGACGGCAAGGCGAGAGATCAGCAAGAGCGGCGACCCGTCGGTCGCAGTCGCGACGTTCACCAGCGAACAATAGGGATCGCCGGAACCGGGCATCAAGGTCGCGAGCGCGCCCGAGCGGCCCTCGCGCAGAAGCTTCTTGGTGGCGGTCTTCGGATCGAAATTGGCTGTAGGCTGCATGGTGGCCTCCGGCTGGCAGACGGATCAATCTTCAGGAGCCGCGCGCAAAAACTGGGCTGCGCGAGATCGTTGGGTCCGGCTCCGCAGCGTGTCCGGTTTGAGGCGCATTGGCAACCGGCGCCGCGCCCCTCCCACCCGCGGCAAGATAACCATGGCATGGAGCGGCATAGACCGCTATACGGGGGGCAAATCCTCAAACGAATCACGGCTTTGACGAGGAATAGTCACACTTCGGCCCAGCTTTATGGGCTTTCAAGAACTGGTTAAGTTTCTAGTGCGGCTTTGAATTTGATGTTTCTACGAACGACTCGCCGTGATGCTGGTGGGAACGTCAAATCCGCTGCACTGGCTGCACTGGGTGACCCGTCAGGGAACAGGGGCTTCATGCCAACCATCGCTCTCGTTGACGACGACCGCAACATCCTGACCTCAGTCTCGATCGCACTCGAGGCCGAGGGCTATCGCATCATGACTTACACCGACGGCGCCTCGGCGCTCGACGGCTTCAAGTCGAGCCCGCCGGACCTCGCGATCCTCGATATCAAGATGCCGCGCATGGACGGCATGGAGACGCTGCGGCGGCTGCGTCAGAAATCCGATATGCCGGTGATCTTCCTCACCTCCAAGGACGAGGAGATCGACGAGCTGTTCGGGCTCAAGATGGGCGCCGACGATTTCATCCGCAAACCGTTCTCGCAGCGGCTCCTGGTCGAGCGCGTCAAGGCGGTGCTGCGCCGCTCGACCCCGAAGGACGGCGCCGTTCCCAAGGAACCCGACACCAAGGTGCTGGAGCGTGGTCTTTTGCGCATGGATCCGGAACGGCACACCTGCACTTGGAAGAACGAGCCGGTGACGCTGACCGTCACCGAGTTTCTGATCTTGCAGGCGCTCGCGAGCCGCCCGGGTGTGGTCAAGAGCCGCAACGCCCTGATGGACGCGGCCTATGACGACCAGGTTTATGTCGATGACCGCACCATCGACAGCCACATCAAGCGATTGCGCAAGAAGTTCAAATCCACAGACGATGAGTTCGATATGATCGAAACGCTGTACGGCGTCGGCTATCGATTCAAGGAGATTTGAACGACTTCGCGGGGCGATGCCCAATCCTGCGGGCCGCGAGCCGGCGGCGTTGCGGGATTTTGGGCGCGAGCAACACAAGAGAGCCAAGCCTCGCGCCGGTGCCGCCGCGTCCGGCGCGCGTGATACATCGCGGCACCTTCTGGCATGGAGCCGGAGGCACACCCGCAATGTACGACTGTTGCGCCACTTCTCGGCTCGGCATTCCTGAGCTAGGCTTGGCGGTAGGTGGCGCGGGAACTCCAGGTCGGCGGCACTGGATTCTCGTCATAGAGGCACTGGCCGGAACCGGGAATATGCGACCCGGCAGACGGCCGCGTGCCGATCGGGCAATACGAGATCGATCAATCGAACGAACTCGATCAAATGAATATGCTTGATCGAACCATCGGCATCGAGGCGGCGAAGTCGCAGCCAAAGCGCGAGCCCGACGCCCCCGAGGTGGCGGCGCCGCGCGGCTTGCGCCGGCTTACGCTCCTGTTGCAGAGCGCTTGGCAATTCTCCGTCAGGCAGAGCTTCTCCAGCCTCACGCGGCGCATCATCTTCCTGAACGTCACCGGCCTGCTCGCCCTGGTGATCGGGATTCTCTACCTCTCGCAGTTCCGCGCCGGCCTGATCGATGCACGGGTGCAAAGCCTCTTGGTGCAAGGCGAGATCATCGCCGGGGCGATCGCCGCCTCCGCCACCGTCGACTCTGACGCCATCACCATCGATCCCGAGCGGCTCCTGGAGCTCGCCCCCGGCGAAAGCTACGACCCATCCGAAGAGTCGGCCTCGGCGCTCGATTTCCCCATCAATCCGGAGCGGGTCGCGCCGGTGCTGCGGCGGCTGGTCTCACCCACCAACACACGCGCCCGCATCTATGACCGGGACGGCGGGCTGATCCTCGACAGCCGCAATCTCTACGATGTCCTGCGTTTCGACCTGCCGCCGCCCTCGGCCGGGAAGCCCGGTTGGATCGAGCGGGCATTCGCAGCGGCGAGGACCTGGTTCAACCGTGGTGACCTGCCGCTCTATCGCGAGCTCGGGCCGCAGAACGGCAAAGGCTATGAGGAGGTCGAGCACGCGCTCAACGGCACCAAGTCCAGCATGGTGCGCGTGAACGAGCGCGGCGAGGTGATCGTCTCGGTGGCGCTGCCGGTGCAGCGGTCGCTGGCGGTGCGCGGCGCGCTGATGCTCTCGACCCAGGGGCCGGACATCGACAACATGGTCGCGGCCGAGCGGCTCGGCAATTTCAAGGTGTTCCTGGTGACGCTCAGCGTCATGCTGGTGCTGTCGTTCCTGCTCGCCGGAACTATCGCGGGGCCGGTCAGGCGGCTCGCCGCCAGCGCCGAGATGGTGCGACGGCGCACGGGCTCGCGGGTGGAAATTCCCGATTTTACCGAGCGGCGCGACGAGATCGGGCATCTCTCGGGGGCGCTGCGCGACATGACGGACGCGCTCTATAGCCGCATCGAGGCGATCGAGAGCTTCGCCGCCGACGTCGCTCATGAGCTCAAGAATCCTTTGACCTCGTTGCGCTCAGCGGTGGAGACGCTTCCGCTCGCCAAGAACGAGAACAGCCGCGGCCGCCTGTTGTCGGTGATCGAGCACGACGTCAAGCGGCTCGACCGCCTGATCTCGGACATATCCGATGCGAGCCGGCTCGATGCCGAATTGCAGCGGCGAGCGATCGGCACCGTCGATATCGCCAAGCTGCTCAATACCGTCGTGACCATCGCCAACGAGGTGCGCCGTGACGACGGCGTCACCGTAAGCCTCAAAATCGAGGGAAACCCGCGCACCCTCATGCTGCCGGGGCACGATTCCCGCCTCGGCCAGGTGGTCAATAATCTCATCGACAACGCCCGCTCGTTCTCGCCGGAAGGCGGCAGCGTGCGGGTCACCTGTCGGCGCATCAAGCAAGAGATCGAAATCCTCGTCGATGACGACGGGCCTGGCGTGCGCGCCGACGCATTGGAGAAGATATTCCAACGCTTCTACACCGATCGTCCGGACCAGGGATTTGGGCAGAATTCGGGGCTGGGCCTGTCCATTTCGAAGCAGATCGTCGAGGCCCATGACGGGCGCATGTGGGTTGAGAACCGCCTGGGCCCGCCCGAAGCGGATGGCGGGCCGCCGAAGGTCCTCGGCGCCCGCTTCATCGTCCGCTTGCCCGCGATGTGACCCTAGTGCCGCCGATTTGAAGTTCCAGCTACGTCCGCCGCATACCTCAGTCAGGAACTTCAAATCGAAAAGCGGCACTGGAAACATATCCTTGCTAGTGCCCCTTTGCTTCCGAATTCCGTGTCAAAGGGTGCCGCGATGTATCACGGAATTCGGAAGTGGGGCACCAGATGGCGGACGCGGGCACGACCGTGCATGCTTCGGCCGTGCTCGTGGGGGCGCGCGCGGTGCTGATCCGCGGCCCGTCCGGCTCCGGGAAGTCTCGACTGGCGCTCGCCCTCATCGCCGCGGCGCATACCGGCCTCTTGGATCTCGCCCGCCTGGTTGGCGACGATCGCGTTGAGCTTGCGGCGGCGCATGGGCGCCTGCTGGTTCGCCCGGCGCCAGCGCTGGCCGGTCTGGTTGAGGCACGCGGCCTCGGCATTCGTCGCCTCGATCACGAACCGGCGGCGGTCGTTGGCCTGGTGGTGGATCTCGGCTGCCCGGCGGCCGAGCGGTTGCCCGCTGCCACGGTGCCAGAAGTGGTTATTGACGGTGTGAAATTACCCCATATTTCAGTCGCGACCGGTTCCGATCCAATGCCAGCCGTGCTGGCTCACCTCTTGACGGCGGCCGCAGAAGTCTGATGAGTGACGCAAATTGCTGCGCTGCGTTGGGGCCTCATGAGGAAATCGGTAACCATAATAGGCTAGCAGTGTAGCAAGGAATTTCGCCTGCTCAGACGGGCTGCGGGGGCGTCTTGCTGCGGCGCAACAGTTGATGACCGATTGATGGCGAGCCGGAACGCCCCTTGCGGAAGGGCAGAGGATGGTCAAGATGGTGCCCATTCGTGCGGTGCACCGGGAGGCGCCCGCGAGGAATTCGATGATCGGACTGGTTCTTGTTACGCACGGGCGGCTCGCCGTTGAGTTCCGCTCGGCCCTGGAGCACGTGGTAGGGCCGCAGCAGCAGATCGAGGCGGTGACCATCGGGCCCGACGACGATGTCGAGCAGTGCCGCAAGGACATCATCGAAGCGGTGAAGAAGGTGGACAGCGGCGATGGGGTGGCGATCCTGACCGACATGTTTGGGGGCACGCCTTCGAACCTGGCGATTTCGGTGATGAGCCGCCCAAAAGTCGAGGTTCTTGCCGGTATAAACCTGCCGATGCTGGTCAAGCTCGCCAAAGTTCGCGACGAATGTCCTTTGCAGGATGCCGTCCACGCAGCCCAGGAGGCGGGCCGCAAATACGTCACCATCGCCAGCCGGGTGCTCAACGGCAAATGAGCGATCAGGGCGGCGCCGGCGACTTTCCCGGGAAACAAGCCCCCCAACCGGACGGGCCTCGCGAGCAGGCCGCTTCAAACCCCACGCCCAACGCCAACGACGTCCCTGCTGCCGCCATCGTCCGGGTGTTGGAAATCTGCAACAAAAAAGGCCTGCACGCGCGCGCGTCGGCCAAATTCGTCCAGACGGTCGAGCGCTTCGAGGCGGACGTCAGGGTCGCTCGTGGGCCGGAGACCGTGGGCGGCACCTCGATTATGGGGCTGATGATGCTGGCGGCCGGACCCGGTACCAGCATCACGGTCACGGCGAGCGGGCCCGAGGCAAATCAGGTCATCGAGGCCCTGGCGGAGCTCGTCGCCGCACGCTTTGCCGAGGACGAATGAGCCCTGAATGCGTGTGGTAAAGGCGCATTCATCGAGACATAAAGAATTCTTTATATCTGCGTTGCGGCCCGTCCGGGACGCTGCTATAGGCAGGCGCAAGCCACGGCCCCGCAAACCGCGTTTTCCGCAAACCCAAGGGACAAATATGAAATCCGCATCGAAGAACAGCAAAGCCATTCCCGGGGATTTCGTCGTCAAGGACATCGGTCTTGCCGAATGGGGCCGCAAGGAGATCGCCATCGCTGAGACCGAGATGCCGGGCCTGATGGCAACCCGGGAGGAATTCGGCCCGCAGCAGCCCCTGCGTGGTGCGCGCATCTGCGGCTCGCTGCATATGACGATCCAGACCGCCGTGCTGATCGAGACGCTCGAGGCGCTCGGAGCCGACGTGCGCTGGGCTTCGTGCAATATCTACTCGACCCAGGATCACGCCGCTGCCGCCATCGCGGCGGGCGGCACGCCCGTCTTCGCCGTCAAGGGTGAGAGCCTCACCGACTACTGGGACTACACTCACCGCATTTTCGAGTGGTCCGATGGCGGCACTCCGAACATGATCCTCGACGACGGCGGCGACGCCACCCTCTTGGTGCATCTCGGCATACTGGCCGGCAAGAATCCATCGGTGCTGAACCATCCGGGCAACGAGGAAGAGGAAGTGCTGTTCGCCGCCATCAGGAAGCGGCTGAAGGAGAAGCCCGGCTGGTACGAGACGCTGGGCAAGAACATCAAGGGAGTCACCGAGGAGACGACGACCGGCGTGCACCGGCTCTACCAGATGGAGAAGGACGGCCGCTTGTTGTTTCCCGCCATCAACGTCAACGACAGTGTCACCAAGTCCAAGTTCGACAATCTCTATGGTTGCCGCGAGTCGCTGGTCGACGGCATCCGTCGCGGCACCGATGTGATGATGGCCGGCAAGGTCGCGATGGTGGCGGGTTTCGGCGATGTCGGCAAAGGCTCCGCGGCCTCGCTGCGCCAGGCCGGCTGCCGGGTAATGGTCTCGGAGGTCGATCCCATCTGCGCGCTGCAGGCGGCGATGGAAGGCTACGAGGTCACCACCATGGAGGATGCTGCCCCGCGCGCCGACATATTCGTGACCGCGACCGGCAATGTCGACGTCATCACCGTCGAGCACATGCGGGCGATGAAGGATCGCGCCATCGTCGCCAATATCGGTCACTTCGACAGCGAAATTCAGGTGATGTGCCTGCGCAACTTCAAATGGTTCAACGTCAAGCCGCAGGTCGATGAAGTCGAGTTCCCGGACGGCAAGCGCATCATCCTTTTGTCGGAAGGGCGCCTGGTCAATCTCGGCAATGCCATGGGCCATCCGAGCTTCGTGATGTCGTCATCCTTCACCAACCAGGTGCTGGCGCAGATCGAGCTGTGGACCAATCCGGGCAAGTATCAGAAAAAGGTCTACACGCTGCCCAAGCATCTTGACGAGAAGGTTGCGCGGCTCCATCTCGCCAAAATCGGGGTCAAGCTGACCAAGCTCAGCGAAAAGCAGGCGACCTACATCGGGGTGCCGGCCGAAGGCCCGTTCAAGCCGGATCACTACAGGTATTGATGCTCAAGCTGCTCTTGGTCCGCGCTACGCCGCAGAATGCGATGTTGTCCGGGGCTGCGCGGCTCTTGCGGCCCGGACAAGCAAGCTCTTTCAACCCCAATGCGCCGGGCGGTCCAGTGCAGCCGCACCGGCAAAAGTGCTATTGATTCCGCGCGCGAAAAAAGGCCCGTGCCCATGTGCCGCTGGATCGCCTATCGGGGAGACACCGTCCCGCTCGAGCAATACGTCACCGCGCCCTCCCATTCGTTGGTCGTGCAAAGCGTCCGGGCGCTGGAATCGACCGCGAGCACCAATGGGGACGGCTTCGGGCTCGGCTGGTACGGAGCCCACCCGGAACCCGGGCTTTATCACGAGGTGCGCCCGGCCTGGTCGGACGAGAACCTCCGGTACCTTTGCCGGCATATCCATTCGCATCTTTATTTTGCCCATGTGCGCGCCTCGACCGGCACCCCGATCACCCGTCCGAACTGCCACCCCTTTGCGTGCGGCACTTGGCTGTTCATGCATAACGGCGTGATCGGCAACTGGAGCCGGATGCGGCGGATGACCGAGGCTCTGATCCCCGATTCCCTGTACGGCTCGCGCGTGGGGACGACCGATTCGGAAGCGGTGTTTCTCGCCATCCTGGGCGCCGGCGGCGACACCGACCCGGTCGGGGCAACCGCCAGGGTGCTCGCGACGTTGACCGACATGGCAAGCGCAGGCGGCATCAGCGAGCCGTTGCGGTTCACGGCCGCGCTCGCCAACGGGCGCGATCTCTATGCCTTTCGCTACGCCGCCAACGATAATGCGAACTCGCTCTATTTCCGGGAATCCGGCGGCAATGTCGTGGTCGTCTCCGAGCCGCTCGATTCCGAGCGCGCCCAGTGGACGCCCGTTCCACCCGGGCGCGCCCTGCTGGCGCTCGCCGGGAAGCCGGTCCGCCTTGAGCCGTTCCTTTGCGAAAGCCGTGTCGCGGCGGAGTGATCTCCCCCTCGCTTGCTGCTCATGGAGGCGAGTGCTAATTCGCGCGTCATGACCGAGGCCATAGATAAAATCCGCAATTTCTCGATCGTGGCGCATATCGACCACGGAAAATCGACGCTGGCCGATCGGCTGATCCAGCTGACCGGCGCGATCTCCGACCGCGAGATGGTCGATCAAGTGCTCGATTCGATGGACATCGAGCGCGAGCGCGGCATCACCATCAAGGCCCAGACCGTGCGCCTAAGCTACCGCTCGCGCGCCGGTGAGGATTACGTGCTCAACCTGATCGATACGCCCGGGCACGTCGATTTCGCCTACGAGGTCAACCGCTCGCTGGCCGCTTGCGAAGGCTCGCTCCTGGTCGTCGATGCCTCACAAGGCGTGGAAGCGCAGACGCTCGCCAATGTCTACCAAGCCATCGACAACGGCCATGAGATCGTGCCGGTGCTCAACAAGGTCGACCTGCCGGCCGCCGAGCCCGAGAAGGTCAAGCAGCAGATCGAGGACGTGATCGGCATCGATGCGTCGAACGCGATCCTGATCTCGGCCAAGACCGGGCAGAACGTGCCGGAGGTGCTGGAGGCGATCGTGCATCGCCTGCCGCCACCCAAGGGCGATCGCGAGGCCCCGCTGAAGGCGCTTCTGGTCGACAGCTGGTACGACACTTATCTCGGCGTGGTGGTGCTCGTGCGCGTGGTCGACGGCACCCTGCGCAAGCACCAGCGCATCCGCATGATGGGCACGCACGCGGCCTACGAGGTCGAGCGGGTCGGCGTCTTCACGCCCAAGCTGCGCGAGACCGGCGAGCTCGGGCCTGGCGAGATCGGCTTCATCAATGCCTCGATCAAGGAGGTCGCCGACACGCGCGTCGGCGACACCATCACGGACGATCGCAAGCCGACTGCATCGCCGCTGCCGGGATTTCGCCCGGCGCAGCCGGTGGTGTTCTGCGGCCTGTTTCCGGTCGATGCCGCCGATTTCGAGGACCTGCGCGCCGCCATCGCCAAGCTCCGCCTCAACGATGCGAGCTTCACCTACGAGATGGAGACCTCGGCGGCCCTCGGCTTCGGCTTCCGCTGCGGCTTCCTCGGGCTCCTGCATCTGGAGATCATCCAGGAGCGGCTCGCGCGCGAGTTCAATCTGGATTTGATCGCGACCGCGCCTTCGGTCGTTTACAAGATCGAGTTCAACAGCGGCGAGGAGATCGAGATTCACAATCCGGTCGACATGCCGGACCCGATGAAGATCCGCGAGATCCGCGAGCCGTGGATCCAAGCCACCATCCTGACGCCGGACGAATATCTGGGCGCCATCCTCAAGCTGTGCCAGGAGCGGCGCGGCTCGCAGGTCGACCTGAACTATGTGGGCAGTCGCGCCATGGTCAAATACGACCTGCCGCTCAACGAGGTCGTGTTCGATTTCTACGACCGGCTGAAATCCGTATCGAAGGGCTATGCCTCGTTCGACTACCATCTCTCCGATTACCGCGCCGCCGATCTGGTCAAGCTGCAGATTCTCGTCAACGGCGATCCGGTCGATGCGCTTGCCATGCTGGTGCATCGCGCGCGCGCCGATTTCCGCGGCCGCGGCATGGTGGAGAAGCTGAAAGAGCTGATCCCGCCGCACATGTTCCAGATCCCGATCCAGGCGGCGATCGGCGGCAAGGTGATCGCGCGCGAGACGGTTCGCGCCTTTCGCAAGGACGTGACCGCCAAATGCTACGGCGGCGACGTAACGCGCAAGCGCAAGCTTCTGGAGAAGCAGAAGGAAGGCAAGAAGCGCATGCGCCAGTTCGGCAAGGTCGACATCCCGCAGGATGCCTTCATCGCCGCGCTCAAGGTTGATGTGTAACAGGCAGCATCAGCCCGACGGAAGCGCCGCCACCGCCTCGACCTCGACCAGCGCGTCATCGCGCGTCAGCAGTGCCACCTGGACGGTCGTGCTGGCCGGCGGCGCGCTCTTGTTGACATACCGCTGCTTTATCTCTGAGAAGATCGGCTGGTGCTTGCGCAGATCGAGCATATACACGTTCAGTTTCACGACATTGTCGAAAGTTGCCCCGACGGCCGCCAGGGCGGCTTTGATGTTCTCAAACGCCTGAATCGCTTGACCGGCAATATCGGGCGGGAAATGGCCATCAGGGTCGCGGCCTTGCTCGCCCGACGTATAGATGAGCCGGCCCGGACCGGTGACTTCGACCACATGGGTGTAGGTCGTGGTCTTGAAAATCGTGTCCGGCTGAACGAAACGCGTGCTCGAATTTCCTCCGACACTGCTCTGCGCTGACGCCTCCGCGGCCAGACCGGCCGTGGCGGCGATCGTTGCCGCGCTGCGCATGACGGCGCGTCGCGATAACGCGACGGATCTCGATTGCCTGGCCTGCTTTGGCTTCATGATGGTCCTCCTGCGGCTTCCTCGACATGCTACATCAGACCAGGCGCCGGTGTGACTGCCCGCGCCCAATCCCGAGACGGGCATGCCCAGTGATTTCAGCATATTGACCATCGGCCATTCCAATCTGCCGGCCGAGCGCTTTATCGGGTTGCTGCAAGGCGCCGGCGTCACCGCGATTGCCGATGTGCGCTCGGTACCATTCTCGCGTCGGTTTCCCTGGTTCTCGGAGAAAGCCCTGGCGGCGCGGCTCAATGCTGCAAACATCGCCTACTTGCCGTTCGGCGACAGCTTAGGGGGAAGGCCGCGCGATCCGTCGCTCTATCGCGACGGCGTTGCGGACTATGAGAAGATGGCGCAGACGGCGCCGTTCCGCGCCGGGCTCGATCGTATCGGCGAGGCCGCCGGGCACTATCGCGTCTGCCTCTTGTGCGCCGAACGCGAGCCGCTTGATTGTCACCGCTGCCTGTTGGTCGCACGAGCGCTCAAGGAAAGCGGCGTCGCGCTGGGACATGTTCTTGTCGACCGCACAATCGAGCCGCACGCGGAAACCGAGGAACGCCTGCTCAAGCTCGCCGGGACGGCGGACGACTTGTTCATGAGCCGCGCCGACCGGCTCGCCGCGGCCTACCAGGCGCGCGCTGCCAAGGTTGCGGCGCGGTTTGCCGAGTGAAAAACCGGATCTAATTTAATTCGACACATCTTTGCGCCTGCGTACACTCGGCGGAAAGGGCGGCATGACCGATTCGGAATGACGAACATGGCAGCAGGGACGGGGCCGCGGTTTCTCGCCGGAATTAACATCGCGACGGTTGCTTTGTCGATCGCCATCGGGGCTGTATCGGCCGCCTCCGCGCAGGACGTCGGCACCTTGGACCCGCAGCCATTGCCGCCACTCGCCAATCCGAGCGATCCCAACAATCCGGCCAAGGAATTGTTCGGCCGAAAGACCGAGCCGGCGGAGATGCGCTCCGAGGCGATCGGCTTCTATGCCAAAGGCTGCCTGGCCGGCGCCGAGCAATTGCCGATCAACGGGCCGCACTGGCAGGTCATGCGGCTGTCGCGCAATCGCAACTGGGGCCACCCGACCCTGATCAAATATATCGAGCGGCTCTCCGAGCGCGGCGCCAGGGTCGGCTGGCCCGGTCTCCTGATCGGCGACATGGCGCAGCCGCGCGGCGGGCCGATGCTGACCGGACATGCGAGCCACCAGGTCGGGCTCGATGCCGACATCTGGCTACGGCCGATGCCGGACCACGAATTGTCACGGCAGGAACGCGAGGAAATGTCGGCCACCATGGTGGTGGCGGACAGCCGCAAGGACGTCGATCCCAAGGTCTGGACTCCGGCGCACTTTGCCATCCTCAAGGCGGCCGCCGAGGATCCGCTGGTCGAGCGCATTTTCGTCAATGCGGCGATCAAGAAGAAGCTGTGCGAAATGGCCGGCTCCGATCGCGCCTGGCTGCAGAAAATGCGTCCCTATTGGGAGCACGACTACCACTTTCACGTCCGCATCAAATGTCCGGAGGACAGCCCGGAGTGCAAGCATCAGGATCCGGTGCCCGCGGGCGACGGCTGCGGCAAGGAGCTGGACTGGTGGTTCTCGGACGCAGTGCTGCACCCCAAGCCCTCGCCACAGCCGGAAAAGCCGCGGCCGCCGATCAAGCTCGCAGACCTGCCGGCGGCCTGCCGGGCCGTGCTCAACGCGCCTTGAGATCAAATCGGCTCATGCCGGTCGGAAGAAAGGCGTCGCGATAACGCCAACAATGATGACGGCAACGAGCGCAGCACTGGCGATTGCCCCCGTGTAGGCAAGTGATCTTTCCGGTGGCGCGCGCATCAGAACAGGCAATCCGCTCCACGCCAGGTAGAGCGCGTAAATCCCGAAGATCATGAGAAAGCTGAGGCCCGGCACGACGAGAAAGATGCCGGCGAGCCAGACCGGGGTTGCCGCATAAACCATGAGGTCCAAGGCACGCGAAAAGTCCCTTCGCGCCCCAAAGCGCGGCGCCAGTGCGTCGACCAGGAAGGCAAGGCCATAGACGATCACAAATCCCGACGCGTAAATCACGAGCGCACCCGCAAGGCTCGGCAGGATCGGTGCGTAGCCGCCGACCAGCGAAGCTCCGATCGCGCGTCCAAGCGCAGGGATTACGGCAAGGATTGCGATGTAGCGCACAAACAACGCCGCGGCAGTCAACTGCTCGCCCGCAATGACCGCCCATTCGGCTTCGGGCCGGGCCAAGATCGCCCCGACGCGTCTGGCGAAGCGCTTTAGAGATTTCATCCCGTTTCCCTCGGTCGGCACTGTCGCGCAAGCGTGCGGGAGGATCAATGCGGACCTTCATTGGCCTGGGTCTGAGGAGCCATGCTGGAGGCATCTCTAAGGACGGCCACAGGCTAGGCTAGTCGCACGCATCCATCCTTCGAGACGCATCGCGACACCCTCGGGGTGAGGCCGTCGAGATTTGGCCTGCGCATGACATCCGCGATCAAATGCTCTACTGTCCGCCCCGCGACCCGTGGCGCGCCGTAAGTGCGTCCTGTCGGCCCGGAACGAGGCTTCCGGGCGGTTGCTTCAAGAAACAAACAGCTCGTCCCTTGGCGGCGCGCGGTCCGAGTGCCGTTGGCTGGCTTGAACCTGGACCAAACCGGCGGAATGAAGCATTGCTTGACCTAACTCCCGAAGAATGGACCGCGATCCACCTGTCGCTGCGCATCGCCGTAGTGGCAACCGCGGTCGCACTGCCGTTCGGCATCGCCACCGCCTGGCTGCTGGCGCGCAAATCGTTCTGGGGAAAGACGCTGCTCGATGCCCTGGTGCACATGCCGCTGGTGCTGCCCCCGGTGGTGACCGGCTATCTCCTGCTCATCTCGTTCGGCCGGCGCGGTCCGATCGGCGCGTTTCTGGCCGACCAGCTCGGCGTCGTGTTCGCGTTCCGCTGGACCGGGGCGGCGCTCGCCTGCGGGATCATGGGATTTCCCTTGATGGTACGGCCGATCCGCCTCGCCATCGAGGCGATCGACGCGCGCCTGGAGGACGCGGCCGCGACGCTCGGGGCCAACCGCTTTTGGGTGTTCCTCACCGTCACGTTGCCGTTGGCACTGCCGGGGCTGGTTGCCGGCATCGTGCTGTGCTTCGCCAAAGCGCTGGGCGAGTTCGGCGCCACCATCACATTCGTCGCCAACATACCGGGCGAGACGCGCACGATCTCGTCGGCGATCTACACCTTTACGCAGACGCCCGACGGCGATGCGGCGGCCCTGCGCCTGGTTGTGGTCGCGATCGCGATCTCGCTTGTCGCTTTGATCGCGGCCGAATGGCTGGCACGCCGCGCCGGCATGCGTTTCCACGGGGAATAGCATGCTCAGCCTCGACGTGGAGAAGCGGCTCGGCGACTTCTTCCTGCGCGCGCGCTTTGCAAGCAACAGCGGCGCGACCGCGTTGTTCGGCCCGTCCGGCGCCGGCAAGACCACGCTCGCCAACATGATTGCCGGGTTGATTGCGCCCGACCGCGGCTGCATCAGCATCGGTGAGACCGTGGTGTTCGACGCCGAGGAGCACATCAACCTGCCGCCGCACCGTCGGCGCGTCGGCTATGTGTTTCAGGAGGGGCGGCTGTTTCCGCATCTCAGCGTCAAGCACAATCTCGATTATGGACGGCGCATGTGCGGTCTGCCGCGCGATGCCAAGCAGTGGGATCGCATCATCGGCCTGCTCGATATCGGCCATCTGATCGAGCGGCGGCCCGGCAACCTGTCCGGCGGCGAGCGCCAGCGCATCGCCATCGGCCGGGCGTTGCTGATGCGCCCGCGCATCCTGTTGCTTGACGAGCCTCTGGCATCGCTCGATGTCGCCCGCAAGCGGGAGATCCTGCCCTATCTCGAGCGCCTGCGCGATCAGGCGGGCGTGCCGATGGTGTATGTGAGCCATCAGGCCGCGGAGCTGAGGCGCATCGCCGGCTCGGTGGTACGGCTCAGGGACGGCGCGACCGAAGCCTTCGGCGGCCTCGAGCTCCTCGACGCGGCCGATGCCGATGCGTTGTAGTTGGACTTGGGCGGTCTAATAGTTGCGGAAGGGATCGAGCCGACGCGCCAGCCTGCGCAGCCGGTCGCGAAAGCTCGAGGGCATCTCGTCTTCAGGCAGGCGCAACCCGACGGCTGTCACGCGGTCGCCCTCCACGTCATGCGCCACCAGCACGATGGGGCCGAGCGGCAACGTATCGCCGGGCTTCGGCGGATGGCCGAGCGCGCGCGCGAAATGATCTGCCAGCGCGGTCTTTGCGAGCTCGGCGTCGACCTCGATTCCGTAGATTTCAGCGACCGCGCCGAGCGTCACATCGGCGGAGACGAAGAAATCGCCGAGAAGATGCGGGTCCGGCAAGGCCGGCGCCGGCATGTCGACGAAAAAGCGGTCGAGCGCCTGCGCCTTCTCGGGCGGCGCCAAGAGATAAAGGTAGTCGCCCGGGCGCACCGGGTCGGCCTCGGCGGGAGTCAAGATGCGCTCCTCACGCACCACCAGGGTCGGCCGCGCCCAGGATGGAATGAGGTGCCGGCGCAGATAGGGACTATTGGGTCCCAGCGGATAGCCGACGATCTCCTGTGCCAGCTGCCCTGGCAGATCGAGCTCGACCCGGCGCGGCAGCGGATCGTGGCGTGGCAGCGCAATGTGCAGGCGGTGCGCCGCCGGCGCCAGCGTCCAACCTTGAACAAGGAGCGAGGCCAACACCACCACGAAACCCACGTCGAAGAACAATTGTGCCTGCGGCAGCCCCACCATCAGCGGGATGGAGGCGAGGAATATGCCGACCGCCCCGCGCAATCCGACCCAGGAGATGAACAGCTTCTCACGCCAGGAGAAGGGAAACGGCGCGAGACAACAGAAGACCGCCGCCGGGCGGGCAACAAACATCAGCATGGCGGCGACCGCTAGCGCAGGCAGCACATGCACAATCAGCCGATCCGGCCAGGCCAACAGGCCGAGCAGCACGAACATCACGATCTGGGCGAGCCAGGTCGCCGCATCGAGAAACACGGCGACCGCATTGTGGGCACGCGTCGGCCGGTTGCCGACCACGAGGCCGGCGAGATAGACGGCGAGAAATCCCGACGCATGCTCAAATGAGGTGAGCCCGTAGATGACGAGCGCCATGGCGGCGACGAATGGTGCATGCAGCCCCTGCGGCAGCGCCAGCCGATTGAGCGCCAGCACGATCACCCGGCCGCCGACAATGCCCATGACGGCGCCCAGCACTGCTTGCAAGGAAAGGGAGCCGACGACGTCCAGCCAGGTTTCCTCCCCGCCGCGCTGAAGGAATTCGACCAGCGTGAGGGCGAGAAACACCGCGAACGGATCGTTGCTGCCGGACTCGACCTCCAGCGTGGCGCCGACGCGCGGGCGCAGGCGCAGGCCGCGCGCATGGATCAGGAAGAACACGGCCGCCGCGTCGGTCGAGGCCACCACCGCGCCGACCAGAAGCGCCTCGATCCAACCGATATCCAGCAGGAATTTGGCGGCCGGCGCCGTCAGCGCGGCGGTCAGCAGCACCCCGGCGGTGGCGAGCACTAGCGAGGGCGCCAATACACTGCGAAATGTCGCAAAGCGCGTGCGCAAGCCGCCGTCGAACAGGATCAGCGCAAGCGCGATCGAGCCGACCAGATAGGTGGTGCGGAAATCGTCGAACGGGATTCCGCCCGGCCCCTTCTCGCCCGCGAGCATGCCGAGTATCAGGAACACGAGCAGCAGCGGCGCTCCGAAGCGTAGGGCGATAAGGCTCGACAAGATGCCGGCCAGCACCAGGAGAGCGCCGAGCAGAATGCCGATGCTGATTGCGTCGAGGGAGGCCATTCGAATCCCGCTGCCGCCACCTGTCGCAGGTTGGCATGAGGTCGGCCGTGCGCGCAAAGCCGGACGCAGTTCGTTCCCACGGAGACCCAGCACGCTTCGCAAAATGGATGCAAGCCAGGAAGAGCACTCTGCGAACAAAACTGGATTCCCGCAGACGCGCGTCGAAGACGGGCGTAAACGCCCTTGTGCGCGGGAATGAGCGGACGCTAGAGAATCCGCATGCAGTTTGCCGCGCCGCTCATCCCCGCCACGTTGATCCGCCGCTACAAGCGCTTCCTGGCCGATGTGGAGCTCGCTTCCGGCGAGGTCATCACGGTGCATTGTGCCAACCCGGGCGCGATGACCGGGCTCGCAACTGCAGGCGCACGC
Source organism: Xanthobacteraceae bacterium (assembly GCA_035293945.1). Lineage (GTDB taxonomy): Bacteria > Pseudomonadota > Alphaproteobacteria > Rhizobiales > Xanthobacteraceae > VAZQ01. The sequence continues at coordinate 337,658 of DATGLV010000039.1, read as the reverse complement.
GTGTGGTTGTCAAAATCGCCAAATCCCAAGCGCAAGCTCGGCCACAGCTGGGAATTGGTCGAGGTCGATCTCGGCAGCGGCAGCGAGCTGGTCGGGATCAATACGTCCCATCCTAATGCGCTGGCGGCCGAAGCAATCGCGGCGGGCCGCATTCCGGAGCTCACAGGCTATGCCCAGGTGCGGCGCGAGGTGCGGTACGGCAAGAATTCGCGTGTCGATTTCCTGCTGGAGGGTGCGGGCCGCCCGCCCTGCTATGTGGAGATCAAAAACGTCCATTTGATGCGACAGCCCGCCCTCGCCGAGTTCCCGGATGCGGTGACCAAGCGCGGCGCCAAGCATCTGGCCGAGCTCGCCGACATGGTGGCGGCAGGCTGCCGTTCGCTGATGCTGTTCCTGGTGCAGATCGCATCGGCCGAGCGGCTTGCGCTCGCCCGCGACATCGACCCGGAATATGGGCGCGCCTTCGATTCCGCAAGGGCACGGGGGGTGGAAATGGTCGCGCGCCGTTGCCGGCTGACCCGCGCCGCCATTGAGGTCGGCGACCCCATTGCGATCATTGAATAATCGCCCCGCGCAATGTGCTTGCACCGGCCGCCGTCTTGCCTACATTGCGGTAGAGACGAGGGTCTGGGCCGGTTTCTTTCCTTTAACGGTCGCCGGCTCTTGCGCGAGCCGCGGTGAACGCAGAAGAAAATTCATGAGCTATGTAGACGCGGCCTTGGCGCCGCAACGCAAGACGGGCCAGATCAAGCTGCACGGCCCCCTCGCCTACGCGGGCATGCGAAGAGCCGGCCAACTCACGGCGGAATGCCTCGATATGCTGGCCGGCGAGGTGAGGCCCGGTGTGACGACGGAGCGAATCGATCAGCTGGTGTTCGAGTTCGCCATGGATCACAAGGCGATGCCGGCGACCCTGATGTACCGGGGCTACCGCAAGTCGACCTGCACATCGGTCAATCACGTGGTCTGCCACGGCATCCCGGGCGAGAAGCCGCTCAAGGAAGGCGACATCGTGAACGTGGATGTCACGCTGATCGTCGAAGGCTGGCACGGCGATTCGAGCCGCATGTTTGCCGTGGGCGAGATCCCGCGCCGCGCCGAGCGCCTGATCGAGGTGACCTACGAGGCGATGATGCGCGGCATCGCGGTGATCCGCCCGGGGGCGACATCGGGCGATATCGGCTATGCCATCCAGAGCTATGTCGAGGCCCAGCACATGAGCGTGGTGCGGGACTTCTGCGGGCACGGGCTTGGGCGTCTGTTCCACGACGAGCCCAACATCGTGCATGTGGGGCGCGCCGGCGAAGGCATCGTGCTCAAGCCCGGCATGTTCTTCACGGTCGAGCCGATGATCAATCTCGGCCGGCCGCACGTGAAGGTCCTCTCTGACGGGTGGACCGCGGTGACGCGCGACCGCTCGCTCTCGGCGCAGTTCGAGCACACGGTTGCGGTAACGGAGACGGGCGTCGAGATCTTCACCTTGTCGCCGCGCGGGCTCGACCGGCCTCTCGGTGCGAGGGCTGGCACCTGATTCCTGCGTCTGCAGTTGCTGGTTGCAAATTCCCGGATTGCCGTCATCTTTGAAGGCGCAACCCACTATCCCCTCCCCGAGCGCCGCGAGGACGCGCGTAAAGGCGCTGATGCGGAGGAGGTTATGGTCGGGGCGTTCGGGGCGGGGCATGGCAGGCGAGAAAGCAGAAGCAGGCGACAGCCGAAACGAAGCGGCCGAGATCCCAGCGCCGGTGCCGCATTATCACGGGCATCGCGAGCGTTTGCGGGAGCGCTTTCTTATCGGCGGCAGCGCCGCCGTCACCGACTATGAGCTCATCGAGCTTGTGCTGTTTCGGGCGCTACCGCGGCGCGACGTCAAGCCGCTCGCCAAGGATCTGATCGAGCGCTTCGGCTCCTTCGCCGAAGTGGTGAGCGCTCCGCGCGAGCGCCTTGCCGAAGTGAAGGGGCTGGGCGAAGCCGCCATCACTGAGCTCAAGGTGGTGGAAGCGGCCGCACACCGGCTTGCCCGCGGGCAGGTGCAGAAACGGCCAGCCCTGTCGTCATGGTCGAGCGTGCTCGACTATTGCCGCACCGCCATGGCGTTCGCCGATAAGGAGCAGTTTCGCGTCCTGTTCCTCGACAAGCGCAACCGCCTCATTGCCGATGAGATGCAGCAGAAGGGAACCGTCGACCACACCCCCGTCTATCCGCGCGAGGTGGTCAAGCGCGCGCTCGAGCTTGCTGCAACCGCAGTGATCCTCGTGCACAATCACCCTTCAGGAGATCCGACGCCGTCGCAGGCCGACATCCAGATGACGCTCGAGATCATCAATGTGGCGAAGCCGCTCGGAATCGCGGTGCACGACCACATCATTGTGGGCAAGGACGGGCATGCGAGCCTGAAGGCGCTCAGGTTGATTTGATTCTCAGACGAATTGCTTTTCTCAGTTTGCGTCACTACGAACTGAAAGCGCCGATACATTGAGCGAAGATGCATGTCACGGCTGCTCCATCTGGATCGCGCGATCGTCCCAGAGGCCAAGATCGTGAATTATCTGCTGAGTGTCCGCCACTCCGGCGGGCGCGCGAAAGCTCGCTTCCTCGAGAGCTTTGGGTTTCGTGTCCAGCATTGGCGCACACTGCGTGACGCCATCATCGCTCACGCGAAGGCAAACGATATCTCTGCATCGCACCAAACCCGCTTCGGCACCAGCCACGAGATCGACGGCCCGTTGCAGACGCCAGACGGTCGCAACCCGATCGTCCGTGTGGTATGGTTTGTGGAGTCAGAGGAAACCGCCCCGCGCCTGGTGACTTTGATACCGAGGATCGTAGCCCGATGATAGCTGAACTGGACCTTGTCGTCTTGAAGCGTGACTTGCCCGCCGAGCGGCTTGCCGCCGGTGATGTTGGCACCGTCGTGCTGGTGCATCAGCAAGGTGCCGGCTACGAGGTTGAGTTCACGACGCTCTCGGGCGACACGGTTACGGTGGTGACCCTTGACGCCGCCGATGTGAGACCTGTCGAGGCACGCGAGATCGTTCATGCTCGCGCGGTGAGCTGATTGGCCTCCCACTCTGAACCCGCGCCCATATTCTGTTCTGCTACACAGCAGGATCGGCCGGATGTGGGAGGAACACCGGACCTGTTTTGCTCAGACTGAGCTTAACCGCTTATGACCCGAAGCAGACTCGGTCCGGTCGGCCCTCGGCCTATTCTCTTTCCCAAACCAGCGTTCCAATCATCATGCTGCCTTGCACGTTTGGGTTGGGAACCCGATGTAACCGTTCGGTCGCTCTCCGTAGACGTTGTTGCGTTGCTTGGTTTGGACGTCCTCGGTGTAAAACGAGACCAGCTTCCAATTGCCCAGCAGCCTTTCCCGATCGTCGGCATCAGCTGGCGTGCAAAGAAGTGCACAAAATACAAACACCGAACTCAGAACAGCAGCGACAGTCGCAGAAATCCTATTGGTCATGGATTTACCCCCAATGAAATGCACGGCTTCCGCGAAGCCATGATCGTCCTTCCTCACCACTACGTTCGCAGCATCCTGAAGAACTCCCGGACATCGGCGGCCATGGCCTGAGGCTGCTCAAAGAAGGCGAAGTGGCCGCCATGCGACAGCTTGGTGTAGTGGACCAAGTTGTAATTCCGCGCCAGCACGGTCTGAGGTGGGTTAAGGTGCGGAAACTCGTGAGGAGACGAAACGAAACCCGTTGGTGCAGTGAACTTACCGCCGCCTGTCGGCTCGTCGAGGGTCCCACGGTAAAACCAGATAGATGTGCCCATAGCATTTGTTACGAGATAAAGCATCACGTCCGTCAGCACTTGGTCCATCGTGAAGGGAAGGCCATAGCCCTCTGGATCACTCCAAACCTTGAGCTTTTCCACGATCCAGGCGGCTGTACCGACCGGGTTGTCCGCGAGTGCGAATGCGACGGTCTCGGGTTTTCGGCGCTGCTCATTGAAATAGTCGAACTCGGCGGTACGGTATTCGGTTGCTCGCCGACGCCAAGCCTTCTCGTCAGAACTCTGTTCTGATTCGGGAGGAGGCGATCCTCCCTCCCCAAGCCCGTTGAAATGTACTCCGATAATAGAGCCCGCAAACTGTCGGGCGAGCTGAGCAGTCACCCCTGATCCCCAGTCGCCTCCTTGGGCGCCGTATTTCGGATAACTGAGCACCTCCGTCATCAGTCGGTTCCAGAGCGAGGCTGTCGTTGCAAGACCAATTGGCTTGCCGGCCGGCTTCGATGAGAAAGCAAAGCCGGGCAGAGAGGGGACGACGACGTCGAAGGCGCCGTCAGCAGAGCCTCCGTAACTCGCCGGGTCGCTCAAGGGACCGATGGCCTCGAGAAACTCTACGACTGAGCCCGGCCAGCCGTGAGTAAGGATAAGCGGAACCGGTCGCGGTCCCCGTCCCTTGACGTGATAGAAATGAATATCAAAGTCCCCGAGACGAGCAAGAAATTGCGGGTAGCGATTTAGGTTCGACTCCGCTTTTCGCCAATCGTACTGCTCAACCCAATACTTGGCCAACGCCCTCATGTAGTCCCAGTTCGCGCCATATCGCCAATCTGGGGCGTCAAGTCGGTCGGGCCATTGTGTCTCACGGACGCGGTCAAGAATGCGATTGATCGTCGCTTGAGGGATATCCACGCGGAAGGGTACCGGGCTCGCGCCCGCTGTCGCCGCGTCCGCTTGTCCAACAAGTGAGGATGCGGCCGTTGCGAGAAGCATAGCATTCAGCGTGCGGCGCGACGGTTGCGACACAGTCGGCATGATTGCCCCCTACTGATGGCGTGTGGACGAATGCTGTCTCGCCCGCCGTGGGCACTGCACGCTGCGATGTGAGAATGAGGCTTCGGCACGCCCCATGCAGCTCAGAAGTCCATACGACTTTATCGGGTGTTGCCGGCGTGCGGTAGGGTCTCGGCGACCGCTTGTGGCCCGTGGCTGGCCCGCTGGCCGGGTTGCCTTCACGGCAGGTCTAGGGGGGTGAAGCAGAACCCAGCTGATGATCGACCGGGCCCGAGAATTATCCAATCATATGCAACGTGATCCTGCCGGATGATCTCAAACGACCGGTTCTTACCGACCCCTATGCCCGTCCCCTGTTCGTATGCGAGAGAGGCGTTTCTCCAACATTATTAGTGCGATAGGTCGCTCGGGTGCTTGCTGCACAATCACCCTTCAGGAGATCCGACGCCGTCGCAGGCCGACATCCAGATGACGCTCGAGATCATCAATGTGGCGAAGCCGCTCGGAATCGCGGTGCACGACCACATCATCGTCGGCCGGGACGGGCACGCGAGTCTGAAGGGCCTGAAGCTGATCTGAAAGCTGTGACCCGCGCCTGGGCCGTGCACCAAAGCATTGGAACTGGAAAAATGGCGCGATCTGCAATGCATTGTCGCCATGCGACGCGACGAAATCATTGCGAAACTGAAGGCGGCCGAGCCCGCATTGCGGGCACGCGGCTCCGACGCGCGGCTTTTTTCGGCTCGATCGCGCGTGGCCAGGAGCGGCCGGACAGCGACATCGACATCCTCGTGGAGTTTGAGGCGGGGCGCGAGGGTTCGCTCTACGAGTGCATGAGTCTCAAGGAATATATTGCCGGCTTGTTCGATAGTCCGGTGGACGTGATTGATCGCGGCGCGCTGAAGCCGCATCTGCGGGCGCCCGTAGCGCGCGACACCATGTATGCCTTCTGAAAAGAAGCGAGGGGCACTTGGCGATATGCTACGCCATATCGATCTGTGCTTGAAGTTATTGCGGTTGATTGAATTCCGAATGTCGTGCAACGAAAAATCAATCCGCGCAGTGATAGACTATTGCGGCGTATGCACCTGATCGGCCGAACTCGGCACGACCGGAGACTGCTTGCACGCCATCGCCAACGCCGTCGACGAGCAGGCCACGGGCCGCGCTTCGGTGAGATAGCGCGGAAGATCGCCCGTGAACGAGTAGCAGACGCAGAGCGTGAGGCTCGCCCAGACCGCCGCGCTGAAATAGAGCGACATCCAGGGAATCTCCTGCCTCCATTCGGCAATGTCGTGTGTCACGACCCACCGAACGCTCGCATCACGAAGACCCTCGAGATAGCCGAGCGACCCCACGCGTTTGCCTCCCTCGGCCTGCCATCGCGTCAGATACATCGGCAGGTCGATGGTCGCCAGGAACGCCAGATAGCCCGCAATCCCGACGATGGCGATGAGGAGGGCTGCGCCGACCGGCCCATCGAACATCGGCAGCAAGCGACAAAGGCCGATCGCAACGATGAAGAAGGAAACCGCCCATATGGAATTCTCGATTGCGCTGCCGAGATAATTCCTGGTCAGCACCGCATGCCATGAGAAGCATTCTGCGACGACTACCAATGGCACGATCACCCACGCAGCGTTCAAGGCCGTGTCGGCTCCCGTCATCAAGCCGAGTTGATGCAGCATGATCGCCCACTGCGCCACGAAGCAGATCTCGGCCACGGTTGCGACCGACCGGCCGACTGTTACGCTCGACAGCCAGGTGTCGAAGAGGCAGATCCGCTGCACATCGGCGCGCGGGAGGAGCGACCTGAATGCACAGCCGAAGACATAGGCGGCCGAGAGAAAGAGCATAAGCTCGAGACCGGACCTACCGTCGAGGCTGCCGGTCGGCCGCTCCTGAAGGTAGCCGTAGAGCCAAAACCAGATCGCGACATTCAGGCCGCTCACGAGCGCCAACAAACCCCACCACCAAGACAAGGGATTTGACCAGGCCAGTGAACTTGGCCGCACCGGCCATTGCACGCTCATGGGCAACTCCGCACGTAATCGAACCGACACCTTACCGCAATAATTCTGTCACAAATCGATTTCGACTGCGACAAAAAGGGTGTGCGGCGCCTTGCGGCGGAATGAGGCGATCGGTTCAGCGTGCGTCTGCCCCGGCCTTGCCCTAGGATGCAGTGCAGCGCGATCTCCCCCAACCTTGCCTCCGACCCCGTGCGAGAGAGTTGGGCCGGGCGGCCACCGGCAGGGTGCGCTACAAAACCGTTCGTCCCGCGCTCGGTCGGGATCATTCCAGACGAACTGGGCTCGCTTGAGATCAGAACCGTGTGCCGATGAGCCCGCTTACCACCCCCAGGCCGTCGTCGGTTGCCTCCTGCCCGCAGGAGAACGCACCAATGCGGGAAGATCGCTTCAAGGAGTGACTGATATTTCGCGAGGAACTGCGCCCCGCGTTAGAGCAAGCGTCTCAAACAGAAAATGGCGGAAAGATCGGCAGCGCTCAGTAATCGCCTTCGCGAACATAAGGCTGCATCCACAGCGTCGCCTGCAGAATCATCGACTTCCACCATGCATCATACATGCGATCGACGATTTCCGCCGGCAGGCCGGTTTTGGCCAGAAACGGCTTCATCGGCACCACGATCGAAGCGCAGAACGCCAGGATATCGCGCGCTCTGATATGGCCGAGCGTGTGGGCATTGTCGGTCTTGTTCTTCTTGGATCGATGATGCCGCAATCCGATCTCGTATTGATAATCGAGCCACGCCTGGTCGTACTTCGCGCGCGCCGTATCGCGCACCCATTGACAGAAGCGCTTGCCGACCGCTTGAGCATATTCGGCATCTACTTCGTGCGTCTTCGGATCTTCGTCGTAAGCGCGCAGATGCGGATGATCGAAGATTACTCCGCGCCAGATGTTCAAGAGGCCCGGAATCTGGTCCGCCAGGACCTCCTCAGAGAGGCGGAGATAAACCACGTCCTCTTCCGAGAACAGGGCGGACTTCTTGAGCTCCTCCCATTCAGCCAGGGATATCGGTGATCTCGCGACCTTGTCGGTGCCGAAATCATAGCCCGGAATGCTCTGCTGTTGTTGCAACTGCTCACGTGGGGCGTCCATTGGTGTCCTCCGTGCGGCTCCCACAGTTCGAATGCCCGCCGCGCATTCCCGGTTCCGAAGATGCATGTTCCCGGTTTAAGATGCTCCCTGGCAACGATTCTCCCATTCGCGATAATCATCAATATGCCGGTAGCATGAGGATCCCGTCTGGATTGTTTGTTGGCCGCCGGGCTGTGCTTGTCGGATTGGGGGCCGCACTGGCCACGCGCGCCGCTTCCCAATCAGCCGGCCCTGCGCATCCGCTTTTGGAAGGTCCATCTCGCCCCGGGAATCCGACGCCTGGGCGGATGGCAGGACCCGGCACGTCAAGGTTTCCACACATCGACGTTCATGTGCACCTCGTTGGGGTTCGGCAGCCGCAATTCGGCGAATCGATGGAAGCTTGCGCCAGAGCAATGCAGGAATTCGGGATTACAAAAGCGGTGGTCATGAGCCCGCCGCAGCCGCCGCCCGGGTTCTTCGATCTTCCCGAATTTGCCGCAGAGCTGCGCCGCCATGGGGATCACTTCGCCTTCCTGGGCGGCGGCGGCACCCTCAATCCGCTGCTGCACGAGCATCGCGATCCCGATAGTGTGACACCCGACGTCAAGCAGAGATTCGTCGCTCTCGCCCACCGCCTGATTGATGAGGGCGCTATCGGATTTGGCGAGATCGCGATCCTGCACCTGTCGCTCGTGAATCGTCATCCTTTTGAGCAGGTCGCCAGCACACACCCGTTGCTCAAGGCACTGTCCGCGGTCGCGGACCAGCGCAAGGTCGTGATCGACCTGCACATGGACCCGGTAGCCGCTGATTCGATGCAGACGCCTGCGGCGCTTCGGGTCCCGCCAAATCCGCCGACGCTTGCCGCAAACGTGAGCGGATTTGAGCAGCTTCTTGCTGAGCATCCAGGAGCCAGATTTGCCTGGGCGCACGGAGGGTCGGATTTGACCGGCAACTTCACGCCTGCACTCATAGGCATGCTGATGGACACCTATCCCAACCTGTTCATGAGCCTTCGGCCGCTTCCGCCTCAGGGCGCGGCCAACAACCCGTTCGGACTGCGCTTCTACAACTTGATCCTGACCCCATCCGGTATCTCCCCGGACTGGCTCGCCCTGCTGCGCAGGCACTCCGACCGGTTCGTGATGGGATCGGACTCTTTCTTCCTTCCCGCGACCGCGGATCCCCAGAGTGCGCCTGCCCAGCTCGGCCGCGGCAACCAGGGAAGGCTCACGGCGGCGGGCATGATGCTGTCTCTGCTGCCGGCCGATCTCGCCGTGAAGATTGCTTATGAAAATCCGCGGAGCATCTACCGGATTTAGCGCGGACAAGGCCTGAGCAGACCGACCTTGTCCGGCAAGGCAACGCCCGCATTTCACTCGGGTTTGACGCCGGAGAACTTGACCACCTTGGCCCATTTCTCAGTTTCGTCGGCGATGAACCTGCCGAACTCGGCGGACGAACTGATCAATGGTGTGGTTCCCAGATCCGCAAGTCGCGCCTTGATGTTCGGATCGACAAGACCCGCGTTGATCTCCTTATTGAGCCGGTCAACGATTTCCACGGACGTATTCCTTGGGACGCCAATTCCATTCCAGCCGGTGGCCTCGAAGCCGGGCACGAAATCTGCGATTATCGGGATGTCCGGTAACGCTTCCAGGCGCGCCGCCGACGCCACACCCAGCGCGCGTAATCTACCGGCCCGAATGTGTTGGATGGATGACAACACGCCGTCGAAGGCGACCTGCACCTGATTGCCGAGTAGATCGTTCAGCATCGGTCCCGAGCCTCGATAGGCGACGGAAACCATGTTGACACCGGCCATCATCTTGAACAACTCGCCGGCCATATACGGGCCGGACCCAATTACAGGTAGAGCCAAGTTGACTGCGCCCGGGTTGGCCTTGGTGTATGCGATCAACTCGGGAACAGATTTGGCCGGGAATGAGGGATGCACCTCCAGGACAAGCGGCGTGCGGTTGATGCTGGCGACTGGCGCGATGTCGCGGATGAAATTGAAATCGAGTCTTTCGTAGAGTGTCGCGTTAATGGCGCTCGACGCATAGACGAGAAGGAGCGTGTACCCGTCCGCGGGCGCACGTACGACCGCCTCGGCGGCGATATTGCCTCCCGCGCCCGGACGATTGTCGACGACGAATGGCTGGCCGAGGCGCGCCGACAGCCATTGACTGATGAGGCGCGCCGCAATGTCGGTTGGGCCGCCGGGCGGACCGCCGACGATGATGCGTACGGCCCGCGATGGATAAGCTTGCGCCCCCGAGATGCGCGAAAGGGCCGTGAGCGCGGCAGAGCTCGCGGCGAGATTTAGAAATTTGCGCCGAGGAAGCTTCACAGCGTGCTCCCTGAAGACATCGATGGTAGCCAAAGTTCCTCTGCTCCCGAAAGGGGCCGTGACTTCAGTTGTTGACTGGCTGGGGCCGCGACGTTTGCGCCGACCCTGCCTTTGTTCGGAACCTCGGTCTCAGCACCCACCTCGTCACCGAAACCTGGCGATTGCCGATGCGTTCTTTATGTAACGTTAGATCGTCAGTGGCCGACGTTCATCGTCCTTTTTGTCGCGAAAGGATCAGCGCAGGGATCAGAGATGGCTGAGTTAACTGAGAAAAAGCGAGCACAGCTTTTCTATCGCCAATCGGCCTGGACGCGGGCGACCCATTGGATCTGGGCCGTGACGCTGTTCTTCATGGTGACCAGCGGGCTGCAGATCTTCAACGCCCACCCGATCCTTTATTTTGGAGGGCAGTCGGGGTTTGGTGACAAGCAGTATCTCGGTCCGCAGGCCAGATACGGCAACAAGCAGTTCGACAATACAGTTCTCGACATTCATGCGGAGGAGCGCGGCGACACGATTGTCGGCGTAACCAGCATTCTGGGCCACGATTTCGATACCAGCGGGTTCCTGGGCAAGAGCGGCCCCCCGGCCCAGCCGAGTTTCCAGGCCTTCCCGGAATGGGCGACGATCCCCTCCTACTACGACCTCGCGACCGGGCGCGTGATCCATTTCTTTTTTGCCTGGATCCTTGTTGCCACCTGGTGTGTCTGGCTGTTCGCCAGCCTTATCAACGGCCATCTCTGGCGTGACATCGTCCCCAAGCCGCGCGACATCAAGCGTCTGCCCCGCGATGTCGTCAGCCACCTGTGCCTGAAATTCCCGCATGGTCGCTCCTACAACGTCCTGCAGAAGCTCAGCTACGCCGTGATCCTCATCGTCGTCATCCCCGGCGTGATACTTACCGGCCTGACGATATCGCCCGGCGTCGATTCGGCGTGGCCCTGGCTGCTCGATCTTTTCGGCGGTCGGCAAACCGCCCGTCTCCTGCATTTCTGCGGCATGCTGATCCTCGTCGCATTCTTTGTCGTCCACATCCTCATGGTGATCGCCGCCGGGCCGATCAACGAGATGCGCTCGATGATCACCGGATGGTATCGCGGCGATCCCGACGCAGCCGGCAAGGAGGCTTGATATGCGCAAGGTCATCTCCAATCGCCGCCGGTTTCTCGGCCAGCTCGGCGCCGGTGCATCCCTCCTGACCCTCGGCGGCTGCAACGCGTTCGACAGCCTGCTGAGCACCGGCGAGCCGGTCTTCAACTTTCTTCGAAAGGCAAACGTCCTGACCAGAGAAGCGCAACGCGCGCTTCAAGGACCGGCAGCAATGGCGCGCGAATACCCGGAGAGCGCCATCCGCGAAAGCCAGCGGCCGAACGGCTCGACCGATCCGCAGACCGACGAGTACCTCGCGGTCAAGCAAAACAATTTCGCGAGCTACCGGCTGCAAGTCACAGGGCTTGTCGACAAGCCGCTCTCGCTCAGCCTCGATGAATTGCGCGCCATGCCCTCGCGTACCCAGATCACGCGGCACGATTGCGTCGAAGGCTGGAGCTGCATCGCCAAATGGACGGGCGTGCAGCTGTCGCGAGTGCTCGACCAGGCGGCGATCAAGCCAGAAGCGCGCTACGTCGTCTTCCGCTGCTACGATCCGATCCAGGATACGCCGTTCGAGCCCGCCGATCTCTATTACGAGAGCATCGACCTCATCAGCGCCCGTCATCCGCAGACGATCCTCGCCTATGGGCTCAATGGGCAGACGCTGCCGGTCGCCAACGGCGCGCCATTGCGCGTGCGCATCGAGCAGCAGCTCGGTTACAAGATGGCGAAGTACATTCGCGCAATCGAGCTTGTCGACAGCTTCGACAAGATCGGAGGCGGCAATGGCGGGTATTGGGAGGATCGAGGCTACGATTGGTATGCGGGTTCCTAAGCTTCCCTGGGCTCTTCACTTCGACCGCTGGGCCCTCTGGTGCGCGCCGACACGCTACTCAACCGGCTCGGATTTCGCTAGGCTGGTCGGCACCGGATTGGTGGGATCAAAGAGCCGTCATTTGTCGGCGATTCTCCGATACGCTTCGGATGAGATTGCCCGACCGATGGCGAGCGGGAGGTTGGCATGGAACCGCGCAGGAGCTTGCCCGTGCTGGCGCTGTTGGCGGCAGCGATTGCAACACCGGCCTTTGGCCAAACGGCTGCGCCTGCAGGGGGGAGCTCGGCCACTCCCGGCGGCGTATCCATTCCGGACTTTTCCGGCGCTTGGGCGCATCCCGGGGTCGGCTTCGGCCCGCCTCTTTCAGGGCCGGGGCCGGTGGTGAACAAAGCGCGGCTGCCCACCGGGCAAAGCAATTCCGATCTGCTGGTCGGCGACTATACCAATCCGATCCTCAAGCCCGCGGCCGCCGCAGTGGTCAAGCGGAACGGCGAGATCGCGTTATCCGGCAAGGCTATTCCGGACCCGGACAGCCAATGTCTGCAGGACCCGGTGCCCTATATTTTCTGGAACTTCTATCTTCGGATCGCGCAGCAGCCCGACAAGGTTACGCTGCTCTATTCGCACGACGACGATTTCCGTCAGGTGCCGCTGAACCGGCCGCATCCCGCAAAGATCGTTCCATCCGTGCACGGAGATTCGGTCGGCCATTATGAGGGCGACACGCTGGTCATCGACACCGTGGGGGTCAAGGTCGGGCCATACCGGACGATCGACCGTTTCGGCACGCCGTATACGGAAGCCTTGCACGTGGTCGAGCGCTATCGTCTCATCAGCTACGAGGCCACCAAGGCAGGGCTGGCGCGGCTCGCGAAGGAATGGCGGCCTGCCGGAGGCACGGTTGATCCGAACTACCACGGCAAAGGCCTGCAGCTTGAATTTACGGTAGAGGACCCTGGCGTCTTCACCATGCCTTGGTCGGCGACCGAGACCTTCGGCCGCGATGCCAATCCATGGGAGGAGCGCATCTGCGCCGAGAATGTGCAGCATGAATATGACGGACATTTCTTTTCCGACGCAGGCGCGCATATCCCGACCGCCGACAAGCCCGATTTTTGAGGCTTGCTTCCCGCCTGCCCGGCAAGGCACAGAAACGCCTCTGCCCGCGCCACCGGTCTCTTGACGCGACGCTGCAAATCAGTGGATTGACGAAATTGAAGCTCGGAAGCTGCGCCCGGCCGGACATCCGCGCCGGGATTTCTTTTGCGCCCGGCATACACCACGCGAATCCATCGCTCACGCAGCCTTTCAGTCCCCTCGAGCTGCGCATGCAGCGCATAACTCAAAGGGCGCTCGCGATTGCAGGCTCCTGTTTCGCGCCTGATATATCAGGAGCGCCGAGCTCCGGAGCCATGCGTTTTTGCGGGAGCTGCGGCCGGGTTTGCCGACCGGGCGGCGCCCTGGTAGCTTTCCGGTTCGGGAGAAAAAACGCCCCCAAAGGAGAGAAGAATGGCGAGCACGGCGGAGAAGGTTCGCGCGATCACGGTCACCAAGCTGCACCCGATTATCGGAGCGGAAATCTCCGGCGTCGATCTGCGCTATCCGCTCGATGAGGAGACGGTGCGGCAGATCAAGGACGCCTGGTACAAGCACACCGTGCTGGTGTTCCGCGGCCAGGACCTTGCCGAGGCCGATCAGCGGCGGTTCGCTTCTTATTTCGGCCCGGTTGCCAAGCGGGTGAAGCCACTGGCAAATTCTGGACGCATCGACGGTCCGGAATGGGACGAGATGATGCTCATCACCGACAATGTCGACGCCAACGGCAAGCCGCTCGGCTCGCTCGGCCATGGCGAGATGTGGTTCCACACCGACAAGTGCTACCTCAAGCGCCCGCATCGTGCCTCATTCCTGTACGGTCTCGAGATCCCCTCCGAGGGCGGCCACACCAAATTTTCAAGCCTCTACGCGGCCTATGATCGCCTGCCCGATGAGCTCAAGCGGCAGCTTGACGGCGCCATGGTGATGCAGGGCCATGAATACAGCGTCGGCCGGCGCATCAACCTTTCCCGCAAGCTCGAGGATATTCATCACTTCGTGCAGCCGATCGTGGTCACCAATCCGGACTCGGGCCGCAAGGGGCTTTACGTCTCGAGCCAGAACACGATGTGGATCGAGGGCATGGACCGCGTCGAAAGCGAGGCGCTGCTGCAGCAGCTGTTCGAGCGCGCGGAGGATCCGGAGATCATCTACGAGCACGTCTGGAAGGTCGGCGACCTGGTGATGTGGGACAACCTCGCCTGCCTGCATGCGCGCACCGACTGGCCCCAGAACGAGCGGCGAACGCTGCGGCGCTGCACCGTCATCGGCGAGCCGCTCTACTAATCCTTTCCGGAGAGCGGCGTGCCATGCGGCTGCGCGTACTGGTGCTCCTGGCGCTGGCGCTTCACGCGGCGCCGGCTTCAGCCCAATTCTACAAGGGCAAGACGCTGACGCTGTTGGTGAACTACGGGGTCGGCGGCAATGCCGACACCGAGGCGCGCATCTATCAGCGCTACTTGGCGAAATACATCGCCGGCAATCCGACGGTGATCATCCGCAATGCGCCGGGCGCCGGCGGTTCTACGGCCATCAATCAGCTCGGCCTCAATATCGGCTCGCAGCCTGACGGCCTGACTGCCGGCTATTTCACCACCAGTGCCACCACCTCGCTCACCGATGACCCGGTGCTGCGGGTCAAGCTCTACGATTTCATCCCCATCGCCGCAGCCGGCGGCTTCAACGTGGTCTATGCGCGGCGCGACATAGTGCCGGGCGGCCTGACCAAGCCCGCCGACATCGTCAAGGCAAAGAAGGTGTTCGCCGGCGGTTATGCGCGCGGAACCTCGCACGACACACGTCTGCGCCTGGCACTCGAAATCCTCGGCCTGCCTTACACCATGGTCACAGGCTTTCCGGGCAACGCGCAGGTCAACAAAGCCATGCTGCAGAACGAGATAAATTTTACCGGCTCCTCGCTTCCCGGCTATCACACCCAGGTCATTCCACAGATCATCAATTCCGGCGTCGGCATGACCTTGTTCCAATTTCCGGCCATCGGACCGGACGGCGCGCCGATCGGCGATCCGGCGCTTGAGCGCGCCGGGATCGAGACCTTCGATAAGGTCTATGCGGAGGCTTTCGGCAAGCCGCCCTCGAGCCCGAAATTCGCCGCGCTCTTGTTGATGAACGACATCAGCACCAAGCTGCAGCGGCTCGTGGTGCTGCCCAAAGGCTCGCCACCCGAGGCGGTCGATGCTCTGCGCGAAGCCATGAGCGCGCTCGCCCAAGACAAGGATTTCATCGAGGACTACATGAAGGTCACCGGCGAAGAGCCCGACCTTGTGAAGGCGGACGCGATCGAGCCGCTCTTCGAGCGCATGCGCCATGTCGATCCGGAGGTGGTGCGGATCTTGAAGGAATCGGTGGCGGAGTAATGGCCGCAATCGCGCGCGCCGCGCGTTGCCTGGCGCCTGCCCTTGTGGCGGGACTGACGTTGGTTTGTGTCATCTTCACTGCAAGCACCTCAGCGAGTGCGGCGCCGAAGGACGTGGCGGGGCTCGCCGCTTACGCGGGCGCAGATCGCACGCAAGTCCTGATCGAAGGCGCCAAGCGCGAAGGCGAGCTCACATTCTACTCGTCCATGCAGATCGACAGCATCACCCCGCTGCAGAAGGCGTTCGAGGCAAAGTACGGAGTGAAGCTTCGCATCTGGCGCGGCGCCGGCAAGGATATCCTGCAGCGGGTGGTGTCCGAGGCGGCGGCGGGCCGGCACGACGTCGACATTGTGGAGAGCGACAGCTTCGCACTCGAGGCCCTCTCTCGCGAGGATCTGCTGCAGCCGGTCAAATCGCCCTATCTCGCCGATCTCGTGCCCGAGGCACTACGCCCGCAGGGTCAATGGGTGGGCACACGGCTCAACATCGTGGTCGGCGTCTACAATACCGCCCTCGTGCCCAAGGACAGCCTGCCAAAATCGTACGAGGATCTGCGCAGTCCGGCCTTCCGCGGCAAGCTCGGCATGGAGGTCGACGATTACGACTGGTTCGGCATGGTGGTCGGCCTGTTAGGCGAAGAGAAGGGCCTCACGCTTTTTCGCGACATCGTGCACAGCAACGGCATCTCGGTGCGCAAGGGCCACACGCTGCTCACCAATCTCGTGGCGGCCGGAGAGGTGCCCATCGGCCTCACGGTGTTCCTGCAGAACGTGCGGGTGGCCGCGAAGGCCGGCGCCCCGGTGGATTGGTTCCTGCTCCCGCCGACGATCGCCCGCCCCGACGCCATGGGCTTCGCCAAATATGCCACCCATCCGTACGCGGCGCTCCTGTTCTACGACTTCATGCTGAGCGACGGGCAGTCGATCATGCTGGGCCGCGAGTTCATGCCGACCAGCCGAAAAATTCCTTCGATGCTGGACCGCATCCCGGTCAATTTCGTCGCGCCCGACCTGGTCCTCGATCAGGGACAAAAATGGCAGAAGCTCTACGCCGACGTGCTCAGCGGGAAATAAGGAGGATCAGCTGAAGACCGGCTTCTCTTTTAAATAATGCTTCGCCATGAGCGGCCGGAATTTCTCCATCATGACGCGATTGAGATCGACGGGGGGCTTCTGGTCGGCCGGCAGCAGCGGCCGATATTCGACGCCGGCGATCTCCTCCTTGAAGGTGCGCTTGGCCTCGGCGATGATCGCTGGATTTTTCAAGCACTCGAGAATGGCGGCCGCCATCACCTTGGCGCCGGCGAGCGCGCCCTTGTGGGCGATCGAGGTGGCGAGCGGAACGCCGGCCGCCCAGTGGTGAAAATTGACGTTCGGAATGCTGCCCGGGAAATAGAACTTCACCATCGGCACCTTCCAGCAGATGTCGCCGGCATCGTTGGCCGCCGCCTTCTGCACCGCAGGCTTGAGCGGATCGATGCTGCGTTTGAGCCCCTCGACCGGCACCTTCACCCTGGCCTGCACGGCACGCGCCAGATCATCCTCCTCTTTGCTCCAGTCGGGCGGGCCGACCATCTCGATCTCGCGCTGGAACAGCTCAGCCAGCGTGCGATTGCCGCGCACCGGCCAGACCGCGCTGACGATCTCGGTCGCGACCGTCGTATTGGTCATCAATGCGGCGCCCTCGGCGATCTTCTTGGCCTGCTCGAACAATCTCCGGACGCCTTCGGCGGTCGGGTCGCGGAACATCCACCAGACGGCGGCCGTGCGCGGGATGACATTGGGCTGATTGCCCCCATTGGTGATCACCCGCTGCGCCCGCATGGTCGGCAGCATGTGCTCGCGGTATTGGGCAATGCCCATATCCATCAGCACAACGCCGTCGAGCGCATCGCGCCCTTTCCAGGGCGCGACGCCTGCATGTGCGGTCTCGCCGTGGAACGTGAAGGTCGCAGACATCAGCGCCGACTGGATCAAGCCATAACCGACGGCGAGGCCCGGGCCGATGTGGCACGCAAAGGCGGCGTCGACGTCGTCAAACCATCCGTCGCGCACAAAATAAGGCCGGCTGATGAGTTGCTCCTCTGCCGGGGCCCCGAAGACCTTCAGGGTTCCCTGGATTCCGTGGCGATCCATCGCGGCCTTGGCGGCGAGCGCCGAAGCGACCAGCACCGCCCCATTGGCGTTGTGGCCCTCGCAATGGCCCGGCGCTCCATCGACAATCGCTCTTTGCTCCGCAACGCCTGAAGCCTGGGAATTGTCCGGATTGGCATCGTATTCGGTATGGATCGCGACCACCGGGGCACCGCTGCCGTAGGTCGCGCAGAAGCCGCTGGCAAAACCGGAAATGCCGCGCGTGACCGAAAAACCGGCGGTCGCGAGCAAGTCGCACATCAGGCGCGAGGTCTCGATCTCCTGCATGCCCAATTCGGCAAAATAGAAGATGCTGTCGTTGAGCGTCGCGATCGCTTTGGCGTTGCGCTCGAGGTAATCGAAGCAGAACTCCTTTTCGGCGCCCACCACGATGGTTGGCTTGTTCACGATCTCTCCCGTCAAGCGGCTGTTTTATTTCTTCGGCTTCTCGAAATAGCGCAGATCGGGTGGCGCCTGGCCTTTGTGGGTCGGCATCAGGTAGCCGTCGGCGCTCAGATAATAGTTCTCGCGGCCGGTGAAGACCCACGCATTGTATTCGGGACAATCGACTTCCGGCCAATTTGCGAGCCGATCCCCGTTGCGAACATATCGTTTATCGACGGTCCACGGCCGGGTCAAAGCATGGTCGATGACCGTAATCTCGTCATGCAAGAGGTTAGGGTCGTCCTTGTCGAGGTGGAAGCGCTCGCGGAATATCGACTGGTTGTCGTCATGCAGCGGCAAGCCGCTGATGTCGTAGATGCGCGGCCCCTTGAAGCCGCGGGTTTCAACCTCGAGCGTGTCGTAGCGGCCGTTGCCCAGCGAATCGATCCACCGCCCGATGGAATACCCCTGGAAGGTCGGCGTGATCTCCGTGGGCCAGTCGCGCCCGTCAGTAAAAATGCGGCGAAGAGGATCATAATCGGCGATCAGGATGTAGGTCGTCTCGGGCAGCACGACGAACTCGAGCGGCTGGAACGCCACCATCATGAACGGCATACCGGCGGCGCTGCAGCGCGCATGCTCGACGCTGTTGCCCAACCCGCCATTGGCCTGATCGGCAATGCTCGCCCGCAGAGTGGCGGCGGCTTCCGGCGTGAGCGGCGCCTCCTGGCCGAAGCCCCAGGGCTTGGTCTGGTCGAACGACGGCTGGCCGGGCAGTCCGCGAACAATAAAACGGTTCCACTGTCCTTTAAGGTTCGGATATTTGGAAAAATCCACGACCTGCGCGTCAGCGCTTGACAGCGTCAGCGCCACAGCCGTCGTTGCAACAAACAGGCTCCGCCACATGGCTCGCCACCTCCTTGGTCGCCTCGCCTATTATTGTCCCGCGGTTTGCGGCGGTGACGGACCGAGATAGGTCGAAAGATAATTGAGAATCTTGGCGCGATCCTCGGCCGAGACCACCATACCGTTTGCGGTCATCTCATCGAGCGCCGCATCCCAGACTTCACGGCTGACGCCGGCGGCGTCGAACACCATCTGCAGATCATGGCAGGATTGACAGGTCTTGGAAACAAGCTCGCGATCGGGCCCGGCTGGCAGCTCGGTCATCTCCGCCGCGCTCGCGGCCTGCACAAGCAAGGGGCCGCAAACCACAACCATCAAAGCAATCGCGCTTCTCATCTCACAAGCCTCGTCCGTAAGTTCGTTACCACGCGGACGATCATCGATCTACCGCCTGGTCGCCATGTGGCATTTCCGCCACATCCGCGGGAAATTCGCACGAGGCATCACTGCGCGAGCTGAAAGATACCGGGCGCGGCGTGCATCCTCAGGTTCAATTGATCGAAGTGGAATCCGCCGCGCCGAGCCGATCGTCCGGAACGGGACGGCTCAATGAGCCGCCCCACGGATTTCAATCGCTGCCGGCCCTATGGCTGCAGCGAGGCCACATAGGCGGCCGCATCCAACAAGTCTTCGGGGCCGAGGTTCGCGACGACCGGAACCATCAGAGGAGTCCAAGTACCGGCGCGATTGCCGTGCTGCATGTCATAGAGCTGCCGCGCGATATAGCTCGGCGAACGGCCGGCCAGCCGCGGAACCGGGCCGAGCCCGCGCAAATCCGCCCCGTGGCAAGCCGTACAGGGCGTCACCTTGGCGCCTGACGCGGTCGTGCCCGTGGTGACCAGAGCCTCGCCCTTCTTCAGGCTGCCCGGCGGCACGTAGGCGACGAAGCCCGAATGCGGATTGCGCCGGATTTCGGTATCCTCGGCGTTGATCGGCGTCTCGATGATGCGGTCGCCGAGCGGTTCGATTCCGGCGTCCGCACCGGTCAGCATGATGAAGATGCCGCCGTTCGGCTTGGTTTTCGGCACGTTCTCGGCCTCGACGACCTTGATCCAGGGCTTGGCCGGAATCGCGGTGAAATAGGTCGCGACCGCCTTGATATCGTCGTCCGTCAGGGACTTGGTGAAACCGGCCATCAGCCCCGTATTGCCCTTGCGCGGATCGGATGTCTTGCGCGCCCCTCTGCGGAAGTCCATGAGCTGCTGCACGATATAATCGTACGACAAGCCGGTAATATTGGCGTTCTCCGGTCGACCATTGCCGTTAGGCAGGTGACACAGGCTGCAGGCGTAGACCTGTGGCTGCGCGTGCTCCTTGCCGTGCGCCACCACGTCAGGCATCGACGGATGATCCTCCGGGAACCAGTCGGCCGGACCAAACCGGTTGGCGATCTGGGCGCGCGTGAATGAAAGCGAGGAGCCCGCGAGCGTGTGCAGCGTGGTGTTGTCGAGGGCCGGTGCCGCGGCCGGCGGATTGGCCGGCGGGGGCGAGCTCGGCGGCGGCGTGGTAAATCCGTAGGCCCAAGGTGGCGGCACGTCGGCAGCCTGCACGACGGTAGCGATACCGGCAACGCCGGCGACCGCCATGGCGGCTGCGCCCAGCAACATTTTCATTTGTTTCCTCCCTGTCTCAGAATTCTGTCTCGTCTCGACTTTCGACTGCAGCAGAATTCTTGAGACGCGGAGGCTATCAGCTCGGGCAAGCCTTTGGAAGGTGCGCCGGCCCGCAATAGCTGGCCACCACGGCGAATGGTCACGCCGTCGCTTGTGGGAAAGCCAAATACCGAAGCGGACGGTGCCGTGCGGCCCAAGCCGGAGCAAGGAGGCCGGGCCGGAGAGCGACATCCACCCTATTTGCCACCCTATTTGCGCTTGCGGCGGGTTTTGCGCGCCGGCCTGCTCGCGCTTTTGTCGATCAGAAACTCTTCGAGCTTGCGCCCGCTCTTCAACGCCGCGGTCAGCCAGCGCGGCTGCACGCCACGACCCGCCCAGGTATCCCCGGTTTTTGCGTCGCGGTATTTCGGCTTGACCTTGACGCCCTTCATGGCACTGACGCGGCCATTGGCAGGGCCGACACGGGCCTCACTCGAAACCTTTTGCAACCGGGCAAGCTGTTTCTGCAAATCGTGGCGGCGCGTCGCCAGCTGACCATCGATCTGCGATCGCAAAACCAGGAGCGCCTCCACGTCCATATTTTTCAGGTTCACTGCCGGCATCAATTCCTCCACAAAAAGGTATTGGCTCAGGTATACGTCGCAAAAGAATTTCGGCAAGCGAAATAAGCGAATCGCGGAGGATGTCGGTTGTATGCAGAAAAGTTTTCCACCATTTGATAGCAAGTTATTGGAACATACAGCAAGTTTGACGCTTGAACCAACCGCTGCAGCTGCTTCTCTGTATCCGTCTCTGATCAATCAACAAGCAAATGCTGAGAACAAACGGGCATCGGCAACGATCGAATGCACCGCTTGCTTCAAGGTTTCAGCATCAAGAGCGGATTGGTGCTCGGCGGCACGCGCTCCCAGATGTTGACGTCGCTCTCGACGAACCGCCACGAACCACCGCGGCCATTCAGCACCAGCTGGTCGCCTTCCAAGCGCCACGTTGACAGCGCAAAGTCGGCGATCGCTGCATCGCAACCAGGTTTTACCGTCAGTTTGTAGTCCGTTCCGGAGCCGGGCGTGCCAGTCAGCGTCAGCTTGCAGAGTGGTTTGTCGATCTCGCGCAGGAAGTTCCAGTCACCGACCATCTGATCGGGTGTGCGGACCGGGATGCTTACGGCGCCCTGCGGCTGCATGAAGTAGAGTCCTTCGCCGCGGCGCTCGCCCTCGAAAATCCCGCTCTCAACCTCGGACATTTCCAACGAGGTATTGCCTTTGGCATCGAGCAACCGCACCGAGCCGTTCGGCACGATGCTCCAGATCGTCACGTCCTTGAACATCGGAAAAACCGCGGCGCAACCCTGGTCCAGCGCGAGCTTGAAACCACCGGGAGCGGCCTCGGTGCTGAAGGTGACAGTGCACCGGCGATCGTGCTCGGCATTCGACAATTCCCAGGTGCCGACCAGTTCTTTGGCGGTATCGAGCACCGAGGGAGAAGGTTGCTGCGCCAGTGCGCTACCGCTGCTGAGCGATGCGCCGAGGACGAGGATAAGCACCAGGCGCCCCATATCGAATTCCGATCGCGTTCCAAAGCCGCTCGATTTCATAACATGCAGCCGCCACAGTGTCAGCGGGAGGCATTCACGTCCCACTGACGACGATCAGCCCGTAAATCCGATTTGCCGACACACCGCCCCAGAATTTGGCGTGACGTGGCCGGTCAGCCGCGTCTACCCAATGTCTCCGGAACTTCACTGAGTAGCGGTTTACCGGCTGCCCAAGCCAAGAGGTTGTCGACCACCATTTGGTCCATCTGCGTGCGCGTGTGGACCGAGGCCGAGCCGAGATGCGGAAACAACACCACGTGGTCCAAGGCAATCAGCTCTGCCGGCACCACCGGTTCGTGCGCGAACACATCAAGGCCCGCAGTCAGGATCGTCCCGTCCTGCAGCGCCTTGATCAGAGCCGGTTCATCCACCACCGAACCGCGCGCCATGTTGATGAGGATGCCGTCGGGCCCGAGCGCTTCCAGGACATCGCGATCGATCAAATTCTTTGTCTCGGCCCCGCCAGGCACGATCACCAACAACACATCGACAGCATGCGCCATGTCGATGAGGCTCGGGTAGTGGCGGTAGGGGACTTCCGCAGGGCGACGCGCGTGATACACGACAGGTACCGCCATGCCGTCGAGCCGCCGCGCGATCGCCTTGCCGATGCGCCCCATGCCGACCAGACCAACGGTGCGATTGCGCAAGCTCGCCCTGCTGAGCGGGTAACCGCGCTCAAGCCATTTGCCGGCACGCACGAAGCGTTCCGCCGCCACGAACTCGCGAGCCGTGCACAGTAGAAGCCCGATCGCCGTGTCGGCCACTTCTTCGGTCAGCACATCGGGCGTATTGGTGACGGCGATGCCATGGGCGCCGGCCCAACTCGAGTCGATATGGTCGTAGCCGACCCCGAAGGTCGAGATGATCTCGAGTTTCGGCAGCCGGGCCATCAGCTTCGCATCCACGCGGTCGGTCACAGAGGTAATCGCGATCGCGGCCAGCCGCGGCGCCAGCTCCGTCAGCGCCGCGTCGGCATCCTTCTCGGGCAGGCGATGCACGGTGAAGGCGGCCTTCAGGCCGTCGATCACGAGCGTCTTCGCCGGGCCCAGCACCAGCACTTCGGGTTTTTCCTCAGCCATGAAACTTTGCTCCCAGCAGTCCTATCTGCGTTCGGAATTTGCAGTCGGCGCAGCGCGGTGGCGGAAGAAGGACGGAACCAAAGCCGGCACGTCTGCACAGTAGCGCGCATAGTCGTCGGGGAAGATTTCCGCGAGATATCGCTCTTCGATGCGCGATTTGCGCCATATGGCGGCTGCGATGAGCACGAATGCAATCGCGACAACCCATTGTCCGAACACGATCACGGTGCCGAGAAGCCCCAGCAGCAGTCCCGAATAGATCGGATGCCGCACCAGCGCATAGGGGCCGGTGCGAATCAATTCGTGATCGTGCTTGAGCGTCACCCGGCCGCTCCAGTTGCCGCCCAGGTGCAGGCGCGCCCAGACCATGAAGGCGATGCCCGCCGCGACCATAATGGTGCCAACCCAGTAGATCACCTCGAAATGAGGCATGAAGCGGCCACTGAACCAACCACCAAAAGCGCGCCCGAACGCCAGGAGCAAAGCTCCGACCATGAGGGGAACCAGGTATGAAAGGCGCGACCAGACCGGCTCTTCGCGCTGCACCGGCTTGCCGCCGCGCGCCGCGATCATCCAGTAAGCAAGCCAAGCGAGCCACAGGACCGCGATCGGCGCTATATGGATCCCATCCCGCACGGGCCCATTCCCAGCTTGCCTTCATCATCATGCTCGCGCACGTCTCGCGCCTTCGGGCACAGGCCGGGTCGGAAAATCGGCGCCCACTTTTCCGGGACCTGCGCAACGGCTAGATCAGAGCGGTCACCGGCTGCTCGACGAAGGCGCGGAAAGCTGCCAAGAGCTCGGCGCCGAGCGCGCCATCGACGACGCGATGATCACACGAAAGCGTCACCGTCATCATGCTGGCAAAGCCGACGCCCCCGTCCGGGCGCTCTACTGCCTGCCGCCGCGAGGCGCCAACCGCCAGAATGGTCGCATGCGGCGGATTGATGATGGCGGCGAACTCGCGCACCCCGAACATGCCGAGGTTCGAGATCGCCGACGCACCGCCTTGATATTCGCGCGGGTCGAGACGGCGAGCTCGCGCGCGCTCGGCGAGGTCGCGCATTTCGGAGGAAATCGCACGAACGGTCTTGATATCGGCCTGACGGATCACCGGGGTGATGAGCCCGCCGTCGATAGCAACCGCTACCGCAATGTCGGAGTGGCGGAAGCGCAGGATGCGATCCTCCGCCCAGACTGCATTGGCCGCGGATACGCGCTGCAGCGCCGCCGCCCATGCCTTGATGATCAAATCATTGACCGAAAGCCGAAACGCCGGCGCTCCGTCCCGCTCCCTGGGAGCGGCCGCATTTGCTTCCTCGCGCAGCGCCAGGAGGCGGCCGATATCGATATCGGCGGTGAGGTAGAAATGCGGAACAGTCTGCTTGGCCTGGACCAGGCGGGTCGCGATGGTGCGCCGCATCGAATCCAGCGGCACTGCTTCGAAGGAAGTGTCGCGGTAGAGCGCGATGATCTGATCAGCGGTCGGAGCGGCAGGCGCCCGCGGCGCAACTGCCGGAGCGGGAGCTTGTTCCAGCGCCGATGCCACGTCGCGTGCAACAATGCGGCCGTGCGGACCGGAACCGGTGAGGCGCGCCAGATCGATGCCGGCTTCGCCGGCAAGACGGCGTGCCAGCGGGGTCGCAACCGCGCCGCTGGGCAGGCGCGCCGGCCCAAAGTTGCGTGCCGGCGTGCGCACTTCGAAGAACGGATCGAGCTTGATCGGAACCGAGCTGGCCGCGGTCGGGCCGCTAACAGAGCTCCCCTCGTCCGCGCGGAAGCCCGGACCCAGTGGTTTGTTGGATTCCCGGACGTCCTTTGCAGGTGCAAGCACATTTTGCGAAGGAGCGGGATTCCCGCTTGCGCGGGAATGAGCGGAGATGCCCTGCGCACTGCCGTCCGCAATCACCGCCACGATAGCGCCGACCGGCGCAACCGCCCCTTCCGCGACGTGAATCTCCTTAAGCACGCCGGTCGTGGTGGACGGTACTTCCATCGACACCTTGTCGGTCTCGATCTCAAACAGGTTGTCGCCCGGCTTGACCTCGTCCCCGGTCGACTTGAACCATTTGGTGATCTTGCCCTCGGCGACGGTCTCGCCGAGCTGTGGCATCAAGACGTCCATGATGGTGTGCCCACGGCCTTAGCGAGTCATGGCCGGGCCTGTCCCGGCCATCCACGCCTTCTGTTGCGAAGACGTGGATGCTCGGCATAAAGCCGGGCATGACGAATTGCGTTTCATGCCTCCGCCCATCTGGGGCTCACCAGTTCAGCGACACGTATTGCGTATCGAGGAACTCCATCAGTCCCTCGTGCGCCCCTTCGCGGCCCAATCCACTTTGCTTCATGCCACCGAACGGGGCTGCCGGATCGGAGACAAGGCCGCGGTTGAGACCGACCATGCCGAATTCGAGCCGCTCGGAGACACGCAGGCCGCGCGCAACGTCACCGGTGTAGAGATAGGCAATCAACCCGTATTCGGTATCGTTGGCGCGGCGCACCACCTCCTCTTCGGACTTGAAGGTTTGCAGTGCGGCCACCGGCCCGAAAATTTCCTCGCGCAGGAGGTCGGCGGAATCTGGCACGCCATCGAGCACGGTCGCCGGATAGAAGAAGCCTGGGCCATCTGCCGGCTTGCCGCCGGTCAGGACCTTCGCGCCTTTCTTCACCGCGTCGTCGACGAGCTCGGCCACTTTCTGCTTTGCATCGGCGTTTACGAGGGGCCCCAGTGTCACGCCCTCCTGCAGGCCGTTGCCCATGCGGAATGCCGCCATCTTTGCGGTGAGCTTGGCGGCGAATTCATCATGCACCTTCTCGTGCACATAGAAACGGTTGGCGGACGTACAGGCCTCGCCCATGTTGCGCATTTTGGCGATCATCGCGCCTTCGATGGCGGCATCGATGTCGGCGTCCTCGAAAACGATGAAGGGCGCGTTGCCGCCAAGCTCCATCGCGGGGCGCACCACATTGTCGGCGGCCTCGTGCAAGAGCTTGCGTCCGACCTCGGTCGAGCCGGTGAAAGATATGACGCGCACGCGCATATCATGCAGCATGGCGCCGACCACCTTGCCGGAGGAGCGCGACGGGATGACATTGACGACGCCCGCCGGCACGCCGGCCTCTTCCAGGATCGGCATGAGGGCGAGCATAGTGAGCGGCGTATCCGAGGCGGGCTTCAGCACGACGGTGCAACCGGCCGCGAGCGCCGGCCCGATCTTGCGGGTCGCCATTGCGGCGGGAAAGTTCCATGGCGTCACCAGCGCGGCAACGCCCGCCGGCTTGTGCTGGACCAGGATACGGGCGCCGGACGCCGGCGCGCGCGAGACCTGGCCGAGATTGCGCACCGCCTCCTCGGCGAACCAGCGAAAGAACTCGGCCGCATAGGCTACTTCACCGCGCGAATCCGGAAGCGCTTTGCCGTTCTCGAGCGTGATCAGCTTGGCGAGCCGCTCGGCGTCGCGCATGATCAATTCGTAGGACTTGCGCAAAACCTCGGCACGCTCGCGCGGCTTCTTTGCGGCCCAACCGGCGAAAGCCGTGCTGGCAGCATCGACGGCGGCCTTGGCATCCTCAGTGGTCGCGCTCGCGACCGATGCGATCTTGTTCTCGGTCGCCGGATCGATGACGTCGAAGCGGCCGCCATCCGACGCCGGGCGCCACTTGCCGCCGATCCACAGGTCGGTTGGAACGTTGGCGGTGAGATTCTCGTACATTGGGCACCTATGACCTTACGAATTGAGTGAGCGGGCGACGCGCTCGGCAATGCGGTCGACAGTGGGCAGCGCTTGGTCCTCCAGGATGTCGGCGGCCGGCAGCGGAATGTGGGGCGTGGTGATGCGCACCGCCGGTCCGTCGAGATCGTAGAAGGCTTCATCAGCCACGATCGAGACGATCTCGGCCCCCCAACCACACAACCGCGGATTTTCTTCTACGGTGAACAGCCGATGGGTGCGGCCGACTGAACCAAGAATGGTCCGCGTGTCGAGCGGCACCAGCGATCGCACGTCAACAACCTCGCAGTCGATGCCGTGTTCCGCCTTGAGCTTGTCGGCGGCTGCGACAGCGCGCGGCACCATCAGGGCGAGCGCCAGAATGGTGGCGTCGCGGCCACTGCGCACGATCTTGGCGCTGCCGAGCGTATCGACGATCTCGCCGTCCGGCACCTCGCCTTTGGTCGGGTAGAGCGACTTGTGCTCGAAGAAGATCACCGGATCGGGATCACGTACGGCAGCGGCCAGTAGGCCGATAACATCGCGCGGGCTTGAGGGCGCCACCACCTTGAGGCCGGGAATCATCATGCACCAGTTCTCGACGCTCTGGCTGTGCTGGGCGCCGAAGCGGGAGCCGGCGCCATTGCCGGTGCGCACCACCAGCGGGCACTTCACCTGCCCGTTGGTCATGTAGCGGCTCTTGCCGAACTCATTGGCGATATAGTCGAAGCAGACCGCGAGGAAATCCGAGAACATTATTTCCGCAATCGGCCTCAATCCCGTCATCGCGGCCCCCATGGCGGCGCCGAGGATCGCCTGCTCGGAGATCGGCGTGTCGCGCACGCGCAGCGGACCGAACTGCTCGAGCAGACCAACCGTCGCCTTGAACACGCCGCCGGCCTTGGCCACGTCCTCGCCGAGGAAGACCACATCCGGGTCGCGCGCCATCTCCTGGGCGATGCCGCGCGCCACTGCGTCACGATAGGTCAATTCCGCCATGCGAATCCCCCGTCGGCATAGACGTCGGTGGTCAGGATATCGAGCGATGGCATCGGCGCCGCCTTGCATGCCTCGGTCGCCGCATCGACCTCGCGCTTGACCTCCGCCTCGATGCCGTGAATCACGTCCTCGGCTATGCCGAACTGCTTGAGCCGCTCGCGATAGACCCTGATCGGATCACGCTCCTTCCATTTCTCGAGCTCGCCTTCGGGGCGATATTTGGCCGGATCGGCACGCGAATGACCGCTGTGGCGGTAGGTCAGGCATTCGATCAGTGCAGGCCCCTTCCCGGCGCGCGCGCGCTCGTATGCGCTTGAGGCGGTGCGGTAGACCACGTCTGCGTCGTTGCCGTCGATCAGGATCCGCTCGAGGCCATATGCGGCGGCGCGATCGGCGGCCGGATGCGGAACCGCGGTGACGTCGGCGATCGGCGTATATTCCATGTAGAGATTGTTCTCGCAGACGAAGATAACCGGAAGCTTCCACACCGCAGCGAAGTTCAACGCCTCGTGGAAGGCTCCGATATTGGTCGTGCCGTCGCCAAAAAAGCAGACCGATACATCCTTCTGGCCCTTGTACTGCGCCCGCCAGGCAGCCCCGCAGGCAATCGGCAGATGCGCCCCGATGATCGCATAGGAGCCCATTACGCCGCGTTCGACGGAAGTCAGGTGCATGGAGCCACCCTTGCCGCGCATGAGACCGTTGTCGCGCTGCATCAGCTCGCCCAGCACCTGCTCGACCGGCACGCCCCGGGCCAACGTGTGGGCATGTCCCCGATAGGTGCAGAAAGAAAGATCACCGGGCCGCATCGCAACCGCAAAACCCGCCGCGACTGCCTCCTGTCCGAGCGAGAGGTGGCTGGTGCCCTTCACCAGGTTCTGCAGGAACAGGTCGAAGGCGCGCTGCTCGGCCTCACGCAGCTGAAACTGGGTCCGATAAAGACGCAGCCGCAGCGCCTCGCCGATATCGTCATTGATCCCCGGGCGCGCTTCCGGGGCTGTGGTCACTTTGCTGTCCATGCGAGGTCCTCGAAACCGGGGCGCGGGGATCGCGTGCGGTAGATCGGTAAGAGCGGTCAGAGGCGAAAATAGTCAACCGGGGGGCGGGCGGATAGGCCGAAAATTGTCGGTCTTGACAGGGTTGCGCACCTCACCGGTCGGGCGCGATGGCGCTTTCGTGCCAGCGGCGCAACAGCAGATGAGCGAACAGCGAAAGTGTAAAGAAGATGATCACGCCGGTCGCCGACAGCAGCAGGAGGGCCGCGAACATGCGCGGGATGTTGAGGCGGTAGCCGGACTCGGCGATCCGGTAGGCCAGACCTGAGCCGGCGCCCGCCGAGCCGGCGGCGATCTCGGCCACCACCGCACCGATCAGCGACAGCCCGCCGGCGATCTTCATGCCGGCAAGGATGTAGGGCAGTGCCGACGGCAATTTAAGCCGGAACAGAAGCTGGGTACGCGAAGCCCCGTAAAGTGCGAAGAGGTCGGCGAGATTGCGGTCGACCGAGCTCAATCCGAGCGTGGCGTTGGCGAGCACCGGGAAGAAGGCGACAATCCAGGCGCAAGCAAGCACAGCACCCTGCTGCGGCAGATAGATCAACAGCAGCGGCGCAATAGCGACGATCGGGGTCACCTGCAGGATGACCGCATAGGGATAGAGCGAGTACTCGACGAGACGCGATTGGTTGAAGAGCACGGCAAGCCCAACGCCGCCGGCGAGCGCCAGGGCGAATCCCTCGAGTGTTGTGATGAGCGTGACCAGGAGCGAACCGAAAAGCAGCTCCCGGTCGGACCACAGGGTCGTGAAGACAAGCCGTGGGCCGGGCAGCACGTAGGGCGGGATGTCGTTGATTCGCACTACGATGTCCCAGGCCAGGACAACGACCGCAAGCACTATGGCCGGCAACAGGACGCGCGCCCATCGGTCGAAGCGCCGCGCTACGGACCGGTCCTCGGTGGTAGGCGTGCGATCGGATCTCATGAGGACTCTCCCGCCATGGCCTCGGCCAGGGCTTCCGAAGCCGTGCGGCACCAGGCCGCATATTCGGACGAGGTGCGAAAGCGCTCGTCGCGCGGATAGGGAGCCGCAATCTCGATCTCGCGGAAGACCCGGCCCGGCCGCGGGCTCATGACGACGATCCTGCTGGAAAGATAGACCGACTCGAATACCGAATGCGTGACAAACACCACGGTCTTTCCCAGGCTTTGCCAGAGGCTCAATAGATCGCGGTTCAGGCGGAAGCGAGTGATCTCGTCGAGCGCTGCGAACGGCTCATCCATCAGCAACAACTTCGGCTCGGTGACGAGCGCGCGCGCGATCGAGGCGCGCATCTTCATGCCGCCGGAAAGCTCGCGCGGATAGGCTTGCGCGAAGCCGACCAATCCCACCCGCGCGAGCGCGGCCGCAACCCGCGATGCGGAGCTGCGGTCGAGCCCCCGGAGCTTGAGCGGCAGGCGCACATTGGCTTCGACGGTCGCCCAGGGCATCAAAGTCGGCTCCTGAAACACGAAGCCGATCTGGCGGGTGGCGGCGGAGCCGACTTCGCTCGCGGACCATTCGATGCGGCCGCCGCTGACGGCGCTGAGCCCGGCGATGATCCGCAGCACCGTCGACTTGCCGCAACCGCTAGGGCCGAGCAGCGTCAGGAACTCGCCCGGGCGCACGTCGAGATCGAAGCCGTCGAGCGCCGTAACACCGTTGCCGAACGTCTTGCCGACGTCGCGCAGCGTGACGATGGGAGCGCTGACCACTTCCGCAGCGGGATGTTCAGTTCTTCGGACGCAAGTCGAGGCCGACGCCCTTGTTGACGAATTGCAACGTATAGGCCTTCCGCGGATCGATCGAGGCCTTGACCACGCCCGCGCGCACCATCTTGTCGAAAAAGCTCTTGGTGCGTTCGTCCGTCATGGCACCGATGCCGAGCGTCGTGGTGTCGCCGGAGTCGACGATGCCGTATTCCTTCATCTTGGCGACCGAATAGGCGAGCAAAGCATCGGTCATTTCCGGGTTGCCTTTCTTGATCAGGTCGTTGCCGGCTTTGTTGTCGCCATAGATGTAATGATACCAACCGATGATCGAAGCATCGACGAAGCGCTGCACCAGATCGGGCTTCTGCTTGACCAGGTCACGACGTGTCTCGATCAGCGTCGAATAGGCGTTGAACCCTTGATCGGCGAGCAAGAACACTTTGGGCTTGAAGCCGCCCTGCGTTTCGATCTGATAGGGCTCCGACGTCACATAGCCCTGCATGGCGCTGTTCTTGTCCGCGAGAAACGGCTGCGGATTGAAGGTGTAGGGTTTGACCCGCGCCTCGCTAAAGCCGTAGTCGGCTTTCAGCCATTGGAAGTAGCTGGCGATGCCCTCTTTGGAGACGAACAGCGTCAGGCCTTTGAGGTCCTCGAATTTCTCCACCCCCGGGTGCGCGATCAGTACCTGTGGGTCCTTCTGAAACATGGCGGCGACCGCGAGCGTCGGAATGTTCTGCTCGACTGCATCGAACGACTGCAGCGAATTGGCGCTCATGAAGAAGTCGATTCGTCCGACCGGCAGCAGGATGCGGTTGTTCACGTTCGGGCCGCCGGGCACGATGGTGACGTCGAGCCCATAACGGCGATAGGTGCCATCGGCCAGCGCCTGATAGAAGCCCCCGTGCTCGGCCTCTGCGACCCAATTGGTGCCGAAGGAGACCTTGTCGAGAGCTTGCGCGGAGGCGGGGGCAGCACCGAGGGCCGCGGTTGCGGAAACTATGAGAGCGAGCACGCTTTTGGCGTGAGAATTAGCAGCCATCATCTTGCCCCTTTAGTGTTTGGCCCATCCGCCCATCCCGCGGAAGCGGAATCCAGCCTGCAAAGGCCCCAGGGAGTGTCGACCCCGGAAGAGCTGGGTCTGTTCGCGAGGTGGCTTCACCCCAGTGCACCGAGGTCCCTATTGCTCAAACCGCTCGATGAACCAACGCAGCAGCCTGATCCAGATCTCGTCCTTGCCGACCTGATCCTCAATACCATGCTCGAGATTGGGATTATCGTTCACTTCCATGACCACAAAGCCATGGTCGGTCTGCTTGATATCCACGCCATAGAACCCCTCGCCGATCGGCCGGGCGGCGCGGGCTGCGATATCGATGAGCTCGCCCGGCGCCTGATCGACCTCGAAGGTGCGGAAGCCGCCCTCGCGCGAGGACCCGTCGGCCCCGTGCTTCACGATCTGCCAATGGCCGCGCGCCATACGGTATTGGCATACGAATAGCGGTTCTCCGGCGAGCACTCCAACCCGCCAGTCGAACTCGGTCGGCATGAACTTTTGCGCCAGCAACAGGTCGGTTTCCTCGAACAGCTCGTCGGTGATGCGGCGGAACTCCTCGAGCGTGTGCACCTTGTGGACGCCGCGCGAGAACGAGCCGTCGGGAATCTTCACCACCAGCGGCAAGCCCAGCTCGTCCATGGCCTTAGGCAGGTCGCCCGCATCGGCAAGCATGACGGTGGGCGGCGTCGGCACCTGGTTGGAGCCGAGCAGCTCCATCAGGAAAACCTTGTTGGTGCAGCGGATCATGGAGATCGGGTCGTCGATGACCGGCATGCCTTCCTGCCAGGCGCGCCGCGCGAACCGATAGGTGTGGTTGTCGATCGAGGTGGTCTCGCGGATGAACAGCCCGTCGTACTCGGCGAGCTCGGACAGCTGCCGGCGGGTGATCGGCTCGATGTCGACGGAGAGCTTCTCGGCGATGCGGGTGAAATGCTTGATCGAGGCTACCGAGGACGGCGGCATTTTCTCGTTCGGGTCATAAAGCACCGCCAGGTCATATTTGGCGATGGTGCGCGCCTTCGGATCGCGCCATTCGCGCTTGGTATGCTGGTGTAGCGCCTCGCGCAGGAAGGCGCCTTCGCCGTTGGCGAGCCGGGTGATGTTGCGCGGGCGGATACGCTCGATCGACAGCCACTCCCCGGGCTCGACGATCACTTCGAGCGCCGGACAGCGAAACCAGTCAAACAGGATGCGTCCGAATGATTCGAAGCGCGGGTCGCGGGCAATGCCGAAGCAGACCAGGAGCTTGAGCTCGCCCTCGACCTGAACATCCGCCCGGCGGGCGCAGCGATTGAGCTCATCTTCCAGATCCGGCAGCGCGTGCTCGTAGAGCTTGGCCTCGCGCAGCTCCAGCATGGTCTCGACCGTCGGCACCACCCGATGGCCGCGCGCCTCGGCCAGGAGCGAGGCATAGTAGCCCTTCGACTGATACGCGTAGGAGCGGGCCAGGTTGACGAGCTTGGGCCGGCCGACGTCGAACAGGCGGGGACGGGCTAGATAGTCGCTCGTCGTGATCACCTTGTGCGGGGTCTCGGCGTTGGGAAGGTCTTTGGGCTGGTCGACCAGAATGACCCAGCCGGTCATCGGGAAGGTCCTTTCCGGATGACGATCGCCGCGCTGAGACGGTCGCGCCCCAAGCAGCTCATGCGCTCGAACGCGGCCCACGGAACCGCGTAGGTCTCAGGCGCGATCGCCTCTCCATGCTCATCTCTGTTGGCTGCCGGATCGTGCAGAAGAATGTGCCGTCCATCACGGCCGAAAGCAAATACCCAGTGTGGCACTCCCCTGCGCGCCATCTGATATCCCGATACTAGCACAATTGCCACCTGCCCAGCATCAAAAGCCTGCATGAAAACCGATTCTGTGGCTGGCGTCAGGTGGGTTGGGATGGCAAGCACCCGGGCTTCGCGGCGAAACTCGGCCTGTGTCAACTCCATGACGCGCCGCTTTTCTGCGGAGCTCACGGTATCGAGGAAATAAGGCCCGGCCCGGCTGGCATAGATTTCTGGCTCAAGCCCGCGCCGCTTGAGCGTCACCGCCAGACCGTAGACTTCGCAGCCGCCATGTCCGGACGCCATGAAGATCGTGGTGGCGTCGCGCCAGAGCTGAAACTCGAAGGCCGGCCCCGGCTTGAACGAGCGGTGCGCCCAGCCCAGCGCCATCATGATGCAGGCAGGCCCGCAGGTAAACTCGGTGGTCTGGTGAAAATAGGGTGGGACGGCTCGCAGCGCCGCCTTCGCGGGCGCAAGCGGCTTCTCGAAGCGCAGCGCGTCGCCGCCGTCTTCGTAGTACCGAGTCAGCCGGCCAAACTCGCGATAGCCGCTCTTGCGATAACGCGAGATGGCGGCCGCGTTGTTGTGGTGCACTTCCAGACGGATGACGCCGCAGCCGCGCTCGACCGCAGCGGCCTCGGCGGCCTCGAGCAGCATCGGCCCGATGCCGCGCCCCCCCTTGTGCGGGGCAACCGCAATCGAATAGAGCCGCGCCACCGCCGAGCGCAGACGGAAGAGCACGATCGCGGTGCCGGCGAGCTCCCCATCATGCTCCGCGACAATCACGCGCGCGGTCGGCGAGCCGAGCAGGCGCTTGAGGCTGCGCCGCGTCAGGCGATCGGTCGCGAACACCCTCTGTTCCAGGAAATCCAGAGCCGGAAGGTCGGCGAGCGTTGCGCCGCGCAGGCGGACGGTAGGGGAATCTTGGTGAACCGTAGAGGTGTGCATCGGACCCGGTGACAATTTGGTGTTCCCTGGCGATTGTGGTGCAAACCGGGGCGCTGTTGAAGCAGCCGGAACGGCCGTACAGCCATAACGAAATGCGGCCCGGACTGGAAAGCCGCGTTCGCGTCATCGGACACGGCGATTTACGCCGAAATCGCAAGTACTTAACGAAATTTGTACTGGCAGAGCGAAGAAATTCGGCGTCGCCTTGAACCTGCCCGATGGGTATCGCGACCAAGAGAGGCAAGGCCACTCTGGCCGATCGAAATCTAAACTCAAAACCTAGCACTTCCGTTTGAACTCAAGGGCGGGCGCCGAAGCTGCTCGTTCGAGGAGGATTTGCCGCCAAGCGGCTGATGATAGTGATCGGCGCGTGCGCCCCCATCCACCCCGCGTCGGTCCACGCGGCCCGCCCGGATCTTCAAGATCCGGGCGGGCTTGCTTTTTGCGCCGTCTTGTCTCGCACTGCTCTCTCCTTGGTGGCTTATTAGGATGGAGGTTTAGGATGGAGGTGCCACGCTCATCGCCAGCACGCGGGCGACATGCAGCGGCTCGCGACCGCTCCCGTCCTTGATCTGATGGCGGCAGGATGTGCCGGAAGCGACCACCAGCGCATCCGCAGGCGCAGCGCGCACCGTCGGCAGTAATGACAACTCGGCCATCTGGAGCGAGACATCGATCGTATCCGCGCCGTACCCGAAGGCGCCGGCCATGCCGCAGCAGCTCGACTCCACCGTGTCGACCGCAAGCCCCGGCACGAGCCGCAATGTCGCCTCGACCGCCGGCATGGTGCCGAAGGACTTTTGATGACAATGCCCGTGCAGCAGGGCACGGGTGGCGACCGGTCTCCGCGGCGGATCGAAGCCGCCGCGCGTCACCGCACGCGCAACGAATTCTTCGAAGGTAAGCACGTGGTCGGCGAGCCTTCCGGCGCGCGTCCGCACCGGCTCACGCGGCAGCAATGCCGGAATCTCGTCGCGAAAGCCGAATACACAGCTCGGCTCGAGCCCGACCACATCCATGCCGCGGTCGACAAAGGGCGCAAGTGCGGCCAGCGTGCGCTCGGCCTCCACGCGAGCCTCGTCGACCAACCCGGCCGAGAGAAAAGTACGTCCACAGCACAGCGGGCGCGTCCCAGCGAGCGGTTCCGGCAGATGCACGCGGTAGCCGGCCGCCGTCAGCACCTTGAGAGCGGCCTCGACATTCTCCGGCTCGAAGTAACGGTTGAAGGTGTCGGCGAACAGCACGACTTCGCGACCAAAGTCACCGTTTCGCTGCCGCGGGGCCGCCCCCTGGACTCGCGAATCACGGAATGCATCGCGGCGCCAGCGCGGCAGCTTGCGGCGCGCGGCAAAGCCGGTCAGTCGTTCCGAGAGCCGCGCAGCGAGCGGAATATCGTTGCGCAGATTGAGCAGGGAGGGCCACCGCGAAGCGAATGGCGCGTACCGCGGCAAATAGGCGACCAAGCGATCATGCAGCGACAATCCGCGCGCAGCGGCGCGCGCCGCCTGCACCTCAATCTTCATGCGCGCCATATCGACGCCGGTCGGACACTCGCGGCGGCAGGCCTTGCACGACACGCAAAGCCTCATGGTCTCGGCCATCTCGTCCGAGGCAAATGCGCCAGGGCCCAGCTGGCCCGTCATCGCAAGCCGCAGCGAATTGGCGCGTCCGCGCGTTACGTCGCGCTCCTGGCGAGTCGCCCGGTAGCTCGGGCACATGACACCGCTGCCGGTCGAGCGGCAGGCGCCGTTGTTGTTGCACATCTCGACGGCGCCCTGAAATCCGCCGCCAAGCCCCGGATACGCCGACCAGTCGAGTTGCGTGGGCAGATCGATGGCCTGGTAGCGCGGCCCGTAGCGCAGCAGCTTGCGGTCGTCGAACTTCGGCGCTCGCACGATTTTGCCGGGATTGTACAGGCCCCGAGGATCGAAGCTGTCCTTCACCTGCCCGAAGGCGGCCGCAAGGCGCTCCCCGAACATCGCCGGATGGAATTCGGAACGCACAATGCCATCGCCATGCTCGCCCGAATGGGAGCCCTTGTAGGCACGAACCATGGCAAAGGCTTCTTCGGCGATCGCCCGCATGGCCGCGACATCCTTGTCGAGACGCAGGTTGAGCACGGGGCGCACATGCAGGCAGCCGACCGAGGCGTGCGCGTACCAGGTGCCGTGAGTGCCGTGTTTCTCGAAAATGGCGGTCAGCCGAGAGGTGTAGTCGGCGAGATGCTCGAGCGGGACCGCGCAATCCTCCACGAAGGAGATCGGCTTGGCCGCATCCTTCATGGACATCATGATGTTGAGCCCTGCGGTGCGCATGTCGGTGACGGCCGCCTGCAGCTTGGGATCGAGCACCTCAATGACGCCGCCCCAACGCGCGCCGGTGTTCTGCCATGAGAAGCCGTGATCCCCGATCAGCTCGCCGAGCCGGCGCAGCCGCCGCACGTTCTCGGCCGCATCCGGTTCGGCAAACTCGACAAACAGGATCGCTTCCGGATCGCCTCGCACGACCG
Organism: Xanthobacteraceae bacterium; assembly: GCA_035293945.1. Classification (GTDB taxonomy): domain Bacteria; phylum Pseudomonadota; class Alphaproteobacteria; order Rhizobiales; family Xanthobacteraceae; genus VAZQ01. The sequence continues at coordinate 300,598 of DATGLV010000039.1, read as the reverse complement.
CGTTGACGGTCGGCTGGAACATCGCGATGTCGCGGGCCAAGCCCAGCATAGTGCGATCGACGAGCTCGACCGCGATGGGTCCAAGCTTGACGATATGTTGCGCCATGTCCATCGCCTGATGGAAGCTGCCGAAATGGCAGGCGCCGACGGCGCGTGCGCCAAGCAGAGGCGCAAGCTTGAGCTCGATGCCGGTCGAGAAGGCAAGCGTGCCCTCCGACCCGACAAGAATGTGCGCCAGATTGAGGTCGTTGCGACCGGGCACGAGGGCGTCGAGATTATAGCCGCCGACCCGGCGCTGCACTTTGGGGAACCGCGCCTCGATCTCATCCGCCTCGGCTGCGGCAAGATCGAGCATGCGTTGCGCCAGCGGACGCAGCGGCGACGCGGCCGGCACATTTGACAAGTCGCGCGCAACGGGACCGAAATGCGCGTCGCTGCCGTCCGCCAGCAGCGCGTCGATCGACAGCACATTCTCGCGCGTATTGCCGTAGCGCAGCGAACGGGCGCCGCAGGAATTGTTGCCCACCATGCCGCCGATGGTCGCGCGCGATGCGGTTGAAATATCGACCGGGAACCAGAGCCCATGTGGCTTGAGCCGGCGATTGAGCTCGTCGAGCACGATGCCGGGCTCCACCACGCAGCGCCGGTTGGCGACATCGAGCTCGATGATGTGGTCGAGGTATTTGGAGCAATCGACCACCAGCGACTCGTTGACCGTCTGCCCGGATTGCGAGGTGCCGCCACCGCGCGGCAGCACCGAGATTCCCTCCTCGCGCGCCAGCGCAATAGCGCGCACGGCGTCCGCGACAGTGCGCGGCAAGACGACGCCGACCGGCATGATCTGGTAGTGCGAGGCATCGGTCGCATAACGGCCGCGGCTGAAGCGGTCGAACAGGACCTCGCCTTGGAGCTCAGCCTTGAGCCGCCGTTCGAGTCCGGGCAATACCGTGGCCACCATGGGACACTACCCATCTTTCAAAAAATCTCGCCCCCGGCTGTGCCGGACAAAGCGAGTTGAACACACGATAATCCCTTAACCGCAACCGGCCTGGGTGTACCAGACCCGCGGACAAGAGGCTTGACTGACCCTTGCATTCGTCCTTCATGGCGGCAAGTTGCGGTCCGGCGCGGGGGCGCATGTGGCACCGCAGCAACGCTTTAGAAAGCACCTGCCTCAAGGAATCTCCTGATGAGCAAGAACGCCTCGCGCACGGCCGGCCGACACTTCCTGCAGATTCCAGGGCCGACCCCGATCCCCGACCGCATCCTGCGGGCGATGGACACGCCGATCATCGACCATCGTGGCCCGGAATTCGCCACGCTGGCCAAGCGGGCGCTCGAAGGAATCAAGACCATCTTCAAGACCGCCAACCCGGTCATCATCTACACGGCGACCGGCACCGGAGCCTGGGAAGCGGCCCTCGTCAACACGCTCTCTCCGGGCGATCGCGTCCTGATGGTGGAGACCGGTCAGTTTGCCACGCTGTGGAAGAACATGGCGGCAAAGCTCGGGCTCAAGCCCGAATTCATTCCGGGCGATTGGCGCATTGGCGCCGATCCGGCGGTGATCGAGGAACACCTGCGCAAGGACAAGGCGCACGAGATCAAGGCGATCTGCGTGCTGCACAACGAGACCGCGACAGGGTGCCTGTCGCCGATCGCTGCGATCCGCAAGGCGATCGACGCTGCCGGCCATCCGGCCCTGTTCATGGTCGACACCATCTCCTCGCTCGCCTCCACGGATTATCGGCATGACGAATGGGGCGTCGATGTCAGCGTCGGCGGGGCGCAGAAGGGCCTCATGTTGCCGCCCGGCATGTCGTTCAATGCCATCAGCGACAAGGCGATCGCCGCCGCAAAGAGCTCAAAGCTGACCAAGTCGTTCTGGTCCTGGGAAGACATGCTCGGCATGAACAAGATCGGCTTCTTCCCCTACACGCCGGCGACGAACATGCTGCAGGGCTTGGTGGTGGCGATCGACATGCTGCACGAGGAAGGCCTTGAGAACGTGTTTGCCCGTCACGACCGGCTCGCCGAGGCGACGCGGCGCGCGGTGCGGGCCTGGGGGCTCGAGATCATGTGTCGCGACCCGAAATACTACTCGCCGACCGTCACCGCCGTGATGTTGCCGGACGGGCATGATGCTGATGCCTACCGCAATCTGGCGCTCGAGAATTTCAATATTTCCTACGGCGCGAGCTTCGGCCCCTACGCCAAGAAATATTTCCGCATCGGCCATCTCGCCGACACCAACGATTTGACCATTCTGGGCGCGCTCGCCGGCACCGAGATGGCGCTCGCGCTCGCCGGCATTCCGCACCGCAAGGGCGGCGTGCAGGCCGCCATGGACTATCTGGTTTCGGTGCATGCAAGCCCGGCGCGTGCGGCGGCCGAGTGATCAGCCGCTGGCCCCGGCAACGAAAAAATCGTTCGCCCAAAGGTGATCGAACCTGGCGATGGCATCGGGCGGCAGGGGCCCCCGCTCGACCGCAGCCAACGCCTCATCGAGCTGGGCTATCTCGGTGACGCCGATCACCCGGCTGGACAGGTCCCGGTTGCCCAGAGTGAAGCGCAGCGCAACCTGCGCCGGTGTTCCAAAGGATGGCCCCAGCGCAGCCCGCACCGCGGCCGCGCACCGCACCTCATTGTCGAGATCGGTCACGGCCGTCATCATGTCCAGGCGCTCGGGCCTGCGTGGGGCTGCCAGCACGCCCCCCGCCCAGACGCGGATCGCCAGCATGCCCATATTGAGGCGCCAGCACGCGGCGATGAGGCCGCAGAAATCCTGGCCCTTCCATTTCGGCGAAGTGCGCGACCAAGCGGCGCTGGGGTTGATGGCGTTGTAATAGATCTGAGCGGCATCGAAGCGGCCGCTCTCGATCACCTCCAAGCACGCAGCGGTGCTGCCGACCGCGCTGATGCCGGCCGCCTGGATCAGCTTTTCCTCCTTGAGCTTCTCGAACGTTTCCGCCACCGCGCCGAGAACTTGGCCGGTCGACAAGGGCGTGCGCTCGCCGACCGCGGTCCCGATTTGATTGTGGAGCTGCAACAGCGCCACCCGCTCGAGCCGCAGACGCTTGAGGCTCTGCTCGAGGCTGCGCCTGATGGCGCCGGCGATGTCGGCCATATCCTCGCGCTCGAGCCGCACCTTGGTTGAGACATGGGGCCGCGGCGACAGGACCGAGAGGTGCCGCCCGATCGTCTCTTCCGAAGCGCCATTGCCGTAAGCAGGCGCGGTATCGATCCAGTTGACGCCACCGGCGACCGCGCGCTGCAGTGCTGCCCAGCGGGTCGCCTCACTGGCATTGATGAGAATGCCCCCGGTGACGCCGCCGCCAAGCGCGATCTCTGAGATTTCGAGCCCTGTCCGCCCGAAGACTCCCTTCCTCATGGGAGAGAGCCTTGTGGCACCCGCACGGGCCGACGCCGATGCGGGTAACCCAAAACGATCGTCATTGCAGTCTTCCCCGTCACGCGCCGGTATTATGGGGTTGGTGGCCGGAAGCCGCAACAAGGGGTTGTTGACCGCCCCACTCCCTTGAGGCGAGCCGGCCCATCTTCGATAACGGGCCGGCCGAGCCGGGCTCCGGGCCGCCATAGCGCCAAACCGCAATAATGCCACCCCTAACCACTTTGAGACTTGCATCGCGCTCGCGCGTATAATTCATTCGCGCCCGTCGCCATGGTGCCGCCGATTTGAAGTTCCCTGCCCGGCTAGCCACCCGCTCATCCAGGAACTTCCAATCGAAAAGGCGGCACTGCGAAAAGCGGCACTGCAATGAGATGTTTGCCGGCGCCCCTTTGCTTTGGAAGTTCGTGCAAGGGGTGCCGCGATGTAGCACGAACTTCGGGAAGCCGGCACTTGGCCGCGGCAGGCCATCAAGCCCAATTCCGCAAGGAGGCCCGCATGGACGACACGGTCCGCAAGATCAGCGCCGACGACATCAATCCGCGCTATAATTGGGGGCGCGCACTACCGGCACTCGGCCCCATGGGGGTCGATTTCGAGGAGCGGGTCGATTACCGGCGCTTGCACCGCTACCGATTGAGCCGCGTCAAGCAGGCTTTGGAGAAGTCTGATCTGGGCGCGCTCCTGGTCTTTGATGTCAACAATATCCGCTACATCACCTCGACCAAGATCGGCGAGTGGGAACGCGACAAGCTCTGCCGCTGGGCGCTGCTCACCCGCGACGGCGATCCGATCCTGTGGGATTTCGGCTCCGCCGCGGTGCACCATAAGCTGCAGGTACCGTGGCTGAAGCCGGAGAACTGCAAGGCTGGCCTCATTGGCCTGCGCGGCACCGTCTCGCCGTCCTTTGGGCTCATGAAGCGGCACGCCGAGGAGATTGCCGCGCTTATCCGCGCAGCCGGCTGCGACAAGATGCCCATCGGGGTCGATATCATCGAGCCCCCGATGATGTTCGAGCTGGAGCGGGCGGGCCTCAAGGTTGCCGACGGCCAGCAGGTTATGCTGGAGGCCCGCGAGATCAAGAACATCGACGAGATCGCGCTGCTCAACCGGGCCGCCGCCATGGTGGACGGCGCCTATCATTTGATTCACGAGGAGCTCAAGCCCGGCGTGCGCGAGAACGACATCGTCGCCAAGGTCAATGAGTTCCTGTACCGGCACGGCTCCGATGACGTCGAAGCGATCAATGCCATCTCGGGCGAGCGCTGCAACCCGCATCCGCACAATTTCACCGATCGCATGCTGCGGCCGGGCGACCAAGCCTTCTTCGACATCCTCCAGTCGTTCATGGGCTATCGGACCTGCTACTACCGTACGTTCAATGTCGGGCGTGCCACGCCGGTCCAGCACGATGCCTACAAGCAGGCGCGCGAATGGCTCGATAACGCCATTGGCCTCATCAAGCCCGGAGTTTCGACCGATCAGGTCTGCAGCGTCTGGCCGAAGGCGCAGGATTTCGGCTTTCCGGACGAAATGTCGGCCTTTGGCCTGCAATTCGGTCACGGGCTCGGGCTGGCGCTGCATGAGCGGCCGATCATCAGCCGGGTGGTGTCGCTCAGCCACCCGACAGAGATCAAGGAGGGCATGGTATTCGCACTGGAGACCTATTGCCCGGCCAAGGACGGCTATTCGGCGGCGCGCATCGAGGAGGAAGTGGTGGTGACCGACAAAGGTTGCCGTGTGATAACGCTGTTCCCGGCGGAAGAGCTGCCGATCGCGAACAGATACTAATCCTGTCTTTGAATCCCTTTCTTTCTTGGCGCGGGATCGGGCGCGGCCTATGGTCCCGAAACTACCTTGGTTCGCAACCGCGGGCCGGCTTGATTTACCGCAAAGGCGGTGCGTTTTTGAAATGGCAAAAGGAACAGGTTCAGCAATGAATGACGCCGGGCGACAAAAACTCTTCCTATTCCGATCCACCGCCGCGGTTCTCGGCCTGATCTGGCTGGCCGGCTCCGCGCCGGCTTCGGCTGCGGTTCCGCAAGCCACCCCGGAACAGCAGCAGGCTTGCACGCCCGACGCGGAGCGGCTGTGCAGCGAGTTCATTCCCGACGCGAGCAAGGTCGCAGCCTGCATGGCTCGTAAGCGGTCGCAGCTCAGCCCCGCCTGCCGGGCCGCGTTTGCGCCTCCTTCGCATGGGCACAGACGGACCATACACCACCACCACAGCTGATTCGGCCGGCGCTGCCCCGACTTTGCCGTCATCGAACGCGAAGGAAGAGCACGCGACTGCAGGGCTGCTCACTTCCACCCGCCCCATGATCGGTGATGATCATGCTCGATCGAAGCATGAGGGCGGGTCACGAAATCAAGGATGTCGCGCACCACTCCCATGGACCGAGAGGAACAGGTCGACAGATGAAAATCGCCGGGCACAAGTCAGTGACGCGTCTTTTCATTTCCATAATGGCTGTCGGGCTCGCAGCTTCGCCGGGCTTGCTGCCACAGTCGGCGCTGGCGCAGAACCGGGGCACGCCGGAGCAACAGCAAGCCTGCCAGCCGGACGCGATGCGGTTGTGCAGCGAGTTCGTCCCCGATGTCGACCGCATCACCGCCTGCATGATCAAGAACCGGATGCGTCTGAGCGCCCCGTGCCGTGCGGTGTTCACCTCGCCGCCACACAAGGGCAAGTCGTTCAGGCGCAGCAGCTGAGCAGGCATCGACGCGGCGAGGGAAATGACTTCCGCCGCGGCCGCGTGGCTCGACGGCGCGACAAAGAGCAGAGAAACGGCGACGCTGGCGAGCAATGTCTTTTTCATTGGTCTTCCCTGAGAAGCGAAAAAATGGGGCGCCTCGAGCCGGGTCGGAATGATGTTCGGGTGGCGCAAGCGTATTGGTTATATCAGCCCAACCGTGCTGGAAGTCGTGCCCTACGAATTTTATCGATTCGCGCCCGAGGGCATTGGCCTCGTGGGTGTCACCTGCAGCATCGACGACTGGAGCCCGGAGCAGTTCGACAAGGGCCTTGCGCAGGTCAAGTCGGCCGCGGCCTATCTCGGCTCGCGCGGGGTGGATTTTATTATTCATGGCGGCGGGCCGTTGGTCGTGGCCCGCGGGAAGGGTTATGAAGAGCTTGTGGTGAAGGACATCGAGGCAGCGTCGCAGGTCAAGGCGACGACCGGGGTGCGCGCCGCGATCCAGGCGCTTCGGCATGTGGAAGCAACCCGGATTGCAATCGCCTCGCCGTATCCCGAGCGGCACAATCAAGCCCTGTCCATCTTTCTCGGCGCGCACGGTTTCGACCCGGTCCATGTCGAGGGCCTGGACGTGCCCTTTAGGCAACTGCAGAGCGTGTCGCCCGCGCACATTCACCGCTTCGCCGGCAACGTGCTCGCTCGTGCGCCCCGCTGCGACGCCCTCTATCTCCCCTGTCCACAATGGCAGGCGGCCCAGATCGTGGACACCTTGGAGCATGAAAGCGGGATCCCGGTCATCGCCTACTCTCACGCCACCTCCTTTGTCGCCTTCAACGAGCTCGGCGTGACCGATCCGATCCGCAGTCACGGCCGCCTCCTGGCCTCACTGGCGAAAGCAGCTTCGTGAGGGCCTACCATCGAGGTCTTGGCGTAGTCCACACTTGGGTGGCATTGCTCGCCGGCTCCGTGTTTTTCTCCGGAACCCTGCCGGCACACGCACAGCCGGCGGATGAATTCTACCGCGGCAAGGGGATCGAGTTGCTGATCGGCGCCGCTCCAGCCGGCGGCTACGATGTTGCCGGGCGGACCCTTGCCAACCACCTTGCACGGCATATTCCGGGCCGTCCCGCAATTGTGGTTCGCAACATGCCGGGCGCGACCGGCTTGATCATGATGAACTATCTCTACGGGGTCGCGAAGCACGACGGCACCGTCCTTGGAATGCCGACCAGCAACATCCCGCTGGAACCAAGGCTCAAGCTGCTCTCACCCGATGGCATTAATATCAAGTTCGATCTTCGCCAAGCGAGCTGGATCGGCACACCGCTACAGGAGCCCCAGGTTACGTGGGTCTGGCATACAGCCCCGGCCTGGACATTCACTGATCTGAAGGTCCAGAGCATCTCGATGGGGGCAACCGCTGCCTCGTCCGATAACGCAATCCTGCCGTTTCTCATGAACCAGGTGCTCGGCACCAGAATGCGCGTTTTCACCGGCTACCTTGGCCAGAACGAGATCAATCTCGCGGTCGAACGCGGCGAGGTGCAAGGCAACAACACCGGTCTGTCAAACCTCATGGCCAACAAGCCGGATTGGCTCAAAAGCAACAAGGTGCGCATCCTGGTGCAGTTCGGGGCAGAGCGCGTTCCGGTGCTAAAGGACATACCAACGGCGGTCGAGCTGTCGCCTTCTGTGGCCGATCGCGCGCTGTTCCAGTTCTATGCCTTGAAGTTCAACATGGCCCGACCCTTGTTGGTCCCACCTGACGTCCCGTCGGAACGGACCGCCGCACTGCGAGCCTCATTCGAGGCCACGATGAAGGATGAAGAGTATCTCGCCGAGGCGCGCCGGATCGGACTCGACACCAATTGGCTCGGTGCTGACGCGATCACGTCCCTGTTTAATCAGATTGAGGAGACCCCGCAGCCGGTCGTCGACCGCCTGAGGGGAATGCTGGCGGGATCGGGCGCGAAATAGAAGGAGCCGCTGTGACAACAACTTCATCTCCACTGCCGCGCAAGCTCCTCCACCCGAAACACGCTTGGCCGATGCCAATCTTGACTACGGGCGGCCCATCCGGAATATGCTTGAGGCCGCGCCCGGCACGGATACGATGAATATTCTCGAGCCGATACTCTTTCAGTGCAAGATCAACCGTTGATCACCGCAATCTGTGCGCCCGGACTGCCGTGAGCTCCTTCACAAAGCTTCACGCCAGGCGCCGACCTCCGGCATCGTATCCGGCAGCATGGTCGGCAAAGGGAGATCTTGTGCGTAGGAGGAGCAGGTTCGCAAGCATCGTCGCCGTTGGATTGACCTGCACGGGGGCCCTTCTCGCCCGAGCGCATGCGGACCCAGTTGCGGATTTTTACCGCGGAAAAAATCTCAATATCATGATCGGCGTGAACGTCGGCGGCGCTTACGACCATGATGCACGCCTTATTGCACGCTACCTCGGATCCCATTTGCCGGGAAATCCGTCCGTTGTGCCGCAGAACATGATCGGCGGAGGCGGCATCGTCATGGCCAACTATTTGCAGACGATGGCCCCTAAGGACGGCACCGTCATCGGGATGATCCCAAACACTCTCGTGGTCAACCAGTTGGTCGGCATGCCCGCGGTTCGATATGACATCGGCCAATTCCAGTTGATCGGTTCGATCATGCCGGCATCTCACAGCGTGATGGTGGCTTCGCGAGCATCAGGAATCCGCAGCATCGCGGACGCGCGACAAAGAGAGATCATCGCCGGTGCCAGTCCAAAAGGATCATTTCTTTATACGATGCCCGCATTGCTGAACGAGTTCCTCGGCACAAGGTTCAAGATCATCGCCGGATATCAGGGAATCGCCGCCATCTACCTCGCCCTCGAGCGAGGCGAGATCGATTCGCTCGCCACCACCTGGGACGAGTTCAAGGTCGAGAAATCCGATCTCATCCGCGACCAGAAGATACGCCTGCTGGTGCAGTCAGCCCCAAAAGCCGATGACTTGCTCAACGTGCCAAGCGTAGACGAGTTGGCAGCGGACGCCTCTGATCGAGGAGTCATGGACTTCTTGCTGTCCGGAAATGCACTGGGTCGGCCGCTTGCAGCCCCACCGGGTGTGCCCGTCGAGCGGGTCCAGGCGTTACGGGCGGCATTCGATGGAACGATGAAAGATCCTCGTTTCCTGCAGGATCTGGCCGCCTCCCGAGCGCAGATCGGGCCCACAGCAGGAACCACGCTCCAGCGTTCGCTCGACGAAATATTGCAGACGCCGAGAGACTGGATCGCGCGCGCGAAGGCAGTCCTGGAATAGGAGAGTTTTCGGCGCCTTGACTCCGGCGCCTCGCTCCTGATTATTCCGGCAATCAAGCGAAGTTGGACGGGCTCCCAATTCCCTAATGAATATTCTCGATCCGATATTCTTCCAGTGCAAGATCAACCCGCTGACGACCGCGATTTGCGTGCCGGGGTCGGCAGCGGGTTCAGTCACCTATGGGCGCCTGGAAAGGCTCATCCACAATGTTTCACGCCAGGCGCTCAATTCCGGCATTGCGCCGGGCAGCCTTGTCGGCCTGTTCGTCACGGACACCATTTTGCATGCCGCGCTCATTCTCGGCCTGATGCGGCTCGGATTGGCGACCGTGTCATTGCGCAGCGCCGACCCGGTGGCCGGAATGGCACCCGATGTTGTGCTGACCGATGTTCCGGGCCGCTTCGGCGGCCAGGCTACGGTGCTGAGTGTTGATGCCACATGGCTCGACGGCGATGGAACCCCGCTAGGAGATAACGAGCTCTTTCATCCCAAGGGAAGCGACATTGGCCGCATCGTGCTTACGTCAGGGTCGACGGGCTTTCCAAAGGGCATCGCCTTTTCTTTTGATACGTGGATGAACCGCATTGCCTACTACCCGCACACGCGCGGCCTCCGGTTCGCGTGCTGTGCGCGATTCTTTTGCGACCTCGGCGTCGGGACTGCGGTGGGATTCATGTATCTCATGTCGCTCTTGAGTCGCGGTGGGACCATCTATTTCCTCGGCCCCAAACCCGGCGATATTCTCCAGTATTTCGACCTACACAAGATTCAGGGCATGGCGACGTCACCTTACGGGCTGGGCGAGTTTCTCAAATATTTCGAGGCCGACAGCGCGTTCGAGGTGAGCCTCGATCACATTATATGCCAGGGAGCGATACTGTCGCGCGAGCTGTCGCGTCGCGCCCGAGCGCGGCTATGTCAGAACCTTTACTGCACTTATGGGACCACAGAAACTGCCGGCGTCGCCTTCGGACCGGCGAACATCATCGAGGCAATTCCCGGGGCGGTCGGCTATGTCCAGCCCGGCGCCACGGTCGAGATCGTAGACAAATCTGGGCAAATATTGCCGCTCGGGCACGACGGGTTGCTGCGTATTCGCAGTATCCACGCCGCCAGCGAGTATGTTGGCGATCCCGAAACCAGCCGGCTGTTCTTTCGCGATGGTTGTTTCTATCCAGGCGATCTCGGACAGCTCGGCAAGGACGGGCTTTTGATCATCAGCGGACGGGAGAAGACGGCGTTGCTCATCGGCTCCGACACCGTGGCGCCGGAAACGATAGAGGCGATTCTTACGTCATACCCCGGCGTTGTCGAAGCCGGGTGCTTCGCCAAGAACAACAGCCTGGGAATAGCGGAAATTTGTGCCTTGATCGTTAGCCCCGCGCCGGTAAACGAAAATGCCCTGCGCCAGCACTGCGCTATGCGGCTGCAAGATGCGTTCGTTCCCACTTGCTTTGTCGCCGTTGATGAGCTGCCGCGCGGCGCGAATGGCAAGATCGAACGACACCGCCTGCCAGCGCTGGCAGCCGCAAAGTTGATGGCAAATTGATCGCCATGAATGTCGTCGACCCAATCCTGTTTCAATGCCGACGGCAGCCGCCTGCGGCGGCCATCTGCGTGGCCGGACCGGGGATTGGGCTGATCAGTTACCGACGATTGGAGCTCGCGATTCACAACATCAGCCGTCGGGTCATTGCGCTCGGCCTGCAGCCAGGCAGCATCGTCGCCATCGCCATCGACGACGTCATTTTCCATGCCGCGGTGCTGCTGGCCTTGACCCGGCTCGGCATGATCACGGTCTCGCTGCGCCAGAGCAACGCTTCACTTCCGTTCCAGGTGGCGGCGCTGCTCACCTCGAGCGTATCCCCCTTTGCGGACGCCGCACGTGTCGTGCCGGTCGACCTGTCCTGGATTGAAGGAGATGACCTGCCGCTCGAGCCGCACTATCTTCCACGCGTGAACGAAAACGACCTTTGCCGCATCATCTTTACCTCTGGAACAACAGGTTATCCGAAAGCGGTGGCGCTGAGCCATAAGATGCTGGCCGATCGGATCGCACACAATAACATCGTTTACAACAGGATCGCGACTTGCTCGCGAATCTACAGCGACCTTCCCATATCTTCGATAACCGGATTCCGATTTCTCTTTCACGGGCTCTGGTATGGAGGCACGGTTCTCTATCCGGGCGACAATTTCTCCGACACCTTACGGGTAATCGAGGAATACAAGGTCCAATGCCTGCTCGCTTCGCCCGCTGGTTTTGAAGTTCTGCTGCGTTGGTTCGATCAAGTACCCTCCTACCAGAGCAATATCAAATTAATGGTGTCCGTGGGCGGGGTCCTGTCACCATCACTGTCGGGCAGGCTGCGCTCGCGCATTTGCTCGCATTTGGTGGCTGCCTACGGGGCGACCGAGACTGGGACGACCGCCGCTGCACACGCACACGAAATTGTCAACCTCCCCCGTGCTGTGGGGTTCGTTACCCCGGGCGTGAAGATTCAGGTCGTGAACGAAACGGGGACTCTTCTCGATGCTGGCCAAGAAGGCTTCATTCGCGTCCGCGCCAGGGATGCGGTCGAGGGGTATTTCAATGACCCGGAAGAATCTGCCAAAGTTTTCCGAGACGGATGGTTCTACCCGGGAGATATTGGAACAGTGACATCTGAGGGACTTCTGGTGATTTCGGGACGTGAGCAGAGCGTCATTAATCTCGGCGGCGACAAGGTCAATCCTGAGATAATTGAGCAGGTGCTCTGCCAATACCAGGGCATCGCCGAAGCTGGAGTATTCAGCGTCAGCAATGAATACGGCAACAACGGGCTATACGCACTGATCGTAAGTCAGGAGCGGTTCGACCCGCAAAAACTGCGAGCGCATTGCGAGGCCCGTTTGCTCAGGTCCTTTGTTCCGCTCAAATTTCTCTTCGTCGACAAGCTCCCGCGCAACGAAGCAAGAAAAATCGATCGGGTGCGCTTGCAGGAAGTGGGCAGGCAGGCGATCTCCGCCGCCGGACTACCCGTCCGACCCTAATGCAAAAGATCGAACGCACCAAACAGCGGAGCGAGTGCGCCGCCTATCAATCAGCTCGGAATAACCTCCACAGTGCTCAATGGGAATCGTCGTTGATCGCTTGCAGCATCTGCTTCAGTTGTTCGCGCTGAATTTTGCCCAATTGCCCGCGCGGAATGGCTTCCACGACGAAGAGTCGATCGATACTGCCGCCAAACTGAGCGCTTTCCTCGATCTGCTGACGCAGAACTGCCATGTCGATGGAAGGCGCGAAGACGAGCGCCACCCAGATCTCTTCGTAGCCGGCCGCCCCCATGGTGCTGCAGACGCCGGCATCCATCACGCCAGGGCAACTCAGCAGAAACTTCTCCAAATCCGCGACCAAAAGCTTCGCACCGCCGCGATTGAGCACGTCGCCCTTGCGGCCGGCAATACATAGCACGCCTTCTTCGGTCAGCCAGCCGAAATCGCCCGGATAGAACCAAACCTTCGGATCATCGATGCCGAAGTTCAACAAGAACTGCCTCGATCGAACGCGCACGAACCCCTCGGATCCGATCGGCAGAACCCGATCCTCGGCGTCGACGATCTCCACCTCGGCTTCGGGGATGATGAAGCCCACCGCACCTTTGATGTGGGCTATCATCTCGTATGGAGCAGTCGCCACAATGCCGGCTTCGGTCGAAGAGTATGCGAGGACGACATTCCGGCAGATCTGGTTCCTGATCCGCTCGATTCCATCCGGGGAAATGACCGAACCACCAAGCCGCACCGTCCTCAAGGCCGCGAGCGGATAACGGGTGACTTTCTCCTGTAGCTCGGCGAGCGCCAAGGCCTGATGTGGCGACGCGATGAGGAGGTCGATACCGTAGGTGTTGGCAAGCCAGAGCAGCGGTTGCCCCACGGCAGCGAAACATGCGGTCTTCCCCGCGTAGAGCACCTCGTAAGCGCGCGTGAACCCGAAGGCGCTGGCCGGGGTCGTGACGATCAAGGCCCGCTCGTAGTCGGTGAACGCCGATGTGCCATTGAAAAGGATGCGCTGTTCCCAGGCCGCTTGCGTCCTAACGATGCGCTTTGGCCTTCCGGTCGTGCCGGATGTGAAGAAGAAGATATTACCGTTCCGGGTCCTCAGCTGCCGCAGCGGCGGCCGCGCCAGGCTGGAGATGTTCGGGCCGGTCGTGAGCCACGATTCATTGAACAGGATGTTGGTCCGGCCATCCGGCGGCGCCTCGCCTCTTTCATAGACGAGGGTGTTGCTCTCTGCGATCGGGAGGTAAGCCAAGTCCATCTTCCCGGCCATTATAACATCGTGGCCGGCACGCAAAAGACCGAGACTTGCAACCAGCATCTTGGACGGAGTCGATATCGCAACGGTGACCGGTTTCGACCGGTCCAGCACGTTGGCAGCAAAGTATTCGGCGGCGGCCTCGATGGCTTGAGCCAGCGCCAAATACGTCACGATGCCGTTCGGTTGGATCAGGGCTGCCCGGCGCGGCGTCGTGCGGGCCCAGAAATAGACCATGTCGACAAGGTGCATGTCGCGGTTCGACCCTCCCCTTCAGAGGAGGCATGGCGAAGGGTTCAGGGCCGCCGATAGACAACCCAAGGTCGCGGCACGTCGGAGCATCGCCAGAGGCGCTCTGTTAAAACAGGCCAATAACAGGAAATCCAGAGGCGCGCCCGTCAAGACATACTTCTGCGCGGGACAAGGGTCGTGATTTTCAATTTCATCAATCCACTGATTTGTGGGTTCGCGTCAACCCGCTTCTTGGATCTCGCCGATCCCAATGAGCTCCTACCCGCGCTTCTTAAGACCGAGCAATTGTTCCTTCAGCCGATGTCGCTGCAGCTTACCAAGATCGCCACGGGGCAGCTTCTCCACCAGAACGATCTGTGCAGGCGCGAGACCCACTTGCTCGTTCTCCTTGAGGAGCCGCTTGATCGCCTCAGGATCAATTTGGCCAACAGCAATCACGGCGACCCAAAGCTCTTCGATACCGCTCGGCCCCACTATGCCGCACGCGGCCGCCTCCCGCACTTCCGGCAAGGCCTGCACAATCTCCTCGATCTTGGCGGCTGAAACCTTGACGCCACCGGAATTGATGACATCCGCGCTTCGCCCGCTCACGCATAATATGCCGTCCTCGGTGAGGCGGCCGATATCCCCTGGATAGAACCAGCTGGCTTTGGAGCCGGGCGCAGCCACAGGCTTGGAGGGGTCGCTATTCAATCGCGACTGCAGAGTGCGTAGCCGGATCAAGCCTTCGGAGCCGACGGGAAGGACAGAATCGGCTTCGTCCACGATCTCGAGCTCGACATCAGGTCCGACAAACCCGACAGCGTGAGGGATGCCCTCGATGGCGTCGTATGGGGCGCTCGCTGCGGTTCCCGCCTCGGTCGAGGCATAATAGATGATAACGTTGCGGCACACATGACTGCGCAATCGGCGCGCCATCTCCGGCGGGACGGCCGCGCCGCCTATGCGCAACGTTTTGACTGACTCAAGTGCATAGCGGGTCTTCCGCTGCTGGATTTCAGCAAGCCCCAAGGCCTGCTGCGGTGAAGCCAGGATGCAATCGATGCCGAAGGTGCTGATGAGCCAAAGCGCCTCCTCGGCAGACGGCGCAAAGCAGGCGGTCTTGCCGGCAAACAGCATCTCGCACGTCCGGTTGAAGCCGAACCCGCCGGCGACGCCGGGCATGATCAATGCCTTCTGGTGATCGCCATTCGCGAGGCTGGTAATCGGGCAAGCGAACCTGTGCTCAAGCGCGGCCCGCCGCAGCACCTGCATTTTCGGCAGCCCGGTGGTGCCTGAAGTGAACGCGATCGTGCTCACGTCGTTGAGCGGCCGCGGCCGGTATGGCTTTCTCTTGGACGGCGGCGAAGCCGGAAGCCATGACATCTCGAACCTGATGTTCCGTCCTCCAGATAGCACCAGGCCCTGAGTGTCATAGATGAGGTTCCGGATTCCTGACGGTTGGAGCTGCGGGAACAAAGGCGGGTTGACCAGAGCCAGGGTGTAGCCGCATCGAAGGACCGCTAGTGCGGCCGCGACGAAATGCGATGGATTCGCCAGCGAGACCGCGATGGGCTCACGCAAATCGAGGCCGAGACGGTCGATGCGGTCGCTGACCGATTCGATAGCGTCGGCCAGCCCTTGGAATGTGGTGACCATCTCGGGCTGGATGATCGCGGCTCTATGAGGGTCGATTCTCGCCCAGAAGAACATCAAATCGATGACGTTCATGGAAGCGGAAACCCTCTACTCGGATTTCGAGCGACGGGTGCCCCGCGCCACCAGGATTTGGAGGAGCGCCACAAGCCCGTGCGCAGCCTGCGGCCTATAGGACTGAAATAGCCAACTGATGCAAGCGTCAAAACGAAGCCCCGGAACTGGGATTCCGGAGCTTCGCAATCAGGAAGGGCTGGACCAGAGGTCGCGGATACCGCGATGACCCAGCAACAAATTAGAACTTGTAGTTGAGCTTGAAGCGGCCGATAACGAGCTGGTTGCGGAATGTCGTGTTCTTAAGAGCGTTATCAGAGCCCGCAAAGGGATCTGGATTCGACACCTTGGACTCGCCCAGATCGACGAACAAGCCTTCCAGGCCGATGGTCCAGTGAGCATCCCACATATGTTCGACGCCGCCGCCGATCGTCCAACCGACTCGAGTTGTTGATTCCGATTTCGTGCAGAATGTATGGCTGGGGCTGCTGCATACATGCTGGCTATTTTTGACCCCACCGAATGCAACACCGCCGGTGGCGTAGACCATCGTGTCGGCGACTGCCAAGCCCATGCGGCCACGGATCGTGCTTAGCCAATTCGTTGAGGTGGAGACGGACTTAGCGAGGGTACCACCAGCATGCCAGCTCGGACCGTTCGACAGACCGGATATGTCGGCCTCGATACCGAACACCGAACTCCCATGTTGCCAATTATAGCCGAGCTGACCGCCGCCAATGAAGCTTGAGCCGTCGACATGGTTTTGTTCCGAGCCGCCGTAAATGTTCGCGGCACTCATGTTCTGCCACGCGGCGCCTGCATGGGCGCCGATGTACCAGCCAGTCCAGCTCGGAGCCACCGGAGCAAGAGGGGCCTTGACCAGCATGTCGGCGGCTTGCGCGCCCGGAGCGACAGCAAGGCCACCAGCGGTAGCGAGCAAGAAACCTTTGTACTTCATGACCTCACCCCCGTTTATCAAAAATTTCAAAAGGACGAGCGAATGCCGATCTCCAGCGGTCCGCGTGTTGTCACATCATCAAATCCACGCCTTAAGAACAAGCGAAATACCGGCAACGCACAGGCCAAAAGCGCATTTTTGAGGCGAGCGTGTGATTTCCGCAACACTCGCGTGAGATGGAGAAAAACCATCAGAGACCAAAGACTTAAACGTCCTTGGCCTAATTAGCCCGCAATCCCGATCGCCTTCTCGAACGCACGCCGCACCTCTTCGGGCTGGCCGTACTGCCAGCGGAAGCCCTCGAGCCGCGCCTTGAGCACCGGGATGCTGGCGAATTCCGCAAGCGTGACGCCATCCACGCAACGCGCGCGCTCCATGTTGGGGAGCTCGACGCAGCGCGCCTCATTGGCGCTGCGGATGATCCCTTTGGGCTGCGCGCCCTTGGCCACGGCCGCGAGCTCGTCGAAGAAGCGCTTGCGCATCATGGTGATGCCGATGTCGCTCGCGCCCAGGTTCTCTCGACTGCGGTCGGCAATCACGCCCTGGCCGACCCAGCCGATAATGTCCTGATTGATGACGTGGCTGGTGATCCAATTGCCATCGCTATCCTTGACGGGTCCGTACCAGGTCGGAATGGGCCCTTGCACATACGGCTCCCGCCCCCGCGGAACGCGCGTGTAGAACCAGCAGACGCTGAGCGTGTTTTCATCGTCGATCGGCACGCGCCATTCGAAATGATCGCTGAGATAGAAGCCGTTGGGCCAGAGCGTCACACGGCCGATGGTCCAGTTGCTATCGGTTTCGTCGCCGCCTTCGCGCACGCGTTTATAGATGAAGCCGTGCTCGAACTCCTCGAACTTGAGCTTCAAGTGCCGCGGCCCATACGGGCCTGATTTGCCTTTGAGGCGCGCATTCCAGTTCTCGTGCATCCATTCGAAATGCACCGGATCACAGGAGTTCTCCTGGCATTGGAACCAGTTGCAAGGGACCTCCGAGATCACGATCTCGGCAAAGCCGTTCTCCCAGGTGAGCGGCTCCCACACGGGCAATTCCGGCGCGGGGGAAGGCCCCATATAGGCCCAGATGAGACCGCCCGCCTGCTTGATCGGATAGGCGCGTGTGCGGCAGCGCGTCTTGTCGCGCCGCGGGTTGGCAACGTCGTCATAGGGCTGCTCGATGCAAGCCCCCTCCGCATTCATCAGCCAGCCGTGATAGTGGCAGCGGATACCGGTTTCCTCGACGAAACCGAGCGCGAGGTCGGCGCGCCGATGCGGGCAGCGCCGATCGATCAGGCCGAAGCTCCCGCCGCGGTCGCGGTAGAGCACGAGGTCCTCGCCGAACAGCCGCATCGGCTTGATGGCGATCTTGTCGAACTCGGTGGCGCCGCCGATCGGCATCCAGTAGCGCCGCAGATATTCGCCCATCGGCGTGCCCGGGCCGACTTGCGTGAGGAGCCGGTTGTTCTCAGCGCTGAGCACGGGGCGCCTCCGAAATTCGATGCAGACGGCACGCCTCGGCGCGCTCCCCTCCCCAATCGAAGTTGGGCTTGTCCGACTTCGACCACATAACATGGCGAAGTCGGGTATACCCGACTTCGCGTGGGGAGGGGTCGGGGGTGGGGGTCGATGAAATCGTTGGCCCGAGTTCCGCGCTACCCCCCTCCCTAACCCTCCCCCACAAGGGGGGAGGGAACAGGCCTTCGCTTGGCGCACGCCTTCGGTTCAACATCGCAACAACCGCTAGTGTCCTGTTTCCGACGCTTGAATCGCTAAGCTGTTTCCCGGACGCGGCGCAGCACTTGCTGCGCCGCTGATCCGGGATCGTTCCAAACTTAGGACTCTGCCTGGAACGGTCCCGGGTCAAGCCCGGGACAAGATGAAACAAGCGTCAGAGTCACGACACTAGCTTTCCAGCCCCGTCGGGACGTTCTTGTTCTCGCTTTCGAGCTTCATGCCGGAGGCGATGCCCATGGTCTCCATCAGGGCGGCGAAATCCTTCTCGAGATATTCGTCCGGATTGGGCTTTAGGGTCGCGGCGCCGAAATGACTTTGCAGCACCTCGCGCGCCGCAGCCGTCACCGGCATCGGAACGTCCCATTCGCGTCCGAGCGAGAGGCCGAGATCGAGGTCCTTGCGCAAAAGCTCAGGCGTGAATGTCGTGGTCCAATCGAGATTGACCAGAGCCGGCGACTTGTAGCGCGTGAACATCGAGCCCATGACGCTGTTGTTCATGAAGGAGAGGAAAGCGTGACGCGGCACCCCCATCTTGTTGGCGAGCAGGGTGATCTCGATCAAGTTCTCGATCACCACCCCGAGCATGACATTGTGCGCGATCTTGCACACGCGCGCGAGCTCGCCCTCTCCCACATAGGAGACGCCTTGCGGCGCAAACTCACCGATCAATGGCATGGCCAGGCGGCAGGCGGCCTCCGGTCCGGAGACGACCGCCGATAGCCGGCCGGCCTTGATCACCTTGGCATTGCCGCTCACCGGCGCTGCCACAAAGGCGGCCCCGAGCTTGGCAAGACGCTCGCGGATCGCTGCAGACTCCTCAACCGCGATGGTCGAGCAGTCGACCAGGATTTTCGGCACACTGCCGCCGCTAGCGACCCCGTCCTTGCCGAAATAAACCTCTTCCAAATCCTTGCCGGTGGACACGATCGAGAACACCACGTCGAGACCAGCGAGATCGGCAAGCTTGCCGACCACCTTGCCGCCCTTGGCGGCAAGCGGCTCGGCTTTGGCGCGGGTGCGGTTCCAGATGGAGACGCTGTGGCCGGCCTTGATGAGGCGCTCCGCCATGGGAAATCCCATACGGCCCATGCCGATCCAGCCGATCTTCTGCTCGTCCTTTACCATACATTCTCCCTTTCACCTGCCGCAGCTGCGGCTCGTCGGGCCTTTATGACAGGATCAGGCGCGCTTCAACAGCGTGGGCCTGCGAAAACGGACGGCGCACCGTCGCCTTTTGCGGACTGCGCGGATTCAAGGCACTGTCGGCGAGCGGAAAATGCCCGCAAATGGCCCGAATCGGCTACTATTGATCGCGGTTAAAGGGCGCTGCATCCGGGGCGATGGTATAATTGATCTTGCTCCTGCCCGCCGCATCGGTCCTTGTGGTGCGTCTCGGTCATAGTGCGTTTTGTCATAGTGCTGTAGTGTCCTCGTGTGCTTGTGCCATGGTGGCCTTCATGGTGTGTATGCGTCGCAGCACTGGCGCCTGAAGCGCGAACGAGCCGGATGACAGGCCGCGGCAGCCAGCACGTTCTGAAATGCTCTGAGCCAAACGGGAACTTGGAAGATGGTCCAACCGCCCACGCCGCGCCGCTCTGGGCGCTTTGCCGAGCCGGAGGTCGCTTCCCCGATTGCGGTCTGGCGATCTATGCTCGCCGCATCAGTGGATTCCATCGAGCAGCGCCGCGCCCACCGCAGTTACGATCCGCGGCTTGAGATGGCCGGCATTATCGTGCTCGCGCCCGCCTTCGTGGCGCTCACGATCGTAATACTCCTGGCCCTGCTCGCCATCTTCGTGGTGTGGCTCGGCATCGTCGGGGTCCTGTTCGCTATTACGGTCGTTGTCGATCTCTCCGGACGCTGGTGGCGCCGCGGCGGACCTTCGTTCGATCATCGGGCGCTGGGCTATCCGGGACGCTGACACAGCTCGTAATCCGCACCGGATAGGCTGAGCTCGCGGTGCATTCCAAATTAGATGTTGTCTACCACGTGCGCTGTGACGCGCGCTCGATCGAGGAGCGCGCCCGCGCCATTGCGGTCGAGCAAAGCGTGGAGATGCCGGTTGCGGCGATTACGGACGAGCTCGTCCGGACCGAGATAATCGGCCGCGTCACGGCGATCACGGAATTGTCGAGCGGCCTGTTCGAGGTCCACATCGCGCTTGCCGCGGCAACGGTGGGGCGCGATGCCGGCCAGCTCATCAATATGCTGTTCGGCAATACCTCGCTGCACGCCGACGTTTCGCTCGCGGATGTGTCGCTGCCGCACGAGGTGGTTGCGAGCTTCGCAGGGCCCCGGCATGGGCTGGACGGGTTGCGGAAGCGCGTCGGCGCCGATCGACGCGCGCTGACCTGCTCGGCACTGAAGCCGCAGGGCCTTCCGGCAGTGAAGCTCGCGGAATTGGCGCGGCGCCTCGCCCAAGGCGGCATCGACTACGTCAAGGACGACCATGGTCTCGCCGATCAGGCCTTTTCCCCGTTCGCGGCCCGCGTGGACGCGATCGCGGCCGCGGTCGCCGATGTCGCACGGCAGTCCGGCCATGCCGTACGCTACGTGCCGAGCCTCGCCGGCGATCTCGACGACATGCGCGGCCAGCTCGCGATTGCGCACAACGCCGGCATCGACACCGTTATGGCGGCACCCATGATAACGGGGCTTGCCAATTTTCATCGCCTGGTGCGCGAGCATCCCGATATGGCCTTCTTCGCCCATCCGACCATGGCGGGCACTGCGATCGCGCCGCCGCTGCTGCTCGGCAAGCTGTTCCGAATGCTGGGCGCCGACGCGGTGATCTTTCCCAATCACGGCGGCCGCTTCGGCTATTCGCCGGACACCTGCACCCGCCTTGCGGCGACCGCGCGGGCCGACTGGCATGGCTTGCGCCCTTCCGTGCCGGTGCCGGCGGGCGGGATGACACGCGATCGCGTCGCCGAGATGCTTGATTTCTACGGGCTCGACATCATGTTGCTGATCGGCGGAGCCCTTCTCGAGGCGGGCGAGCGATTGGCCGAGGCAACACAGGCCTTCGTGGCCCAGGTTCGGGATTATGAAGTCCGGGGTCATGGTCATGATTGAAGCCGAGACGATAGTCAGCAGCTCGAATGAGAGCGAAATGCCGGCGCCTGGCGGAGAGCGATCAGTCCACCGTGGCGCGCGCGCGGACTATCGATGGAACGGCGTCGAGCTTAAGCCCTACAAGGAAGACGATCGGGCCCTGTTCAAATCGATCACCCGGCAGGTGCTGTTCTCAGATCCCGAGCTCGACGGAGAGCTGCGCTATTTCGAGGTCGCTCCGGGCGGATTTTCCACGCTCGAGCGACATGAGCACATGCACGCGGTGCTGGTCCTGCGCGGGCGCGGTGATTGCCTGGTCGGCACTCAAGTGAAGGCGCTGGAGACGCGCGACCTGGTCACTGTGCCGCCGCTCACGTGGCACCAGTTCCGCGCCAGCAAGGGCGAGCCGCTCGGCTTCCTCTGCATGGTCAATGCGCGGCGCGACAAGCCGCAGCTGCCGAGCGCGGCTGATCTGGCGCAGCTCAAGACCGATCCGATCATCGCAGCTTTCCTGAGCGCCGACCCTTAATCATAGTCGAGCAGAGCGACATCCATCGAGAAACAACGCGATCGCTGCGCGCAGCCGGCGCTCTTCCTCGGCGGGCGGGTCCCGGCCGATGAGCAGAGCCATGCGCTGCGGTATGCCGACCGCCAGCATGAAGAATTGCTCGGCGGTGAGCTGGGGATCGCCGAGCTTGATCGCCCCGCTCTCGGCATAGTGCCCCAGCACCGATTTGATTTCATCGAGGCCATGGGTCCGTCCGCGCTCAACGAATGCCTTGGCGAGGTCAGGAAAGTGAGTCGCTGCGGCGATGAACAATCTATGCAGCGCTACCGATTCGGGCCGCAGCGCGATGTCCAGGAGGCGGCGGGCGAAGGCATAAAGGCCGGCATCGACGTCGTCGGGCAAAGGCCCGATGGCCTGTATCTCGCCGATCAGGGTCTCGCGAAAACGCTCGACTGCGCCGATGAACAGCGCTGCCTTGTCCGGATAGCGCGCATAGATGAAGCGCTTCGCGACGCCTGAGCGGCGGGAGATCTCATCGATCGAGGTCGCCTCCCATCCCTTCTCCAGGAATAGACGCGTCGCGGCCGCCAAAAGGCTGCGATGGCGGCGCTCTGCTTCCACTTGAGTTGGGCGCCCGCCGCGGCCACGCTTGAAAGTCCCCTGCTCTAAGGGCTCGAGCGTCATAGCTGCCTGCCCTTCATTCTCCAGACGTCGCCCTCCTGCGAAAAGTCATTTTCTTGCAATGTGAAGTTGGATATAATGCAATGATATCGTTTCGTTTCAATAGGTCAAGTCGGTGATCCGAAATATCCTGATCCTGGGGATCGCGCTGGCGATCGCGGGTGCTGCCTGGTGGTGGAGGCAATCGCGCCCACTCGCGCCGGTCGAATGGCAGGGTTACGCCGAGGCCGATTTCGTCAAGGTGGGCCCGACCCAACAGGGACTCCTCACATCCGTGTCGGTCGCCCGCGGCGACAAGGTCGCGGCCGGAGCGCATCTGTTCGACCAAGACGACGCCGCTGACCGCGCCGCGCTCGAACAAACGCAGCGGCAACTCGCCCAAGCCGAGGACCAGCTCAAGAACCTTCAGGACAGCAGCAAGCCGACCGAAATCGAGCAGTCGCAAGCCAACCTCGCCGATGCCAAAGCGGCGCGCGACAGGGCGCAAACCGACCTGCAACGATCAGAGGCCTTGCTCAAGGCTGGCGGTGGGGTTTCCCAGCAAACCGTGGATCAGCAGCGCGCCGAGTTGCGCTCAGCCGACGCCAAGGTGCAGGCCGCGCAAGCCGTGCTCGCCCAGATGCAGGCCCCGATGGGACGCGAGGCCGAGATCAAGGCGCAGCGCTCCGCGATCGAAGCAGCGCGCGCCGCAGTCGCCATGGCGCAGTGGCGGATTGATCAGCGGCATGTGGCGGCGCCGGTCGCCGGCGTGGTCGCTGACGTGCTCGCGCGGCCCGGCGAGACCATTCCGGCTGGCGCACCGGTCATCTCGCTGCTGCCGCCCGAGAACATCTTCGTGCGCTTCTTCGTCCCGGAGCCGATGTTGGCCTTGGTCCACCACGGGGATCAGGTTCGCCTTCTTTGCGATAATTGTCCGGGCAATCTCACCGGCAAAATCTCCTTCATCGCCCCGCAGGTCGAATACACCCCACCGGTCATCTTCAGCGAGGCGAACCAGGCCAAGCTCGTGGTGATGGTCGAGGCGCGCCCAAAGCCTGAGCAGGCGGCGCTGCTCAATCCCGGTCTGCCGATCGCGGTGCAGCCGATGTCCGCAGGACCGCCGCGATGACGGAGCATGTCATCGACGTGCATGACCTCGCCAAGAGCTTCGGCAGCCATCGGGTCGTCGATGGGCTCAGTCTCAAGGTCGCAAAGGGCGAGATCTGCGGCTTCCTCGGCGCCAATGGCAGCGGCAAGACCACGACCATCCGCATGCTGTGCGGGCTACTGGTTCCGGATGCCGGGAGCGGCACCTGTCTTGGCTTCGACATCATCGGCGAGGCGCTGAAGATTCGCCGGCAGGTCGGCTACATGACGCAGCGCTTCAGCTTCTACGAGGACCTCACGGTGTTCGAGAACCTCGATCTCGTCGCCAGCGTCTACGAGATGCCGAACCGGCGCGCGGCGGTGCGCGACATCATCGAGCGCATGCAGCTATCGGACCGGCGCGACCAGCTTGCAGGCCAGCTCTCGGGCGGCTGGAAGCAGCGCCTGGCGCTCACCGCCTGCGTGCTGCACGAGCCGAAGCTCTTGCTTCTGGACGAGCCGACCGCCGGCGTCGACGCCAAGGCGCGCCGCGATTTCTGGGATCTGATTCACGATCTCGCCGGGGAAGGCCTGACAGTGCTGGCCTCGACCCACTACATGGACGAGGCCGAGCGCTGCAATCGCGTTGTCTACCTCGCAAACGGCCATATCGTCGTGCAAGGCGGGCCGCAGGATCTCTCCGAGCACTCGGGACTCATCACCTTCGAGGCTACCGGCGCCGCTGTCGACGCGGCGGCGCGGCGGCTCCGCCGCGCCGAAGGCGTAGAGGCCGCCGCCGTATTCGGGCGTGCGCTACATGTGGCCGGCACCGACCGCGCGGCGCTCGAAGCCGCGATTCGCTCCGCGGCCGGCGCCGACCTTTCCTGGCGCGAAGTCGAGCCGCGATTGGAGGACGTCTTCATTCATCTGCTGAGTGAAAAAGGAGAAGCCGCATGAACGGATTCTCCTTCCGGCGGTTGATCGCGCTGCTGCGCAAGGAATGGATTCAGGTCAAGCGCGACGCGATGACGTTGCGCATGATCATCGCGCTGCCGATTATGCAGCTGTTCCTGTTCGGCTTCGCCATCAACACCAATCCGCAGCACCTCCCGACCGGCCTATTGTCGGCCTCGCACTCGAAATACGAGCGCACCCTCATCGCCGCCCTGCACAATACCGGGTACTACGACATCCAACCGATGGCATCGGAAGCGGAGGCCGAGCAGGCGCTGGCGCAAGGCGATGTACTATTTGTCATCGAGATTCCCCCCGAGTTCGACCGCGCCGTAGACCGCGGCGAGCGCCCGTCCATCTTGGTGGACGCCGATGCCACCGACCCCTCGGCCATCGGCAACGCCACTGCCGCCCTGTCGGCGCTGGCGACGGCGCTCGACCGCGATCTGCCGCCGACCCTGCGGACGGCACCTGCCAATCCGGCGTTCCAGTTCGTCGTCCATGCTCGCTACAATCCAGAGCAGCTGACCGTGCTCAACGTCGTGCCCGGGCTGATGTGCGTCGTGCTGATGATGTCGACGCTGTTTATCACCACGCTGTCGATCACCAGAGAGCGCGAACGCGGCACAATGGAAAATCTGCTTGCCATGCCGGTCCGGCCGATCGAAGTCATGCTCGCCAAGATCGTCCCTTATGTGTTCATCGGCTACATCCAGGTCCTGCTCATACTTGCGGTCTCGGCACTGGTCTTTCATCTGCCGATCCGCGGGTCGGTGCCGCTGTTGCTGCTCACGCTCGGCCTGTTCATCGCCAGCAACCTGGCGCTCGGCATCACCTTCTCGACAGTCGCGACCAATCAAATGCAGGCGACGCAGCTCGCACAATTCACGCTGATGCCGTCCTTCATGCTATCCGGCTTCATGTTCCCGTTCCGCGGCATGCCGACCTGGGCGCAGTGGGCCGGCGAGATCTTTCCGACCACCCATGCGATGCGGATCGTGCGCGGCATGCTGCTCAAGGGCAACGATCTCTCGGCGATCCTGCCGGAGATCTGGCCGATCCTGGGATTCACGCTGATCGTGGTTGCGATCGCGGTCTGGTTCTACCGCGAGACCCTGGATTAGGTGGCCCGCCAGCCCTCTCTGCGTCGCGCCTGCGAAAGCAGGGGCTCATAGCCATCGCCCTCTAGAGAGGACGTAGCGGTATGGATCCCTGTTTTCGCAGGGATGACCACTTGGCGAGGCGACCCCATTTCATCCTGCGCAAAAACGCGCTAAGTGCCGCGCACAAAGATCATGGAGCACGTGATGTCGGTTACCGAGAAGAGTCCCCTGGCCAAAGGAAGCTACGAGCCGGTGGCCTGGAATTTCAAGCTTCTGGCCCAGCACGAGCTGCAGGGCTTCGGCGGCATGGGCGAAGGCATGTCGATTCAGATCGCGCCGGACGGCCGCCGCATCCTCTGGCTCGCCCATGAAAGCGCTCCGAAGAACTTCACCGCGGTCGACGTGTCGGATCCGCGCAAGCCCAAGGTGGTGGTGCAGACTGACCTGCCGCAGCCGCATATGCGCTCGAACTCGCTCGAGATCACCGACAACATCATGGCGGTCGCCTACCAGACCCGAAAGGTCGACCTCAAGCCCGCAGGGTTCGAGCTGTTCGACATTTCGGTGCCGGAGAACCCGAAATCGATCGCCTTCGTGGATTGCTCCGGCGCGCATTCACGCGGCGTGCATCAGCTCTGGTTCTGCGACGGTGAATACATTCACATGTCCTCGGGCGCGCCCGACTTCACGCCCACTCACCCCAATGACGATCAATTCTACCGCATCTTCGACGTCCGCAATCTCTCGAAACCCACGGAGGTCGGCCGCTGGTGGCTGCCAGGCACGCGAGTCGGCGACAGTACACCCCCGCCGGAACGCCATCCGAAGCCCCTGCTCGACCGTGGTAACCGTGCCCACAACACCAACGTCTACCCCAATCGTCCGGACCGCTGCTATCTCGCCTACATCGATGCCGGCATGTTCATCATGGACATTTCCGACAAGTCGAACCCCAAGCCGATCAGCCGCTGGGACAATTCGCCGCCCTGCACCGGCTTCACTCACACGGTGCTGCCGCTGTTTGATCGCAACCTCCTGGTCGTGACCGACGAATCCACTATCGACAACGCCGCCGATTGGCCGAAGCTGATCTGGATCGTGGACGCGCGCGACGAGAAGCACCTGTTGCCGATCTCGACCTGCCCGCTGCCGGGCCCGGAAGGCTATGCCAATCGCGGCGGCCGTTTCGGCGCACACAACATCCACGAGAACACACCACGCCCGACCGCCTGGCATTCCGACCAGATCGTGATCGGCACGTTCTTCAACGGCGGGCTGCGCGCCTACGACATTTCCAACGCCTACCAGCCCAAGGAAGTCGCCACTTTCATCGCGCCTGCCCCGTCGATGTCTCCAGCCAAGAGCATCCAGATGAACGATGTGTTCGTGGACGAGCGCGAGATCGTCTACACCGTCGACCGCTTTGCCGGCGGTCTGTACATCCTGGAGATGGATTTCTGAGGTAAATGCTCGAACTGTTCCCTTCGCGCGCGGCCGGGCCCTTTGGGCGGAGGCTCAAGCACGCGCGCGGGGCACGCATTCCGGTCACGATCGTCACCGGATTTCTGGGCGCCGGCAAGACCACCCTGGTGCGCCGCTTTCTTGGCACACCCGAAGGCGCCGGGACCGCCGTGGTGGTCAACGAATTCGGCGCGGTGGGTATCGATGATGCGCTCATCCGTTCGTCCGTCGATGAAGTCGCGCTGCTCGGCAACGGTTGCCTCTGCTGCACCTCGCGCACCGACCTGCAACTGACGCTGCGCGGCCTCGTGTCCGAGCGCGAATTCGGCACGGTGCCGCAGTTCCGGCGTGTGTTGATCGAGACCAGCGGGCTCGCCGATCCCGGACCCATCCTGCAAACCTTCGCCACCGACCGGGCGCTCGGCGGAGAATTCTTTGTCGAGGTGGTGACCACACTTGTCGATGCGGTGAGCGGGCTTGCCACGCTCGACTGGTCGGCGGAGGCGCGCAAGCAGGTCATCCTGGCCGACCGCCTGGTTATATCGAAGATCGATCTCTCAAGCGAAGAGGCGATCGCGCAGCTGACCTCGCGGCTTGCGGCACTCAACCCGCGAGCCCCCATCGTGACTGCGGTCGACGGAGCGCTCGATCCGCGCTGCTTGACCGAGGCGGAAGGCACGACCATGCCGGTGCATGCGGGTTTCGTCGGCGAAAGCGCCCACACGGACGACATTCACAGTTTCGTGCTGAACGAGGCGGAGCCAATCGCGTGGCAGCCGTTCGAGCGGACAATGGAAACTCTGATCGCGCTGCGCGGCAGCGACCTGCTGCGCGTCAAGGGCTTCCTCAATGTCGCCCGCTGCCGCGGCCCAGTGCTGGTTCAGGTCGTGCAGCACCTCGCGCATCCGCCGCTCGAGCTCGCGTCCTGGCCGGACAATGACCGCGAAAGCCGGCTCGTCTTCATCACCCGGAACATCGCTCCGAAGCAGGTGACGGCCCTGCTGCAGGCGGTGCGCATGCTCGCCACGGGAGCATCGACCTGATGCCGCAGGGGTGTTTTCAACCCCCCGCACATCGACTACGCTTGCGCTGAGTTCCTGTCAGCTTCCTACATTGGGCGGATTTCGCGCGGCCGGCACGAAAAGTCCGCTCCGGACAGGCGCCAGATCAGGAGACATGCACCCATGGCACGAATAACCCTCGACGTGAACGGCAGCGCTCACACGATCGACGCCGATCCGGACATGCCGCTGCTCTACGCTTTGCGCAATGATCTCGGTCTCAACAATCCGCATTTCGGCTGCGGGCTGTCCCAATGCGGGGCCTGCACGGTGCATATCAATGGCCAGGCGGTGCGCTCCTGCGTGACCCCGGTTTCCGCGGTCGGCAACGGCAAGGTGGTGACGCTGGCGGGCCTCGGAACGCCCGACAAGCCGCATCCGCTGCAGAAAGCCTACGTTGAGGAGGAGGTGCCGCAATGCGGCTACTGCATCAACGGCTGGATCATGACGGCCGCAGCGCTGCTCGCCACCAACAAGAAGCCGACCGACGCTGAGATCAAGACTGCTCTCACCGGTCTCAAGTGCCGCTGCGGCACCCACATGGGCATCCTGCGCGCAGTCAAGCGCGCCGCCGAGATGATGGGCTAAGGGAGGCGATCATGACCAAGATGGAAAAGGCGAACGCGTTCTCCCGTCGCTCCGTGCTCAAGGCCGGCGGTGCTCTGGTGGTATCGGTCGGCATGCCGATCGGCCTCGACACAGTTGTCGGGATCGGCGCCGCGCAGGCGCAAGGCGCGCGCCCGCCGCTGACCCCCGATCAGCTCTCGTCCTATATCGCGGTCAATGCCGACGGCTCGGTGTCGGCTTTCTTCGGCAAGACCGATATGGCGCAGGGCCTCTATGCCGGTATCGGCCAGATCGTTGCCGAAGAGCTCGACGTGCCGTTCCGGCGCGTGACGGTGATCATGGGCAACACGGCGTCCAGCGTGAACCAGGGCGGCGCTTCGGGCTCGACCGGCGTGCAGTTCGGCGGCAAGCAGATGCGCATGGCCGCGGCCGAAGCGCGCCGCGTGCTGGTCGAGATGGCGGCCGCCAAACTCGGCGTTGCGGCCGACACGCTGAAAGTCAACGACGGCGTCGTCAGCGACGGCAACAAATCGATCACCTATGCGGAGCTGATCGGCGGGCGCTATTTCAACGTCCAGCTCGATTGGAACAAAGAGATCGGCAACGCGCTCTATGCGCCCGGCAAGGCCAAGCCGAAGGATCCGAAGGAATACAAGATCGTCGGCCAGCCGCTCAAGCGCGAGGACATCGCCCCCAAGGTCTACTGCCAGCAAGACTACGTCACCGATGTGAAAGTGCCCGGCATGGTGCATGGGCGCGTCATCCGCCCGCCGGTTGCAGGGGCGACCCCGGTAAGCGTGGACGAAAGCTCGATCAAGAGCATCCCGGGCGCCCGGGTGGTGCGTGACAAGGACCTTATCGGTGTCGTCGCCGAGAATGAATGGAATGCCGTGAAGGCCGCGCAGGCCCTCAAGGTCGAGTGGTCGCAGGCGCAGCCACCGTTCCTCGACAATGCGGCCGCCATCTATGATCACATCCGCAAGGCGCCGGTGCGGAAGCGCGAGGTGGAGAAGGAAAACGGCAATGTCGATGAGGCCTTCAAGTCGGCGGCGCGGGTGATCGAGGCCGAATACGAATGGCCCTATCAGTCGCATTCCAGCATGGGTCCGGGCTGCGGCATCGTCGCCATCAACGGCGATCAGGTCACGGTGTGGACCGGCTCGCCCAAGCCGCACTACTGCCGCGACGGCGTTGCGGCACTGCTCGGCTTGTCCCCCGAGAAGGTCGAGGCGCGCTCGTTTGCGGGCTCCGGCGCCTACGGCCGCAACGATGCGGGAGATGCCGCCATGGAAGCAGCCGTGCTGGCGCGGGCGGTCGGCAAGCCGGTGCGCGTGCAATATATGCGCGCGCAGGGAACGGGTTGGGATCCGAAAGGTCCGGCCTCGATCCATATGGCGCGCGCCGCCATTGATGCCTCCGGCAAGGTCATCGCCTACGAATACGGCAGCAAAGGCTTCTCGCGCATCGACGTCGATACCAACGAGAGCAAGCCGTGGAACACGTTGGCCGGACACCTGCTCGGCGTGCCGCTGAAATCCGGCGACGGGTTCGGAGTGCCGGCGGAGGCCTACGCGTTCGACAACAAGCGCGTCTACTGGGAGACGATCGCGCCGCTGCTTGACCGCGCCTCGCCGCTGCGCACCTCGCACTTGCGCGATCCGGTCGGACCGCAGATCCATTTCGCGAGCGAATCCTTCATCGACGAGGTGGCTTCCGCGCTTTCCGTCGACCCGGTCGAATTCCGCCTGCGCTACATCAAGGATGCCCGCGACACGGCGCTGATCAAGGCGGCGGCCGAAAAAGCCGGTTGGCAGTCGCGGCCCTCGCCGCGGCGCGACCAGACCGGCAATAATGTGAGCGGGCGCGGCATCGCCTACTCGCAACGCAACGGCACACGCGTTGCAGTCATCGCCGAGGTCGATGTCGATCGCTCCTCGGGCAAGATCTGGGCGCGTAAGTTCACGGTCGCCCATGACTGTGGCCTGATCATCAATCCCAATGCGCTGAGGCAGACCATTGAGGGCAACGTCATCCAGGGCACCAGCCGTACGCTCTGGGAAGAGGTTGCTTTCGACCGCAAGAACGTCACCAGCGTGGATTGGCTCACCTATCCGATCCTCGACATCACCGAGGCGCCGGAGCAGATCGACGTGGTGCTGATCAATCATCCGGAAATCCCGCCGTCGGGCGCCGGCGAGCCTTCGAGCCGGCCGATCGCGGCGGCGATCGCCAACGCGATCTTCGATGCGACCGGCGTGCGGCTGCGCCGCGTGCCGTTCTCGCCCGACAAGGTCAGGGCGGCATTCTCGTAAGAGGTCGCGCTGAAGCGACGAGCAAATGGGCCGGCCAAAATGGCCGGCCCTTTTCATACGATCGACAAACCCGAGCTTGAGGAGCTGTCTTGGTGAAGCAAGTCGAAGTCGCGGTGATCGGGACCGGTTGGTGCGGGGGCATCCGATCGGAGACACTGTCGCGCTCCGCGCTGGTGGACAAGCTGCACATCTGCGACATCAGAGCTGACCGCCTCAAGGAAGTCCAGGATCTCACTCGCGCGGCGCACGCGACGCTCGATTATCAGGACATCGTCCGCAATCCGGCGGTGTCGGTAGTCTATATCTGCACGACGCCCGAGCCGACGCATTTCCCGATTGCCCGCGACTGTCTCAAAGCCGGCAAGCACGTGCTGCTGGAGAAGCCGATCGCGATGGAGCTCTGGGAAGCCGACGAATTGATCACGCTCGCGCGACGCGGCGGCCTCAAGTTCACCATCGGCTATTCCCAGCGCTTCAACACCAAATTCGCGCTCGCCAAGAAAAGGATCGCGGACGGCACCTTGGGCAAGCCCGTGTCCGTCATGGTGAGCCGGCATCTTTCGCGCAATCTCGGCAAGAAGATCGCCGGCCGCGTCAAGCTCTCGCCGGCGGCGATGGAATCCACCCACGATCTCGATTTCGTGTTCTGGCTGTTGGAGCCGGCAAAACCCGTGCGCGTCTACTCGCAGGGTTCCTACGGCTACATGCAGCCGCTCAACGGTTCCTACGACTGCATGTGGACCACCGTGACCATGGATAACGGTCTGATTGTGGTCGTAGGTGGCGGCTGGAACCTGCCGCCGAGCTATCCGAATTACTGCGCAACCTGGGTCGAGATCACCGGCACGGAGGGGGCGCTCATTCTCGACGACACCCACCGCGACGTCTGGCTCAATACGGTGGCGGACGGCACGCGCTTTCCGCTTTCCACCATGCCGGGCGAGCAGGTGGACCATGTGTTCGCCGGCCAGATGGGGCCGGAGACCATCCATTTCCTGGAATCCTGTTTGCTTGATCGGCCCGTGATGGTGACGCCGGAGAGCGCCCGCATGGTGATGGAAACCTACACGGCGGCCGACCTTTCAGCCGAGCGCAACGAGCCGATCGATCTGCCGCTGTCCAACGAAGCGCTCGCGGCGGTCGCCGACATGAAGGCAGGTGCTAGGATGAAGGCGGGCGCGGGGTGATCCTCATAGGGACATCATCCTTGAGGAGGTCGGCGCCCTTAGCGCCGACCGTCTCGAGGGATGACCCCGGGCTCATAGCTGCATCCGTCCTTCGAGATGCCGTGCTGCGCACGGCTCCTCAGCGACGAGGTCCTTGTTGTTGAAAGGGGAGAAGCGCTGTGAACAAAACTTGCCTCGTTCTTTCCGCCTTCCTTGCCGCCACCGCCCCAGCAGCAGCACAACAAAGCGTCGCCGACTTCTACAAGGGTAAGACCATCCGCCTCATCGTCGGCGTCGGAGTCGGCTCCGGCTATGATCTCAACGCGCGGCTGCTTGCCCGCTACTGGCCGGCCCACATACCGGGCAATCCGAGCATCATCGTGCAGAATCAGCCTGGCGCCGGCAGCCTGACCATGACCAACGCGCTCTACAATACCGGGCCGTTCGACGGCACCGTGATCGGGGCATCCTTCAACGGCATGCCGACCACGCCGCTGCTCGAGCCCTCAGGCGCCCGCTTCGACGCCAATAAGATCAATTGGCTTGGCAGCACCAACCGGGAGACGCAGGTCACCTACGTTTGGCACACCGCGCCGGTGCAGAAGCTCGCCGACCTATTCACCACCGAGCTCGTGGTCGGCGCACAGGCGCCCGGCTCAACTCAATACGATTTTCCGATTCTCACCAATCATCTGTTCGGCACCAAGTTCAAGATCGTGACCGGCTATGAAAGCACACCGAAAATTCACTTGGCGATGGAGAGCGGCGAGGTGCAGGGAAATGGCGCAACCAACTGGTCGACTCTGAAGGCGCTCAATTCGAGCTGGCTCGCCGATAAGAAGATCACGCTCATAATGCAGTGGGGCTTGAAAAAAAATCCCGAGCTCGCCGACGTGCCCTTGGTCATGGAAATGGCCAGGACAGATGCCGACCGCCAGGCGCTCGAGCTTGCACTCGCGCGGCTCGAATTCGGCCGGCCGTTCTTCCTGCCGCCCAACGTGCCGACTGACCGGGTCGAGGCGCTGCGACGCGCCTTCGATGCCACCGTCAAGGACCCGGGCTTCCTGGCCGATGCAGAGAAATCCAAGATCGACGTCGATCCATTGACCGGGGAGCAGGTAGCCGCGCTGGTAGCGCAGGTTTCCCGTACCCCGGCCGACACCGTGGCACGTGTGCGGGCCGCGATGGAGAACAAGTAGGTCGGCGGTCCGCTTGGTGTTGGAAAACAAATGCAGCGACGACGATTCATCCTGAGCCTCGCCGGCACGGCTGTATGGCCGCTGGCTGCGCTTGCGCAAGCCCATCCCCGCTATCGCGTCGGCATGCTCGATACCAGCCCGCGCGATCGCAACGGCAACTTTCAGGCGTTTGCACAGGTGCTGCGGGAACGCGGCTATATCCAGGGGCAGAACCTCGCTTTCGTGTATCGCTCGGCGGATGGCTACAACGAACGCTTCCCGGCGCTCGCGGCCGAGCTCGCGGGACTCGGTGTCGATGTGATCGTGACACGCGGAACGCCGGCGGCGCTCGCCGCCAAAGCCGCAACCATGCGCATTCCGGTGGTGATGGCCGCAGTCGGCGATCCGCTGGCGGTCGTGCGCGGCACCGAAAATCTGACCGGCTTTGGCGCCAACCTCGAAGGCGCAGAGCGGAAGCGCGTGGAAACTCTCAAAGAGATGGTACCGCAGATCGAGAGTCTCGCTGCCTTGATGAACCTCTCCAATCCCTCGCGCCAAACCGAGTGGAATGCGGTTGCGGCGGCTGCCAGTGCGCTCGGCATCACGGCTCGGGCCCTCGATACCCGAAAGATCGAGGATATCGAGACTGCTTTCGAGACGGCGTCGCGCGCACGCACTGGCGCGGTGGTTGTCGGCAGCGATACCATCATGCAGAGCAATCAGAGGCTCGTGGTCGAGACGGCGGCGCGCCACAAGCTGCCCGCGATTTACACGTTTCGGGATTTTGTCGAGGCCGGCGGCCTTGTTTCTTGCGGGGTGAGCCTGCCCGATCTCTATCGGCGTGCAGCCGACTATGTGGACAGGATTCTCAAAGGTGCTTCGCCGCAGGACCTGCCGGTCGAGCCTGCGCGCGGTTCGGAGCTTGTGGTCAATCGCGGTGCCGCGGCAGCACTCGGGCTCACGCTTCCGGCAGGCTTTCTGGCGCACGCCGATGTCGTGATCGAATAGCCCACGGCGGATTTCCTCAAGTCGGCCATTGCTATGAATCGCACCGAGCGCCTTTTCTCTCTCATGGATGCGCTGCGGCGTCACCGCCGGCCGGTCACGGCGGCTGCGCTCGCTGACGAGCTCAAGGTGTCACTGCGCACCATCTATCGCGACGTGCAGGTTCTGATCGGGCTCGGCGCACCGATCGACGGAGAGGCGGGCCTCGGTTACCTCTTGCGTCCCGGTTTCTTCCTGCCCCCGCTGATGTTCGACGAGGACGAGCTGGAGGCGTTGGTGCTGGGCATCCGCTGGGTAGCGCGGCAAGGCGATACTGATCTGGCCGAGGCAGCCGCCAACGCGCTCGCCAAGATCGCTGCCGCCTCGCCCAAGGATCTGCGGGACACCCTGGCGGATACCGGCCTGTGGGTTGCGGCGACCGGCGGCGACGGCCGCGCGGCGAAGAGCCTGAAAATCTTACGCGAGGCGATCCGCCGCGAGCACAGATTGCAAATCGGCTACGTGGCCGAGACCGGGGCGGCGACCCAGCGCGCGATCTGGCCGATCGCCATGGCGTTCTACGATCGCCGGCAGACAGTCGCGGCCTGGTGCGAGCTGCGCGGCGCTTTTCGCCATTTCCGCACCGATCGGATCACCGCCATCACCGCCACCGGCGAGCGCTACCCGCGACGACGCCTGGAGCTGGTCAAGGCGTGGCGGCGAGAGACGAACTACTCCGAATAGGCTCCTGACATGACCTGTCAGCACTCCGGCGCATAAGGGAGGGGCGCCGAAGCGCATGTTCCGGAAGAGTGGAATCCCGGTCTTCCGATAAGAACATGCGCAAATGAAACAGTGCGGCGCATCTCACGCGAGGACAGAACTCGTGGCAAATCAGCCCCTGCGGATCGATGCAACGCCCTTCGCGGCCCCTCCCCGGCCGCCGATGCAAGCCGCCGCTACGGACGATACCTTAATGGCGCGCATCGCGGAGCGCGACAAGCTTGCGATGCGGGCCCTGTTCGGGCGGCACCAGGCGCGTGTGTACCGCTTTGTATTGCGCGCCGTGCACGAGCCTGTGTTGGCAGAGGACCTGGTCAGCGAAGTCTTTCTCGAAGTCTGGCGCCACGCCGGCCAATTCGCTCAGCGCTCGGCGGCCGCAACGTGGCTCCTGAGCATCGCGCGTCACAAAGCGCTTTCCGCGCTCCGTCGGCATAAGCACGCGCCGCTCGATGAAGCGACCGCAGCCGCGATCGCCGACCAGCGCGATGATCCCGAGGCCGTGGTCGCCAAGAGCCAGCGAGGGGCGATTCTGCGCGATTGCCTGCGGCAACTTTCGTCCGACCACCGCGAGATCATCGACCTCACCTATTATCACGGAATGGGGATCGAGGCTGCCGCCGAAATCGTCGGAATCCCGGTGAACACCGTGAAGACACGCATGTTTCATGCGCGGAGGCGCCTCGCGGCGCTGTTGGAATGCGCGGGAGTGGCGAGCAGCGAATGCTGAGAAACTGCGGACCTCGCGCTGCAGGCGGTCGCCAGGACCGTCCTGACAAACTTCTCGCCCGCGGCTGCGGAGGTCGAGTAAGCTGGCGCGATGGCCAGACCCGTTCCGCGTCCACTGCCCACTGTCGCCCGCGAATTCGCGCTCGCGGCGGATCATTTTCGGGCTGGACGGCTGGACGAAGCCGAGACGGTCGGCACACGCGTTCTTAAAGCGCTGCCGGACCATTTCGATGTGCTGCATCTTCTCGGTGTCATCAAGCTCAAACGCGGGAAAGCCGGCGCCGCGCTCGGATTGCTTGAGGCTGCGGTCAAGACCAATCCGCGATCGCCCGATGCATTGACCAATCTCGGGCTGACGCTCGCCGCGCTCAATCGCGACAGCGATGCGCTCGCAAGCTTCGAGCAAGCGTTGGCACTGGCACCCGAACATGTCGATGCGCAGGCCAACCGCGGGAGCATGCTGCTGAAGCTGCATCGTCCCGTGGAGGCGCTTGCCTCGCTGGATCGGGTCGTCGCCGCGGCGCCAGGGCACGTCAGCGCGCAGATCAATCGGGGCAATGCGCTCGCTTTGCTCGAGCGGTTCGACGAGGCGCTGGCGCAATACGATGCGCTGCTGGCGATCCACCCGGAACATCCGGAAGCACACTTCAACCGCGGGCGAGCATTGGCCAGTCTGCAACGCCATGCCGAGGCGATCGCCGCCTACGACCAGGCCTTGTCTCGCCGACCCGACTATGCCCGGGCCCACCTCAGCCGCGGCTTCTCCCTGCAGGCACTCAACCGCTTCGAGGAAGCACTGGCGAGCTTCGCGGCCGTCGAGGCACTCGGACCCGGGCAGGGGCAGAACGATGCACGACACAATGCGGCGCTCTCGCGTCTGACGCTGGGCGACTACCGACGCGGTTTCGAGCTCTATGAGGCGCGCTGGCTGCGCAGCAACATGCCGCAACGGCGCAGCTTCAAGAAGCCCCTGTGGCTGGGTGAGTACCCGTTGCACCGCAAGACAATTTTGCTGCATGCCGAGCAGGGGCTCGGCGATACCATTCTATTTGCCCGCTACGCGCCGCTCCTGGCGCGCTCCGGGGCCAGGGTCGTGCTCGAGGTGCAGCCGGAATTGGTGAGCCTGCTCGCGCGTCTGGAGGGCGTTGCCGAGGCAATCGCGCGTGACGACCCTCTTCCCGCCTTCGACGTGCATTGCCCGATGGGAAGCCTGCCGCTGGCGCTGCACACCGAGCTCGCCTCCGTCCCGGCCGAGATTCCCTATATCAAGGCCAGTGACGCGCGGATCGCCGAATGGCAGACGCGCCTCGCTGCCCTCTCCGCGCCCCGCGTCGCCGTTGCCTGGTCGGGACGTGCGAGCCAAGCCAACGATCGTAACCGATCGATCGCGCTCGAGCGCCTCGCGCCGCTGTTTGCGCTCGATCGGCTGTCCTTCATCAGCATCCAGCACGAGCCGCGTGCCAAGGATGCCGAGGTGCTCGCACGCATCCCAGGGCTCACCCATGTGGGCGATTCCTTGCGCGACTTCGAGGATACCGCCGCCGTGCTCAGTCTCGCCGACCTGGTCGTCTCGGTGGATACTTCGGTCGCCAATCTTGGCGGTGCCATGGGACGCCCCACATGGATTCCCTTGGCCTTCAACGCGGACTGGCGCTGGTTGCTCGAGCGCACGGACAGCCCCTGGTATCCGACCGTGCGGCTTTATCGCCAACCCGTCCCGGGCGATTG
This sequence comes from Xanthobacteraceae bacterium, assembly GCA_035293945.1. Classification (GTDB taxonomy): domain Bacteria; phylum Pseudomonadota; class Alphaproteobacteria; order Rhizobiales; family Xanthobacteraceae; genus VAZQ01. Next base: position 262,934 of record DATGLV010000039.1, on the reverse strand, counting down.
GGACAGTGTCATCGCACGCGTGCGCGACGAAATGGCAATCACCTTGGGAGAAGTGCCATGCACCTTACCGGCAAGCTTGCAATCTGTTCCTTGATGGGAACGCTGATCTCGCTCGCACCAGTCGCCACCCGCGCCGCAAGCGATGAGCAGAAGGACTTCGCGTTCTCGGTGATCGAGCGCAACGCCGCGCCGATGGCCAAGATCGGCGACTCCATCTACTACTTTGCCGAGCTCGGCATGCAGGAGTTCGAGAGCACCAAGCTCCTAAAGGATGTGCTCGAATCTGCCGGGTTCACCGTCCAGCTCGGCGCCGCCGGCATGCCGACCAATCTGTGGGCGCGCTGGGGCAACGGCCATCCGGCCATCGCCATCGTCAGTGAGATCGATGCGCTCCCCGAGGGTTCACAGACCCCGATGGAGCTCACCCGCAAGCCGCTGGTGCCAGGCGCGCCGGGTCACATGGAAGGCCACAACACCCATGGCGGGGTCGCGGCCGCGGCGGCCTTTGCGGTCAAGGAAGCGATGATGCGCTACAACATTCCGGGCAGCGTCATAGTCTCGCTCGGCCCCGCCGAAGAGCAGCTGATCAGCCGGCCGTATATCGTGCGCGCCGGCTACTTCAAGGACGTCGACGCCATCATCTATCTGCACATCGGCGACCAGATGGCGACCGGCTACGGCCTGGCCAATTACGCCTCGATCAGCGCCACATTCACTTTTCACGGCAAGACCGCGCATGCCGCAGTCGATCCCTGGGACGCCAAGGATGCACTCGACGCCAACCAGTTGATGGATGTCGGCGTTGCCTATCTGCGCCAGCAGCTGCATCCGACCTACCGGATCCACCGCGTGGTGACCAACGGCGGCATTCAGCCCAATGTCATTCCCGATCTTGCCCAGACTTGGTGGTGGGTGCGCGACGCCGACATGCCGGACGCGGTGCAGACCTTCGAGAAGCTCACCAACGTCGCCAAGGGCGCCGCGTTGATGACCGGCACCAGCACGGAATATCAAATCATCGCCGCCGGCTGGCCGCAGCTCGGCATGAAGGCGATCGCCGAAGCGGTGCAGAGCAACATCGACAAGGTCGGCATGCCGCGCTGGAGCGACGACGAACAGCGCTTTGCGCGCGAGTTCCAAAAATCCGCCGGCCGCCCTGAATTGGGCCTGAAGACTACGGTCACGCCGCTGGGCGGCCGGCAACAGGGCTATGCGTCGAATGATAACGGCGACGTGTCCTGGACGGTGCCGGCGGGGCTATTGGCATTTCCCTCGATCGTGCCCGGCATCACCATCCACGAATGGCACGCCGCCATCACGCCGACCAGCAGCATCGCCCATAAAGGCATGATCGCCGGCGCGAAGGTGTTGGCAGCGTCGATCCTCGATCTCATGACCCGACCCGACGTCCTGCAGCGGGCGCGCCTCGAGTTCGACCAGCAGATCAAGCAAACGCCCTACTTCGCCGTACTGCCCGCCGACGCCAAGCCGCCGCTCGATCTCAACAAGGCGACGATGGACCAGTACCGACCACTGATGCGCAAGTTCTATCTCAACGAGCAGCCGCGGCTGTATTGAAAATTACCGCTGTCAGATTTTGTAGCGACGATGAAACCGCAAGCAGCACTCACGTTGTTTGAGCTTTTCCTGGCTCAACGCGGACTCAACCGCGCCAATTTGGTCCCGAAGCAAGGCGTGCCGGCGATGCTGGAATTCTACAAAAATGAGCGGGCCGACGGCTGTCGGTTTGAAAAGGACGGCGACATGCTTCTCTTCCAATGGGGCGTTCACAACTGGGGCAAAGGCGAGTTCTTCGACCTCAACATCACGCGGCAGCTGATTCTCGAAGACAGGTGCGAAGACGATGATATCTGGCAGCTTCGACTCACATTCAAATACGCGCCGACTCGCGAGCTTCGAAGCTTGCCGAGGGTAATCGCTGGTGTCCGTATCTCGACACGCTTGAAGAATTCGAAAGGTTCACATTCTCGTCCGCGGCGTACCAGGCGGTCGCGACAACAACGCCTACAGCCGTCGACGTTGGATATGACTGCGTGGGTTGAACCAATTACATCTTCTCGTACACGCGGCCAGCGACTGCCTTCAGGAGCTCGACAGAGCCTTCGGGATGCGGCTGGCGCGGCGCGAACAGGATGGACGCCTGCTTGCCGTTCTTCCAGACATAAATATGGACCGCATTGGTGTTGCCGCTGGTGCAGGAATGCTGGGCGAAGGCGTCCCGACCAAGCTCGGGCAACGGCTCGTGCTTGCACCCTCCGGTGCGCTTCATCATGCTGACCTGAACATCACGCGGCATGGCGACTACCGCGACCATCAGGGTATCGGCCGAGCCATCGAACATCAAACAGCTGCCCGCGCCGGTGCGCTGGATGGTCAGCGTGCTCCGATCAAGGAATCCCTCGGCATCGTCTGCGTTAAGCCATTCGCAGGACCCAAACCTCTCACTCGTCACCCCGACATTGACGAACGCGCGCAACGCAACGTCGCTCAGCCCCTTCAGCAATGCGTCGTCGGCAGGTCGGCCGGGTCGGTAGATGCTGATCGACTGGATGTATTCCCTAGACCGCGCCACGATCGCGGCTTCCGGACGCGCGGCCTTGGCTGCGGTCGTTCCCGCCTGCGCCTCGTCGCCGATCCCGGAGACTGGAGCGACCGGCATGCGCTCCGCGAGGGCTTTGACCAACGTCGCGTACAATTCCTTGGCCCGGTCCTCCGTCGGATTTGGGAACACCGTGAGCATCAACGTATCGCCGCGCTCGCCCTGGAAGATGCAGCCCCGGCCATCCTGGTCGGAAACGAGCGACCACTTGGTTCCCGGCATTGAGCCGGAAAGCTGCGGCTCGGTGATGAACCGGCAGATCGCGGCCGCACGCGCCGATCCGCCCCCGATGGCAACAACAAGGACAAAGCCGTAGACAAGGCAATGCATGAACGTGCGCATTGGACGATTCTTCTGAGGACCAATCCGCTCCCCTCACCGCCCCCGGACCGGTGTGAGCCCGAGTTCGGTCGCAAGCCGATCGAGCTGCGCCATCAGCTCCGGGATTACCGGAACGCCGTTCGCCACGCGATCTGCCCGACGCCGCCGCCGTTCCTCCCCGGGCAGACGGATGGCGTCGAAACTCGGCAAGCGGCGCGAAGAGCGCAAGTCGCGCAAATGCCGATCGACTTCGGCGGTGAAGCTTGCCAGGGGAAGAAAGCGCGCGACGTCCAGCGCGATGATGATGTGCCCGGTATCGCCGGCGCTCTTCTCGTCCGCATTGAAGTCGACCACATCGCGCCCGAATGCAGCGCCATTGAGCGTCCCGGCGAGCAGGCCGAGCACCAGCGCAAGGCCGCTCCCCTTGTAACCGCCGATCGGCAACAGCAGGCCTTCACTGCTGCGCTCGGGATCGGTCAGCGGCCCGCCGTCGCGATTGCTCACCATCCAGCCTTCCGGCATCTGCTTGCCCTGGAGCCGATAGTTCTTCACTGTTCCGTAGGACACCACAGTGGTGGCGATGTCGAGCACCACCGGGGCTTCCGCGCCCGCCGGAATGGCGACCGCGAGCGGGTTGGTGCCCAGCAGCGTCTCGGCGCCGCCCCACATCGCCATGTGATTGGCGCTCGCAACCACGGAGTAGATGCCCACCATGTCGTGGGCGAGCGGCATCGCCGCATAGACCCCAGCGGCGCCCGCATGGTTGGAACGCCGCGCCCCCACCCAGGCAACTCCGGCTCCGCGCGCGAGCTCGACCGCGGTCGCCGCCGCCTGCGCCATCACCAAATGTCCCATAGCGTTGTCGCCATCGACCAGCGCGGTCGCCGAAGCGGTCTGCCGCACCTTGATGTCGGGCCGCGGATTGACGCCGCCGGCGCGCAAACGCCGCACATATTGCGGCAGCCGAAACACCCCGTGGGCGTCGGCCCCGGTCAAATCCGCTTCGACCATCAACTCGGCGACCTTCGCGGCATCGCCTGCCGGCAGACCCATTTTGGCGAGCGCGTCCTCGATGAAGGCTGCAATCGCAGAAGAAGGAACCCTGATGGGAGCCACGATTTGGTCCATAGTGATCCGGTTCGGGGAGCGTGGCATTGTGCCGCGGAATAAGATCCGCGCCGGTTGCGGGGCAAGATTTCGCGCGGAGCGAAGCAAGGCTTGCTCCGGAAAGGAGGGAGAACTTATCGGAGCAACGGCTGCAGCGCCAGTGCCGCCTATTTGAAGTTCCTGCTACATGTGCCGCAAGTTCATTCGGGGACTTCAAATCGAGAAGCGGCACTCACCGCCCTAATCCTTCACGCAAGCCGGCACCAGTCCGTCATGCGGGCGAACCCGCTTGAATGGTGCGAAGGACTGTTCTTCAATCGGGGCAAGCCCTAGGAGACCATCATGGCGAAATATCTGCTGGTCAGCTTCAAGACCTGTCCGTGGGTGCAGCGCGCCGCGATCGTGCTGCGGGAAAAGAACATCGATTTCGAGTTCCGGCACATCGAGCCCGACAATCGCCCCGACTGGTTCCTGGCCATCTCGCCACACAAGAAGGTACCGGTGCTGCGCCTCGACGACAAGATTTCGTTGTTTGAATCCAATGCCATCGCCGAGTTTCTCGACGAGACGGTGCCGCCGCGGTTGCATCCGGAAGACCCGGTCTTACGCGCAGTCAATCGCGCCTGGACCGACTATGTGCCGACGTTCGCGTCCCTCGCGACCGCGGTCGCCTATGCGGACACAGAGGCCGATTACGAAAAGGCCGCGGCTCTGATACCGGTGCCGTTCGAGCGGCTGGAGAAGGCGCTGGAAAAGCAGGGCGGCGGACCGTTCTTCAACGGCATCAAATATTCGTTGGTCGACGCCGCCTACGCGCCCTTCCTGCAACGCTATTTCTATCTCGATCGCATCCGCCGGCTCGGCCACATCGAAAGGTTTCCGCGCCTCAAGGCCTGGGGCGAAGCGCTCGTCGCGCGTCCTTCGACCCACAGCTTTCCACCGGCCGAGTTCGAGCAGCTCTATCGGCAGGCCGTGCGTCGCCGCAACAAGTGGATATCCCAATTCGTCGATGCGACGCCGGTCGCCGCCGGATAGGCTGACCTCGCCTGCCCCTTGATTTGGCCGCGGCATCTGCGGCAAACCCTCCGGTATTCGATCCTTCGCCGGCCCCTCTTGGCCCAGTTTGGAAGCGGACATGGACTCAAAGACCGTCGTTGCGCCCACGCATCATGCACGCGTCGAGGATGATGCCCTGGTGCGCGGCGCCGGCCATTTCATCGCCGACCGGCCGGAGCCCAAGCAGGCCATCGCCTATTTCGTACGCTCGCCGCATGCGTTTGCGCGGATCCGCGCCATCGATGTTGAGGAGGCGCGGCGGGCGGCTGGGGTGCTCGCGGTCCTCACCTCAAGCGACATGGAGGCGGCCGGCGTCGGCAATGTGGGCCGGCATCCTCCGCTCAGCGGCCGCGGCGGACGGAAGCTCATCATTCCGCATCGGCCGGCCCTCGCACGCGGGCGCGTGATGCATGTGGGCGAGCCGGTCGTCATGATCATCGCCGAGACGCTCGCGGCCGCGCAGGACGCCGCGGAGCTGGTGCAGATCTCCTATGAGGAGCTCGCCCCCGTCGTCGATCTACTCGCCGCCCAACGCCCCGATGCACCGCAGCTTTGGCCGGAGGCACCCGAAAATCTGGCGCTCGACTGGCCGGGGCTCGCGGCCGACCCGGATGCCAATTCGCGCGAGGTCGATCGCATCATTGCCTCGGCGAGCCATGTGGCTCGCGTGAAGGTCGCGAACCAGCGCTTGATCGTCGCCACGATGGAGCCGCGCGGCGCCACCGCGAGCTACGACGCGGCGACCGGTCTCACCACACTGCGTACGTGCTCGCAAAGCGCGGGCGCTCTGCGCGAGAACGTGCTCGGGATCATGGGCTGGGAGAAGTCGCGCCTGCGGGTGGTGACCGAAGATGTAGGGGGCGCATTCGGGCTCAAGACCGGTGCCTATCCGGAATATCTTGCCTGCATGGTGGGAGCGCGGATGATCGGTCGCCCGGTGCACTGGATGTCGAGCCGCTCGGAAGCGTTTCTCAGTGACAATCAAGCGCGCGACACCTTCACGGAGGCAGAGCTTGCCCTCGACGCCAAGGGGCGATTCCTGGCGCTGCGCATCCGCCATCTCGCCAATATGGGGGCCTATATCGGCTCGGTCGGCGCCAACATCCAGACGCAGAACTTCACTCGTTGCTTTCCGGGGATGTACGACATCAGGCATCTCGATGTCAGCGTGCGCTGCGTCTTCACCAACACGACACCGACATCGCCTTACCGCGGGGCGGGGCGGCCGGAGGCAAACTACGCGCTGGAACGCGTGGTGGAGGAGGCTGCGCGTCTGACCGGCATCGATCGAGTCAAGCTGCGTCGTCGCAATCTTATCAAGCCGAGCGCCATGCCCTACCGCACCGCCATCGGCACCACCTTCGACTCAGGCGAGTTCGAGGCTGTGCTCGACAAGGCGCTTGCGCTCGCCGACGTCGATGGCTTCAAGCAGCGGCGGCGCGAGGCCGGCAAGGGCGGCAAATATCGCGGGCTCGGAATTTCCTGCATGCTCGAGCATGCCGGCGGGGCACCCCTTGAAGGCGCGACGGTCGCCTTCACGGGCGAGGCCGGCAAGGAGAGCCTGGTTCTCGGTCTCAACGTGCAATCGACCGGCCAGGGGCATGCCTCGGTGTTTCCGCGCCTCGCCGCCGAGAAGCTCGGCATCTCGGTCGAAAAAATCCGCCACCGGCATGGCGACTCCGCCCAGGAAATTCCGGGCTTCGCGTCCGTGGCTTCGCGATCGGCCATGACCGCCGGAAGCGCCATTTTGACGACCCTCGACACTATGCTGGCGAAGGGGAAGACGATCGCCGCCACCGTGCTTGAAGCCGCCGAGGACGACATCGCCTATGGGGCCGGCGAGTTCCGCGTGGTCGGCACCGATCGGCACATCTCGTTGTTTGATCTCGCGACCCGCGCCGCCGCGATGCAGGCCAAGGGCGAGATCCCGGAGAGCCTGGACACCAAAGGCAAGGCTGAGACCCCGACCACCTACCCGAACGGTTGCCATATCGCCGAGGTCGAGGTCGACCCGGAGACCGGAGCCGTCGCTGTCGTCTCCTACACGGCGGTCGATGATTGCGGCAATATTCTCGACCACAAGATCGTGGAAGGCCAATTGCACGGCGCGATGGCGCAAGGGCTCGGCCAGGCGTTGCTGGAAACGGCGGTCTATGACGCCGAGGCTGGGCAGCTCATCACCGGCTCGTTCATGGACTACGCAATGCCGCGCGCCGCCGACATGCCGGCGATCAGGGACGCGCTCCATCCAGTGCCGGCGACCACCAATCCGCTCGGTGTCAAAGGCACCGGCGAGGCCGCCACAACGGCCGCGATCGCCGCCATCATGAACGCGATCGCGGATGCGGTGCCGGGCGGCGCCGCCGATCGGCTGGCAATGCCGGCAACACCCCAAAAGGTCTGGTCGGCTTGCCAGGATGTTGGTTGAATCTACTTTAACGTGAGGCTGCAAAAGGAAGATTTTCCTTGCCGCGGGGGCGGTTCCCCTCGATACTGGTGGCCGACGCATGGCACATTGCATGGCAAAGCCGCCCTACTCATCCCCAATGCGGATTTGAGGCCTGGACGAAGGGCCGGCTGAAGCCGGCTCGGCACGAACAATTCGCGCATGCAAATGCACGTTAAGATCAACAGCGTAAGCTAGCTGCCGATGCAGAACACGCTCACAGAATATGCACCCACACATCTTGGGAGATTGACGATGCGACTGAAGCAATTCTCGCTCATGGCGAGCGCCAGCCTGTTCGGCCTGATGGCCTGCACAAGTTTCTCGGGCGGGGCGCTGGCACAAGCGGCCGCGCTCAGCGGACAGGTGACCTCGGCTGCCGAAGGCGCCATGGAAGGCGTGGTGGTCAGCGCCAAGAAAGACGGGTCCAACATCACGGTCTCGGTCGTGACCGATGCCAAGGGTGAGTACAGCTTCCCGGCCGACCGGCTCTCGGTGGGCCACTACACAATCTCTACCCGAGCCATCGGCTATGACCTCGACGGCCCCAAGGCAGTCGATATCGCGGGCGGCGGTTCCAAGGCCGACATCAAGCTCGTCAAGACCGCGAACCTCGTCAATCAGCTTTCCAATACCGAATGGCTGATGAGCGCGCCGGGACCGGACAACCTCAAGACCAACATGGGCGCCTGCGTAAGCTGCCACACATTGCAGCGCGTCTTCTCGTCGACCCATGACGCCGAGGAGTTCAAGGCGCTGTTCAAGCGCATGGGCTCCTACTCGCCCGGCTCGACGCCGCTGCACCTGCAGCCGCTGCTGCCGGGACCACGCGCCGACCGCGCGCCGATCCCGGCGTCGCAGTTCGACGCACAGTCGAACTGGCTCGCCAGCGTCAACCTGAGCACCAGGGACAAGTGGGACTTCGATTTCAAGACACTGCCTCGCCCGAAAGGCGATTCCACCAAGGTCATCTACACCGAGTACGACCTGCCGCGCGAGTTTGCTCAGCCGCATGACGTGATCGTCGATAAGGACGGCAACGTCTGGTATTCGGACTTCAGCAACATGTTCGCCGGCGAGCTCGATCCGAAAACCGGCAAGGCGACCGAGATTCCGATCCCGGTGCTGAAGCCCAATGAGCCCAAGGGCAGCCTCGAAATCGAGCTCGACCCCGCGCAAAAATACGTCTGGCTCGCCCTGATGTACCAGGCCGGCGTCGCGCGGATCGATCGCATGACACATGAGGTCAAGACCTACCCGTTCCCGAAGGAATGGGACTCGACCACCGCGCAGGCCTCGATGGTGTCACCGCAGCACGACGACGTCGACGGCAAAGTGTGGACCAACAATCAAGAAGAACACAACATGTACCGGATCGACGTGAAGACGGGCGAGTATGAGAACCTCGGACCGTCCAAGGATCCGGGCGGTAGGCAGATTTCCGCCTACGGCATGCCGACCGATCAGTACAACAACGTCTATCAGCTCGAGTTCGGCGGCACGAGCATCGGCGTGCGGGATGCCAAGACCGGCATTGCCACCATCTATCAAACCCCGATCAAGAACTCGCGGCCGCGGCGCGGCCGGGTCGACGCCGAGAACCGCCTGTGGTTTGCCGAATTCGGCGGCAACGCCATCGGGTTGTTCGATCCGAAGACGGCGGGCATCAAGGAATATCCGCTGCCGACCAAGTTCGCGCTGCCCTACGACGTGGTGCCCAACAAGGACGCCTCGGAAGTGTGGACCGGATCGATGCTGGACGATCGGGTGACCCGTCTCGACACCAAGACCGGGAAGATCACCGAGTATCTGCTGCCGCGCACGACCAATATCCGTCGCGTGTTCGTGCAGGACGACGGTCCGCGCACGGTGCTCTGGGTCGGCAGCAACCACGGTGCGTCGATCGTCAAGGTCGAGCCGCTCGATTGATGTTGCGACCAACCTGAAATGCCGATGGCCGGGCATGTCCCGGCCATCTTTTTTTTGCTGCCAGCGGGGGACTGTCACGTCGACGGGAAATGTGCAACTATCACGGCAATCAGTTTGGCAATGAAACAATCCAGCTAGGGAGATGATGATGCGTTTCAACGCTCTGCTCGCGTCGACCAGTCTCGTGAGTGCGCTGGCGTCGCTGACTTTGGCGCCCGCACAGGCGCAGACCGCGGCCGCCCTCACCGGCCAGGTCTCCTCCGCCGAGGAAGCCACAATGGAGGGCGTGTTGGTCAGCGCCAAGAAGGAAGGCTCGACCGTCACGACGACGGTAGTGAGCAACGACAAGGGGCAGTACAGCTTCCCGGCCGGGCGGCTCGAGCCCGGCCACTACAACATCACCATCCGCGCCGCCGGCTATACGCTCGCCGGCCCGAAGACGGTCGACATTCCCGCAGGCTCTCCGGCTACAGCCGACATCAAGCTCGAGAAGGTCGCCAACCAGGTCCCACAGCTCTCCAGTGCCGAGTGGCTCCTCAGCGCCCCGGGCGACGACAAGATCAAGTCGTTCCTGCCGGACTGCGTCGGCTGCCACACCTTGCAGCGCATCTTCACCTCGACGCATGACCCGGAGGAGTTCAAGGCCATCTTCACCCGGATGGGCCGCTATGCGCCCGAGACCGTGCCAACGCACCTGCAGCTGATCAAGAGCGGCGGCGCGCGCAGCGAGCGCCCGCGCGTGCCGGCCGCCATGATGGACGCTGCGGCCGACTATTTGGCCAGCGTCAATCTCAGCGGCAACGACCAGGAGGGGTTCACGCTCAAGCGGCTGCCGCGCCCGAAGGGCCGCGCCACGCACGTGATCGTCACCGAATACGATCTGCCGCGCAAGGAAGCGCAGCCGCACGACGTCATCGTCGATACGGACGGGCACGCCTGGTACTCGGATTTCGGCAATCAGTACGTCGGCGAGCTCGATCCCAAGACCGGCAAGGTCAGCGACTACAAGCTTCCACTCCTACGCGACGATCAACCGCGCGGCTCGCTCGATATGGAGTTCGATCCGGACGGCAATATCTGGGTCGGCATGTCATATCAGGCGGGCGCCTCGAAGATCGATCGCAAGACCAAGGAGGTCAAGACTTTCCCGCTGCCGCCGGAGTGGGCCCACATCACCACCCAGACCAACATGGTCACGCCGACGCATATGTATGTCGACAATAAGGTGTGGATGACCGACACCGAGACGCACAATCTCTACCGGCTCGATCTCAAGACCGGCCAGTGGGAGAACAAAGGCGAAGCCACCTCGGCCGACGGCAAGAAGATCAGCGGCTACGGGTTGCCGACCGACAAGGACAACAACGTCTACATGTTCTCCTTCGGCGACACCCGCATCGGCGTGCTCGACGCCAAGACCAATGTGGCGCAGATCTGGGCGACGCCGACGCCGCGTTCGCGCCCGCGTCGCGGCCGGCTCGATGACCAAGGCCATGTCTGGTTCGGCGAATATGCCGGCAATGCGATCGGAATGTTCGACCCGGCGACGCAGCAGATCAAGGAGTGGAAGCTGCCGACCGCGTGGAGCGAACCCTACGACGTTGCACCGAGCAAGGACGGCGCCGAGGTGTGGACCGGGTCCATGCTGAGCGATCAGATCGATCGCCTCGACACCAAGACCGCCGAGATCACCGAATATCTCTTGCCGCACTCGACGAATATCCGGCGCGTATCCTTGCAAGAGACTGGTGGGCGGCAGGTGCTGTGGTTCGGCAACAATCACGGCGCCGCGATCGTCAAGGTCGAGCCGCTGGATTGACCGGCGGTTTACCGCTGGAAAATGATTTGACAATGGCCGGGTTCGTCCCGGCCATTTGCTTTCTCGCGCGATGTAATCTGGGCTCGCTAGGAAATCGTCAACCTGAACTCAAACGGATTGATTGTCGGCACGTCCATCGGAACAAAATGGCGCCCGTTCCGAGACAGGATTGTCAGATCGTGCCGCTTCGCCGTCGCGGCGATCGCGACATCGGCAAAGCCCGGAGAAAGGCCACGGCCGCGAGCGAGGTCCGATAACGCCCCGGCGATCTCGGCAGTCGCGGCGTCAAATGGCAAGACGCGATCGCCATAGAGGTGCAGCAGGGTATGGAGCCACGCCGACAGATCGGACGGCTTTCGCGTGGCCCCCTCACGCTTCGCCTTGGCGACGCCATCGGCGATCTCCGCAATGGTAATCGCCGAAACGAACAGATCATTCGATTGCGAATTCATCCATTGCGTGAACTCCTGACTTCGCACCGCCTTGGTGGGAGCCGCAGCCGAGATGACGTTGGTGTCGACCAAATAACGAGTCACAGACCTGGGTCGCGAGTCGGAGCGCGATTGCGCGCAGGCACATCGTCGGCCTCGAGCGGCGCCGACATCAACAGCCGCCCGAAGGAGGGCACGCGCGACAGGCGCTCCCATTCGGCAAAGCCGAGCACGACAGCCTCCGGCTTATTGTGCCTGGTGATCAAGGAAGGCTGGCCGCGCGGTTTCGAAGCCCTCCATCGTCCTTCGAGCCTCCCGGACCAGCATTCAAGCGTATCAGAGTCAATCAGCTCGAGCACATTGATCTTGCCAGCGGCGAGCAACCGCGCCACGCTGAGCTTCGCCGGAAAGCCACGGCCGCACCCGCGATCATGCCAGGGCGGGCTTTTTTCCGGAACATGTTCTGTTTGCGGCAGTCGTGGAGGTGCGGCTATGCTCGACCGACGTCTGCTGCTCGGCTTCATCTCGGCGGCCGCTGTGGCGCCGAGCGCATCAGATCAAACGACCGCAAGCCCATTGCTGAAACGCGCACGCACCAGCACTCTGGAGATTGCCTACGAGGAGAGCGGGCCCGCAACCGGCGTTCCGGTGCTGCTCCTGCATGGCTTTCCCTATGATCCACGCTGCTACGACGAGGTGGCGCCGCCGCTCGCTGCCGCTGGCTACCGGGTGATCGTGCCTTATCTACGCGGCTATGGGCCGACGCGCTTTCTTTCCGACGCGACCCCACGCTCCGGCCAACAGGCAGCGCTCGGCAAGGATGCGCTCGACCTGATGGATGCGCTTGATGTTCCAAAAGCGGCGCTGGTCGGCTTCGATTGGGGCGGGCGCGCTGCCTGCATCGTCGCGGCGTTGTGGCCGCAGCGCGTGCACTGCCTGGTTTCTGCCAATGGCTACAATATCCAGGATATTGCTGGATCGCTGCGGCCAGCACCGCCGGAGCAGGAGCATCGCCTCTGGTATCAGTATTATTTCCACACCGAGCGCGGGCGGGCGGGCCTCACCGCGAACCGGCGCGAGCTCTGCAAGCTGCTGTGGCAGCTGTGGTCGCCGAACTGGAAGTTTGACGACGCGACATTCGGCCGTAGCGCACCCTCCTTCGACAATCCGGACTTCGTCGAGGTCGTAATTCAGTCGTACCGACACCGGTTCGGCTACGCGCCCGGCGACCCGGCATTGGAGGGAATCGAGCGCGAGCTCGCAACGCGGCCGCCAATTCCGGTGCCGACCATCGTGCTCCAAGGCGAAGGCGATGGCGTCGGTGTCGCAACGCGCACGGACACGCAAGCCCGCTTTTTCACGGGTCGCTACGAGCGCCGGCTGATCCCGCTCATCGGCCACGACGTGCCGCAGGAAGCCCCGAAAGAGACCGTGGCAGCCGTGCTTGATCTTCTGCGCGGCTCGCAGCGGAATTGAGAAATCTCTCCCGCCCTTAGGCTTGCGAGATGAATTTCTTCGCCGTGTAGGCTTCCAGCCCTTCGATGCCGCCCTCGTGGCCGTAGCCGGAATCCTTGACGCCCCCGAATGGCGTCTCCGGGGTCGAGATGGCGACGCTGTTGATCCCGACCATGCCGGATTCGAGCGCTTCGCCGATCGCGGTTGCGGTTGCGCCCGACGAGGTGAACGCATAGGCGGCGAGCCCAAACTTGAGTGAATTCGCTCGCGCCACCACCTCATCGAAAGTCTTGAAGGTCGTGATCGGGGCAATCGGCCCGAACGGCTCCTCGGTCATCAGCTTGGCGTCATCCGGCAAGCCGGTGATGACGGTCGGCTCGAAGAAATAGCCTTGATTGCCGCGCCGCTTGCCGCCGGTCACGACCTTGCCGCCGCGGCTCTTGCTGTCCTGAACGATCGCCTCCATGGCATCGAGCCGCCGCGTATTGGCGAGCGGCCCCATGGTGACGCCGTCCGCGAGCCCATCGCCGAGCTTGATCGCATTGGCGAACTCGGTGAACCGCTTGAGGAAACGGTCATAGGCCGGCTCCTGCACGTAAAAGCGCGTGGGCGAGATACAGACCTGGCCGGCATTGCGAAACTTGAAGGCCGCGATCGTATCGGCGGTCTTTTCCGGATCCGCGTCGGCGAACACCACCACCGGCGAATGACCGCCGAGCTCCATGGTGGCGCGCTTCATGCCTTTGGCGGCGAGGCCGGCGAGATGCTTGCCGACCGGCACCGAACCGGTGAAGGAAATCTTGCGCACGACATCCGACGCGATCAAGTGCTCGGACACTTCAGCCGGTACGCCGAACACCATGTTGAGCACGCCGGGCGGCAGCCCCGCATCGACAAAGCAGCGCACCAGCTCGACGCAGCTACCGGGCGTCTCTTCGGACGGCTTGATAATGATCGAGCATCCGGCTGCAAGCGAAGCCCCGATCTTGCGCGCCGGCGTGAGCGTCGGGAAATTCCACGGCGTAAAGGCCGCGACCACGCCGACTGGCTCTTGCGTGACCAATTGGCGCGTGCCCTTAGCGCGCCCCGGCACGATACGCCCATAGGCGCGGCGGCCTTCCTCGGCGAACCACTCGATGATGTCGGCGGTGACCAGAACCTCGCCGCGCGACTCAGGCAGGATCTTGCCCTGCTCCTGGGTCATGATGCGGGCGATCGCATCAGCGCGCTCCCGCACCAAGCTCGCAGCCTTGCGCAACAGCTTGGCGCGATCGTAAGCGGATGTCGCGCGCCACACTTCGAGGCCTTTGCGCGCAGCCTCGAGCGCCTCGTCGAGATCGCTACGCGACGCATGCGGCAGGTGTCCCAGCGGCTTCTCGCTCGCCGGATTGACCACGTCCTCGCCCTTGCGCCCGTCGCCATTGCGCCAGGCGCCGCCGATATGAAGCGCAAGATCGGTATACATGGGAACCCTCTTCGTTTGGCTGGCGGGGTGAATAACACCAATCGCGGGGAGATTCACCCCTGCGGAAACGGCCGCTCGCATGCGCGGGAACGCATCTGTCAGGACAAGAACGCACCACCATTGGCGTGGATCGTCTGCCCGGTAAGATAGCGCGCCGCAGGACCGCACAGGAACCGCACCACGCCCGCGACATCCTCCGCGGCGCCATACTTGCCGGTGAGCGTGCGGTTGACCTGATGATGCTGCGGCTCCGGCAGGCTCGGGTCGCGCGGGCGCTCGATCAGTCCGGGCGACACGCAGTTCACCGTCACGCCGTCGGCCGCCAGATCGTGCGCGAGCGCGCGCGTGAGCCCGACCAGCCCAGCCTTGGCGGCGACAACATGCGGCCGGTTCTTCGAGCCGGTATGTGCGCTCAAGCCCCCGATATTGACGATCGCGCCACGCCCGCTTTGCCTGAGCGCCGGAAGGCAGGCTTGCACGCAGAAGAAAGCACCCTCCAGGACGACCGCCATGACGGCGCGCCAATCCGCGATGGTCATCTTATCGATCCGTTTCTCGTCCCGGATCGCCGCATTGTTGACCAGGATGTCGATACGGCCGAAATGCGCCGTCGCCGCCGCCGCCATCGCGGCGACCGCTGCCCCATCGGTGACATCGGCGATGAAGCTCAGCGCACGCCCGCCATTGCGCTCGATCACGCCGACCACGGCATCGGCTTCGGCGCGATTGCTGCGCGCGTTGATGACCACGCTGGCGCCGCCTTCGGCGAGCGCCAGCGCGATCCCGCGCCCGATATTGCGCCCCGATCCGGTCACAATGGCGACGCGGCCCTCGAGCTCTCGAGCGGTCCCGCTCATGGCGTCTTTCTCATGGCTCCTAGAACTCTTGATGATGGCAGGAGGGAGCGCTCTTCCGGTCGCTCAACCGAACAGGGATTCACTTGAAGCGAAAGCTGTGCGGGAACAACTGCTCAAGGGAATATTCGACTTGATCGCCGGCTTCGCCTAATGTGACCACTGACATTGTCGGACTTCCGAATTCGGCGAGCCGCTGCCGGCATGCTCCGCAAGGGAGCACCTTAATGTTCGGCTCAGACAGCAAGTACAATTTTTTCACGCGTCTGGCACCCGAGAGCAGAAGCGCCGAGATCGCCGCAGCCTCCGCACAAGTGGCCACCGGGAACGACTGGTTCTCGACATTTACGCCGTAGTGGATGCCGTCATTCTCATCCACCACCGCGGCCGCCACCCGAAACTCCGAATAGGGAGCATACGCATTGCGCAGGAGCGCACTCAGCCTGCGCCTAACCACCTGATCTTGATCTTCGGCAGCGGACGTTATGGTGCCAGCTCCGCCCATACTTCCCTCATCAATTCTCCGCCACGTGGCGTGCCCTGCCGATCCGGATGCTCGATCAACATGCGTCCCTTCTTTTGGACGAAAGAAATAAAGTAGCCCTCCGAAGGCGACCCAAGACTCAAATAGCACTTCCATCGCGTCGGCCAGGGCATCCCGATTCGAAAGTCGTTGATATCACGATCGAGGGCGCGGACAACCTCGAATTTGACCGCGGGAAAAGCCGCCGCGACCCCATTCGGCTCGAGCTTTGGCACCTCCAAATCGCAGAACGAACCACCGCGGTAGGATTGGACAGAAAACGGCAGATCGCAGAACGTCGTTCCACGCATCTCGGTGGTTTCGCCCGCCAGAAACCCTCGATGAACATAAAAGATGCCGCAATCGTCAGCCTTCCGGTGATCATGCGAGGCTAATGTCCGCCAATGCGCGTGATGCACCAACTCCTTGCTCTTTTGGTCACGCACAAAGGAATGCCCGCATATCTGATATTGCCCTGTCCCGAGATCAAAATGCACGATCATCAGTGCAATGACCGGAATGCGATCACCTTTCTTGCCCTGCGTGAAGTAAGCCTCGACGTACAAGCCGCAAACCTTGGCTTCGCCTAACCAGATTCGAAAGGTGATCCAACGCAAGATGTGATGCACGAGCCAAATAATTCCGGCCAGTAGGCCGACCGAGAGGAAACCAAAGAGCAAATACAGCTCGACCAAATGTTCGTTGAACCCCGGCGATTGCGCGAGCTCCCGACCGTAGTCAAAAAGTACTAGAGCGATTCCAAAACTGATGAACGCGCCGACAAGGTGCTCGAAGAGAAATGCGGACATCTTTCGCACGACCGCCTCCCGCCGCCGTTGAAGACCGACATCGTAGTGAAATCGACGCGCAATCTAAATTAGATTGTATTTACGGTGTTTGTGCCGGATTGCGAACCGGCCACGGCCGAGACGCCGGAAATGCAACCTCATCCGCGCAGCGGGCTCAGATCGACCGGCGCGTCGTAGAAGCGGCGGGCGAGATTTAGGGCCGCGGCGGCTTTGACATCATTCCAACCACCGTGCCGAGCATTGAGCGCGAATTTCTCCTCGATATCGGCACGAGTCAGCGGCTCATGCGCGCCGCCGCGCATGTGGGGCTGACGCTCCTCCACCACGCTGCCGTCCGTCAGCACCGCGCGGATATGACCGGTGAACTCGTTCGGATATGGATTGTTGGGATCGATCTTGTAACGAACCTTGCCGGCGATCGCGAGCACGGCTTGCTCGCGCACGGCCGCGTCCGTGAAGGCGTCCAATCCCACATTGCCGCGCACGAAACCGGCTGCGATGCAGTAGGGGCTCGAGAACTTGGCCCCGTAGCCGTTGCTGGGACGCTGCTTGGCGGCGAGCGGCTCCCATAACCGATGCACCGTCCCCTCACCGACTTCGCACACCATCTCCCTGACAGACTCCGGGTTGATGCCCCGCGCCTTAAGACGCCGTGCGCAGTCGATATACGGGTGGGTCATGGTGCCACACGGATAGGGCTTGAACGCGAGCGTCTCGGTGACCCAGCGCTCCGCGAAATCGTCAACCAAGGCGCCGTAGTCGCCCTTGGTCGTATGCGCAAAGCCGTGGAAGAGGCCGTGCACGCCTTCGAAAACGGTGCGCGGCCCGAAGAAGCCTTCGCGCCCAAGCAGCGCCGCGCGCAGGCCCGATTGCGCCGCCCAGCCGGCGTGCATGCGCTTGGTCCAGGCACCTTCCGCCAGATATTCGATGATGCCGCTCGCCATGGAGCCGACGATGCCGAGCGCATCGACCGTTTGGCGCTCCGTCAACTTGAGCGCAGCGGAGACGCCGGCGGCCGCCGCCATGGCCCCATAAACAGCGGTCGGGTGAAAACCCGCTTTGTGCACGGCCTTGGGCGCCACCAAGCCGAGGCGACAGATGGTCTCAACCCCGACGGCTATGCCAATGAGCGCCGCCTGCCCGTGCAGGCGGTAGCGCTCGCAGGCGGCAAGCACCGCCGGCACCACGACGGCTCCGGCATGCACCGGACCGCCTTCGAACGTATCGTCGAAATCCTCTCCGTGGGTCGCAGTCCCGTTGATAAAGGCGGCGGCAGCCGCACTCATCGGCTGTGCGTGACCGATCGCGGTGCAGGAGCCCTCATCGTCGAATCCTGAGATGGCGCTCTTCACATAATCTTCATTGCGCGCCGTGACGCAAAGGCCGATCACATCGATGAGCAGGTCTTCGCATTTGCGGCGCACGGCTGCCGGCAGCCGCGCCGGGCCGAGTGTGGTGATCTTGCGTGCCAAAGATTCGGCGACCGCAATACGGGGAAGCTCGGCGTCCATGGGGCCTGCTGTGGTTTCGGTTTGAGACTGCTGTCGCTATCGCGACCGGGCGACGTCTTATGTCCCGGTGAATGCCGGCTTGCGCTTCTCCATGAAGGCGCGGCGGCCTTCGGTGTAGTCGTTGCTGGCGAAGCATTGCTCGACCAACTCGGAGCAACGCGCCAGATTGCGCTTGCTCTCCTCGCGCACGACCTCGTTGGCCACGAACTTGGCGGCCTTGACGGTCAACGGCGCGTTTGCGGCGATCATGTCCGCATAGGATTTGACGTAGGCTTCGAGCTCCGCCTCCGGCACGACACGGTTGATGAAGCCCATCGCCCGCACTTCCTCGGCGTCGAATTGGCGCGCAGTGAAGAAGATCTCCTTGGCAAAGGCGGGACCAACGATATCGATCAGCCGCTTGAGACCCGGGAACCCATAGCCGAGGCCGAGCTTGGCGGCCGGCACCGCGAAGCGCGAATTGTCGGACGCGATGCGCAAATCGCAGCAGGCAGCGAGCCCGACGCCGCCGCCGATGCAATAGCCGCGGATCATCGCGATGGTCGGCTTGGGGAAGTCGTAGATGCTGCTGTTCGCCTTCTCCACGGTCGCGTTATAGACCTTGGTGGCGTCTTGAGAGGCGCGCTCGCTCTCGAACTTCGAAACGTCAGCGCCCGACACGAACGCCTTGCCGCCCGCCCCGGTCACGACCACGACGCGGATATCGGGATCGCGCGCGAATTCGTCGAGAATCTCGGCTGTCCGTGCCCACATTTCCAACGACACCGCATTGTGCCGCTGCGGATTGTTGAAGATCAAATAGCCGACCCCGCCGTCGCGGCGCGACAGCATCTTGTCAGCATCGCTGTTGTCACTATTGCTCATTCGCCCGTCCCTTTATGCCTTCGTTCATGTGTATGTCTGACTACAATCGAATTGATCCGGTTCCCCGTCATTGCCGGGCTTGCCCAGGCTTGCCCCGGCAATCCATCTCTTGGGAGAAGCCGGACCCGCCCATCTTTGACCGGCTATGCCCGCGGGTGACGACTGAGGTGAGCCCTTTCGACCGGAACATGCTTTAGACCGCGTTCGCCTTGCGCAGCACCGTGATCTCATCATCGGTATAGCCGAATTCCTTTAGCACCTCGTCGGTGTGCTCGCCGATCTCCGGCGGCGGTGCCGCGATGCTGCTCGGCGTGCGCGACAGCTCGATCGGCTGACCGACGACATTGAGAGTTTCGCCGTTCGGCCGGAGCACGCTTTGCGCGATGCCCAGGTGCTTGACCTGAGGATCGGCGAACACCTGATCGATCGCATAGATCGGGCCACACGGCACGCCCTTCTCGTTGAGCGCGTCGACCCATTCGGCGCTGGTGCGGTGAGCCATGATCTTATCGATCTCGGCATTGAGCGCGTCGCGATTTTTCAGCCGGGCGGCGGGGGTCGCGTATTCGGGCTGCTCGTTCCAAGGCGCATCGACCGCCTCGCAGAAGCGTTCCCAGATCTTCTGGCCCGCAACGGCGATATTGATATGCCCGTCACGGGTCTTGAACACGCCCGTTGGGATGCTGGTCGGGTGATTATTGCCCGCCTGGCCCGGCACTTCATGCTTGATGAGCCAGCGCGCCGCCTGGAAGTCGAGCATGAAGATCTGCGCCTGCAAGAGCGAGGTCTGGATCCATTGACCTTCGCCGGATTGCTCGCGCTCGAGCAGCGCCACCATAATGCCGAGCGCGCACAAGAGGCCGGCGGTCAAATCGGCGACCGGGATGCCGACCCGCACCGGCCCCTGACCGGGCAGGCCGGTGATCGACATCAGGCCGCCCATGCCCTGCGCAATCTGATCGAAGCCCGGTCGATCCCGGTACGGACCATCCTGACCGAAGCCGGAAATGCTCGCATAGACGATTCTCGGGTTGATCTTGCGCAACGATGCATAATCGATGCCCAGCCTCTCCTTCACGTCGGGGCGGAAATTCTCCACCACCACGTCAGCCTTCTCGGCCATGCGGCGCAGGACGGCGAGCCCGGTCTTCTCCTTAAGGTTGAGCGTCATGCTGCGCTTATTGCGGTGGAGATTCTGGAAGTCTGGTCCGTTGCGCGGGCCGCCGGCCGCTTCGCCGCTCTCCAAATGCGGCGGGGTCTCGATCTTGATGACATTGGCGCCCCAGTCGGCGAGCTGGCGCACGGCGGTGGGGCCGGAGCGAACCCGCGTCAGGTCGAGAACGGTGAACCGCGCGAGTGCTTGCGAAGCTTTCGGAATTGACATCCCTGATCCCTGGAACCCTTCGATGAGGCGGCTCTATTGTTCCGGGCCGGCCACCTGACGGGGCCAGAACTTCACCGATATCGTGTTGGTTGTCTACCGAGCCGGAAGCTTACCTGACCAGACGTTCTTGCCGCGAGGAGCCGGCTTCACTAGGCTTTCCCCACAACGGATAGCGGTGAAAGGCGACCGCCCACGCGGATACCGGGAGAAACTCGCGTGATCAGTAGCTCCACCATCGGCAAGCGGCTGCTTCTGGGGCTGGGGCTGCTCGCCTGCGGGGCATCTGTAGCGGCGGCGCAGGGCCGCTCTCCGGCCGAGATCGCCTCCGACACCGGACCCGACCGGCTGGCGCGGCTCGCGGCGGCGGCGAAGAAGGAAGGCGTGGTCACTCTCTACACTTCGAGGGTTGCCGAGGACACGGCCCCCCTGGGGGAAGACTTCACCAAGAGATACGGCGTCGCGGTCCAGCTCTGGCGCGCCAGCAATCAAGATATCATTCAGCGGGCGGTCGCCGAGAGCCGCGCCGGCCGCTGCCCGGCCGATGTGATTTCTTCCGGAACCCCGGCGCTCGAGCCACTTTACCGCGAGCAGCTGCTCCAGCCGGTCAAGTCCCCCACCACCGCGGAGCTGATGCCGCAAGCCTTGCGGCCGCACGGCGCGTGGGTCGGGGTGAGCGTCAACATCATCGCCAGTGCCTACAACGCCGATCTCGTCAAGCCGCAAGACGTGCCGAAGAGCTACGACGACCTCAAGGATCCGAAATGGAAAAGCCGCCTCACCATCGAGGCGCAGGACGCCGATTGGTTCGCGGCGCTTGCCGACAAGCTCGGCGAGGAAAAGACCACCGCGCTGTTCCGCGAGATCGTCCGCGTCAACGGCATCTCCACGCGTATCGGGCACACTTTGATTGCCAATATGGTGGCAGAGGGCGAGGTGCCGCTCGCACTCACGACCTATAGCTACAAGCCCGAGCAATTGACCCGGCTCGGCGCACCGATCCGAACGCTCTATCTGCCGCCGCTCATCGCGCTCGCGACCGGCGTGTCAGTGACCCGCTGCGCCCCGCACCCCAATGCGGCGGTTCTATTCTACGAATATATGCTGCGCGAGGGTCAGCAGGTGCTGGCCAAGCGCGACATCGTACCCACAAATCTTTCGGTCAAGCCGTTGCCGCCGAACATGGAGATCAACTTCATGGACCCGGTGCAGATGCTCGACCACGGGGAGAAATGGACCGCGCTGTGGAACGACATCTTCATTAAGCCGCATTGACCTCTCTATCTGCCCGCCGCCAGATCGGCGCCCAAGCTCGGGGGGCGCATTGAAAGGATCAGGAAATGCTGACGCTGGAACGACCCGACCGAACAAGGGCGGCCCGTGCGCTTATCGCCTTGCTCGTGGCCGGAGCCGCCGTCTCGAGCGCAACTTTGCTCGCCGCCGCGCAGGACCGTCCGCGCGGTCAGCCGCCGGCAGACCATCCGCAAATCGAGCAGCGGCAAAACGAGCAGCGAGCAAACGAACAGCGACCGAATGAACAACGGACTGGCCCCGAGCAGCGCCAGAATGCGCAAGTCCCCGCCGGCCCCGGCGTCTTGCGGCTGCTCCCTGCTGATGCCGTAACCCAGCACACCATCGACCTCCCCGGTGGCAAGCTCGATTACACCGCGACGGCCGGAACGCTTCCGCTGTACGACCAATCGGGCGAGCGCTCGGCGGCGATCTTCTACACCGCTTACGTCGCCAAGGGCGCCGATCCGGCAAGCCGGCCGCTGACCTTTGTATTCAACGGCGGACCGGGTGCGGCGTCCGCATTCCTCAATCTCGGCCTCGTCGGACCGCGCATCGCCGATTTCGCCTTCGGCGGCCATGATGGTTCGATCACCCGGCTCAAGGACAACCCGGACACTTGGCTTGCCTTCACGGATCTGGTGCTGATCGATCCGGTGGGAACGGGCTGGAGCCGCGCCGCCAAGCCGGACGCCGCCAATGCTTTCTGGGGAGTAGAGCGCGACGCCGACTCGATGGCCAAAGCGATCGCCCTTTATGCCGTGAACAACGGGCGCACGGCTTCGCCCAAATTTATCCTCGGCGAAAGCTACGGGGGATTCCGCGCCGTCAAGGTCGCCGAAGCCCTGCGGGAGCAGCAGGGCATTGTGGCTGCCGGCATCGTGATGCTCTCGCCGCTGCTCGACGGCGCCTTGACCTTCGGCGGCACGCGCCTGGCGCTGGGCGCAGCCTTGCAGCTGCCCTCGCTTGCCGCGGCCGAGCTGGAGCGCAAAGGCACTTTCAGCAAGGAAAAGCTGGCGGAAGCCGAGCACTTTGCGCTGACGGAATATCTCTCCACCCTGGCTGGTCCGCCGCCGCAGGGCGAAGCCGCCCGCAGCTTTTATTCGCGGGTCGCGGAGCTGACCGGGATGCCGGAGGACGTCGTCGAAAGAGCGCACGGCTTCATCCGCGACAACTACGTGAAATCGCTCGCCGCCGCCGAGCACAAGATCGTCAGCCACTATGACGCGACGTTTGCGGTCGATGATCCTTATCCGGATCAGCTGAGCGGCCGTGGCCCCGATCCGTTGCTCGACGGCGTGGTGCGCGCCTATGGGGGCGCCTTTGCGGCTTATGCGCGCGACGAGCTCGGGTTCAAGACCGAGATGACCTACAACCTGCTGGCCTCCGACATTTCCGGGAAATGGGACTGGGGCCGCGGCTCAGGCCGGCTCGGGGCCAACGTGATCGACGACTTGCGCACGCTATTTTCGCTGGCGCCGTCGTTCCGCTTGCTGATCGCGCACGGCTACAGCGACA
This sequence comes from Xanthobacteraceae bacterium, assembly GCA_035293945.1. GTDB lineage: Bacteria > Pseudomonadota > Alphaproteobacteria > Rhizobiales > Xanthobacteraceae > VAZQ01. Next base: position 239,535 of record DATGLV010000039.1, on the reverse strand, counting down.
TGGTCACCCCCTATGCGGCGACCCGCTATGTGCTCGACCATCTCCCCACGATGGGCGATCCCGGGCGCGCACAGCTCAAGCTCTATCGCGGCGGCCATATGCTCTACCTCGATCCGGAATCACGCCGCGCCTTCACGGCCGACGTGAAATCGTTCTTTCAAGAGGCCACGTGAAGTCAGGTCCGGCATTAGGCGGTTCACGCTTATATCGGTTCACAGTGTTTCGGAGTCATGCCCGCGCATAGCACGTCAAAGACGGGCGTAAATGCCCTTATGGCGCGGGCATCTACGCCTTTCTTGCTGCACCTTAAAAAAGCAAGGCCTGGATGGCCGGGAAAAGCCGGAAAAGCCCGGCCATGACACAGGAGAGATCGCTCCAATCCATCGGGCGCCGCACGAGTGATGCCGGCGCGCAGGATCACGTCATCGCCATCCGCAAGAGCGATCTGGTTGAAGCCCTGCTTCGCGAGGGCCGCCTTGCAGAGGGCGCGCAACAAGACGGCTTCCGCGACATCTGTGGGGCCATCGGCGCCATCTTGCACCAGGAATATTTCGCCGAGCTCGAGCGGCTGCGCGGCGACTACTTCTACTTCAATCCCGAGATCGAGCCGCATGCGGCGCTGGACCGTGCGGCACTCGAAGCCGCTTATGTCAGCCTGATCGGCTCGCTGACCGCAGTGCTGGCGGAGGCCAATTTCGTCGAGCTGACGCATGCGGAGGTCGAGGCGGCACATCGCTCTCGACCGGCGCTGAGGGTCGATACGGTGGCCCCTCTCGAGGATTTCCGCGAGGTCCGCTTCTTCCGGCGCGGCCATCATGAGGAGACCATTGAAACGGGTGATTGGCCCGTCTTCCGGCGGCGGTCCGTCCCGGTCATCGTCTATGATGAAGTGGTGCTGCTGGCTGCCTTGAAGCCCGCTGACCGCATTTCGGAGCGAGAGCGGCGGCGTCTGGCGCGCGGCCATCTGCGCCCCGGCTCGGTCCTGATCAAATCCTTCCACAACATCGCCAGCATCGATCTCAACTCGCTGTTTCCCAACGTCCGCGTCGTGCTGAGCCTGCGCGACAAGCTTCTGCTGAGCGGTCCGGCGCTGGCGGGAGGCGTGCCGATACTCATCAAGCTCGCCTCGACCATCACGATCCTGTTTCTCGTCATCGGCTTCTATTTCGGGCTGTCGCGGAGCGTGAAGCAAGAAGAGATGGCCGAAGCCCTTGCGGCGTTGAGCGGCCTCGTGGCACTCGGCAGCTTCATTGCGCGACAATGGCTCAGGTATCAGCGGCAGTCGCTGAAGTACCAGAAAGAGATCACCGAGAAAGTCTATTTTCGCAACGTCAACAATAATTCCGGCATTTTCGACGCCATGATCGCGGCTGCCGAGGATCAGGAAAGCAAGGAGGCTATCCTGGCATTTTATTTTCTGCTGACCGCAGGCGGCCCAGCCGAGGCATCCCGGATCAAGAGTGGCATCGAAACCTGGCTCGCGCAAACTTTCGGAATCAATGTCGCGTTCAAGATCGAGGACGCACTCGCCAAGCTCAATCGCGTCGGCCTCGCGTTCAAGGACGACGGCGGGTGGTCCGTCCCGCCGCTCGAGCGGGCGCGCGACAATCTCGGCCGCGTCTGGGGCGATCTTCTCCAGGCGCGGTAACAAACCTGCGATATCTATTACCGAGATCACCCACGCCTGCGATACGGATAGTGTGGTAAATCCGCGATTAATCGGTACGCAGGAAGTGCCGGTGCCGGGCGAATTTCCGTGGTTTTAAAGCCTGCCGACGCCGGTCGCTCCGCGCGAGCCCCCCGAAATTTGCCGAGCGCGCTCGGCAAGGTCCCGTCGCAGAACGTGACAAGGCCAAAACTTGAGCGTCTCGGGTAGCGAAAAGGTAAGGTGCGCCCAGTAGGTACTTTCACGGGGCGAGCACAATCAGGAGCATCCAATCGTGATTCGGCATGTAAAGCGTTTCCTGAACAATGAAAGCGGCGCGACAGCCATCGAATACGGACTTATCGCTGCCGGTATCGCGGTCGCCATCATCGCCGTCGTGCAAGGTGTTGGCGGCAATCTGAACACGACGTTCGGCAGCGTGCAGACCGCTCTCAAATAGAGGCCAGCCCAACACGCAGCCCCGCGGATCCCGATCGGGCTCCGTTCGCGGGTGGCGTGGCGAATGACGCTCGCGACACGCCCCCCGATCTGCTTCCCCTCACGCCTTCAACACACCGCGCACCCGCTCAGCCGTGAACGGCATGTGCTCGAGGCGCTTCCCGGTCAGCCTGCGGAAGGCGGCGGCGATCGCCGGCATCACCCACGGCGTGCCGACCTCACCGAGCCCGGTCGGCGGCGCATCGCTGTCGAGGAAGGCAATGTCGATCTGCTCCGGCATATCAGACATCCGCATCACGGTGTAATCGTTGAAGTTGGACTGCTCGACCGCGCCGTCCTTGAGAGTGATGCGCTCATGCAGCCCGTTCGACAGGCCATACATGATCCCGCTTTCGACATTGGCGCGGGCGGCCTCCGGCTGCACGATGATGCCGCCGTCGACCGCGAGCCAGACTTTGTGCACCCTGATCTTGCCGATGTCGGCGTCGAGCGAGACTTCTACAACGCCGGCGCCGAGTGAGCCGGAGCGTTCGGTGATGGAGATGCCGATCGCGCGGCCATCGCCGCGCTTGCCCTTCCAATCCGCCATCCGGGCCACCGCCTCGAGGACTTTGCGGGCACGCGCCGACGCGCCCATTCGCTCAAGCCGGAACTCGATTGGATCGACGCCCTGGTCGGCAGCCATCTGATCGACCAGGCCTTCGATCGCGAACAGATTGAAATTGTGGGCGACCGCGCGCCAATGCTCGATGCGCACGCCATGGGCGATATTGCGCAGCTCAATGCTCTGATTTGGCGCGCCGTAGTAGGCGATCTTCATGCCCCCGACCAGCAGGCTCGTGCCGCCGTCGCCGACCACGGCGTGTCGCCAGCCTACCACCTTGCCGGACGCATCGAGCGCCGCCTCGATGCTCTGATAGGCCTGCGGACGGAACTTGCCGTAGGCGATGTCCTCCTCGCGCGTCCAGATGAGCTTCACCGGCAACCCGACCGCGCGGGCGATGAGCGCCGCTTCGACCGTGTAGTCGGCGACAGAGCGGCGACCGAAGGCGCCGCCCATGAAGCATGGATGCACCTCGACCTGATCGGTCGTGAAGCCCAGCACCTTGGCCACGAGCGCGCGGCAGGCCGCGATATCTTGTGACCCGTCCCAGATCTCGATGCGATCGCCGGCGCCGTTGAAGCGAGCCACCGCGTTCAGCGGCTCCATCTGGGCGTGATAGCTGTAGTCGCTGTAGAACTCCGCCTTGTAAATCTTGGCTGCGCCCGCAAAGGCCGCCTTCGTGTCACCCTTGGCATCGACGATCTCGGTCTTGGCGGCTGGATCGACATTGTGCTTGCGGTAATCTTCGAGCGCCCTGACCGAATTAAATCCATCGAGCTTGCCGGCCCTCCAGGTGGCCTCGATGGCCCGGCGTGCCGCCATCGCCTGCTCGAAGCTCTTCGCCACCACCGCGATCCCGTCCGCCAAGCGAACCGTGTCGAGCACCCCGGGCATGGCCTTGATCTCGTCATCGTTCCAGCTCGCAGGCGCGTCGCCATGCGTGGGCGCGTGCAGGCTGCTCGCATAGACCATGCCGGGCAGCCGCACGTCGATTGCGTATTGCGCAGTGCCGTTGACCTTGAGCGGGATGTCGCGGCGCGGCACCGACTTACCGATCAGCCGGAATTCGCTCCTGGGCTTGAGCTCGCTCCTGTCGACTGCCGGAAGCGTTACCGGCACCTTGCCGAAAGCCGCAATCCCGCCGTAGCCGAGGCGCCGGCCAGACGCAGGATCGATCACCATGCTCGGCTCGGTGCGTAACGATGCGGGATCAACGCCCCATCTTTCGGCGGCATTGGCGATGAGCACCTTGCGGACCTGCGCGCCGGCAATGCGCAGATCGCTGAAATAAGTCATGACCGCGCGGCTACCCACGATCGCCATCTCGCGGCCGCGGCCGAGCCGATAGCCATAAACTTCGGCATCGGCCGGCGCCCATTCGAGCACGACCTTCGACCAGTCCGCGTCCATTTCCTCGGCCAGGATCAGCGGCAGCGAGGTCATCGAGCCCTGCCCCATCTCGGCCCCGGGGGTAAGAATGGTGATGGTGCCGTCGGGCGTGATGCGCACCCAAGGCGTCACCTTGACGGCGGCCGCGTCGGCCGATGCCGGCGCCACAAGGCGCAACCCATCGGCCGCGAACGCGAGAGCGAACGAGAGCCCGCCGAGGCCCGCAAGCAATCCGCGGCGGGAAATTTCCGGGGCCGCGATCGTCGCGCTCGCTTCACGCTTGATCTTCATCATAGCTGCCTCTCCCGCGCGGCGCGTTGGATGGCGGCGACAATGCGCGGATAGGTACCGCAGCGACAGATGTTGCCATCCATGTGGGCGATGATCTCCTCACGCGAGGGCTTGGGATTGGCGGCCAGAAGCTCGGCGGCCTTCATGATCTGCCCTGATTGGCAGTAGCCGCACTGCGGCACCTGCTCGGCGATCCAGGCTTCCTGCAAGGGATGCGTGGCAACGGCCGGGAGCCCCTCAATTGTCACCACCCTGGCGCCTTCGATGCTGGCGAGCGGCAGCTGACAAGAGCGCACCGCGCGACCGTCCACATGCACGGTGCAAGCACCGCACAGTCCCGCTCCGCAGCCATATTTGGTCCCGGTCAGGCCGATGTGATCACGAAGCACCCATAGGAGCGGTGTCTGCGGATCGGCATCGGCTCTGACCGGTCCGCCATTGAGCACGAATTGAACCATGTGACCTCCTTCAGCTCGGGCTTGCTCCCGATAAAGCGCATTTGTCTCAAATTACAGCGCGCACGCCGACCCGCGCAATGTCAGGCCGAGCCGCCGCACGGACGTTGGCGGGGCGTCGCTGACGCTCTGCGCTCGGTGGGCCAATCATGGTTCGCAAACTGTGAACGTGCAGTCTGCCGAGGCAAGTAGACGGGCAATATTTGCGCAATGGTTGTTTGCTAAAACGATCCTGCCGACCGGAACGGATTTGGAGCTCCTCGGTGATGTTGCAAGCCCTCAAAAGCAAGCTGATTTCAGCACGCAGACGGTTGGCGGTAGCCACCGGATTCGCGCGCCGCGAGGAAGGCGCTGCGGCGCTCGAGTTCGCCATCATCGCGGCGCCCTTCCTCGCCCTGATATTGGCCTCGATGCAGACTGCGCTCGCCTTCTTCGCCGGACAGGTGCTGGAATCCGCAGTCGCCGACTCGAGCCGTGAGATCCTCACCGGTCAGGTGCAGAATGCCGGCATGACTCAGTCGCAATTCGCCTCGGCCGTTTGCGCCAAGGTCCAGGCGCTGTTCAGCTGCGGCGGTCTGATGATCGACGTGCAGACCGCAGCCTCGTTCTCGGCCGCCAACACCTCGATGCCGACCTTGACTTTCAACGCCAACGGCCAGGTGAACAACAACTGGTCGTACAATCCGGGCAATCCGGGCGACATCGTGGTCATGCGCGTGATGTACCAGTGGCCGGTCTTCACCGGACCGCTGGGTCTCGGCCTCGCCAACGAAGCCAACGGCAAGCTGCTGCTGATGGCCACGTCGGTGTTCAAGAACGAGCCCTATACGGGCCCCTGACGCGCAATAGCGGGAGACGACCATGACCGGCACGATCAGCTCCGTTCCTCTTCTGCAACGTCTGCGTGATTTTGCGCGCGGTCAAAACGGCATGGCCGCAGTTGAATTTGCCGTGACGCTCCCGTTCCTGCTCACCGCCTATCTGGGCGGCGTCGAGCTCGGTGACGGCGTCGCCATCGACCGCAAGGTCGCCATCACCACGCGGGCGGTCGCCGATCTCGCCTCACGTTACACGACGATCTACAACTCGGACATGTCGAGCATCCTCGGCGCTTCTTCGTCCATCATCGCGCCCTACAGCGGGGCCCCGCTCGCCGTCACCGTGTCCGAGGTCACTGTCGATGCCAAAGGCAATGCCACCGTCACCTGGAGCGACACGCTCAACGGCACCGCGCACGCGGTCGGCACGCCGGTGACGCTTCCGGGCACGCTTGGAACCGCGACCGGCACGCCATTCTCGTACATCTGGGGCGAGGTCAGATACGCGTACACGCCGACGCTCGGCTATGTGCTGACCGGCACACTGAACCTGTCCAATGAGATCTTCATGAGCCCACGCCAATCGGTATCGGTGACCCGCGTCAACTCCTGAACACGCTTTGCTTCAAAACCAAGCAAGCCGCTCGGGCGCGCAAGCACTTGGCGATCGGGCGCGATCGACCGGTTGCCCAGCGGCTCGAAGGACAGTGGCGCTTGCCACCCGAAGCTGCCGACGCCCTCTGTTAAGGATGGCCAACCAGTCTTGCACCGAGAGCAAATGCTCCCGCCAATGCAGCCACCAATGTGGCAAGAACACTCCAGAGCTGCGCCGGACGAAGCCCACCTATCAATTCCCCAATTGTAAGGTCGGCAGGGGATTTCAAAACCTTCGTCTCGTCGGCCAAGCTCGATGCGGGCTCATAAGAGACGACTCTCGATTTCCAGTCGGCGAGAACACCGTTGAACTCAAGCGTGTTCAAGGCTGATGGCACCGGCTTGATCCATTGCACGTACCAATCATAGCCGCTTTGCAAAAGACCTTCACCCCTCAGCCCTGTTTCCACAACGACCATGAGAGGTAGATGCCGGGTGTAAGCCATCGCGGCTTCTATTTGATTCCACGGTGTGGGTAGCCGCACGTTGGACAACTGCGACTCGTTAGGCCCACCCCGTTTCTCAATACCTGAGGGAAAGAACGTGCGTTCAAGGGCAATAACCACAGCCCCTTGGCAGCTTTCGAGCAGCTCCATGACTTTCTTCAACGGAGCATCAGCGCTGAAGGTATTGCGGCCCACGGTGCGGGGGATGAGGCCCTCGCTCCGTAACCTGTCTTCGAGGGCATGGACAAAAGCTTCCTGTTCGTCATTGCAAGTGGTGCCGACGCTAACGAAGATTTCCCGCGCTTCCATCTGCCCCTCCACCCAACTGCCATAGCAACTCGTCGCAATTATCCATCATATTTTTCCATTATGCACTGTGCTGATCACTTTCTCCGCGATCTTCGACAAGCCCATCCGGCGCGGCGCAAACACACGCCAGATCACGCCGGGATTGTGCTCATTAGTGGGCCATGAGAGGATTGCCTAACACTTGGCGGAGGAACTCCCATGCACGATGTCACCAGTGATCATTGGCACGAGCCCGAGGGACTGAAGAATGCGGGGTATGGGGCGTGGAAGCGACCAAATACGCCCTATGACGAATTTATGGAGGCGCAGGGGATTCCAATCTTCCGCGGCATCGGGGTAAGGCGCGTGCAGGACCTTCCGCTAAAACCGTGGGCCCGCTTGGGCGGGAACGGCACGTTCATCCAGCTCTACGGCACGGAAGGCAAATGGGGGTGCTACGTCGTCGAGGTGCCGGGGGCCGGGGCGCTCAATCCCGAGCGGCACATGTACGAGGAGATCATGGTCGTCGTCGAAGGGCGCGGGACGACTGAGATTTGGATCGACGGCCAGGCCAAGCCGCACACTTTCGAATGGCAGCGCGGGTCGATGTTCTCGATTCCGCTCAATACCTGGCACCGCATTGTCAATGCGGCCTCGAGCCCAGCGCTCATCTTGGTGGCCTCCACCGCGCCCAACGTGATGAACCTGTTTCGTGACATTGATTGGATCTTCAATTCACCGGCGACCTTTCCGACCCGCTTCGATGGGAGCCAGGACTTTTTCAAGCCAAAGGACGACATCGCGCCGGATCCGCTACGAGGCCTCGCGATGCGCAAGAGCAACCTCATTCCGGACATCATCAACGGCCAGCTCTATCTCGATAATCGCCGCTCGCCCGGTTATCTCCGGGTCGAGCCCAACATGGCCAGCAATGTGTTCTACGGCTTTGTCGGCGAGCATGAGACCGGGCGCTACTCGAAGGCGCACGCCCATATGTCGTCGGCGGTGCTCGTCTGCCTCAAGGGCAAGGGCTACACTTATACCTGGCCGCGTAGCGATGGCATGACGCCGTGGAAGGACGGCAAAACGGCCAATATCTTCCGGCAGGACTACGAGCCGGTGGGCATGGTCACTGCTGCGCCCTACGGGGGTGACTGGTTCCACGCCCATTTCGGCATCAGCAAGGAGCCGCTGCGATTGATCGGCTGGTACGGGCCCAACAATCACCGCAAGGACAAGGCAGGCGTGCCCGGTGAGAAGGACACTGACGAAGGCGCGATCGATGTGACCGAGGGTGGGACCGCCATTCCGTACTGGCTGGAGGACCCTTTCCTGCGGAAGGAATACGAGGAGACGCTCAAGAGCGAAGGCGTCACCTCAAAGATGGAAGAGTCGCTTTACCGCCCGCCTTCGGCCTAGCATGCTGGACCTGTAGAGGCCGGCCCGCCTCGCGCTGCTTGGTGGTTCGGCGGGTTTTAAGGCTTTGGGGTAATCATGCTCAAGCCAATGATCGCTGCGGTCCTGGCCTGCATTGCCTTGTTGTCCCGGCCCGCGCAGGCGCAAACGGTCGAGGAATTCTATCGGGGCAAGCGGCTGAGCTTGACGGTCGGCTGCGGGCCCGGTCCCCTTGCGCGGCTGCCCGACAACGGCGCAATCTGCCTTGGACATCCGGACTGCTCGCACTCTCTTGCAATCTGGTTGGCGGATAATTCCAGCGATGTCAGCGCAAACATAGTGAAGGAGGATCAGATGGCGACTTATATCGTGCTCTGTCACTTCACCGATCAGGGGGTTCGGGACGTAAAGGATTCGCCCAAACGCGCCGCCGCCTTCAAGGCTGAAGCGAAGAAAGCAGGCGTCACGGTGAAGGCGTTCTATTGGACGCTCGGCAGATATGACATGATCTCCATTCTGGAGGGACCCGACGCCGAAACCGTCACCGCGCTCGGCTTGAGCGTGGGCAAGCTCGGCAATGTGCGCACAGAAACGCTGCCTGCATTCGACCATGCCGCGATGGACGCAATCCTGAAAAAGGTCGCCTAGCTTCGGAACCGGGACACTAGCCCTCGGCGGCCAGAACGATGACCTTCGCCCCAACGGCAGCGCGCATGTAGAGATCGATCACGTCCTGATTGATCATGCGAATGCAGCCCGAGGAGACGCTCTTGCCGATGGTCCACGGCTCAACCGTGCCGTGGATGCGGTAGAGGGTGTCCTTATCGCCCTGCCAGAGATACATGGCGCGGGAGCCGAGCGGATTGCGCGGACCGCCCGGCATGCCGAGGCCGCCTTGGAGATCGTCCAATTGCTGTCGCAGCTCCGGCTGTCGCGCGATCATTTCCTTTGGCGGATACCAGTCCGGCCATTCCTGCTTGTCATGGATGGCCGCTATGCCGGACCAGCCGAAGCCTTCACGCCCGACGCCTACGCCGTAGCGGATCGCCCTTCCGCCGCCCTCGACGAAATAGAGAAAGTGATTCCCTGGATCGATAATGATCGTGCCCGGGCGCTCGCTGGTTCGATAGAGAACCTCGGCGCGCAGGAACTGCGATCCAATGTCGGTGAGCCGCACGGCGGGAATCGGAAACGGCTCACCATAGACCGGTCCGTAGATCGCCTGGTAGGTGCCGCTACCCCCATAGACTCCTTGCGGGAAGCTCGGAGCGTATGTCGGCCCAGGCGCAGGCACCCGCGGCGGCACGGGCGCAGGTTGCGCCCAGGGAAAGACGGGCGACGGCCGCCGGTAATCCGGGCAGCCGCCGTCATAGCGGGGATCGCAATATTGGGCGCGGACGCCGCCCGTCAGCAAAGTCGTGGCCAAAGCAAGGCAGACGGCCGAAACACGGCTACGCAACATGAGCCCACTCTCTCGCGAGGGAGGCGATCAGCGGCACTCTCGTCGCACGCCCACTTGGCGAAATTGGGACGCCTCCCGGATCATTCAGAACGCGCGCCGGTCAGAAATCCGGTTTGACAGCCTGCGGAATCGGATCGAGGTTTTGATTGAAGCGATCCTCCTCGCCGCCCTCGGCGCACACCACGTCCACCATCGCCTCCTCGTCCTTGCGCCATGTCTGCTTAAGTGTAAGCGGTCCATTGAATGTGTCGGGATCTTCCACCCTTACGATCGCGGTCAAAGTCCTGCCGTCCTGACTGATCGTGAACCGTTCGACGACGTGGAGCTTCTCGGTGTGCGGTGTGCGGAACGAATCAATGTAGTGATACTTGCCTCCCGCAAGCCCGATCGTATCGACCACGAGCGTGTCTCCGCCCTCGTAATGACCGATCGACTCGCCGAACCAGGACGGACTCACGTGTTCGGAATGCTTGTCGGTGAGATAGATGCGGCGCACGAAATGATCGCGCTGCCATATCATCCAGACTTCCTTCGGCGTCTGGAGGAAATACATCGGCTCGAGATAAAGGAGTTGGCCGGGCACGCCGCCGGGCCAGCAGCGCGATTGGGAGGTAAAGGGAATCTCCACCTTGCCGCTCAGCACCTCGTCGTTGGTTGCCTGCATCTCCTTCGCAGCCCAAGGCTTCAGGATCGGGTCCTTCGTGTTCACGATCGGGGGCCGAAGCTCTCCCGTAAAGCGATGGCCGAACTGAATTTGACTGTTGTACGGATAGTCAGGATCGGTCTTCATCGGCCCGTGACCCGAACCCTGCGGAGGGTCGAGCTGAAAATCCCAGAAGTTGGCGCTCCAACCGAAATCTCGAGAACCAAGTTGGGGAATGGAATCCGCTACGGGCGCGGCCACGGAGAAAGACCGAACAAAGGTGACTGCAAGAACGCCAGCGACGACACCGCCGGCCAGCAAGCGGCTCCGCAATGCCGATAACAAGATAAGTGCCGCAGACCGTGACATGGGCGATTCTCCGCATCACAAGGAACCCAGAATTTACCAACGATCAGCGGCTGATTAAATATCCATTCTCGGGCTCATGCCGAGACAGCGCCAGATCCGCTCTTCTCGGCAAAATTCTACCCTGATCCGGCTTGCGGTGATGCTAGAGCGGATCTCGGTCGAACTGATCCAGCCCGACGTCATTGCGGGGCTTGACCTGGCTTGCAATCCATCTCCTTGCGAAAAAGATGGACCTGCGGGTCATCAGGGCGTCTTACGCGCGTCTTCGACGGGCTATGCCCGCGGGTGACGACTGAGGTGAATCATTTCGATCGAGACATGCTTTATATACCGCGCTGTAAGCCGAGCAGAGCATATACCGCGCTGTAAGCCGAGCAGAGCGCGCCGCACTGAATCCGGGAGCCCGGAAATGCTTGAGCCGCCGCGGCGCTAGACCGGGACGGCTCGAAGCACGAGAGGCTGTGGCGTTGGATCAGCGGATCAAGCGTGCGGTCGCCACCGCCTGCTGGAACAGCGCCGCCATGGCGGCGGTGATGTCCTGGTCAGTGCTCACCTGGAAGAACAATCCGGGCGAGGCGCAGCTCTTCATATTGTTGGCGATCTGCGGCTGGAACGGCGCGATATAAGTATTGTACCAGGAATTGGTCGGCAGCGGCAGATAGGTGGTGTAGAGCACCGCGATGCGGATGCCGCGGTTTTTGATGCTCGTGCACTGCGAAGTCGTGAACAAGGCCTGGTTGCGCGCGCCGTTCTTTTGGTTGTCGTCGACGCCGTCGGAGACGATGAACAGCACCTCTTGGGGCGACTGGCCGGCAGTGCCGGAGCCGGGATTGGGCATGATCGTGTTGACGCTCGACATGGCCGCCTCAAAGTCGGTGTCCTCGTCGCTGTTGTTCTTCGAGGAAGTCAGCCAGTTGTTCTTGTAGACGGTCAGGGTATCGATCCCGGCAGCAAGCGACTTCGCGGTCGACAGGCTGCCGGTCAGCGCCGTGATCGTGTTGGTGCCGCCGGTATTGAACGTATAGATCGCCATCCGGTACGTGCTTTTGAAATTCTGCATCGTCGTGGTCGCGGTATCCATCAGCGACTGGGTGGCGGTATTCAGGTTCTGGATCCGCGTCACCACGTTGAGTTTCTTCGCGAGCGTGTAATTGTCCTCGCCGTTCGGGTTGCCGAGGTTGTCGGCCGCTGGGTCGGTCTCGTGACAGGCGAAGGCGCAGCCGCCTTGCTTCGACGTATTGCTGACCATGGTGTTGATGCCGGCCGTTGTCGCCGCGATCGCCATCGACGGAGAATTGTCCAAGAGCAGATAGAAATCGATGTTCGGCGCGACCGATGCGGTCGACTGCGAAGAGCCGTTGATCGCCCAGGTGGACTGGCCGAGGACGCCGGAGAACGCGTTCCGCGAGCCAGCCGAATAGTTCACCGTGACGGTGCGGGTGAGACCGTTGTCGACCGCGGTGACCGATAAGCTGTTGGCGCTGTAGGACAGGCCCTGAATGTTGGAGACCTGGGAATTAAACATGTTCTGCGCGGCCGTGATCGACGCAGATGACGGCTGGGCCATCAGCGAGGGGGTCACCGCTGCGAGCGCAGCCGCGTCCGCTGCGGCGTCGAGCATCGCCTTCTTCTGTGTCGCGGATGTGTAGTCGATTCCCATTCCGGTCAAGAACACGATGGGTACCAGCGTCAGCCCGAAGATGATGGCGACGTTACCCTTGCGATCCTCGGCAAAACGTCGCAACGCGACAATCATGACGTCCTCCGTGCCGTTCAGGAAATCCGGTGCCTGCTTCCTCGTTGCCGGTTTTACCTCCAGGAAATTGATTTCAAGTTGCCCTAAGCATAAGTTCGGAGGCTGCGGCATTAATCGATCATTGACGATGTTTTCCTGCGCTGAGCGGGTGTCAGCGCCGCAGAGGGCTCTGCGGCGCTGAACTGCCAACCTGCATGGCGGTCGAGCGGGCGGCGGCTCTCGGGTCCCAGTAGGCGGGTGGGCGTCGGCGCGCTAATCTGGACCTGGGAACCCACGATACTTGGAAACCCACGAGGCCTGGGGGAGGACGAATGAACAGGGTGAGCAAGCCACTATCGACACTGGCTGCACTTCCGCTCTTATTGCTCTGGCCGGTCGGCGCTTCGGCCCACATTCTCGGGTATCAAGCCGGAGGATTCGTCAGCGGCTTCGAGCACCCGATTTCCGGATTGGATCACATAGTCGCCATGGTCTCGGTCGGACTGTGGGGCGCGCAGCTTGGTGCGCCGGCCATCTGGCTGTTGCCGGTGACGTTTCCGATCGTGATGGCCTTCGGGGGCATGCTCGGCCTGATGGGCGTGCCGCTTCCTGGCACCGAGATCGGCATTGCGCTCTCCGCCATCGGGCTTGGCGGCGTGGTCGCGACCGAGGCGCGGCCACCACTGTTCGCGGCCGCCGTTCTGGTGGGCTTTTTCGCGATCTTTCACGGACACGCGCACGGAACCGAGCTTCCGCCCGACGAGAGCGGCGTTCTCTACAGCATCGGCTTCGTCATCGCGACCGGCCTTTTGCATCTGACCGGCATCGGGATCGGATTGATCCATCGCTGGAAGCTCGGCCAGTTCGCGATGCGGCTCGGCGGCGCCGGGGTGGTGCTGGTCGGCGGCTTCTTCTTGTGGGATGCCTTGCAGCCGTAACCCTTGCGAGCAGCATCATTGGGGCGCGCCGGTAGCCGCCGGGCGCCTCCAGCCCACTACCGCGATTTCGGCAGGAACTCTTCAGTGTAGAGCTTGCTCATGTCCGGCTCCGCCGGAAGATACTTGAGGTCCACATAAGAGCGGCTGACCGTCGCCAGGGCTTTAAGGTTGAACCGGCCGTCGTCGGAAAACATCGGCATCAGGGTGTCATAGGTGCGTTCGGCGACGCCCTGACTGATGTCGAGCACGGCCATCGCGGTCTCTACGGTCTTGGCCTTGTTGGCCCGCATGAAAGCGATGGTCTCGAACCAGCCGGCGAGGAATCCGCGGATCGCGGCCGGGCGCGTGGCGATGAGCTTGTCGGTCGCAAAGATCACGTGGATGTGGAAGTCCTGCACGAGATCGCCGAATGAGAACAGGATCTTGCCCTCGCCCGCCTCCTCGGCGCGCAAGAGGCTGGAATAATCGGCCACGAAGCCGTCGACCTGCATCATCATCATTGCGGCGAGCAAGCCCGGTATGGCGCCGAGCGGCGTCACCGCAATGCCGTCTCGCCCCCACCCCTTGTGCAGCGACAGCTCGGCGACGAGCCACGCGGTCAAGGAATTGGCGCTGGTGACACCGATGCGATGGCCCTTGAGATCGTCGACGGTCTTGATCGGGCCGTCCGACCGCACCATCAAACCAATGAGCAGCGGCCGCCCTGCCATGGCGGCGACTGCCTTCACCGGCACGCCCTTGACGATGCCGGCCATTTCCGGGCTCGAGCCGAGACCGATATCCACGGAGCCGGCGGTGAGCGCCTGCGTCAGCATGCCGCCGCTCGAATAGGCGGAGGGCTCGATCTCGATCCCGTATTTCTTGAAGAACCCGTAGCGCATGCCGATATCGAGCGGCACGAACGAAAATGCCTCGGGCACCGCCTTGCCGACGCGCAGCACCTCGGCGCACACCGCCGGTGCAGACAACATCAGCAGGGTGAGTAGAGCGCTGCCCGTCCGCCGCATCATCTGCGCTGCGAGTTCGATCCACATCGGCAAAACTTACAAAGGCGCCGCCCATACGGGAGGTCCATGCCCGACCATCACGTTCATGTCTCTCGCCCAGCGTCAAGCGCACCCGCAGTGGCCCGCTTACGCGAAGGTTACGCGGCCGCACGCCGGACGAAGGTCACTTCCTCTTGCCCGACCCCAACCCACCAGGGTGGAGGAGAAGGGCCTGACTTCGCGGATTAGGCGACCGTCACACCGCGATCCTTGAAGCGACGCATTCGGCAAACGCCTTGGTTCCGAGCCTGCCGCCGAGATCGCGGGTGCGGGTTGCGGGATCGGCGATTGCGAGATCGAGCGCGGCGTCGATCGCAGCAGCGGCCTTGCGCAGGCGATCCTCGCCACGTCGCTCGCCTAGCCATTCGAGCAGCATCGCGGCCGAGCCGATGAGCGAGGCCGGATTGGCCGCATCGCGCCCGGCGAGGTCGGGCGCGGAGCCGTGCTGGGCCTGCGCAACCGCGTGCGCGCTGCCGGCGTTGAGCGAGGCCGCGAGCCCGAGGCTGCCGGCGATCTCGCTTGCTTCGTCCGACAGGATGTCGCCGAACATGTTGGTGGTGACCACGACATCGAAAGCGCCGGCGTCCCGCACCAAGAGCGCCGCCATCGCGTCGATGATCCGCTCCTCGTAGGCAACCGAGGGAAAGCGCGCCGCAACCGCGCGCACGCATTCGAGGAACAGCCCGTCCGATATCCTGAGCACGTTCGACTTGTGGACCGCCGTCACTTTTTTCCGACGCTGCATCGCCAGCAAAAATGCAGATTCGGCAATCCGGGTCGAGCCCGTGCGCGTGACCTTGCGCACCGAGAGCGCGAGATCCGGCGTTGGCATGAACTCGCCCGGACCAACAAACATCGAGCGATCCGCATAGAAGCCTTCGGTATTCTCGCGCACGATGACCAGATCGACGGGAGCTCCGCAGCGGGCCGGAAAGCCGCCACGCGTGCGGGCGGGGCGAATATTGGCGTAGAGATCGAGGCGCTTGCGCAACTCGCCGGATGGATTGAGGCCGCCTTCGGCGACCGGCGGATAATCGTTGTGCGAGACCGGCCCGAGGATGACGCCGTCGGCCGCTTGCGCTGCTGTAAGCGCGGCGGCCGGGAACGTGGTGCCGTGCTGCTGCAGGGCCGCAAACCCGACCGTGACCGGGGTAAACGAAAGCCCGAGCGCGAGCTTGGCATCGGCCGCGCGCAGAACTTCGAGCGTTGCAGCGCTGATCTCCGGCCCGATGCCGTCGCCTTCCATCACGATCAAGTGAGTCACTTCTACCATTCCCTCTCTGGTCGTCCCTGTGAAAGCAGGGACCTAGCACAATACAAAAAGTTGTCGTCCCGGCTGAGCGAAGCGAGCGCCGGGACCCATACTATCGATGGCGCAAAGGCATATGGGTCCCTGCTTTCGCAGGGACGACGCGCAGCTGATTGGCGTCTTCACTCCATCGCCTTGCGGATCTGTTCGGTGCGACGTCCCCCCTCGGCCAGCAGGAATCCGATGTCGGTCTGGGTGGTGACGAAGCGCACGCCCTTCTTGATGAAGGCGAGCTGCCGGGCGAGATCGCGCTCGCCTCCAAGGCCGGCGAACTTGCCTTCAGCGGTCGCGGCCGCAATCACCCGCTCGACCGCGGCAACCACCTCCGGATCGCCGAACGCGCCGGGCTTTCCCATGGCGGCCAGCAGATCGTTGCATCCCACATGCAGCACGTCCACGCCCGGGACCGCGGCGATCTCCTCCGCATTGGCAAGCCCCTCGCGGGTCTCGATCATGCACACCACCAGTGTCGCCTCGTTGAGCTGTCGCACGCTATGCGACAGCGGCAGCGTCCGATAATCGAAATGCGGATAGCCGCCGCCGACCGAACGCTTGCCGATCGGGGCAAACTTGCAGGCATCGACCGCACGCCTGGCCTCGGCCGCGGTGTTGACATCGGGAAAGATGATCCCCGCGACACCATTGTCGAGCATCAGCGAAATGTCGGGATCATCGCAGCTGCGCGCGCGGACCAGCACCGCAGTGCCGGAACCCAAGCCCGCTTGTGCGATGTGCCCGATGGTCTCCAGCGAGAACAGCGAGTGCTGCGCATCGATGAACACGAAGTCATGGCCGGTCGATCTGGCGATGCGCACCACGTCGCCGGAGCGGGCGAGCCGCACAATCATGCCAAGGGCGACCCCGCCCGCCGCCATGCGCGCCTTCACCGGATTGACGAGCTCGGGAAGATCGGCAGCGGGCATCGGCGTTCCCCCTCTGAGTCATCGCCGGGCTTGTCCCGCCGACCCATGTCTTACACCACCAGTCGGCCCGAAAGACGTGGATGCCCGCGACAAGCGCGCGCACAACGAAAAAATAATCGCAATTCCGCTACCACTCAATGCCAATAGGGCGGATAGCCGGAGCTCTTGCTCTCGGCTGCCAGGAGCCGCAGCATCGCCGGCCATTCTAGCACCCCATACGGCCGGCGGGTTCCGGGTTGGTAAAGATGGGCGGTGTGTTGAAGCACGTTATCCCCCGGAACAGTGAGCTCGGTGCGCGCCGCCATCGCGTCGACTTGGGCACGGCAGGACAGCTCGAGCTGATACATGGTGTTGAACGCCTGCTGGATGGTGGCGCCGCAGGTCAGGAGGCCGTGATTGCGCATGATCATCGCATCGTGCGGGCCCAAGTCGTCGACCAGCCGCTGCCGCTCGTCGAGGTCGATCGCCGGGCCTTCATAGTCGTGATAACCGATATGGCCGGTGAAGCGGATCGCGGTCTGCGACAATGGCAATAGACCGCATTTCATGGCGGAGACCGCCATGCCGGCACGCGTATGGGTATGCAGCACGCAGGCGACCTCGGGCCGTGCCCGGTGAATCGCGCCGTGGATCACATAGCCGGATTTGTTGATGCCGTAATCGGTTGCCGGCTTCGTCAGGATGTTGCCGTCGAGATCAATCTTGACCAGGCTCGAAGCGGTGATCTCCTTGTAGAGGAGGCCATAGAGATTGATGAGCAGGTGGTCCGGCGTGCCGGGAATGCGTGCAGTGATGTGATTGTAGATCAGATCCTGCATGTCGTAGCGATCGACCAAGCGGTAGCAGGCCGCAAGATCGAGGCGGGTCTGCCATTCAGCGGCGCTCACCTCATCGCGAACGCATTTGAATTCGGTGGAGTAGTTCATGTTGGCGGACCCGGCCGGTGGTCGAAGAAGCCGCAGCATAGCCTTGACCAGCCGTCGGCGCCAAGCAATGAAAGGTCTGCAAATTAGCAGGGGGGAATATGCAGATCGACGGCTACGCGGTCGACATCCTGGTGCAAGGCTATCCGGGAAAGACCGTGTGTCACGGCGGGCTCGGCTGGAGCACCATCGTGCTCATCCGTGGTCAAGGCCATGTGGCGCTCGTCGATACCGGCGGCTTCGGGGTGCGCAAGCTCATCATGGAGCGCCTGGCGCATCATGGCCTCAAGCCCGCGGACGTGACCGATCTGTTGCTGACCCACGTGCACCACGATCATTGCGTCAACTGGACGCTCTTCTCTCGCGCCCGCATCGTGGTGGGCGCAAGCGAACTCGCCTGGGCGGTTGATGAGCCATGGGGCGAGACCTCGGTGCCGGAGCTCTATGTGCGCGAGCTTGCGGCCTGGCCGACCGTGCACAAGGCGGCAGACAGCGAAGAGGTGTTGACGGGCATCACCGTGCACAGCGCGCCCGGGCATACGCCCGGCCATCTAATATACGTGCTGTCGGGCCGGGACCGCGAGGTGATCTTCACGGGCGACGCGGCGAAGAACCGCGCCGAGCTTGTCTCGCGCATGGCTGACGCGAGCTATGACGCCATGATGAGCAAAGCCTCCATCGAGAAAGTCTGGAGCTTCTGGCAGCGGCGCCCCGGCAGCGTGGTGGTGCCCGGACACGATATTCCGATGGTGCAAAGGGACGGCAAGACCGAGTATCTTTCTGGCCGCGAGGCCGCCATCAAGGCTTGGTTCGGCGACGACCTCGAGACCATGACCACGATTGCGCTGACAGTCGCTTGAACAAATCAATTCGGAGGAACGGCCCGATGACCGTAGCGATACGCAAGGCCAGCTCGCTGCCGATCAAGATCGTGGGCGCCATGCTGGCGCTTCTCGCGCCGACATTGAGCGCAACCGCACAGGAATATCCGGCGAAGCCGATCCGGCTCGTCATTCCATTTCCACCGGGCGGCAGCAACGACGTGGTCGGTCGCCTCGTCGCGCAGCAGCTGAGCGATCGGCTGGGCAAGCAGGTGGTGGTCGACAATCGCGGCGGCGCCGGGGGCGTGCTCGGCACCGAAATGGTCGCGAATTCACCGCATGACGGATACACGCTGCTCATCATCTCGATCGCGCATGCGGTCAGCCCATGGCTCTACAAGCTCAATTATGATCCGATCAAATCCTTCGTGCCGGTCGCGATCTTGGCGAGCGGCCCCAATGTTCTGGTGGTGCACCCGGATCTGCCGGTGCATTCGGTCGCCGAGCTGATCGCGCTCGCCAAACGGAAGCCGGGCGAGCTCAACTATGCGTCCGCCGGCATCGGCAGCTTTCAGCATCTGGGTGGCGAGTTGTTCAAGCTCATCGCCGGGGTCAACATCGTGCATGTGCCCTACAAGGGCGGCGGTCCGGCGCTGACCGACGTGCTCGGCGGCTATACCAAGATCATGTTCTCATCCACGGTCCAGACCGTGCCGTTCATCCACAATGGTCAATTGCGCGCGCTCGGAACCGGTGGTGCGCATCGCAGCGCCGCTTTGCCGGACGTGCCGACGATCGGTGAGCAACTGCCCGGCTACGAAGCGACCAATTGGTGGGGCGTGCTGGCGCCGGCCGGCACGCCGCCGGCAATCGTGGCCAAGCTGCACGACGAGATCGCCGCCGTGCAGAATTCCGAGCAGACCAAGAAGCAGTTCGCGGTCGAAGGTGCCGACGTCGTGCAGATGAGCTCGGCGGAATTCGGCACCTTCATCGAGAACGAGACCAAGAAATGGGAGCGCGTGGTCAAGGAAAGCGGCATCAAGGCGGAGTGAAACTGCTTAACCGTGACACTTTGTAGGGGCGGCCCTTGTGGCCGCCCGATGTCTTTGCGCAACCCAAAAGGCGGACGAGGCGCGTCGCTTACTTCCCCGGATTAAGGATCTCGCTCAGGCGCCGCACCACTTCCGGCGAAGCCGCGCCGGCCTGCTTGAGATAGTCCTCGATCGCCTTGGCGGGGGTGGGATCGACGTCGATCCCCATCTTCTCGGCGTCGGCTTTGAACTCGGCGTCATCTTTGAGCATCATGAAGGCCGAGCGGAGCGCCGCCAAACGATCAGCCGGCACGCCCGGCGCGGCAAGGATCGGCCGCGCCACTTCCTTGACGCCGAAATAGAGCTCCGCAACCTGCCGGTCGATCGGATCCTTGATGTAATCAATGGCGAGCGGCACGTCCGGCAGATCCGGCGCCTTGCGCAGGGAATTCTGCAGCAACAACGTGATCTCCTTCTTTTCCAGATAGTCCTGGTGGCGCCCCTTGATCTCCGACCAGGCCCAGTCGGCGGTGCCCTGGATCTCGCCGCGCTCCATGGCGAGCAGGACATCGCCTTGCCCCGGATAGCCGCTGACGATCTTGAGCTTGGTCCCGGCGGTCGCGTTGAGCATACGCGCCGAGGCCTCGAGATCGGAGGTCGCACCGGTGCCGCCGACGATCATCTGCTTGGTGAACAGGTCGTCCACGGTCTTCACCGGCGCGGTGTGCCAGGCCACCACCAGCGAATGCTCTGGCAGGACGCTGCCGATGAAATTGATCTTGTTGATGTCGAACTGCACGCTCGGCTGCTTGGTCAATTGTGCGAGCAGGACACCGCGCTGGACAAGACCAATGACCGTGCCGTCCTGCGGGGCGACCTTTACGATGCGGTTGGTCATGGTGATGCTGCCGCCGCCGGGCGTATTCTGCACCACGATCCCGGGATTTCCCGGAATGTGATTGACAATATGCCGCGCCACCAGGCGCGCGATGGCATCGTAGCCGCCGCCCGGGCTCGAGCCGACCATGAAGGTGATCTGCTTCCCGCGGTAGAAGTCGGCAACCGCATCGGCGGCCGCCGGCATCGCGCCGGCCACCAACAGCAACAAGCTGACAAGCGCCGACGACCAACGGCGCGAACGGGAAAACTTCGCGAAGTTCAAGCAAGCTCGCATGATGTCCTCTGCCGGATCGACCCGATCTTTTCAGGGCGACAAAGGCATAATTCTCGGCCAAAGAACATGGATATGAGGGCCGCTGACAGGACCAAATGCCGCGGCAGTCAAGAGTTGAAGCCGCGCGGCAAGAGAACCGCGCGGCCATGAGGATTTTATCAGCTCGGTCTAAAACCCTACTTCAACTCGTCCTTCACCTTATCGATGCCGGCCTGCCCGCAATCGTCGTCCTTGCCGGGCGAGCCGGAGACCCCTACAGCGCCGATCACATCGTCGCCGACCTTGATCGGCAGCCCGCCCGGCAGCGCCAGCACACGGGTATATTCCTCCGACGCGTGGGCGGCCGGATCGCGTTGCATGCGCTTCAAGAAATCAGCCGACGGCGCCCGGAAGGTGCGCGCCGTATAGGCCTTGCGGTCGGCGCCTTCGGGCGTGTGCAGGCCGGCTCCATCGCCGCGCAGCATCACGATCGGCAGGCCGTCGCGATCGAGCACTGCAACCGAGACCTTGTAGCCCATGGCCTTGCAGCTCTCCATGGCGCCGTTGGCGATCGCTTGCGCCATCGCTAATGTGAGGTTTTTTTCCGTCGCGAGCTGCGCCTGCGCGGCCGATGAGAGCATCGCGGCGGCGACAGCGAGCCCCAAAAGCTTGACCTTCGATGAGATCGATTTTCCTGACATGAGCCTACTCCCTCTCTTCACGGTTTGCGTTCGACACCATCCGCGGCAAACCCACGGAGACCGACAGCCCTTCTATCGCGATGAATTGCTTCATCGCGCCGGCACTCGATCGATCAGGGCATGACGCATTTAGCCCGTCGCTTTGCGTGGCCGTCAAGGGGAGGCGACTGTGCGATTCCGGTGCCGCCTATCGGCTTGAAATTCCTGAACTGAGGTCGTGGCAGGTGGTGCAGGAAATTCAAATGGGCGACACCGGCGCTTCACGCCGCCCCGCGGTTAGTTAGGTCACGTTCCGGCGAGGTTTGGGCACTGCTTTGCCAGCAGCGGGGCGAGCTCCCTCTCTCTGTTGGGGAGAGGGTTGGGATTGAGGCGGCCAGACTCTCGGTGTCCGAATCCGCTCATCGTGCGAATTGGATCAATCATGCGGCTTGGATCGCGCCGCCAGCCACCTGTTAATTCAACGGCGGTATTGCGCGTCGCTGACCTTCTCGAGCCAATCGACCGTCTTGCCCTCGAGCGCCTCCTGAATGGCGATGTGCGTCATTGCGGTCGTCGGGGTCGCGCCGTGCCAATGCTTCTCTCCTGGTGCGAAGGAGACGACATCCCCTGGCCTGACTTCTTCGACCGGTCCGCCGTCGCGCTGCACCCAGCCGCAGCCGAAAATGATGATCAATCGCTGGCCGAGCGGATGCGTGTGCCAGGCGGTGCGCGCGCCCGGCTCGAACGTGACGGTCGCGGCTGCCGTCCGGGCGGGCTCCAGAGGCTGAAACAGCGGGTCGACGCGGACAGTACCGGTGAAATATTCAGCCGGCCCCTTGCCGGACGGCTGCGAGCCGCTGCGTTTGATGTCCATGACTCTTCTCTCCTTTGTGTGGCCCGCCTGAAACCCCATAACGTGTGATGAAAAACCAGCGACCGCGTGTCAGGCTCTCACTTTAGCCATGCGGAAAAGATGCTGCACGGACCTGATGATGGCTTCCTGGTCTGAGAGCGGGCCGGGGCCGCAGCGGTGGAACTTGGATAATTTGCCGGGCGTCTCTATGCGATCACCGTAGCGGAAACACATCGGCCTCGCCCCTCTGCGCGAACGGCTGATCGATAACGACGCTGTTCTCCACGATCCTGTACGGGAACAACATTTTCACCGAGGAGCCGTCGCGGTGGTTCAACGAAACGGCGATCGCGTCGGATTTCTGGCCGTTCGTGGGAAGCGTGATGTTGACATTATAGACCAGCGCGGTCGCTTTGAATCTGCGTTCCTTGGCGCCGGCAATGAATGCGGTCTTGAGTTGCCTGATCACGGCGATCGAGGCGGGCCGCTCACGACCCTCATGGATCGCAACCGCCGCAATCTTTCCGTCGCCGCCCATCGCGGCCCCATAGGGGTGGAATTCGCCGAAGCGATCGAGCATCTGCCTGGCGAGCGGCAATACGGCGTCGAC
Source organism: Xanthobacteraceae bacterium (assembly GCA_035293945.1). GTDB lineage: Bacteria > Pseudomonadota > Alphaproteobacteria > Rhizobiales > Xanthobacteraceae > VAZQ01. The sequence goes on along the minus strand of DATGLV010000039.1, from coordinate 216,595 downwards.
GAGAGCTTTGCAATCGGCGTTCGGCTCGACGCCCATGCAGATCGCCTTCGATGGGTCAGAACCGCAATAGCAGGCGAGCGCGTCCGGATCCGGCACGTTCGTCCACTCGCTACGATACATCATCCGCGACCCGTCGCAGCAATGGCGGTCCCGGCAAGACTCGAACTTGCGACCTTCGGTTTAGGAAACCGCTGCTCTATCCGGCTGAGCTACGGGACCGCTTTTGCCGCCACGCCGGTTGCACGCTTGAACAATGGTTCGCTGGCGCCATTGCGGCTCCAGCTTGGGCCGGCGGGCGGGTCGGAAACTAGCCGAGGCGAGACGGAAAGGCCATTCAATTTGCTGCCCGGTGATTGCGGCCCGGTGACCGTCGTGACCACTCCGTCTCGCGCGATCACCAGAGCTTGTAGGCGAGGCCGAACTCGAAACTGTGCTCCATCAGCGGCAGCTGATAGCTGACCACCATGGGGGTGTTGGCGGCGGAGCAGCCCGTGCAGGTGCGCACGTCCGTGGCCGTGAAGGCACTGAACGGACCGGCCGACGGATAGCCGAAATCGGCGAAGCGATACTGAGTTCGCAGGACCCAATGCTGCCACAGCAACGTCTCGATGCCGAAGCCGACGGTCCACCCGAGCTGGAGGGCTGAGTGCGCGATCAAATAGGGCCCGAGCGTACCCCCGAAGAAGTTGTCAAAGGCGCAATTGGAGACGTTGGCGGTCTCGTGCGTCGCGCAGCGAGAGACGGACGAGATATCGGCCCAGGCGAGGCCGGCGGTGAAATAGAGCAGCAGCGCGGGCGTAGCGAGCCAACCACCGCGAACACGCACGCTGCCGTCCCACCGGGTGGTGACTTTGAAGTCGTCGGCGGGGGTCGCCCCGAACGCAAGGCTCGGCGTGCCAAACATCAGATTGGCCGGATAGGGGCTGCCGTGGAAATCCGCGGTCTCGTTGGCATAGGCGAAGTCGGCCTCGACCCCGACCACATAAGACTGCCACACCTGCCAGTTCCACCCGGCGTACAAGCCGATGCTCATCGCGACGTTGTCGATATATTGCATCGCGCCGGGCTCGTTGCCCCACCATTCCCAGGCGGGCAAGGGTGCGCTCTGCTTCGGCAGCGGAATAGGCGTCGGCGGCGTTCCGATGGTCGCTGACGTAATGTCCCCGTCGACCGCATCATATCGGGCGGAGAGCCCGGCCCCCACATACGGACCCGACCAGCTCGAGCTCGGCGCGGCGGGCGGCGGTGGCGGTGCCTTGAATTGCAGGTTCGGGGCCGGCGCCGGCGGTAGGGGAGCCGCCAGATCGGCGGCGAACGCGCGTGAGCCGATGAGGGCGGCCACAACGGTGACGGCTATGCGGAACCTATTCATGTTGGGCAACGCAAACTCGAGTCCCAAGGCGCTGACCGGCGCCACGAACCGCAAACAAGGCGCCAGATACCGGCCCGCAAACTAGCACGGCGCCTCCGTTCCCAACGTACGAAACGCGGGTCGCGAGCACGTCGGTCGCCTTGCGTTGCAAGAAAGTGACACTTGGCGCGGCAAGCTGAATGCCCCGCAGCATTTCGTCCTGCGCCGCAACATATTACCTCCGAATCGCGAGCATGCCCGAAAGTAGCATCGCCCCCATTCACGTGCGCATTGCGCCGGAGGCAGCGCTGCGACAGATTTCAGAAAGGGGTGAATCGCAACGCGAGGGGGGTTCTTATGCCGAAGAGCGCCGTCAAAATTCCGCGTATCATCAAGGTCGTGAACCCGCGCGCCATGGTGCGGGCCGCGGCCATGATCGCGTGCACTACCTGTGCGTTTGCAGATGACGTGACGATCGAGGGAACCTACACCCAGAACGAGCTCTGCCGCGGCAACGGCAGCCAGCAGGAGCCGTTGCGCGTGCAGATGGGGGCGAGCGAAATCTCCTATGCGGGTGGAACCTGCTCCATCGACAGTCGGCAGCAATCCGGCCCCAGCCTGACCATGCAGGTCACCTGCAAATTCAAATCCGGAGCCGTGCTGGGCAGCGTCGTCACCTTCACCCGCAGGGACGACAACACCTATGACATGACGCAGCAGGACGGGACCTACAAGGCGGTTCTGCACCGCTGTCAGGGTTAGGCGAACCCGGCAGCGAGCGATCGTTCCCGCGCGCGTCACTGCAGGTCGGGAAAAGCAACCGCCTCAACCGAACTTCCGGTGGGCGTCGAGGCCCAGTCCCTTGCCGACGCTGCCGAACATGTCGCCGTCGGAGAGCCGCGCATTGGGCAGGAGCTCGCTCACGCGCTTGCGCAGGATCGGAATTGCCGAGCTGCCACCGGTCAAGAACACCGCCTCGATGGCGCTGCGATCGAGCCCGGCATCGACCGCCGTTGCGGTGATCGCCTTCTCGATGCGCGCAAGGCCAGGGAGGATCGCGCGCTCGAAGCCGTCGCGATCAATGTCGGCCGCCAGGCCAGGCTCGACGCTGTCGAGATCGATGCGCGCATAGCGGGCTTCGCTCAACTGGATCTTGGCGCCCTCCACATGATCGATGATGCGGTGGCCCTCCTGGTGCTCGATGACGCGAATGAGCCGGTCGACCAGATCTCCCCGCTCGGCGTCATAGCGAATGCCGCGCAATACCGATCGCACCTTCTGCGAATAGAGGAACGCGATCTGCGACCAGGTGGAGAGCTCATGATAGATCCATTTGGGCAGCTCCGCCTTCCCGTCCGCGGTGCGGCTGCCGAGCCCGAACAGCGGCATTACGGCGGTAAGGCTCAGCAGCGAATCGAAGTCGGTGCCGCCGACGCGCACACCGCGATTGGCCAGAATATCGCCGCGGCGGTCGCTCTTGCGGGACTTCTCCGGCGAGACGCGCACGATGGAGAAATCTGCGGTGCCGCCGCCGATGTCGACCACGAAGACGAGCTCCTCCTTGCCGACCGTCAGCTCGTAGTCGAGCGCGGCCGCGATCGGCTCGTATTGGAACGCAATATGCCGAAAGCCGACCGCACGCGCGGCCTGGGCGAGATCCTCCTGGGCGCGGGCATCGGCCTCGGTGTCGTCCTCGATGAATTGCACCGGACGGCCGAGCACCGCGTCGTCCATGGCCTCGCCGGCGCACGTCTCCGCCGCCTGCTTGAGGTGCGCAAGAAAAAGCTTCAGCACATATGAAAGCGCGACCTGGCGGCCCTGGATCGGTGTTTTCTCGTGAAACAGGCCCTGCCCCAGAATGCTCTTGATGGCGCGCATGAAGCGGCCCTGCTCGCCGTCCGTATAGGCCGCGATCGCGGCGCGCCCGAAAACGCCGCCTTTGCGCGCGGATGGAAAGAACACCGCGCTCGGTATGGTCGGCTTGTCTCCCTCGACCGGTGCAAGCTCCGGGCGACCTCCCCGCACCAACGCCACGGTCGAGTTCGAAGTGCCGAAGTCGAGCCCACAGCTGCGAACGGCGGTGCGCTGTGGGGGAGAAACTTCCGAAGCTCTCAGCATTTCTGGGCGGGGGCCTTTTGTTTTGGAGGCCCGTATATAGCGACGCTTGGCGCGAAGTCACGCTTAATGGCGCATTGCAAGCGATTTCCAATTTGGACTATTTCTTAAGCACGGCGCTTGCCTGCCCGATTGTTGCGCGATCACCATTCCCAACATGCTTCCAAAACAGCTTCGTCAACTGCCCTATTTGGTCCACACCAATAGAGAGCTCGGCCTGATGCTGAAGGGCATCAAGCCGCTCGCATGTTTCATGGATGTCGTCGGGCGTGAGCCAGACATCTATATTCGATATTGGCGGATGTTCGACAGGCATGTTGCTAAAGGCCACCTGATAAGACGCGAAGTGATTGGTGCAATCCCAAGCCTGCCTCAGCTGGAATATCGGAAGCTGTTCTACGCCTTGCCGGGCCACGAGTGGCGGATCGATGCCATGCTGGCGCTCCTGGACGAGCCCGGCGCCTGGTCAGACGACCGCGAGCATCGCTTCGGCGAATTGCTTGGTTACGAAGGGTGGCAGATGGACTATTGGCTGACGCACCGCCCCTCTTCTGCGGACGCTTAGGCTCTTGTTTGAGGGAAACATGGCAAACGAAAGCGCTGTCGATCTGGGGCAGGTGGCTTTTCCGCGGACGTACAGGGAAAAATTATGGAGGTCGGCTGGTTCCGCTCTGTTCGGCACAGCGCTGCTGTGGTGGTATGCCCGCGGCTCCGAACCGTATGTGATTTATCTGGTCCTGGCGTTCTTTCTGTTCATGATGCTCGACGTGATCGTCACACGCACTGTGCTTTACGAGGATCGCATCGAGAGAATCCACCTTCTCGGACGGTGGAGCCTGTGCGGTCGCCATCGTGGCGGGAATCACTTAGCAAGCGTCGGCAGGGATGCGCGGATCAGCCGCGAAAAATCCGGCTCCGGTGCGCCGTCGGCCGCCTGGGCGGCCTTGTCGATCAGCGAGCGCCGCCGCAACTCGTCGAATGACAGCGTCGTGTCCACCCAGCCCGAGTAATAGAGATAGCTGTCTATCAGACCATTGAAGAGGTGGCGGATGTCGAACCGCCCCTTGCGCCCGGCTGCGTTCGCGTAACGAACGATATTGATGGTGCAGCTATTGGTCAGCAAATTGTAGAACTCCGGGCGATCGGCGAGCTCGTTGATCCGCGCCAGATAGATCCTCAATAGCCGGCGCGCGTCGTCGGGCGAGGTGTTGAGGTGATAAAGGTACACCGCCTCGCCGCGGTAATTGGCGCGCACACCCACGAGGTCACGCTCCTCGCCCACCACGTAAATCAACTCGAATTGCTTGAACATGGAAGCGATTGGCTCGAAACCACGGCCTACCTCCGGCCGCGTCTCGATGGAGATGCTCAACGGCGAGGCATTGTCGAAATCGAAGCTGACGAACGTGTGCGCCACCGGCGCTTGGCTCCAGAAGTAGGATACGTAAAAGTCGAGGCCGGTCACGTGAGAGAGATTTATTTTCCGCTCTTCATAGTGCACCGTGAAATCGTCGGGGCTGCGGTAGTCGAAGTTGCGGACGCCCGTCAGGCGCACATGGTCTCCCTCGATGAAGGCCCGCGGCATTACCGCAACCTCCGGGCGCCAGTTTCGATTTTGCGAGGGAGTAATGGTGAGCCACCAGGCAACAACCCCGAGCACCAGCGCGTAGGCTGCCACCGGCATGCGCCGCCGACGCGACAGCCAGAACGCCCAGCCTGCGAAGGCGGCAAGCGCCACGGCCAATGCCAACCGCAGGGCGGGCCACGGCAGATTCGAATAATAGATGGCGAGCGTAGTCCATGTGATCACGACGATCCGGACCAGAAGGCTCGCTCCAGTCTTCAACCAGCGGAGCAGCGTCCACATAAGGCGGCTCACTCGTCTTTAGTGAATTCCAGGAATGTGAACTCTGCCGCGGCAGCCAGCAAGCCCGGAAAGGAGACGGCAGGCCCCTCTTTATATCCGGGCTCCGCTGCCCTTATGACATGTATCTCATTACCGACACGATTACGCCGGGCCCAACCAGATTGACCCTAACGCGAGCGGCGCCTTCACACGCGACAGCAATTGGCGCGGCAATTCTTGCCCGCCAGGTGCGCGCTGTCCCCGGCAGAAAGCGCCGGGCGTTGCGCGCGCGGTGCAACACGCCAACTGCCCCATCGTTGAAATCGTTCACGAAGTTTGTCTGTTGGCGCGTGGCACAGCGTTTGCTGATTGCATGCAGGGCGCGACCCGCGCAGCAATCGGAGATGTGCAATGAGCCTCGCGAGTGGCGTTGGCGGCGGCTTCAGTCCGGCCGCGTTACAGCAGCTGCAACAATATCTGTTCAACAAGACCGACGGAAACGGCGACGGCTCGGTATCGCAGGGCGAACTCGAGACGGCCGTTACCAATGCAGGCGGCAGCACACAGGCGGCGGACGCGCTCTATTCGCTGCTCGATCCGAACGGAACCGGCGGCTTCGACGAACAGCAATTCGCGCAAGCGTTTCCCAGCTCGGGGTTGAGCGATGGGGTGCAGGCGCAGCTGGTCGGCTTCCAGGCGCAGGGCTGGCCCGGGGCGCATAGCAGCGGCGTCGATGAGCTCGCGCAAAGCCTGTTCTCGCAAATCGACACGAATGGAGACGGCTCGATCTCGCAGAGCGAGCTCGAGCAGGCAGTGACCGGTGCGGGCGGCACCAAGGCGGCGGCCGATGCGCTCTATGCGCAGCTTGATCCCAATGGGACCGGTAGCGTCAGCGAGCAGCAATTCGCCCAAGGCCTGTTCCAGTCGTTGCCGCACGGCCATCATCACCACGGCTTCGGGGCGCCGCCGGCGAGCGCGAACGACAGCAGCGGCACGGTCGGAAGCGACGGCAGCAGCGCCGACGATGCTTTGACGGCCCTGTTCGATGTCGATGGCGGCGGCGCCGGCAACTCGCCCACGCAGATCGCGCAGAACATCTTCAGCAGCGTCGATACCAACGGCGACGGCAACATCACGCAGACCGAGCTCGAGCAGGCGGTCACCGCCGCCGGCGGCACCACGGCGGGAGCAGATGCACTCTATGCGCAGCTCGATCCGAGCGGCACTGGCAGCGTCAGCGAGCAACAATTTGTTTCGGCGCTGCAAGCGCCCGCGCCGGGCGGCAACACCGCGACAGATGCTTTACTGGCGCTCTTCGACTCGGTCGACCCGAACGATCCTACAGCAGCAAGCAGCAGCAACAGCGCGACAACCACGAGCAGCACGGATGCGACCGGAACGACCGCGCAGGATGCAGTGGCAGCACTGCTGCAGCGCCTTGCGCCGCAGAGGGGCCTGACGCCCGGCACAGGCTCCGATACCGGCAACTCGGTGCAGGACGCCCTGCTGGCCCTTCTCAAGGGCGACAGCAACACGGCGAATGGGGGCGCCGCCAACGTGCTCAGCGCCGATCTCGCGCAGGCCTTCGCACTTTACCAGGGGCAGCTGTCGCAACAGTTCCTGCCCGGCATCGGGGCAATGACGAGCCTCAGCATCGCCTGAGGCGGTCTCGCTTCGCCGGAACCGACACGGCGCGGCGCGCACCGTTTAGGTCTATAATGTGGTCCCATCGCCGCATGAGATGGCGCATTTCGGGAGGACCACATGATTGCGCGTCGCACCTTCATCCAGGGCGCTTCGGCGCTCGCCGCCACCGCATCGGGAGTTGGCGCAAGCCGTGCCGAGACCGCGCCCAACTCGTCGGGCAGCGAAAATGCGAAGGTCAAAGCCCCTCCGGGCGCCTGCGACTGCCACCATCACATCTATGACCCCGCCCGTTTCCCGCCGTCGCGACCGCAAGCCCAACAGGTGCCGAATGCGCGGGTCGACGATTATCGGCTGCTGCAGCGCCGGATCGGGACGAGCCGCAACATCGTGGTGACGCCAGCGCCCTACCCGGCTCCGGTCTCTGACAATCTCGCCGCGCTCGATGCCATCAAGCAGCTCGGCCCAAATGCGCGCGGCGTCGTCATCGTCTATCCGGAGATCACCGACGCGGAGCTGAAGATGTATGACGCGGCCGGCGTGCGCGGCATCCGCTTCTCGCTCACCAGCGGCCGGCCGGGCGCGGCCTCAACCGCGACGCCGGAGATGATCGAGACGCTGTCGAAGAAGGTCAATGGTCTCGGCTGGCACGTGCAGTTCAACACCACGGCGGAGCAGATCGTCGCTTCGCAGGATCTGCTCGGCCGGCTCGCCTCGCCGATCGTGTTCGATCACATGGGCCACTTGCCGCAGCCGGAAGGCATCGATCATCCGGCGTTCGGCATCATCCGCCGCCTCATCGACAAGGGGCGCACCTGGGTGAAGCTGTCGGTGACCTACGACAGCAGCAAGGACGGTCCACCCGGCTATGCGGATGTCAACAAGATCGGGCAAGCCTACGTGAAGGCGGCGCCCGAGCGGCTGGTTTGGGGCAGCAACTGGCCGCATCCGAGCGAGCCCAACAAGCCGGACGATGCGATGTTGTTCGATCTGTTGGCGCAGTGGGCGCCCGACGAGGCTGTCCGCAACCGCATCCTGGTGGATAATCCGCAGACGCTGTACGGGTTTGCGAAGGTCACCTGAGCGACCTTGGCCCTAACCTTGGCCCTACCTCGGGACGGTCCCGGCCAATAGCGCGTTTACGCGGGGGTCTTCGACGCGCTATCGCCCGGAACAAGAAAAGCTGTTTATCGTCAGTGGGCTCAAGGCGGCCAAAAGCTGTCCGCACGGGAACCTGCGAGCCGAGAGGTCACGAAGGCGTGTGATGACGTCGCTTGGCCTTACCGGCGAACCACATTATGCCATCTTCGCGGCCAAGGATGGGCAAGGCGGCCCGGGCAAGGCGTCGCGAGAAGACGCCTTCAGGCCCGCCGAGGCGGGGGATTCATTCGACATTCGGCAAGGGCGCTCATCGCAAGCGCTTTGCCTCGCGTTGCTTTTCGCGTTGTCGGAGAATCGCCACCTCCCTCGATCCTGAGTCGGAAGCCAAGGAGCGTTCGGGACCGCCTATGGCGGCGAAGCGGCCCGGGCGGATCGAAATCGCCGATCGCAAGTGATGCGGGCGCGTGGAGAGGGCAGCACAGACTTCGTCCGGTAGCTTTCGGTTGCAGCGGTGCGGGCGCGCACGCTTGCGCGACCAGCTGGCGCGTCTCGGCCTCGCGGCGGCGCTCTTGTTGCTCGCCGGCTGCGCGAGCTCCGGCATCATGGACCGGCAGGCGGCGCAACCGGGGGCCCCGAAAGCCGCGGCGACCGCCGCCACCGACGCCGATCCGGCGGTCCAGCGCGAGCACGAGCGGATTCTCGCCGCCTATAACGGCGCCTACGAAGACACGCGCATCCAGGAGATGGTGAGCGAGACGGTCGAGAAGCTGGTGGCGGCATCGGACCGGCCCGACCAGCATTATCGCGTCACGCTGCTCAATTCGCCGGTGGTCAATGCCTTCGCGCTGCCGACCGGACAGCTCTACGTCACGCGCGGGCTGATCGCGCTGGCCAACGATAATTCCGAGCTCGCCTCGGTGATGGCGCACGAGATGGCACACGTGATCGCCCATCATGCGGAGATGCGCGAGGACCGCATGCGTCAGGTCGCGTTGGTGAGCCGAATGGCCAACAGCGTCCTGAGCGATCCGGAGGTCGGGGCGCTGGCGCTCGCCAAATCGAAGATCGCGCTGGCGAGCTTCTCGCGCGCGCAGGAGTTCGAAGCCGACGGCATCGGGGTCACCATCGCGGCCAAAGCCGGTTACGACGCCTATGGGGCGGCGCGCTTCCTCACCTCGCTCGGCCGCGACTCGGAGCTCAGGCAATCGGGACAGGCCAATATCGATCCGCGCGCGCCTGATTTCCTGTCCTCCCATCCGGCAACGCCCGAGCGGGTCAAGAACGCGGAAGCGAAGGCTGGCGCGCTCGGCCCGGCCAACGGCGCACGCGATCGCGAAGCCTACCTGGCGGCAATCGACGGCATGGTCTACGGCGACGACCCGAGCGAGGGCCTGGTGCGCGGCCGCCATTTCCTGCATCCGCGGCTCGGCTTCACTTTCGTGGCCCCGGAGGGCTTCACCCTCGACAACACCGCGCAGGCGATCCTCGGCGTGAAAGAGGGCGGCGGCGAGGCGCTAAGGCTCGACGTGGTGAGCGTACCGCCCGAGCAGTCGCTCACCGATTATCTCAATTCCGGCTGGATCGAGAACGTCGACGCAAAGAGCATCGAAAGCACCACCGTCAGCGGCTTCCCGGCCGCGACCGCGACCGCCAAGGGCGACCAATGGGCGTTCCGCCTGTTCGCAGTCCGCTTCGGCAGCGACGTCTACCGCTTCATCTTCGCCGCCAAGCACATGACACCGGAAGTCGACCGGGGGTTCCGCGATTCGGTCGCGAGCTTCCGTCGCCTCACTCTCGCCGAGAGCAAGGCGGCGCGGCCGCTGCGGCTGCGTGTCGTCACCGTCGGGACTGGCGACACCGTCGAGCAGTTCGCGAGCCGCATGGCGGTCGCAGACAAGAAGCTCGAGCGCTTCCGCATCCTCAACGGGCTCGAACCCGGCGACCGGGTCAACCCCGGCGACCTGGTGAAGGTCGTGCTGGAATAGCGGGCCCTTGTCCCGGGCTCCGACCCGGGACCGTTCCGGGCTTTGGAGAAAACTTTAGTTTGGAACGTCCTGGCTCAAGGCCGGGACAAGGGCGTGTTTTCTCCAACCCCATGCACTTCCGCGCGAATCAGCTACCGCCATCAGCCGCCGAACTTGATCATGTCGCTGCGCGTCACCGTCACGTTCTGCGTGAGCGCGGCCGGCCCGCCCTCGGCCAGATGATAGATGCCGTAGAGCTCGCGGAAGGAATCTTCCGAGGCCGTGCCGTCAACCGGCACCACCACCTTGTAGCCGCGCCCGGTCGCGCCGTTGCTGGTGGTGGCGACCGCACCTTGAGCCGAAGTGCCGGTGATGATCACGGTCCTGATGCCTTTCTCCTTCAGGCCGGCATCAAGATTGGAATCGATGAACTTGTCGCCGCCGCGTCCGTTCTTGATCAGGAAATCTCCGGCCTTGGGCATGACGCTCGGATCGGCCATGTCCTCGGGCTTGGAGTTGCCGGTCAGGTTGTAGACGATCATCATGTTATGAGCGCGCGCCTCGTCGAGCAGCTTCTTCACCGTCGGCACGATCGGCATGCAGCGCGGACGCTGGCCGCAGTTGTTCTTCATCAGGTCGAGCACGAGCAGCGCGGTGGTCTTGGGGTCGACCGTCACCGACTTGAGCTCCGGCTTTGGCGGCAGCTTGACGGTGTCCCAATCGGCGATGATATCGCCGGCTCCGGCAAGCCGCGGCAGGGCGAGCATCGCCCCCAGGATCAATGCTGCGCAGAGGCTCGACTTGGCCATGACAGTTCTCCTCCCCCGTATGGGTATTGATCTTGAATCTCTTAGCATCCTGAGCCGACCATGCGGGCGCCGCAAGGCTTCTTAGGGCGCATTCCGATCAAATAGATCGGAATACGCTCTGATTCTTTCCTGTTAGCGCATGTTCTTGTCGGAAAACCGGCGTCCGCTTTTCCAGAACATGCGCTCAGCGGACGCCCGCCGCCTCGAGATAGCTGAGATCGACGAAGCGCTGGGCCGGCGGCAGCGGCGCTGTGAGTATACCGAACTCGCCTTGCAGCGCGATCATGCCGGAGAGCCCCCGCATGTCGATCTCGCCTTGGCGCGGTAGCGCATCGTTCTTGGGGTCCCAGATATAGTCCAGCATTTGCCGCGCGCGGGCTTCGCTCTGCCCGGTCTGCTGCATCGCCGCCTTGACCACGGCTTCGCGGTTTGCCGGATCATGGATGAAGCGGAACGCGGCCGCGGTGGCACGGACATATCTGGTCACGACATCGGCGTGCGCCGCCGCCCAAGCGCGATCGACCACATCCACCACGTAGAGCAGCGAGCCGGCCTCACGATGCAGCGCAAGCGAATGGAAGCCTGCGTCCAGCGCGTCGAACACCGGCGGCTGCGACAGCGAAGCGGCCGCGCAGGCACCGGACTTGAGGCAGGCGACCCGCGGGCCCGAGCCGCCGATATCCTTGATCTCGACGTCACCGGGCGCGAGCCCGTGCATCGCGAGCAGCTTCTGCGCCGTCATCGTGATGCCGTCGCTCGGGATGGTGACGGCGAGGCTCCTGCCCTTGAGGTCGGCGAACGTCTTGATCTCGGGCCGCGCGACCAGAAAGTAGGCCGGATTGTTGACGACGCCCGCAATGGCCACGAAGTTGCTTCCCTTGAGACCCTCCTCGACCAGCAGCGTCGTCTGCACCCGTGTCATGTCGAACTTGTCGCGCGCCGACATCATGGCGGCGCGATCGTTTGGGCGGTCGCCGGTCGCGGCGAAATGGACGAGCTCAAGCTTGATTCCCGCGCGGGCAAAGAACCCTTCGCGCTCGGCCACGACCTGGGCCAGCGCGTTGAGGTTCCGATCCGTGTCGACCCCATAGCGAAGGACGGCAGTTTGGGCTGCGGTGCCATGGACTCCGGTGAGCCAGCCGACCAAGGCGATGCCGATGATCGCCGCGGAACGCGCTTGAAAATGCATCTTCGCCCCTGACTACTCCGTGGTCGAGGCGCGCTGCGCCTCATCGACAATGTCCCGCGGCGTCGCCATGGCGGCGGCGACCTGCGCGGCGATCTCCTCGCCGGTTTGCGGCATGACCTCGAATCCTTGCGCTGCCGCCTCCCTCAGGAATGCGGGGTCGCGGACAACCGCATCGAAAGCGGAGCGCAACGCCGCAATGCGCTCTGCCGGGACGGCCGGCGGTGCCATGATCGGGCGGCCGAGCTCCATGCTGGAAGCAAAGAAGGCGAGCACGCCCCGCTGCTTATCCGTTTTGGCAAATTCGAAAATTGTCGGCGCATTGAGTGAGGGAACGCGCTCGCGCTCCATCGAGAACAACACGCGCATCTGCCCGGATTCGATCCATTGCCGGCGTGCACCGTCAGGCGCGCCAACGCTCTGCACAATGCCGTCGACCTCGCGTCGCGCCATCGCCAGGATGACATCGCCGGGCGAGTGATAGCCCTGGATGATCTTGACCCGCATGTGCATGAGGTTCTTGAGCAGGATCGGAGCTGCGCTCACGCCCTGGGCGCCGCCGGGCGTGCCGACGACCAGCTCGCGGGCATAGAGATCGCTGACCTGATTAAATCCGGAGGCGGTGTTGACGAACAAGACCCGATGATTGAGCTCGGGACTGCCGATCCAGCTGAATTTATCCGGCTCGAAGCGCACGTTGGGCAGGTGCATGATGGCGGCTTCAGTCATGTTGCGCGACACCATGCCGATGACGCTGCCGTCGCGGGGCGCGAGGTTGAACAGATAATTGGTCGCCAGGATATGGCCGGCGCCCGGCATGTTCTCGACAATGGCGGTGGGATTGCCGGGCAGGAAGCGGACGAGATGCCGGGCAAGCAAGCGGGCCCACGAATCGTAGTCTTGGCCCGACGCCGTCCCGACTATGATCTTGATCTGCCTGCCCCGGTAGAATTCTTCGACGCCCTCCGCCGGAGCACATTGAGTCGCGACCAGGACCGCAACCGCCGCCAGCCATGCGGTCATGAACCGCTGCATCGGGCCTGCTTTCCGGATTTGCGTGCAGGACTTGTTCATGAGGCCATTTGCTGCGAGCATCCGGTTTCAGCAATAAGGGGCAACGATAGCGTCGCCCTTCGCTGCGCGCCAGCCACGTCGAGGAAAACCCATGGCCAAGATCCGTCACATCGTGTTTCACACCACGGATGTCGAAAGGCTTGCAAAATTCTATGTCGACGTGATGGGATTGAAGGTCGTGCACCGCGCCAAGAACGGCGGCATCTCACTCACCGACGGCTACATGAACCTGTCGATCCACACCAACAAGATGGACGGCAAGCCGTCCGGCTTCAATCATTTCGGCTTCCTGGTCGACGACAACGAGGAGATCGTGGCGCGTTGCGAGGAGCTGGGCTATCGCGCCCCACAGCGGCGTCCGGGCGACCGTCACTACGCGGAGTATCGGGCGATCGACCCGGACGGCAACAATTTTGATATTTCTGAGAACGGCTATGAGGAGATGCGGCCCGAGGCCGCCAAGGCAGAAGCGTGAGATTTGGTTCCAGGAATCCGGAGGATACCATGGTCGTGATGCGCTTGCGTGCCGCACTCGCTGTGAGACTCATCGCCTGCGTTGCGGCGCTGCTGCTCGCAGGCACATCGGCGCACGCACAGGCTCCGGCCCAAGCCTGGCCGCAGCGGGCGGTGCGATTCATCGTGACGCTCGGCCCTGGATCGGGCGTCGACATCGGCGCAAGATTGTTGGCCGACCGGCTGCCTGCGCGTTGGGGCAAGCCGGTCGTAGTCGAGAACCGGCCGGGCGCCGACAGCCTGGTGGCAATCCAGGCCTTCGTCAGCGCGGCCGACGACCACGTCTTGCTGTTCACGCCGGCCGGGAACTTCACAGTTCATCCGCTGCAATACGCCAAGCTGCCCTATGTGCCGGAAGACCTGGCGCCGATCGCGCGCGTCTCCAACACCATCCTGGCGATCGGGGTGCCGACCTCGCTCAAGATCGACACGCTTGCCGACTTCGTGAAATATGCGCGCGCCAATCCCGGTAAGCTTAATGCCGCGGTGGTCTCCGGCATCACCGAGTTCACCTTCGATTATTTCGTCAAGACCGCCGGCCTCGACATCGCCAAAGTGCCGTACCGCGACATCGTGCAGGCGGCGACCGATCTGTCGGAGGGCCGCCTGCAGGTGATGATGTCGTCCTACGCCATCCTGCAGCCGCGCGTCCAAGCCGGCAGCGTCAAGGTGCTGGCTGTGAACGGCCATGAGCGCACAACGATTGTACCGGGTGTCCCGACCGCCCGCGAAAGCGGCTTCCCGGCGCTCGAGGTGGAGGGCTTGGTCGGGCTGTTCGGTCCGCGCACTATGCCCAAACAACTGCGCGAGAAGATCGGGGCTGACGTCGCGGCAGCGGCGGGCGATCCAGCGATCGCTGAGCGGCTGGCCGCGACCGCACAGGTTCCCAACCCGGGCGGGCCGGACGAGCTCGCCGCCGCAGTCGCGGCTCAGCGGGCCCAGATCGCCACGATCGCGAAGACGCTCGGCCCGATCGAGCTTAAGTAGTAGGCAGCGTGATTAGAACGCCGCTGCCAAGTTCTCGAGACCCATCAGGCGCACGATGCTGCGCACCTCTTCCTTCTGATCAGCGTTGAGGCTCATGATCAGCGGGACTGCCGCGGATTTGAGCCGCTGCACCGGCGCACTATTGGGATCGATGGTGGGGTGCGCGTTGCCTTTGCGTTGCCAAGTGATCTCCTTGAGCGCGGACTCAACCGGCGGCCAAAGCTGATCCTGATAGGACGTGAGCTTGAGCCGCTCCTTGATGCTGGCAATCTGCGCACTGTTGAGCACCGCATTGGTGGGCGTCGAGGGATGCACGACAGGAGCCGGGCGTTTGGGCGGAGCCACGGTCACGGCGGCACCCGGAGGCAATGTCGCTTCATCCGCTACGGGCGCCGCATATGCGAGCGCGCTGGCAGGGATTTGGTCATCCGCATTCGCCAGTTGCGGCGGCAGCGTGCCGCGGCCCGGCATTGCCGTAGGCGGAGTTGCCGCAGGCGGCTTCACCGCAGCCATATCGGCTGCGGGGGCGCTGATCGCGGCTGCGTGCACCGGCGCCGCTTGAGAGGCGACCGTGGAGGAATCGGACTGAGCGGAACTGGCGGGCGCAGCCGCCGACGTTGAGATCGCGTAGGTTGGATAGGGATTGAAGAGGTTTGTGGTATCGGCGCTCGCGAGCACATAGCCGGAGGGAACTGGCGCGGCGGGCGCCGGAACCGCGGCGGTGACGTCCGGATCCGCCGGGGCCGAGCCCGCAGCCGCAAACCGCATCGCGACAATCGCAGCCGGAGAGGGCTGCGCTGTCGTCCCGGGCTGATTATCCTGCGGATCTGCGCTCAGGCCTGCGGCGAGGCCCGCCGCCACGCCGGCCCCAATGATCGCCAGTGCCCAAAAGCTGCTCGCGCGTTGCGGCCGCCACCCCATCCCCGACACCCCCCGATATTTGCGTTCTATGGCAAGGGATTCATCGCAAACGGAGTTTAATTATGGCCTAACCATATTCATGTTGGGGCAGGACAAGACATCCTACCGGACGATTGGAGCCCAACAACAAAAGGCCCGGCCGCATGGCCGAGCCCTTTGGTGCAGATTTCTAGGTAACAGGGTAGCCGGGTAACAGAGTAGCGCGACCGGCGCGAAACAGCCTTCAGGCCGCTTCGTCCTCCACGACCGTCTCGTCCTCGGGCTTGGCCGGGCCGCGGCGCGGTCCTTTGGCAAGCGCCGCCTCGATCTCCTTGACGGCTTCGGTCTCGGTGATGCGCTGAACCGCCGCGATCTCGCGCGAGAGGCGATCAAGCGCAGCCTCGTAAAGCTGACGCTCGCTGTAGGACTGCTCCGGCTGCGACTCGGAACGATAAAGGTCGCGCACGACCTCAGCGATCTGAACGATATCGCCGGAATTGATCTTCTGCTCGTATTCCTGCGCTCGGCGCGACCACATGGTGCGCTTGATGCGGGCGCGCCCCTTCAAGGTCTCAAGCGCCCGCTTCACCACCGGCGGCTCGGCAAGCTTGCGCATGCCCACCGCAACGGTCTTCGCCGTCGGCACGCGGAGCGTCATCTTGTCCTTGACGAAATGAATCACAAACAATTCGAGCTTGGCGCCCGCGACTTCCTGCTCCTCGATCGCCATGATCTGCCCGACGCCGTGCGCCGGATAGACGATGAATTCGCCGGTCTTGAAGCCCTGACGCTGGGTCGTCTTCTTGTTGGTCATACCTGAAGTTGCTCCTTCACCGTCCGGCTTGCGCCCGAACGATTTGGCCACGGGGGCTCCACGCGGCGCGTTGCTACGTGGAGGGTGTGATGTCCTCCGGCGGGGGCCGGCCTTCTTGGTTCGCCGGGTCTCCCCAGCAGAACTCTTCTTCGTCCTATGACGCGTTCTTCCTGCCACGATACGCGCGTGGGTCTCACGCCCCTGTTCTGACGGTTCCTCGGAAACCCCCAAAAAATTATGCTCCCTTACTGGGAGCGCGGAGATATAGGGGGTTAGTGCTCATTTTTCACAGATATAGCACATTTCTCGCGAAAATCAAAGCTTTACGGCCAAATAAATTCGAATTTCTGTCATGCAAGCCGCGCCAAATTCCGATCCCTGGTTAATGCTCCCACAGATTACTCGTGGAAAATACATAGACGGGATCCATCGATTTGCCAGACGCCGAGGAGCCGGCACAGGATCCCCCTGGCTTAAGGTTCATCTTCGCCCTTGAAATGGGCAATCGCCCGCCGGTCGCGCTTGGTCGGCCGCCCGGTGCCTGGCGTCCGCAGCCCGTTTGCAGGTGCTGCCGATGCGGCGGTCGGGGCCGGGGTCAAATCCTCCACCAGGATGCGCGCATCTTCCGCCGAGCCACGCCGTTCCGCAAAGGCCGTGACCTTGAGCACCCTAACCGTGCGGTCGAGTGCCACCGTCACCACATCCCCCACGCGCACCGGGCGGCTGGGCACGTCGACGCGCTGTCCGTTGATCCGCACGTGGCCAGATCCCGCCAACCCGGCGGCCGCGGAACGCGTGCGGACCACGCGTGCATGCCAAAGCCACTTGTCAATCCGCTGTCGATCCAATGTGCCGCGATCCGGTGTGCGGAGGGATTCAGCGTCGCTCCTTGGCGTTCGCCTCGAGCTGCTCCTTCAGCGCAGCGAGCTTGGCAAAAGGCGAATTCGGGTCCGGCGCCTTATCATGGCGGTCTCGATTGTCACCGCGGCCCTTGAAATATTTGGCGCGCAGCTCGGGGTCACGGTCGGGACGATCACCGCGCGGGGCGCGCTCGCCACGGCCTTGCCGCTCGCCACTCCCCTCGCGCTCGGGGCGAGGGCCCCGCTCCTGCCGCCGCTCCTCGAAACCCTTGCGCTGCGGGTGTTCCTCCGAGCGGCTATCCGGGCGCGCACCTCGGTGCCGGCGCGGCCTGCGGTCGCGCCGCGCCCCATCCGCCGGCTCCGCTGCAGTCGCCGGCGCTTCGCCGGGAGCCGCAAGCTCGGCCGCCACTGGCGCCTGCGGGGTAGCGCTGTCTGCGCCTTCAGGCCGAGCCGGCAGACGGGGGCGCGCGCGTGGTGGCCGGCGATGCCGCCGAGCACCCTCAGGACGGCCCTGCCGCCAAACCTCGATGAATTCCTCCGGAGGCTTTTCGCCGCCTGTCACCGGCTCGACCGCCTCCGCGGTGGCGGGCACCTCGACCTCCGGCGCCGCCAATGCGGGCTGCGGCTCCGCGGCGGCTGCATCCACCGCCGGCTCAGCCTCCGCTTCAGCGGGCGGGGCCGTCTCGGCAACCTGTGGCTCCGCGGCCGGCGCAGCGGGCGCGGCTCCTTCGGCGACAAGCTCGGTTGCCGTTTCCACCGGCGTCTCTTCGATCGCGACTTCGCGCAAGAGCTCGGTCGACACCTCGGCACTATCCGCAGCGGTCGGCTCGGCTGTTCCTCGCGGCTCCCCCGGCTCCGATAGCGGCTCGGCAGGTGCGGCCTCGGCCGAAATCGGCGCGGCCGCAACGGCAGGCGCCGGCGGCTTGGGGCGCTTCTCCATTCGGTAGCCGAGCGAGCGCAGGATCGCGGCAAAATCCTCGCCGGCGCAGCCGACGAGCGAGGTCATTCCGACCACGACGGTGAACGCCCCCGAGCCATCGAACGCGGCCGCGGGTTTGGCGCCCGGGGCACCTTCCCGCCAGGCCATAGCGGGGCGGATGATATCAGCGAGGCGCTCGAGCATATCGACACGCACGGCCCGTTCGCCGCAGAGGCGATAGCCGGCGATCGGATAAAGCGCGCTGTCCACTTCCTTGTCGGCCGCAATCGAGGTGCGGCCGCTCGCAGCCAGACGTTCGATCGCTTCGAGGCCCGCGAGGCCCCGCTCCGCATGCTTGAGCGCCCAGAGCTGCAACGCGAGCACGCGTGGCGCCGGCTTGAGCAGCGGCGGGATGTAAACGCTGTAGGCGCCGAAGCGCACCCCGAACTTGCGCAGGGTCGCGCGCGCCGGCTGATCGAGCCCCTTCACCTCATCGGAGACCTTGCGGCGGTCGAGCACGCCGAGCGCTTCGACCAACTGGAAGGCGACGCCGCGGGCAATTCCAGTGATCTCCTCGGCGGCGGCGAGCTGGAACAGCGGCCCGAGCACCTTCTCGAGATGCGCCTTGAGCCAGAGCTCGAGCCGCGCTTGCGCGAGGTCGCGCGGAGCGCCGCTCAGGTGCTCGTCGGCGATAAGCCGCAGCCGCGGCTTGAGCACCTCCTCGCCGGCGACGAGCTTGGCTACCGCCTGGCCGAGCCAGCGAACGACGCCGTCGGCGGCAAGCACGAACTGCTCGTCGGCGGCTTGCGCGAGGCGCGCGGCGCGGGCGTCAATTTCGCCGGCAAGCGCCTTCTGGGCGGCGCCCGCGAGCGCCTTGGCCTCGGAACCGGCGGCCGAAGCCGCAGGCGTGAACATGAATCCATCGAGGCGGCCGATGACGTGGCCTTCGACCACGACCTCGCCGGTCTTGCTGATATCGGTCTCGAGCGCCGAATTCTCCCGCAGGCGCCGCATCAGCACGCTGGTGCGACGATCAACGAAGCGCTCGGTCAGTCGTTCGTGCAACGCGTCGGAGAGCTTGTCCTCGATCGCCCGAGACACCTCCTGCCAGTGCTCGGGATCGGCGAGCCAATCCGGACGATTGGCTGCGAAGGTCCAGGTGCGCACATGGGCGATGCGGTTGGAGATCGTATCGATGTCGCCGCCGGTATGGTCGGCCTGCGCCAACTGATTGGCGAACCAATCAGTCGGAATCTTTCCTTCGCGCATCAGGTAGCCGTAGATGGTGCCAACCAGCTCCGCATGCGCGGCCGGCGAGGTCTTGCGATAGTCGGGGACCTGGCAGACCTCCCAGAGCCGCTCGACCGCGTAGCGGCCAACAGCAAATTCGCGCACATCTTCGTCGCGCGACAGGTGATCCAGGACCAGAACGTCTTCGCCCACCGGCGCGCGGGTGAGCCCGCCCTCCTCCGGTATCACCGCAAGGGTCGCCTGCAGGGCACCAAGCGAGGAGAAATCGAGCGCCGTGTTGCGCCACTGCAATAGCTTCACGGGCTCGAACGAATGGCTTTCGAGCGCCTGCGCGAGCTCGGTCTCGAACGGCGCGCAGCGCCCGGTGGTGCCGAAGGTGCCGTCGCGCGTGGCTCTTCCGGCGCGACCGGCGATCTGCGCGATCTCGGCCGGATTGAGGCGGCGAAACTGATAACCGTCGAATTTGCGGTCGGAGGCGAAGGCAACGTGATCAACATCGAGATTGAGCCCCATGCCGATCGCATCGGTGGCGACCAGATACTCGACATCGCCGGACTGATAGAGCGCAACCTGCGCGTTGCGTGTGCGTGGGCTCAACGCCCCCATCACCACGGCGGCCCCGCCACGCTGACGGCGGATGAGCTCGGCGATGGCGTAGACCTCCTCGGCGGAGAACGCGACCACCGCCGAGCGGCGCGGTAACCGCGTGAGCTTTTTCTCGCCGGCGAACTCCAAACGCGACAGGCGCGGCCGCGTCAGCACATGCGCACCCGGCAACAAGCGCTCGACCATGGGACGCACCGTCTGCGCGCCGAGCACCAGGGTCTCCTCGCGTCCGCGGCGATTGAGCATGCGGTCGGTGAAGACATGGCCGCGTTCGAGATCGGCGCCGAGCTGCACTTCGTCGATCGCCACGAAGGCGACGTCGAGATCGCGCGGCATCGCTTCGACGGTCGAGACCCAGAAGCGCGGATTGGCCGGCTTGACCTTCTCCTCACCGGTCACCAGCGCGACCGCCTCGGGGCCGACTCGCTCGGCGATCTTGTTGTAGACCTCGCGCGCCAACAGCCGCAGCGGCAAGCCGATGATGCCGGAGGAATGGCCCAGCATGCGTTCGATGGCGAGATGCGTCTTGCCGGTATTGGTGGGTCCGAGAACGGCGGTGACACCTGCCCCGCGAGCGCGGGAATCGCGAGCAGCCGGCGAAGAGAAGGAAATAGGCATTTGCTGTCCGGAGAAAGCGGAAGGGGCGTGTTCGAAGGCACCCTAACCGAGCGTTATGTACCACAATGCGACGGCGGAAGGACCTCGCCTTAAGCAGTAGAACGAGTCTGGAACGAATCGCGAGCGAATCAGTGACTCTGTCCCTGTCGAAATTCGTTCACGGCGATATGTCGGGGCACTGCTGCAAAGTGCCACCATATCGGGTATCGAGACCGAGCGGCGCCCGTCCATTTCCGCAGTCATCCGTTAACGGAAGCAAAACCCTGATTTTATCCGCAACGGAAGCAAAACCCTGATTTTATCCGCGCCTACTGCGTCTTCAGGTTGGACGCGGTGGGCACAGGCGGGCGCGGAATCGAGACGAACTGCGTCGCCTGCAAGACTCCAAGCCCAATGGGGGTCGGCACTTGCGCCCGATACGGGACCATCAGCCGCGTCCCGGCAATCGGCGCCAACCACATTTCCATGTCACGCTGCGCCACCAGATACTTGATCGTGCTGCGCCCCGGATCATGCCCGGCGACGGGAGAAAAATAGACCGCGCAGACCACGACCGTGCCCTGATAGCCCCGCTCCGATTTCACTTTGTCCAGGCGCTTGAAGGCAAGCTGCAGATCGTAGCGCATGCGGCCGTCGAAAACCGGAATCGTGCGCTGGCAGGCCTCCGGCGCGAAAGTATCGCCGTTGCCGGAAACCCGCATCAAGGACGCGGTCATCGGATCGAACACGTTCTTGCGGTTCGCCTCGGTGATCGGAACGCGCTCTGGGCTCGGGGTCGTCGGCGGATCGGTCAGGTATTCCTTCACATTGCCGCCGCTGAACAGGATACGAACCTGGTCGGCCTTGTTATCGGCCACAATGGTGGACGTATAGGTCGAGGGCATCGGCTGCCCACCGGTCATGCTGCCGTGCGCCGCACTATTGCCTTGACCGCTGGCGAACACGCGCAACAGGCCGGAAGTCGCGCCGCTTGCAGTCGCGGAGAATTGGTCATCGTCGACATCGATCGTCCACGAGCCCTTGCCGATCGGGATGCCGGAAAGAGTGGCCGTATAGTTGGCATCGAGCCTGCCTTGCGCATGGGCGCTCTGGTTGGCGGCGCAAGCCACGACCACGGCGAGCACAACCGCCGACAGGGTCGTTCGCGCAGGGGAACGGGTCACGAAGCAGGATCCTTCCGGCTTGACGGTGCGGCCATCGGAGCTCACGCGAAAGAACCTCTCATGCGAGCCGTCGCCGGACCTGTGCGGTAGGGGCATGACGCATTAACAATCTAAGACGACGACCTGCATCGTGGATACGCAAAGCTCCTGCACAGCATGCCACAAGCTCACCGAGGAACTTCAAATCGAAAAAGCGGCACTGGATTGATATGGTTGCTGAATCCTACCCTATACATGGTGGCCAATTCATAGGGTGCCAGCACCCCCCTTTGCTTCCGAAGCACGTGTCAAAGGATCGCCGCGACCTTTCACAAGCTTCGGGACCGGGCCTATGCTTCGGAACCGGGCGCAGTGTTGCCCTGTCATCTTGGCTCGATCAAGGCAAAAACCCTGGACCCGCCGGCGGGCATCGGCCGCCCCTGCAGCACGCTTTTGCGCCGCCACCGGCCGCCATGGGCCGGGTCGAGCTTGACGCATTTGCGCCGCCCCACTATACGACCGCGGTCCCCCAAATGGGCCGGCCGCCTGTCAGCGCACGAGCGATCGCAGAACGCGCTGTCGAGCACAATGCGGTCGGAAGCCGCGTGAGCGAAGCGGTCGCGGCGATCGAAGATCAACCATCAGGGCGCACGCGAGCTGCCGCCCACTGTACGAAGAGGACTTGGCGCATGTCGTGGCGATGCGAGCTGAGTGGCAAGACCGCACAGATCGGGCACAAGGTCAGCCATTCGAACATCAAGACCAAGCGGCGCTTCCTGCCCAATCTGCTCAACGTCACGATGATGTCGGAGGCGCTCGGGCGCTCGGTGCGGCTGCGCGTATCGGCGCACGCGCTGCGCAGCGTCGACCACCGCGGCGGGCTGGACGCCTATCTGATCGAAGCGCGGGACGCCGATTTGTCACCGCGCGCGCTCGATCTTAAGCGACAGATCAAGAACAAGAAGAATAGCTGATCCTTTTTGACCGCCGCGCCCCCTTCGCGAGGGCGGACCTCTCCGCAAGCATGCGCTATCGGCGCCCTTCGGCGGCGGGCGGATCCAAGAACCGCGCCGAAGCGCGCGACCAGGCGTCCGGCCGGCGCGGCTGGGTGCCGCGCGGCTCGAGCGGAATGTTCTGGTCGAACAGCTCGGCGAGCTTCTCGGTCATTGCGCCGCCGAGTTCCTCGGCATCCACGATGGTGACGGCGCGGCGATAGTAGCGCGTCACATCGTGACCGATGCCGATGGCGATCAGCTCGACGGGCGAGCGCTCCTCGATGTCCTCGATCACCCAGCGCAGATGCCGCTCGAGATAGTTGCCGGGATTGACCGACAAGGTCGAATCGTCGACCGGCGCGCCGTCGGAGATCATCATCAGGATCTTGCGCTGCTCGGATCGGGCAAGCAGCCGCTTGTGCGCCCAATCAAGCGCCTCGCCGTCGATATTCTCCTTCAGCAATCCTTCGCGCATCATCAGTCCGAGATTACGCCGCGCCCGCCGCCACGGCATGTCGGCCGCCTTGTAAATGATGTGCCGCACGTCGTTGAGCCGGCCCGGATTGGGCGGCTTGCCGGCGGCAAGCCAGGCTTCGCGCGACTGACCGCCCTTCCAGGCGCGGGTGGTGAAGCCCAATATCTCGACCTTGACGCCGCAGCGCTCCAGCGTCCGCGCCAGAATGTCGGCGCAGGTCGCCGCCACCGTGATCGGTCGGCCGCGCATCGAGCCGGAATTGTCGAGCAGCAGCGTCACCACTGTGTCGCGGAAGTTGGTCTCCTTCTCGTGCTTGAAGGAGAGCGGATGCAGCGGATCGACCACCACGCGCGACAGCCGCGCCGGATCGAGCAGGCCTTCCTCAAGATCGAACTCCCAGGCGCGGTTCTGCTGCGCCATCAGGCGGCGCTGCAGGCGGTTGGCAAGACGCGCCACCACGCCCTGCAGGTGCGACAGTTGCTTGTCGAGATAGCCGCGCAAGCGCTCAAGCTCCTCGAGCTCGCACAAATCCTCGGCCGCCACCACCTCGTCGAACTTCGGCGTAAATGGCCGGTATTCGGGGCCGCGCGGCTCGTTGATGCCGTGCCGGCGCGGGCGCCGTGGCTCGGCCGGGGCTTCCGAATCGCCCATCTCGGCATCGTCCGCCATATCGGCCGACATGGCCTCGGCCGCCTCGGCGGCGGTATCCGACATTTCCTCGCCCGAGACCTCGGCTTCCTCGACCTCGGTCTTGGCGTCCTCGGAATCGGCGCCCTCGCCTTCCTTGCCGGACAGCTCCTTGTTGCGCTCCTCGTCGCCTTGGTCGCCCTCATCCTCGTCGGCCTCGGAGCTGCGGTCCTCGCCCATGTCGAGGGAGTCGAGCAGATCGTGCACCACGTCGCCGAAGCGGGCCTGGTTCTCGATCAACCTCTCAAGCCGATCGAGATCGCGCCCGGCGCGGGCCTCGATCAACGGGCGCCACAGATCGACCAGCCGCGCCGCCGCCGGCGGCGGGCTCAAGCCCGTCAGCCGCTCCCGTACCAGCAACGCCAGCGCCTCCTCGATCGGCGCGTCGGCGCGATCGGACACCTCGTCGAACTTGCCGCGATGGAAGCGGTCATCGATCATAGCGGAGAGGTTCTGCGCCACGCCGCTCATGCGCCGGGCGCCGATCGCTTCGACCCGCGCCTGCTCGACCGCATCGAACACCGCGCGCGCCTGCTGCCCGCCCGGCACCAGCTTGCGGTGCACCTTCGGATCATGACAGGCGACCTTCAGGGCGATCGCGTCGGCGTGACCGCGGACGATGGCGGCTTCGGCAGCAGTGAGCTTGCGCGGCGGCTCCGGCAGACGCGCCTTGCCGCCCACCATGCCGGGCCGCTCGGCCGCGAAACCGACCTCGAGGTCGGCCTTGCGGGCAATTGCCCTGAGGCAGCCGCTGACCGCCCGCTTGAACGGGTCGACCGGGCTTTCCTTGGGCATAGGCTTGGTCTTGTTGCTGCCGGACATCGGTTGCGTTTGCGCGGACGTACTTCCGCCTGTCAGCTCAGCGCCACGTTGACGGCCGACTCGGGCAGCTCGACCCCGAAGCAGCGCTGATAGAACTCGGCGACGATCGGCCGCTCGAGCTCATCGCACTTGTTGAGGAAGGTGACCCGGAAGGCGAAGCCGATATCGTTGAATATGTCGGAATTTTCCGCCCAGATGATCACTGTGCGCGGGCTCATGACGGTGGAAATATCGCCGTTCATGAAGGCGTTGCGCGTGAGATCGGCGACCCGCACCATCTTGTTGACGATCTCGCGGCCGGAATCGTTCTGGTAATGCTTGGCCTTGGCGAGCACGATCTCCACTTCGTTGTCATGCGGCAGATAGTTCAGCGTGGTGACGATCGACCAGCGGTCCATCTGCCCCTGATTGATCTGCTGGGTGCCGTGGTACAGCCCGGAGGTGTCGCCCAGGCCCACAGTGTTGGCCGTGGCGAACAGGCGGAAGCAGGGGTGCGGCTTGATCACCTTGTTCTGATCGAGCAGCGTCAGCTTGCCGGATACCTCGAGCACGCGCTGGATCACGAACATCACGTCGGGCCGTCCGGCATCATATTCGTCGAAGCACAGCGCGACATTGTGCTGCAGCGCCCACGGCAGGATGCCGTCGCGGAACTCCGTCACCTGCAAACCGTCGCGAATGACGATCGCATCCTTGCCGATCAGGTCGATGCGGCTGATGTGGCTGTCCAGGTTGACGCGTACGCAGGGCCAGTTGAGGCGCGCCGCCACCTGCTCCACGTGGGTCGACTTGCCGGTGCCGTGATAGCCGGTGACCATGACACGGCGATTGTGGGCGAAGCCGGCGAGGATCGCGAGCGTTGTGAGCTTGTCGAAGCGGTAATCCTGATCGACGTCCGGCACGTGCTCATCCGGCTCCGAATAAGCCGGCACCTCCATGTCGCTGTCGAAGCCGAAAACCTGGCGGACGGAAACCTTCATGTCGGGCAAGCCGACGGCGTTAGGAGAAGCTTGCATACTTGCTTGGGTAGCGACGGTCATTGATCCTCCGTGGTCTCGAAACACGCGAGACCCGAAACGGTTTCGAGTAATGCGGCCCGGAAATCGAAGCGAATTTAGCAGAACTGGGCTGCACCTCCAGACCCATCTGAAGGCCGCCTAGGATCAGCGAAATCCTATTGATTTCAAATAGTTATACGCTTCGATGATAGCCCGCAGGCGGTCTTCGCTGGAGCGGTCGCCGCCGTTGGCATCAGGATGGTGCCGTTTCACCAGCATCTTGAACCGCACCTTGATATCGTTCGTGTTGGCGTCCGCCTCAAGCCCCAGCACTTCCAAAGCTTTGCGCTCGGCATTGCGGATCACCCTGGTCTCGCGCCGGCGCAGGTGCTCGCCGTCGAGGGGCCGGGCGCCGGCTGCGCCTATCTCGCGGAAGATCGCAAACGGATCGTCCGTAAGGTCGGGATTGAGGCGGGCCGAATGGGAACGCCCGCTCGGACGGCCGCCGTTCATGCCCATCTTCCATGTCGGACGATGGCCGGTGACCGCGTCCTTTTGGTATTTGGCAATGGCGTCATCGCTCATGCCGGCGAAAAAATTGTATGAGTGGTTGTATTGGCGCACATGACCGAGGCAGAAGCGCCAGTGCTCGTTCTCGCGCTGGCGGCCCTTGGGCGCACGGTGGGTCGCAGCCGCATTGCATTTCGGCCATTCGCAGAGCGGCAAATCTGTGCGCGGGCGGCGGTCCTTGTCGGGCCTTACCCGGATGCAATCAAACAGTGGCGAGTCGGTTTTCATGGTGTCTTCTTGGGCAGGCCATTATGCGGATGCCGGCCACAAAGCTTCAAGCCTTGACAAATCCGATCAGATGACTTCGGGATCGCCGCGAAGTCCGTGCATGGCTCCAATTCAGAAAACCTATAGCACCACGATCTTATCGAATTTTGACATGGGGCGACGATCTTGCCGTGCGATTAAATTATGCGAAACGTCCACCACTGCGACCGAGCAGATCTTGCATGAGCACTCGTGACGTCATTGTCGAGAAATTAACCGGCGCTTTCGCGCCGGAGCGCCTGGAGGTAATCGACGATTCGGACCGACACGCCGGCCACGCTGGCGCCCGGGAGGGTGGGGAAACGCATTACAGCGTTCATATTGTGTCGGGGGCGTTCCGGGGAAAGAGCCGGATCGATCGTCACCGCATGATCAATGCGGCGCTTGCCGCCGAGCTCAAGGGCGGAGTGCACGCCTTGGCCATAAAGGCCGCAGCACCCGGAGAGGAAGCCCACTAGTCACTGGGCCGAGCGTGACAACGCGGCGGCTGGCTTGCGGCTGAGCGGGGTGATGCGCAGTACCGTGATGCGGTTGCGATGGCGGCGCAGCACCCGGAATCGGAAGCCGTGGAACGTGAAGGTCTGGCCCGGCTCCGGGATCAGGCGCGCCTCGTGAATGACCAGGCCGGCGATGGTGGTGGCCTCGTCGTCGGGCAGGTTCCAGTCCATGGCGCGGTTGAGATCGCGGATCGGCACTCCGCCGTCGACACTCACCGAGCCGTCCGGCTGCCGCCGCACACCCGGCACCTCGACGTCGTGCTCGTCGGAAATGTCGCCGACGATCTCCTCGAGAATGTCCTCGAGCGTGACCAGCCCCATCAGCTCGCCGTACTCGTCGACCACCAGCGCGAGCTGAGTATGGCGGCGACGAAATGCCTTGAGCTGCTCCGATAGCGGACGGATGTCCGGCACGAACCAGGGCGGGCGCGCCACCGCCGCGACATCGATCTTGGACAAGTCGCCGTCGGCCGCATTGATCGCGGCCAACAGGTCCTTCACGTGCATGATGCCGATGATGTTGTCGGGCTTGCCGCGCCAGAGCGGGACGCGGGTGACGGCGGACTCCAGCACCGCCTTCACGACCTGCTCGGGCGGGTCGTCGGCATCGAGCGTGATCATCCCGGTGCGGTGGATCATGACATCGGAGACGGTGAGATCGCGCAAATCGAGCAGCCCGCTCAACATGTCTCGATCGTGTTTCTCGACCCCGCCTTCGCGATGCAGGAGATCGACGGCGCCGCGCAGCTCATCGTGCGGCGACAGGATCGACGCGCCCTCTTCCTGCATGCCGAAGCGCCGCAAGAGCCAGTCGACCAGTGCTTCGATCGCGGCCAAAACCGGCTTGAGCAGGGTGACGGTCCAATCGATCGGCCGCGCCGCCAACAAGGCAAGGCGGTCGGGCGCGTTGAACGCCACGGTCTTGGGCAGGACCTCGGCAAAGACCACGATCACCGCCGTCATCACGATCGAGGAATAGAGCACGCCGCGATCCCCGAACCAGGCGATGAAGATGGCCGTGGCGAGCGAAGAGGCAACAATGTTGGCCGAGTTGTTGCCGATGAGCAGCGCGCTGATCAGCCGCTCGCGCGCCTCCAACAGCCGATTGACGATGCCGGCGCGCCGGTCGCCCTGCTTGGCCAGATGCAGCATCGTGGCGCGCGAGGACGCCGTCAGCGCCGTTTCGCTACCAGCGAATGCAGCAGAGAGCAGGACACAAATGATAACTACCGCAATCGCGAACCAATCATAGGCGGTCATCGCTGATACACGTCCCGATCAGTTTAAAGCTTCAGAATCGTGCGACGCACAGCCGGTTCGAAGGCAGGCGTAAGCGCCCTTGAGGTCGCACCGGCCCCAGTGAACGAAGCAATACTGGTGTCACGATTTTGACGTTCGAGCTTCGAAATCACAGGGACACTAGCAAGCATGTGAGGCCCGTGGGGTTTTGGATTTGAAGTCCCTTTGAAAGACTAAGGAGCAACAATGAAAGGGACTTCAAATCCATCACGCTAGCCGAGCTTCTCGACCAGAAAAGCGCGCACCTCGGCGGCTTCGACGTCGCGAGCGATGAATGCCTTGCCGATTCCCCGCGCCAGGATGAAGGTCAGCCTGCCGCCTTGCACCTTCTTGTCCTGTGCGATCAAGTCCATCAGCCGATCGGCATCCGGCAGTGGGCCCGCCATTTTTTTGACATGGATGGGCAGGCCGACCGCCGCAAGATGGCGCGCGACGCGCTCGAAGTCACCCGGCGGCGCCAGCCCGCGCCGAGCGGAAAATTCGAAGGCCATCACCATGCCGAGCGAGATCGCCTCGCCATGCAGCAGCTTGCCGGAGAAGCCAGCCGCCGCCTCAAGCGCATGCCCGAATGTGTGGCCGAGATTAAGCAGCGCCCGGTCCCCGGTTTCGCGCTCGTCGCGGGAAACGATCGCGGCCTTGGCGCGGCAGCTCACGGCGATCGCCTGCTCGCGTGCGGGCCCGCCGGAAAAAACCTCGCGCCAGTCGGCCTCGAGCTGGGCAAAGAAGGCGGCATCGCCAATGAGGCCGTATTTGGCGACCTCGGCATAGCCGGCCGCGAACTCGCGCGGGGGCAGGGTGTCGAGCAAGGCGGTGTCGGCGACGACCAGGATGGGCTGATGGAAGGCGCCGACGAGGTTCTTGCCGTGCCGGGAATCGATCGCGGTCTTGCCACCGACCGAGGAATCGACCTGCGCCAGGAGCGTAGTCGGCACCTGCACATAGTCCAGGCCGCGCCGAATGACCGCGGCCGCAAAGCCGGCGAGGTCGCCCACAACGCCGCCCCCCAGCGCGACCACCAGATCCCCGCGTTCGATGCGCGCTGCGATCAAGGCCTCGCAGACGCGCTCGAAGACTTCGAAGCTCTTCGAGCTTTCGCCGGGCGGGACGGTGACGACCGTGGCGGCAATGCCGGCGGCCGCCAGCGCCGCCTCGGTCGCTGCGAGATGCAGGGAGGCGACCATCGTATCGGTCACGATCGCCGCCTTGGCGCGCGGCTTGAGCGCCCGCATGCGGCGGCCGAGCGAGGCAAGGGTCGCACGGCCGATGACGATCTCGTAGCTGCGCTCAGCGAGTGCAACCTCGACCACGATCGGCTCGGGCGAACGCAGCGGCGCCGTCATGGCGTTTGCTCCACGCCCGACGACAGACGCGTCGCCAGTTCCGCCACGATCTCGTCGACGATCTTCTCGTGCGGCACATCGCGCGACTGAATGGTGATGTCGGCCAGCCCGTAGACCGGATAGCGCTCGGCGACGAGAGCGCGCACGGTCTCGGCTGGGTCTTCGGTGTGCAAGAGCGGACGGTCCTGCCGGCGCTTGATCCGCCGCATCAACACGTCGAATTCCGCCCTGAGCCAGATCGAAACGCCGTGCCGGGCAATGGCGGCGCGCGTGTCCGCATTCATGAAGGCGCCGCCTCCGGTCGCCAGCACCTGCGGGCCGCCCTCGAGCAGGCGGGCGATGACGCGCGCCTCGCCGGCGCGAAAATGGGCCTCTCCGTAGCTCGAGAAGATATCCGGGATCGACATCCCGGCCGCCGTCTCAATCTCGGTGTCGGCGTCGGCAAACGGGATAGCGAGTCGTGCGGCCAAGCGCCGTCCGATCGAGGACTTGCCGGCCCCCATCATGCCGACCAGCACGACCGAGCGCAGGCCCAAAGCCGCCACGATAGCGGCCTCCGGGCCGGAAATTTGGTTCACGTCCTGCCTCGCCTGTACCGACATGCAACCCGTGTGCTCCAGACGCCTGTCAGTCCAATGACTGACGCGCGATTTAAGTCGGGCACCAGTATCAAATCCGACAGCGCAAAACCACCCGCGGGTCGAGTGGAACCCGGTCGACGGGACTATGTAGCAAGTGCCATTGCTTTCGTCCGCGCCCACTTGGCAGGTGCCTTTTCCCGATTGACGCTTGTCACCGCACGCGGAACGTGGTCGTAGTTTCTCCATTCTTTCAAAGCAGAGTCGCGGTGCGCTACACGGTCTAACACGATGCCTTCGCTGCTTCGGCTCCTGCTGGCTATCGGCCTCGTGGTCGGCGCCGTCTATGGCGCTATGTATGCTTTGGCCTATTGGTATAACCCCTACCCGCGCGAGATCACCGTCTCGGTGCCGCCGGACCGATTCCTGAAGCAGCACGAATGATCGGCGCGAACGATTGCGCCCATTGGCCGACGGCGAGCAGATGAGCCGCACGACCCGAAGCTCCGATCAAAACCTGATCGAATTGTTCCTCGATATGCTCGCCGCCGAGCGCGGCGCCGGGGTGAACACGTTGGCGGCCTATCGCCGCGACCTGGAGGATTTCTCCGCTCAACTGCGGACCGTACGCCGCACGCTCGCGCGCGCCACGACCGACCAGGTGCGCGACTATCTGGCACAGCTCGGAAAGCGCGGCCTCGCTCCCGCCTCGGTGGCGCGGCGCCTTTCGGCCATCCGGCAGCTCTATCGCTTCCTCTACGCGGAGGGCCATCGGCGTGACGATCCGGCCGCCATCCTGGCGGGTCCCAAGCGCGGCCGAGCGATCCCGAAAGTCTTGAGCATCGCGGACGTCGACCGTCTGCTCGGGGCCGCCCGCGCCGGGCTCCTTGCCGCCGTGCCGGGCAAGCCCGAGCGGCTGCGCGCATCACGGCTCGTTTGCCTTATCGAGGTGCTGTATGCGACCGGGCTGCGGGTCTCCGAGTTGGTCGCGCTGCCGGCGGCCGCCGCCGAGCGCAGCGCCGAGATGCTGATCGTGCGCGGCAAGGGCGGCAAGGAACGGATCGTTCCGTTGAACGCGGCTGCCAAGCAGGCCATGCGCGACTATCTTTCGCTGCTGGCCGAGTTGCGACCGGACGACAGGTCGAAATGGCTGTTCCCCTCGTTCGGGGAAAGTGGTCACCTCACCCGTCAGCACTTCGCGCGCGACCTCAAGGCGCTTGCGACCGCGGCGGGGCTCCGGCCCGATCAGGTCAGCCCGCATGTGCTGCGCCACGCCTTCGCGAGCCATCTGTTGCACAACGGCGCCGATCTCAGGGTGGTGCAAACGCTGCTCGGCCACGCCGACATCTCAACCACGCAGATCTACACGCACGTGCTCGCGGAGCGCCTGAAGAGCCTGGTGCGCGATCTGCATCCGCTCGCGGAGCATTAAACTTGGCGTTTCCGAGCCGGACCTTGCGGGCGAGTGCCGCCCCCGATACCAAGGTGACCGAGGCGGAAAAGTCCTGGCGGAGAGATGCCGATGTCCGAAGCGGAGACCGAGAAGTGGCACAAGCTCAAGGAATGGCCGGAGCTCATCCTTGAGCGACTCGAAAGCGCGGGGGTGGCACGCATCGTCCTGAACCGGCCGGAGAAGCGCAATTGCTGGAACCGGCCGCTGTGCCTCGCCTTCATCGAGTCCCTGGATATCATCCGGGCCGACAAGTCGCTGAAGGTCGTCATCACCAAGGGCGCAGGCACTGTCTATTCCTCGGGCCTCGACCTCAACTTCCTGCGCGAGGTTTCCAACGGCCCGCTGCTCGACTGGGATCGGCCTAACCTCACCATCCAGATCGCGGAAGCGGTGCGCGTGTTCCCCCGCATCATGATCGCGCAGGTGCACGGCTATTGTCTGGGCGGGGCGCTCGGCATCATGAACTGCCACGATCTCGTCTATGCGGCCGAAGATGCCCAGCTCGGCATGCCGGAGATCCTGCGCGGCAGCTTCGGCCAGCTCGTCACCTCGACGCTGCTGCACGGCGGCCTGCCGGTGAAGAAGCTCGCCCACATAGCGCTGGTGGGACGCAACTTCAGCGGCAAAGAAGCCGATGCGCTCGGCATCGTGAGCCAAGCTGTTCCCGCAGCCGAGCTCGAAAGCTTCACTATCGGTATCGCTCGCGAGATTGCCTCCCGCCACCTGGCGCCGCTCGAGCATCATAAGATCACCGTGCAGATGGGCCGCGACCTGTCGATCGCGCAGGCGATCCAACTCGACCAATTGGTGGGGCAGCGGCTGCGCCGCGCCATGGACCCGCTCAACGACGTCGAGGCCTATCTCAAATCACAGAAGGGCGGTCCTAACGTCGACTACAAGCGACCCGACGTTTAACCATACAATAGCCTGCTACCCCATTTGCTTGACGCGAGCGCCGCCGCGGGCTTTTTTGGCTCTCGCTTGGCTCGCATTACCCCTTGATCGACCGAAATAATCGGCCTCATGCGCAGCTATTTTGACTTTGAAAAACCGGTACTCGAGATCGAGGCCAAGCTGGAAGAGCTGCGCGCGCTCGAATCGCCCGACAGCGCACCGGCAATCGGCGAAGAAATCGCCCGCCTCGAGGTCAAGGCGGCGCAGGCGCTGCGCGACATCTACGCCAATCTCACCCCTTGGCAGAAGACGCAGGTCGCACGCCACCCCGACCGGCCGCATTGCCTGGACTATGTCAGGGTGCTGGTGACAGATTTCGTGCCGCTCGCTGGCGACCGGAAATTCGGAGACGACGAGGCGATCGTCGGCGGCTTCGGCCGCTTTCAGGGCGAGAGCGTCTGCATCATCGGCCACGAGAAGGGCTCCAGCACGGAGGAGCGGCTCAAGCACAATTTCGGCATGGCGCGCCCGGAGGGCTACCGCAAAGCAGAACGGCTGATGCAGATGGCCGATCGTTTCGGGATTCCGATCATTTCGCTGGTCGACACCCCCGGCGCTTATCCGGGCATCGGTGCGGAGGAACGCGGACAGGCCGAGGCGATTGCGCGATCGACCGAAGCCTGTTTGGCGCTCGGGGTCCCCAATATCGCGGTGATCGTTGGCGAAGGCGGCTCCGGCGGCGCCATCGCGATCGCCACCACCAATCGGGTGCTGATGCTGGAGCATTCGATCTACAGCGTGATCTCACCTGAAGGCGCCGCCTCCATCTTGTGGCGCGACACCGCCAAGGCCGAGGACGCGGCAACCGGCATGAAGATCACCGCCCAAGACATGATCAAGTTCGGGGTTATCGATCAGATCATCACCGAGCCGATCGGTGGCGCCCACCGCGATCCCCCTGCCGCCGTCGCCTCCGCGGGTCATGCGATCGCAGAGGCTCTTGTAGAGCTGCGCGATCTCGACCGCGAGACCGTGCGTCGGCGGCGCTGGGAGAAATTCCTGGCGATCGGCCGCAGCACCGCCTGAGGCAGGCGGAGCGGGTCAAGGAACCGGCCGCATGGTTAATGCGGTCCGAAGCGGAGGCCTACTGTCACAAACCCGACCGATCTCAAGCACTTGACGCGTACCTGCCGGGCCGCGCGGCCATGGCGCCGAAACTGGAGCTGACATTCCCTCAAGACCCCTGCCCTCATATTTCCCAAGTCGCGGACCAGTCTTCGATTCTGGGTCTTCGGGGCGAGGGGAAAAGCCGGCCGTGAGCCAGTCACAGGCTTGGAATCGATCGGGCGCCAGCGCCCGAAATGTGGCCGGTTTACTTTTTGTTCACCTTTCGGGTGATCTACCGGAGGCTGCCGGACGCACCGTCTTGCGGCCCGGGCATCTTAAGGATAACGATTGGTCACGAAGGCCAGGGGACTGTCTGTCGGTCGGGGAGCCTTGATTTGATTAGCCGTCGTCTGCTCCGCACGCTCATGGCGTCCGCGGCGCTTGCCGCAGCCGTTACGCTCGTCGGCTGCGACACCGATGGCGTCATGCTTCCTTCCGGCCGCGCAATGGCGCCGCTCTCCGATAAGATGCTGGCCGAGATCGAAGCCAAAAACATGACCAAAGAGTCGCCCATCCTGGTGCGGCTGTTCAAGGAGGAATCAGAACTCGAGGTCTGGAAGCAGGACAATACTGGCCGCTTCGCGCTCTTGAA
Organism: Xanthobacteraceae bacterium; assembly: GCA_035293945.1. Classification (GTDB taxonomy): domain Bacteria; phylum Pseudomonadota; class Alphaproteobacteria; order Rhizobiales; family Xanthobacteraceae; genus VAZQ01. Next base: position 182,261 of record DATGLV010000039.1, on the reverse strand, counting down.
GACGTATCCGATCTGCCGTTGGTCGGGTGAGCTCGGCCCGAAGATCAAGCTTGGCGACCGGCAGGCGCCGGAGGGCTTCTATACCATCACCCCGGGCCTGATGAATCCCAACTCCAACTACTACCTGGCCATCAATACCGGCTTCCCCAACGCCTATGACCGCGCCAATGGGCGCACCGGCGAGTTCCTGATGATCCATGGCGACTGCTCTTCGGCCGGCTGTTACGCCATGACAGACGAGCAGATCGCGGAAATCTATGCGCTGGCGCGCGAGTCCTTCCTGGGCGGGCAGAAATCGTTCCAGATCCAGGCGTTTCCGTTCCGCATGACGCCGCTGAACATGGCCAAGCACCGTGATTCGCCGAACATGCCTTTCTGGAAGATGATCAAAGAGGGCTACGACCACTTCGAGGTGACCCATCTCGAGCCCAAGGTGGACGTCTGCGACAAGCATTACGTGTTCGATGCGGAGACCCCGAACGGCCCAGCGAACGCAGTCCGTTTCAATCCAACGGCCAAGTGCCCGGCCTATGAGGTGCCGGCCGAGATCGCGATGCCGGTCAAAGAAAAGCAGAAGCGCGACGAGATAGAGCTCGCCTCGCTGATTAGCCGCGGCACCCCGACCGTCCCGGTGCGCACCGGAACCGACGGCGGCATGAATCCGATCTTCATGGCTGCCGTGGTGGCGCATGGCGGCACCGAATCACGCATCGAAGCATCGCATTCGCTGCCCGGCTCGATCCCGGCCAATATCCGTCCCCCGGGCGAGCCCAGCTATGAGCCGGCGACCACCGGCAGCACCAGCACCATGAGCTTGGCTTCGACCGAATCACGGCCGGCGCCGGCGCCGCGGGCGCAGGTGGCGTCGGCCGGACCAAGCGGTGGCTTGTTCAGTGGGCTGTTCTCCACCAAAGATGACTCCGGCAAGAGCGGCGGCGATTCCCAGTCCGGCAGTTCCGGCGGCAGTTCCGGCAACGTCTTCACTCGCCTGTTCGGCAGCCAGGAGGCCGCCGAAGCTGCGCCGCCCTCCGCCGTGAAGCCGAAGCCTGTTGCCGCGAAACCGACGCAAACCGCATCAGCGGCGCCGAGTAAACCGAAGACGCAAACCGAGGCGAAGGCCGCCAAGCCCGCAGCCGAGCCGCAGCCGCAGCCTTCGCAAGCGCCGGCAGAAACCGTGGCGCCCGCCGAGACCGCGAGCAATGTTCTGCGCGGCGCACAGCCAACGGTTCCGGCCGGCTCTTTCGACAGCCGCTGGAGCGCGATGCGCTAGCTCCAGCTGCTGGTGCCAGCACTTCTTCCTTCGATTTCTGCTGTCAGCCGAAGCGGCCGTGGCAGTGCTTGAACTTCTTGCCCGAGCCGCACGGGCAGGCTTCGTTGCGTCCGACCTTGCCCCAGCTTGACGGATTGCGCGCATCGCGCTCGGCCGCCGGCACCGCTGCAGCCGCGGTGATGCCGTGCTGCGCCAGCGTCTCGGCGCCGGCGCGCGCCAGCGCCAACTCGTCCTCGCCGGTCGCCGGATCGAGCTTATGGGCTTCCATATAGGGCAGCGGCGTCGGCGGAGCCTCGGGGGGCGGCGCCGTCCTGATCTCGACCCGCATCAGCTGGGCGGTGACAGCCTCGCGCAGATTGGTGCCCATCGCCTCGAACAGGTTGAATGATTCTGCCTTGTACTCGTTCAGCGGATCGCGCTGCCCGTAGCCGCGCAAGCCGATCACCTGCCGCAGGTGCTCGAGCGTAAGCAGATGCTCGCGCCAGAGATGGTCGAGCGTCTGCAAGAGGATCGACTTCTCCACATAGCGCATGACATCGGGGCCCCATTGGGCAACCTTGGCGGCCATGTGCTCGTCGGCCTTGCGGATCACGCGCGTGGTCAGCTCTTCCTCGGCGATGCCTTCTTCCTTAGCCCACTCGTCGACCGGCAGATCGAGATTGAGGACGCGCGTCAGCTCCTCCTTCAATCCCTTGGTGTCCCACTGCTCCGGATAGGCGTTTTCCGGCACGTGCTTGGCGACCAGCTCCTCGACGGCCGCATGGCGCATATCGGCGACGATCTCGGCACCGACCTCGTCTTTCATCCACTCGACGCGCTGCTCAAAAATGACCTTGCGTTGGTCGTTCATCACATTGTCGAACTTGAGCAGGTTCTTGCGGATATCGAAGTTGCGCGCCTCGACCTTCTGCTGCGCCTTCTCGAGCGCCTTGTTGATCCAGGAATGGACGATCGCTTCGTTCTCCTTGAGGCCGAGCCGCTGCAGCATCGTGTCGAGCTTGTCGGAGCCGAAGATGCGCATCAGGTCGTCTTCGAGCGACAGGAAGAACTTGGAATGGCCGGGGTCGCCCTGGCGGCCGGAACGGCCGCGCAGCTGGTTATCGATGCGCCGGCTCTCGTGGCGCTCGGTGCCCAGCACAAAAAGGCCGCCGGCGGCGAGCGCCTTTTCCTTCAGGCGCGTAACCTGCGCCTTGATCTCGGCGATGCGCGCGTCGCGATCGGGGCCTTCGGGAACGCCTTCGAGCTCGCGCTTGATGCGCATGTCGGGATTACCGCCGAGCTGGATGTCGGTGCCGCGGCCCGCCATGTTGGTGGCGATAGTGACGGCGCCCGGCACGCCCGCCTGGGAGATGATGTGCGCCTCCTGCTCGTGGTAGCGGGCATTGAGGATCGCAAACACCTTGGCCTTGGAGGCGCCGTCGTCGCCGCTATAGAGCTTGGCAAACGCGTTCGGATCGCTGAAATCGTGCTGCTCCCAGCCCTGCTTGCGCAGCATCTCGGCAAGCTGCTCCGACTTCTCGATCGAGGTGGTACCGACCAGGACCGGCTGCCCGCGTGTCTTGCAGTCGTCGATCAGGGTGAGGATCGAGCGGTACTTCTCGGCCGCCGTGCGATAGACCTCGTCGTCATCGTCGAGCCGCGTCACCGGCAGATTGGTGGGGATTTCCAGCACTTCGAGATTGTAGATATCGATGAACTCGTCGGCCTCCGTCGCCGCCGTGCCGGTCATGCCGGCGAGCTTCTCGTACATGCGGAAGTAGTTCTGGAAGGTGATCGAGGCGAGCGTCTGGTTCTCCGGCTGGATCGGCTGGTGCTCCTTGGCTTCCAGCGCCTGGTGCAGGCCTTCCGAATAGCGCCGTCCCGGCATCATGCGGCCGGTGAACTCGTCGATGATGACGACCTCGCCATTGCGGACGATGTAGTCCTTGTCGCGATGGAACAGCTTGTGGGCGCGCAGCGCCTGGTTGATGTGGTGAACGACCGAAACGTTCTCGACGTCGTAAAGGGAGTCGCTCTTGAGCAGATTGGCGCCGCGTAGCCGCTGCTCGAGCTTCTCCATGCCTTGCTCGGTGAGGCTTACGGAGCGCTGCTTCTCGTCGACCTCGTAGTCGGCCTTTTCAAGCTGCGGAATGAAGGTGTCGATGGTGTTGTAGAAGTCGGAGCGGTCGTCGAGCGGGCCGGAAATGATCAGCGGGGTGCGCGCCTCGTCGATCAGGATGGAGTCGACCTCGTCGACGATCGCGAAGATATGGCCGCGCTGGACCATGTCCTCCATCCGGTACTTCATATTGTCGCGCAGATAGTCGAAGCCGAGCTCGTTGTTGGTCCCATAGGTGACGTCGCAGTCATAGGCGCGCTTGCGCTGCTCGTCATCGAGCCCGTGCACGATGACGCCGACGTTGAGGCCGAGGAAGGTGTAGATCTGCCCCATCCATTCCGAGTCGCGCTTGGCCAGATAATCGTTGACCGTCACCACGTGCACGCCGCGGCCCGACAGCGCGTTGAGATAGACTGGCAAGGTTGCCACCAAGGTCTTGCCTTCGCCGGTCTTCATCTCGGCGATATTGCCTTCGTGCAGCACCATGCCGCCGATCAGCTGCACGTCGAAATGGCGCTGTCCTAACGTGCGCTTGGCGGCCTCGCGCACCGTGGCGAAGGCCGGCACCAGGACGTCGTCGAGGGAGGCGCCCTCGGCCACCTGCTTCTTCAGCTCATCGGTGCGCGCGCGCAACGCCTCGTCCGAGAGCTTCTCCAGCTCCTTCTCGAGCGCGTTGATCTTCTCCACGCGAGGCAGATAGCTCTTGATGCGCCGATCGTTGGCGGAGCCGAAGAGCTTGCGGGCAAGCGCGCCGATCATGCGCTACGTCCTTTCAAGTGGTGCAAATCTATGCGAGGCCGCGTGCTGCCGAGCAAGCTCGCCTCCGCTGCGGGCCTCGCAAGCGGCGCTCAGCGGGCGACGTCGCGCCCGCACTGCCTTCGCGTCCACAGCATTCGCTTCCACAGCGTTCGCGTCCACAGCATTGCCGCCAAGGGCCGGGGAGGCGGAAGTTTTCGGGCTTCATTCATGTCTCAGGCTTAATGCCAGCCGGTGATTCAAGCCGATTGTTCCCGCCCATCATTCATGCGAGGCATGCGAGGCCGATCAAGCTGCAGGTATCGCGCAAACGGTGGAGCGCGGCCGGATGGACCGCATCAAGCGATGACATAGGAGGGGGTCAAAGGCTTGTCAATCGCGGATTCCCGCTCACGTTTTCGTCAAAATCCCCCGCTATTGGCCCATTGCCAAGGGGGGCCGATTGCGCGACTGTCCGGCCGCGACCGCCGCCGGCGGACCGCCTTTGAGCAAGGATCCCGCAATGACCGCCCCGGATATTTCGACCGCCGCCGAGCACAAGCTGGCGGCCAGCCGTCCGCGCTGGACGACCCTCGCCATGACCGCGGCGGCGCTCTTGGTTCTGCCGCTCGCCGCCGGCTGTTCCAAGGAAGCCGTCTCGCAAAAATCCTCAGAGGCCGCGTCACCCTCCGACCCCGCAGTCGCGCGCGTCAACGGGGTCGAGATCCGGGAGAGCGATCTCGCGATGGCCGAACAGGATATCGGGCAGAACCTGCAGAATGTTCCGCCGGATCAGCAGCGCGAGCAGCTCATCGCCTATGTGGCCGATATCGTTCTGGTTTCCCAGGCCGCCAACGCCCAGAAGCTGGCCGATGATCCGGATTTCCAGCACCACCTGGCGTTTCTGCGCAACAAGCTGTTGATGGGCTTGCAGCTGCGCGAGCAGGCCAAGGGCGCCGTCACGGCGGACGCCGAGAAGCAGCTCTACGAAGACGCCGTCAAGCCGATGGGACAGGAGGAGGAAGTGCACGCGCGCCACATCCTGGTCGACACCGAGGATGAGGCGAAGGCGATCCTCGAGCAGATCAAGAACGGCGCCGACTTCGCCGAGCTGGCAAAGCAAAAGTCGAAGGATCCCGGCGCAGCCGACGGCGGCGATCTCGGCTATTTCACCAAGGACCAGATGGTGCCGGAATTCTCCGACGTGGCGTTCAAGATGTATCCGGGCCAACTCTCCAACCCGGTGAAGACCCAGTTCGGCTGGCACATCATCAAGGTCGAGGATAAGCGGCAGCGGCCGGTGCCGGAGTTCGATGCCGTCAAGGACCAGATCGATCAGTATCTGGTGCGGCGCGCGCAGTCCGAATATGTCGGCAAGCTGCGGCAGACGGCCAAGATCGAGCGCCTCGATCATCCGGCCGGGCCGGCGCCCACGTTCACGCTGCCGCCGGCGGGCGCGCCGGCTGCCGCACCCGCAGCTCCCACACCTTCGGCGCCTGCTGCGGACGCGCCGGAGAAGAAATAGGGGCTTTCGTCTCTGTCGCCCGCCGCGTTGCGGGCATGACGGATGCAAAAGCGCTGATCTTGGGAGCAAGATCAGCGCTTTTTTTGTTTGCGCTTGTCCTCCGGTTTTGCTTTCCCAACAGCTCGGCTCAACCACTCTCGGTGCAACCAAATGGCCACCGCCGTTTCCCCGCTCGCGCCCACCAGGATGCCGCAGATGCCCGCGATCGAAGGTGTGAGGCTGGCAACTGCCGCGGCCGGCATCCGTTATCCGGGCCGCACCGATGTGATGCTGGCGACGTTCTCGGCGGGCACGACGGTCGCGGGCGTGTTCACGCGCTCCAAATGCCCCTCGGCCCCGGTCGAATGGTGTCGCGCACGGCTCGGCGGCGGCCTCGCGCGCGCGCTGGTGGTGAATTCCGGCAACGCCAATGCGTTCACCGGCAAGAACGGACGCGCCGCCACCAAGCTTACCGCCGACATCACCGCCAAGGTCCTGCACTGCAAGGCCGGCGATGTGTTCCTCGCTTCGACCGGGGTCATCGGCGAGCCGCTCGATGCGAGCAAGTTCGGCGGCGTGATGGCAAAGCTGGCGGAGGCCACGAGCGAAGCGACGGCTGGAGAGGACTGGGTCGCGGCGGCGCGCGCCATCATGACGACCGATACTTTTCCCAAGGTCGCGACCGCCACGGCCAAGCTCGGCAAGACGACAGTCACGATCAACGGCATCGCCAAAGGTGCCGGCATGATCGCCCCCGACATGGGGACAATGCTGTCCTTCGTGTTCACCGACGCACCTATCGCGGCGCGTGCGCTGCAGGCTCTGCTCAAGGAGGGCGTCGAAGACACTTTCAACGCAGTGACCATCGACGGCGATACCTCGACCTCCGACACGCTGCTCGCCTTCGCGACCGGCGCCGCAGCCGCACGCGGCGCAGTGCGCATCGCGCGCGCAAGCGATCCGCGCCTCAAGGGCTTTCGCGCTGCCTTCAACTCCGTGCTCGCCAATCTGGCCGAGCAAGTCGCGCGGGACGGGGAAGGCGCCCGCAAGCTGGTCGAGGTGATGGTCGATGGGGCGGTCTCCAAGGCTTCGGCGCGGCGCATCGCGCGCTCGATCGCCAATTCGCCGCTGGTCAAGACCGCGATCGCGGGCGAGGACGCCAATTGGGGCCGCGTCGTGATGGCGGTCGGCAAGGCCGGCGAGCCGGCCGACCGCGATCGCCTGTCGATCTGGTTCGGCGGCATCCGGGTCGCCCACCGCGGCGAGCGCGATCCGGGCTACGACGAAGAGCAGGTTTCGGCGGTGATGAAGAAGCCGGAAATCACCCTCAAGGTCGCGCTCGGCCTCGGGCGCGGGCGTGACCGCGTGCTCACCTGCGACCTCACCAAGGAATACGTCGCCATCAACGGCGACTATCGGTCTTAATTACCTTGCCTCTGAAAACTGTCCTCGTTGCCGCCTGTGCGCTGATCGACACGGACGGGCGTGTGCTTCTTACCGAGCGCCCGGCCGGCAAATCGATGGCGGGCTTGTGGGAGTTTCCCGGCGGCAAGGTCGAGGCCGGCGAGCGCCCGGAAGAAAGCCTCATCCGCGAGCTCAACGAGGAACTCGGCATTGTGGTCAAGGAAGCCTGCCTCGCGCCCTTAACTTTCGCCAGCCACACCTATCCGGATTTCCATCTCTTGATGCCGCTCTATGTGTGCCGGCGCTGGGAGGGGCTGGTTACACCGAATGAAGGCCAACGCCTCGCCTGGGTGCGGCCCAATCGCCTGCGCGACTACCCGATGCCGCCTGCCGACGAACCGTTGGTCGCGCACCTGATGGGGTTGTTATAGCGCTTATCCCTGCGCAGCAGCTTCCTGGCGAGCCTGAGCTGAGCCTCACTGCATCTTGAGATAGGCGGCGTGGCAGGCGTTGCAGTCGGTCCGCAATTCCTGAACGTGCTTCTTGAAATCGTCCTCCTTGTCAGCACGGCTTATGTCATAGGCCGCCTTGGAGGCATCCGTGGCCCGCTTGTAGAAATCTGCGAACCTGGTCCAAACATCCGGCGATGCGAACGTGCCGGTGACCGGATCAGGGTCGACCCCTGCTTTCCACTGGTTTGAAGCCGGCGGGAACAGGTGCGGGAACGCCATCAACAGCACCGAAACCGTGTCAGCCAGCTCCTGCCCGGCCTTGATGTTGATCTTGTTGGTGGAGACCATCTGCTCGATTTGGTCCATGCGGTCGCTAAGCGTGTCCATCGCGGTCTTGCGCGCGACGATGACGTCCTCAGGCTTGGCTGCGCTCTGGTCCTGTGCCTGCGCTCGCCAAGTGGTGACTGGTAATCCGGCCATCAGGCAAGCAACCGATAGAGCGGCAAACATAGCGCGCGAACGACGCGATGAACTTTGCTTGAAGCACACGGCGATTCCTCCCGACTGCGAACCTTAGTGAGCAATTTGCGCTGCCCACGCGACGGAGCCTTGGCTTCACGCAAGCGCGGCTCTTGGTGCGACGGAGTGTTTCCTATTTCGGTGCGCGTCGCCAGCGCTAGTTTGCGACGCTGTGTTAGCTTTTAAGCTAACTTGCCCTCAGGCCGTGGCGACCTGCGTCTCGTCGATCAGCGAAAGACCGATGACGACCCTCACGGACGCGGCCGAACTCCAGGCCAAAGGTGCCGCGATGTACGAAGCTCGGAAGCGGGGCACTGACTCGCCGGCGGCCTCAGCCGCGCGGAGGCGGCTCCTCCAGGAACGGCAGAATTGCGGACGCGATATCGTCGGGAAACTCTTCGTATACCGACAGCTTGCCCCGGCCGAGGCGGACAGTCCGCACGCAGGGCAATTCCGCCAGCGCCTCCATCTCGGCAAGCGAGCGGCGTGGTGTTTCGCGGCCGTAGACCTGCAAAATAGGGACCCCGGCGCACTGCGCCAGATCAAGGAATGCTGCGCGGCCCGAGACCCGGTCCAAGCCGCCGGTGACGAACCCCGCGGATGCGAAACGCGCCCCCTTGGCCTCCACGACCCTTCGCTTCTCCCGCAGCCGCTCGCCCGAGAACCAGGCCGGATCGCTATAGACGTGCCCGACCACCATGTGGCGAATGACAAAGGAGCTGACATTCAGCCGATAGAGCAGCGGCCCCACAACCGGAAGCTCGATCATGCGCCGAACCTTCTCGAAAAAAGGCCGGTCGCCGCCCATCATCGTGGGCAAAGGGCCTCTCCAGGTCGGCGCCAGGAGAACGATGCGCTTTGCGGCTCGCGGATGATGCGCCGCATGGTACAGCAGGTAGCTCGCCGCATGGCCGGCGGCAATGATCCCTTCCGCCTGCGCCCCGAGCACCTCGATCGCGTGATCCAGGAACGCGGACAGGGCATCCGGAGTCCAACGCAGGCCCGGCCGCGGAGCCGTGCCGAACCCGGGCCAATCAAGTGCAACGACGCGGAACCGTGACTGGAGCCGCTCCATGAGCGGGTGCATTTCGGCACGCGTGGAAATCGAGCTCAACGCCGGCAATAGAAGCAGCAAGCGCCCGCCGCCGGCATCATCGACGCCGATGACGACCTCCTGGCCCTTCCAGGACCAGCTCATTTCTTTCAATTCCGCCATGGATCGTTCCTTCCGGACCGATCAGAAAATCAGCCGCTCCTGGCGCTTTGAACAGCTGCTGCATCGCCCGCAAAGATGGACCCTGGAGATCCGATCTCAATCGATCGTATCCAGTCTACAATCTCGAATCTGTAATCAACACTCGAAATTTGGCCGCCACACCGCTGCGACCAGATCTTACAAGCGCGCTCCTTTCGCGACCCACTTGGCTCAAATCGAGATCAACTGAACACGATCGTGCGGCTGAGAAACCACACCAGACCCTCCGCCACCAGGAACGAAGCCGCGATGTCGGTGACAATCGGCCGCGGCAGTGCCATCCGGAGCTTCACCAGGATCGCAGCGATCAGAACCGCAGTAAGCACCACGATCACCTGCGCGATCTCAACTCCGAAATTGAAGCCAAACAACAACTGCGCCAACCGCCCGCTCGGCAGCTTCATGTCGAGCAGGTTGGAGGCGAAGCCGAAGCCGTGAATGAGGCCGAAGACCAAGGTCATTACCAGACGCACTCGGCCAGCATCGCGCATATGGCCGGTCAGCATCAGGTAATTGGAGCCGAATATGCCGGCTCCGATCAACAGAGCCGTCGGCAGGATGACCGGCGCTCCGAGATGCCGGGCCACCGCCAGCAGCACCATGAGGCCGCCCATGCCGAGCGCGACGACCAGCGGCTTATGCGTGCTGTCGCCGAGATTCTCAGCGCCGATCATCGCGATGGTGAAGGCGACGAGCGCATCGATGAATTGCGCATCCGGACGCAGGACACCGGTCACCGCGAGCCCCAGGGTCAGGCTATGGCCGATGGTGAAGCCCGTCACCACGAATAGGAGATCGCGAATCCGCCGCGAGATCAGCACCAAGCCGAGCATGAACGACATGTGATCGATGCCGGTGAAGATGTGCTCCATGCCCATCTCCAGGAAGGTGAGAAAGCCTGCATTCTGCAGGGGGCTGGCGGCACTGGCGCTGACGTCGAGGGTTTGCTGGTCCTTGGTGATGAGCTGCTCGATGAATTGACCGTCATCGGTCTGGATCTGCGCAAAGTTGGTGTGCGTCTCCACCAGCTCGAACCAGGCGGAGTCGTTGACCTTGATGTCGTCATCACTTGGGCACTCGAAGGTGAATTCATAACGCCGATAGCCCGGAGCGGTCGCCACCGGCCGCGGACCTTCGGTTCGCTTGCAGGCGTCATCGCCCGAGAACGCCCCCACATGCCCGGCGATATAGTCCCCAAGCTGCTCGACAGATGGCATTTCGCCATCCGGTGTGATCCGCTTGGATTCGAGGTCCGGCACCGTGAACTGCAGGTGCACGGTGTTGCCCTTTATCAGCCACGCGGAATGACTCTCGCTGCGGGTATGCGCTGCGGCGGGAATCGAAAAGCCCGGACCGAGCACCAGCACCGCAACCAGCAGCGCATCGAGAAAACGGGCGAGAATGCTCCTGCATTTGCGGTTCATGGCTTGCCCTGCTCGGCCGGCTTGGCCGCTTCGGCTTCCGCCTGTTGCTTCTCGTAGGCTTGCGCATAATCGTCGGCGATCAGGATGTCCGCCTTCTCGCGCAGATAACGCAAGTCGGCGTCCTCCAGCCGCGTCTTTTCCGCCATGATATAGTCGTTGAGCACCTGGCTGCGCACGCGGTCGAAGGTGAGCGGAAGCGGCTTCACGTGCTTGATCATCTGAATAATGTGAATGCCGTCGGCCGCCGCCATGGGCTCGGACACATCCCCGTCATTAAGCGCCAGCGCCTGCTCGTATAGGGCATCACCGAGGTGGATTCGCTGGGCAAAATAGAACTGTTCGCCGCTCGCGTGCTCGGGCACCACCTCGTGCAGGCCGTAGGTCTTCTCCACCTCCTCTAGCGGAGTCTTAGCTCGCAAGGCGGCCGCTGCCTTTGCGACCATCGCCTCGGCATCCGCTCCGCTCGCTTTGGGCAGCACCAAATTGTGCAGCACCATCGTGCCTTCGGTCGAGTAGTTGCCGCGATGCTCATCGAAGTATTTCTCAAGTTCCGCATCCGCCGGCTTATGCGTGGTGACGTCGGCCACCACCTGCTGCTCGACCGCCGCCACCAAAGCGGTGCGCGTATCCGGATCGGTGCCGGGAAAATCAAGCTCAAGACCGCGCTGCACGAACAATTCTTCGCGGACCATCTCGTCGAGCACCTTCAGTCGTTCCTCCAGTGTGGCCTCGCTGAAAGTCTTTCCGAGCTCGGCTTCGGTCTGCGCGATGAAATCGGTGCGCAGGATCGGCCGCTGATTGACCAGGGCGACGTTCTCGGGCGGCACCACATGAGTGGTCGTTCCCTTGGCGGTGAACAACCCGAAGCCCGCAATGGCAAGCCCAATGAATGAAGCAAGGCCGAAGCAGACCGTGGAGCGCACCGGGTTTACTTGCTTGAAGTCCCAGAATCCGCCGGACGCTTTCAAGTTCGCCGATCCAGCATCTGGCGACGCGGCTTGCGGGATGGTTTCGTGAACATTCATCGGCTTCACCCTCCTGCTCCGGCGTCGGAACCGGACGCTCGATTGGCGGTCTTCGCGACGTCCTTGTGCGCGTTTGAATAGATCAACACCGCAAGCGACCGGATGGTCACCGGGTCGAGCACCTGATCCCAAGGCGGGCAGAAGCCGGCACGGCCACGCGAGATGGTGTCGAAAAGATCTTGGCGAGTTCCGTTGCCGTAGAGCCAGAGGCCATCAATGAGGTTCGGCGCCCCGATGGCGGAATCACCCTCAGCATCGGGCGAATGGCAATCGAAACACTCGCCGCGGGCAGCGAAGATTTTCGCGCCCCGCTCGGCCGCCGCTTTGTCGCCAGGCTTTCCGCCGGTCACCAATAGAAACTCGATCACATCGCGAATGTCGTCGGGTGAGAGCGACTCGATCTTGTAGCGCTTGTACGGCACGGGCTCGCCGAACGCCGGCATGTCGGCAAGATTCCAGCCTCTGGGATCGCCGGACCGGATTCCGTGCAGGATAGTATGCTCGATCTGCGCGATGCGGCCCTCGCCATAGAGCCACTTCTTGCCGGAGAAGCCCGGGATGCCGCGGCTGCGGTCGCCCAGCATGTCCTTGCCGTGGCAGGACGCACAATTTTCGTCGTAAGCCGGTTGCGCGGTCGCGAGCGCGAAGCGCGTGAGCTCAGCATCCTGCGCGATTGCATCCGGATCGATGCGCATGAACCGTGCCCGGGTGCCGGATTGCTTCGCCCAGTAGGTCGCACCGACGGCGACCACCAGCACCGAGAGGAGCGACGCGGTCCAGAATCTCCAGCCGAGCCGGAGGCGCCGACCGCTCGATGGCGGATCGGCGTCTCGAGTTTCAGTTTTCATGTTTTCCCGGCAAACCACCGTCCCTAATGATACGCCGCCCGGCGCAACCGCCTGAGATCGCCTCGCGAGCCGAATTCTTGCTGCGGGCGATAACCCGACCTCTGACGGCCGATCCTTATCGATCAGCCGTCAGCCCCCTCGCCCACATGGGCGAGAACCGCTGCGGTAGCGGTTCGAAAGAACCTAGTGCGTGACGATCGGCTGGCCCGAAGAGAAGCTCGTCTTCTTCTCCGACCAGGAGCCGCCCGGCGCGCCCGAGCGCAACGGATCGATGGTCATCTTTAGCTCGTCACCGGGCTTGAGCGTCTTCGAGGCCCACCCTTCGCGCACCAAGGCGCTCGGGCTCGCACCCTCGAGGTTCCAGGTCGTGGTGGTCCCGTCAGAGCCCTTCACGTCCAACAGGATAAAAGTATGCGGGCTGGTGAACTTGAATTCCTGCACGGTGCCGGTCAGGTCCATCGGATGATCCGTATCGAACATCGCGAAGGAATGGTGGGCCAGGGCGGCCCCGCTTGCGGCAAGGAACGCGACACCCGCGACTAGCCCAACGAGTTGACGTTTCATGGTTTCCTCCGATCAGAAGCCGTCAGTGGCCTCGCAATGATGCGCAAATATGCACTCTTTGGCGGAGTTCGGGTAGATCACTGTTTTGCGACTCTGGCATAGCTTTTTTGCTACCGCCTGGCGGCAGCCCTGGACACGGCGCGGCTATTGGTCGGCCTGCGCGGAACTTGCGCCAGCGCGCGCGCCGTTTCCGCGAACAGGTTCGCGATCGGGGTCAGGGTGCGGTTTTTCAACACTGTGATCGCGACCGGCTGGCTCGACGGCGGCAGTCGGCACGGCAACACCTTGATCGCGCTTGAAGCCGGGCCGAAGCGAAGAACGGAGACCGGTATGATTGCGAGAAAACGTCCCGTCGCCAACAGACTTTGACGCACGTTGAGCGAATAGCTCAGGACGCGCCCGCGCGGGACCGTGAGCCCGGCTGCTTGGAAGATTTCAAACACCGGCGACCCCGGCTCGTTATCGACCGGAGCCAAGAGCCAGCTCTCGTCGATGAGCTCGGCAAGCGTCAGCTTGCGATGACCGAGCCATCGGCTTCCCGGTCCCACCACAACGCAAACGTGATCGTCGAACAGCACCTCGACCTCGATGTCCGCCTCAGCTGTCTGCGGCCACACTCGGGCCACCACCAGATCGCATCTGCGCTCGCGCAACACGTGATATTGCTGAGCAGGCGTTGTGCACAGCTCCAATTGAAAGAGCAGCTGCGGATATTGCCGCGAAAGCCGGTCGATGATCGCAGCAACGAAACCCGCCGCCATCGGTTCGGTGCAGCCGATGCGCACTTCACCGGCATTCGGATCGCGCAGGCTCTCGATGTCGAGCACGCTTTGCTTGAGCTCATCAAATACCGCCAGGCAGCGTTTGAGCAGCGCGCGCCCGTACAAGGTCGGCTCGACGCCCGAAGGCGTGCGATCGAGCAGTCGAACGCCGAGGGCCTGCTCGAGACCGGCAATCGTGCGCGACACGACCGGGCGCGATATCGCCAAGCTCTCCGCCGCGCGCGCCATGTTGCCTTGCTCGGCCACCACCATGAATATGTGCAGGTCGTGCGGGTTGAGGCGCCTTCCGATCCGATCGCTCCAGTGCATCCGGGCAACCCCAGTATCAAAAGTGCTAACAGCACATCGAAAGTTAGCACTCCCAATCGGAGGCGGAATAGGAAATAATGCTGCGAACAAGTGATCCGGTCGGGACGCCTGTCAGTCGCCTTGGCAAAAACGCATGTTGAACGCACGCGCACTGACCGCGGCGATAGCCGCGACTATGGTAGCCGGCAATCAGCCGGCGCTCTCGCATCATTCCTTCGCGGTCTTCGATATCGATCATCCGATCGAGCTGTCGGGGACCGTGCAGGCGTTCAAGTTCACCAGTCCGCATGCCTTCATACTGCTGGAGGTGAAAGACGGCCATGGCGTCGCTACGGTCTGGACTCTCGAAGGCGCCAGCCCAAGCACTCTGTTGCGCGACGGCTGGTCGAGCCAGACGCTGAAATCGGGTGATCAGATAACGCTCAGCGTCGATCCCCTGCGCAGTGGTTCGCCCGGCGGGGCCTGGAACAGCCAGAAGGTCAACTACCGGGACGGCCATCCGGTCGTTTGCTGCAGCCCGGACGGCTTTTGAAGCGCCCAACGCCGCACATTGCCCTCGCGGAGCGCGGCCTCCTCAAGCGGGTTAGCTGAGGTCGACCTTGGGGAAACCAGGAGACGGAGTGCGCGGTCAATCGGCGTGAACGGCAGGATCTCACCGGTGTTGCACTTGGACGGTTACGTGGGATAGCGAGCTGAATCGCCTCAGCAGGGTCTGATAATAGCGGGGTTCGCGTGGCTGCTGGGTCTCGACAGAGACGATCGCGCCCAGATGACCGGGGCCGAGGCGCCACAAATGCAGATCGGTCAGCCGGTCGCCTTCAGTCTCGATTAGTGCCCGCATGCGCTCCGCCATGTTGCGGTCGGGATTTATGTCGAGCAGGATCGCTCCGGTGTCGCGAACCAGGCCGTACGACCAAGCCGCGATGACCGTCGCTCCGATCAGACCCGCGACAGGGTCCGTCCACTGCCAGCGAAGCAGCCATCCGAGGGAAAGGCCAATGATGACGAGCACGGACACGGCCGCATCCGCCATCACGTGAATAATCGCGGCGCGCATATTGTTGTCGCGCTGTGCCGCGCTGCCCGCATGTTCTTCGTGTTCCGAGAAGTCGACTGCCTGGACATCGCGGCCTTGATCGAGGGTAACGCGCGCAACGAAAGCGTGGGGTTCAGGGACATCCTCGATCGACTCAAGATAGCCGCCGCGGGCCCTCATGGCGAAGGCCTGGCGCGCGCCGCCCGGGCGCACGGTCTCGATTGTCACACTGGCCGCCGGCGGCGGGTTCTCCGCAAAGGAGAGCCTAAAGCGGGGAGGCACGCCGTCTTCGAAAATCTCCAGCGTGGCCGGGCCGGCGGACGATCGCAGGGAATGCACCTGGTCGTGCGCGTGGTCGTGATCGAGGTGCGCGTGGCCATGTGAATGGCCGTGATCGTGAGTTCCACCGCTGAGGAGAAGCACACTCGCAACATTGACCATCAATCCCAGCACAGCGATTGGAAGTGCCTCGGCATAATGGATTGGGACCGGCCAGATGAAGCGCGTCAAGGCTTCGTAGCCGATGAGAAGCGCGATCATGGCAAGGATGATGGCGCTGCTGAAGCCTGCGAGATCGCCCAGCTTGCCAGTGCCGAAGCTGAAGCGCGCGTCGTTCGCATAGTGCCGGGCGTATCGGTAGGCGAGCGCGGCAAGCAGCAGCGCGCTCGCGTGCGTCGACATGTGGAGTCCGTCCGCAATCAGCGCGATCGAGCCGAACAGCAGACCGCCGCCGACCTCCGCGATCATCATGCCGCTGCAGAGCGCGATCACCATCCAGGTGCGACGCTCATTCTTTTCGTGACCCTCGCCGAGGAAGACGTGGTCATGCGTGCTCGAAGATATGTCGACCATTGTAATCAGCTCATTTCAGATAGGCGCGGACGACCTCGATCAGACTGTCCGCTCCTTCGGACCGCTCCTTCGCACCGAGCGAGGGCGCACTCACATGGCAGCGGATATGGTCCTCGATGACCTCCGCCATGAGCCCATCGACCGCTCCACGGACCGAGGCGATCACTTGCAGCACATCGGCGCAGCCAATTTCGGCCTCGAGCGCGCGCTCGATCGCATCGACCTGCCCGCGAATACGGCGGATCCGGGCCAAAAGCTTCGATCTTTCCCGTACAGTGTGGGTCATGATTGCGCCTCTGCCCTCCGTAGCATAGGGGGGTGTAGTATATGGCGAGGTCACGTCCCAGCCAAGAGCCCGTTGGCGGCGGTGACGTAAGGGGTTCTGTGTCAGGCGAGGAAGGGGGTACTCCAACTTGTGACTACCAAGACACAAACGGAGCACCCCCCATGTCACAGCGAGCTGCGACGATTACGAGCTTACCGATGGCATTTGAAGTCGTGAAGGCGATGCAGGCGGATGGTCTTGAGTGGGGCGAGGGTTATCGCCCGCTGGGCCGGCAAGCCCTGGAAGAGGTGATCGAGGATCAGATGGCTGCGGCGGTCGACCGCCATCTCGACCAGTTGGGGGCCGAAGACGCTGCCGATCGGCGCAATGGCTACTACCGGCGGCATCTTCTGACCGAGCTTGGCGATATCGAGCTCAACGTGCCGCGCACCCGCCGCTACAGCCCGGTTGCGCTCATCCGCGCCTATGCGCGCCGTGCGCCACAGATCGATCGGGTCATTCTCGCCGGCTTCGTGCTCGGTCTGTCGACCCGCAAGGTGGGCGAGACACTGCTGGCCTTGCTCGGCCGCACGGTGAGCGCTTCAACGGTGAGCCAGGTCGCCAAGACGCTCGATGGCGCGGTGGCCGCGTTCCATCGGCGGCCGCTGCAGAACCGATATCAGGCGCTGATGCTGGATGGGGTCGTGCTCGCCCGCAAGACCGGTGCTGGCGCGCTGCGGCGGCCGGTTCTGGTCGCCTTGGGCCTGCGTCCGGACGGCAAGAAGGAGATCATCGACTTCCGCCTGGCAACCAGCGAGAGTGCCGCCGAGTGGGAGAAGTTCCTCGCCGATCTTTACCGCCGAGGCCTCACCGGCCGAGGGCTCGAGATGATCTGCGTCGATGGCGGCTCGGGCCTGTTGGCGGCCTTGCCGACCGTCTTTGACGGCATCCCTGTCCAACGCTGTTGGGCGCACAAGATTCGAAACGTCCTGGACAAGATCAAAAAGACCGATCAGCCGGCCGCAAAACGTGCTCTGCACAAGATCATGAATGCACCCAATGCCCCTGCGGCACGCGCCGCCGCACGCAAATTCGCCAATCGCTTCGAAGACAAATATCCGGCCGCCGTCGCCTGCCTGCGCAACGATCTCGATGAACTGCTCACTTGCTTCCGCTACAAATCGGAGAACCAGCGCCGCAAAGTCCGGACCACAAATGCCATCGAACGGCGGTTCCGCGAGGTGCGACGACGCACAAGGCCCATGGGCACCTTTCAGGATCGGACCTCGATGGATCGCATCTTGTTCGCGGTCTTCACCCACGAAAACAAGTCACAGGGCGTCAGCACCCCCTTCCTGCTGACACAGAACAATTGACGTTACCTTGGCGGCTTGTTGTTGGAACGGGCCACCCGAAATCAAGACGTGCCCTACCTCTCCGGCTTCTCGCCCGTCGAGCGCTCTTTCGTGCCGAGCGCCTCGGCAAGGCGGGTGCGCGCCGAGCCGGGTGCAAGCGGCTTCTGCTGGCTCTCGTGCGGGGACCACCCTGAAAGAAACACGATCTCGAAAGTCGCGCGGATGCGCCCGTCCGGATCGGCGAATCGCTCACCATAGATTTCCAGCATGCGGGCCAGCGTCGAACGCCTGAGCGTCCGGCGATGCCGTTCGATCAGCATGTTGGTCGCGCCCATCCGGCGCAGCTCCTGCATCAAATCGAGCGGGGAAGCGTAGCGCACAGTGAGGCGATCCACGTCGGTGACCGGCAGCGCGAAGCCCGCTCGCTGCAGAAGTGCGCCGAGCGCGCGTGTGTCGGCGAATGGCAAGACCCGAGGCGAGATTCCATCGGCGGTCTCGGCTTCGGCGGCTGCAAATGCCTGGCGCAGCTCAATGAGCGTATCGCCGCCCAGCATGGCTGCGAGAAAAAGCCCGTCCGGCCGCAATGCGCGGCGAATCTGCACCAGGGTGCCGGGCAGATCATTGACGAAATGCAGGGCCAGCCCCGACACCACGAGATCGAGCGCGCCGTCACCAAATGGCAGGGCTTCTTCATCCGCTGCGACCGCGAGCACATCGGCCTGCCGATATCGCGTGGCGTGGGCCGTCAGCGCGTCGGCCGCGATGATCGTGCCGACCTTGCCGCTCCCCGCGAGCGAGCGCCGCAACGCGTCGGTAGGCGTGCCGAGGTCAACGACAAGTGGAAATTCGCGCAACACCACCGCCACGCGCTCGGCGATCTCCTCCGCCACCTGATCGAGCAGGAACGTTTCCGGCTCACCCGCAAACGCGCGGCGCTGCCGCACCCGCAAGAGAGGGCGGTCGATGATCAGGTTGCTCGGCTCGTGGGAGGTCGGCGCCATAATCCCATTCCGTCACCGGCGAGCGGCGCCCCGAAGCCTAGCGCATGTTCCGATCGAAAAGACTCGCTCCAGTCGTCACCCGCGGGCATAGCCCGTCGAAGAGGGGCGTAAACGCCCTTATGACCCGCGGGTCCATCTTTTTCGCAAGAAAGATGGGTTGCCGGGTCAAGCCAGGTCAAGCCCGGCAATGACGCTGAAGTGGATCAATTCGACCGGGAACCGCCTTAGTGTCGGTTGCGACGTTCCTATGAAAGACTCGCTTAACGTTGATAGGAACGTCAAACTCGTCACAACCGTGCTCTTTACGAAGGGTCCGCCGCAAAGATAACTTGCTCCATATGGGGATGGAGATCACCGTCGGCGAAGCGCCTGGTGCCGCCGAACGGCGCAGCGGCCGGCGATTGGCGCGCTTCTTAGGCGCGGCGCGCCGCGTCGGCGGATTCGCGGTGTCGCTGGCGCTCCCGCCCTTGTGCGCCGCCTGCCGCGCTCCGGTCGCGAGCGAGGGGCTGTGCGCCGCCTGCTGGTCGCGGCTCACCTTCATCGCGCCGCCCTTTTGCGAATGCCTCGGCATTCCGTTTCCGTTCGATCCGGGTGCCGGCACGCTGTCCATGGAGGCTATCGCCGATCCGCCACCCTATGGGCGGGCGCGCGCGGCAGTGTGCTTCGACGAGACCGCGCGCGTGCTGGTGCACGCCTTGAAATACGGCGATCGGCTCGATCTCGCTCCGCTCATGGGGCGCTTCATGGCCAATGCCGGGCGCGAGCTGACCGCCAGCGCCGACCTTCTGGTGCCGGTGCCGCTGCATTGGCGGCGGCAATGGACAAGGCGCTTCAATCAATCAGCACTGCTGGCGGACGCGATCGGCAAGGCCAGCGGGTGCAAGGTCTCGTATCGGGCGCTCCGGCGCGTCAAATCAACCGCCCACCAGGTCGGGCTTGCCCGCTCCGAGCGCTCCGCCAATGTGCAGGGCGCCTTCGCGGTGCCGCGCCGGCGCCAGAAGGATCTCGCTGGCCTGCGCCTGGTCTTGGTTGACGATGTGTTGACGTCCGGCGCCACGATCGAGGCTTGCACCAGGGCGCTCCTGCGCGCGGGCGCCGCGCAAGTCGACGTGCTGGTATTCGCGCGGGTTGTGGCCCCGGCTCGCCTTCCCATATAAACGACAAGCTAACACGCTTCGAGCTACGATGGCCCACGTCGAGATCTATACGACCCGCTTTTGCGGGTATTGCCGGTCCGCCAAAGCGCTCTTGGAACGGAAGGGCGTGACGTTCTCCGAAATCGACGTGACCGGCGATCAGGACGGACGGGACAGGATGGTCGAGCGCGCGAATGGACGCATGACGGTCCCGCAGATCTTCGTCGGCACCACGCATGTCGGCGGCTGCGACGATCTCTACCGGCTCGATCGCACCGGCGAGCTCGATGCCTTGCTGGCAGGCGCCGCGGAAGCCCGCGCGGCCGAGAGCGCTGCTCCATGACCGAGGGCCCGTCTTTCACGGTTGGCCTGGTGCAGATGCGCTCAGGCCTCGATCCCGCCGCCAATCTCGATGCGGCCGCCAAGCTTATCGGCGAGGCGAAAGCGCTCGGCGCCGAGTACGTGCAGACGCCGGAAATGACCAACATCATGGAGCTGCGGCGCGAGCGGTTGTTTGCCGCGATCGTGCCTGAGGAATCCGATCGGAGCCTGACGGCGTTCCGTGAGCTGGCCCGCCGGCATTCGATCTATCTCCATGTCGGGTCGCTCGCGGTCAAGCTCGAGGGCGAACGCGCCGCCAATCGCTCCTTCCTGATCGATCGTGACGGCGAGATCGTCGCCCGCTACGACAAGATCCACATGTTCGACGTCGATCTCGCCAACGGCGAGAGCTATCGCGAGTCACGCAATTTCCGTCCCGGCGAGCTCGCGGTCGCAGCCGACCTGCCGTGGGGACGGCTCGGCCTCACCATCTGCTATGACCTGCGCTTCCCGGCCCTCTACCGGGCGCTCGCCGAGGGCGGCTGCTCCATGCTGGCCATCCCGGCGGCCTTCACGCGGCAGACCGGCGAAGCGCACTGGCACATTCTGGTGCGTGCGCGCGCCATCGAGAACGGCAGCTTCGTGTTTGCGGCAACCCAAGGCGGCGCGCACGAGAATGGGCGCGAGACCTACGGCCACTCGCTCATCGTCGATCCCTGGGGCCGCGTCCTGGCCGAAGGCGGCGTCGAGCCCGGGCTGGTTCTGGCGAAAGTCGATCCGGCGGCAGTTGCAGTGGCGCGCGGCCGCGTTCCCTCCCTGCAGCATGGACGGCGCTTCGAGATGACCGAGCCCATGGCCGAGCCGGTCAAGTTTCGGGCCGTGGGAGAGACGCGATGATCCGCTACGCGCTCGCCTGCGCCAAAGGCCATTCCTTCGAAAGCTGGTTCCAGAGCTCCGCGGCCTACGAGAAGCAGGCAAAGCAGAAGCTTGTCACCTGCCCGACCTGCGGCTCGACCAAAGTCGAGAAGGAAATCATGAGCCCGCGCATCGGCGGATCGGCCAAGCGCGAGGCGCCGCCTGTTCCTGCCGCGCAGGCGGGCGAGAAGGCGAGCGGAACCCAAGTCGCAATGCTGTCGCCGCAGGAGCGCGAGCTGCGGGCAAAGCTCAAGGAGCTGCGCGATCACCTGACGCGCAACTCCGATTATGTGGGGCAGAAGTTCGCCGAGGAAGCACGCAAGATGCACTATGGCGAGATCGACCACCGCTCGATCTATGGCGAGGCTTCACCGGACGAAGCCAGGAAACTGCACGAGGAAGGGATCGAGTTCCACCCGCTGCCGGTGCTGCCGCAGGAGCAGAACTGACCTCCCCGGGATCTCAATTCACCCGCGAGAAGAAGCGCGAGATCCGCAAGCCCTCGGGCCAAGTCCAGATCGGCCGGTGCGCCATGCCGAGATCCCAGGAGCCGAGCACAACGTCGACGCGGCCGACCAGATTCTCGACCGGCACCAGTCCAACGCCACCGGATTGCGGAGCGAGCCGGCTGTCGGCGGAGTCGTCCCGGTTGTCGCCCATGACGAACAGGTGATTGGGGCTCACCTCGAAAACCTCGGTATTGTCGAGGGAGCTGCCCTCGCTGAACTTGTAGATCGGGTGCGTACGGCCATTCGGCAGCGTCTCGATATAGCGCACTGCCCTTTCCGAGCCGCCGTCTTCCATTTCCGCCGCACCCTCGCCGTCGCGCCGCAGCGGCACAATCTTGCCGTTGATCCACAAGCGGCCGTCGCGCATCTGCACGCGGTCACCCGGCAGGCCGATCACGCGCTTCACATAAGTCTGGCTGGGATCGCGCGGCAGACGGAACACCACCACATCGCCGCGCTCGGGCATGCGGCCAAACCACCGCTCTGCCCGCGCCGGTCCGAACGCGATCGGCAGCGAATAGCGGCTAAAGCCGTAGGAGAATTTCGACACGGCCAGCTCGTCGCCGATCAAGAGGGTCGGCTGCATCGAGCCTGACGGCACGTAGTAAGCCTCTGCGCCCACTGTCTTGGCGAACAGCACAATTGCGATGACGCCGATGACCTGGCCGATGCCGGAGAGAAGCCGGCGCGTTGCAGGCTGCTGCTGGCTCATGAATTTTGATTTCCCTCGGATTCCTGTCGCGATTCTCCGGAGAAGCCTCTCCGTAGCCCCGCCGACATATATCGGCAGACGCGGCCGGCGGCGCAAGCGATACACGCTGCCCTGACGCGGTTGTGACCGAGCAGACTTGTCGCTGCTTCAAGATTGCGACCAGATCAACAGCACACAGCCGATCACGATCAGCGCGATGCCGAGCAGCTCGCGGCGACTGGTCGCTTGGCCGAACGCGAAGCGCGATATGCCTTGCGCAAACAGAACCTCGACCAGCGCCAGCGTGCGCACGCTCGCCGCAGTCGCGAGCGCAAAGGCAAGGAACCAGAATTGCGAGGCGAGCGCTCCGACGAAGCCGGCAAACAGCGACGGCCGCCACGATTTGATGATGGCTCGCAAGGCCGCGCGATCGCGCAGCCACAGGTAGGCGGACAAGAGCAGGGATTGCAGCAGGAGGCCGACCACGAGCGTGAAGGTGGCGGCCATCAGATAGCTCGCAGATCCAAGGCTGAGGATGGCGCCGCGGAAACCGACCGCGGAAAGGCCGAACGTCGCGCCGGCCGCGAGCCCGAATAGTGTCGGCTTCGTCCCGCCAGGAATCCCCCACCCTAACCCTCCCCCGCTTTGCGGGGGAGGGAAGGGAGGGGGAAGCTTGACCGACATCACCACCACGCCGGCGGTAGCGATCAGGATGGCGAGCGCGAGCGACGGCGTCACCACGTCGCCGAGCAACAAAAGGCCGAAAAGCGCGACCTGCACGGGCTCGGTCTTGATATACGCTATGGTGACCACGAACGAGCGTTCGCTCATCGCCTTGAGCATCAGCGCCGTGGCGGCGACCTGCGCCAGCGCGCCGTCGAAGACCCAGCCCCAATAGGCAAGGCCCGGGTGCGGCAGCTCCGCGCCGCCCGCCAGCATCACGCCGGCGAGGAAGAGCAGCGAAAACGGAAATCCGAACAGGAAGCGCACATGTGTGGCGCCGACCGTGCCGAGCGTCGCGGTCAGCTGCCGCTGCGCGGCGTTGCGCACGGTCTGGCTGAAAGCCGCGATGACGGTGAACAGCGCCCAAGCCCAAGTATCAAGCATTGATCACGCGAGCTTCTCGGCCGCCAGCATGTAGTTCACGTCCGTGTCGGAGGCGCACTGCCATCGGTCGGCCAGGAGATCATAGGTGACGCCGGTCTGCGCGATGACCCGCAGACGGTGCCGTTCGAGAACGGCCTCGAATTCATCGGGCGTGACAAACTTGTCCCAGCGATGGGTGCCGCGCGGCAGCCAGCGCAGCACATATTCGGCTCCGACAATCGCCAGCGCGAAGCTCTTGAGCGTGCGGTTGATGGTGGCCCCGATCATGAGCCCGCCCGGCGCGACCATATCGGCGCAGCACCGCACGAACATGGAGATATCGGCGACGTGCTCAACCACCTCCATGGCGAGCACGAGCTCGAAGCGCTCACCGGCTTCCGCCAGCGCCTCCGCGGTGGTGGCGCGATAATCGACCGCAAGACCTGCCTCGCGCGCATGCAGCCTTGCGGCCTCGATATTGGGGACGGCCGGATCGGCCCCAACCACGTTGGCACCGAGGCGGGCCAACGGCTCGCTCAACAACCCGGCGCCGCAGCCGATGTCGAGAATGCGCAAGCCCGCAAGACTGTCGAGTCGCTTCGGATCGCGGCCGAACCGACGGCACGCCGCGTCCTTGATGAATGCGATCCGCACCGGGTTGAGCTTGTGCAGCATGGCCATTGGGCCGCGCGGATCCCACCATTCGGCGGCGAGCGCGGAAAAGCGCGCGACCTCGCCTTCGTCGACGGTACCCTTCTTGGCATGGCTGGTTTCGCGAGCGGCCATTTTGCCTGGATTCCCAGTCCTCCATTGGCTTCCGCAAGCCTGCGGTCGCGGTTGCGGCTGCGGATTCACACCGGTATGTATAACCGCCTTTTCGCTCCAGGGCTCGCGACAAAGCCGCCGCCCAGCCATCGCCAGAGATCAAATCGAATGGCCCGTCTGGTCATGAAGTTCGGCGGAACCTCGGTCGCCGATATCGACCGCATCCGCAATGTGGCGCGCCACGTCAAGCGCGAGATCGCGGCCGGCCATGAGGTCGCGGTCGTGGTCTCCGCCATGGCCGGCACCACCAACCGGCTGGTCGACTGGTGCCGCGAGGCGGCGCCCCTGCACGATGCGCGCGAATACGATGCGGTGGTGGCCTCGGGCGAGCAGGTCACCGCGGGGTTGCTGGCGATCACGCTTGAGGCCTTGGGCATCAATGCCCGCTCGTGGCAGGGCTGGCAATTGCCGATCGCAACCTCAGCCGCGCACGGATCCGCGCGCATCCTGGAGATCAACGGCATCGAGCTGATCAGGCGCTTCCGCGAGCGCGGAGAGGTCGCGGTCATCGCCGGCTTCCAGGGGGTGCATGCGGAGACGAACCGCATCACCACGCTCGGCCGCGGCGGCTCGGACACGTCCGCGGTCGCGATCGCGGCCGCCATCAAGGCCGACCGGTGCGACATCTACACCGATGTCGACGGCGTCTACACCACCGACCCACGCGTGGTCTCGAAGGCGCGCCGGCTCGACAAGATCGCCTACGAGGAAATGCTGGAGCTCGCCTCGCTCGGCGCCAAGGTGCTGCAGGTGCGTTCGGTCGAGCTCGCCATGGTGCACAATGTGCGCGTGTTCGTGCGCTCGAGCTTCGATGATCCGGCCAGCATCGATCCGCATGCGGCACCGCCCGGAACCCTGATTTGCGGCGAGGAGGAAATCGTGGAACAGCAGGTCGTCACCGGTATCGCCTTCTCCAAGGACGAGTCGCAAATCTCGATCCGCCGGGTCGCCGACAAGCCCGGGGTCGCGGCCGCAATTTTCGGCCCGCTCGCCGATGCCGGCATCAATGTCGACATGATCGTGCAGAATGTCTCCGCCGACGGCGCCACCACCGACCTCACCTTCACGGTGCCGTCCGCCGACTACGAGCGCGCGTCGAGCGTGCTCAATGCCGCCAAGGCAAAGATCGGCTTTGAGCGGCTCGACGGCGAAACCGATGTCGCCAAGGTGTCGGTGATCGGGGTCGGGATGCGCAGCCACGCAGGCGTCGCCGCCAAGGCATTCAAGGCGCTCGCCGAGCATCGGATCAACATTCGGGCCATCACCACTTCGGAGATCAAGTTCTCGCTGCTGATCGACGCGAATTATACCGAGCTCGCAGTGCGCACCCTGCACAGCCTTTACGAGCTCGACAAATAACGGCGGCCGCCGATATGCCGCCCCTCTCCTATGCGCAGCGTTTCGAGGACTTCTACCTCATGCGCTGCTTCGGCGGGCAGACGGACGGCTTCTACATCGATATCGGCTCCGGCCATCCAGTCTACGACAACGTGTCGTTCGCCTTCTATCTTAAGGGCTGGCGCGGCATCACGGTCGAGCCCAATCCCTGGCTGTCGCGCCTAACGCGGGCGGTGCGGCCCCGCGATCGTCACGTCGAGGCCCTGGTCGGCTCCGCCTGCGGGCAGGCGACCTTCTATCAGGTTCGGGAATTCCACGGCCTTTCGACCATGATCGCGGATCATGCGCGGGCGGCGCTCATGCAGTTCGGCAAAGCCGCAGACGCTTCCCAAGTCCCGCTCACGACCTTGAGCGCGCTCTGCGCGGATGTGGGCGCGCCGCCGTCCTTCGAGTTTCTAAAGATCGATGTGGAGGGAGCCGAGCCCCAAGTGCTCAAAAGTGGCGACTGGCAACGCTTCCGCCCGAAGGTCGTGATTGTCGAGGCGCTCGCCCCCTACACGTTGGCGCCGGCATTCGATCAGTGGGAGTCATTCCTGGTCGAGCACGGCTACAGCTATGTATGGTTCGACAGCCTCAACCGCTACTATCTGGCGGCCGAGGCGGCCGAGCTGCGGCGGGGCTTTATGGAGGCGCCCACAAGCTTCGATGCGGCGCAGCAGTTCCGCAACACCCGACCCGCCCTCGCCGACCCCGGGCACCCCGACCACGCTCTGGCGGTACGGCTCGGCAGCGCCATGATGACACACCTGCCGGTGCTTGATCGCGCACTTCTGCTGGAGCTTCTGACCCACGGGCTCGACCCTGCCGAGCTCGAGCGCCGCGCCGCTCAGGCCGATATTGAGCGAATTTGGGCGGAATTGATGGGTCCGCAAGTCGGGGCGGCACCTGCCCACCTGAGCGCGGCGGCCGACCCCACCGTCCGCGACGTCTACGCGGCGGTCGCGGATTCGGATCTCTTCCGGGCTGCCTGCGGCCGAATTTCGGCAAGCTATGGCTGGTGACGGATCAAGCATGCGGCTTGCGGCGCTTGGCGGCCTGCGGCTATACGGGCTTTAGGTTGTAGACGCCGCGGGAAGCGGGGTACCGTGGACACTATTTCCTGAATTGCCGGGGCCAACCGGCTCCGGCCGGTGATGATGGCCCGAGAGATCACGTGATGCGTGGCGCGCTCGGTGGTCCGCGCGTATTGTTGCGCCGGCTTCGCGAGGTCATGGCGGAGCCGGTCAGCGCGCAGGAGCGCCTCGATAAGATCGTTGTTCTGATTGCCGCCAACATGGTGGCGGAGGTCTGCTCCGTCTACGTGCTGCGCGTGGATTCGACGCTCGAGCTCTATGCGAGCGAGGGCCTCAAGCGCGAGGCCGTGCACCAGACCGTGATGCGCCAGGACGAGGGCCTGGTCGGCCTGGTGGCGAGCGAAGCCAACCCGATCAACCTTTCGGACGCGCAGAACCATCCGGCGTTCTCGTTCCGGCCGGAAACCGGCGAAGAGATCTACCACTCGTTCCTGGGCGTCCCGATCCTGCGCGCCGGCAACACGCTGGGCGTGCTGGTGGTGCAGAACCGCGCCCGGCGCACCTACTCGGAGGAGGAAGAGGAGGCGCTGCAGACGACCGCCATGGTGCTGGCGGAGATGATTGCCTCGGGCGAACTCTCCGCGCTCGCCCGACCGGGCGCACCGGAGCCGGCAGCGAGGCGGCCGTTGCAGCGCAGCGGCGTGGCGCTCTCCGAAGGCATCGCGCTCGGGCACGCAGTTCTGCACGAGCCGCGCGTGGTAATCACCAATTTCATCGCCGACGATCTGCAGAAGGAGCTCAAGCGACTGCGTACAGCGGTCGAGACCATGCGTTCCGATCTCGACGTTCTGCTCGAGCGCGGCGAGCTGCCTGACGGCGGCGAGCATCGCGAGGTGCTCGAAGCCTATCGGATGTTTGCCGACGATCGCGGCTGGCTGCATCGCCTCGAAGAGGCCGTGCGCACAGGCCTCACCGCCGAGGCTGCGGTCGAGCGCGTCCAATCCGACACTCGCGCGCGCATGCTGCGCATTTCCGATCCCTATCTGCGCGAGCGTCTGCACGATCTCGACGATCTCGCCAACCGGCTGATGCATCAGCTGCTCGGGCAGGATTATGCCCCGGCTCGCGACCGTCTGCCGGAGAATGCGGTCCTGGTGGCGCGCTCGATGGGCCCGGCGGCTCTGCTGGAATACGACCGCCGCCGCCTGCGCGGCCTGATCCTGGAAGAAGGCGGCCCCAATTCGCACGTGGCGATCGTCGCCCGCGCGCTCGGCATAGCGGCCGTCGGCGAGATCGCGAATGCCACCGGCATTGCCGATCCAGGTGATGCGGTGATCGTCGACGGCAGCTCGGGCGACGTGCACATCCGTCCCTCGCCCGACATGGAGGCCGCGTATGCGGAGCGCGTGCGGTTGCGGGCGCGACGCCAATCGCAATATCTCGCGCTGCGCGAGAAGCCCTGCGTGACCAAGAATGGCGAGCCGATCACGCTCATGATCAACGCCGGGCTCGCGGTGGACCTGCCGCATATCGAGGAAACCGGAGCGGCCGGGGTCGGGCTGTTCCGCACCGAGCTGCAGTTCATGGTGGCGGAGACATTCCCGCGCGCGGCCGAGCAATTTTCGCTCTATCGCGCGGTGCTCGATGCGGCGGGCGACCGGCCGGTGACCTTCCGCACGCTGGATATTGGCGGCGACAAGGTGCTGCCCTATATGCGCAACGTAACGGAAGAAAATCCGGCGCTGGGGTGGCGGGCGATCCGCCTCGGGCTTGACCGGCCGGCGCTGCTGCGCAGCCAGATTCGCGCGCTCTTGCGCGCGGCCGCCGGGCGCGCTTTGCGCGTGATGTTTCCGATGATCGCCGCGGTCGAAGAATTCGATGAAGCCAAGGCGTTGGTCGAGCGCGAGCTCACGCATCTGCGCCGACATGGGCACAAGCTGCCCGAACGGGTCGATATCGGCAGCATGGTCGAAGTGCCTTCGCTGCTCTATCAGCTTGATGAGCTCTTGGAGCGCGTCGATTTCCTCTCTGTCGGCACCAACGATCTGCTGCAGTTCTTCTATGCGGCAGACCGCGGCAATGCACGCGTCGCCCAACGCTTCGATGCGCTCTCGGTGCCGATCCTGCGCGCCTTCCGCGACATCGCCGCCAAGGGGCGCGCCCACGGCAAGCCGGTGGCGGTTTGCGGCGAGCTCGCCTCGCGACCGGTTGGCGCGCTTGCTTTGGTGGCGCTCGGCTATCGCGCGTTGTCGCTCGCACCATCGGCGGTCGGCCCCGTGAAGGCCCTGCTGCTCGAGCTCGACTTGCCCAAGGTCGCGGCGCTGGTCGAGCCGCTGCTCAATGGAGCGGCCGGCGGCGTGTCGGTGCGCGATACCTTGAAGGAATTCGCGGGCGTGCATGGCCTGCAACTGTGATGTGACGGGATGCTTCCTGAACAAAAGCTCGACGCTCTGCTCGCCCGCCACAAGATGGTGGAAAGCGAGCTTGCCACGCAGATAACGCCGGCCACCTATGTGCGACTGTCACGCGAATTTGCCGAGCTCGGGCCGGTGGTCGCGGCCATCAGGGCCTATCGCGATGTGGTGGGCGAGATCGCCGGTCTCGACGCGCTGATCGCGGACGGCGCGACCGATGCGGAAATGCGCGCGCTGGCCGCCGAGGAGAAGCCCGCTCTTGAAACGCGCCGTGCCGCCCTCGAGCAAGAGATCCGGGTGGCGCTCTTGCCCAAGGACGCCATGGACGAGCGCAACGTAATTCTGGAAATTCGCGCCGGGACCGGCGGCGATGAGGCCTCGCTGTTCGCCGGCGACCTGTTCCGCATGTACGAGCGCTATGCAGCCCGGCAGGGTTGGAAAGTCGAGGTGATCTCGGCGAGCGAAGGCACGGTCGGCGGCTACAAGGAGATCATCGCTGAAGTGCAGGGCCGCGGCGCCTTCGCCAAGCTCAAGTTCGAATCGGGCGTGCACCGCGTGCAGCGCGTGCCCGACACGGAAGGCTCGGGCCGCATTCACACCTCGGCCGCCACCGTTGCGGTCCTGCCGGAGGCCGAGGACATCGACGTCGCGGTCAACGAGGCCGACCTGCGCATTGATACGATGCGAGCGGCCGGCGCCGGCGGCCAGCACGTCAACAAGACCGAATCTGCGATCCGCGTCACGCACATTCCGACCGGCATCGTCGTGTTCATGCAGGAAGATCGCTCCCAGCATCGCAATCGCGCCAAGGCGATGGCGGTCTTGCGCAGCCGCCTCTACGATCTCGAGCGGCAAAAGCACGATGCTGCGCGCGCCGCCGACCGGCGCGGCCAGATCGGATCCGGCGATCGTTCAGAGCGCATCCGCACCTACAATTTTCCGCAAGGCCGCGTGACCGACCACCGCATCAATCTTACCCTCTACAAGCTGCCGCAGGTCATCGAGGGCGAGGCGCTGGGCGAGATCATCGACGCGCTGATCACCGAGCACCAGGCGGAGCTTTTGGCCGCCGAAGGCTCCCTGCAATGAAGATGAACATGTGGCGATGATGTTGGCGCAGCCGGCGACCGCACCAAGTGCCGTTCCGACGATCGCGACGCTTCGGCAGTCGCTCGCGCGGTCGTTTCGCCGGCTCGGCCTCCCGACGCCGGAGCTGGATGCGCGGGTCCTGGTCGCGCATGCGCTCGGCCTCGACCACGCCGGGCTCATCTCGCAATCGACGCGCCGGCTGAGCGCGGAAGAAAGCGCTGTGATCGCCGTTTTGGCGAAGCGCCGCTGCGCCAATGAGCCGGTCGCCCGCATCCTCGGCGTCAAGGAATTCTGGGGGCTCGAATTCAAGCTCAATTCCGCGACGCTGGTGCCGCGGCCGGAAAGCGAGACCGTCGTGGAAGCCGCTCTCGATGTGCTTGACGGCAGGCGTGGGCGCGAGAGCGCCTTGCGGATCGCCGATCTCGGCACGGGTTCGGGCGCGCTTCTATTGGCGCTTTTGTCCGAATTGCCGGCGGCCTGGGGCATCGGGACCGACTTGAATCCGGAGGCGCTTGCCTGCGCCCGCGCCAATGCGGTCGCACTCGACCTGTCGGCGCGGGCCTCCTTTATCGCTTGCAACTACGCGGCCGCGCTTGCGGGCCCGTTCGATCTTATCGTCGCCAATCCGCCCTATGTGGCACATGACGAAATCGCGACGCTCGCCCCAGAGGTGCGCCTGTTTGACCCAGCACTCGCTCTCGATGGCGGGCATGATGGCCTTGATGCCTATCGGGCGATTGCCGCAGGGGCACGGGGCTTGCTCGCCCCGGGGGGGCTTCTTGTGCTCGAGCTCGGGATCGGCCAGGAGGCTGCCGTCGCGCGCCTCCTCGCCGGCAGCGGACTTACCGCAGTCGGGCCCGCCCGGCGCGATCTACTGGGGATCGGCAGAGCGTTTTTGGCCATGCCAACGCCATGCGTCCCCCACGCGGGGCCGAAGTGCAAAAAAGCACTTGGATTGTGCACCGAGACCGACTACGTTCCGGTCACGGAATCGACCCGAAACGGTTGACGCGCCCGGATTGCGGCCCGCAGCGAAGCTCCGGAGAGCCACAGGCGCGTGAGGGGAATAGATCAGGCCGGACCTAATCAAGCTTGAGACATTCCGGCGGAAGAGTTCGCCTCATCGGGGACGAGACGCTTCATCGGTTCGGCGCATGTCGCGATCGCCTTCGGCGCGGACATGCGCCCGGCCACAGGTGGGCAATGCCACGGCATCACAGTTGTGGTGGACCGTGGGCCTGGGGTTAAGGCTTCGCGACTACGGAACCTGAAGACGCGGCGAACGGGCTTCAAAAACGCCGCATGATGAAGATGCCGCATGCTTCGTGCTGCTTCAGCCGAAGGCTTGGCAACTTGCTGGGCTATTTGCTTGAAGCCGCGCCACGAGGCCACGATGCGAGCCGGTAGCTGATGCCGTGAGGCGGTTTCGAGGAAGTGAAGGCGTGAGGAATGAAGGCGGCGCCAAGGCCGTCGCAACGAAGGGTGGCAGCAGGCAAGTCATGAGAAACGGTCAGAACAAGCGGATGCGTGGACGCAACCGCAAGAGTCAGAATCCGATGACTCGGGTGTTTGAGTCGAACGGTCCCGACGTCAAGATCCGCGGAACTCCCTCCCACATTGCCGAGAAATACCTCCAACTCGCCCGTGATGCGCAGACTTCCGGCGATCCGGTAGCGGCAGAGAACTACTACCAGCACGCCGAGCACTATTTTCGCCTGATTGCCGCCGCGCAGGAGCAGTTCCGCCAGAACAACCCTCAGTTCTACCGCCCCGAGAATGATTCGCGCGACATGCGCGACGACGCCTTCGATGATGGCGACGAGATGTCCGGTGCGCAGGGAATGCCCGGTCCCGGCGAGGTGCCGTTCGGCCCCGGTGAGCCGCAGCCCTACCTGCCGCGCGAGGCGCAACCCTACCAGCCGCGGGAACATCAGTCCCGTGAGCACCAATCCCGCGAGCATCAATCACGGGAGCATCAGCCGCGCGAGCATCACGCTCGCGAGCATCAGCCGCGCGACCATCAGGCCTATCCACCGCGGCCGCAGCCGCCGATCGATGGCGCCGGCGACATCGACCGGCTCCCTTCGTTCATTACCGGCGGCCAACCGCAATCACAGGGTGGCCAGAGCCATCAGGCTTATGGCCAGAATGGTCATGAGGCCCAGGGCGACCGCTTTCCGTTGCACCGGCGCCGCCGCCGGCATCGCGGTCCTCGTCCCGAGATCCAGGGCGCCGCTCAGTCCGCCGACGGCGAAGAGACGCGGGAGTAGGCCGCTGCCGCATCGCCCTTCAGCGTGAAGGAGCAAGCGCTGGCGCCAGCGCCGGAACCAACCGGTGGCGCTCACGCCGTGCCGCGATCGGGCGGTAGACCTGCTTGGTCGCCTCTACGATGTGGACGCCGGCAAACGGCACGAAGATGGTCGAGCCGGCACGCTCCCAGGCGGCCGCAGAACGCAGGAACCAGCTGCGCCCGATCGGCGGCACGAACAGGACCTCGCTCCAGCCGGTGGGCGTGAACCAGGTCTCACGCAACAGCTGAATGATCTGCGAGCGCGAATAGGGTCGGCCATAGCCAAACGGGGTCGTATCCGTGCGGGCCCAGAGGCCGCGTCGGTTTGGCACTACGACCAAGAGCCGGCCGCCCGCGGTGAGGACGCGCCAGACCTCCCGCAACATCGCATCGGCTTCCTGCGACATCTCCAGGGCATGGACGAGCAGCACCCGGTCGACGGCGGCATCCGCCAGTGGCAACGCGAATTCATCCGTCAGGGCGGCGAGCCCCGGCCGCAGCGACGGCCATTTGATCACCCCCTGCGCGGCCGGCATGAAGGCGAGGCAGCGCTCCGCCTCTTCGCGAAACAGCCCCAGATAGGGCGTCGGATAGCCGATGCCCACCACCCGCAGGCCCCGCGTATCGGCAAATCGGGTCCTGATCCCTCGCCCGATGAATCGCCGCGCCACGTCGCCCAGGCGCTGGGCGTAGAAGTTGCGAAGGTCGACCACGTCGAGCGACATGAGCTTGAAAATAACACAAATCGGGCTGCAGCCAGTCGCACCTGCCCGCGCGCAATCAGGCATGGTTAGCGTTGGGAGCTTGTGGCCGAACGCCTTGTGATCCATATGCGATTGACCCAAGATCGGGATCGCCACCTGCCGTACGGGGGCTTTCGGCCGAGACGAGGTGCAGCATGGCCGCCCAGACCCAGCTATTTCTCTGCCTCAGAGACAATTTCGGCGTGCTCCTGCACGATCCCTCAAGCGGCGTGACGGCCGCGATCGATGCGCCGGAAGCAGCGCCGATCGAGGCGGCCCTGCGGGAAAAGGGCTGGCGCCTGACTGACATACTGGTGACGCACCATCACCATGACCACACTGGCGGCATCGAAGAGCTCAAGGAACGGCACCGCTGCCGCATCGTCGCGCCAGACGCGGAGGCAGACGGCATTCCGGAAGTCGACGAGACCGTGCGCGAGGGCGACACCGTGCGCGTGGGCGGGCTCGAAGCGCGAGTCATCGCCACGCCCGGCCACACTGCCGGCCATATCAGCTACTTCCTCCCCGCCGAGAAGCTCGTTTTCGTTGGCGACACCCTGTTCTCGATCGGCTGCGGGCGGGTGATCGAAGGCACTCCGGAAATGATGTGGGAATCGCTGTTGAAGCTGCGGGCTCTGCCGGACGATACCCGAATCTATTGCGGCCACGAATATACGCAGGCCAACATCCGCTTTGCCAAGACGATCGAGTCGAACAATGCGGCTTTGGCTCAGCGTGAGAGGCAAGTTGAGCGCTTGAGCGCCGAGCGAAAGCCGACCATCCCGTCCCTGATGGGCGAGGAGAAGGCCGCCAACGTATTCCTGCGCGCCGACAACGCGGATGTCGCACGATCGGTTGGGCTGGCCGGCGCGCCGGCCTGGCAGGTGTTTGCCGAAGTGCGGGCGCGGAAGAACAAGTTTTGAGCTCTTCGCTCACCGCCCCCGATATCGTGCGCCTGCTCGAGCTCGCGCCGCATCCCGAAGGCGGCCACTTCCGCGAAACTTTCCGCGACCGGCACCCGGGTGGGCAACGCGCAGCGTCGACCGCCATCTATTTCCTGCTCGCGCGCGGCGAGCGTTCGCATTGGCATCGTATCGATGCGGCCGAGGTCTGGCACTTCTATGCGGGCGCATCTTTAAGGCTGGAGATCGCCACAGACGGAAAGATCGAGCAGGTGTTGCTCGGAAGCGACCTCGCGGCCGGCGAAACCCCGCAGGCGATTGTTCCGGCGGGCGCCTTGCAGGCGGCAGAGAGTCGTGGAGACTGGACGTTGGTCGGCTGCACGGTGGCGCCCGGCTTCCAATTCGAGCACTTCGAGCTGGCGCCGCCGGGCTGGCGGCCGGATTGATCGTTCCGAGCTTGGAAATCTACACCATCACCTGACCGCCATTCGCCGAGAGCGTCGAGCCGGTGATGAGGCCGGCGTCTTCGGAAGCCAGGAACAGCACGCAACGTGCAACCTCCGCGGGCTCGCCCAAACGACCGATCGGAATCTGCGGAATGACCTTCTGTTGCAACACTTCTTGGCTCATCGCCTTCACCATCTCGGTCGCGATATAACCGGGGCAGATGGCGTTGACGGTGATGCCGGACCGCGCGCCTTCCTGCGCCAACGCCTTGGTGAAGCCGATCTCGCCAGCCTTGGCGGCCGAATAGTTGACCTGGCCGAACTGTCCTTTCTGGCCGTTGATTGAGGAAATGTTGATGATGCGCCCGAACTTGCGGTTACGCATGCCCTCGATCACCTGACGGCACATGTTGAAGAGCGAATTGAGATTGGTGTTGATCACCGCCCCCCACTGCTCGGGTGTCATGCGGTGCAGTTGGGCATCGCGGGTGATGCCGGCGTTGTTGACCAGGATGTCGACCGGGCCGAGATCGGCTTCTACCTGCTTGACGCCCATCGTGCAGGCCTCGAAGGAGGAGACATCCCATTTGTAGACCGGAATGCCGGTTGCGGCGTTGAACGCCTGCGCTGCTTGATCATTGCCCCCATAGTTGGCGGCGACCTTGTAGCCGGCCTTCTGCAACGCCTTGCAGATCTCCTCGCCGATGCCGCGGGTTCCTCCTGTCACGAGCGCAACGCGTGCCATTGTCGCAAGCTTCCTCCCCTCTGGAAAAATCCACTCCTGGACATCAACAAGGACGGAGCAAGCCGCCCCGTCCATTTTGCTTTCAAGGCTTGTTATCTCTCGACGCACATGGCGATACCCAT
This sequence comes from Xanthobacteraceae bacterium, assembly GCA_035293945.1. Lineage (GTDB taxonomy): Bacteria > Pseudomonadota > Alphaproteobacteria > Rhizobiales > Xanthobacteraceae > VAZQ01. Next base: position 146,918 of record DATGLV010000039.1, on the reverse strand, counting down.
GCCGCCACCGATGCAGAGCGTTGCCAATCCTTTCTTGCAATTGCGCTTCTGCATCTCGTGCAGGAGCGTCACCAGGACCCGCGCCCCGGATGCCCCAATTGGGTGGCCGAGCGCGATGGCGCCGCCATTGACGTTGACCTTGGCGGTATCCCAGCCGAGATCCTTGTTGACCGCGCAGGCCTGCGCCGCGAACGCTTCGTTGGCCTCGATGAGATCGAGATCCTCGATCCTCCAGCCCGCCTTGCGCAGCGCCGCACGCGAGGCCGGGATCGGGCCGGTGCCCATGATCGCCGGGTCGACGCCTGCGTGTGCCCAGGCGACGATGCGAGCGAGTGGTGTCTTGCCGCGCTTGGCGGCTTCGCTCGCCCGCATGAGCACCACAGCGGCGGCCCCATCATTGATGCCCGACGCATTTCCGGCGGTGACGGTGCCGTCCTTGGTGAAGGCGGGGCGCAGCTTGCCGACTGCATCGAGCGTAGTTCCGTGGCGCGGATATTCGTCGGCATCGACCACGACGTCGCCCTTGCGCGACTTGACGGTCACCGGGACGATCTCGTCCTTGAACCTGCCGGCCTTCTGCGCCGCCTCCGCTTTGTTCTGCGAGGCGACCGCGAACTCGTCCTGCTGCGCCCTTGTGATCTGATATTTCTGCGCGACATTCTCGGCAGTGTTGCCCATGTGATACCCGTTGAAGGCGTCCCACAGGCCATCCTTGATCATGGTGTCGACCATGTCGAAATTGCCCATCTTCACGCCATTGCGCAGATGTGCACAGTGCGGCGCCATGCTCATGGATTCCTGCCCGCCCGCCACCACGATCTCAGAATCACCGTTGAGGATCGCCTGATAGCCGAGCGCAACCGTGCGCAACCCCGATCCGCACAGCTGGTTGACGCCCCAGGCGGGGCTCTCAACCGGGATGCCGGCCGCAATCGAGGCCTGACGCGCCGGATTCTGCCCCTGCCCGGCTGACAAGATCTGCCCCATGATGACTTCGGAAACTTGCGCGCCCTCCACACCGGCGCGCTCCAGCGCGGCTTTGATGGCGATCTTGCCGAGCTCATGCGCCGGCAGATTGCCGAACACCCCGTTGAACGCCCCCACCGGCGTGCGCGCCCCGCTGACGATGACAATATCGTCCTTCATGTCCTGGCTCCTTGTTTCTCGTTGAAATCTATCCGGTCAGATGTCCGGTTAGATAATGTGCGGTCAGATCGCGCACAGCCCGGATATCCGCTCCACACCGGCTGGTCCTTCATTCTGGTCAAAAGCCGCCGGCCTTCCCGTCGCAGTCGAAACAGCAGCGGCGCCGCCACACCGCACCGGCAGCATAACTCACATTACGTCCCCGCGTGTTGCATCGTCGGTAGCCCGGCTTTGACTGTCAATCGCTGGTTTCCGCCGGTCTGTTCCGCGTCAATATATGGTCGAGTGGCCGGCTCTGGCGTCCCAGCTTTAACCTTTAACCTTTGTCCGCCTGGCAAGCCCTGGCGGGCCACAAAACGGTGGCCTGAGCAAGAAGAAAAAGGCTATGCTGCCTCAGATAAGCTCGATTTCGCGTGGCCACCATGGCACAACCCGAAGAACCGGTCATAATCAAGAAGTACGCCAACCGCCGACTCTACAACACCGGCACCAGCACCTATGTGACGCTTGAAGACCTCGCCACCATGGTCAAGGCGGGGAACAATTTCGTCGTCTACGACGCCAAGACCGGCGAGGACATCACCCGCTCGGTGCTGGCGCAGATCATCTTCGAGCAGGAAAACAAGCAGGGGCAGAGCTTGCTGCCGATCACGTTCCTGCGCCAGCTTATCCGTTTCTACGGCGACAGCATGCAGATGCTGGTGCCGCGCTATCTCGAAGTCTCGATCGACACGCTGGTGCGCGAGCAGGAGAAGATGCGCGCCCAGATGGCGCAAGCCTTCGGGGCCACGCCCTTTGGGCCACTGGAGGAGCAGGTCCGGCGCAATATGGAGATTTTCGAGCGGACCTTCGCGATGTTCGCGCCGCCTTTTGCGCGGCGCGAGGGACAGGCGAGCGAGCCGGAGAAGACCGCCTCCCGCTCTTCCGAGGACGGCGAGATCGACGATCTCAAGCGACAGATGGAAGACATGCAGAAGCGGCTCGATCGATTGGGCAACAAGGAGCCCGGAAAGTAGGATCGCTACTCGCGTCAGGCACGATTTGCCGTTCTTGTCTCTGCGCTGCCTGCGCCCGCGTCGCCGCCCTCCGCTCCCCACGGACGTTCCGCCGAGGCCAGCCCGACCAGCGCACCCTGCAGATAATCGCAGCCCCATTCGGCCAGAACCGCCGCCGAGGCCTCGTCCTGCACCCATTCGGCGACCGTCTCGAGACCAAGGCGCCGCGCGAGCTCGATCAGCGTCTGCACGAAAGCGCGGTCGTCCTCCGAATGCATCAGATTTCGCACGAACGCGCCGTCGACTTTCACCAGGTCGACGCCGAGCTGGCGCAGAGCGCGAAACGATGTGTAGCCCGCGCCGAAGTCATCGATGGCGATACGGCAGCCCAGGTCCTTGGCGCGTGCGACGAAAGCCTGCGTCTCCTCGATGTCCTGCACCACCGTCGTCTCGGTGATCTCCACCGTCAATCGTCCCGCCAGGCCCGGATGCGCGCGCAGCGTCGCCTCGAGCGACGCCCACCAATCCGGATCACCCGTGGAGGCCGCGGAGACATTGACGCTGGCATTGAGCGATGGCGCAGCAATCATTTCTGCGGTCACCAGGTCGAGCACGCGGTGGTCGAGCAGGCGGACGAGGCCGAGCCGCTCCGCCCAGGGAATGAATTCATTGACCGCAAGAAGACTTCCGTCCGCGCGCTTGATCCGCATCAGGCACTCGTAGAAGGCCGGCCGGCGCGCGCGGATATCGACGACCGGCTCGAACACGGTGAAGATGCGCCGCTCGTTGAGCGCGGAAAGAATTTCATCGGTTGCGCGCATGTTCTCCGCTCGCGCAGCGGCACGCTGAAGATTCGGTCGATAGGCCTGGAAGGAGCCGTGCCGCTTGGCACGAGCGAGATAGAGCGCCTCATGGGCGCGGGTCAGCACCTCGTTGACGCTGCGGGCATGGCGCGGCGCGGTGATACCACCGATCGTCACCGTCACGGCGACGGGACCGGCGGATGTCTGCATCACGTCGTTGCGGATACCGGCGACCAGACGGTCAGCGGCGACGGCAAGATCGTCCGGGGTGCAATTATTGAGAATGATGCCGAATTTGTTGCCGGAAACGCGGCCGATGTGGTCCTTGCCGCGCATCTGCGACTGCAGGCGCTTGGCTACACCCGCCACCACCTCCTCGGCGATGTCGAGGCCGTAGGCTTGGTTGATCCTGCCGAGCTCATCGATTGCGGCCAAAAGGAAGCCGCAGGACGAGCGCAGCTTGAGGGTCTCCTCGACGGTCTGCTCGAGGAGCTCAATCACGCTCGTTCGGTTGAGTGCACCCGTTAGGGCATCGAAACGTGAAAGATAGGTGAGCCGCTCCTCGCGCTCGTGCCGCTCATTGATGACGCGCACGATACCGCAGGCAAACAGCGGCTTACCGTCGGGGCCCGCAAAGGCACGGCCCGCATCCTCGATCCAAATCGTTCGGGCACCGGAGCTCTGCAGGGCATATTGCAGGAGATAGGGCGTGCCCGCTCCCTCATCGCGCTGACCCGCGCGCTTGACGGCCTCTGCACGGGTCTCCCCGCTCTGCGGCACGATCAATTGAGCGTAGGATTTCCCGCTGATGAGAGCGGCTGGATCGAGGGGGGAAAGCACCGCTGCGGCATTGGCTCCCCAGGCGAGCGCATCAGTGTCGATCCGCCATCGATAGGGAACTTCGCCGACGGCGGAGAAGATCGCCATCGCGTCGAGCCCGCCATCAGGCGTCAGGCGTGCGGCGCATGCATCGTTTCGCCGATGCTCCTCGTTGATCTCGGCCTTGTTCCGGCTGGCCACGGCGCCCCCTTCACGTTTTTTGTGAAACCTAGTCCGGAAACCTTAACCATTTCGGAAGTCGCCGGCCGCCGCATCGCCCGGCACGCCGCTTGCGGGTCTCAAGGCAAAGCGGGCCAGCTTGTCCCGCGTTGATACAGGGTTGGCACCGGAGAGGGAAATGTTGTCCATCAGCGGTATCGCGGCGCCGGGAGCAGTTTTGCCTGCGTGTATCCGTCCGGCACAGGCGGGGGCGCCGGCACCGAATGCGAGCTTTCCACCCGCCGGCCGTGCGCTGTCCCGGCTTGCGGCTCAGCCGACGGCCTCGCCCGATCCTGCCAGTCCGCGGCCGGCGGCCGCTTTCCTGGCGCAGCTCATCGCCACCGCACAGCAGGCACCGCAAACGCGACGGAAACGGCGCGCCGAGCCCGCGGAGGTGAGCAGCCTTTACGCGGCTGCAGCCACCCCTGCGCCCTGGATCGGATGCGCCGTCTATCGTTCCTTCTAGGAACCGCCCGTCTCGCGCCAGTTGCCCCGATCCTAGGACTCGGTGCGGGACTTCAGCACCTGCCGACCGCGATACATGCCGGTCTTGAGATCCACATGATGCGGGCGGCGCAGCTCGCCCGAATCCTTGTCCTCGACATAGGTAGGCTGCTTGAGCGCATCGGCGGACCGGCGCATCCCCCGGCGGGACGGGGAGGTCTTTCGTTTCGGAACAGCCATATTGGTTCTCCTCGAAGAGCCGTCGGTCACGCGCCCTTAATTTGCGGGAAGGGCGCCTTATAGAGGATCGCCGCGAGGCGCGCTAGTGCCTCGTCGCGCGGAGTGCAAGACAGCCCGCGGAGCCTGCGGCGCTATGGGCGCGGGCTTCATAGATGCCGGCGAGCCGGCGCACGCCCAGCCCCGGGCGGCGCGCATTGCGCATCTTCGGATTGGGCAGGATTGCGGCTAGGAGCGCGGATTCGTGGGGCGAGAGGTCGGCGGCAGACTTGCCGAACGCGGCACGTGCGCCGGCTTCGGCGCCGAACTCACCTTGAGGCCCCCATTCGGCGATATTCAGGTAGATTTCCATGATCCGCCGCTTGGGTAGGGTGAGATCGATCCACAAGGCGAGCGGGAGCTCCAGGGCCTTGCGCACGAAGCTGCGACCTTCCCAGAGGAACAGATTCTTGGCGACCTGCTGGGTGATGGTCGATGAGCCGCGGGCATTGCCGATGTCGCCGGCCTTGCGCACCGCGGCCGCGATCGCGTCCCAATCGACCCCATGGTGACTGCAGAACCGGTCGTCCTCCGCCGCCAGCACGGAGAGAGGCAAGCTCGGCGCCATTGCGCCGATTGGCCTGCTGATGTGGACGACCTTCCGACCGGTCAGCCAACGCGCCAACATCGGGGTCGAGACCGGATCGACAAAGCGATAAAGCGGCGCCAGCAGATAGGGGATCAGCAGCAGGACCGCCAGGGCGAGCAACAAGCCACGCGCCAGGCGCCGGAAACCGCCGCGCGCGTAGATAGGGCCTTCTTGGGTTACCGCGGTCATTAGTCCGTCCGATCGGTCGGCTCGGGCACCTGGTGCCGCCGATTTGAAATTCCTGCACCGCCCGTATCACGAACTTCGGAAGCAGGGCACTGGGCCGCAACCGGGACGGCATTGCGGCGAGGCTTTGCCGGCTGGTAAACCAGCGTATCCGGACAATCGAAAACGGGCGAGCCGAACGCCCGAGGAGGGATTTCGTGGCCAAGGAAATTCTGGTCTCGCAGGAGATGGCGGATAAATTCAAGACCGAGAAGGACACTCCCTATCTGCGATTCGTGCGGGGCGAAGGCCTCGACATCATCAGCGCCCAGTATGTTCCGGATCTGCGGCTGGTCGAGCTCAAGCCGTGGGCGCGACGCGGTGGCAAGGGCGTCTACATCAATCATGAGGCTTCGCGCACCTCCAACGACTGCTATGTCTGCGAGATCGCGCCGGGCAAGAAGCTCGAGCCGTCACGGCACCTGTTCGAGGAGATGATCCTGATCCTTTCCGGGCGCGGCTCGACCACGATCTGGAACAATGCCGGCCAGCGCGCAACCTTCGAATGGAAAGCGGGCGCGATCTTCGCGATACCGCTCAATTGCTGGTACCAGCACTTCAACGGCTCCGGGCAAGAGGTGGTGCGTTTCGTCGCCGTGACCAACTGTCCGTCCGTCGTCAACCTCTATGACAATCTCGAGTTCATCTTCAATACCAACTACGATTTCAAGAATCGCTTTTCCGGCGAGCCGGACTATTTCAGCGCCAAGGGTGAGCAGGTCGGCTTCCTTTTGCAGACCAATTTCGTGGCGGACGCCGTCAACCTGCCGCTCATCACCGCCAAGGAGCGCGGCGCCGGCGGGGGGCATATTCGCTTCAACATGGCGAAGGGCTCGATCGCCAGCCACATCTCGCAATTCCCGGTCGGCACTTACAAGAAGGCGCATGCGCACGGGCCCGGCGCGCATGTGATCGTGCTCTCCGGCGAAGGCTATTCGTTGATGTGGCCGCAGGGCGAGGAAATGAAGCGCTACGATTGGAAATATGGCACGCTGATCGTGCCGCCGAACGCCTGGTTCCACCAGCACTTCAATTCCGGACCGACACCGGCGCGTTATCTCGCATTCAAATACGCCTCGCCACGCAACAGCCAGGGTGTGCCGATGTCCTGGATCAGCCGCCGGCTGGGCGGCAACCAGATCGATTATGCGGACGAGAAGCCTCTCGTCCGGCAGATGTTCGCGGATGCGCTTGCCCGCCACGGCCTCAAACCGCGCATGGATGAGGCGTATCAGGCCGAGCTCGCGAGCTTGCCGCCCAAAGTCGCATAGCTCGAGAGCCGCCTCGGGCGCAAAACCGGAGGGACGCCATGGTACGCCTTGCTGTCCGCCGCTTCCCGATCGCGCTCCTCGCCTTGCTGATTGTCGCCGGCAGCCCAACCGGGGTCCTCGCGCAGACGCTGTCGGAGCTTGCCAACTACACAGGCGCGGATCGCACAGCGCGCCTGATTGCGGGCGCCAAGCGGGAAGGCATCGTGACGTTCTATTCGTCGGCGACACTCGCCGATCAGTCGGCGCTGCTTGCCGCGTTCCAAGCCAAGTACGGCATCAAGGTGCAACAGTGGCGCGGCAGCTCGGAAGACATTCGCGCCCGCGCGCTCGCCGAATACGCCGCCGGCCGTTTCGATGCCGATATCGCCGAGACTTCCGGATCGGAGATGGAGCCGATGGTGCGCGAAGGCCTGCTTGCGCCCGTGGCCACGCCGGCGACCGCGAACCTCATTCCGCAGGCGATCATGCCGCACCATGCCTGGGTCGCGACACGGCTCAGTGTGTTCGCCGGCGCCTACAACACGGACATCATCAAGCCCAAGGACGTGCCCAGGGCTTATGACGACCTGCGCGATCCGAAATGGAAGGGAAAGCTCGGGATCGAGGCCGATGATGCCAACTGGTTTCTGTCTGTGGTCGGCCAGATGGGCGAGGAGAAAGGCTTGCGGCTCTTCCACCAGATCGTGGCGCAGAACGGCATTTCGGTGCGCAAGGGCCACACGCTGCTCGCAAACTTCGTCGGCTCGGGCGAGGTGCCGCTGGCGCTCACCACCTACAGTTATCGGGTCGAGCAGATGAAGCGAGAGGGCGCGCCGGTCGAGCTTCTCTATCTGCCGCCAGTGGTGGCACTGCCGACCGGCGCCGGCGTGTTCAAGAAAGCGCCGCATCCCAGTGCGGCCCTGCTGTTGCTCGATTTCTATTTGACGGACGCCCAGAAGATTCTGGCCGGGCAGGATTCCGTCGTGACCGATCCGCGCGTGAAGCCGCTGCCGAAGGATCTCATCTTCGTCGATTTGCCGAAGCTCCTCGATGAAGGCGACAAATGGAACAAGCTGTTCCAGGACACGTTCGTCAATCAAGTGCATTGAGCATGACCGCAAGAACCCGTCGCCGACCGCGCCCGATCCGCATCATGCTGGCGCGGCCACGGCTCTTCATCTCGGCTCTGGTCGGCCTCATCGTGATCGCGATCTGCCCGTGGGGTTGGCGGGCTGCTACCCGACTTCTGGTGGGCTGGGACGTCGGCGTCGCGCTTTATCTGGTGCTGGCGCTGCGCCTGATGGCGATCGCACAGGTGAGCCACATCCGCCAGCGGGCGCGGCTCCAGGACGAGGGCCAATTCGCGATCCTGGGGCTGACCGCGGCGGCAGCGCTCGCGAGCCTCGGGGCCATCGTCGCCCTGCTCGGCACGTCGGGCGGAGAAAATCGTCAGCCCGTGCACCTCCTGCTCGGCGTCGTCACCATCATGTTGTCGTGGACGTTCACGCACGTCATTTTCGCGCTTCACTATGCGCACGAGTTCTACGACGAGAACCGCGGCAAGGGGGGCGGTCTACAGTTTCCCGGGGACCTCAAAGAGCCGGACTACTGGGACTTTATCTATTTCTCGTTCGTGATCGGGATGACCAACCAGGTATCGGACGTGGCGATCACCTGCCGGCCTATCCGCCACACCGCCTCGGTCCACGGCATCATCTCGTTCATCTTCAATGTCGCGTTGTTGGCGCTGACCGTGAACATCGCGGCCAGCGCAATCTGAGCATCTATAACATTTAGCAAAGACATGGCCTGTCCGCGCCAAGCGCGGGCATGACTCCGAGTCACGACCGCGCTTGTCCCGAACATCCACGACTTAAGGCGAGTTACTCCGCCGCGGTGCGCCCGGCCTGACCTTGCCCGTAGCGCTGCTCGATGTAATCGATGACCATCTTCTTGAAATCGTCCGCGACCGTTGCGCCGCGCAGCGTCGCCACTTTCTTTCCGTCGACAAACACCGGTGCGGCCGGCTGCTCGCCGGTGCCGGGCAGCGAAATGCCGATATCGGCGTGCTTGCTTTCGCCCGGCCCGTTGACGATGCAGCCCATGACTGCGACGTTGAGGCCTTCGACGCCCGCATAGCGGGTTTTCCATTCCGGCATTGAATCACGGATGAACGACTGGATATCGCGGGCGAGCTCCTGGAAGGTGGTCGAGGTGGTGCGGCCGCAGCCCGGGCAGGCGGCCACCAGCGGCACGAACGTGCGAAACCCCATGGTCTGCAGCAATTCCTGACCGACCTTGACCTCGAGGGTGCGGTCACCGCCCGGCTCCGGGGTGAGGGAGATCCGGATGGTGTCGCCGATGCCCTGCTGCAGCAGCACCCCCATGGCGGCCGAGGAGGCGACGATCCCTTTCGAGCCCATGCCGGCCTCGGTCAGGCCAAGATGCAGCGCATAATCGGAGCGTGCGCCCAACATGCCGTAAACCGCGATCAGATCCTGCACCGCCGAGACCTTGGCGGAGAGGATGATGCGGTCACGCGGGAGCCCGATCTCCTCGGCGCGTTCGGCCGAGGTAAGCGCCGACTGTACCATCGCCTCGCGCGTCACCTCGCGGGCCGTGACCGGCGAAGATGAGCGGGCATTCTCGTCCATCAGATGGGTGAGCAGTTCCTGATCGAGCGAGCCCCAATTGACCCCGATGCGCACCGGCTTGCCGTAGCGGATCGCGGTCTCGACAATGTCGCCGAACTGCTTGTCTCTCTTGTTCTTGAATCCGACATTGCCGGGATTGATTCGGTACTTGTCGAGCGCTTCGGCACAAGCCGGATGATCGGCCAGAAGCTTGTGGCCGATGTAGTGAAAATCACCGACGATCGGGACGTCGACCCCCGTCTTGGCCAGCCGCTCCTTGATGTGCGGTACGGCGGCGGCAGCCTCGTCGCGGTCGACGGTGATGCGCACGATCTCAGAACCTGCGCGGGCCAGTGCCGCCACTTGTGCGACGGTCGCCGCAACGTCGGCGGTATCCGTATTGGTCATCGATTGCACGACTATCGGCGCACTGCCGCCCACAATCACGCCGCCCACATCGACCGCGACGGACTTACGCCGTTCCTTCGGGGCGGCTTCGCTCATCTCGATCTCCTCTTGTGCGGCCGTTGTTTATGCGACAGGCAGTGCCAGAGCGGGTGCGCGCCGTCAACGGAGGGTTCCGTGACATGCGTTAACGACAATGCGCACACACGCCACCGATCTCGATGACCGGCGATTTCGGCGTAAAGCCGGCGGCACGCGCCGCGGCGCTCAGGGTGGCGGCCACCTCCAGCGAAGGAGCCTCGCCTACGGCACCGCAACGCTCGCAGATCAGGAATACCACCGGCTCTGCACTTGCATGGTTGTGCACGCAGGCCACGAACGCATTGTGACTCTCGATGCGGTGGATCAGGCCGTTCTCGCGCAGGAAATCGAGCGCACGGTAAACGGTGATCGGCGCCGGCCTCGGCCCCTGTGGGGCGAGCCGCTCCATGATCTCGTAGGCACCGAGCGGATGGTGGTTTTCCAGCAAGATCCCGAGCACATCGCGGCGGATCTGGGTCAGCCGAAGCCCTTGCTTCAGGCATTCCGCCTCCGCAATCGCCATTGCCTCGCTGCTGCAGCGGCCGTGATCGTGGTTGGGGCCCGGGAACACCTTCAAGGAGGTGCTTGGGCCGGATCGGCGCCGTGATTCTTTGGCCTTGGCCATGATGAAAGTCTACTCGATTTGCAAGCCCGGCAAGGGTCACAATACATTGATGCAATGCAGCATTTTTCTGTTGCAACGCAACAATGGGTTCGGCAGATTCACAGGGGCGCTCTAACCGGAACCGCCCAGTCTCCACCGACTGTGATGTGATGTTGCCCCTGCTTTTGAACAAGGCGGTATTGTCTCTGTGGCCGCATCGGTCGCGTCCGCCGGCTTGGCCCGGCCGCCGGCCGCAGAAGCGCATCAATCTGGCGCTGCAGGGGGGCGGGGCCCACGGGGCGTTCACCTGGGGGGTGCTTGACGAGTTACTCACCGATACCAGGGTGGCGATCGAAGGCATTTCCGGCACGTCGGCAGGCGCACTCAATGCGGTGGTGCTGGCGCAGGGTCTTTGCCGCGGCGGACGCGAGGAAGCCCGCCAGCATCTTGCGGATTTCTGGCGCGCGGCGAGCTTCGGCGGCCATTTGCCGGACCTGCAGCGTGGCGTGGTCGAGCGCCTTTTCTCCTTCATCCCACGCCCCGTCACGGCCCTGCCGCCTTGGCTGGGCGCTTTCACCCAAATCTGGTCGCCCTATGACCTCAACCCCCTCAACATCAATCCGCTCGAGGAGCTGATCGAGCGCTTCGTCGATTTCGATCTCATCCGCACCGGCACCAATCGCCAGCTGTTCGTGTCAGCCACCAATGTGCGCACCGGCGAGCCGCGCGTGTTCAGCCGAGCTGAGATCACCGCCGAGGTGGTGATGGCTTCGGCCTGCCTGCCGCTCTTGTTTCGCGCGGTGGAGATCGACGGGGAGGCTTATTGGGACGGCGGCTACAGCACCAATCCGGCACTCTTGCCGTTCACCCGTACCACCCGCACCGAAGATCTGTTGATCGTGCAGATCAATCCGCGCGAGCGCACGAAGGTTCCGGTGAGCGCCAGCGACATCATGAGTCGGACCCACGAGATCACCTTCAACGCCGCACAATCGGCTGAGTTGCGCACTATCGGTCTTCTCAACGATCTGATAGATCAGGGATACTTGCCGCGCGGCCGCCGCCCTGGCGAATACCGGCGCATCCGGCTGCATCGAATCGTGATGGCGGACGCCGGCGCGAGCTTCGATCCGCATACGCGCCTAAACAACGATTTCGATTTTTTCGAACGGCTGCACAAGCTCGGGCAGCGGGCGGCGCGACGCTTCCTGGAGGTGCACTTCGATGATATCGGCAGCCGCAGCACCATCGATCCCGTGGCTGGGCAGGCAGTCAAGGTGGCGTGATGGCGGATTTGAAATTCCAGAAAGCGAGGATGCGGCAGGTGGTGCAGTAATTTCAAATGAGCGACACCGGTCGCAAAATTGTGATCCCGCGCCCGTTATGGATTGTTGCTCCGCTTCTCGAGGATATTCACGCTGTCAGAGCAACGCTGGGCGCCCAATCGATCGACCAAACAAGCTCAACTGAGACCGCAGGAGTCCATCATGCTCAAGGGAAAATCCGCTGTCGTCACCGGCTCGACCTCTGGCATCGGGCTTGCCATCGCCCGCGCGCTCGCCAAGGAGGGCGCCAACGTGATGATCAACGGCTTCGGTGACAAGGCCGCCATCGAGGCCGAGCGCGCGGGCATCGAGCGGGAGTTCGCCGTCAAGGCGATCTACTCGGGCGCCGATATGAGCAAGCCCGCCGAGATCGTCGACATGATCAAGACGGCCGAGCGGGACTTGGGCAGTGTCGACGTGCTGGTAAACAATGCGGGCATCCAGCATGTGGCGCCGATCGAGGAATTCCCGGTCGACAAGTGGGACACGATCATTGCCATCAATCTCGCAGCCGCGTTTCATACCATCCGCACGGCGGTACCGGGCATGAAGGCGCGCAAATGGGGCCGCATCATCAACACGGCCTCCGCGCACTCGCTGGTCGCCTCTCCGTTCAAGGCCGCCTATGTGACAGCCAAGCACGGACTTGCGGGCTTGACCAAGACGGTGGCGCTCGAGCTCGCGACCTTCGGCACCACCGCCAACTGCATCAGCCCGGGCTATGTGTGGACCCCGCTGGTTGAGAAGCAAATTCCCGACACCATGAAGGCTCGCCACCTGACCGAGGAGCAGGTCAAGCGCGATGTGCTCTTGGAGGCGCAACCCACCAAGGAATTCGTCACCGTCGATCAGGTGGCGGCGCTGGCGGTATTCCTGTGCTCGGACGCGGCGGCGCAGATTACCGGCGCCAATATCTCGATCGACGGCGGCTGGACCGCCGAATAGCTTCAGCAGCCTATTGTTGATCGTACCGGCAAGTTCGAACCCTCATGGCGGCTTCCAAGAAAATCAATCTTGCCCTGCAGGGCGGCGGCGCGCACGGCGCCTTCACCTGGGGGGTGCTCGATCACTTGTTGTCCGATCCGCGGATCGAGATCGAAGGCATCTCGGGCGCCTCGGCGGGCGCGGTCAACTCCGTCGTACTGGCGGACGGGCTGATGCGCGGCGGCCCGCAAGAGGCGCGCGAGCGGCTTGCCGCCGTCTGGCGCGCTGTGAGCTCGAATGGCGATCTGTCGGAGCTGCAGCGCCGCGTCGTGGATCGCCTGCTGTCATTCGTTCCCTACGAAGGCTCGCCCGCACAGGCTTGGATTGACGCGCTGTCGCGGTTCTGGTCGCCCTATGAGTTCAATCCGCTCAATATCAATCCATTGAAGGAGATCGTCGAGCGCTTCGTCGATTTCGATGCCGTGCGCACGGCCGATGGCCTTAAGTTGTTCATTTCCGCCACCAACGTGTTCACCGGGCGCGTGCGCATCTTTTCGCGCGAGAAGATCACCCCTGAGGCGGTTATGGCATCGGCGTGCCTGCCGTTGTTGTTTCAGGCGGTCGAGATCGGCGGCATCCCGTATTGGGACGGCGGCTATATGGGGAACCCGGCGATCTTCCCGTTCTTCCGCGCCACCGACACCGAGGACGTGCTGATCGTGGCGCTCAACCCGCTGGAACGCAAGCAGACGCCGCGCAGCCAGACCGACATTATGAACCGGATCAACGAGATCACGTTCAACTCCTCGCTGATCGCCGAATATCGGGCGATCGATTTCGTGACCCGGTTGATCGATCAGGGCCGACTCCCGCGCGGCCGCGGCCCAGGCGAATACCGGCGCGTCAACGTGCACCGGATCGCGCTCAGCAGCGCTTTCACGGCCGAATCCAAGCAGGATTCCGACTTCAGCTTCTTCGAGATGCTGCGCGACCGCGGGACGCACGCGGCACGTGATTTCCTGAAAGAGCATTACGACGATATCGGTGTGCGCAGCACCGTCGACCTCGCGGCCGAGGCGCAGGCCGAGTGGGCGAGCTAGATCCGTCATGACGTTCCCGCTGAACGCCGACATCGGCAGCACGCGGCTAGAAATCTGCGTCGCTGACATCACAACGGTCGATGTCGATGCCATCGTTAACGCGGCCAACACCTCGTTGCTCGGTGGCGGCGGCGTCGATGGCGCAATTCATCGCGCGGCAGGTCCGGAGCTCCTGGTCGAATGCCGGACGCTTGGCGGGTGCTCGACCGGATCCGCCAAGATCACCCGCGGGTATCGCCTCAAGGCCAAGCACGTCATCCACGCGGTCGGTCCTGTCTGGCGCGGGGGCCATGCCGACGAGGACGCGTTGCTCGCATCTTGTTACAGCGTGTCGCTCAACCTCGCAGCCGCGCGGAATTTGCGCTCGATCGCGTTTCCGGCAATCTCAACCGGCATCTATGCATTCCCGCCCGATCGCGCAGCGCGGATCGCGGTATCAACGATTCGCGAGGAAATCGCCGCAGGGACCCACCCTCTTGAACGCGTCGTGTTTTGCTGCTTCTCGCAAGGCGCCGCGGCGCATCATCGCGACGCATTCGCAGCGCTGGGATTGATTTGATCGCGTCAGCAGTCAGCGCCACTCGTCATAGCCGGACTTGTTCCGGCCATCCACGCCTTGGCGAAACCAATTAGGCCACATAAAGCAGGGATGACCCCAAAGCGGGCGCCGGAGCGGTTCAATAGGAGCGCGGCAGATCGAGGACGTGCTCGGCGATGTAGGACAGGATCAGGTTGGTTGAGACCGGGGCGACCTGATAGAGGCGCGTCTCGCGGAACTTGCGCTCGATATCGAATTCCTCGGCAAAGCCGAAGCCGCCATGAGTCTGCAGACAGGCCTCCGCGGCGGCCCAGGCGGCGTCGGCTGACAGGAGCTTCGCCATATTGGCCTCCGCGCCGCAATCCCGGGCGGCCTGATAACGGGCGGCCGCGTCCTCAACCATCAGCGCGGCGGCGCGCATCTGCGCATAGGCCCGGGCCAGCGGAAACTGCACGCCCTGATTCTGCCCGATCGGCCGGCCGAAGACGCGGCGATCCTTGGCGTAGGCAACCGCCTTGTCGATGAACCATCGGGCGTCGCCGATGCATTCGGCGGCGATCAGGATGCGCTCGGCATTCATACCGGAGAGGATGTAGCGGAAGCCTTCTCCCTCCATGCCGATCAGGTTCTCCTCCGGCACGCTCAGGTCATCGAAGAATATCTCGGTCGTCGAATGGTTCATCATCGTGCGGATCGGGTTGACCTTGACGCCGGCGCCTTCGGCGAGCCGCATGTCGACCAGGAATACCGAGAGACCATGTGTGCGGTGCTTGGCCTCCCCGCGCGGCGTGGTGCGGGCGATCAACAGCATGAGGTCCGAGTGCTCGGCCCGCGAGGTCCAGATCTTCTGGCCGTTGATGATGTAGTGGTCGCCCTCACGCCGCGCCGTGGTGGCAAGGTTCAGCATATCGGAGCCGGAGCTTGGCTCGGTCACCGCGAAGGCCTGCAGGCGCAGCTCGCCGCGCGCAATCGGCGGCAGCCAGCGCGCCTTCTGCACCGTGCTGCCGTGCCGCAGCAGCGTGCCCATGATGTACATCTGGGCGTGGCAGGCCGCACCGTTGCCGCCGCTCGCATGAACCTCCTCGAGGATCGCAGCGGCCTCGGGAAGGCCGAGGCCGCTGCCACCGTATTCCTCAGGGATCAGCGCCGCCAGATAGCCGGCCTCGGTGAGCGCCTTTACGAAGGCCGCCGGATAGGCGCGCGTGCGGTCGAGCTCGCGCCAATATTCGCCGGGAAATCCGCTGCACAACGCGCGGACCGACGCGCGGATCTGCGCAAGACTGGCGACGGAGCTCTCCGTGCTCGTATCCGTCATTCCATCCGTCTCATTGTTTTGCAACCTGAATATTGTTGGAGCATCACCCGTTTTGAGAGCCGGTGACCCCCCTCGTTTCCGCAAAAGCAAACTTTTTCGGGATCATGCTCTGGATCAACAAGTACGGCGGCTTCGTATTGTTCCGACGCAGCAATTTGCGCTGCAGATATTACACCACAAGCTCACAGCGGCCATGGTCGAGTGCCACGACGTCGCGCTCGACCACGCGGGCGCGGAAGCTCGCGACCGCACCATCGCGCCAGATCTCGGTACGGATGGTCTCGCCCGGAAAGACCGGCGCCGAGTAGCGGCCGCTGATGGATTTGAGCCGGGACGGGTCATGGCCGCAGAGGGATTTCAGAATCGCGTGGCATGCGATCCCAAAAGTCGCGAGCCCATGCAGGATCGGTCGCGGAAAGCCGGCCGCGCGCGCGACCGCAGGGTCGGCATGGAGCGGATTGGGATCGCCGCTCAGCCGATAGATCAAGGCGGCTTCGGGGCGCGTTGCGCGGTCACAGGCCAGATCAGGCGGACGCGCGGGGATTTGCTGTGCCGGCGGCGAGGCGCGCTGCGGTCCGCCGAAGCCGCCGTCGCCGCGGCAGATCGTGGTGGCCGTAATGGTCGCGAGCTTCTCGCCGGTCGCATGGTCGAACAATTCGCGGGTCGAATAGACCTGCGCGCCACGGCCCACGCCTTTGTCGATGACCTCGGTCACCCGCGTGTGTCCGACCACGGTCCCGCGAGCGTCGAGCGGACGATGCAACACCAGCCCCTGCTCTCCGGCTACGACCTTGACCCAGTCGATGCCGGTATCGAGATCGCGCACCCAGAACCCCGGCCAGGCCAGCACGGTCGCGAAGGTCGGCATGAGCTTGAAATTTCTCTCGTAGACGAAAGCGAGCTCATCTTCGTCCATGGGATCGCGACCGAGCCCGAGCCCGAGTGCGTACAGGATGGCGTCACGCTCGCTGTAGGTCTGCGTGACGTCGGGGACACGCAAGCCGAGAAGCTTTTCGTAGTTGATGGGCATGATCACATTCCAGTCGTCCCGGCCGAGCGAGGCGAAGTGCCGGGACCCATACCGCTGTGCCCTCTCAAGGGCGCGGAGGAGTATGGGTCCCTGCTTTCGCAGGGACGACCTCGAGGACTGAAACGTGCGTCGTGGATTTCGACATCACACCGGATCCCAGGAAAACACGTCGCCGGAGCGCTCGAGCGGGGTCAGCGACGGCCCGAAGACGCCCTTAAGCTGCTGGTCGAGCTTCTCGGGCGTCCAGCCATCCGAGCGATGCAGCACCCGGATCGGGCGCGGCTGGTTGAACAAGAATATCTCGTTGCTGCGCACCGCAAATACCTGACCGGAAATGCCGTCCGCGCGATCCGAGGCGAGATAGACGACAAGCGGCGCGATCTTTTCCGGCGTCATCTCGCGGAAGCGCTCGACCCGCTCTTTTTCCTCCGGAGTCGCCACCGGAATCGAATCGATCATGCGGGTGAAGGCGAAGGGAGCGATGCAATTGGAACGCACTTTGAAGCGAGCCATGTCGAGCGCGATGCCGCGCGAAAGACCCATAATGCCGAGCTTGGCGGCCATGTAGTTGGCCTGACCGAAATTGCCGATCAGCCCCGAGGTCGACGTCATGTGCACATAGGCGCCGGAGCCCTGCTCGCGGAAATGGATCGCGCAGGCGCGGCTCATATTGAAAGCGCCATTCAAGTGCACCGCGATCACGTCCGACCAATCGGCAAAGCTCATCTTGTGGAAGATGACGTCGCGGAGGATGCCCGCATTGTTGACCAGAATGTCGACGCGCCCGAAGGCCTCGCGCGCCGCCGCGACAATCGCCTCGGCATTCTTGGGCTCGACGATCGACAGCGTCGACGCAATCGCCTTGCCGCCGCGCGCACGGATTTCATCGACCACGGCCTGCGCCGGTCCCGGATCGCTGCCTTGGCCGTCGAGGCTTGCACCGACATCGCAGACTACGACGCTCGCGCCCTCCTGGGCGAGCAGCAGCGCAATGGCGCGGCCGATGCCGCGACCGGCCCCGGTGACGATCGCGGCTTTGCCGGCGACGACCCCCTGCCCTCCCATGTTAGCCCCAGACCTCCTGCGCGACCTGCACGATCATGCGCAGCTTTGCCCACTGCTCCTCCTCGCCGAGGATGTTGCCTTCTTCGGTCGAGGCAAAGCCGCATTGCGGCGACAGGCAGAGCTGCTCCAGGCGCAGGAACTCGGTCGCCTCGTCGATGCGGCGCTTGATCGTATCCTTCGATTCGAGCGTGCCGGTCTTGGAGGTGACGAGCCCCAGCACCACGGTCTTGTCAGGCGGAACGAAGCGCAGCGGGCTGAAGCTCCCGGCGCGCTCGCTGTCGTATTCCATGAAATAGCCGTGCACCTTGATCTTGTTGAACAATATCTCGGCGATTGGATCGTAGCCGCCCGACGCGACGAAGCTCGAGCGGAAATTGCCGCGGCACAGATGCATGGTGATGGTCATATCGGCGGGAATATCGCTGATCGCCGCGTTGATCATGTCGGCATAGACAAAAGGCAACGTGTCCGGATCGTCCCCGCGCCCGCGCACCTGCTCGCGCAATGCGGGATCACAAAGATAGGCGAGGTTGACCTCGTCGAGCTGCAGATAGCGGCAGCCGGCGTCCGCGAAAGCGCGCACCACCTTGCGGTAGGTCTCGCCGAGATCGCGGTAGAATTCCTCCATATCCGGATAGAGCGACTTCGGCACGGCGTCGCGCCCATAGCGAAAGTGCAGCGTCGAAGGCGACGGAATGGTCATCTTCGCCGTGACCTTGGTGTGCGCGGCCACGAACTTGAAATGATCGAGCATCGGGTGGCCGCGGAAGGGACCGCCGAGCTTATGCCGCAGGCGCAAGAGGATCGGTCGCGGCTGCGGCCCCTTGAACAACATCTTGCGCTCGCCGTGATAGGCTTCGACCCCATCGAGTGCCACCAGGAAATCGGTCTGCCAGGAGGCACGGCGGAACTCGCCGTCGGTGGCCGAGCGGAGGCCCGCCGCCTCCTGCTTGGCGATCACCGCTTCGATCTCGCGATCCTCGATCTCTTTGAGCGCGGCATCATCGATTTCTCCGCGCTCATGCTTGGCACGCGCCTCCTTCAGGCGGGCCGGACGCAACAGGCTGCCCACGTGGTCGGCGCGAAAAGGTGGCTTTGAACGTTGCATGGAAATCAGCCCCACACTTGCGCGGCGAGCTCGACGATCATGGCGAGCTTCGCCCATTGCTGCTCCTCGGTCAGGATATTGCCCTCCTCGGTCGAGGCGAAGCCGCATTGCGGTGAAAGACAGCACTGGTCAAGCGCGACATAGCGGGTCGCTTCTTCAAGGCGCCGCTTGATGTCGTCTTTTGCCTCAAGCGTGCCGCTCTTGGAAGTGACGAGCCCGAGCACCACCGCCTTATGGCCTTTGGGCAGGAAGCGCAGCGGCTCGAAGCCGCCAGCGCGATCGGTATCGTATTCGAGGAAATAGCCGTCGTAAGGCAAGCCGCCGAGCAGGCGCTCGGCGACCGGCTCATAGCCGCCCTCAGTCACCCAGGTGGAGCGGAAATTGCCGCGGCACACATGCGTGGTGATGGTCATGTCGGCAGGCTTGGCCGCGAGCGCGGTGCTGATGACCTCCTGATAGATCCGTGGCAGCTCGTCGACCCACGGCATCCGCTCGCGCGCTGCCCGCATTTCCTCGGCCGAGCACAGATAGGCCCAGACGGTGTCGTCGAACTGCAGATAGCGGCACCCCGCGTCATAGAACGCCCGCACCGCCTTTTTGTAGGTTTGTCCGAGATCGTGGAAGAAACCGTCCATGTCCGGATAGACGCTTTTCGGGATACCGTCCTTGGGCAGGCGGAAGTGGAGCACCGGCGGCGACGGGATGCACATTTTCGGCATCACTTTGGTGTGCGCCTTCAGGAAGCGGAAGTGATCGAGCATCGGATGGTCGGCGGGAAAGTCGAGCTTGCCGGTGATGCGCATCCCTTCCGGCTTGGTCTCGACTCCGTGAAACTTGATGCCGTGCGGCAGGATGAGCTTCTCGCAGCCGGTCAGCCCCCAGAAGAAATCAAGATGCCACCAGGAGCGCCGGTACTCGCCGTCGGTCGCGAGCTTGAGGCCGACCTCCTGCTGCTTGGCGACGATCTTCTCGATCTCGCGATCCTCGACCGTCTTGAGCTCGGCTGCGCTGATCTTGCCTTGCCCGTGCTTCTCCCGCGCCTCCTTGATGGCTTGCGATCGCAAGAGACTGCCGACCTCGTCGGCGCGAAACGGCGGCGTGGTGCGTGGCGACATGCGAACCTCCCGGGCTTTGACCGACATCGGTAGCGCGGAAAGGGGCGCGCGGGAAGGCAGGCACACGCGGGTCATCCCTGCGCAAGCAGGGACCCATACGGCCACGCGCCATCGATAGTCCGCAGGGGTCTGGGTCCCGGCTCTTCGCTGCGCTCGGCCGGGACGACGCTACGGCGCCTTAAGCGTGCGCCTTGCGCTGCGGATCGATGATCTGCTCGAGCTTGCCGAGCACGCGCATGCAGGGCAGGAGTTGCTCGAGGCTGCCGTTGGGGGCGCGCTTCTCCTTGATGGCGGCGATGAACTCGCGGTCCTCGAGCTCGATGCCATCCATGGAGACGTCGACCTTGGAGACGTCGATCTTGTTGTCCTTGCCGTCGGACAGATCGTCGTAGAACGCCTTGTAGGTGCCGTTGTCGCAAATGTAGCGGAAGAACGAGCCGAGCGGGCCGTCATTGTTGAACGACAGCGACAGCGTGAGGATCGCCCCCGAAGGCACCCTGGCGACGATCCCCATGTCCATGGCGATGTTGAGCTGCGGGTGGATCGGACCCTGCACCGCATAGCAATCGGAAATGTTCTCGCCGGCCTGATACTGGAACAGATCGATCGTGTGTGCGGCGTGGTGCCAGAGCAGATGGTCGGTCCAGCTGCGCGGATTGCCCGCGGCATTGATGTTCTTGCGGCGGAAAAAATAGGTCTGCACGTCCATTTGCTGGATCTTGAGCTCGCCCTTCTCGATCCGCTTATGTACCCATTGATGGCTGGGATTGAAGCGGCGCACATGGCCGCCCATGGCGGTGACCCCGGTCTCCTTGGCGATCTTGACCAGCTTCTCGGCATCCTCGACGCTGTCGGTGATCGGGATCTCGACCAGCACGTGCTTGCCGGCGCGCATCACCTGCTCGCCCTGGCGGAAGTGCATCTTCGTGGGCGTGGTCAAAATGACCGCGTCTGCGCGCTTGATGCCCTCGCTCAGGTCGCCCGTATAGTGCGGAATGCCGTATTTCTTGGCGACCTCGGCGGTTGCGTCTTGGTTGCCGCCGACCAGCGAGCTTACTTCCACACCGGGGATGCGCTTGAGCGCGTCGAGATGCTTCTGGCCGAAGGCGCCTTGGCCGGCTACGCAGATTTTCATCGTTGACCTCTGATGACCTGAATTTTCCTGCGCGCGGCGGCGCGCTTCACCTTGCTGGAACGTTTGGGCTTGGCGGCGGGTTTCCGCGCCGCGCGTTTGGGCTCCAGAATGATATGGCCGACCGCGGTATTGGAGGCCGGCACGGTGTAGAAGCGGTAGGTCTCCTCGACCTGATCATCGAGCGCGCCGCGCATGATGAGCCACATCACCATCTCGATGCCCTCAGCACCGGCCTCGCGCATGAATTCAAGATGCGAGATACGGGTGAGCTTTTTCGGATTGCGCGTCAGGTTGTCGAGAAAGGCCTTGTCGAACTTGCTGTTGATGAGGCCGGCGCGGGGCCCGCTGATCTGATGCGACATGCCGCCGGTGCCGAACATCACCACCCGCAGGTCCTCGGGATAGGACTCAACCGCCTTGCGGATCGCTCGCCCGAGCATGAAGCAGCGATGCCCGGTGGGCGGCGGATAGAGCACCACGTTGACGGCAAGCGGGATCACCGGACACGGCCATTCCTTGGGCGAGCCGAACAGGAGATTCATCGGCACGGTCAGGCCGTGATCCACTTCCATCTTGTTGACTACGGTCAAGTCGAACTCGTCGAGAATGACCGACTGGGCGATGTGCGCGGCTAGCTCCGGATGGCCTTTGACGACAGGCACCGGGCGCGGCCCCCAGCCCTCGTCGGCGGGCGGGAACTCGGCCGCACAGCCGAGCGCGAATGTCGGAACGATCTCGACCGAGAAGGCGGAGGCATGATCATTGTAGACCACGATCGCGACGTCCGGCTTGGTCTTGGCCATCCATTCCTTGGACGGCTCGAAGCCCGAGAACACCCGCTTCCAATAGGGCTCCTCGGTCTGGTTGTTGTCGATCGCTGCGCCGATTGCCGGCACGTGCGAGGATGCCACCCCTGCAATGATCCTGGCCACAGTTTTCGACCTCTATCTGCCGCGCTTGGCTTTGCTCTTGCGGGATTTCGCCTTCACGGACTTCGGTTTGGATTGCGCCTTGCCGGCTTTCGCAGCTCTCGATTTCGCTTTGCCGGGCTTGTCGAACTTTCCCGATTTGGAGCGATTGCCTTCGACCGAGCGGCCCCCGGCGAGCATCATCGCCGCATAGTCTTCCTGGGTGGACCCGGTCATGAGCGCGGCGAGATGGCGGAATGAATGGCCGTCGGTCGCGCCGAGCTTGGCGGTGAAATAGATGTTGCCGCCGAGCTCCAGCATGCGGTTGTAGTCGCGCTTGAGGATCGCCTCTGCCTGCGCGTCCGAAAGCGGGAACTGCTTCAGGTAGGCGGCTTCGTTCGCCTTGAAGGCCTTGCGGTTCTCCTCCTTCATCAGCGACATGCAGAACATGTTGATGCCATAGCCCTCACGGGAGCGCTCGGCATCGAACACGAAGGTGCCGGGAATGTCGTCGTAATCTTGGCTCTGTCGCGCCATCGGCGTGTCTCCGGATCGGCTTCACATATATAGCGCGTGAAAACTTGGCAACGTAAGAGTTCTTGCGAAGATTGGAACGATTGCAGGTATGTTCCGGTCGTCCCCGCGAAAGCGGCCGTGTCTAAACTCGGTCGCTCCTGCGAAAGCAGGAGCCCATACCGCGACGCGCTGTCACATCGGCCAGGGATTCTGGGTCCCCGCTTTCGCGGGGACGACTGGAGCTGGGCATCACCCCCAATACAACCGCATCGGATTGTCGACCAGGAGCGCCTGCTGCAAAGCCGGCGTCGGCGCGATCTTCGGCACCATGTCGACGATGATGCCGTCGTCGGGGGCTTCCTTCGGCATGTTGGGATGCGGCCAGTCGGTCCCCCAGATCACCCGGTCCGGAAAGCGTTCGACGATCGCCTTGGCGAACGGCACCACATCATCATAGGGGGGGCCCGCAACCGTGAAGCGCTCCGGGCAGGTGACCTTGGTGATCCAATTCCTGTTGGCGTCGAGCGCCCGGAGCCAGTTCTGGAAATGCTTGCCCTCGACGCCCTCCCGCACATTCGGGCAGGCCATGTGGTCGAACACCAGTGTGGTCGGCAGCGATTTGAGGAAGGCGCCCATCTCATCGAGGTCCGCGTGCTCGAAATAGATCACGATGTGCCAGCCGAGCTTGGCGATGCGCGCCGCGATCCGCTGCATGACATCCTTCGGGGTCGAATCGACCAGCCGCTTGATGAAGTTGAAGCGCACGCCCTTGACGCCGGCGCGGTCGAGCTCGCGGAGCTCGGCATCGGTGATCTCCTCGCCCACGAAGGCGACGCCCTTGGCCCTTCCATTGGAGCTTGCGAGCGCATCCACCAGCGCGCGGTTGTCGGTATCGTGACAGGTCGCCTGCACGATCACGTTCTTGTCGAGCCCGAGGAAGTCGCGCAGCGCGAACAGCTTCTCCTTCGGGGCATCGCACGGGGTGTATTTACGCTTGGGCGCGAAGGGAAACTTCGCCTCCGGCCCGAATACATGCACATGCGCGTCGACGGCGCCCGGCGGCGTCTTGTATCTCGGCTTCGACGGATTGGGGTGGAACGGAATGTAACCGGGACTCATCGGCACGGTCGTTGCTCCTTGAAATTGTGGAAATCAGATCCGCTCCAGCGCCAATGAAACGCCCTGGCCGACACCGACGCACATGGTGGCGAGCGCACGTTTGCCGCCGCGCGCTTCCAGCCCATGCACAGCGGTGAGCGCAAGGCGCGCGCCGGACATGCCGAGCGGATGGCCGAGTGCAATCGCGCCGCCATGCGGGTTGACGTGCCCGGCATCATCGGCGATCCCGAGCTGACGCAGGCAGGCAAGGCCCTGGGCGGCAAAAGCTTCGTTGAGCTCGATCAGATCGAAGTCGCCGATCTTCAAGCCAAGGCGCGCCATCAGCTTATTGGTCGCCGGCACCGGGCCGATGCCCATGATGCGCGGCGGCACCGCAGCCGCCGCCATGCCGAGCACGCGCGCCCGGGGATTGAGCCCGTGGCGTTGGGCGGCCGCCGCAGAGGCAAGGATCAGTGCGGCGGCGCCGTCGTTGACACCCGAGGCATTGCCGGCCGTCACCGTACCGCCTTCGCGAACGATCGGCTTGAGCTTGGCCAAGGCCTCGAGCGTAGTGTCGGGGCGCGGATGCTCGTCACGATCCACCATGCTCGCGGCCCCTTTGCTGCCCTTGACCTCGACCGGCACGATCTCCTGGGTGAGGAAAGCAGAGGCCGCGCGCGCGCGCTCCTGCGAACGAAACGCAAAAGCGTCCTGATCGGCGCGCGAAATCTGATACTCCTCGGCGACGTTCTCGGCGGTCTCCGGCATCGCGTCGACGCCGTATTGAGCCTTGAGCAATGGATTGATGAAGCGCCAGCCGATCGTCGTATCCTGCATCTCACTTGTCCGCTGGAACGGCTCAGTGGCCTTGCCGGTCACGAACGGCGCCCGTGTCATGGACTCGACCCCGCCCGCGATTGCAAGGTCGATTTCGCCTGCGCGGATCGCACGCGCCGCATCGCCAACCGCATTGAGGCCGGAAGAGCAGAGACGGTTGACGGTCACCCCCGGAACCGAAACCGGAAGCCCGGCCAGCAACAAGGCCATGCGGGCGACATTACGATTGTCCTCGCCGGCCTGATTGGCGCATCCCAGCACCACTTCGTCCAAAGCCTCCCAATCAACCTCGGGATTACGCGCAACGAGCGCGCGCAGCGGGATTGCCGCGAGGTCATCGGCACGGATTTTGGCAAGCGCGCCCCCATAGCGCCCAATCGGAGTGCGCACCGCATCGCAGACGAACACGTCGCGGAGATTGCTCATGATGCCCCTTGTCCATGCGCCCGCGCGGTGCGGGCCTTGATCTCGCGCAACGCGTTGAGCTCCTGCGCGCTCGGCGGACGGGTCTCGGCGATTTGGGCCGCGTAACGCACAGGCCAGCCGGTCTGCGCGGCGATCCGGTCGCGGGTCACGCCTTCATGGATGGATGTCACGATCATTTCGCGGCTCGCCGGATCCGGCTCGAGGACACAAAGATCGGTGATGAGCTTGGTCGGGCCTTTGGTCTTGAGGCCGAGGCGCACGCGATGGTCGAAGCCTTGGCCATGCCCCATGGATGTAATGAAGTCGAGCCGCTCGACGAAGCTGCGCTTCGACTGGTTCATGATGATGAAAATCTCGCCGCAGCAGGTGCTGATCTCCGGCGCACCGCCACCGCCGGGTAACCGCGTGCGCGGTTTGTCGTACGCGCCAATGACCGTGGTGTTGAGATTGGCGAAACGATCGACCTGCGCACCACCCAAGAAGCCGACGGTCATGCGGCCGCCCTGCAGCCAATAGCGGAACATTTCCGGCACCGAGACGGTGGTGAGCGCGGTCTCGCATAATTCGCCGTCGCCGATGGAGAGCGGCAGCACATCAGGCCTGGCGCCGAGCGGACCGGATTCGTAGATCAGCGTGAGCGCCGGCGCATGCGTGAGCCGCGCCAGATTGGCGGCGGCCGACGGCAGGCCAATCCCAACGAAGCACACATCCTCGTTGCGCAGCGCGCGCGCCGCCGCGATCGTCATCATCTCGCTGGGTTGATAGGCGTCGGACATCAGTTCAGCCCATTTTGGCGCGCGTGCACATAGGCAAATTGCGCGGCGCCTTCCAACATTTTGATCCTACCCGGCAATTTTGCCCATCCGCCGCCGGCCCCCCGCATATTGGGCGAAAGCTTCCGGGCCGCGGTCGAGCACGTTCTCGCTCATCCAGGCGAGAAAGCTGTCGCGCTCGCGCGCGATTTTGTCCCAGGCGATGTAGAACGCGTTGTCTCTGGAGTAATACCCCTGCGCATAGGACGGGTAGGCGCCGCCCGGCACGACCGCAATCGCCCCGACCGTCCAGGCGGGCAGGATCACGGCGTTGAGGCTGCGCGGCCCGAAATCTTCGACCACCTCTTCCACGGTCACGATCGAGCGCTTGGCGGCGAGCACCGCCTCTTTCTGCACCCCGAGGATGCCCTCAAGCAGCACGTTGCCGGCCCGGTCGGCCTTGAGCGCATGGATGACCGCGACGTCGGGACGGTGCGCCGGAACGGCGGCCAGCTCCTCGCCCGAGAACGGACACGTGACGCGCTTGATGCGCGGATTGACCCGCGGCAGGTCGACCCCGATATAGCCGCGAAAGATCGCACAGGGCAGGCCGGCGGCACCGGCTTCGTACGCGTTCGCCATGGCGGCGTGGGAGTGCTCCTCGATCTCGATTCTATTAGGCCAGCCGTTCTCGACCGCATCGCGCAGGCGGAAGAGCGACCCGACGCCCGGATTGCCGCCCCAGGAAAATATCAGCTTGGCGGCACAACCCATGCCAATGAGCTGGTCGTAGATGAGGTCAGGGGTCATGCGGATGAGCGTGAGCCGCCGCTTGCGCTGGCGAATGATCTCGTGCCCGGCCGCATGCGGGATTAAATGGGTGAAGCCCTCCATGGCGAGAATATCGCCATCGGCAATGTTCTCTTGCACCGCCTCAGGCAACGACAGAAAACGCGACATGGAGGATGACTCGCAAAAATCTGTTTGTCGACGTGCCGCCGTATTTACGGGGCCGTGGCGGCTGCGGTCAAATGCTCCGCGGGACAAAGCCAGGGGGTGGCATCGACGTGCCGAGCAACACACGCACGGTTCGCATCGAATGGGGCGATTGCGATCCCGCCGGCATCGTCTTCCATCCGCGCTATTTCGCCATGTTCGATCACTCGACCACGCTTCTGATCGAGAGCGCGCTCGGGCTGAGCAAGCGGCAATTGCAGGAGGCCTATCCGTTCGCCGGTTGCCCGACGGTTGAGAGCCGGGCGCGTTTTTTGCAGCCCACGCGTTATGGCGACGACGTGGTGATCGAGTCGCGGCTTACCGCGGTGCGGCGCTCGAGCTTCGAGATCACGCATCGGTTGAGCCGGAATGGAGAGCTCGCGGTCGAAGCCTTCGAGACGCGGGTCTGGGTCATCGCCGATCCGACCCGGCCGGGCGGCTTCAAAGCGCAGGCGATACCGGCAGATCTCGCCGCACGGTTTGCGGCCGGGTGACCCAAAGCACCCTCCCGCGGCACAACAGCCGCGCGGGCGCGGCGATGGACAGGGGTGGTCCGACGCGCTAACACCCTGCCACCGCCTCATCGCCGCCGATATCGCGGCCACACCTCGACGAATGCCACGACGAATGTCACTCCTCACGTCACGGCGAATTCCGCATCATCTGGCCCGCGGTAGCGAGCTAAAGCCAACAAGCAAATAGCCGGAGCAATGCCCATGCGCATCGATGCGTATACACACTTCTTTCCGCACAAGTTCTTCGAGCGCATGCTGGAAAGGGCGGGCGACTACAAGGACATGGGCAAACGCGTGCGGGCGCTGCCGGCGCTCTACGACCTCGATCATCGCCGCAAGATCGTGGGCATGTATCCCGATTATGCGCAGATCCTCTCGTATCCGCAGCCGCCGCTCGAGGCGCTGGGCAAGCTCGGCACCGTCGATGAGCTGTCGCGCATGGTCAATGATGGCTTTGCCGAGCTCTGCGCCAAGCATCGCGATCAGTTTCCGGGCTTCGTGGCGCAGGTCTCGCTTGCCGCGCCCGATGCCGGCGCGGGCGAGGCGGAGCGCGCCGTCAAGGAGCTCGGCGCACTCGGCGTGCAGATCTACACCAATGTCGGCGGCAAGCCGATCGACGGACCCGAATACGCGCCGTTCTGGGCGAAGATGAACGATCTCGGCAAGCCGGTCTGGATTCATCCGGCCCGCGGCGCGGAGACGCCCGACTATCCGCTGGCCGAGAAGAAATCGCTCTACGAGATCTGGTGGGCATTGGGCTGGTCCTATGAGACCGGCTGCGCCATGGCGCGCTTGGTGATGTCGAAGATCATCGACAACCATCCGAACCTGAAGCTCATCGTTCACCATTTTGGCGGCATCGTGCCGATGCTGGAAGGTCGCCTCGGGCCGGGTTGGGACGTTCTCGGGTCGCGCACGTCCGACGAGGACTATGTGTCGTTGCGCAAGAGCCTGAAGAAACGTCCGCTCGATTACTTCAAGCAGGATTTCTACGCCGATACCGCCGTCTTCGGCGGCGTGCCGGCGACCAAATGCGGGCTCGAGTTCTTTCCGCAGGATAAAGTCGTTTTCGCTTCGGATTGCCCGTTCGATCCGGAGGGCGGCACGATGTATCCGCGGCTGACGTTGCAGATCCTCGACAGC
This sequence comes from Xanthobacteraceae bacterium, assembly GCA_035293945.1. Taxonomy (GTDB): domain Bacteria; phylum Pseudomonadota; class Alphaproteobacteria; order Rhizobiales; family Xanthobacteraceae; genus VAZQ01. The sequence continues at coordinate 118,583 of DATGLV010000039.1, read as the reverse complement.
CTCAACCTGCCGAAGGCCCAGCGCGAGATGATGGACCACGGCACGCTGGAGAAAATCTGCGGCGTGAAGCTGATGAAGTAGCCGCGACAGCTGCCGCGCTTACGAGAATCGAGGTCGCCTGTGGTGATTGCCCGTCGCCCTGTGGGCGACTGATCTTCCGCGCATGAATCGCCCGGCCGCATCTGCTAGCGTGCGGCCCCATGGATATCGCCCGCTCCGATCACGCATTGCCCGCCGCCGATTCGGCGGAGGCGCGCGTCACCCCAATGATGGAGCAGTATACCGAGATCAAGGCCGCGCATCCGGATTGCTTGCTGTTCTACCGGATGGGGGATTTCTATGAGCTCTTCTTCGAGGATGCAGAGGTCGCCTCGCGTGCGCTCGGCATAGTGCTCACCAAGCGCGGCAAGCACCTGGGCCGCGATATTCCTATGTGCGGGGTGCCGATCGAGCGGTCGGACGAATACCTGCACCGCCTGATCGCGCGCGGCCATCGGGTCGCGGTGTGCGAACAGACTGAAGACCCGGCGTTGGCGAAGAGGCGCGGCGCCAAGAGCGTCGTCCGCCGCGCGGTGATCCGCCTGGTCACGCCCGGCACGTTGACCGAGGACACGCTGCTCGAGGCGGGCAAGAACAACTACTTGATGGCGGTGGCGCGCTCGCGCGCTTCCGCGGGCGAGGACGGCCGCTTCGCGCTCGCCTGGATCGACATCTCGACCGGCGAATTCCGCGTCGCCGAATGCGACCGCTCAGGCCTTGCCGCCGAGATCGCGCGCCTCGAGCCTGGCGAGATAATCGTTTCGGATGCGCTCTATGAGGATCCGGAGCTGGCACCCTTCTGGCGCGAATTGCGGGCCGTGACCCCCCTTCCCCGTGGCATCTTCGATGGCGCGGCTGCCGAGCATCGGCTCGCGGATTATTTCGCGGTCTCGACCACACAGGCGTTCGGGGCGCTCACGCGCCTCGAGCTTACCGCCGCCGCCGCGTGCATCGGTTACGTGGAGGCGACGCAACTTGGCGCGCGGCCGCCGTTGTCGCCGCCGCTGCGCGAGCGCGAAGGTTCGACACTGGCGATCGATCAGGCAACGCGCATCAATCTCGAGCTTACACGCACCCTCTCGGGTGAACGGCAAGGCTCGCTGCTTGCCGCCATCGACCGCACCGTGACGCCGCCGGGCGCACGGCTGTTGGCACAGCGGCTTGCTGCACCGCTGACCGATCCGGCCGCAATCTCCCGGCGGCACGACGCGGTTGCATTCTTCCTCGCTGATGCAAGTGTGCGCAGCGCCACGCGCGAGCATCTCAGAGCCGCACCCGATCTTGCCCGCGCGCTGGCGCGGCTTTCGGTCGGCCGCGGCGGACCACGCGATCTCGCCGCCATTCGCGATGGCATTTCCGCCGCCGCAAATCTGGGCCGCGCGCTCGCACGGTCGCGAGAGCTTCCCACAGAGCTGGTCGAAGCGAGCCTCGCGCTTTCCGCGCCTGATCCGTCGATCGCCGATGAGCTTGCCTTGGCACTTGCCGACGAGCTGCCACTTATAAAGCGCGATGGCGGCTTCGTGCGCGCAGGCTACGTGACGGCGCTCGACGAGGCCCGCGCGTTGCGCGACGAATCGCGCCGGGTGATCGCGGCCTTGCAGGCGCGCTACGCCGAGGAGACCGGCGTGCGCTCGCTCAAGGTCCGCCACAACAACGTGCTCGGCTATTTCGTGGAAACGACCGCCCAGAATGGCGAGAAATTCCTGCGCCCGCCACTGAACGCGACTTTCATCCATCGCCAGACTCTGGCCGGCCAGATCCGCTTCACCACCAGCGAGCTCGGTGAGCTCGAAAGCCGGATCGCCAGTGCGGCCGAGCGGGCGCTGGCGCTCGAGCTCGAGGTGTTCGAAGCCCTCGCCGCGCGCGTGATGGCGGCGCAGACGCCGATCAGCGATGCGGCGGCAGCGCTCGCCAGCCTCGATGTGGCCGCGGCGCTGGCCGAGCTGGCTGTCGAGCGGAGTTACATCCGGCCGGAGATCGATGGCTCGCTCGATTTTGTGGTCGAGGGCGGCCGCCATCCGGTGGTCGAGCAGGCACGCTTGAGCGAGGGTGCGCCATTCGTTGCCAATGACTGCGACCTTTCCCCGCCGGATGAAGCGTCCGCGGGTCGAATCTGGCTCCTCACCGGCCCCAACATGGCGGGCAAGTCGACGTTTCTCAGGCAGAATGCGCTCATCGCCATCCTCGCCCAGATGGGTAGCTTCGTGCCGGCGCGCCGCGCCCGGATCGGGGTAATCGACCGCCTGTTCTCGCGTGTCGGCGCCGCTGATGATCTTGCCCGCGGCCGCTCGACCTTCATGGTCGAGATGGTGGAGACCGCCGCGATCCTGAACCAGGCAGGCGAGCGCGCACTCGTCATTTTGGACGAGATCGGCCGCGGCACCGCGACCTTCGATGGCCTTTCCATCGCCTGGGCAACGATTGAGCATCTGCACGCGACCAATCGCTGCCGCGCGCTGTTTGCCACACACTTCCACGAGCTCACCGCGCTTGCCGCTATGCTGCCGCGTCTGTTCAACGCGACAGTGCGGGTCAAGGAATGGGAGGGTGAGGTCGTCTTCCTGCATGAGGTGGTGGCAGGTGCGGCAGATCGCAGCTACGGCATCCAAGTGGCGAAGCTCGCGGGCCTTCCCGCCGCCGTGATCGAACGCGCCAAGCTCGTGCTCGCCAAGCTCGAAGCGGAGGATCGCGCCGCGCCGCGCGGATTCGAGGACCTGCCGCTATTTGCGGCAGCACCGAAGCCGAAGGCAGCACCGGCAGATGCCGCGCCCGATCCGGTCATCGCAGCGCTCGCCGCGCTCGATCCCGATGACTTATCGCCCCGCGAGGCGTTGGAAGCGCTTTATGTGCTGAAGGCTAAAGCCGCGAAGCCGCAAAGATGAATCCGGCGGTCGCCTTGTGGTCCGACCTGATCAACGCAACAACCCTGTAACCAAGTCGTGGTATTATTTGATGCCGAAAATGTGCGCGTCGCGGGGGGATCGGACGGCGCGCCGCATCGGCGCGATACGATGCCGAACCGGAAACAGGGGGACGAAATGGAGCTGCTTGGCTGGGTTGTATTGGGATTTTTGGTCTTTCTGGCGCTCTCCACAATTCTGGGCAGTTTCTTCACGGTCAACACCGCCCAGGTCGCGGTGATCACAAGGTTTGGAAAGTTCCTTCGCGTCGCCAATGCCGGCCTGAACTGGAAATGGCCGTTTATCGACGCCGTCGCCGGCAGGGTCAGCTTGCGCGTTAACCAGATCACCCTGACGATGGAGACGAAGACCAAGGACAACGTGTTCGTTACCATTCCGATTTCCGTCCAAAATCGAGTCCGGCCCGAAAACGTGTTTGACGCCTACTACAAGCTCGCCAATCCGGTGGAGCAGATTCAATCTTATGTCGAGCAAGTCATTCTGGGCCATGTCCCCGGCATGACGCTGGACGAGGTATTTGCAAGCCAATCGGGAATCGCTGCGGCCGTGAAGCAGGAGCTGGATGCCGACATGGCGGCGTTCGGCTACGAAATCGTCAATGTGCTGGTCACCGATATCGTTCCTGACGCGAAGGTGAAGTCGGCGATGAACGACATCAATGCGGCACAGCGCGAACAAGTCGCCGCGAATGCCAGAGGCGAGGCCGAAAAGATTCTGGTGGTCAAGAAGGCTGAAGCCGAGGCCGAGAGCAAGGCCCTGCAAGGACAGGGCATCGCGAATCAACGGAAGGCGATCATCGAGGGATTGCGCAGCTCGATCGAGCAGTTTCAGAAAGTCGTCGGAGACGCCTCCGTCTCGGAAGTCATGCAGCTGGTGATGGTCACTCAATACTTCGATACCATCAAATCGATCGGCGAGAGCGATAAGACCAATACGCTGTTCCTGTCTCACTCGCCCGGGGCCGTCCGGGACATTTCCGATCAGATACTGCAATCCATGCTGGTCGCGGAGAAAGCAAGGCCCTGACTGAGCCTCTTGGGGACGCATCGACCCTGGGCCTTTGGTGCGGATTTTGCCCCTTACCGCGGCAGGAATTCCTCAGTGTAGAATTTGCTCATGTCCGGCGCCGTGGGCAGGATTTTCAAATCCACATAGGAGCGGCTCAAGGCCGCCAGCGCCTTCGGATCGAACTTCCCGTCCGCGGAGAACATCGGCATCAGCTCGTCATAGGTGCGCGCCGTGATCGCCGGATCTACGTGAATCACATCTTTGGCAATCTCGATCGTGCGTGCCTTGTCCTGGCGCATGAACGCGATGGTCTCGAACCAGGCCTCGAGGAAGGAGCGGATTGCATCGGGCCGCTGCGCGATCAGCTTGTTGGTGGCGAAGATGACGTGGATGTGGAAGTCCTTCACGAGGTCGCCGAAGCGAAACAGGATGTTGCCTTCGCCATTGGCCTCCGCCTGCAGAAGGGTCGCGACGTCGGCGACCAGCCCGTCGACCTGACGGGCCTTGAGCGCGGCGAATTGCCCGGCGGTGGCCCCAAGCGGCGTGACCTCGATGCCGCCCGCCCCCCAGCCCTGCTGCCGCGAGAGCTCGCTCACGAGCCAGGCGGTGAGCGAATTTGCGGTGGTGACCGCGACCTTCTTGCCCTTGAGGTCAGTGACCGACTTGATCGAAGTGTCTGGACGCACCAATAAGGCAAGAAGCCGCGGCGCGCCCGCCATGGCGGCGACCGCCTTGACGGGCGATCCTTTTTCGATCGCCGACATTTCCGGCCCGGAGCCGAGCCAGATGTCGATCGAATCGGCGGCGAGCGCCTGCTGCAGCTTGGCGCCGCCGGCGAGCGAAGAGGCTTCGATGTCGATCCCGTATTTTCGGAACAAGCCGACCCGCATGCCGACATCGAGCGGCACGAAAGAGAACGCCTCCGGCACCGACATGCCGACACGCAAGTGCTCAAAGCCGGGCGGAGCGGCGTGCGCAGCCGCGCCACAGACGACGAGAGCGACACGCAGCGCCAAGCCAAGCGCGCGAAGACACCCTGCTCGAGCCATGTGGACCTCCGGCGAAAGAGGTCGCAAGCCTACTACACTTTTCCGAGCGAGACTTCGATGGGCGGTCCGCTCTTCAGCGTCTGATAAACGACGCAATAACGCTCGGTGAGCTTGAGCAGCTGATCGAGCTTCTCTTGCGGCGCCTCCGTCTCGACCGCGAACTTGAGGCGGATCTGCCGGAACCCAACCGGTGCATCTTTGGCGACCCCGAGCGTGCCACGGAAATCGAGATCGCCCTCCGCCGATACAATCCCGGACTTGAGCGGAACCTCGATGGCGGTTGCGACCGCCTTTAGGGTCACGCCCGCGCAGGCGACCAGCGCCTCCAGCAGCATGTCGCCGGAGCAGAGCTCGAGCCCCGAGCCACCCGTCGCAGGATGCAGGCCGGCGACCGCAAGCGCGCGACCGGTCTCCACCTTGCACGCGATGGCCGTGTCATCCAGCGACCCGCGCGCCTTCAAGGTGATGACGGCCGATTGTGGATCGCCCTTGTAGCGTTCCTTCAGCGGCGCCTGCATGGCGCGCAATTGAGTGGCATCCATTCTCCGCCCCCTTCGGTTATTTGGGCCCCACAAGTGATGACCCAAAAGCCAAGAAGCAAGCCCGCAGAACGGTAGCAGACCCGGGCCCGTCGGCCCGGGGAACCCAGGCGATCTACTCCGCTGCCCGCGAGCTCAGGTAATCCATTGATTTAACTTGGACTTACCCCCATCTGTCACATCCCCGTGAAATATTGACCGAACGGTTCGGTCAATATTGACAGCCGACCCGGTCGAGACTAGGTTCTCCGCATTGACCGAACGGTTCGGTCATTCGCCTCCCACGGGGGCAAGACTGACAAAGCAAAATGGAGATGAAAATGACCAACTCGATCATGGCCAAGACAACCATTGCGCTCGCGACGGTCCTGACGCTCGGCGGCGCCTCCGTTGCACTCGCCAATGATATCGACGAGAGCGCCAGCACGGCGCAAGCGACGCGCGAGTGGAACCAGTACCTGAACCAAAAGACTCCGAGCCATCAAAGCAACGCCCGCGCAGCCTACGGCTTCGTCCAAAGCAAGTCGCCGCAAGCCGATAACGGCCACTACAGCGACCGGGTCGACGACAACCGCTAAACGAGCCTGGAGACTTCCCGCAATCACCGTAACCCAAAAGAACAGCTGGAGATGACAATGACCAACTCGATCATCACCAAGACCACCATTGCGCTCGCAACGTCCTGACGCTCGGCAGCGCATCTGTTGCACTCGCCAACGACATCGACGAGAGCGGCAGCACTGCCCAGGCCACCCGCGAATGGAACCAGTACCTGAACCAGACGACCCCGAGCCACTCCAAGAACGGGACCGCCGCCTATGGTTTCGTCCAGGGCAAGCTCCCGCAAGCCCATAAGACCCACACCCGTTAAGTGCGGGCATGTCCTCCCCAACTTCCCCCGCCGCATTCGTGCGACGGGGGATGTTTCTTTTTCTGCCGATCACTCGGCATCGAAGTAGCCTTTGGCGGCCACGGCGACCGCGTCGGCTTTGTAGACTGTCGTCACACGTCGGACGATGCCGGTCGCTTTTTGTCGAACCGTCCACGTGATGGACGACATAATTTGCGGTGCATCGATCGGGAGCCAAAAGAAAAGACCATTAAAAATTATGGTTGCGAGCCAATGGCGTTGGATCTTCCGCAATACGACTTCCCAATCTTCCGGAATATCCTGCATGTCGTCCGCCCTCACCACCACAGCGCCGCGCCGGCGCTGGCCTTATCTTGCCGGTCGTCGGTGACTAGGGTGCGATCAAGTGAACGGTCGAGCGCCGCAAGCACGCGGCGCTTGACGAAATCAAAGGCCGCGGACTGACGGTCGCGCGGGCGCGGTAGATCGCTGGCGATTTCCTCAAAGAGGCGACCCGGCTGGGCGCGCATCACCATGATTCGATCGGCAAGCACGATCGCCTCCTCGACATCGTGCGTGACCATGATGAGGGTCGGCTTGAAGTCGGCCCACAGGTCGAGCAGGTGATCCTGCAAATCGGCGCGGGTGAAGGCATCGAGCGCCGAGAACGGCTCGTCCAACAACAAGACTTCCGGCCGCGGAACCAGCGCCCGGGCGATGGCGACGCGTTGCGCCTGCCCTCCGGAAAGCTCGCGCGGCCATGCCCGCGCCTTCTCGCTCAAGCCGACGCGCGCCAACGCGGCTGCAACGCGCTTCTGCCGCTCAACTTTCGGATACGGCTCGAGCCCAAAGCCAACATTGTGGGCGACACTCAGCCAGGGCAGCAATCGCGGCTCCTGGAAAATGATGCCGATCTTCTCGTGCGGCGCTGTGATCGGAGCCCCATCGAGCGTGACCTTGCCTTGCGTTGGCGGATCCAGGCCCGAGATGGCGCGCAGCAGCGTTGACTTGCCGCAACCGGAGCCGCCCACCAGCACCACGATCTCGCCGAGGGCGACCGACAGCGACACGCCCTCGAGTGCGCGCACCCCGTTCGGATAGGTCTTGCCGACACAATCGAGCACGAGCACGGTCGCGATCCTATCGTCGTGCCACCACGTCTTCCCAGCGCAGGAACGGTGCGGCGATGAGCACGATCAGCCAGTCGGACAGCTTGCCCAGGATCGCGAACGCCACAATGGCCGCGACGATCTGCGCCGGCTTGCCGAGCTGCTGGCCGTCGATCAACAAAAAGCCCAGTCCGCTCGAGGCGCCGAGGAACTCGGCCGCCAGCACGAACATCCAGCCGAGCCCGAGGCCGGCGCGCAATGAAAGCACATAGGCGGGCAGCACCGCGGGCAAAAGGATGCGGCGGATCATCGCCGGGCCCGACAGTCGAAAGGCGCGCCCCACCTCGACGATCTTGCGGTCGACGGAGGCGACCGCGCCCATGACCCCGAGATAGACCGGGAAGAACACGCCGACCGCGATGAGAATGATCTTGGATGCCTCGAAAATGCCGAACCAGAGAATGAACAACGGTACCCAGGCGACGGACGGCACGGCGCGCAGGCCCTGCAGGGTCGGATCAAGCAGCCGAAAGGCAAGCGCCGAATAGCCGGCGACCGCGCCGACGATCGTTCCGCCCGCGACCCCGAGCAGAAATCCCCAGCCGACCCGCCAGAGCGTCGCGGCCGCGTGCTGCTGCAGCTCGCCGGTGCGCGCGAGATCCGCGCAAGTGCTGAGGATCACTGAAGGCGGGGGCACCAACCGCCCATTGGAGAGCCCGAGCCGTACCGCGATCTCCCAGCCAAGCGCGAGCCCAAGCGGCAAGATCAGGCCGAGCGCCGGGCGCAGCCAGCGTGCGAGCCGGCGCGGCGGGGCCGGCTCAGTTCTGGCTTCATCCGCAACGGAAGTCATAACCCCAGCAGATAGAACCGCATTGCAGATTGCAACCGCGCTGCGTCTTAGCATTGGCGGCCCCACGAGCTACTCCCCTCCCCCTTGCGGGGAGGGGATGGGGGTGGGGTGAGCATTGGCGAAGCGTTGCCAGCAACAAACAACCCCCCTCCCCAACCCTCCCCCACAAGGGGGGAGGGAGAAGCGTGTGGCCCGCACCGAGATTCCTCGATCCGCTTTAGTTCGCGGTGACGAACCGATCGTCGATCAGATCGTCGACCGCCTTCTTCACATCGACGCTCGCGCTGATCACCCCGGCCTTCTGCAGCGCAAAGCCCGCCTCGAGGATCGAATCGCGTTGCGGCGCGCCGATCTTGTTGTAGGTGAGCTCGGTTCGTTCCTTGAGCTGCTTGTCGACCACATTGCCGGGCAGCTTGGTCACCGCGATGAAATCGGCCTTGAGCTCGTCGTAGTGATCGAGCGCATATTTGCGCGCCTCATCGTAGACCGACAGCACACGGCGCGTGATGTCGGCCTGTTGTTTCAGGAAATCCTCGCGCGCATTGAGGATGCCCCAGGTATTGGCGGCCGCATTGCGATAGAAGAGGCGCGCTCCGTCCTCGATCTCGTGCTGTGCCATCATCGGGTCGAGGCCGGCCCAGGCATCGACGTCGCCGCGCAAGAGCGCCGTGCCGCCGTCGGCATGCTGCTGCACCAGAACGGGCGTGATGTCCTTGTCCGTGAGGCCGGCCGTCAGCAGCGCCCGCACCAGAAAAATGTGCGGGTCGGTGCCGCGCACCATCGCGACCTTCTTGCCCTTGAGATCCGCAACCTTGTTGATCTTGGAATCGCGCGTTGTCACCAGCGCGGTCCATTCCGGGCGCGAATAGACATAGACCGACTTGATCGGATTGCCGTTGATGCGCGCCACCAGCGCCGCCGAGCCCGCGCTCGAGCCAAAATCGATCGAGCCGGCATTGAGGAATTGCAGCGCATTAGCCGAGCTCACCGTCTGCACCCAGACGATGGAAATCCCGTCCGGGGCGAACTCCTTCTCCAAGAGGCCCTTGTTCTTGAGCAGAATCGAGACCGGATTGTAGGTTGCCCAATCAATGCGAATTTCCTTCGGCTTATCGGCGGCGAACGCCGGTGCAGCCGCGAGGAGCGGTGTGAGCAAGGCGCTGCCGATGAGAGAACGCCGGGACAAGTGGGTCATTTGGAACTCCATGGCCGCAGGTTGCGCACGGATCGCACGTGGAAATTATTCTAAACAAAAGATGACTTTATCACTAGAATCGGAAGAAAATAAAAAAATATGGCGACTCGATAGAAAATAATTTTCAGCTCGCGCCAACGCCCCGCTGCGTCAAGGCGTTCCCGCAGCGCCGGAGCTCGGGGCATGCTTTTCTCACCAAAATGCTTTATCCCCTAAGGCCCATGCTTTCTCCCGCTGAAACGCCGCCCACGGGCGCGGCCGACCTGATCGACACCTCGGCGCTCGCGACCGAGCTCAGGGCGATGGCCGAGCAATATGTCGGGCGCGACCGCGAGATGCGCAACGCCGTCGCGCAGCACCTCAAGGCGGCGCTGGCGCGCGGCCGTGCCAAGGCGGAGCAGCTGTTGTTGGCGGAGCGGCGCGGGCGGCGGTGCGCCGAGCGTCTCTGCCACATGCAGGACGAGATCATCCGCCTGTTGTTCGAGCTTGCCGAGTCGCAGCTCTACCCGGCGCAAAATCCTTCCACCGCCGAGCGCATGGCGATCGTCGCGACCGGCGGGTATGGCCGCGGCATCCTGGCACCCGGCTCCGATATCGATCTGTTGTTCCTATTGCCGTACAAGCAGACCGCCTGGTCGGAGTCGATCGCCGAGGCGATCCTCTATTGCCTGTGGGACATGGGGCTCAAGGTCGGCCACGCCACCCGCTCGATCGATGAGTGCATCCGCCAGTCCAAGGCGGACATGACCATCCGCACCGCGATCCTGGAGGCGCGCTTCCTGCTCGGCGACCGCAAGCTATTCGATGACCTCATGGGGCGCTTCGACCGCGAAGTCGTCCGCGGCACCGCGCGGGAATTCGTCACCGCCAAGCTCGCCGAGCGCGAGGAGCGGCACCGCCGCGCCGGACAGTCGCGCTATCTGGTCGAGCCGAACATCAAGGACGGCAAGGGCGGCTTGCGCGATCTGCATACGCTCTACTGGATCGCCAAATACGTCTATAGGGTGAAGGAGCGCGAGGAGCTGATCGAGCACGGCGTCTATGATCGGCGCGAATATCTGCGCTTCCGCCGCTGCGGCGACTTCCTCTGGGCGGTGCGCTGCCATATGCATTTCGTCACCGGTCGCGCGGAGGAGCGTCTCTCCTTCGACATCCAGCGCGAAATTGCGGTGCGGCTCGGCTACACCGAGCATCCGGGGCAGCGCGACGTCGAACGATTCATGAAGCATTACTTCCTGGTCGCCAAGGACGTCGGCGACCTGACCGCGATCCTGTGCGCTGAGCTCGAGGACCGCCAGGCCAAGGCGATGCCGGCGCTCGGGCGGGTGATCGCGAAGCTGCGGCCGCGCCGCCGGCGGCACTTGAGCGAGTCGGACGATTTCGTCGTCGACTACAACCGCATCAACGTCGCCGACCAGAAAGTCTTCACCCGCGACCGGGTCAACCTCATCCGCATGTTCCAGCTCGCGCAGAAGCACAATCTCGCCTTCCACCCGGATGCGCTGCGCCTCGCCACGCGTTCGCTGAAGCTGATCGACACCGATCTCCGCGAGAACCCGGAAGCCAATCGCCTGTTCCTTGAGATCCTCACCTCCAAGCACGCGGCGGAGATCGTGCTGCGGCGAATGAACGAGACCGGCGTGCTCGGGCGCTTCGTTCCGGCCTTCGGCCGCATCGTGGCGATGATGCAGTTCAACATGTATCATCACTACACGGTGGACGAGCATCTCCTGCGCTGCATCGGGATTCTCGCCGAGATCGATGCCGGCTCGAGCCCCGACACCCCGTTCGCCAGCGAGCTGATGCGCTCGCTGCAGCCGCAGAACCGCACGCTCCTATATATTGCGCTTTTCCTGCACGACATCGCCAAAGGCCGCATCGAGGATCATTCGATCGCCGGGGCACGGGTGGCGCGCCGCTTTTGTCCGCATCTCGGCTGCTCGCCGGCGGAGACTGAGACCATCGCCTGGCTGGTCGAGCAGCATTTGGTCATGTCGTCGGTCGCCCAGTCGCGCGATCTATCGGACCGCATGACCATCCAGAACTTCGCCTCGGTGGTGCAATCAATCGAGCGGATGAAGCTGCTCACGATCCTCACCACGGCCGACATCAAGGGGGTCGGGCCGGGCGTTTGGAACGGCTGGAAGGCGCAGCTCCTGCGCACGCTGTATTACGAGACCGAGCCGGTGCTGACCGGCGGGTTCTCCGAGGTCAATCGCGGCCAGCGCGTTGCCGTCGCGCAGGCCGAGCTCAAGGCCGAGCTGAGCGATTGGTCTGCGGAGGAACGCGAAGCCTATGTGGCGCGGCACTATCCGGCCTACTGGCTCAAGGTCGATCTGCCGCAGAAGGTGGCGCATGCGCGGTTTCTGCGCGAAGCGGCAAGGTCGAGCAAATCGCTGTCGACATGCATCGCCTTCGACAGCGCGCGCAGCGTGATCGAGCTCACGGTTCTGGCGCCCGACCATCCCTGGCTATTGTCGATCATTGCCGGCGCCTGCGCGATGGCCGGCGCCAATATCGTGGACGCTCAGATCTTCACCACCACCGACGGGCAGGCGCTCGATACGATCGCGGTGTCGCGTGAGTTCGAGCGCGACGAGGACGAGGAGCGTCGCGCCGCGCGGGTCGCCGACACGATCGAGCAGGTGCTGCGCGGCGCCATCAAGCTTCCCGAGATGGTGGCGAAGCGCCTTGCGCCCAAGAGCCGCTACAAGGCCTTCGCGCTCGAGCCGGAAGTCATGATCAACAATGCCTGGTCGAGCCGCTATACTACGGTCGAAGTGACGGGCCTCGATCGCCCGGGCCTATTGTTCGAGCTGACCACGACGCTCTCGAAGCTCAACCTGAACATCGCCTCCGCGCACGTGGCGACCTTCGGCGAGCGCGTGGTCGACGTGTTCTACATCACCGACCTGTTCGGCGCGAAAATCACCTCGGCGACGCGCCAGGCGGCGATCAAGCGGGCGCTGATCCAGCTGTTCCTCCCCCAGCCCTCCCGCGCAGCCGCGGGCTGAGCACCGCGCCGGTAACCGCCCCTTAAACCCCGTTATCTACCGTGCCGACGGGACCGCCATGGGAGGGGCCGTTGGCCGATTCCGACGACTCAGCCGTGCGACCGCCGCGCCGCAAGGGTGCGTCCAAAGGCAAAGCCAAGAGCAAGTCCGGAGCGAAAGCGGCCCGCAGCGAGTCATCGCGTTCGGGGGTGCAACGCGCGATCTATTGGGGCGTGGTGCTGGCCCTGTGGGCCGCCATCATGGCAGGCGGTACCATCGCACTCGTCGCCTCCACATTGCCGCCGATCCAATCGCTCGCCATTCCCAAACGCCCCCCATCGATCGAAATCGACGGGATTGACGGCAGGCCGCTCGCGATCCGCGGCGAGATGGGCGCCGACGTGGCGCTGAAGGATCTGCCGCCCTATCTGCCGCGCGCGTTCATCGCCATCGAAGACCGCCGCTTCTATCACCATTTTGGGCTCGATCCGGTCGGTCTCGCGCGCGCCGCCGTGGCCGATGTCCTGCATCGCGGTGTCGCCCAAGGCGGCTCGACCATCACCCAGCAGCTCGCGAAGAATCTGTTCCTGAGCCAGGAGCGCACACTCTGGCGCAAGCTACAGGAATTGGTGCTGGCACTGTGGATCGAGCGCAAATATTCCAAGGACAAGATTCTCGAGCTCTATCTCAACCGGGTCTATTTCGGCTCCGGCGCCTACGGGGTCGAGGCGGCGGCGCAGCGCTATTTCGGCAAGCCTGCGCGCGAAGTGAAGCTCAACGAAGCCGCGATGTTGGCGGGTCTCGTCCGCTCGCCGACACGATTGGCGCCGAGCCACAATCCGGACGGCGCCGAGCGGCGCGCCCAGATCGTGCTTGCCGCCATGGCGGACGCCAATTTCATCACCGAGACCATGGCCAAGGCCGCCATGGCACAGCCGGCCCGCGCGGTGAGGCCGGGCGGCGCCGGCTCGGTCGGCTACGTGGCGGATTGGATCATGGACGTGCTCGACGATCTGGTCGGGCATGTCGATGAGGATCTCAAGGTCGACACGACGATCGATCCGAACCTGCAGGCGGCGGCCGAGAAGGCGCTCACCGACGAGCTCGCGCAGAAGGGAGCGAAATTCGACGTTGGTCAGGGCGCGCTGGTCGCAATGACGCCGGACGGCGCGGTGCGTGCACTGGTCGGCGGCAAGAGCTACGCCGAAAGCCAATTCAACCGCGCAGTCGCCGCCAAGCGCCAGCCGGGCTCGTCATTCAAGCCGTTCGTGTACTTGACGGCGCTCGAGCATGGGCTCACGCCCGACACGGTGCGCGAGGACAAGCCGATCGCGCTCAAGGGCTGGAAGCCGGAGAACTACGGGCGCCAGTATCTCGGGCCGGTGACGTTGACGCAGGCGCTGGCGAATTCGCTCAACACCGTCTCGGTGCGCCTCACGCTCGAATTCGGGCCCGCCGCGGTCGCCAAGACTGCCTACCGGCTCGGCATCGCGTCCAAGCTCGAGCCCAATCCGTCGCTTGCGCTGGGCACCTCGGAGGTCTCGCTGATCGAGCTCGTCTCGGCCTACGCGCCCTTCGCCAATGACGGCTTCGCCATCGACACGCATGTGGTCGAGCGGGCCCGTACCGTCGCCGGCAAGACACTGTATACCCGCGTGGCACCGAATTTCGGCCGGGTGGTCGATCCCCGCTATGTCGGCATGATGAACGTCATGATGCATGAGACGGTGACGTCGGGAACGGCGCATGCTGCGCAGCTGCCAGGCTGGTCGGCAGCCGGGAAGACCGGCACCAGCCAGGAATTCCGCGACGCCTGGTTCATCGGCTACACGAGCCACATGATCACCGGCGTCTGGCTAGGCAATGACGATTCCTCGCCGACCCGCAAAGCAACCGGCGGCGGCATGCCGGTCGAGATCTGGTCGCGCTTCATGCGCACTGCGCATCAGGGCGTTCCGATCGCGCCGTTACCGGAGCTCGACGGCGGGCTCTCGGTCGCCTCGATCCTGAGTTCAGGCGGCGCGGTCGGCGGAGCGCCGATTCCGCCGGCTCCTGTCGGGGGAGCGCCGCCCCCAGCAGTGCGCGCCGATCGAAATACCAGTATCGACAACTGGTTCCTGGACCACCTGTTCGGCCGGCGTTAGTTAGCGCGATCTGCCGCATGGCGAAGCGACATCGCGGCGGCGTCGGAAGATTCACAACGCCTGGCCCGACCTGATGGACTTGAGTTGTCATCCGCCCGATCAGGGTTTCATCACGTCCCTGATCTTGGCGAGCGTTGTGGGCGAAACATCGAACGTGTCGTTGACCACTTTCTGCATCTCCTCACCGGATTTCGGCAGCAGCGGCAAATTGAGTCGTTCTGCCTCTGCCTTGAATTCCGGATCGGCAAGCATCTTGCTGAACGCGGTGCGCAGCAATTCGACCCGTGCAGGTGGGACATTGGGGCTGGTGAAGAGCGAGCGGCCGATCGTGTCGTTGCTGACCAGGTAGCTGAAGATCTGCCGCACCTCCGGATCGTCGCTGAGCTCGATCACGGTCGGGATGTCGGGCATCTTCGGGTCCCTGGTCAATCCGAACTGCACCACAATGTTCAATTTCTTCTCGCGCAGATAGGACGCGAACAGCTGCGAGAGGCCGATATAGGTGCTGGTGCCGCCGTCAGTCTCCTCTCGCTCGACCGCCATCACATAGTCGCGCGCCGAGGGGTAACCGGGGATGAGCCGCATCTGCATGCCCAGAAACCGGTCCATGGCCCGCATGCGCGCCGCCGGAATCTCATAGACTCCCGAGATGCCGACCGTGCTCGGCCGCTTGCGCAGGTCATCCACGGTTTTGATCGGCGAGGTGTGCCAGAAGAAGATAACAGAGGTGGTGTCGAGCAGACGGCCGATGGCGATGAACTTTCGGGCGTCGTACCTGATCTGCGGATTCTCGAACAGCTGCTCCATAGCAAATGACGAGGTAATGATCGTCAGCGTGGTGCCGTCCTGCGGAGCCAGATTATAGACGTAGTTTGACGCGATGGTGCCTCCCGCGCCTGGCATATTGCGCGGAACGATGAGGGGATTGCCAGGCAGTTCCCTGCCGAGGTAGCGCGCGACCAGACGCGCATAGGCATCGTAGGCGCCGCCCGGCCCGATCGGAATAATGAGCGAGATGGTCTTGCCACGATAGAAATCCTCCTCGTCATTGGCCGCCGGTGCTGCGACAGGAAGGCCTAAGCCCAGAAGCATCGTGCAGGCGGCCCAGAATGTCAGCCGCCTGGGCCGGTAGGGTGTGCAAAATCGCAGCGCGAGGTCTGTCAGCGTGCGCAACCGCGCGAAGCGATTTTGCGCACGCGGTAAGCCGGGAGGCGCGCGGTTGCACACCCTACGCCGCACCGACAAGGTGCGGGGTCGCCGGCGCGGCCGCCCTGTTGCCCGGCCAGAATGCTTCCGCGATGCTCAGCACACGCGACGTATAGCCCTGGGCGGCGGCATACCGCATGAACGTGTCGAGCGTCCGTGCATTCGGCGCAAGACCATCAGCCCAAGGATTCTTGCCGAAGCGTTGCTCTTCCTCCTCCAGGATCAATTGTGCGGTCGGAAAGAACAGGCGCTTCGGATAATCGTATTCCTCCCGGCAGAATGCGTCGGCGGCCCCGAACGCATTGACGAGACTGTCGACAATCCACGGCTCGCGCTCGAGCAGCTCTTCACGAACCACGAGGGTGTGGGTGATCGGGAAAATTCCGGTAGCTGCAAAATATTGCTCGACTGCTGATCGGCACGGCTCGAAGAGGCGCCGGATCCGCGGGTCGCCGGCACGGAAGGAATCCGGCACATTGGGCGAAATCAGCGCGTCCACGTGCCCCTTAAGCAGCATGTCCTCTGCATCCTCACCCGTAACCGTCACTTTGATATCGGCTGGCGCCTGGAAGCCTGCCCCTTCCGGATCGGTGGTGAACCATTCAAGCTCGCTCGGCTTCACGCCGTGGCGCTCCTCAAGGATGCCGCGCGCCCACAGGCCGATCGTCAGGCGATAGCGGTCCATGCCGATCCGCCTGCCGATCAAGTCACGGGGTTCCTTGATGTTCGAATTTGCTCCGCAATAGACATAAGGCTGAGCAAACATCCGCATCGGAAATATCGGCAACGCGTAGACCGGCTCGTTGCGGGCTCGGGCCATGGCGTACCAGGATAGCGACATCTCGGCGACGTCGAACTCTTCATAGACTGGACGCAGACAGGCTTCTCCCCTGCCAGCTGTATAGAAGCTGGGTTTGATGCCTCTCAATCTCACGTCACCCTTAAGCAGCGGCCGGGTCCGGTGATAGTCGGCGACGCTGAGTGTCAGCTCGAGATCAGCTTTCATTTCAGTCTGCTCTGGCAACCGGGATAAGCATTGGCAACCCGCGGTGCCAACCATATCGCAAAAGCGAAGCTTGTTACATCCCAGAGGCGCCCGGCTTTGCCATGCCATCCAATTTGCTCGCCGCCGGACCGGTGCAATACAAGGCGCGCGCAGGGCTGCCTTCCCGGGACATGCAGACCTGCCGCGAGGTGATCCTCGACGAGCGCTTATTGAGACAAGTCGCAAATCGCAACTTGTTCGTCGGCCGGCAAAGCGCTCTGTTGTGCGTTGATGTCCGTGACGAGGTTCAGGCGCTCAGTATCCCCAACCCCAGCCTCCCCATCCGGGATCGCATGCCCAGACTCGTTGCCAGCCGAAAGCCGTTGGCACCCAGGTCCAGCACGACGAGCCAGCGAGCGCGAACGCTCCGACGCCGAAGAACGGTCCTCCGAAAAAGCGGCGGTGTGGGAAGAACGCGAACCGACGACCTGGAAAGAACCCACGATTGATGAAACCCGGTCGCCCTACAAAAGCGGGTCCCCGGACAAAGCCTCCGCCGAAGCCCGGCCCCCGAACAAACCCTCCGCGGAAGCCGCCAGCGCCGATGCTCGCGCCGCGGAAGCCACCACCGCCGAAGCCACCGCCACCGAAGCCACCACCACCAAATCGCGCCTCGGCCGGAGCCGCGATCAGCACGGCGCCAAGCAGGGTCCATGCCGCCAGAGCGGCGAGTTTCTTGTAGATCATGCACTGCCTCCTCTCGGACGCCAGCCCCTATGACTACATAGCGACTGCAGGAGGAATATGCGGATGATCCTCTGTCGCGGATTATCTTTGCGGCAAGCTAGAGACATTTCGGGCAAGAACCGCGCATCGCCTTTAAATAAAGTCGGGTACCCCGCTACTGTGCAGGCATCTACATCGCGCGACAAGCGACCTGTGGGCTTGGCCCGGAGTCGCGTAGCAAAGACAGCAGCGCCGGCAGGATTGAGAATCGAAAGCTCTAAGAGCTGCCGAAGCCGGCCTTCCTCAGCTCATCGATAGCGCGCTCCTGAACGCGCGCGGGCGCATCCAGGGCTCCATTGATCAGCTTCAGTATTCCCTCCGGGGAAAGGTACTCGAAATCGAGCCCCAGCTTGTCCGCCTCGGTTTGGACCTGCGGATCCTTCATGGTCTCCGCGAATGCATCGCGTAGCGCGCGCAGGCGACCTTCGGGAACGCCCGGAGGAACCGCTACCGGGCGGTTGTAGACCTGCGTGCTGAGGATGATCTTGAGGACGTCCTTGTTCTCGCCTTCGGGGAGCAGATCCATCAGGAACGGCACCTTCGCGGCCTTGAGCTCCGGTTGCGGTTGGATGGCGATGTCGAGCGCGACCGTGGCAACGCCACGGGCGAGCATGTCCTTGGCGTTGACCCTGGCGCCATCCCACGACCAGCCGCACAGGCCGTCGACTTCGCCTTTCTCCATGGCGAGCGTGACATTGGACGTGGAAAGATACCCGCGAACCACGTTGAAGCGCGTGCCAGCCAGGCTGTTCAACAGCGTGGGTATCATGGCCGTGGAGCCACCGCTCGCGCCGATCGTGATCTCCCTCTCGAACAGATCCTTTGCCTTCAGGTCCTTCGCCTTGCCGGAGAGCGCACAAATCGTGGAGGCAATGCTCATGTTGCCCAGCCATCCGAACCTGCGGACGTCGAACTTGGCGCCGGACATCCCTCCGAGCTGGTTCAGCGTGATGGTGTTTTGAAACACGCCCATCGTGAGCCCGTCGGGCGCGGCGATGGAATAAAGGTAATTGGCCGCGCCGATACCGCCGGCCGCCGGCATATTCTTGACCACCACCGCCGGACTTCCGGGAATGTGCCTGCCGATGAACCGGGCCAGGAACCTGCCGTAGAGATCGTACCCACCGCCCACGCCGGATGGCACGATCATCGTGACCTGCCTGCCGGTGTAGAAATCCGCCACCGGCTCGGCCGCTGAGCAGCCGGCGCTGAGGAGGATCACAATCGCCGCTGCGCTAACGTCTCTCCCCTGATGCATTCCGAGCTTCCGCCCTTCCCGATCCGGCACGTTAGGTGAGTCTGCGGGCTGTCTGCCCCCGTTCCGGCTGTCTCACGACCGGTGTAGTCGCTGGGCTGCCGGCCGCAAGTTGCTGCGCAACTTATTGCTTGCCTTCCCACAAGCGGCGACTTTTCTCAAACAGAAACGGACCTGCCCTCCCGGCCCGGATTGTAGCACGGTTTTGGGCACGGCCCAGAAATTGAAGGTCGCCCCCCAAGCATGAA
This sequence comes from Xanthobacteraceae bacterium, assembly GCA_035293945.1. GTDB lineage: Bacteria > Pseudomonadota > Alphaproteobacteria > Rhizobiales > Xanthobacteraceae > VAZQ01. The sequence goes on along the minus strand of DATGLV010000039.1, from coordinate 99,406 downwards.
ATCAGGGCAATGATCTCCGCGGTTTCCTGATCGCATCCGCCCGAGCTCGAAGCGCGCGCCGGTCCTTTACCCGGCGGGATCGACCCGGAAACGTTGTCCCGATTCGAGCGTCACCCTTCCCTGCGCCACCGCCTGTGCCCAGCGTGCGGTGGGCAAAAGGCCGCCAAACGAGAAGAAGTGCGGCTTGAGCGCGCCGCTGCCTCGCGCCTGTGCAAGCGCGCTCACGAAGCCGTCAGGGGCCCACATTGCGAAGAGCTCGCGCGCCAGCCCAGCATGGTGCGCAAGACCCTGCGCCAGGGCGCGCACACCGCAGCGGGACGCATAGCGCATGAGCGTCGCCACGCTCGTCGGGCCCGCAAGCCCAATCCGCACCGGATGCTCGATCCCAAATTCGTGCAGCTTCGCAAGCCAGGCGACGATCGCGGCCGGGCGAAAGCAGAACTGGGTCACGATGTGGATGGAGAGCCCGAGCGTCTCGGCCGCGTCGATCTTCTTCTTGAGCGCAAGATCGAGCTCTTGCTCGGTGATGCGCGGATGTCCGTCCGGATAACCGGCGAGCCCAATTTCCACGATACCGCGGCGGTGCAGCAATGCCCCATCGATAACATCGAGCGCGGAGCGCAGCTCACCCGCCGGCGGGTCGCGGTCGCCGGCAATGACCAGGACGCATCGTACGCCCGCTTCTGCGGTGAGCCGCGCCAGGAAATCGTCTATGAGCGCGAGCGTCGCAAAATTGCGCACGGCCAGATGCGGAACCGGCTCAAGGCCGACCGCCTTCAGTCTTACGGCAATCGCGATCGATTCCGCCGCGGACCGGCCCGGGACGGCGCTCACATAGACGCGGGTGCCGCCCGGCAGAACCTCGGCGAGGGCCGCCACCTCGCGCGCCGTCGGGCGGGTGGCCTCAAGCGAGAAGCCGCGCATGAACGCTGCGATCGCCCGTACCGGATCGGCGCGAGTTGCGGCAGCTGGGGTGGTCGACGGGCCTTGCATGGCTTCATTTCCGCCGACGCGAGATCACGTAGGACTCGTCGAAGAACCAGAGTCCGCCGCGCTCGCGCAGCACTTCCCGCGTCGCCTCGAACGGGCGGCCATCAGCCACCATCGCCGCAAGCCGATCGTCTTCGACCTGGGCCACATAGGCGGCGGCGTTCCAGGCCGCGAACAGCGTCGAGGTCCCGATCGAGTCGGAAATCTCGGAGGGAAGCGCATGCATGTCGTGGCGGAACAGCGAGCGATTGTCCGCATAGGCATTGAAATTAAGGTCGCGTGCGGCGGGCCCGAGCTCATGCTTGACGGCTTTGAGGATCTGGTGGCGGTCGTGAATGAACGGATTGTCGCCGGGCCAAACCCTCTCGATGATCTCCATGCCGGGGTCGTGCCCGTGCGAATGGATTGCAATCAGGCGCCCGCCGGGGCCGAGCGCGCGCGCCAGCGGCGCGATTACGCGCGCGGCCTTGAACTCGAGGGGCGCGCGGGCGCGGTAAGGCTGCGAGGCGATAATGAGATCATATTCGGCGACCGTGCCGCCGGGCCGCGGAATGATCGGATCCAGCAGGAAGCGATGGTCCTCACGATAGAGCACCAGCACCACCGGCCGCTCATAGACGGGATTGCCGGTCGTGGCGCTCACCCCCGCTTTCCAATTGCGCGACAGGAACGGCACGAGGTCCGTGATCTGTTGCTCGAAACGATGCGCCGAGGTGCCCGCCAAAGGCACCTCATGCCAGACAAGACTCGAGGCCGCGCTCAACGACTTCACCGCCAGGCGCGGCGCATCGGTATAGGCCAGGTTGGTGAACACCAGGACGGTGGCCGGATGTTCGCAAAAGCGGTCGGAGAGCTTCTGCAAAGCGAGGCGCACGTCCTCCAGGCTGATCTCCTTGCCGACCACATAGAACGGCATGTGCGGAAAACGATCGTGCATCGCCCGCATGACCCGCAGCAACACCGTGCCGTCGCCAACCCCCGCATCGAACAGCCGCACCGCGGGAGGGCGCGGGTGAATGCTGGCGAGCTCAAGCGCGACCCGGTTCGCGATCACCCATTTTTCGCTGCAGGTATGGACGAACAGCAGATACTTCTGCCGGTTGTCGAAAAAGCGAAAGTTGCGCTGCGGATCGGTCGGCGGAGCCACGGTCCCGACCGATGCGGTGGAGGTGCCGGCGTCCGCGCGTCGAGGAGCCTTGCGCTCGACCACGACCGAGCGATCCGGCGTTTCCGGATGGCTGGCGATGTAGGCGCGAACCCGCTCGACGGTTTCCATCGTGATCCTGCCGCCGTTACGCAACCGCGCCGCAAGCTTGCCGTCGTTGACGGCACGGCGCCCAAATGTCGATTCCGCCAAGCCGGCCTGCCGGCAATAGTCGGAAATCTCGCGCAGAAGATCTTGGGCATTCATCGCAACTGCCCGATGGGTCCGCTCGCGCTTGGCAAGGGAGAGAACCAAGCCGCGGAATCCGCGTCAACCATATTCGATCCCACCAGAAGAGTGGGATGCTTTGTGGGATACGTCCCGCCGGGATGCTGGCACAAACCGGGGCGCCGCGACTGCCCCCGATCAGGTACGCTACGGCTGCGGTGTTTCGAAGTAGCGCAGGTCCGGCGGCTTCTGGTCCTTTTTGACTGGCATCAGGGTCCCGTCGGCGCTCAGAAAATAATCTTCATGTCCGATCACGACATGCTCGTTGGACTCCGAGCAGACATACTCGCCCCAGACCGCGGGATCTCGTTGATAGCTGCGCATCACCGTCCATGGCCGTGTGAGCGCGTCATCCATTACGGTCATCTCGTCGTGCAGGATCTTGGGATTGCCCTTCTGGAGGCTGATGCGTTCCTTGACGATGGTTCCGTTGTCAGGGTGGAACGGAGCGCCGTCCGAGTCGTAGACGTGCGTGCCGTTGATGCCGCGCGTCTCGGCCTCGAGCGTGTCGAAGTGGCCGTCGCCGTTCGTGTCGATCCACCGGCCGATCGAATAGCCGAGCGATGCGCCTCCCAGCTGCGCCGGCCAAGCGCGGCCGTCGGTGAAGATGCGGCGCACTTGGCTCAGCCGCTCGAGGATGACGTAAGTGGTTTCCGGCAGGATGACGAAGAAGATCGGAACGTTCGCGATCATGACCCGCGGCATGCCGTGCGAACCGCAGAGGTAACCGGGATCATTGCCCTGGCCGCCCTTTGCGATGTCAGCAAGGCTCGCGTCCAGGATCTTCTGAAACTCGGGTTTCAGCGGTATCTGCTGTCCGAGGCCCTTGGGCTTTGACGGGTCGAAGTTGCCGCTATTGCGGCCGTCCGCCTTGAGCCAGGAGCCCGACCAGTCAGGATACCGCGCATCGTCGAAGGCCCTGGCACCGGCGAGCGGCATGGCGAGCGCCGCCACCAGCGCAAACGTACCGATCGCGCGTTGGCAAAGCATGAGCATCCTCCGCCTCGTTCTCTCCACCGTTCCGACCGCGTGCCGAAGCGGATGGTTTGCGTGTCGCATGGCCCAATCGCGCGTCCGATCAGCGCGATGTCTTGAAATACTTGAGATCGGGCGGCTGCTGGCCCTTGATCGCCGGCATCAGCAGACCCTCGGGGCTGACCCGATAATAGTGATCACCAACCAGCACCCTGCCGGCGTCCGGCTTGCAGAGCACCTCCGGCCAGTCCGGCTGGGTTTGGCGCGGGTCGCGCCGATAGCTGCGCGTCACCGTCCATGGCCGGGTCAGCGCATGATCAGTTGAGGTGATCTCGTCGTGCAGAATGTTGGGATCCGATTTGTCCGTGTAGAGCTTCTCGGTGACGACCAACTCGCCGTCCTTGTGGAACGGAATGCCGCTGGAATCGTAGGTGTGCGGCCCCTTGATGGCGTGCGTCTCGATCACGAGCGTGTCAAAGCGCCCGTCGCCATCGGTGTCCTGCCACTGCCCGATCGAGTAGCCGATGAAGCTTGGTTCAATATGGTCCGGGAAGCGGCGGCCGTCGGTGTAGATGCCACGTAACGAATTGAACTGCTCGAACACAAAATAGATCTGGGCCGGCGTGATCACGATCTCCATCGGGTGAATCGCCATCATCACCCGCGGCATGCCGGCCGGAATGCACATTGCGGTCGGATCGACCGGCGGACCGCCCTTGGCTTCCGCTTCGACGCTCGCCAGGAACAGCGCCTGATATTCCGGCGTCAGCGGCGCCTGCTGGCCAGCGCCCGGCGGCCTCGTCGGATCCCAAGCCGCCGCCTCACCACCGCCGAGCTGCACCCATTGACCTTTCCAATCCGGAAACCTGGTTTCGTCGAATGCCCGGGCAGCGCCGACCGACAGCGCAAATGACGCGGCCAGGAACAGGGCACCGGTCGTGTGATGATGCATGGTCGTTCCTCCATTGCTGCTTGACGACCGAACGCGCGCACGCGGCCAGTGGACGAAAGCGGTGCAGGCCAGCGGCTCGCCGGGCAGTATAGCTCATCTGCGTCGCACGGTTTCGGGCGGAGCCGACCAGATTTGCTCAGACCGGGATAGCCTGTTGCGACCAAATCAGCCGAAGAATGCTAAATCTCGCAGTCATTCTCACAGACGCGCCGATCGTCGGCCATTGCCATCGCGGCCGCCAATTGCATCACATCGATCTTGCAGCTCCAGCCGAGCTCTTCGCGCGCCTTCTTGGCGCTGCCGACATTCGACTGGATATCGACGGTGCGAAAATGCCGAGGATCGACCTTCACCACGATGCGCCCACTCTTGCTGTCGACGCCGATTTCCTCGATGCCGATCCCGAACCAGCCGAGGTCGAGGCCGAGCTCGCGCGCGGCGATCTCCGCGAACTCGCGTACCGCATGCGTCTTGCCGGTGGCGAGCACATAATCGGTGGGCCTCTCCTGCTGCAGCATCACCCACATGCCCTCGACGTATTCTTCCGCGCAGCCCCAGTCGCGCCGCGCATCGAGATTGCCCAGCGTCAGCACGTCGCGCTTGCCGCGCGCCACCTCTGCCAACCCCAGCGTAATCCTTCGGGTGACGAACTGGCGTCCCCGCAAAGGCGACTCATGATTGAACAGGATGCCGGAAACCGCGTAGAGGCCGTGCAGCTCCCGATAATTGGTGACCAGCCAGTGCGCCGCCGCTTTGCCGACCGCATACGGACTGCGCGGACGCAGCGTGGTGGTCTCGGTTTGCGGGGACTCATTCGGGATGCCGAACATTTCCGAGCTCGACGCCTGGTAGACACGCGCATCCGGCTTGGCGAGGCGAACGGCTTCCAACAGGCGCGCAGGCCCGAGCGCGTTGACGTCCAAGGTGTAGATCGGCTCCTCGGCCGACAGCGACACCATGCTCTGGGCCGCGAGATTATAGATTTCGTCCGGCTTGTGCTTCTCGATCGCGCGGATGAGGCCCGTGACCTCGAGCAGCTCGAGATCGATCAGCTCGACGTCACGATGCGCGTCGAGGTATTTCAGGCGCGCCAAATTCGGCGAGGTTCCGTGGCGTAAGGTGCCGACGACGCGGTAGCCTTTCGCCAGCAAGAGCTTGGAAAGATATGCGCCGTCCTGGCCGGTGATTCCGGTAATGAGTGCAGTCTTCGGCACCAAACCGCCCCGCCCCATAAGCCCCAACGGGCATTAGCATGGCGGTCGGCCGAGGGCCAGCGCCCTGTTTCCGATGCCCGTGCGGCGTGCACGCTCAGCGCATAATGATGCCGTCCGCTCGCCGTTGCGATCGCGCCCGCGGGGCGAGTCCATAGCGGTGCAGGTCGGTGCCGTGCGCATCGAGCCAGGACTTGCCGCGCTGGTAGTCGGGATCGAGATGGCCGACCAGCCGCCAAAAGCGGGGCGAATGATTGAGCTCGCGCAAATGCGCGACTTCGTGCGCGGCGAGATAGTCGAGCACGAAAGACGGCGCCAGGATGAGTCGCCAGGAGAAGGACAGCACTCCGGTGTTGGAGCAGGAGCCCCAGCGGCTCGATTGATCACGGATGGAAACCCGCTTGATGTCAATGCGCAGCCGCGCCGCATACCGGCTGGAAGCGGCTTCGAGATCACGCCGCGCCTCACGCTTGAGGAAATCGCCGATGCGACGATCGACATGCGGGGGCTCGCCGGCAACACACATGATGCGCTGGCCGCGTTCATCGATTTCGGTCCAGACGGTGCCGCGGACGCCACGCCGATGCACGATGCGGTGTGGGATGCCGCGCAAAGGCACCTCGACACCGTGCACGAAGGGCGCGGCTTCCGGCAAACGCTTGAGCCGCGCCGCAATCCATCCGCCGTGTTGCTGCGCGAAGTCTCTGGCCTCTCTCACGCTGCCGCGCGGCGGCATGGTGAGCACGACCTCGCGCAAGGCAGCGTCGATGCGCAACGTGTAGCGGCGCGCCTGACGATGCCGCCGCAGGCGCACGAGATAGACCGACTTGTCAAAAATGATTTCCAGTGCCGACGGCTCGGTCGGACGACGATAGAGCAATGCGCGCAATGACATGACCTATATCCACCCACAAGCTTTCTGGCCGAAATATTGCCATATCCGCAATGCGGCGCAGCATGCTCCAGCGGAAATATAGCCATGCCACCAGATGACGGGTGGGTCGGATGTCTCGGCCACAAAAGGTGGGGCCTCAGAAGAGGTGAAACGTAGTTCATTTTTTCCGCCAGGAGGCTCGAATTGCCCCCTCGAAAGCCATCTCCGAAGTCACTCGGGAGGGCGACAAAAAACCCTTGGAACACAAGCAGTTACGAAATCCCGCCGGTACCGTGCGGAGTCGAATCAAGAAAACCCCGACAGGACGGGCACTACCGGCCCCTTCGGGCCGTTTTGCGCGACTTCCACGCCGATTTGGCCGGCCGTCCCTACTCGTCCGCCGCGCGCGCCGCGTCGGCGAGCGCCGTGCCTTGCGGCGAAGGGCTTGCACCGTTCTGCCTTGTGGCGCGTGCGCTTGTCCGCTTGCCGCCGCGCCAATCCTCGCGATTATTCGTCAGGACGAAATCCGCGATCCGTGGTGCGATTTCGGCGCGGAAGCGCGATCCGTTGAACACCCCATAATGTCCGACACCCGGCTGCATCCAATGCGATTTGCGATCGGCCGGTATATTGGTGCAGAGGCCATGGGCCGCCTGGGTTTGGCCGAGGCCGGAAATATCGTCCTTCTCACCCTCGATGGTGAGCAACGCAATCCGTCGGATGCAGGAAGGATCAACCCGCGCGCCACGGTGTGTCATGGTGCCCAAGGGCAGTGCATGGCGCACGAAAACCGTATCGACGGTCTGCAGGTAATACTCGGCCGCCAAGTCCATCACCGCCAGATACTCGTCGTAGAACTCGCGATGCTTCTGCGCCGAGTCGCCGTCGCCCTTGACCAGGTGCGTGAACAGGTTGCGATGCGCCTCAATGTGCCGCTCGAGGTTCATGCTGACGAAGCCATTGAGCTGCAGGAAGCCCGGATAGACGTCGCGCATCATCCCCGGATTGGGAAACGGCACTTTGGTGATGACATGGCGCCGGAACCAGTCGGTGCCGCGTCGTTCGGCAAGCAGATTCACGGCGGTCGGGTTGACGCGGGTATCAATCGGCCCACCCATCAGCACCATCGAATGCGGCACATAGGGATCCTCCGTCGCCTCCATGCGGGCGACGGCGGCCAGCACTGGCACGGATGGCTGGCACACTGCCAGCACATGCACGTCGCCGTGCAGCAGGTGCAGCATCGAGATCACGTAATCGATGTAGTCGTCCAGATCGAATGCGCCCTGCGCAAGCGGCACCATGCGGGCGTCGGCCCAATCGGTGATATACACGTCGTTGTTGGGCAAAAGCCCTTCCACCGTGCCCCGCAGCAGCGTTGCGTAGTGGCCGGACAGCGGCGCCACGATCAGCAGGCGCGGCTGCGGCCGACGCAGTGGCCGCGCGAAGGCGCGCTCGAAGTGCAAGAGTCGGCAGAATGGCCGCTCCCAGACTGTCGAGATGTGGACCGGAATGCGCTCGCCGCCCACCAGCGTGGAGTCGATCCGCCATTCTGGCTTGCCATAACGGCGGGTGGATCGCTCGAACAGCTCGCAGGCGGCCGCCACCGACCTCCCGAAATCGGAATGGGCGAGCGGATTAGCCGGGTTCCTGAAAAACAGACGGGTCGCGTCCGCCAAGGCACGCGACGGATTAAGCGACGCTTGGCTCATCTCATAGAACCAATAGAACGGCCCTGCCAGCATCGGGCCGTCGCCCACCACAGCGGCCGGAGCGCCGCCGAACTCCCCAATAGCCATTGCCCCGGTCCCCAGCGGCGGTTCTTGCTGCGCCGCAGCAGGAGGTTGTCTTTTTTCCTTCACGCGGTCAACCTGGAATATACTTTTTGCCATCGCCTTAACATATGGGGATTCTTGTCCTTTCAGTAAACAGGATGCCTATTCGCCGGACTGCAACAGGGACCCGTTGCGGCGGGCGCTATTGAGCAGCTGCAGAAAAGCTATGACCGCGGCGGTAAAATACAACGCGTTGAGCCCAAAAGCCTGCACCATAAGATCGGCGCGAAATTCGTGGCTGATCACCAGCGCACGCATGCCCTCGAACACGTAAGTCGGCGGCAGCGCCCAGGAAACGACCTGCAGCCACGTCGGCAGTGTCGTCACCGGATAATAGACGCAGGCTAGCGGCATCAGCACGAACATGAGCGTCCAAGCAAGGCTCTCGGCTCCCATGCCATTGCGCAACAGGACGCCCGACACCAAGATACCGACCGACCAGCTGGTGAGGATCAGGTTCGCGAAGAACGCCGCCAGCGCCAGACCAAGCCCGTAGATGTTGAATCCAAACACGGCGATTGCGAGCAGCGTGACCGGACCCATGCCGACCGCGAGTCGCACCAGGCTCATGATCATCAGGGCAGCGACGAACTCGATGGGCCGCAGCGGGCTGATCATCAGATTGCCGAGGTTGCGCGCCCACATTTCCTCGAGGAACGACACGGAAAATCCGAGCTGACCGCGGAACAGAATGTCCCACAACAGCACGGCGCCAATGAACATGCCGCCCGCGCGAGCGAAAAACCCGGCGTTCTGCGAAACGTAGAGCTGCAGGAAACCCCACACGAACAGCTGCATCGTCGGCCAGTAGATGAGCTCGAGAACCCGCGGACATGACGAGCGCAGAAGATAGAGATAGCGCAGCACCATAGCGGCGACACGATGCGGCGCGAACGCGATGGCGCTCCCGGCGGGCGCACTCATTGGGCCGCCTCGCGTGGGACAGCCTCGCGCGCCCCGCCGCGCCCGCGCACCACGTCCAGAAACACCTCTTCCAGCGTGTCGCGCCCATAGCGAGCGAGCAGTCGCTGCGGCGCATCGTCGTCCTCGATGCGTCCCCGCTTCATCATGATGACGCGGTCGCACAAGCGCTCGACCTCGGCCATGTTGTGGGAGGCGAGCAGCACGGTCGCGCCGTGACGCTTGCGGAAATCCTCGAGCCGCGAGCGCACCCAATCGGCCGTATCGGGATCGAGCGAAGCGGTGGGTTCATCGAGCAGCAAGACATCGGGCGCGTTGATGAGCGCCTTGGCTAGCGCAACCCGGGTCTTCTGGCCGGCCGAGAGCTTGCCGGTGGGCCGATCGAGAAACTCCTCGAGCTCGAGCGAGGCGGCGAGTTCGGCAATGCGGGCGCGGAGGTCTGCGATCGCGTAAAGCCGGCCGAACACAGTGAGGTTCTGACGCACGGTGAGGCGGTGCGGCATGTCGATATAGGGGCTCTCGAAATTCATTCGCTGCAGCACCTGGTAGCGCTGACGCGGCATCTCGGCGCCCAGAACCTTGACGCGTCCGGAGGACGGCGCGACAAGCCCCAAAATCATCGCGATGGTGGTGGTCTTGCCGGCGCCGTTGCCGCCGAGCAGCCCGGTCACCGAGCCGGGGGCAAGCGCAAATGAGATATCGTCCACCGCCCGGGTCGATCCATAGATTTTCACCAGGCGGTCGACCGCGATAGCCGGTTCGGCAAGCATGATTGGGCTCGAGCTCTACGAAAGTCCGCCTGATGTGTGCCAGCCCGGCGACCGGCGCAAGCCCTTCCCGGCCGGCCGATCGCGCCCGATTGGTAGGAAGCTGGTGCGGCAGTCTTGACGTTGCTGCCAGCAGCGCAGCGCCTTATTCGCGGGTGCGTCAAAACGAAAGCCGCACTAGAAATCAAATACTTGCTAGTGTCACTTTCGATTCCGAGATGCGCTCAATGTCTGGCAACCCGGCATGGCGACATTCGGAATCGGGACCCCTCCGGTTCTGACATTCGCACACCTGAGATGCGCATGTCGCGACCTGATACTGGATTGAAGCCATAGATTGAGATGAGCGGATTGGAGACGGCCGAGCCGGATAACCCACGCGCCTTTGCGGCGGGGGGGCGCGATGTCCGCCTCGACACGCTGGTGCGGCTGCGCTGGCTCGCGGTGATCGGGCAGACCACCGCGGTCCTGGTGGTCTATCTGGGGCTCGATTTCGACCTGCCGATCTGGGCCTGCCTCGCGGTGATCGCCCTTGCGGCCTGGCTCAATATCGTGCTGCGGCTGCGCTTCCGCATGAGCCAGCGCATCGCGCCCGATCGTGCCGCTTGGCTGCTTGCCTTCGACATCGCCGAGCTTGCCATCCTGCTGTTCCTCACCGGCGGGCTGGAGAACCCTTTCGCCTTCCTGTTTCTCGGACCGGTGCTCTTGTCGGCGACCGCGCTGCCAGCGCGGATCACCATGATGCTGGGCGGCTTCGCGGCCGCCTGCGCGACCGTGTTGATCTTCATCCATTACCCGCTGCCCTGGGATGTGGACCAGCCATTTGATCTGCCCCCGATCTACACCATGGGAGTCTGGCTCTCGCTGCTCCTGGCGATCGGCTTCATCGGCGCCTATGCGTGGCAGCTCACCGAGGAAGCCCGTCAGCTCGCTGACGCGCTCGCCGCCACCGAGCTGGTGTTGGCGCGCGAGCAGCATCTGTCGCAGCTCGACGGGCTGGCTGCCGCCGCCGCGCATGAGCTCGGCACGCCGCTGTCGACCATTACGGTCATCGCTACTGAAATCGAGCGCGAGATGGCACCCGGGTCCCCACATGCCGATGACGTCAAGTTGTTGCGCGAGCAGGCGCAACGCTGCCGCGGCATCCTGGGCAAGCTCACACAGCTTTCTTCCAGCGCCGAGCCCTTCGACCGCATGCCGCTGTCGGCGCTGATTGAGGAGATCGTGGCGCCGCACCGCAACTTCGGAGTCGCCATCAGCGTGGGGCTCGTGCCGGACCAGGCGCCCGAGCCGATCGGCCGGCGCAATCCGGTCGTGCTCTATGGGCTCGGCAATCTCCTGGAGAATGCTGTTGATTTTGCGCAGAAGCAGGTCGATGTCACCGCCGCTTGGAGCGCTGAGGAGATCACGTTGACAATCAACGATGACGGGCCGGGATTTTCCCCCGAAATCATGGATCGGATCGGCGAGCCCTACGTCACCGGGCGACGGCACCTGCGGCACAGCGTCGATGTCGAGGCGGGCGGTCTCGGCCTCGGACTGTTCATTGCCAAGACCCTGCTGGAGCGTTCGGGCGCCAAGCTCGTTTTCGCCAATCGGGCCGAGCCCGCTCACGGCGCCTCGGTGCGGGTGCGCTGGCCGCGGGCCGATTTCGAGGCAAGCCCTCGGGCGCAGCTCACATCCGGATAGCGATGAGTTTATCTTAACGGCCGTTGTTTCTTGCCTTTCCCTGAATATATAGCAGATAGCATGAAAGATCGTTTGGCCGAGTAGTTCGTCCGCCGGCGCCCGGAGACGCGAAACGCAACAAAAGAAAGCAAAGGCGGACACGGAAACGCAAAGGCGGACGCCTAGGCCAGAACGCGGGCATGAGCAGCCGGCAGTACCTCGCCGGCATTCCGGAGGAGGCAGTGGCGTCATGGTTGAAAGCCAAGTCGAAAGCCAAGTTGAGAGCCACGTCGAAAGCCACGTTCCGGAGATCCCGGGCGATCGGACCTTGCTCATCGTCGAGGACGACAGGTCATTCCTGCAGCGGCTGGCGCGCGCCATGGAGAGCCGAGGTTTCGCGGTGAGCGCCGCTGAGTCTGTTGCCGACGGACTGAGCTTATTGGAGACGAGCTCGCCGGCCTTCGCGGTCGTCGACATGCGGCTCGGCGACGGCAACGGCCTGGAGGTCATCTCCGCGCTCAAGCGGCGCCGGCCCGATGCCCGCGCTATCATTCTCACGGGCTACGGCAATATCGCCACTGCGGTGAACGCCGTGAAGATGGGCGCGGTCGATTATCTCGCCAAGCCAGTCGACGCGAATGATGTGGTAGCGGCTCTGTTGGCGCGCGACGGCGTGGCTGCCGCCCCGCCCGAGCACCCGATGTCAGCGGATCGCGTGCGGTGGGAGCACATCCAGCGCATATTTGAATTGTGCAATCGCAATGTGTCGGAGACGGCGCGGCGTCTCAACATGCACCGGCGCACATTGCAGCGCATCCTGGCAAAGCGCGCTCCCAAGTGAAGGTGCCCGGGCCCCCGGTCGCCGGGCGACCCATGACGTCGGGCGTTCTCCGCCTCTCCGCTGCTTGAGACTGCCTGCGGGCAGCGGACGTCACTCCTGAGCAAACAACTATTTGGCTCAGGCTAGCGGAAGATATTCGGAACTGTCTGGAATGTCTGGAACGGGCTTGGGGGCGGGGCCGGCTTTCTCGCCACTTTGGGCTTGTTATCGTCCGTCACGTTGCTCGAACTTGCATTCGCGGCATTGGCGCTGGCGCCCTTCTGGCTTTTCGTGCCGGAGCTTGCCGGCGCAGCCGCGGCGACGGGCGGTGATGGCGAGATCGGCTCGGTGGTGACGGTGGCTGCAGTCCCGCGTGGCCAATTGAAATCATCCGCCCGCCCGGTCGGCGGGGTGACGGCCTCGCCCTTGATCAAGACACGCGCGGCCAGCGGATCGATGGTTGGCTTTGCGGCAGAGCCGCCCAGAAGCTGGTCGCCGCTATCCTTGGGCGTTGTCGCCGAGATCGTCAGCGGAATGACCGGGCCCACCAAAGGCCGCGTGGACCCGCCGCCGCCTACCGCGGGTATCGGCTCCATATTTGCCGGCAGTGCTACCGGAAGGGCGCGGTTGGCGTCGCTGCGGTCGATCTCGCGCTCCACATAGTGGGCGAGCTTACGGGCACCGGCCTTGGTGAAATAGATGCCGTCGGCGCTACGCAGGCGGCGGATCTGGCCCTCGAAGTCAGGCCCTTGCGGCGAATAGCGACCCTGCTCGTCCACAAACCCATCCCAGATATCGACATAGACGATGCCAGCCCGCTCCGCGCGGCCGCGATAGAGCTCGTTCAAATAGGAGGCATCCTGCGTCGCTTTCGGACCACGCTGCGCGGGAAGCCCAACCCAGAAAACCGGCACGGCACCGCTTTTCAACGCGGCGATCGTGGCATCGATCCGCTTGATATAGGCCGCTTCCCACTGGTCGGTATGGAATTCGAACGGTCCGGCCGGGTTGTTGCTGCGGCTCGCCTCGGCGGGCGACGGCTCCGGATTTTCGGCGTCGGGCTCCTCCGCGGTCGGCGCGCTCTCGGCGGCCGGGCTCTGTGCTCCGGCTGCAGGCTTGCCATTGGGGGTCCGCGGCGGCGGCACACGATCGTGAATTTGTTGATGATCATTGGTCCCGACCATCATCACGATGTATTTCGGCTTCTCGGCCGCGATGATCTCGCGTGCGGCCTGCGCCCAGTCCACGTTTCGCCTGGAATCGTAGCTGACGAGCCCTGAGCCGATGCGGCCCTTGCGCACCACCCCGATCTCAGTCCGCTCCGAGTAAGTGTCCTCAAGCCCGTAGGCGAGCCAATCGGCCATCGCATCGCCCAACACCAAGATCGAGGTCGTGGGCGGCGGCAGGTCGGCCCGGCGCGGCTGCGCCGGGGGCGCATGGGAATTGTCCGCCGGCGCGGCCTGGCGCTGCGGCTCCGGTGGCGGCCCGAAGAATCCGGCGAACGGATTGTACTGTTGGTACTGCTGCTGCGGGACCTGCTGAATCGGCGCTGGCGGTCGGCGCGGCGGCCCGAACGGAGACCAGAATTGCGCCTGGGCGGGCAACAACAAGACAAACATCAGGCCCACGGCTGCGGCGAGCCCGATCGTGCCGGGATGGGCCTTGCGGCGGTGGGCTGCTTCGTTTGCCCTGCGCATCATCGGAGGAACCGTGGCTCGGGAATGTGGCCGCATGGCGGTCTTCACTCTTAAGATACCAGCTTACCGGCGCCGTCGGCAAAAAATGTGGTGTTTGGGCCGCAAAAGCTCGGTGGAGATCCGGCAGTCAGTGCGCGCGCAGCCGCTCCAACAATGCCGCGGTCGCGAAGCCGTCCGGCACCGAGCCGATCTGCGCCTGGAACTGGCGCAAAGCTGCACGGGTGCGGCCGCCAAATTGGCCGTCCGGCGTGCCCACATCGTAGCCACGATCCGCTAAGAGTTGCTGCAATTCCAAGCGTTCATCGCGGCTGAGCACCCGCTCATACCGCGGCCAGGGCTGAACAAACGGATCGCCGCCGCGCATCCGATCCGCCAGGTAACCGGTCGCCAGCGCGTAAGCCTCCGCCGGATTGTATTTCATGATCACGCGGAAGTTCTGCAGCATCAGAAAGGCGGGTCCCTGAGCGCCGGCCGGCACCAGGAGATAGGCGCGGTCATCGAGACGCGGAAATGCCTTGCCGTGCGGACGAGTGACCCCGGCCCGCAACCATTCCTGTATCGTCAGCAGGCGGGTGCGGTCGGCTAGCATGAAATCGAAGTGCTCGGGCAACACGACCTCGTAGCCCCAGGTCTGCCCGGTGACCCAGCCGTCCTTCTTCAAATTGTTGGCCGTGGAGGCGATCATATCGGGAATCGAATCGACAACGTCGCGACGGCCATCGCCATCGAAGTCGACCGCGTATTTCTTGAAGCTGGTCGGCATGAACTGCGTCGGCCCGAACGCTCCGGCCCACGAGCCGACCAGGCGCGACGCATCGATATCGCCGTGAGCCAGGATCTCGAGTGCCGACAGGAACTCCTCGCGGAAATAGTCCTGCCGGCGGCCCACGCAGGCGAGCGTTGCGGTCGAGCGAATCACTGGGCGCTGGCCGATCTGGGTGCCGAAATTAGATTCGATCCCCCAGATGGCCGCGACGACATGGCGGTCGACCCCGAATGCCTTCTCGACCGCATCGAAGGTCGCACGGTGCTGCGCCAGGATGGCGCGTCCGGCCTGAATGCGATCGTCGCTGACCAGCAAGTCGAGGTAATCCCAGATCGCCTTGGTAAATTCCGGCTGCGCATCGAGCAGATCCATGATGCGCAAATCCGGCGTGAGGCTTGCGGTCTGCGTCTCGAACAGCGCGCGCGACACGCCGCGGCGCGCCGCCTCAGGCCATATGCTTTCTATGCAGGCCGGGAAATTCGCCGCTGCCGCCCGGATGGCATCGGCGGTCATCAGCGGATGCCCGGAGGCTCCTGATTCACCGCTCCATTCCGGGCTGTCGGCCGTCCCTGGCGACGTCGGCGGCGGCGATGTGGGGGCGATCGAACCAGTGGTGAGCCCCGGAATCTTGAATGGAAACCAGTCCGCCAGTTGTGCGAGCGCCGGGCGGGCCAGCACTGCGGGCAGGATGGCGAGCGCCAGCCCGGCGGCGGCGAAAAGCCGCATGCAATTGTTGGAGCGCAACAACCCTATCATCCCTGTCGCCAAGACTGTCTGCGAGGCGACCGTCGCCGGCTCGCGCCAGAAGATACTACCAAATTGTGCAGCTCAAGCGTCATCATGGCCGCCTTAGTGCCGCCGGTTTGAAATTCCTGCTCCCCGTGCCGCAAGTCCGTTCAGGAACGCCAAATCGAAAAGCGGCACTAAAAACATGTACTTGCCAGTGTCCCGCCCGCGAATTCCGTGCCAAAGGGTGCAGCGACGAATCACGGAATTCGGAAGCGGGCACTTGGTCATGATTCCTTCTTCGGGCGGCTGCAATTTCGGCAGGGCCTGCTGTGGATTCTGCCTCGCTTTTTTCCCACGGGACCTTATGGTCATCCGGCCGCGGACCATGGGAACGTTCGCCCCGGGACTTTATGGTCGCGATATCCTTAATGGATTTTGAAGGCGATAACCTGCTCCAAGACCCCACCCACGCACTCACCTTACACTCGTCGAAGCATGAAACCGATCCGCAAAGCGATCTTTCCGGTTGCCGGGCTCGGGACCCGTTTCCTGCCTGCCACCAAGGCCATGCCCAAGGAGATGCTGCCGGTCGTCGACCGGCCCCTTATCCAACATGTGGTGGACGAGGCACGAGAGGCCGGCATCGAGCACTTCATCTTTGTCACTGGACGCAACAAGGGCGTGATCGAGGACCATTTCGATCGCCAATTCGAGCTCGAGGTCACGCTGCGCGACCGCCGGAAGCACGCCGAGCTTGCCGAGCTCGAAAAGGACCTGCCGCCCCCCGGGACCACGAGCTTCACCCGCCAGCAGGAGCCGCTTGGGCTCGGGCACGCGGTCTGGTGCGCGCGCGAGCTGGTCGGTGACGAACCGTTCGCGCTCCTGTTGCCGGATGTGCTGGTGCAGCATCCGCGCGGCTGTCTGGCGCAGATGATCGACGCCGCCCGCGATGTGGAGCAGCATGCCAACCTGATCGCGGTCGAGGAGACGCCGGCCGAGCGGATCCACATGTACGGCGTCGTTGCCGTAGGCGAGCGCAAGGGCAAGCTTTTCTCGATCCCGAAGATGGTCGAGAAGCCTGCCCGCGAGCACGCGCCGTCCAATCTCACCATCACCGGACGCTACGTCCTGCAGCCGGAGATCTTCGCCGTGCTGGCCGAGCAGAAGCGTGGCGCCGGGGGGGAGATCCAGCTCACCGACGCCATGATCGAGCTCGCCTCGCGGCAGCCGTTCTACGGGCTCAAGTTCGAAGGCCTGAGCTTCGATTGCGGCTCGAAAGTGGGGTTCCTGGCCGCCAACGTGGCCTATGCGCTCGCCCGCACCGACTTGGCGGATGCAGTACGCGAGGAGCTTGACCGGATTCTCAAGCAGCGAGCAGTGGCGAATAGCTAATAGCTTGGCGAGCGCTCGCGTCTATTCGCCATTCGCACGCCTCCTCACCGCTCCGCTTTCTTGAAGTAGCGCAAGTCCGGCGGCGGCTGGTCCTTGCGTGTAGGCAAGAGAGTGTCGTCGGCGCCCTTGAAATAGACCTCTTTCCCGATCTTGATCAGGCGCGTGACCCCCGGGCAGTTCTCCTCGCGCCATACCGGTCGTGGGTTGGGGTTGCGAAAATAGGTCTTGAGCACGGTCCAGGGCCGCGTCAATGCGTGGTCGATCAGCGTGAGCTCATCGTGCAGGAGCTTGGGGTCGGCCTTGTCGAAAAAGAAGCGCTCTTTGACAATCGATTGATTGTCGGCATGGACCGGGATGCCGGTCGGATCGAGCGAGCGTGGCCCTTTGAAGAAGCGGGTCTCGGCTTCGAGCACGTCGAAGCGGCCTTTGCCGTCGCTCTCGATCCAGCGGCCGATGGAATAGCCCTGGAAGGTCGGCTCGACCTCCGCGGGCCAGTCGCGGCCATCGGTGTAGATGCGGCGCTGGATCGGCAGATTGTGCTCGACCAGCACGTAGGTGATTTCCGGCAGCACGACGAATTCGAGCGAGTTATAGCCGTTCATGGTCGCCGGCATGCCTGGCGGCAGGCAGCGCGCGCTGGAATTCCAATTGCCCTGGCCACCGTTTGCCTGGTCGGCGATACTCGCCTCCAGGATCGCCTGGTATTCCGGCGTCAACGGCGCTCCCTGCCCCAGCCCCCAGGGCTTGGTCTGGTCGAAGCTGGGCTGGCCGCCGGATCTGAAGTTGACGCGCAGCCACTGGCCGGAGACATCGGGATATTTCGCGTCGTCAAAGGCCTGCGCCATAGAGCCGGCGAGGACGACGAGCAAAGATGCACAAAGCGCGACCCGGTTCAGCATGTCGGTTTCCGCTGTGTGTAGGGCGAAGAGCGAAGAGCGAGGTGCGAATGGTGAGGAACAGCCGGGCGGCTCTGTTCAACTCGCCAGTCGCTATTCACCCGATTTTCCGTCACTGTCCCGCCTTCTTGAAATAACGTAAGTCCGGCGGCGGCTCGTCGTTCACGGCCGGGATCAAATAACCGTCGGGGCTCAGCATATAGGGTCGTCCGTCGATCATCACGTGGTTGCTGTTCTCGCAGTGTCCCTCCGTCCATACCGGATGCGGACTCGAGTCGCGGCGGTAGCTCTTCATGACGGTCCACGGTCGCGTCAGCGCATGATCGTAGACCGTGACTTCATCGTGAGCGACGTCGCGATCAGCGGCGTCAAGGAAGATGCGCTCCTTGACCACCGTTTCGTTGTCTTCGTGCAGCGGCAGGCCGCTGTCGTCGAAGATGCGCGGACCGCGGAAGCCGCGGGTCTCGACTTCGAGAACGTCGAAGTGACCGTCGTCTTTGCTGTCAACCCAGTGGCCGATCGAATAGCCGAGCCGGCTCGGCTCCAGCTCGGCTGGCCAGCTGCGTCCATCGGTATAGATGCGGCGATCGTCGAGGATATGATCGATCAAGATGTAGGTTGTGTCCGAGGTGATGACGAATTCCAGCTCGCCGTAGCCGTTGGTGACGCGCGGCATCCCGGGCGAGAGGCAGAAGAAGTTGGTGATGTCGGGCTTGCCGGCGGCTCGATCCTTGAGGCTGGCATCGAAGATGGCCTGATATTCCGGCGTCAGCGGCGCCTGCTGACCAAGTCCCGCCGGCTTGCTCATGTCGAAGCGGTCCGGTCCGCCGATCGCGTGCCACTGCCCAGTCAAGTCGGGATATTTGGAGAAATCGATGACCTGTGCGCGTCCGCTTGCCATGGCGAGCAGCGCGCAGACGATTATGAGGCAGCTTCGCGAGAGCATTGTTGTCCTCCCGGGACGGCCAAGGGCGAAGAGATAGTGAGCAGCGAGCAGCAAGGACAGGCGGATGGCTTTTCCGCTGTCTGACACGCACCGTCATGGCTTCTTGAAGTACCGCAAATCCGGCGGCGGCTCGTTCTTCTTGGTCGGCATCAGGTAGCCGTCCCCGCTCAGCATGTAGGGCTCGCCCCCAATCTCGACATATCCGTTGGCCTCGAAGCAGCTGATCTCGCGCCAATAGGGCCGCGGATCGGCCACGCGATGATAGTTCTTCATCACCGTCCAGGGACGCGTCAGCGCATGGTCGATGACGGTGACCTGGTCATGGACGACGTCGCGGTCGGTCGCATCCGCGTAGATGCGTTCCTTGACGATCGTCTGATTGTCGTCGTCCAGGGGAAGGCCGCTGGTGTCGTAGGAACGCGGCCCTTTGAAGCCGCGCGTCTCGACCTCGAGAACGTCGAAATGGCCGTCTTGTTTGCTGTCGATCCAGCGGCCGATGGAATAGCCGATGAAGGTGCGGGGAATCTCGGTCGGCCAGTCACGGCCGTCGGTGAAGATGCGGCGATTGTCGTGAATGTGCTGCGTCAGAATGTGCACGCTGCCGGGCGCGATGACGAACTCCATCTGACCGTAACCGTTGGTGACGCGCGGCATGCCGGGCGACTGACACACCCAGTCCCGATCCCGGCCCTGTCCACCTGCGAACTGATCGTTGAGATCCGCTTGGAAGACGGCCTGATATTCCGGCGTGAGCGGGGCTTCCTGCTCAGGTCCCCAGGGCTTGCTGATGTCGAAACGGCCTGGGCCCCCGATCGGCAGCCATTGGCCTTTGAGGTTCGGATATTTCGCGTAATCGAAGACTTCGGCGCTCGCGCTCGTGGAGATCAGCGCCGTCAACGCGATCGCACCCAGCAAGATTCGCAAAGACATGATTGTCTCTCGTCATCGTGCCCGCGCGCCGGTGACTGCGCGAGGCAAGGCGGTTCGAAGCCGGAAAAAGATGGCGGTTGCAGAGACGAGTGCCTGCCGATGGCCATTACGGCTGCCGTTCAAGGACCCTCGGCATGTCCCCCGGGGCAGCTCTCCGCTAGAGGCTACACCCATTGTCCGGGCCGGCGGAAGAGGCCGCGTCTCGACTGTCCGCGTCTCGACTTGGCTCAGCGCTGCAGCCGCACGCCCAAGAGCCCCACATAGGCCTGGTAGTCGTTGCCGGGCTCGTTGGAAGAAAGCCATTCGCGCCGCACCTCACTCTTGAGCTGAACTTCGCGGTTGAGCTTATAAGTCAGGTCGAAAGCGGCCGCGTAGCGGTCGTCGAGGCGCGCGCTTCCCACATAGGCATCGCGATCGCCGGTGAACTTCAGTGTGGCATCGAGCCAGGTGCGGAAAGCGTGATCGATCTGCAGGCTCAGCTCATGGGTGAAGACGCCCGAGACCCCGGCAAGCGTCGATTCATTTGCGCTGGTGACGGCAGTGAACTTGAACGTCGTCAGCGCACTCGCGATCCAGATGAGTGAAGCGTCAAGCGTCGGCCCGGCGATCGTGGGCAGCGCCGGGTCGCCATAACGGCGATCGAGATACCCAAAGGCGATCTGCCCGGTGAGAATGCGAGAAAGCTCGAAGGTCGAGCCGACCTTGCCGGCGGTTCCGTCGGAGTCGCGATCGAGGCCGAAAGTGTCGAACCGCAGATCATGTTGCCGTCGGTCGACATCAAGCTCCGCAAACGGCTTGATGCCGGGCGTGAGCTCATAGCCGGCGCGCAGCTGCGCGCTGTATTGATCGAAATTGCGATCATCGTTGCTAGCGACCGTGCCGTCGGTGAAGACCGAGCTCTGGTAGGTGGTGCGGTCGATCCCGCCCTTGACCTCGACGTTGAGGCGGTTGAAGCGCTGACCGAGACCAATGCTACCACCCACATCAGTCGAGATCGGCAGCCGGGCGAGACCGGCCTGGATGTTCGGGCTGCCCGGATTGTCGGTCGCGACGATGAGCCTGCCTTCGAGATCGATGCGGGTCTGGGAGGTGACGTCGACGCGCCCGTCGATCTTGCCGTCGAAGGTCGGACGGTCGAGAGTGGCCGCGGTCCCATACCAGATGTAGCTGCCGCGCAGATCGGCAGTGAGCACGTGGCGCGACCAGTTCGAGTTGACCTGCAGCTCAGGCGCCACAGTGGCGAAGCTGGACGCGCCGCCGCCCGCGACGGTGCGTGCCGGATTGGTGTCGTAGCCGCCCGAGACCTCGATCGCCGGTCGCAGGAGAAACGAGCCCGCCTGGATACCCAGCGGATCGAACGGCTTTTCGTCGATCGCCGGCCTGCGTATGAGCGTTTTCGGCAGGGCGGTAACCGGATCTATTCCGGGCTGCAGCGGCTCCGCTGATGGCACCGTTACCGGCGCAACGCTCGCATTGGCGGTGGTTGCGCTCGTGGTCGCCGCGTTGGCGGTTATGCCATTGCTTGGGACACCCTGCCGGCTGCGGTTCTGCGTCTGCTTCAAGCGGGCATCGCTGATCGCGCTCGGCAAGGGCAGCGGCGCCAACGTGGTGTACGCGGCCATCGATGACGGATTGGCCGACCCGGCAGCGGACGGGGCCATGCCCACCGAGAGACTGCCGCGGAGCGGCAGGCGCTTGGCGGAATTGAAGCCGGTCGATCCAGCTCCGATCGCGGGCTGGGATTCATAGGTAGGCAGCTGCCCAACCGGTACCTCTTCATCCGCGACTGCGGCCTGCGCCCAAAGCGGCGATGTCGGAATGCTTGAGGCCGCCATCAGGATGGGAGCACAGAGCCAGACCAGTTGCGATATTTGGCGGCGGCACTGCACCTTAAAGAGACTCCGAACCGGCGCGAGGCGCGCGCCCGGGTGCAGTCGCGCTTCGCCTTCGAGCCTGAGACTCCCCAAACCCAGAGCACGCGACCGGCCTGCCGGAGGGCCGCACCGGGTCAGGGAAATCCTGGTTAACGGAATTAAAATGGATATGGTTAACAGAGCGTTGATCGATCGCGCGCGCCGATGTTCCGTGCTATCGGGATCGGCCGGCGCCTAGTGCCTCCTTTCCGAAGTTCGTGACACATCGCGGCACCCTTTGGCACGAGCTTCGGAAAGAAAGGGGCACTGGCAAGCATATCATTCTAGTGCCGCTTTTTGATTTGAAGTTCCTGAAAGAGCTTGCGGCAGGTGTGGCAGGAACTTCAAATCGGGGGCACTAGCGTGGTCTGCAGCGGTTCTCCGTTGCTCGCCTGAGGTCAAATGTCGAAGTCGGGGCAATCACGAACGCTCAAGCCGAGCGGCGGCCAAGCGGACGCGCTCATCGCTTCCGCGCTCCGCACGCTCGAAGCCGAAGCCGGCGGCATCAGCGCGTTGGCGGCAGCGATCCGCGACGGGCTGGGCGAGGCCTTTGTCGCCGCGGTCGAGCTTCTGCGGGCCGCACGCGGGCGGGTGATCGTGACCGGCATGGGCAAGTCCGGCCATATCGCGCGGAAGATCGCCGCCACCTTGGCGTCGACCGGCACGCCGGCGTTCTTCGTGCATCCGAGCGAGGCAAGCCACGGCGACCTCGGCATGATCGCCTCGGACGACGTCATCATGGCGCTGTCGTGGTCGGGAGAGACCGCCGAGCTTCAAAACGTCACCGATTATTCGCGCCGCTTCCGCATCTCGCTCATCGCCATCACGGCATTTGCGGAGTCAGCGCTGGGCAAAGCCGCCGACTTGGTGCTGGCGCTGCCGCAGGCGCGGGAGGCTTGTCCGCACAATCTCGCCCCCACCACATCCACGCTGATGCAGCTTGCGCTCGGCGATGCGCTCGCAATCGCGCTCTTGGAAAGTCGCGGCTTCACGGCGCTCGACTTCCGCGTGTTCCATCCGGGCGGCCAGCTGGGCGCGATGCTCAAATTCGTCGGCGATATCATGCATAAGGGCGACGCCATCCCGCTCGCGCGCGTCGGCGCAAAAATGTCGGAAGCGGTGGTGGTCATGTCCGCCAAGGGTTTCGGTTGCGTGGGCATCGCCGATGAAGATGGGCGCCTGGTCGGCATCGTCACCGACGGCGACCTGCGCCGCCACATGCGCCCCGATTTGTTGGATGCGCGCGTCGAGACCGTGATGACGCGGAGCCCCAAGACCGTGCACCCCGAGCAGCTCGCCAGCGAAGCGCTGGAGATCATCAATTCCTCGAAGATCACCGCGCTGATCGTCGCCGAGGCCGGCAAGCCGGTCGGCATCGTGCATTTCCACGATCTGCTGCGGGCGGGGGTGGCCTAGAATAGGCCCGGCCACCGGTCGTCCCCGGGAAAGCGACGCGAAGGCGGGGACCCACACGCCACAATCTATCGCGAGCGCGTCGCGGTATAGGGTCCCGGGTCTCGCTGCGCTCGCCCGGGACGACGTGGTAGCGAGTGTCATCAAACCCACCCCTTCAGCTCGCGCAGCACCATCTGCCAGATCACCAGCATGCCGGGCCCGCTGTCGTTGAGGCAGGGGATTGCGGCGAACTTCTCGCCGCCGTTCTGCTTGAAGACGTTCGCATTGTCGACCGCGATCTCTTCGAGCGTCTCCAGACAATCAGCGGAAAATCCCGGCGTGATCACCGCGAGGCGCTTGACGCCTTTTTTGGCGAGCGCCTCGACCGTCGTCACGGTCGCGGGCTCGAGCCATTTGCCGAGGCCGAAGCGCGACTGGAAGGTCAGCATCAGCTTGTCCTCGCCGAGCTTCATGTGGGCGCGCAGGAGCCGCATGGTCTCGACGCATTGCGCGTAATAGGGATCGCCGTTGTCGACGAACGACTGCGGGATGCCGTGGAAGGACGCGAGGATCAGCTCCGGCTCGAAATCGAGCCGCGAGAGCTCCACGGTGGTCGAGGAGGCAAGCGCCTCGATATAGACCGGATCATCGTAGTAGGGAGCCGCGATCCTGACCGCCGGCTGCGCGCGCATGCGGGTGAGCGCGCGGAAGACTTCGTCGCCCACAGTCGCGGTGGTGGCGGCGCAATATTGTGGATAAAGCGGGACGACCAGAATGCGCGTGCAGCCCTGCGCGGTCAGCGCCAAGAGGCGCTCACCGATTGCCGGCTTGCCATAGCGCATCGCCCAATCGACAACGAGCTGCGGCCCCATCGGCTGCAGTGTCGAGGCGAGCTTCTCGGCCTGTGAGCGGGTGATGGTCTTGATTGGGGATTCGTTCTGCTCAGAGTTCCAGATCTTTCGGTAGTCGTGGGCTTTGCGCCGCGGCCGCACCTGCAGGATGATGCCATTGAGCACGAGCTTCCAGAGGATGCCCTGGTTCTCGATCACCCGCGGGTCGGAAAGGAACTCGCGCAGATAGCGGCGCACCGAGCCTGCATCATAACCTTCGGGTGTACCGAGATTCACGAGCAAAACGCCGACCTTGTGGGCGGCGGTTGCCGGTTGCTGCTCGGTCTGGGGCGGGCTCGCCGCGACGGCGAGGGAGGTCGCATCGTTCATCTTACAAGCATACGCGATTGCTTGGCGGCAGGCGACCGCCTTCCCGAGCGCATCGTCGCACGGCCGGCCGCGAAGGCGATGGACACGGCTCCGCACTTCTTCTACCTACCGGCTTTAGGGCAAGCCGCCGCGGATCAACGAGCGCGGAGCGCAAAATATGGCCAGAGTGGTGTTCACGCCCAATGTCCAGCGCCACGTTGCCTGCCCGGAGGCGGAAGCATCCGGGGAAACCGTGCGCGAGGTCTTGGACAATGTCTTCGCGCAGAATGCGCAAGCGCGTTCCTACGTGCTCGACGATCAGTGCGCCCTGCGCAAGCACATGGCGATTTTCGTGGACGGCGCCATGATCCGCGATCGCGTGCGCCTGAGCGATACGGTACGCAAGACCAGCACGATCTATGTGTTCCAAGCCTTGTCGGGAGGGTAAGGCATGAGTGACAGGTTGATGGTTTCAACCCGCAAGGGCCTGTTCACGGTTAACCGCAGGTCCGCCGGCTGGGAGATCACCGGCGCCGATTTCCTCGGCGAGAACGTTTCAATGGCGCTGACCGATCCGCGCGATGGCCGTCGCTACGTCGCCCTCGATCATGGGCATTTCGGCGTCAAGCTGCATCGCTCGACGGCTGCGGGCTGGGAGGAAATCGCAGCCCCGGTCTATCCACCCAAGCCGGAAGGCCATCAGGAGATCGACTTCTGGGGGCGCCCGCTCGCCTGGAGCACGGCCCGCATCTGGGCGCTCGCCGCCGCCGGAGCGGACCGGCCCGGGACCATCTGGTGCGGCACGCTGCCCGGCGGCCTCTTCCGTTCTGACGACCACGGCAACAGCTGGCAGATGATGCGCGCGCTGTGGGACCACCCCAAGCGCCAGAAATGGATGGGAGGCGGGGCGGACCTGCCTGGCCTTCACTCGATCTGCATCGATCCGCGCAACTCGCAGCGCGTGTGGATTGCGGTCTCGACTGGCGGAGTTTGGTTCACCGAAGACAATGGCGAGAGCTGGACGCTGCGCGGCGAGGGGATGCGCGCCGAATATGTGCCGCCCGAGCTCACCCATGATCCTATCGCCCAGGACGTGCATTGCCTGGCGCAGTGTGCATCGGCGCCGGATCGCATGTGGGTGCAGCATCATAACGGCATCTTCATCTCCTCCGACGAGGGCAAGACCTTCAGCGAGATCACCGGGGTTCAGCCGTCCGCCTTCGGCTTCCCGGTGGTGGTGCATCCGAAAGAACCGGACACGGCCTGGTTCGTGCCCGGAACCAAGGACGAGAAACGCATCCCGCGCGACGGCAAGCTCGTGGTGACGCGCACCCACGATGCCGGCAAGAGCTTCGATGTCCTTACCCGCGGCCTGCCGCAATCGCACGCCTACGATATCGTCTATCGCCACGCACTGACGCTCGATCACGAGGGCGAGCGGCTCGCCTTCGGATCGACCACGGGAGGCCTGTGGATCAGCGAAGATCAGGGCGACAGTTGGGCCTGCGTGTCGCACTCCTTGCCGCCGGTCTATGCGACGCATTTTGCGTGAAGGTGCCCGAGTCCATGGGGTGGGCGATATTGCCTGCTGTGGCGAAGATGTTTGCTTGGCTGCGCGCAATTTTGCCCACGCAGATGGTTCGCGCAGACGCGTGCCCATCATCAGTGCATAAAACGGCGCTTCACTCCGCGGCTTTGAGGAAATGCGGGACGCCGGCGCGGAATTGATCCATGAGGGTCGCTTCGTCGACCTTGGCGGTCGCAAGATGCCGCATCTTGACGTGGCCGAAGCCACGGATCTTTTCCGGGATCGCCGCGATGCCGACCACCAGATGATGATTCTCGCCGTTGAGCTTTGGCAGGATCTCGGCGAGCATCCCCTCATAGTCGGCGATGAGCTTGCGCTCGGTGCGACGCTCCACCGTGTAGCCGAACGGATCGAAGGCGGTGCCGCGTAGGAACTTGAACCGCATCAGCAAACGAAAGAGCGTGAGCATCCACGGCCCGAAGGTAAGCTTCTTCGGCTCGCCGCCGCGACCCGGACGCGCAAGCAGCGGCGGAGCGAGGTGGAATTCGAAACGCAATTTTGCGCCGTCAAATTCCTCGGCCACCTGGCGCGCGAACTCGCCGTTGCCGTAGAGGCGCGCGACCTCGTACTCGTCCTTGTAGGCCATCAGCTTGAACAGGTTGCGTGCGACCGCTTCAGCCAGCCCGCATTTGCCTGGGGCTCTCGTTGCCTCCGCGGCCTTTGTCTCTTCGACCAATGCGCGGTAGCGCGCCGCATAGGCGGCGTTCTGATAGGCAGTGAGATAGGCGACGCGACGCACGAGCATCTCGTCGAAAGACTGCGAAAGCTTCCGCGCATCCGTGATGCTGCCCGGTGCGGGCGCGGCGAGTTGCGCAACACGGGCCGGATCGGCGGCGGCGGCGCGCCCCCAGCGGAAGGCAGCCTTGTTCATCGCGACAGCTTCGCCGTTGAGCGCGATTGCGGTCTCGATCGCTTCCGCTGACAGCGGCAACAGGCCCAGCTGATAGGCATAGCCGAGCATCACCATGTTGGCCGCAATACCCTGACCAGCAACCGCAAGCGCGATTCGCGAGGCATCGATGAAATGCGCGGCAGCCTCCCCGCTCGCGGCCGTAATCGCCCGCTTGAGCCGCGCAGTCGGCAGCGAGTAATCGGCGTTGCGGGTGAACTCGCCGGGCAGGACCTCTGCCTGGTTCACCACCATCGTGGTGGTGCCGCGCTCGACCGCGGCCAACACTTTCTTGGTGCCGACCACCACGATGTCGCCGCCAAGCACCAGGTCGGCGCCGCGCGCGGCCACGCGGATAGCGTGGATATCCTCCGGCTTCTTGGCGATGCGGATATGGCTCGCGACCGCGCCGCCCTTCTGGGCGAGGCCCGCCATGTCGAGCACACCAACGCCCTTGCCTTCCAGATGCGCTGCCATGCCGATGATGGCGCCTATCGTGACAATCCCGGTGCCCCCGATGCCAGTGACGATAATGCCATAGGTCTGGTCGATCGCCGGCAGCGTCGGCTCAGGCAAGGCCGGCGGCTCACCGGCGCCGCCCGCTGCAGCGCGCTTCGGCGCCGCCCCGTGCACGGTGACGAAGGACGGGCAAAAGCCGTTGACGCAGGAGAAATCCTTGTTGCAGCTCGACTGATCGATGGTGCGCTTGCGCCCCCATTCGGTCTCGAGCGGCTGCACCGATACGCAATTGGATTTGAGGCCGCAATCGCCGCAGCCTTCGCAGACGAGCTCATTGATGATGACGCGCTTGTCCGGATCCGGATAGGTGTGGCGCTTGCGGCGCCGCCGCTTCTCGGCCGCGCAGGTCTGGTCATAGATCAGGACGGTGACGCCCGGAATCTTGGCAAGCTCCTCCTGCACCGCCATCAGCTCGTCGCGGTGATGAATGGTGAGGCCTTCGGGCCAACTCTCATTGCGGCTGTATTTGCCGGGCTCGTCGGTAACGACGACCACGCGTGCGGCGCCTTCGGCCGCGACCTGGCGGGCGACCTGCGGCACTGTCAGCCCGCCGTCATTGGCCTGCCCGCCAGTCATTGCAACCGCATCGTTGAACAGGACCTTGTAGGTCATATTCACCTTGGCGGCGATCGCCGCACGGATCGCCATGTAGCCCGAATGATTGTAGGTGCCGTCCCCGATGTTCTGGTACACATGCGGCCGGTTGGAAAACGGCGCCTCACCGATCCAGTTGGCGCCCTCCCCGCCCATCTGGGTGAAGCCGAGCGTCGAGCGGTCCATCCACTGCACCATGTAGTGACAGCCGATGCCCGCATAGGCGCGCATGCCGGGTGGCACCACGGTCGAGGAATTGTGTGGGCACCCGGAGCAGAAATAGGGAATGCGCTGCGCGATATCGTCGGTCTCGGCCAACACGCGCTGCGCTTCCTTGAGGCGCTCGACGCGGTGCTTCAATGCTTCGTCCGACACGTAATTGAGCAGCCGCTCGCCGATGCAGATCGCGACTTCGTTGGGATCGAGCGCGCCTTTGACGGGAAAGAGCCAGTCGCCGCGCTCGTCCTTTTTGCCGATGCAGATTGGCTGATTGGCGGTGCCGTAGAGCTCCTCGCGCACCTGCACCTCGATCAGCGAGCGCTTCTCCTCCACCACGATGATGAGATCGAGGCCGTCGGCGAATTCCTTCAAGTCGCGTTGGCTGATCGGCCACGGGCAAGCGACCTTGTAAAGGCGCAAGCCCAGCACGTTGCAGCGCGCCTCGTCGATGTCGAGCTCATCGAGCGCCTGCCTCACGTCGAGATAGGACTTGCCGGTGGTGATGATGCCGATGCGGGGATTGCGCCCACCGGAGGCGATATATTTGTTGAGCTTGTTGGCGCGCACGAAAGCCAGCATCGCGTCGCGCTTGTAGTCATGCAGTCGCGCCTCCATGCCGAGGATCGAGTCGCGCAGGCGGATATTGAGCCCGCCCTCCGGCATGTCGAAGTCGTTCGGGATGATGATGTTGACGCGATCGAGGCGACCGTCCACCACGGCGGTCGATTCGACCGTCTCATGCATGCATTTGAGCGCGACCCAGGCGCCGGTGAAGCGCGACATGGCCCAGCCATAGAGGCCGTAGTCGATGATCTCCTGCACTCCGGCCGGGTTCAGGATCGGGATCATCACGTCGATGAAATGATATTCGGATTGATGGGCGGTGGTGGAGGATTCAGCCGTGTGGTCGTCACCCATCAGGGCGAGGACACCGCCGTGCCGGGAAGAGCCGGCAAAATTGGCGTGGCGGAACACGTCGCCGGTGCGGTCGACGCCCGGACCCTTGCCGTACCAGAGGCCGAACACGCCATCGAACCGTCCCTCATGGCGAAGCTCCGCCTGCTGCGAGCCCCAGAGCGCCGTCGCCGCAAGCTCCTCGTTGAGGCCGGCCTGGAACAGAACGTCGGCCGCCTTGAGCTCAGCCTGTGCGCGCTGAAATTGCTGGTCGAGCCCGCCGAGCGGCGAGCCGCGATAGCCGGTGACATAACCGGCGGTATTGAGGCCGGCGCGGCGATCGCGCTCCTTCTGCATCAGGCAGAGGCGCACTAAGGCCTGATAACCGGTTACGAAGACTCGTTCCTGCGCCAGATTGTATTTGTCGCCGAGCTGGACTTTTTTGAGCGCCATCGCGCACCTGCCTCAAGCCAGGGCATCGATCAAGTATGGCTCTACGCACAAAGAGATATAGATGGCGCGGCCCCGCGGCAATGCGGCGTTGCTTATCGTTCATTCCTTGCGCAAGGCAGGTTGAACCGTACAAGGAAATTTCGGCGGCCCCGGCGCGTGCGATCTTTGGCGCACTGCAACATGCATAGCCGGCATCTTTCGTGCGGGATGGCCGGTTCGGGTGACCTCCTCTACAAAGGCGTAATCTCCCTCCCGCGCTTCGACCCAAAGTCCCATGGACGCCACCACGGAACCGGCCCAGCTGAAGCGACTCACCCATCGGGAGACGCTGATTATCGTCATCGGCATGCTCTTGCCGGTCTTCATGGGCTCGCTCGATCAGACCATCCTGGCGAGCGCGCTTCCGACCATCGGACGCGATCTCGGCGACAGCAACAATCTGCCCTGGCTGATCACCGCCTATCTGTTGGCGGCGACCGCCATGATTCCGCTCTACGGCAAGATCGCCGATATCCGCGGGCGCGCCTTTGCGCTGCGCATTGCCATTGCGGCGCACCTTGCCGGCTCGGTCATGTGTGCGCTCGCGCCCTCGATGGCAATTCTGATCCTCGGGCGCAGCTTGCAGGGGATCGGCGGCGGCGGCCTCGCCTCGCTCGGCATGGTGGTCTTGGGCGACGTCGCGACCCCGCGCGAACGCGGACGCTACTATGGCTATTTCGCCGTGACCTATACGACCGCAGGCGCCTGCGGGCCGGCGCTCGGCGGCTTCCTGGCCGATCATCTCAATTGGTCGGCGATCTTCTGGATCAACGTTCCACTCGGGCTCGCCGCATTATGGATCACGTCCGTGTTGTTGCGCGGCCTGCCGCGGCATGAGCGCCCGCACCGCCTCGATGTGATCGGCGCTGGCCTGATCGTCGCCGCGAGCGTCTCCTTCATGCTCGGCCTCAACCTGGGTGGCCTCCGCTTCGCCTGGACTTCGCTTCCCATCCTGGCGCTGTTCGGCTTGGCGATCGCCGGCGGCGCGCTCTTCGTGACGCGCCTCATCACCGCGCCGGAGCCGCTCATTCCCGTGGCGATCCTGCGCGAAGCGGTGGTGCGCCACGCCATCGTCGCCAACGCGCTCGGCTGGGGCTCGATTGTCGCCCTCAATATCTTCCTGCCGAGCTATCTGCAGAGCGCGATCGGGCTCTCACCCACGGATGCGGGCCTTGCCTTGATGCTGATCATGGTGACCCTCAATATCAGCGCCGGACTTTCCGGTCAGGTGCTTTGTCGTGTTACGCATTACAAGGCGCTGCCAATGGCCGGGCTCGTGCTCACCATCGCGGCGCTGCTCCGCCTCGCATATCGGGCGGACGGCATCGAGCTTTGGGAATTTGAAATCCTCTTGGTGCTGATCGGGGCAGGCTTCGGGCCGCTTCCGTCGCTGACACAGGTCGCAGTCCAGAACGTCGTCCCGCGCCACCAGCTTGGCATTTCGTTGGGCGCCATGAACTTCTGCCGCAACCTCGCCGGCACCATCATGGTGGCGGCTTTCGGGGCGATCGTGGTGGCGGGAGCAGCTTCGCTCGGCGAAGCGCCGACGGCACTGACGAGCGGCTGGCAGCAGGGCTCTGCGGCCGCAGCGCAGATTTTTGCTCGCGTCTTCTACGCGGATGCCGGCTGCGTCGCGATCGCGCTCATCGCGGTCGTGCTGTTGGCGGAACGGCCGCTGGATACGGAAGCCTAGGCCTACCCGACGCGCGTGGCCAGCATCGAGATCGAGCCGCCTTCAATGCCTTCAACCGGGAACCCGATCGCCTCGCCCTCTTGGCGGGTCGCCAGCACGTAGAGGAGCGGCAGGTAGTGCTCCGGCGTCGGAACGGAGAGCAGGGCATCACGCCCGAGCGAGGGATAATCAATCAGCGGCTCCGTTTCTCCCGCCAGCATCATGGCGCGGGCCTGCTCTTCGAAGCGGCTCGCCCAGTCGTAGGGTTGCGGCATCGCTCGACCCCAAGCATAGGTGCGCAGGTTGTGCACCAGATTGCCGCTGCCGACGATCAGCACGCCCTCCTCGCGCAGAGGGGCGAGCCGGCGACCCAACTCGAAATGGAATGCCGCCTCTTGGGCCGCGTCGATGCTCAGCTGCACGACCGGAACGTCGGCTAGCGGATAGACATGCACCAGCACCGACCAGGTGCCGTGATCGAGGCCCCAACTTTCATCGAGCTTCACCTCAAGCGGCGCCAGCAGCGCTTGCACGCGCCGCGCCAGCACCGGATCACCCGGGGCAGGGTATTGCACCTGATAGAGCTCGCGGGGGAAGCCGCCAAAATCATGGATGGTGCGCGGCGCCGTCATGACGGTCACGCCAACCTCCGGGACGAACCAGTGCGCGGAGATCGAAAGAATAGCCTTCGGCTTGCCGACCGCTTCTCCGATCCGCCGCCACGCTTGCGTATAAGCATTATCGGCGAGTGCATTCATCGGGTTGCCATGCCCGAAGAAGATGGCGGGGAGAGCTTGGGTCATGACGGTGCCTCGGCTGCTTGATGGCTCGTTGGATATAGGTGTCGCACCTTCAATGCGTAGGGGCTCATCGCGTGTGCTCTCGCGCCGCGCCCATTCCCGCCCAAGCGGGAATCCGGTTTCTCCTTGGCAAGATGCACCAAGTACTGGACTCCCGCTTGCGCGGGGGTGAGCGGAGCAGAGCTGCACGCATGAGAGGGCGCTCTCGTCGAATTCGTGCTACATAGGCCCCGCCGGAGAAGACACATGTCGCATGACCATTCACATGACCACGACGAGCATCACCCGCACGGCTCACAGCTCTCGGAGATGCAGCTGAGGGTCCGTGCGCTCGAATCCATCCTGACCGAGAAAGGCTATGTGGACCCGGCCGCGCTCGATCGCATCATCGAAGCCTATGAGACACGCATCGGCCCGCACAATGGCGCCCGCGCGGTCGCTAAAGCCTGGGCGGATGCGGACTACAAGCGGGCGCTGCTCGAAGATGCGACCGCGGCGGTTGGCGCGCTCGGCTTTGCCAGCCGTGTCGGCGATCATCTGGTCGCGGTCGAGAACACGCCTGCGACCCACAATATGATCGTATGCACGCTGTGCTCCTGCTATCCGTGGGAGGTGCTTGGCCTGCCGCCGACTTGGTACAAATCGGCGCCCTATCGCTCGCGTGCAGTGATCGATCCGCGGAGCGTGCTCGCCGATTTCGGCGTGAAATTGCCGGAGGCCACCCAGATCCGCGTCTGGGATTCGACCGCCGAGACACGCTTCATGGTGCTGCCGATGCGCCCCTCCGGCACCGAAGGATGGAGCGAGGATAAGCTCGCGCAGCTGGTGACGCGCGACTGCATGATCGGCACTGGCCTGCCCAAGTCGCCCGCCGAGGTCGCGCCATGAACGGCGTGCACGATATGGGCGGGATGCAGTGCTTCGGGAGGGTCGCTCCCGAGGCAGATGAGCCGGTGTTCCACAGCGACTGGGAAGCACGCGTGCTCGCGCTCAACCGCGCCATGGGGTATGCCCGCCTCTGGAACATCGACATGTCGCGGGCCGCCATCGAGGAACTCCCCCCCGAGGTCTACCTCACGCGCTCCTACTACGAAAAATGGCTCATTCGGCTCGAGCAGCTCTTGCTCGATCGCGGTCTCGTCGATGCCGAGGAGCTTGCCGCCGGGCGAGCGCTCAAGCCCGGCAAGCCGCTGCCGCGCAAGCTCGGAGTCACCGATGTCGCAGCCGCGCTCACCCGCGGGTCTTTCTCGCGCGCGCCCGGCACGCCGGCTTTATTCAAAGAGGGTGATCGCGTGCGCGCCCGCAACATCAACCCGACCACTCATACGCGGCTGCCGCGCTACGCGCGCGGACATGTCGGCACAATTGAAAGCGTGCGTGGCTGCCATGTCTTTCCGGACACGGTCGCGATCGGCAAGGGGGAAAATCCGCAATGGCTTTACACGGTCCGCTTCGACGGCCGCGAACTGTGGGGTGAGCGCTGCGATCCGAGCCTGAAGGTCTCGATTGACGCGTTCGAGCCTTATCTGGAGCCGGCCTGATGTCGGTGCCCTGCCCCATCGAGCTCGCCGAGTTGCCGCGCGATGCCGCCGGGCCGGTTTTTCGCGAGCCCTGGGAAGCACAGGCCTTCGCAATGGCGCTGGCGCTCAATGAGCGCGGTCTCTTCACCTGGGACGAATGGGCCGCGACGCTGGCGCAAGAGATCAAAGCCGCACAGGCCGCCGGCGATCCCGACCTCGGCAATACCTACTATCGGCATTGGCTCAATGCGCTCGAACGACTCGTGCGCGAAAAGAACATCGCCGGCAGCGCGGCGCTTGCGCGCTATCGAAAGGCTTGGGCGAGCGCGGCCGAGCGCACCCCGCACGGCATGCCGATTGCGCTCGCTCCGGCGGACTTCGCCGGTTGACCGCATTCCGATCGAATGGATCGGAATACGCTCTACTCCTCATTCCTTCTGTGTTGGCGCATGTTCTCGTCGGAAAACCGGCATCCGCTTTTCCGGAACATCTCGCTAAGCGGGCTGCGGAGCGCGCGCTCGCTCGAGCGTCCGGATATGCTCCGGCCGCACCCCGACACCGAGGATGCGCGCCGGAATGCGGCGCAGAACAGGGAATGCCATGAACAGCTTGACCAAAAGCGGCGGCTTGATCTCGCCCTGGTTGGCGAGCAGGCCGGTGATCACCCGCTTCTGCACCAATAGCTGACCGCCTTGGATCATCCGGGTCGGGAATTCGCGCCGCTTCTGCACGCGCGCAAGCTCCGCCTCGCTGACCGCTCCTGCGCGCAGCGGGTCACTCAGGATATTGGCAGCCGCAACCGCATCCTGCACCGCCAGATTGATCCCAACGCCGCCGATTGGCGACATCGCATGCGCGGCATCGCCGATACAGATAAGTCCGCGGCGATACCAACGTTTGAGACGATCGACCGCGACCGTGAGCAGCTTGACCTGATCCCAGCTCGCAACCTCGCCCACCCGCTCGCCGAACATCGGCATGGATTGCGCCAATCGCTGCCGGAACTGCGCAATATCGCCGCGACGCAGATCGTCGAACGAGCCCTTGGGGATGACGTAGCCGCATTGCCAGTAATCGCCGCGATTGATCGCGACCAGGATGCGGCCGGCTTCGAACTTGCCCATGGTATCGTCCGGGTCGGAAGGGAGACGCGAGACGCGAAACCAGAGCACATCCATCGGAGCGCCGAGATTCTCCACTTCCATGCCGGCCTTGCTGCGAATCACGGAATGGCGGCCGTCGCAGCCGATCACGAGCGGGGCCCTGACCTCGATCCGGCCGTCCGGCGAATTCGCCCGCACCCCCACCACGGCGCCTGACTCCTCGATGAGATCTGTGGCCTCGGTCTGCATCAGGATGCGAAAGCCCGGGTAGCGGCAGCTGCGCTCTGCGAGGAAGTTCAAGAAGTCCCATTGCGGCATCAGAGCAATGAACTTGCAATGCGTGGGCACATGCCGGAAATCGGCGAAGCCGAATTCCGCATTCCCGAAGGTGGCCTTGAGCTCGCGCACCTCTTGGTGCGGCAGCTTCAGGAAATCCGACAAGATGCCGAGCTCGTACATCAGCTCGAGCGTGGACGGATGGATGGTGTCGCCGCGGAAGTCGCGGAAGAAATCCGCGTGCTTTTCCAGCACCGCGACGTCAACGCCGGCGCGTGCCAATAAATAGCCGAGCATCATGCCGGCCGGCCCGCCGCCGACGATGCAACAGCCGGTCCGCAACGGATCTCGCCTGGTTTGGTCCAGCATGACGCGCGGCCTCCGCATTCGAAGAGGAACGCCGGTACAGACCTTGCGTTCCTGCGCGCGGTGGCCGCGTTATCGATCAGCCTTCAGAAGCCGACCATCCGCTCGTTAACGATGTAGCCGCCCAGCAGCAACGCGCCGAAGGCGATGATGACGACGGCGGCCCCAGTCTCAATGCCGCGCATCGCCAGCATGCCGTAGCCGGAACGCGCGCCGGCAACACGCGCCGCCCATGAGCGGGCGCCGACCGCAAGGCTTGCAATCATCGCGACCGTGATGAAAGTGCCGAGCCCCATCACGAAGGTCGAGGCAGCCCCCACCCAGAACAGGCCTTGGGCGAGCGCGAAGACCAGCACCAGGATGGCGCCCGAGCACGGCCGCAGCCCCACCGCCACGATCGCGCTCAAGCCGCGCCGCCAACCACCGGGGCCGGCGAGTTCCTCCGGCTCGGGCGCATGCGCATGTCCCCAGGCAGAGGCATGGTCGTGATCGTGATGATGGTGGTGAGAATGGTCGTGATCGTGCCCGTCACAGCAGGTGGCAGCCGCGGCGACAGCAGTCGCGGCAACGACCGGAGCATGATCGTGGTGATCATGATGGTGCCCGTGATCATGACCGTGATCACTGTGCGCCGCCTCGTGAATCGCTTCAGCCGGAGTCACCGCAGCACCGACCGCGGCAGCCGGGCGACCGAGGTCGCGAAAGGCCGCCAGGAGCGCCCGCCCCTTCACCCAGAGCAGCCGCAAGCCAACCACGATGATGAGCAGATAGCTCACGGTCTCGATCCAGTTCACCGCGCCGTTCATGGTGGCGGCGCTGGCGTGCAGCAGCACGGCGGCGATGCCCACGACGAAGATGGCAACGATCGCCTGCATCAGCGCAGACAGAAACGACAGCACCACGCCGCGCACCCATGTCTCCTCATTGGCGACCAGGTAAGAGGAGATCACCGCCTTGCCGTGCCCGGGTCCGGCGGCATGAAAAATCCCGTAGAGGAAAGACAGGCCCATCAGGCTCCAGGCGGCAGTGCCATCGGCCTTGGAGGCGCGGATCAAGCCAGAGAACTGGCGATAGAACTCGGCCTGCTTGGCGAATATCCAGCCCACCACGCCGCCGACTGGGACCGGCGCCGTGCCGGAACGCGGGCCGCCGAACGGATTGCCTTGAGCAAAAGCGTGACTGGCAAAGGTCGTACCAGCGAGCACCGCGATGAGCAGGATCGCCGCTGCGGGCAAAGCTAGTCCGGCAAATGGGCCGCTCGTGCGCCCCCCGGCCACAATCATCATTGCGCCCTCATTGTTGCGCCCTCACGGACATTTCACCGCGATCTTGTTCGCGAATTGCGCGCCCCAATTGTCACTGGCGCTGAGCTGATTGAAGAACGCCTCGCTCAGCTGCTGTCCCGGCGCCACGGACAAGTCCTTCGGCCGCGCCACCGTCAGCTTGCAGGCCGCGGGCGCACCCACCATGGTGATCGGGTCCTTCATGTCCTTGAAAGAGAAGTCTACAAAATACTCAGGATCGTAGATCTCGATATTGAGCTCTTTCGCCTTGACGGGAGTCTTGAACGGCAGGGTGAAGTGCAGCGTCAGCACCGTATCCTTGGCGTTGTAATCGAGGTAGTAGTCGGTCGGATCCTTCAAATCCACCTTCTTGCCCGCGACCTTGGCATAGGTGAAATAATCGAACTCCTTGAGCGAGCTCACATTCTCCTTGGCGAGCGGATCGAGATCGACACGCGTGAACTGACCCGGTTTCTTGGTCTCGATTCCTTGGGTCGCAAATGCCGAGAACATGTCATCGAAGGTCCAGGCAAAGCGGATGCCGGTGATCGAGCCGTCGGGGGCGTAGACGAGCTCCCCCTGCATGGTCACCCAGACGTGCGGATGAGCGGAGGCCACCGGGCTTGCGGCCAGGAGGCACGCCAAGGTCAAAATCCAGCGAACGAGATGCTTGGTCATCGTTGTCATGGGCTTGTCACGGGCTGTTGTCATGCGCTCCAGTTGTCGTGAATGAGGGTTTCCGAAGCCCCGCAGGGGCCGTCAAGAAAGTGCACCTGCGCCCGACAATCGTGAAGACGCGAGAATCGCGTCCTCGGGGGAGTCGCCCATCGGCACCATAACACGGAGTGCGGCGGAATGGAGGCTCGCCACGCGGGCGGCGCGCAAAAGTTCGCGAGTGCACAATTGAGGCCCGCCCGCTACACTCCGGCGGCGCCCCCGTCGGCGCGGGGATCGTGGGCGCCTTCGAGCGTTCCGCTCGGATGCAGCACCACCGCCCCCGCGTGGCCCATGGAATCCGCAAACGGTTCGGCCAGGAATTGCACCTCATGGCCGGCGAATCGCAGGCGGTCGGCAACACCCTCGCTGAATCGTGCCTCGACTAGCAGACTTGCGTGGGGCGAGCCCCAGGTATGTCCCAGCGCCCAGCGCGGCCGCTCGAGCGCATCGGCAAGCGGCACCCGGAAGTCGACATAGCGGGTGAACAGCGCGGCCTGGATCTGCGGTTGAGCATCGCCCCCCATGGTGCCATAGGCCATGACTCGCCCATCGGCCAGTCGCGCCAGCGCCGGGTTGAGGGTGTGCGGCGGCAACCGGCCTGGCGCAACACGATTGAGCGCGCCCTGATCGAGTGAGAAGGCCACGCCGCGATTCTGCATCAGCACGCCGGTCCTGGGCAGCACGCAGCCGGAGCCGAACTCCCAATAAAGTGATTGGATGTAGGAGACCACAAGACCGTTGGCGTCGGCCGCGCCCATCCAGACCGTGTCGCCAGCCCCGCCCGACGGCTGCCAGGGCGCCGCGTGCTTACGATCGATGGCGCGCGCCTCGGCGTCGAGGAACCGATGTTCGAGACAGCGCTCGGGCGGGTGCG
Source organism: Xanthobacteraceae bacterium (assembly GCA_035293945.1). Taxonomy (GTDB): domain Bacteria; phylum Pseudomonadota; class Alphaproteobacteria; order Rhizobiales; family Xanthobacteraceae; genus VAZQ01. The sequence continues at coordinate 61,292 of DATGLV010000039.1, read as the reverse complement.
CGAGGCGCCGTGGATCGGTCAGATAGCGGTTGCGCAGAGTGAGCGCGCGCTTGGTAGATTCGACCAGGCCATGGACGTGGTCGAAGCCCTCGGCCTCAGCGATGCGCAAGCGCTCGAACAGGCCGAGGATCATGAGCGAAGCAATCCCCTGCGTGGGCGGCGGGGTGTTGAACAGAGCCGCCGTGGCAAGATCAAGCTGCAAGGGCTCGGCAACTCCAGCGCGGCAGCGTTCGAGATCGGCGCGCGTTACCGGGCTGCCGATGCGTGCGAGATCACTTGCGATCTCGCGACCGACATCACCCCGATAGAAATCATCCAATCCGGCATGGGCGAGCTGCTCGAGGGTGGCGGCGAGCGCCGGCTGCTTCAGTGTTGCACCCACACTTGGCGGCTTGCCGTCGACGAAGAAAGTCGCGGCGAATCCGGGCGCGCCGGCAAGGTTCGGCAAGGCCGCACATGCGGCATGGCTGCGACAGACTGCGAAGCCCTCGGTCGCGCGCTTGATTGCAGCCGCAAGCAGGTCAGCAAGCGGCAGCTTTCCACCCTGCGCGCGCGCTGCCTCCAGCGCCAGCGCCCAGCCGGCGACCGCGCCCGGAACCGTCAGCGCCGCAAGCGGCCCGCGCGCGGGAATGTGCTCAAGACCAGCCTCGCCATAAAGCTCGGGTCGCGCATTGGCACCCGCAGCCCCTGCGGCCATCAGCGCGCGCACCCGTCCCGACGGCTCGCGGATGAGCCAGAAGCCATCGCCGCCGATCTGGTTCATGTGCGGATAAACGACCGCAATCGTCGCTGCCATGGCGACCATTGCCTCGACGGCATTGCCACCGGCGGCAAGCATTGCGCGCCCGGCCTCGACGGCGGCCGCGTGGGGCGCAGCAACGACGCCGCGCCGATGTCCGGCAGTGTGCAGATCAGTCATGGTCTCGCCCGATCGAGATGCGCTTTAATTGAGCCCGCGCCGGCGCAGCAGGGCATCGGGCGTCGGCAGGCGGCCGCGGAAGGCGCGGTAGAGCTCGGCCGGATCGCGCGAGCCGCCGGCGGAATAGATATTGTCGCGCAGGCGCTTCGCGGTGGCGGGATCAAATACATCCTGCGCCTCCTCGAACGCCGCGAACGCATCGGCGTCCAGCACCTCGGACCACATATAGCTGTAATAGGCCGACGCATAGCCGCCGCCCGAGAAGACGTGCCCGAAATGCGTCGGACGATGCCGCATCACGATCTCGGCCGGCATGCCGATGCGGGCGAGCGCATTCCGCTCGAATGCCGTCACGTCGAATCCTTTTGCTTCTTTGGTGAGATGAATTTCAAGATCGACCAGCGCCGAAGCAACATATTCGACCGTGGCAAAGCCCTGGTTGAAGGTGCGCGCCGCGATGAGACGCTTGGTGAGATCGTCCGGCATGGCGGCCCCGGTGCGGTAATGCAGGGCAAAGCGCTTGAGGATTTCCTCCCGTTCAAGCCAATGCTCATAGAGCTGTGAAGGCAGCTCCACGAAATCGGTCTGCACATTGGTGCCCGAGATCAACGGATAGGTGACATCAGACAGAAGCGCATGCAGCGCGTGGCCGAATTCATGAAACAGCGTGCGCGCGTCATCGAAGCTGAGCAGTGTCTGTTCCCCCTCCGGCGCCTTGGCGAAGTTCATCACATTGACGACCAGCGGGCGGATGTCGCCTGAAAGCTTCTCCTGGTCGCGCAGCGTCATCATCCAGGCGCCGCTGCGCTTGGATGAGCGCGCGAAATAGTCGCCGAAGAACGCGCCACGATGACGGCCTTGGGCGTCGTGCACGTCCCATACGCGAACATCGCCATGCCAGACCGGCACGTCGGTCCGCCTCGCGAAGGAAAGCCCGAACAGCTTCCCGGCGGTGTAGAACGCTGCCTCGATGATGTGGTTGAGCTGCAGATAGGGTTTGACCGCGGCTTCGTCGACGTCGCATTTCAGCTTGCGCAGCTTTTCGGCGTAGTAGCGCCAATCCCAGGCGGCGAGCTCGAAGTTGCCGCCCTCGGCCTGGGCCAGCGCGGCAAGCTCGTCGCGATCAGCGAGCGCGCGTGCGCGCGCCGGCGCCCACACCTGCTCCAGGAGGCTTCGCACCGCCGCCGGCGTCTTGGCCATCTCGTCGTCGAGCCGATAGGCCGCGAAGGTTTCGTATCCGAGCAGAGCCGCGCGTTCGGCACGCAGCGCCACCATCTCGCCGATGATCGCCTTGTTGTCGGTCCTGCCTCCACCGTCGCCGCGCGCGATCCAGGCGCGGAAGATCTTTTCGCGCAGATCGCGGCGCGAGGAGAATTGCAGGAACGGCTCGACGCTGGAGCGCGACAGCGTGATCACATGCCCATCCTGCCCGCGTTCTTGTGCTGCCGCGCGCGCGGCGGCACGGACGTAGTCCGGCAGGCCCGCGAGGTCCGCCTCGCTTTCGAGCACGAGCGTATAGGCCTGCTCGTCGGCGAGCACGTTTTGGCTGAACGCCGTCCCGAGCACCGCAAGGCGCTCGTTGATGGCGGCAAGCCGTGCCTTGGCGGCCGGCGCAAGCGCCGCGCCCGCACGGGTGAAATCGAGATGGTAGCGCTCGAGCACGCGCTGCTGCTCGCCTGAGAGGCCGAGGCGGTCACGCGCATCGTAGAGCGCCGCGACACGGCGGAAGAGCGCCGCGTCATGCAGGATGCGATCGTGGTGGCGTGCGCGGCGCGGGGCGATATCGCGCTCGAACTCGAGCAGCGCCGCATTCGTGTGCGCGCTCGCGAGCGCCCGGAAGACGTCGGAGACGCGGCTGAGCAGCCGCCCACTCAGCTCCAGGGCCGCAATCGTGTTGGCGAAGCTCGGCGCGGCCGGATCGGCGGCGATCGCCGCCACCTCCGCTTCATGCGCCGCGAAGGCACGCTCGAACGCCGGCGGAAAGTGCCTCGGCACGATGCGGTCGAACGGCGGCACCCCGAACGGGGTATCCCATTCCTCGAAGAACGGATTGTCGGCGTCAGGCTCGGTCATGCGGCGAAGGCCCCGTTGAGCGTGCCCTAACTAAAGCATGATCTCCCGAAAAGCATGCCCCCGCGCGCGGGCGTCGCGGAGGTGGGGGCGTCGGGCTCGCTCGGCCGGATGCTGGGGAAGTGTCGGCGGTGACTGCGGGGTGGTCGCCCGCCATAAAGCGCAGGTGGCGGCTTGCCTGGCGGACAAGATTCCTGCCACTACCATGCTGCCGCCGGTTCGTGCCGGTGGCACCGGATCTTGGGCAGACACAACCTGGTCATCGGCAAGGGCGAAGTGAGCCAACCTCAATGAGCACCATCACGCTTGATCTCGCCAATCGCATCATCGATGCCATCTTGCGGCGTGCGGCCGAGATCGATTGTCGGCCGATCAGCGTGATCGTCGTCGAGCCCGGCTGCAAGGTGAAGGCATTCCAGAAGGAAGACGGCAGCTCGATGATCCGCTTCGAGATGGCCTTCGGCAAGGCCTATGCGGCGCTGGCGCTCGGGCGCTCGTCGAAGCTCGTGCACGTGCGCGCCGAGGAGCGACCGATCTTCATGCGCTACCTGGAGAGCGCGACGGAAGGGCAGATATTTCCGGAAGGTGGGGGCCTGCAGATCCGCGCGGCGGACGGTGAGGTCATTGGTGCGGTCGGGGTCACCGGCGACACCGAGGATCGCGACGAGGAGCTCGCCATCCACGGAATCCATTCGGCTGGCCTCAAGACGGACGCCGATTTCGCCGGCATGGGGCGGCACGCCGGCGTCAGGCTGACCAACAAGTAGCCGATAGGTTTTCGATTCAACGCAAAAGGCCGGCGATCAGATCGCCGGCCTTCGCATTTCGAGCAGCTTAAGTGGTTTACGACTGCGGAGGAGGAGGAGGAGGCGGAGGCGCCTCGGGCCGGTTGCGCCGTTCGGCCATGAACTGATCGAACTCGGCCTTGTCTTTCGCCATGCGCAAGCGGGCTAGGAATTCGCGAAACTCCTTCTGCTCCTCTTCGAGGCGTTTCAGCGTATCGGAGCGATATTCATCGAAGGCACGGTTGCCGCTCGAGTAGGCCCAACCGCCGCCATGGTGGAAGCGCTCCATCTTGGCGCGCATGCGGTCCATCTTTTCCTGCCAGTGCTCCTGCCAATCGGCGGAGCGGCGATAGCTCCAGCATCCCATTCGCCGACCCCATATAGTGAAAGCGAGAATTGCCAGACCCACCGGCCACCAGAACACGAATCCGAGGATCATCAGCACGATCCAGCCGGGGTGCCAGAACCACATTGGATGGCGATAGCCGTAGCCCCATTCATCACTTCTTGCCGCACAGGTCATGGAAGCCTCGCGAGTGAATGTAAATTACATTTACATAGCTAGTGCCAAACCAGGTCCCTGTCAATGCCCCTCCTCTCCCCAAGCGTCAGGACGAGGGTTCCTCCGGCAGACCGAGACCCCGCAGATACACGAGAACCGCCGCCTCCAGCAGTTCCTCCGCCGACATGGGCAGCTTTCGCCGCCCCGCATCGCCGCGGCCGAACAGCGAGGCGATCCCGTGCGACAGGGCCCAGACGTGCAGGGCCATCATCAAGGCGGGCGGCCGTCGCTCCGCCGGCATAGGGGCGATCAGCTCCTCGGCGGCTGCCCGCAGCACCCCAAAGGCGCGCTCGCTTGCCTCGCGCAGATCGGCATTGCTATCGAGCGCAATTCCGGCCTCGAACATCGCCGAATAATAAGCGGGCTCGGCGCGAGCGAATTGGAGGTAGGCGCGGCCGAGACGTTCGAACGCGCTGAACGGATCCGGACGGCCTTCGCTCCAGGCCGCGCTCAGCGCTTGCGCGAATTGATCGAAGCCGCGCCGGGCAACGTCGACCAGCAATTCGTCACGGTCGCGAAAGTGTCGATACGGCGCGGCCGGGCTGACGCCGGCCCACCGCGCCGCTTCCGCAAACGTGAAGCCTGCCGGGCCCTTCTGCGCGATGAGCTCGAGCGCGGCGCGGATCAGCGCTTCTTTGAGGTTGCCGTGGTGGTATCCACGCGGCCCCCGATTATCCCTGGACCAAGTCATGTAAAAGGCCCTTACATGATTGGGACGGCTGCGTCGACCCGCGGCAACAACGGCCAACAGCTTCCGTGTTAGGCTTGCCGGCAAGGCGGCCCAGATATGATCCGCCGCGGATGGGCGGGAGACGATGCAAAACGCCGGACATGCAGGACCGAGCGACACAGGGCGCCGCCAGGTGATCAAGCAAATCGCCGCGACCGGCGCCGCCGCGATCGCGCTTCCGGCCTGGGCGCAGGAAAAGCCGACAACCTCGGCAGTACCTGTCGCGGCAGCCGGCCAGGTCACGATCGCCGCCGCACTTGCGCGCTATGCGGCTAATCTCAAATACGAGGACTTGCCGGCCGAGGTCGTGCGCGAGACCAAACGTTTCATGATCGACACCATCGGGTGCGGGCTCGGCGGCTTCGAGGCGGATGCAAGCCAGATTGCCAACCGTCTCGCCGGCCAAGTCAGCGCGACACGCGGCGCGACCGTGATGTGCAGCGGGGTGAAGACAAGCGCCGACCTCGCCGCCTTCGCCAATGGGGTGGCGATCCGCTATCTCGACTTCAACGACGGCTATATCAGCCTCGGCGCCGGCCATCCGAGCGATGCAGTTTCCGCGCTGCTGGCGACCGCGGAAGTGGCGGGCCGCGACGGGCGCGAACTGATTGCCAACACCGTGCTCGCCTACGAGGTGTTCTGCCGAGTGATGGACGTATTCGACAACCGCGCAGTCGGCATCGATTATGCGACCGTGGTCGGGCTCGGCGCCACCTTGGGTGCGGGCCACATGCTTGGGCTCGACATGGAGCAGATGGCGAACGCGATCGGTCTCTACCTCGCCAGCAGCGTGGCGCTCAACCAGACGCGGGTCGGCTCGCTCTCGAACTGGAAGGCGGGTGCAGCGGCCGCTGAAGCGCGCTCGGCGGTATTTGTCGCACAGCTCGCGCAAGCCGGCATGACCGGGCCGGCGCAGGTGTTCGAAGGAGCTGACGGTTTCTTCGCCCGCATCAGCCGCAAGCCCTTCTCCCTCGCAAAGCTCGGCGCCGATGCCCAGCCGTTCGCGATCACGCACTGCTTCATGAAGCGCTTTTCGCTCGGACAGTTCGCACAGACCGTTGCTCAGGCGGCGGTGGAGGCGCGCGCCTACTTCACCGACCCGAGCCAGATCGCGGAGGTGAATATCCGGGTTTCGAGCAAGGCCATCCGGGTGATGGCGGACACGGCGGACAAGTGGCACCCGCAGACCCACGAGACCGCCGACCACAGCATGCCTTACGCGGCCGCGGTCGTCCTGATGTATGGGACGATCGAGGAGAAGCACTACGAAGACCCCTACCTGCACGATCAGCGCCTGCTCGACCTGGTCCAGCGTGTTCACTGCCTGCCCTCGGAGGCGGCCGACCGGGCGGGGCAAGAGGAGAACCCGTGCGATCTCGAGGTCGTGCTCACCTCGGGCGAGCGCCACAACATCCGGGTCGAGTATCATCGCGGTCATTGGAAGAACCCGATGACCGACGCGGAGCTCGAAGAGAAATTCCGCTCGCTGGCGCGCCGACAATTGGGAGCGGCGCAGACGGAGGCGCTGCTGCACCAATTGTGGGCGCTCGACAGCCTGGATCAGGTGAGCGATCTGATGGCGATGACGCGCGCCTGATTCATCCGAGGCGCTAGCTTTCAAGTTCAGCCAAATCGACGAATGCCGGAAAGGAAGCCGATCATGAGATTTCACCGTCGAGGATTCTTGCAGCTCGCCGCAGGCGCCGCCGCCCTGCCGGGGACATTGCGCCTTGCACGCGCGCAGGCGTATCCGGGGCGGCCGGTGCATCTCATTTGCGCCTATGCGGCTGGCGGCCCGAACGACATCACTGCGCGTCTCATCGCCCAGTGGCTGTCGGAGCGGCTGGGACAGCAATTCGTCGTCGACAACCGCACCGGCGCCGGCGGCAATATCGGGACCGAAGCCGTGGTGCGGGCGCCCGCCGACGGCTACACGCTGCTGCTCACTTCTTCCTCGAATGCGGTCAACGATACGCTCTATCCCAACCTGAGCTTCAATTTCAGCCGTGACATCGCGCCGATCGCCAGCATTGTGCGGGTGCCGAACGTGATGGTGGTCAATCCTTCGGTCCCGGCAAAGTCGGTGCCGGAGTTCATCGCTTACGCGAAAGCCAATCCGGGCAAGATCAACATGGCGACCGCCGGCAATGGCAGCACCACGCAGGTATCCGGTGAATTGTTCAAGCTCTTGGCCGGCGTCAATCTAGTGGCGGTCGCTTATCGGGGCGGCGGCCCGGCCTTGATCGACCTCCTTGCCGGCCAGGTGCAAGTGATGTTCGAGCCCACGCTTTCGGTAGTCGAATACATCAAATCCGGAAGGCTGCGCGCACTTGCCGTCACCTCAGCCGAGCGATCGGAGGCGCTGCCAGATTTGCCGACTATCGGCGAGTTCGTGCCCGGCTATGAGGCGAGCCAATGGTACGGGCTGGGCGCACCGAAGGGTACGCCTTCCGACATCATCGCCAAGCTCAACGGCGAAGTGAATGCAGCCCTTGCCGACCCCAAGATGAAGGCCCGCTTTGCCGATCTTGGCGGCATTCCGACGCCGATGACGCCGATGGAATTCGCCAAGTTCATCGCCGAGGAAACCGACAAGTGGGGCAAGGTGGTGAAGGCCGGAAATCTCAAGGCGGAATAGCCTTGCACGATCGCCATTTGGCATGTCACAGGAGACCACGATGCCGCGCCACAGCCGTTTCGCTGCACAGGGCGTGATCCCGGCGGTTCTGCTGCCGTTCGATGACGATCTCGCAATCGACGAGCAGAACTTTCGCCTGCACCTGCGCACCGTCGCGGCGACGCCCGGGCTGGCGGCCCTCACCGTCAACGCCCATTCGACTGAGGTCGCCTCCTGCAGCTTCGACGAACAGGCGCGCGTTCTCGACATCGCCGGTGACGCGGTCGGCGACCATTTGCCGCTGGTGAACGGCATATGGGCCGACGGCAGCCTAGAGGCCGCGCGCATCGCGCGCATGGCGACGCAGCGTGGCGCTGCCGCGCTCCTGGTGTTTCCGCCGGCACCGTTCACGCTCGGCCAAAGGCCGGAGATGGCGCTCGCGCACTTCAAGCGCATTGCGGATGCGAGCGATCTTCCTCTCATCGTTTTCCAGTATCCGCTCGCCACCGGACAAGGCTATCCGGCCGACACGCTGCTGCGCCTGGCCGAAGAGGTTCCATCGATCGCCGCGATCAAGGATTGGGCCGGCAATGTGCCACAGCATGAATTGCACATCCGTATGCTGCAGACGCTCCCACGCCCCGTGAACGTTCTCACCACCCACAGCGGCTGGCTTTTGAGCTCACTGGTGCTCGGTTGTAAGGGGCTCCTCTCCGGCAGCGGTAGTGTGATCGCGGACCTGCAGGCGGAGCTGTTCGGCGCAGTTGCGGCCGGCGATCTCGCCGGCGCGCAACGGCTCAATGACCGGATCTATCCGCTGGCGCGCGTCTTCTACTCAGACCCATGGTCGGACATGCACAACCGGATGAAAGAAGCGCTGGTGCTGCTGCGGCGCCTGCCGCGCGCGGTCGTGCGGCCACCGCTGGTAAAGCTTTCGCGTGCCGAGATCGATCGCATCCGTGTTGCCTTGGTCGAGGCGGGCCTATTGTCCGCAAAGGCGGATGCGGCCTAAACGCGGTACAGATAAGCCTTGCCGCATAGCAGATTATCGCATTCGACCCTACCTAAGACGGCGGCACGTGCTCCCTCATCCGGCTGGAGGCCTCGCTTAGCGTGGGGCGCGAGAGAGAGGGGCTTGATCCGACCCGTGAGTTCGGAGAAATTGCCGGCGCGAGAACAAGGAAACATCATGTCCGATACCTCTTCCGGCGGCCGGCGCATCATCTGGCAGAACGTGCTCACGGTGGTGAGCGCCGCCATCCTGATCAGCGCGGAAGTGTTCGGCGCCGCTTTCGCGGGCGGCTGGGCGGTTGCCAATATGTTCGATTTCGGGACCGACGGCGTGCACGTCTTCCAGGCGATCTTCTTCGCCTGCGGCATCGCGGTGATGATCGCCTTTGTGCGCAACGCCAAGAGCGTCGAGCCATTCGTGACCAGGCGCTGACCTGCTGCCCAGTTAGGGCGTGATCAGCCGGTGCCGCACCGCATAGCGGACCAATTCCGCAGTCGAGTGAATGTCGAGCTTCCGCATCGAGGCGGAACGGTGCGTCTCGACCGTCTTGACGCTGATGCTGAGCAGGTGGGCGATCTTCTTGTTGCTATTGCCCTCGGCGATGAGCTGCACCACCTCGCGCTCGCGCGCCGTAAGCATGGGCGCATCGCTCCCCGATATTCCCTGCTCGACGAAATTATCGAGCAACGCCTCGGAGACATGATCGGAGAAATAGGCGCGGTGTCGCGCCAGCGCCTCGACCGCGCGCACGATCTGCTCGTCGGCCTCGGATTTCAGGACATAACCGCGGGCGCCGGCGTGCAGCACGTCGCGGATTTCGCTTCCGCGGTCGTGCAGCGTGAAGATCATGACCTCCGTCTCCGGCGCCTCCTTGCGGATTCGTCGCGTGGCCTCGATTCCATTGAGAATCGTCAGCGCAATGTCGAGAACTGCGACATCGGGCTTGTGCACGAGCGTCAGCTCGACGGCCGCACGGCCATCGCTTGCTTCGGCGCACACCTCGAAATCCTCGTGCGCTTCCAAAAGCGCGCGAAGGCCGCGCCGCACGACCGCATGGTCGTCGGCTAGAAGAATGCGGACCATGTTTGTAGCGCCCCGTCCCGGCCCGCCCCAGAACCCCGCCGGGACGCTAGCAAGTGATGGAACTTTTCAAAAGCAAAGAATTTTTAATCGATTCGGATTTTCGGTACCGCGATGCCAAACTTTGGCACCAATCCTTGTCAACGGCATGGTTTCAATCAACAAACCGTCGCCGCTCCGCCACATTTTGCGATCGTTCCACGGCAATGCCGCGAAGTGGCCATGATGCGCCGACGCATCATTCGGCCCGCGCTCACGCAAGATCAATCACGCCGGCATCGCCATCCTCGGTGCCGAAAGCCAGCAGGGCGCCGTCACCGCTCCAGGCGAGCGCCGTCACCGGGGTACCGCTCGGCTTGCGCGCCAGTATCTCGGCGCCGTCAGGCAAGCGAACGATCAGGACGAGGCCATCCGCATAGCCGACCGCTACCACGCTCTCCCGCGGATGACAGGCTACCTTCTCGACCTGAGTCTCGGTGGGCGCGAGCATTTGCGGGGTCTTGCCCATCGGGCCGGACTTCGCCTGGAAAGGCCACAAGATCAGCTGGGTTGAGCCCGAGCTTGCAAGCCACTTGCCGTCCGCGGTCCAGTCGAGCGAGCGAACGCGGGCCGCATAGCCCTGCATCCGCATGTCCTGGCGGTCGGCAAGCCGCCAACCGTGCAGCGCCGGCTCCTGCATCGAGGTGACCAGAAAGCGTCCGTCTGGACTGAAGGTCGCCGCCAGGTGCGAGCCGCGCCAGATAAGTGTTTCCGGCTCCGCTCGGGCGGCATTGGGAAACCAGAGCGAGGCGCCGTTGTAGTGGGCGACGGCGAGGCGAAGTCCCTTTGGCGCGAAGGCAAGCGCCCCGACCGTCGAGGGCGCCTCGAATACGTGCTTGGCGCCCTTGACGGAACGCATATCGGTATGGACATGGGCTTCCTTGCCGGCAGACCAGGCGATTGCGCCACCCGGCGCCAGCGCCACATGGTCGATCCAGCGGCGGCGGACATCCGTCGCAATCGTATGACTTGCGCCGGCCGCATCGGTCGCCACCACCTTGCCGTCATCGCCGCCCGTGATGATGCGCTCGCCGTCGGCAGCCGCATCCAGAATGGCGCCGCCGTGCACCGCGATGCGGGTGCCTGCGCCGTCGCGCACCATCCACAGCGCCTCGTCGCCGAGCACGAATGCCGCCGTGCGCTGCAGAAAATACACTGCCACCACAGCGCCATCGGCGCGACAGAGCCGCGTTCGCTCGATCACGGACGGGGTTTCGGGAGGAGCTTGCGCCATGGGTGTGGCGTCGCTCAAGCCACGCAGCTCGTGAACCCTGTACGTATCTTCTCCTCCGGCAATTTGCGGCCGATGAACACGATGCGGCTCACCCGCTCTTCATCGTCCCTCCACTCGCGTTGGTGGTCGCCGTCAAGGATCATGTGCACGCCCTGGAAGACGAAGCGATTGGGGTCGCTCTTGAAGGACAGAATGCCCTTGCAGCGCAGGATGTTCTGGCCCTCCTCCTGCACCAGGGTCTGCACCCATGGGAAGAACTTGTCGGGATCGAGCGGCGCCTCCGTCTTGAGCGAGACCGACTGCATGTCCTCATCATGATAATGCTTCAAGCCGCCACCGTCGTGATCATGCGCGTGCGCATGATCATGGTCGTTCTCATGACCATGCGGGTGATCATGATCGTGGTGATGGCCATGGTGGTGCGCGCCGGCCTCGAGGAATTCAGGCTCGATGTCGAGGATGCGATCGAGGTCGAAGGCGTTGCGGTGGAGCACCTCGGGCAGCGGCACGGCACAGCGCTCGGTCTTGTGCAGCTTGGCGTAAGGATTAATCGCCCGCACCCGTGCTTCGACCTCCTCGAGCTCAGCCTTAGAGACGAGATCAGTCTTGTTGATGATGATGACGTCCGCAAATGCGATCTGGTTCTTGGCCTCGGGCGCGTCCTTCAGGCGGTCCAGAAGCCATTTGGCGTCGGCGACCGTCACCACCGCGTCGAGCTTGGTCTTGCGCCCCACGTTCTCGTCGACGAAGAAGGTCTGCGCCACCGGGGCCGGATCGGCAAGGCCCGTTGTCTCGACGATGATGGCGTCGAACTTGCCTTTCCGGCGCATCAGGCCGTCGATGATGCGGACGAGGTCGCCGCGCACGGTGCAGCAGATGCAGCCGTTGTTCATCTCGAACACTTCCTCGTCGGCGCCGACCACCAGGTCGTTGTCGATGCCGATCTCGCCGAATTCATTGACGATCACGGCGTATTTCTGCCCGTGCGGTTCCGACAGGATGCGGTTGAGCAGTGTCGTCTTGCCGGCACCCAGGTAGCCGGTGAGCACGGTGACGGGAATCTTGTCTGACATTCGTTTGCTCCAATGGCGCGGCTAAGATAGGAACGTGGCGAACGAACGCCAAGCGCATTCTCCCTAGCGCATCAGGCCGGACCGCTCGTCCTTGCGACCGAATCGGGGAAATCCTAGGTTCGCCGGCCAATCGCGCGCGCGTCTGCGCCCGAGCCCGGCAACGGGAGAACGTGGTTTGGGACCGGAACGGCGGGATATGGACCATCCGGATGACCACCGACCGGGTGGTGCGGCTTAATCCTAAGACCGGCGAGGCGATCGAATATCCACTCCCCGGCGAGACCAATATGCGGCATATGTTCGTAGACAACGCGACCGGCCGGGCGACGTTATTGGCTCGGCAGCAACCATGGCGCCTCGATCATCCGGGTCGAGTCGCTGGATTTGACCAGGCAAACGCGTCCAAGGCGGTTCCATGAACGATCCCCGCTACAGCGCGGTCTGCATCGGCGAAGTCATGATCGAGCTGTCGCGCGGCGGCGATGGTCGCTTTGCCGTCGCGTGCGGAGGCGACACCTTCAACACCGCGATCTACCTGGCGCGCGCCGGCATCAGCACCGCCTATGCAACCGCGCTGGGGGATGATCCCTATTCCGACGCCATCCTGGCGCTGCTTGCAGCCGAAGGCGTGGGGAACGAAGCGATCCTGCGGGTGAACGGACGCCTGCCCGGTCTCTATCTCGTCGACCTCGATCGCGCCGGCAAGCAACATTTCAGCTTTTGGCGCGGCGAGGCGCCGGCGCGTGAGCTGTTCGAGCTGCCGGACTGGCAGCGGATTGCCGGCACGATCTTGGCCGCCAAGCTCATCTATTTCTCCGGCATCACGCTGTCGCTCTATTCCAACACCGGCCTCGGCCGTCTCCTCGCCTTGATCGAAGCGGCGCGCCAGAACGGCACGAAGGTCGCATTTGACGGCAACTTCCGGCCGCGCGGCTGGCGCGGCGATCTTGCCCGCACCCGCACGGTTTTCATGGAGGCGCTCAAACGCGTCGACATCGCGCTGCCCACCTATGACGACGAGGCGGTGTTGTGGGGCGACCCAAGCCCGGAGGCGACCGTCGAGCGGCTGCAAGCCTTCGGGATCGCGGAGATCGTGGTGAAGAACGGCCCGAACAGCGCGCTGTCGGCGAGCCAGGGAAACCGCGAGTTCATTCCGGTGCCGGAAGTCGTCGTGCCGGTCGACGCACTCGCAGCCGGCGACGGTTTCAACGCCGGCTATCTGGCAGCGCGACTTGCCGGCGATGCACCCGCTGCGGCAGTCGCGGCCGCGCATACGCTAGCCGGCAAGGTGATCCGCCACCGCGGCGCCATCATCCCGCGGGCAGCTGCGGCGGTGCATTGAGCGGGTGGCCGGATTCGGTTTTGATTGGCCGGAACACATCGGCCGCAAGTTGCTCGCGGCGCTCGATCAGGAACACTGTCATGGCCGGATCGCCGCCGCGGATATCGACCACGGCGCGGCGCCAAGCCAGGGACTGCCAGCCGGCGGCGGCGAGCGTCGCCGGGGAGACGATGGCGGTGCAAGCCATTTCCTTGGTCAGCGCCTGCAGGCGCGCCGCCACATTGCCGGTATCGCCGAGGAACTGCAGCGAGGCGTGCTCCGGGGATCCGATGGCTCCGACCACTGATAACCCGCTATGCACACCAATACCGAAGCGCAACGGCGAGGAGATCTCGCTGGCGAGCTCAGCGCTCAACTGATCGATCGCCTGCCAAATTGCCCCGGTCGCCGCCAGCGCTGCGCGCGCCGCGGCTGCGGCGTCGCCGTCGAGGCCGAACACGCTCATGATACCGTCGCCCGCCACGCTGGTGACATGACCACGATGGGCGAGGATCGCACCAGTCGTCGCTTCGATGTAGCGATTGACGATGAAGATCGCATCGAAAGGCAAGCGGCCGGCGGCGAGCCGCATGGATTCGCGCAGGTCAATGTGGAGCGCGGTGACGAAGAGCTCCCGCCCTTCGCTCAAATCCACCCTGAGGCCGTCGAGTGAGCGCGCGGCGGAAACCAAGATCGCCACGTTGACATCACAGGACGGGCGCACCTGGCAGGCAAGGCGCACGCCGGCCGAAGCCGCAACACGCTTCAGGGTCGCGAGCTCTGCCGCGGCCGGCGGCTCAAGCCGATCGAGGCCGCGCGCGACCCTGACCCGGCACGTCGAGCAACGGCCCCGCCCGCCGCAGACGGACGCGTGCGGAATTCCCGCCCATCGGCTTGCCTCCAGGATCGAGAAGCCGCGCGGCACCGTGATTGTTTGACCGCTCTGATAATGAATGCCGATGCGACCACCGCGCTGCTCGCGTGCGCTGCGCAGAGTCCGCAGGATGACGGTTGCGGCGAGCACTGCAAGATAGATGAGCTGCAGGTTGAAATAGAGTGCCGCGATCGCTGCCGGAACGCCGGCGTGCGGCGAGCCCGGTGGCGGCGGACCATGCAGCGCCGAAAACCCCGGCTCGACGGCGGCGCGCAGGATAGTATCCCAGCCCGCATTGGTGATGCCGAGGATCGCCAGCACCGGCAGCGCCAGAGCGGCTGCCGCGAATGCTTGGAACCACCGCCGATACCACACCCGATAGCGCAGCCACATGTGGATGCCGATGCAGCCGTGGGTCCAGACCACGACCAGCAGCGCAAATTGACGCGACAGCTGGACCAGCGGATCGGTGACCCAAAACAGATACAGCACGCGATAGTAGGAATCTTCCGCACCATAGAGCAGCACCGCGAGACGGGCGTCGGTCACATGCGGGGCGAGCAACAGCGGTATGGAGAGCCCGAGGCCAAGCTGCCAGGCTTCGATCGCCGGCATGCGCAGATGACGCCGGCGAAAGAGCGCCTTCAGCCCGAGGAACAGGTGGGTCAGGAATGCGCCTAACAGAATCCAGAGCCCGGTTTCCGTCCGCCACGGCGCCAGGATGATGTCGTGGCCGATCGCCTGGATGCCGTTGAGGAGAAAGAATCCCGTCGCATGACTGATGAGGTGACAGGTCGCGTAGCTGAACATGATCAGCCCGGCCGTCAAACGGACTGCACGTTCGGGCGGCAGCTTGACGCGCCAATTCCGGCTCCGCATCTTTCGACTTGGCCTGGCCACCTGGTTGATTCCGATCGTCATGGCGGTTCAAAGTCGCGGAGTGATGGCTCCAAGGCGAATTGACGCATAAGAAACCATGGCGCGACAGACCGAGACGCTCGCACGCATTCCGTTGTTTCGTTCGCTCACCGAGGCAGCCGTCCGGCGGCTCGATACCCAATGCGCTTGGCGCCGCGCCAAAGCCAAGGAATGGATCCTCGATTACAAGGACCAGAGTGCCGATCTCTACTTCGTGGTGCAAGGCCATGTCCGGGTGCTGATCCAAGCAAGCTCCGGCAAGGACTCGATCCTGCGCGACATTCGCGACGGAGACTTCTTCGGCGAGCTTGCGGCCATCGACGCCCTGCCCCGCTCGGCCGCGATCCTGGCGGTCACGGATTCGATCGTCGCCAAGATGGCGCCTCCGGTTTTCCGCGATATCGTGCATCAACATCCCGATGTCTGCGATCAGCTGCTGATCTTGCTCGCCGGTCAAATCCGCATGCTCGCCAATCGGGTCAACGAGTTCGGCACGCTGGACGTAAGGACACGCATCTATTCCGAATTGCTTCGCCTTGCGCGTCCGGCACTGAATGGCGGCCGTCATTCCGTGATCTCGCCACCGCCCACCCATGCGGAGCTCGCAGCGCGCGTGAGCTCCCGTCGCGAGGCGGTGACCCGCGAGCTCAACAGCTTGGCGCGATCGGGGTTGCTGGAGAAGCGCCGCGGCGCACTGGTTCTGCTCGATCCGAAGCGCCTCGCAGGCCTGATCGACAAGGCGCAGCGCTGAAAGCGGGGCGCGAAAACCAGCGCGCGGTGCCACAAGATCACCGCTCCCCAAAGGGAGAGGTCGGATTGCAAAGCAATCCCGGTGAGGGATTCGGGCGAACAACATCTGGACCCCTCACCCCCACTCTCTTCTCGGGGAAGAGGGAGCGCCCAGCCCGCGGCAAAGTAGTGCGAAAACGCCATCGGAGAGCGCCGCCCACCTCACGGCCTGCCGATGAGCAGAGCTCCGAGGCCGGCCAGAAACGGCAACGGGATCGAGACCACCGCGCGCAGCCAGACCACATTGGCCGGCATCATCGCGACCTCCCAATTGATCAGACGGGTCAGCGCATAGAGCGACCAGGCGGTCGTATAGGCGATGACCTGCGGGGCACCGCCACCGCCCTTCAGCGCGGCCGCTCCGACCGAGAAGCCGACCACGGCGCCTCCCGGCGTGATGGCCCCGGCGAGCGTCGCGATGGCGATGCCCATGACTCCTGTGCCGGGTCCGATCCATTTGGTGATCAGGTCCTCGGGCATCACGGCCGCGATATAGCCCGAGCCGACCACTCCGATCATGATGCGCGGCAACAGCATCACGAAATCGCGGATGCCTTCCTTTGCGCCTTCGCGGAACAGGGCCTTGCTGCGCACCGCCGCCGTCAGGGCGAGCACGGCCACCAGGACCCACAAGAGCATGTTGACGATCAGGAAGGTGATACTCATGCCGCCGTTGCTTGATGGTTATTGTTGCTTGAGGGTCTGCTTGAGGGTCGCCACACGGGCCGCGATCAGACCCAATACCCCACGCGCCAGCGCCCCGGCGATAAACGGCAGCGGCAGCGCGACGAGAATCCGCCAGAACACAAAGTCGGAGCCGAAGAAGGGCATCTCCCAGATCAGCGCGCGATTGTAGCCGAGCAGGTTCCAGGCGGTGATGAAGGAAATCGCGGTGCCGGCGTCGGCGCCCAGCCCCAAGAAGGCGCCGGCGACCGGATAGATGGTCAGTGGCCCTCCCGGCAGCGCGGCGCCCATTACGGTGGCGATGAGGAGGCCCAAGAGGCCCGACTCGGTGCCGACCAGACGCGCCACAACTTCCCGGGGCAAGAGGCGGGTCACGAAGGCGCTGACCAGGCAGCCGGCCGCCATCTTGGGCAACATGCTGCCGAACAGGTTGAGGTCGTGGGTGAGAATTTCCAGGAAGCGCTGCGTGCCGTCGCGGAAGAAGACGATCGTTCCGGCGGTTAGTGAAACTCCCCCGATGACGGCCGTCGACCATTCAAATGAGCTGGGGCGGCGGCGACGTTCGGCCATGAACGGAGGGGGAAATCCAGAGGTTGCGGTGTCTTTGCACCCTGGACCCTCGCCGCGTCACGTTCAAGAGGCAGGTCCCGCATGGGGGTGATGCGGACAGTGGCATTTTGCGTCAGATCGGGTACTTGTAGCCTGCAAGAGTGCGCGGCGCGGCCGGAGGGACCAGAGATGGTCCCGAGAGGCGATATGGGCTCGGCCGCTGTCTATGTCCTGACCTCGCCGAGGCGCGGATTGCCGGCGCGGCGGAATCAACCCCGCAACGGCACGAGGCCGAGCCGGTCCATCAACGCGCGGTCGCGATCGGGCGCCGGATTTGGCGTGGTGAGGAGCTTCGCGCCATAGAAGATCGAGTTGGCGCCGGCCAGGAAGCACAGCGCCTGCGTTTCCGCGCTCATGTCCTCGCGGCCGGCCGAGAGGCGCACCATGGACTTCGGCATGGTGATGCGGGCGACCGCAATGGTGCGCACAAAATCGATTCCATCGATCGCCTCGCGCCCGGCGAGCGGGGTGCCGGCGACCTGCACCAGCATGTTGATCGGCACGCTCTCCGGGTGCACCGGCAGGCTCGCCAAGATAGCGATCATGCCGGCGCGGTCATCGACGCTCTCCCCCATGCCGACGATGCCGCCGCAGCAGACATTGATGCCGGCATCGCGCACGTGCGCGAGCGTATCGAGCCGATCCTGGTAGGTACGCGTGGTGATGATCTCGCCATAATAGTCGGGCGAGGTATCGAGATTATGGTTGTAGTAGTCGAGGCCGGCGCTCCTGAGCCGCGCCGCCTGCTGCGCATTGAGCATGCCCAGCGTCGCGCAGGTCTCGAGCCCCAGCGCCTTGACGCCCGCCACCATGGCGCAGACCTGGTCGAGATCGCGATCCTTGGGCGAGCGCCAGGCCGCCCCCATGCAGAAGCGGCTCGCGCCCGCCGACTTGGCGGCCTCTGCCTGCACCAGCACTGCGTCGCAGCTCATGAGCTTCTGGGCGGCAACGCCCGTGTCATAGCTCGCGCTCTGCGGGCAATAGGCGCAGTCCTCCGGGCAACCGCCGGTCTTGATCGACAACAGCGTCGAGATCTGCACCGCATGCGGATCGAAATGCATCCGGTGCACGGTCTGCGCCGCAAACATCAGATCCGCAAACGGCAAATCGAACAACGCGCGCACTTCCGCCCGCGTCCAGTCGTGACGAACGGTTCCGATGGGCTCGCGGGCGGAAATATCGGCCTGCGGCAGGCCCGCTTGCGTGAGCTGCATCAACCTACTCCGCCGCCACCTGCGCAGCAGCCTCGATCTTCTCCACCCGCGCGGCACAGTATTTGAATTCTGGAATTTTACCGAACGGATCGAGCGCCGGATTGGTCAATAGGTTCGCGGCCGCTTCCACGAAGGCGAAGGGGATGAATACCACGCCGTCCGGTATGGCGTCATCCGCGCGCGCCGTCAACGCGATGCTGCCACGGCGGGTGGTGACGCGGACCATCTCGCCGGGTGCTGCGCCGAGCTTGGCGATCTGACTGCGCGACATGGCGGCGATCGGTCCCGGCTCGAGCGCGTCGAGCGCAGTGGCACGCCGCGTCATGGCACCGGTGTGCCAGTGCTCGAGCTGGCGGCCGGTGGTGAGGATGAACGGGAAATCGGTATCCGGAACCTCGTCGGGTGGCAACAACTTGGCTGCTACCAGCTTGCCGAAGCCGCCGGGCCGCGGGAAACCCTTCTCGAACACGACATCGTGCCCGGGTTGATCGGGCGCATCGGACGGATAGACCACCGAGCCTTCGCGCTCGACCCGCTCCCAGGAAATGTTGTCCAGCGAGGGCATCAGCGAAGCCATCTCGGTGTAGATCTCGGAAGGATGCTTGTAGTTCCAGGGCAGCCCGATGCGGCGGCCGATCTCCTGGATGAGCCACCAATCGTGCTTGGCCTCGCCGGGAAGCGGCAGCGCCTGCCGGCCCATCTGCACCTGGCGATTGGTGTTGGTGACGGTGCCGTCCTTCTCCGGCCACGCCGAGGCCGGCAGGATCACGTCCGCATACATCGCGGTCTCGGTGACGAACAGATCCTGCACCACAAGATGCTCGAGATGTGCCAGCGCCTCGCGCGCATGGTTGAGATCGGGATCGGACATCGCCGGATTCTCGCCCATGATGTACATGCCCTTGATCACGTCGGCATGGACCGCGTTCATGATCTCGACGACGGTGAGCCCCTTCTTCGGATCGAGCTTGGTGCCCCAGGCCTCTTCATAGCGGGCGCGCACCTGCGGATCGTCGACCGACTTGTAATCGGGGAAGAACATGGGAATGAGGCCTGCATCGGAGGCGCCCTGCACGTTGTTCTGGCCGCGCAGCGGATGCAGCCCCGTGCCAGGCCGGCCGATCTGACCGGTGATGAGCGACAGCGCGATCAAGCAGCGTGCATTGTCGGTGCCGTGGGTGTGCTGCGACACCCCCATGCCCCAAAAGATGATCGCCGATTTCGCGCGCGCGAACTTGCGCGCCACCGTCTTGAGCGTATCTGCATCGATGCCGCAGATCGGCGCCATCTCCTCGGCCGTGAACTCCTTGATGCTCTCGGCGAACGGCTTGAAGCCTTCGACATAGGTCTGGATGTATTGCTCGTCGTAAAGCTTCTCGGTGACGATGGTGTTGAGGATCGCGTTGAGCATCGCCACGTCGGTGCCGTTCTTGAACTGCAGCATGTGCGTGGCGTGGCGCTTGAGCGCCTGGCCGCGCGGATCCATGACGATAAGCTGTGCGCCGCGCTTGGCCGCCTGCTTGAAGAAGGTCGCAGCGACCGGGTGATTCTCGGTCGGGTTGGCGCCGATCACCACGATGACTTCCGAGTTCTTGCATTCGTTGAAGGTGGCCGAGACCGCGCCGGAACCAACGCCTTCCATCAAGGCCGCGACAGAGGAAGCGTGACAGAGCCGCGTGCAGTGATCGACATTGTTGGTGCCGAAGCCGGTACGCACCAGCTTCTGGAACAAATAGGCCTCTTCGTTCGAGCCCTTGGCGGAGCCGAAGCCGGCGAGCGCCTTGGACCCATCGCGGTCGCGAATCTTCTTGAGGCCGGCGGCCGCGCGGTCAAGCGCCTCTTCCCAGCTGGCGGGGCGGAAATGCGTCCACGGCTGCGCCGGGTCGATGGTGTCGTCGGCGCGCTTGGGCACCCCGTCTTTGCGAATCAGAGGCTGCATCAGGCGGTCTGGATGCGAAATATAGTCGAAGCCGAAGCGGCCTTTCACGCATAGGCGGTTCTGGTTGGCCGGGCCGTTGCGCCCGGTGACATAGAGGAGCTTGTCGTCCTTGACGTGGTAGGTGAGCTGGCAGCCGACCCCGCAATAAGGGCAGACGCTGTGCACCTCGCGATCAGGAAACTCTGTGCGCACATTGGCGGCGTCGACCAGAGACGACGGCATCAGCGCGCCGGTCGGGCAGGCCTGCACGCATTCTCCGCAGGCGACGCAGGTCGAGGCACCCATCGGATCGTCGAAGTCGAACACGATCTTCTCGGTGTGGCCGCGACCCGCCATGCCGATCACATCATTGACCTGGACCTCGCGGCAGGCACGGACACAGAGATTGCAATGGATGCAGGCATCGAGATTGACCGCCATGGCCGGATGGCTGCGATCGGGCTCGGGGCTTGCGCGGCGCGGGAAGCGGCCGGCCTCGAGCTTCTGCCGGGTGACGATCTTCCACAGCTCCGACTCAGGATCATGGGCGACATCGCGCGGCGGCTGGTCGGCGAGCAACAGCTCCGCCACCATGCGGCGCGCTGCGACGGCGCGATCAGACTGGGTCTTCACTTTCATGCCGGGCGTGGGCATGCGGATGCAGCTCGCCGCCAGCACGCGCTCGCCTTCGATCTCCACCATGCAGATGCGGCAATTGCCGTCGGGGCGGTAGCCGGGAGCCGGGCTGTAGCACAAGTGCGGCAGCCGCGTGCCGGCGCGGCGGGCGGCGCGAAAGATGGTCTCGCCTTCGCGGATATCGATCTCGCGGCCGTCGAGCGTGAAGGTCTTGGCGTTCTCGGTCATGCGTCGATTTCCATGGCGACTTTTTGGAGATTCGCAAGGGCGCTCTCCCCTCCCAATTGTGGGGAGGGGTCGGGGGTGGGGTCTAGTTCTTGTCCGATGACGGGTTCCTTGCAGCTCGCGAAGGCGTGCTCCCCTCCCCCTCGTGGCGAGCGGTTGAGGGTGGCGTCTTGTTGTTGACGCGCCGCAGCCAGAATTGCTTCGGCTACCGCCCGCGGCGTCTTCAACACATCGTTGTTCCAGAAGCGAAGCACCCGATATCCCTGTGACCGAAGCCAGCGTGAGCGCTTCTCGTCGTAAGCCGAACGCATTTCCACATGCTGCGAACCATCAACCCCGATCACCAATCTTCCCTGATGCCAGGCAAAGTCAGCGATGAATTCTCCGATTGGAGCCTGGCGGCGAAAGTGAATACCAAGCGGCCTCAAGGATCGTAACACCCACCAAAGCTTGCGCTCGGCGTCAGTCGGCGCCCGGCGCATGTGCTGCGCGCGTTTCCGCGTCGTGCTTGCGATCGCACTATGAGGCATCAATGCACTCACTCGTCCACATCGCCAACTAAGTCCCCACCCCTGACCCCTCCCCACAAGGGGAGGGGAAAGCGCGCCTGTGGCTGCTTAAGAGCTTGACTCGGACCGCCTGGCTACCAACTCCCGAGTGGCGTCTTCAGCTCATCGGGAAAGTATTTTAGCACACACAAAAGCGGGTTCGGGGCCGCTTGGCCGAGACCACAGATCGATGCATCGCGCATGGCTGCAGACAGTTCGTCAAGCAGAGCCGGGTTCCAAGGTCCGTTTGCCATCAGCTTGGCGGCTTTCTCCGTGCCGACCCGGCACGGGGTACATTGGCCGCAGCTCTCGTCCTCGAAAAAGCGCATGAGGTTCAGCGCGACCGCTTTGATGTCGTCGTGCTCGGAGAGGACCACAACCGCGTGCGACCCGACGAAGCAGCCGTATTTTTCCAGCGTGCCGAAATCGAGCGGCAGGTCCGCCATGCTGGCGGGCAAGATCCCCCCGGATGCACCGCCCGGCAGATAGGCCTTGAGCGTGTGCCCATCGGTCATCCCGCCGCAATATTCGTCAATGAGCTCCCGTACCGTGATGCCGGCAGGTGCGAGCTTCACGCCCGGATCTTTCACTCGCCCGGAAACCGAGAAGCTGCGCAAGCCCTTGCGCTCATGGCGGCCGTGCGAGGTAAACCAGGCAGCGCCCTTGTCGAGAATGTCGCGCACCCAGAACAGCGTCTCGACGTTCTGCTCAAGTGTCGGGCGTCCAAACAAACCGACCTGCGCCACATAGGGCGGGCGATGCCGCGGCAGGCCGCGCTTGCCTTCGATCGATTCGATCATCGCCGACTCTTCGCCGCAGATATAGGCGCCGGCGCCGCGCCGCAGATGCAGCTTGGTGTGTGAGCTAAGGCCTGCCGCCTCGACCTTGGCGATCTCCTCCAGCAGCATCAGGCGAATTTCGGGATATTCGTCGCGGATGTAGATGTAGATCTCCTCCGCCTCGACCACCCAGGCGGCGATCAGCATGCCTTCGATGAACCGATGCGGGTCGCGCTCGAGATAATGGCGATCCTTGAAGGTTCCGGGCTCGCCTTCGTCGGCATTGACCGCCATCATGCGCGGCGCCGCCTCGGCGCGCACCAGGCCCCATTTGCGGCCGGTCGGAAAGCCGGCGCCACCCAAGCCACGCAATCCGGCGTCGCTGACCGCGGCAATGACCGCCTCGCGGCTCTGCTTACCCTCCAGGCAAGCCTTGAGCTGCTCGTAGCCCCTCTCGCCCCGATATGCGTCAAAAGTCACGCCGGCCGGATACGCATGCGGGTGTTCTCGACGGCCAACCGCATCGGCAACGCTCTGCGCTGTCGCCCGCATCACCTGCGCATGGCCGACGGCGCAGACGGGCGCACGGTCGCAGGCTCCCATGCAGGGCGCCCGCACGACGCGCACGTCACGGCCAAGCCGGTTCGGCAGCTCCCGCAGCAGTCGCTCCGCACCTGCCATCGCGCAGGAGAGGGAATCACACACCCGCACCGTCACGGCCGGCGGCGGAACTTCGCCTTCCTTCACCACATCGAAATGGGCGTAGAAGGTTGCGACCTCATAGACCTCGGTCAGCGCAAGCCTCATTTCCTGGGCGAGCGCCGCAAGGTGCGCGGCGGACAGATGCCCGTAGCGGTCTTGGATCAGATGCAGGTGCTCGATCAGCAGCGCCCGCTGACGCGGTCGCTCTTCCAGAAGCGCGCGAACCTCGGCCAGCGCCTGCGGATCGACTTGGCGCCCCTTGGGCGTGCGGGGCGGCCGACGGCGGGCGGCCGGCCGCTCACCAACCGTGCCACTTTGTGAGGCATCTGAGGGGGTTAGGGTTTCGGACGAAGCCATAGGCTACAATTGCGGTACCGCGGAAGGGAACGCAAGCCCCCTTGCGATCGGCGAACGATTGCGGCCGCGCATCCGGAACACTATCCGTGTGCCTTCCTTGTCCTGAGGTTCCGGGAGGCTCCTAACCATGTATGTCGCCAGCACCAAGCGCCTGACCCATGATGGCGCCAAACAGATGATGACGGCCGCGATCGGCGCGGCCCGCCAAGCCGGCATCGCGGTTTCCATTGCGATCACCGATGCGGGCGGACACCTCATCCTGCTCGAGCGGATGGATGGCGGGCGCTTTCACACCGTGCATTCCGCGACCACCAAGGCGGTCTGCGCGGCCTCGAACAAGCGGGCGACCTCGGCGCGGGGCGCGCAGGCGCAGCTCCTCGATGTCACGCATGCGCTCGGCTTGGCGCTCGCTGCGGGCCCCGAGCGCTGGACTGCCATGGAGGGTGGGCTGCCGATCATTGCGGACGGCGAATGCATTGGCGGCATCGGGGTCGCGGGGGGCGACTGGGAAACCGATGAACGCATCGCCCGCGCCGCAATTGCAGCGATCGGCGCCGGCTGGGAGATCGCCTAGCGCACGACGGAGGAATTCGGCAAACTCTCCTTGCCTAAGGATAAGCCGCAAGGGAGGTCAGGATGGATCCCATCGAACGGCGCGTGTTCAATCAAGGCGCCCTGATCGGAGCCTTGGCGTTTGCGATCGACGGTGTCGAGACCTGGCTGACACCGCGACAAGCATTTGCGCAGGGTGTGCCGTTGCGGACGCTGACCGCGGATGAAGCAGCAACACTTGCCTCCGTCGGTGAAGCTTTGGTGCCGGGCGCACGCACCGCCGGCCTGGTGCAATTCGTCGACCAGCAGATTTCCATTCCGCCCGAAGAGGCCCTGCTCGAAGCCCGCATCATGAATGTGCGACCGCCGTTCGCGAACTTCTATCGCGCGGCGCTGGGCGCCATAGACCGCGCCGCCAAGACGCGCAGTTCCGGGCGCGGCTTCGCCGAGCTTAACGCGAGCGAGCAGCACGATTTCATCGATGCCATGCGCCAGAGCAAGATCGAGGGCTGGCAAGGCCCTCCGGCAGGCTTCGTGTATTTCCTCTTGCGCACCGATGCGGTCGACGTGGTCTACGGCACCATGGAGGGCTACGCGGCGCTCGGGGTTCCGTACATGCCGCACATCGCGCCGACCAGGAGCTGGTGAGATGAGCAACGAAAAGGTTGATGTCGTCATCGTCGGCGCGGGCGCCTCGGGCTCCGTCTATGCGTCGGTTCTCGCCAAGGCCGGCAAGAAAGTCGTCATGCTCGAAGCAGGGCCCGACTGGCAGCTTTCAGATCTCATCAGCTCGGATTTCTGGGGACGCCGGATCAAGCCGGCCGGCCCGCCGTTTCTGCTCGAGGGCAAGAATCCGTTCGGCTACGTCTATCAGGCCGGCTGGGGCGTGGGCGGCGCGGCGCTGCACTATTTCGCCAACTTCCCGCGCCTGATGCCGAACGACTTCAAGGTCAAGACCGAGCACGGAAAAGGCTTGGACTGGCCGATCAACTATTCCGATCTCGCACCGTTCTACGACCGGGTCGCCCGTGACGTCGGCGTCTCGGGCGACGCCAAGGCCGAGGAAATCTGGCGGCCGGCGGGCGAGCCCTATCCGCTGCCGCCGATGAAAACTTATCCCGGCGGCGAGGTCTGGAAGAAAGGCTTCGCGGCGGTCGGCATTCGCTTGACGCCGGCCGCGGTCGGCATGAACTCCGCTCCTTACAAGGGGCGCGCCGCCTGCTTGTACGACGGCTGGTGCCACGTCGGCTGCCCGATCGGGGCGCTCGCCAATCCGTTGGTGACTTATCTCGCCGAGGCGCGGCAGGCCGGCGCCGAGGTGCGCGCGCGCTCGACCGTCGCGCGCGTGCTCACCAATCCCCTGGGTGACAAGGTCACGGGTGTCGAATATTTCGACGCCAAGAAGGAGAAGCAGGTTCAGGAGGCCAACGTTGTGGTGCTTGCCTCATGGGCGGCGCAGAACCCGCGCCTGCTGCTCAATTCGGCGACCGACAAGCATGCGAACGGCCTCGCCAATCGCAGCGGATTGGTCGGCAAATATCTGACGTCGCACTTCAGCTCCGGAACCTCGGCGATGTTCGACGAGGATTTGCAGCCGTATATGGGAACGATCGGCGCGCAGTATTTCTCCTATGACCGCTACGACAAGAATGCCCACAAGGCCAAGGGCGCGTTCGGCAGCACCTTCATAGTGGCCGGCTCGGCGCAGAAATATTCAGGCCTGGGCGGCGTCGCCAATGCACGTGGTGATCTGTTCGGTGCGGAGCTCGCTGAATTCATGAAGCGGGCCGCCCGCGGCTACACCCGCATCGGTGCTTTCGGCGAGCAGATGCCGGAGGCTGAAAACCGCGTCGAATTGGCGAGCGACAAGGATGAGTTCGGCATGCCGCTCGGCCGTATCGTGCACAGCTACAATGCGGATGCGGTCGCGCTGTTCAATGCCAATTTCGAGGAGGGCCTCGAGATCGCCAAGGCGACCGGCGCCAAGGAAGTCTGGTCAAACCGCGGCGCCATGCCGACCATCCATCTTATGGGCGGCACCATCATGGGAACGAGCGCGGAGAATTCGGTCGCCACCAGCTTCGGACAGACCCATGAGATCGCCAACCTCTGGATCGCCGGCCCGGGCCTGTTCCCAACCAGCGGCGCACCGAACCCGACCTACACGATCTTCGCGCTATCGCTGCGCGGCGCCGAGCACCTCGCCGCCAATTGGGGAACAGTGGCGGGGTGAGCGGCATCGCCATCGCTGCCAGAGATGCTGCGCTCCATAGCTCCAGCAGGTGAGCTGGCGGCATGGCGCCGATGGCGCTCTGATCAAGCAAGGCGCGAAAGCGGGAAATCGCAGATCGACCGCACCCTGCGGCATGGGAAACGGCCAGCCGCGACATGAGGCCATTTTCTCCGGTGTTGATTTATCTAAAGAATTTCGAGTTCGAATTGCCAAATCGGAGGTATAATAATACCCGGTCACTAGTCGAGCCGCTCGCGTGCAAGCCCCGCGCCGCGGGCCAGCACCTCGAGCTTGGCCAACGCGATGTCGCGGCGCATCGGCGCCATGCCGCAATTTGTGCAGGGGAAGATTCTCTCCCGGGGAACGAACTGCATCGCCGCCGCGATGACTGCTGCGACCTCCTCGGGCGTCTCGACCGCATCCGTCGCCACATCGATGGCGCCGACCAGCACATCCTTGCCGTCGAGCAGCTTCAAAAGCTTCAGCGGGACTCGTGAATTGCGGCATTCGACCGAGACTTGATCAATCCGACTCTTCTGCAGCGCCGGAAAGATCGCCTCGTATTGCCGCCACTCATCGCCGAGACTTGCCTTCCAATCGATGTTCGCCTTGATGCCGTAGCCGTAGCAGATATGCACCGCCGTGGTAACTGCGAGGCCCGCAACCGCGCGATCAAGCGCCGCGATGCCCCATGCCTCAACCTCCCCCGGATAGGCGTTGAAAGCGGGCTCGTCGAACTGGATCACGTCGACCCCATCGGCCGCAAGCGCACGCGCCTCTTCGTTCAGCACATCCGCGAACGCCATGGCCATCTTGCGGCGGTCGCCGTAATGAGCATCCGCAAGCGTGTCCACGATGGTCATCGGTCCGGGCAGCGTGAACTTGAGCTTGTGGCTGGTGTGCGCCCGCGCCGCGCGGGCCTCGACGGCATGCACGCGGCCCTTGAGGCGCAGCGGCCCGGTGACGGTCGGCACCATCGCCTTATAGCGATCGGCGCGAATTCCGATCTCGGTCTTGCGGCCAAAGTCGACGCCGTCGACGCTCTCGAGAAAGCCGTGCACAAAATGTTGCCGCGATTGCTCGCCGTCACTGACGATGTGAATGCCGCAGTCCTCCTGCAGCTTGACCGCCAGGATCGTGGCATCCCGCTTGCCCTCATCGAGCTCGGCGCCCGTGAGCCGCCACGGCGCCCATAATTTGTTCGGCTCCGCCAGCCATGAAGGCTTGGGCAAGCTTCCGGCGATAGTGGTCGCGAACATGATATGCCCCGGCTGTCGTTCGTCGGCGCTAGATAAACTTCTTGTCCCGGGCGCAGTGCAGCGCGGCCTTTGGCCTCGCAGTCTTCACGAAGATCCCAATGCCGCGATGCGCTGCAGAACCGGGACCGTTCCAATCAAATCGCCGTCCGTAGCCTGGAACGGTCCCGGGTCAAGCCCAGGACAGGTGAACTGTGTCGGCGCCAAAAGATCATAGCATTGTGCAAGCCGTTACGGGCGAGCGCGCCATCCCTAGAACAACCCCATGATCTTGCCGTCCGGCCCCACATCGATGGAGTCGGCAGACGGCACCTTGGGCAGGCCCGGCATGGTCATGATCTCTCCGCAGATCGCGACCACGAATTCGGCGCCGGCGGAGAGGCGCACCTCGCGCACATTGATCACGTGATCGACCGGCGCGCCCTTGGCGTCCGGATTGGTCGAGAAGCTGTACTGGGTCTTGGCGATGCAGACCGGGCATTTGCCGTAACCCATGGCCTCGAACGACGCGAGCTGGTCGCGCACGCTCTTGTCGGCCGAAATATCGCGGGCGCGGTAGATCTCCTTGGCGATGGTGCGGATCTTCTCCAACAGCGGCATCTCGTCCGGATAGAGGAACTTGAGCTTGCTCTTGCCGCTGTCGGCGACCTTGACGACGGCGCGCGCTACATCGGCGGCGCCCTTGCCGCCCTCCGCCCAATGGTCGGCCATGAAGGCTTCGACACCAAGCTTGGCGCATTGCTCTTTGACCAGTGCGATCTCGGCATCGGTATCGGCGCTGAAGCGATTGATCGAGATCACCGGCGCGATGCCGAATTTCTGCACGTTCTCGACATGGCGCGCGAGATTGGACATGCCGGCTGCCAGCGCCTTCAGATTCTCGGCCTTGAGGTCCTCCTTCTTGACGCCGCCGTGCATCTTCAGCGCCCGGATAGTGGCGACCAAAACGACGCAATCGGGCGCAAGGCCGGCTTTGCGGCACTTGATATCGATGAATTTTTCACCGCCGAGATCGGCCCCGAAGCCCGCCTCGGTGACCACATAATCGCAGAGCTTGAGCGCGGTCGTGGTGGCGAGCACCGAGTTGCACCCGTGCGCGATATTGGCGAATGGGCCGCCGTGCACGAAAGCAGGCGTCCCTTCGAGCGTTTGCACCAGGTTGGGGGCGAGCGCCTCTTTGAGCAGCGCCGTCATGGCGCCATGCGCCTTGAGGTCGCCGGCACGCACCGGTTTGCGATCGCGCGTATAGCCGACGATGATGTTCGAGAGCCGCTTCTTGAGGTCATCGAGATCGCTGGCGAGGCAGAAGATCGCCATCACCTCCGACGCGACCGTGATGTCGAAGCCGTCCTCACGCGGAAAGCCGTTGGCGACGCCGCCGAGCGAAGAAACAATCGAGCGGAGAGCGCGATCGTTCATGTCGAGCACGCGCCGCCAAGTGACGCGCCGCTGGTCGATCCCGAGCGGGTTGCCCCAATAGATGTGATTGTCGAGCATCGCGGCCAAGAGATTGTTGGCCGAGGTGATGGCGTGGAAATCGCCGGTGAAATGCAGGTTGATGTCCTCCATTGGCACGACCTGGGCATAGCCGCCGCCGGCGGCGCCGCCCTTCATGCCGAACGAAGGACCAAGCGACGGCTCGCGCAGGCAGAGCATCGCCTTCTTGCCGATAACGTTGAGCGCATCGGTAAGGCCCACGGTGGTGGTGGTCTTGCCTTCGCCGGCGGGCGTCGGGGTGATGGCGGAGACCAGGATCAGCTTGCCGTTGGGACGGTTCTTGAGCGACTTGACGTAGTCCATCGACACCTTGGCCTTGAAGTGCCCATATGGCTCGAGGTTCTCAGGTCCAATCCCGAGCTTCTCGCGGGCGACATCGAGAATCGGCCGCTTCGTGGCCGATTGGGAGATTTCAATGTCGGACTTCGGACTGACGTGCTGGGAGGCGGGCATTGCTGATCCATGAAAGTGAGAGAGGAGTTCCTGGCTTGTCATGGCCGGGCTTGTCCCGGCCATCCACGTCTTCATCGGTCGCAAAGACGTGGATGCCCGGCACAAGGCCGGGCATGACTTCGAGAGTTACGTAAATCTTGCTTTGACTGCGAGACCCACTGATGTCGCCCATTCGCCGGCTTCGATCTTCTTACCGCCGTCGGGCTGCACGCGGGTGACCTTGAAGCGCCCATCGGCGCACACGACGGTAAAGCCGTCCGCCTCGACGGCGACAATCTCGCCGAGCTTGCCGCCGATCCCCTTCGGGTCCTTGGCGGGCAGCGGCTTGGCGTCGAAGATCTTGAGCTGCTTGCCGTCGAGCGTCGTCCAGGCGCCGGGCGCCGGATTGCAGCCGCGGATCAGCCGATCGATCTGCTCCCAGGGCTTGCCCCAATCGATCTTGGCATTCTCAGGACCGCAGCGGCCTTCGTAAGTGGCCTTCGCCTCATCCTGCTTGATACGCGGCGCTCGGCCCGCCTTCACCAAATCGACCGACTCGAGCATCGCGTCGACTCCCATCGGGAACAGTCGATCGAAGTAGACGGTGCCGAGCGTGTCGGTCGGACCGATCGGGGTTTTCTTCTGCAGCAATACGTCGCCGGTATCGAGCCCATTGTCGGGCCAGAAGATCGACAGACCGGTCTCGGTCTCGCCCTTGATGATCGGCCAATTGATGGCGCTCGCACCCCGATAGGCCGGCAACAGCGAGGGATGATACTGGATCGAGCCGTGGGTCGGGATGTTGAGGAATTCTTCCGGCACGAACAGCGTAACGAACGCCATGACCTGCAAATCGGGCTTGAGCGCTTTGAACTCCTCCCAGATTTCCGGCTTCTTGTAGGAGTCCGGCTGATAGACCGGCAGCTTGGCGGCGAGCGCGGCTTCTTTCAGCGGATCGGCTTTCTGCCCTGGTTTCTCGGGGGCCACATAGACGGCGATAACGTTCTCGCCGCGCTTGAGCAGAGCCTCCAGCACGGCCTTGCCGAACGCCTGCTGGCCGTGAACCACGATGCGCATGTCAGTCCCCAGTGTTCAGTGGTCAGTAATCAGTTGTCAGTAATCAGTGCGGTCAGCGATCAAAACCAGAAATCTGATCACTGATTACCGATCACTGATTCCTGTTCACGCCGCCTCCGCCTTGGCGGGCTTTTCTGGCGGCGTGATCGCGCCCGAGAGCTTGATCTCGCCGATTTCCTTCTCCGAATAGCCAAGGACTTTGCCCAGGATTTCCTCGGTGTGCTCGCCCAAGAGCGGCGAGCGCCGCACATCCGGCGGCGAATCCGACAGTTTGATCGGATTGCCGACGGTGAGATACTTGCCGCGGCCCGGATGATCGACCTCGACCACGGTGCCGGTCGCACGCAGCGACTGTTCCTCGGCGATCTCCTTCATCGACAGGATCGGGCCGACCGGAATGTCGTGCTTGTTGCAGACTTCCATGACCTCGAACTTGGTCATGGTCTTGGTCCATTCTTCGATCGTGTCGAAGATCTTGCGCAGATGCGGCAGACGCGCCGGCGGCGTCGCGAAGTCCGGATCGGTCTTCCATTCCGGCTTGCCGATCAGATCGCAGATCGCGCCCCAGACCGGCGCCTGGGTGATAAAATAGATGTAGGCGTTGGGATCGGTCTCCCAGCCTTTGCATTTGAGGATCCAGCCCGGCTGGCCGCCGCCGGAATCGTTGCCGGCGCGCGGCGTCGCATCGCCGAACGGAATGCCTTCGCCATACTGGCTGTATTCGGTGAGCGGGCCGTGCTTGAGGCGCTGCTGGTCGCGCAGCTTCACGCGTGTGAGATTGAGCACGCCGTCCTGCATGGCGCAGAGCACCTTCTGGCCGCGACCGGTGCGCATGCGCTGATAGAGCGCGCTGACGATGCCGAGCGCAAGGTGCAGCCCGGTGCCGGAATCGCCGATCTGGGCGCCAGTGACGAGCGGCGGCCCGTCGCGGAAGCCGGTCGTCGAAGCCGATCCGCCGGCGCATTGCGCCACGTTCTCGTACACCTTGCAGTCTTCATAGGGCCCGGGCCCGAAGCCCTTGACCGAGGCGACGATCATACGCGGGTTGAGCTTATTGATGTGCTCCCACGTGAGCCCCATCCGATCGAGTGCGCCGGGCGCGAAATTCTCCACCAGCACATCGCACAGCTTGACCAGCCGATCGAGGATCTCCTTACCCTTGGGGTGCTTGCTGTCGATGGTGATCGAGCGCTTGGAGCCGTTGAGCATGGTGAAATAGAGGCTGTCGGCGCCCTTCACGTCGCGCAGCTGACCGCGGGTGATGTCGCCTACGCCAGGCCGCTCCACCTTGATTACGTCCGCTCCCATATAGGCGAGGAGCTGCGTGCAGGTCGGCCCCGATTGCACGTGCGTGAAATCGAGCACGCGCACGCCGTCGAGCGCGCGCCCCGCCTGTCCCCACGGCTTAGACGACGGCCGCGGCAGACCGTTGCCGTTCGCCTTGGCGGCAGCTTTCGCGGCCGGCTTCTTGGCACTGAGCTTGACAACCTTCTTGGCGGACTTCGCAGCGGATTTCCTTGCCGCTTTTTTTGCAGCCTTCTTGGCCGCCGGTTTCGCTTTTGCCTTGGCTGCCTTCTTCGCTTTGGCCATTGCTTGGTTTCCCTATTTCTTGCGCAGGGCGCTTTGCGGATTGAGATTGCCGATGCGGCCGCTCTCGCTGCCTGCGGCAGGATCGATGACGGCGTTGATCAGGGTAGGCTTGCCGGAATCCATCGCGGCATTCACAGCACGCTTGAGCTCGTCGGGTGAAGTCGCATTGACCCCCGCCCCGCCGAAAGCTTCGATCATCTTGTCGTAGCGGGCACCCTTGACGAAGACGGTGGTCGCCGGATCAGAGCCGGCAGCGTTGACGTCGGTACCGCGATAAATGCCGTCGTTGTTGAAGATGACGACGCAGACAGGCAGGTTGTAACGGCAGATGGTCTCGATCTCCATGCCGGAGAAGCCGAACGCCGAGTCGCCTTCGATCGCCAGCACCGGCTTGCCCGTCTCGATGGCGGCGCCGATCGCGTAACCCATGCCGATGCCCATGACACCCCAGGTGCCGACGTCGATGCGCTTGCGCGGCTTGTAAACGTCGATGATGCCGCGGGCGAGGTCGAGCGTGTTGGCGCCCTCATTGACCAGCATGGCGTCCGGCCGCTCCTTGACGATGGTGCGCAGCACCCCGAGCGCGCCGTGATAATCCATGGGCGAATTGTTGTTCATCAGCCGCGGTGCCATCTTGGCGATGTTCTCGTCGCGCTTGCTGGTGACCGTCTTGATCCAGTCTGCAGGCGCCGGCGGCCAATTGCCCCCGAGCCCATCGAGCAGCGCCGCAACGCACGAGCCGATGTCGCCCACCAACGGAGCGGCGATCTCGACGTTGGAGTCCATCTCCTTGGGCTCGATGTCGATCTGAATGAATTTTTTCGAATGCGGCTCGCCCCAGGCCTTGCCCTTGCCGTGCGACAACAGCCAATTGAGGCGCGCGCCGATCAGCATGACGACATCGGAATCCTTGAGCACCGTCGAGCGTGCTGCGCCGGCGCATTGCGGATGGGTGTCGGGCAGCAATCCCTTGCCCATGCTCATTGGCAGGAACGGAATGCCGGTCTTCTCGACCAAAGCGCGGATCGCGTCGTCGGCCTGCGCATAGGCGGCGCCCTTGCCGAGGATGATCAACGGACGCTTGGCGCTTTTCAGCACATCGAGCGCGCGCTTGACGGCCGGAGCAGCGGGGATTTGCGCCGGCGCCGCGTCGATGACCTTGACCAGCGACTTTCGACCCGCCTCAGCGTCCATCACTTGGCCAAACAGCTTGGCCGGCAAATCGAGATAGACCCCGCCCGGCCGGCCGGACACCGCGGCGCGGATCGCGCGGGCAAGCCCTATCCCAATGTCCTGGGCGTGCAGAATGCGGTAGGCCGCCTTGCACAGCGGCTTGGCGATAGCGAGCTGATCCATCTCCTCGTAATCGCCCTGCTGCAGGTCGACGATCTCGCGCTCCGAGGAGCCCGAGATCTGGATCATCGGGAAGCAGTTGGTCGTGGCGTGGGCAAGCGCCGTTAGACCGTTGAGAAAGCCCGGCGCCGAAACCGTCAGGCATATGCCCGGCTTCTTGGTCAGGAATCCGGCGATCGATGCCGCGTAGCCCGCATTCTGCTCGTGGCGGAACGACAGCACGCGAATGCCCGCGGCCTGCGCCATGCGGCCGAAGTCCGTGATCGGAATGCCGGGCACCCCATAGATCGTGTTGATGCCGTTGAGCTTGAGCGCTTCGATGATGAGATGAAAGCCGTCGGTCAGCTCCCGCTCCGCCTCGGCGCTGTTTGCGCCCTGCTTCTCTTTCACTTGCGCGTCAGCCATGGGAGGCCTCCCTGCTTCTCTTGCGCATGTTCTTGTTCGGAAAACCGGTATCCACTTTTCCGGAACATGCGCTAGTCGAGATAGTCGGCATATTTCGCGACGTGGTCGGCCAGGCCGAGCGCATGGCTGCGCACCAGCTCTTCGGCACGCGCGGTGTCGCGCGCCTCCAACGCCTCGATGATATGCATGTGGTCGCGGATCGAGCGATCGGCGCGGTCCTTCTCGCCGATGGTCTTGCGGCGGATCATCCGCATATGCGTGAACAGGTTCTCGGCGAGATCGATGAGCACGCGGTTGCGGCTCATGCGGATGATGGTCTGATGGAACTCGATATTGACCTCGGAATATTCGTCGAGCTTGGCGGCGACCTCGCCGCCCTCGAAGGTCGCGAACATACGCCGCAGCGAAGCGATCTCCCCCTCGCTCGCCTCCTGGGTGATGAGCCGCGCCGCCATGCTTTCCAGCGCTGCCCAGGCGGTGATCATCTCGATGACCTCGCGCCTGGTCTTGCGCACCACGAAGATGCCACGGCGGGGCACCGAGCGCACGAAGCCGTCGCGCTCGAGCTGGGCCATGGCCTCTCGCACGGGCGTGCGGCTGATGCCGAATTGGAGCGCCAGCCGGCGTTCGTCGAGCCGGATGTCGGAGCGACTGCGATAGACATCGAGCGACACGATGACGTCCTTGAGCGCCGCATAGGCCTGGCGCTTGAAGCTCTCCGGGGTCTCGATCGGGTCAACCCCGACCCGTGGCGATCGATCGGGCTCGCGCGCGAGCTGCGACGCGGAACGATGACTGTCACTGGAATTCATGGTGGCATTCATTATTCCAGCGAGCCGGCTGCGCGCAAGCCCCCGCGCAAGCGCGGGTGCGAGGGGCGCCCGGCTGCGCCGATTAGCGGCTGCTCGCTTGAGCCCGAGCTTGGGCTTCAGTGGGGGCTTGGGCTTTCACCGGAGCGTGGGCTCGACCCTCATCAGCCAACAAGGCGCGCTCGCGCATGGGCCGCAGCACGAATAGTGCCAAGGCCGCCACGGCCAGGTTCATGATGGTTGCCACCACGAAGACCGCATGCCAGCTACCCGTGTAGTTCTGGAGCAAGCTCGCCGCGGGAACCAGGAGGGAGGCGGTCCCTTTCGCGGTATAGAGGAGCCCGGCATTGGTCGTGGCGAACTTGGCACCGTAACTATCGGTGCAGGTCGCGGGGAACAGGCTGTAGATCTCACCCCAGGTGAAATAGACAAGGCCCGCTGTTACGACAAACGTCCAAGGCGTGTTACCGACCGTGCCGAGCCCCCAATAGGCGGCTGCACCCACGGTGAACACGATCGCCATCGTGTTCTCACGCCCGATCTTGTCCGAGATCCAGCCGAAGGTGGGGCGCGCAAGCCCATTCAGGACATTGTCGACGATGCCGGCGAGCACGAGCACAGTGGTGCTGATGAAAAGAAGGTCGATCGAGGTACCCGCGATCTTGTAGTCGCGGGCAATCGGCGCCACTTGCGCGGTCACCACCAGACCGCTCGCCGCTACCAGCACGAACATCACATACATAACCAGGAACGGCGACGTCCAGATCGCCCACTCCCAAAACCTCCAGCTGAACCGCTGACCAAAAAAGATTTCTCCCGGTGTGTAATCCCGCTTGCTCTGCGTGAGCCTCGGCGCGGCTTTCGGAGCCTCGTCGGGTCCGGGCGCCCTGAGCAACTGCGACAGCACAAGGATGACCAGGCCCTGGCCAAGCCCGAACCACAGGAAAGCCTTCTCGTATCCATACGTCTGGATGGTCGTGATGATCGGATACACGGTCGCAGCGGCGCCCGCGCCAAAGCCCGCCGCCGTCAGACCGGCCGCAAGCCCGCGCTTGTCCGCAAACCATTTGAGCGCGTTGCCCACACAGGTGCCGTAGACCGCGCCCGCGCCAATTCCTGAAAGCGCCGCCGCGATGTAGAGCAGCGGAAGAGAATCCGCGTAGGCATTCAGGGTCCAAGCGAGCGCTACCACCACGCCGCCGAAGGTCACCACAACGCGCGGCCCGAAGCGGTCGACAAACCATCCCTCAACCGGCACGAGCCAGGTCTCAAGCAACACGAATGTCGTGAAGGCGACCTGGATGTCGGCGCGGCCCCAATGGTACTTCGCATCGATTGGATCAACGAAATAGGTCCAGCCGTACTGCAGGTTGGCAATCATGATCATGGAGATGATGCCAAAGATCAGCTGCCACCACCGCGTTGCGCTGGACGCAGACTGATCGGATACGGAAGCCGCGATGGTCATGATGTCCTCCCGGGGACTCTAGGGCTCCCCGGCGCGTCGCGGCGCCATTGTTCGAGCCCGGTTTTCTTTGGTGTCACACTGTTCGTTGTTCTTTTGGTGTCACGGCAAGCTCGCTCACGTCCGACCCAGAGGTTCAGCACGCCTCGTTCGATCACTGCGGCGGTTCCCCAACGACCGCATGAAAAACCTATAACTATAAATCACAAATCCCCGAGGTGCGAAAGTCGCCATCAATTTGAGGCCTCGAATTGCGCAATACGTGCGAAACTTTGTCACAATCTCATATCGAATGCTGCGATGCGGAAAAAGATGGCCGGTTGCAATCTGGCGAACGGCAGGCAAACAGATTCCCGTTTTGGCCGATCGGCTCTAATGCTCTAAGTCCTTTGTCATCCCGCTGTTCCATACCACCCCGCAGAGGCTCCCCCGCATCATGGTATCTCCGCACGAAGTCACCAATGGCGAATCCCCATACGGCTACCGCGCACGCATCGGCTACACGTCGCCGCCCCTCACCACCGAGGTGTTCCCCTATGAGTTCTACAAGATGGCGCCCCCGGGGGTGACCCTGGTGATCACCACGCTGGCGATCGTGGTGCGAAGCAAGGAGGAGGTCGACCAGTCCTACGACACCAGCATGCGGGCGGCGCGCGAGATGGCCGCCGCCGGGGTCGATATCATCGTGCTCGGGGGCGTGCCGATCAATCTGTCGCGCGGCGCCAGCAATGCACAGCAGATGGTTGCCGACCTCGAGGCCGAGTTGAAGGTCAAGGTTTCGACCAGTGCAGCAGCGCAAGCACGCGCCGCCAAGGCGCTCGGCTGCAGGAAGGTCGTGGTGGCGCAGCCCTACGCCCATGCCGACACCGACCGTATTGCCAGCTATGCGCAGCATTTCGGTTGCGAAGTGTTGGGCGCTACCGGCTGGGGCAGCCCCTTCAACCAGATCGGCCGCATCCCGCAGCATGCGGCGGTCGAGCTCGGACGCAAGCTGATGCGCGAGCATCCGGATGCCGATACTATTCTCCTCCCTTCACCGCACTGGCCGACCGCTGGCGCGATCGAGCCGCTGGAGCGTGAATTCGGGGTCAATGTCATGACGGCCCAGCAGGCGATCGTCTGGGACGCGCTCAGGCGCTGCGGCGTCAAAGACAAGATCGAAGGATTTGGCCGGTTGCTTCGCGAGTTCTAAACCGAGACTCTGAGGAGGTGCGCATGCGGAATTGGATCGCGCGGCAGGAATTCCGGATGCGCGCCGGCATGATCATGCTTGCCGCGATGGCCGCGCCGGCGGCGGCCGCCGAGCCGATCGAGATCAAGGCCGGGATCGCCGATCCGGTCAACACTGTGCTTGCTTGGTGGACCGCGCAGGACGCGGGTTTCTTCGCTGCGCAAGGCCTCAAGGTCGAGATCGTGAACATGAATGGCGGCAGCCGCGGCGCCGAAGCGCTCAAGGCCGGCGCCCTCGATGTCATGCATGTGGGGCTCTCCTCGGTGGTGAAGCTCAATCACGCGGGCGACGATTTGCGTCTCATCGGTTCGCTCAGCAACGTCATTCGCTTTACCTTCTTCTCCGCGCCGGGCATTGCGACCGCGGCTGATCTCAAGGGCGGCGTCATCGGGGTCAGCACCTTCGGCTCGGAGAGCGATACAACCGCGACGCTGGCCTTGGCGCGCCTGGGGCTTAACCGCGGCGACGTCGTGCTCAAGGAATATGGCGGCGGGCCGCAGCGGCTGGCAGCCGTAAAGTCTGGCGAGATCAAGGCCACGCCGCTGAACGAACCGTTCACCAGCCTGGCGCGCGAGCAGGGCGTCAACGTAATGGTGGATCTGGTGCCCGAGCAGATCCCCTGGTTGTTCAGCGGCATCACGGTGCGGCGCGAGGAGATCGCCACGCGGCGCGACGCGTTGACGCGGTTCTTCAGGGCCAGCGTCGAAGGCAACTACCTGGCGCTCAGCGACGAAGCGCGCGCCAAGGCGATCCTGGCCAAGGAACTGAAAATCTCTGACCCCAAAATCGTCGATATCAGCTACAACGATTTCAAGCAGCAATCGCCGCCCGATCTCGAACCGTCGCGCCAGGGCGCGGAAAATATCCTGGCGCAGTTCCCTGGCGGCAGCCGCAGTGTGGATGATTACGTCGATGCCGGGATTTTCGACGAGCTCAAGGCGGCCGGCTTCTTCGCGCAGATGCAGCGGAAATACGGCAAAAGGTAGCGGATCGCTTCTTCTGGTCTACGCGGCACTGGCCACGGCAACGCTGATCTGCTGCACGGCTGCTGCGGCACAGGCGCCGGAGAGCTTTTTCAAGGGCCGACAGGTCACTCTTCTGATCGGGGCGGGCGCGGGCGGCGGCTATGATTCCTATTACCGCACCTTCGCCCGCTACGTGGTGCGGCACATACCGGGCGCGCCGACCATCGTGCCGAAGAACATGCCGGCCGCCTCAGGGCTCGCGGCAGCCAACACGCTTTATACTTCTACCGATCGCGACGGCACGACCATCGGAGCGTTCCCCAACAACATTCCGATGGACACGCTGTTCGGCAATCCGGGCGCGCGCTTCGATTCGCTCAAGCTCAACTGGATCGGAAGCATCGGCAAGCTCGAGAATATCTGTGCGACCTGGTTTACGAGCCCAATCAAGACGATTGCGCAAGCGCGGGAGCGCGAGGTGATCGTGGCGGCGGCCGCCGCCACCTCCAACTCCGCCATCATGCCCAAGGTGCTCAATGCTCTCCTCGGCACCAAATTCAAGATCGTGCCCGGTTATGATCCCGGTTCCGGCATGACGCTCGCGCTCGAAAGCGGCGAGACCGAAGGCGTCTGCGGCCTCTCGTGGTCGACCATCAAGGCGGCGCGCCCGCACTGGATCAAGGACAACAGATTGAACGTGCTGGTGCAGCTCGGCCTCGCCAAGCTGCCGGAGCTGCCCGACGTGCCCTCCGCACTCGACCTCATCGGCGATCCGGTGAAGCGACAGATGCTCGAGCTGATCCTGATTCGCCAGGAGATCGGCCGGCCGCTGGCAGCTCCGCCGGGAGTGCCGGCCGACCGCCTCCAGATATTACGGCAGGCCTTCGCCGAGACCATGACGGACCCGGATTTCCTGGCAGAAGCCGAGCGGGCGCAGCTTGAGATCGACCCGCTCGGCGCGCGCGAGATCGAAGCGCTGCTCGCCACCGCTTACGCGACGCCGAGCGCGATCGTGCGCGAGGCCGCGGCGCTGATCGAGCCGTCGGCGCAGAAATAAGCATGATCCCCAAAAAGCCTGCCCCCGACGTGATCGGGGGGTGGTCACCGGTTTCGGAAAAGGCTTGTCCCCGCGCAAGCCGGGATCATGCTCCCCCCATAAAAGCTCAGCGATTGGCCAGAGTCGCGAGCCGCTGCGGAGCATCCGCAGAGCCGAATTCGCGCGCCTTTTCGTACCAGCTGCGCGCCTTCTCGACGTCGGCACCGACACCCGGCATGCCGATCTTGGCGAGCACCACCGGATCGAACGTGGCGCCAAGCGCCAGTGCAGCGGCCGCATTGCCGGCCTCGGCGGCGCGCTGATACACCTGCCGCGCCGAAATCAGATCGCCGGCCGCCACCAATTGCTGGCCCTGCTGCAGCAGGAGCTTGACGGTGTCGGGATCGAGCGAGCGTACGGCCGGTGCGGGAGGCTCCGACACGGGCGCGGTCGCCGGTAGAGCGACCGCAACTGCGACTGGCGCCGCCGGGCCTGGCGAGGTTTCGGGCGCTGATTCCGGCTCGGCAAGGAGCTTGTTGCGGGAGGCGACGATCGTGTCGTAGGCCTCCGCCTCACGGGGCTGCAGCTTGTCCTTGGGGCTGGGGAATTCAGCGGATGCGACCAGCCTCGCCGCGAAGGAAGCGAGCGAGAAGTGGCTCGCAGGGTCAGCCTGCAACGCCGGTCTCGTGGCTGAAAAATAGTAGGCGATCGGCGCTGCGATCACGCTTGCAAGCAGAACGCGCAAAGGACCGCGCAGATGATCTCGCCGCGCTCCCATCGGCCGTGGCCGCCGCAACCGCTTGGGTGCGAGCGAAGGAGGCACGCGCACGCCGTTGATGTATTGGTCGCTGCGTGGTCGCAAACCATCGAGGTCGAGCGGACCAAGTCCCGGCACCGGGTTGAGCTGGCTGGCGCGCGGGAGCCGCTCCCGCCCGTCGATCCCCTGGCCGCGCTTCTCAAGATCGAGCCCGGCCTCGCGTCGCAGATAGTGCACGCTCGACTGCAAGCGGGCGAGATCGCCGTCATCTCGATCGTCGGCGGGCGCGGGGTCAATCGGCTGCGCCGATGCGTGCGCCCGCGCCGGATTGCCGTCATCGAGGTCCAGGGCATATTGGCGCGACTCCTCCGCGAGCGGCGCACCAGGACAACGCAAAGCCGCGGCAGCATCCGTCATCGCCTCTTCGTCGCCGCTACCGCGAGGGTCCGGATGATGTAGAGGGCTTTCACTCGCAGAAGGCGGCCGCTCGAGAATGGAACGCTCGCGCGCCCTTTTCGGCGCGTAAGGTGACAGATCGAACGGATCAAATGGCTTTCCCGATGGGGTACTCATGTCGACGATACTCCCTCAACGATGCGCGCCGGCGGAGCTTCTTGGGTGAGCTCGGTTTCCGTGCGCACGAACGCGTGCCGATCCCAGCATGTTGTCCTCGATCGAGGACGGCCGCACGCTGACGTGCCGATGGGTCAAAATTGTGGTGACTGCGACTCTTCGCCTGAATCGGCCGAGCCGGTTTGTTTGCTCGGCGGTTTATCTCATGGCACAGCGCACCGGGACAAATTGTCTTGGTAGCGGCGTACTTCCATCGCTGCTCCGCACGGAAATCAAACAAACAATTGGCGCGTCGAAGGCAAGGCGGAGAGGTATCTCTGTTCGTCAGGCAATCGCCGCCAGACACGGCCCTACAGGATTCCCTTAGTCGCGACTGGGGCGACCACCCGATGGCGCATCAGGTCAACACCCGAGGTCGATCAAAAGCGAAGGCCGTAGCGACGCGCGGTGAAATGGAAGCAGGCGCTCACCACCAGCATCAAGGCCACCCACAGGACGCCCATCGCGGCGAGCTCGGTCACTTGCCCGTTCTGCCAGAGATCGAACAGGTTCACTGCCATGATCTCGGTCCCGGGGCCGACCAGCATCAGCGGCAGGGCGACGTTCTGCGCCGCCAAGAGAAAGACGAACAGCCAGCAGCTCGCCAGCGCGGCCGAGATGAGCGGCAGAACCACGCGCACGAAAACGTACCCTGCTCCGGCCCCAGCCGTCCTGGCGGCATCCTCGAGGTCCTCGTGGATCTGCAGCACCCCCGCATAAGCATACCGCATGCCATAGGGTAAAAAGCGAACCGTCGAGGCGATGACGACGGAAAGAAGCGTGCCATAG
Source organism: Xanthobacteraceae bacterium (assembly GCA_035293945.1). Taxonomy (GTDB): domain Bacteria; phylum Pseudomonadota; class Alphaproteobacteria; order Rhizobiales; family Xanthobacteraceae; genus VAZQ01. The sequence continues at coordinate 19,538 of DATGLV010000039.1, read as the reverse complement.
AGCGGGACCGGCAGATTGACGAAGACCTGCAGGAACGCAACGCTCATCACGATCGCCGGAAAGATCAGTGGCGCCGTGGCGATCTGATCGAGCAGCCAGGCGCCGGGACGTCGCCGGGCGGCGAGCCAGGCACAAAGCGCCATGAGAGGCACCACCACGGTCGCGGTCGAGGCGCCGAGCATCAGCGTGTTGAGGACGGAATCGCGGAAGGAGCCGGGCGCGAGAATCGTCGCGTAGTTGTCGAGCGTGAAGCGCCGGAGCGAATCTGCCGTCAACCCTTCATAGAACGGCTGCAGCGAGGCGAACACAAGCATGCCGACCGGTAATGCGGTCACCAATGCGAAGATCGCGAGCAGCAATGCGGTGGCGGCGAAGCGGCCTCGACCGAGGTCGAGAATGCGCGGCCGATATCCCTTGCCGGTGATTGTCTGGAAGCGCCGAGCGCGGCGCAACAGCCAATGGTGCCAGATCAACAGCAGCACGACCAGGCCAAGCAGGCAAACCGAATAGGCGCCGGATTCGCCGTAGTTGGGCGTGCTGGAATTGTGCGAGCTCTGGTAGATATCGCTGGTCAGCACCGATACGTTTCCGGCCAGCCCGACCAGCGCCGGCACCTCGAATGATTCGAAGCCGCGGATGACGACGAGCAGCAGCAGCGCCAAGAGGCCCGGCAGCCCCATGCGTAACGTGATTGCCCGGAATGTTGCGAGCGGCCCGGCACCGCTCATCAGTGCAGCCTCCTCGAACGAGGAGTCGGTTGCCCGCAGCACCGCCGCCATCAACAGAAAGGTCAGCGGCACGAAACCGATGCCCTCGATCAATATCATGCCCCATAGCGAATAAACATCGAATGCCGGCAGTTCACCGGCGGCACCCGAAATGTGCTCGATCAGCGCGTTCACCGGTCCGGTGCGGCCAAGCAACAACAGCCAGGCGACCACATAGAGCACGTGCGGGATGCCGAGCGAGAGGATCGCAAGCAGGACGGCGCTGCTCCGGAGCGGCGCATTGGTGCGTTCGACGATCAATGCCTGGGCGAGGCCGAGCATGATCGCGAGGACCGCCGAGCCGATCGCGTAGACGACGGTGTTGCGAAGGCTCACGGCAAAATAGGGACTGGTGAACAGCTGCGCATAATATTGCAGCGTGAATGGCCCGAAAGAGCCGTCGGGTCGCATCGTGTGCACGCTGGTGTGAATGAGGAAAAGAGTAGGCGGCAGGATCAGGACGAGAAGGATCGCGGCAAGCAGGGCAACCAGCGGCGAAATCCGTGCATGCGCACGGCCGCCGGCGTCGACCTGAATGGAGCTTTCGCCTCCTGCTATCGCGGCGGACACCCGGCGCGCCTCCCTCTGCGGCGTCAGCGAAACAGCTTCTGGAAGATGTCCTCCGAGCTGTCGGTGTACCTCAGCAACTGATCGGGGCCGACGAAGTTTTCCTCGACGCCCGCGATCCTTGGCACAACCGAGGTAAGAGCCGGCAATGGTGCGACAGCGGGATCGACCGGGAAATATTCGGCTCGTGCCAGAATGCTCTGCCCCTCCTTGGACAGGATGTAGTCGGCGAGCAGCATCGCCGCGTGCGGATGATGCAATCCCTTGACGATGCTCATCGTGGCGGCGGTGGAAGCGACCGGCGGAAGGAGGCGCGAGTCGACCGGTGCGCCCTTGGCTTTGCTGATCAAGGGATGATGCGCGAAAATGTTCAGCGCGATCGCGTATTCGCCGGCAATGACGCGATCCACCAGGGTGCGGGCGCTGCCGGCCCCGAAATTCACGATCTTTTGCTCCTTGAGCTTGTCGAAATAGGCTTGAGCCTTCTCCTCGCCCCAGGCCAGGCGCAGGTTGGTGAGGAACAGCGCCGTGCCGGTCGAGCTGCCGATGCGCCAGGCCATCTTTCCCTTCCAGCGCGGATCAAGCAGATCTTCATAGCTCTTCGGCACGGCGTCTGCCGGCACCAGCTTGGTGTTGTAGGCGATGCCGTAGTAGCTGAGCCGCGTCGGCGCCCACAGCCGGCTGGGATTGCGGTACATCTCCGGAACCGCGGCGACCGCCGGCGAGAAAAAAGGCTGCACGATGCCGGCGGCAACCCCCTGCTCGCCGGCGCCGGTTCCCTCGATCACGTCCGCCACCACATTGTTGGCGCGCACTTCGGCCGCCGCCTTCTGCACGATATCCTCGGAATCGGCGCGCCAAGTGGTGATCCTGACGAACGGATACTTCTTGGCGAAGCCGTCGGCGATCGGCCGCATGGCCTGGTTCTGGATCAGCGCCGCGTAGATGACGACTTGGCCCTCCTTGCGGGCGCCCTCTATCAGCCGCTGCTCGCGATCCGGCCCGCTATAGAGCAGGATCTGATCCGCCCCCTGCGCCAGCGCCACATTTACACGGAGGGATTGGAGGCCGCTCGCCAGCAGGACGTCAGCCGCGACGATCCAAGCAATCAGCGGCAAGGTTCGCAGGCAGTCGAGGCGTGCTCGCGTCTTCATGCGCTTTCTCCTCTGGCCGGCGTGGTTACGATCAGGGCGTCGGCGATGCGCACGCCGCGCCCGCGGGCACAGACAAGCACCGGATTGAGATCGATCGCCGCAAAGGCGCCGTCGGTCGCCAGCAAAAATTCGGCAAAGCGCACGCAACAGGCAACAAGCGCCTCAACATCGCGCGGCGGTGCGCCGCGGAATCCTTCGAGCAACGCCTTGGCCCTCAGGCGTTCGAGTGCGGCAAGGATGTCCTCGCGATCGACCGGCGGCAGCAGCACCGCCGTGTCCTTGAAGACCTCGACCGTCACGCCGCCCGCGCCGCAGACGACGAGCGGGCCGAATTGGGCGTCATAGGTCATGCCGAGAAAGAACTCGACCGCGTCGGTGACCATTTCCTGCACCAGCACGCCGTCAATCGTCGCCTGCGGGCAATTGCGCCGGGCATTTTCCAGCACCTTCTCGGCGGCGGCCTTGACTTGGGTCGCGCCGATCGCGCCCAGATGCACGCCGCCGATGTCGGATTTGTGCGGAATGTCGGCCGATTGAACCTTCAGTGCCACCGCGCCGCCGAGTTGCGCGGCGAGCCGCGCTGCTTCCGCCGGGGTATGCGCAAGGCGCTCGCGTGTAACCGGCAGGCCGACCTTGGCGAGGATTTGCTTGCTCTCGGCTTCAGTCAGCGTGCGGCCGGACGGGATCGGCCCGAGGTCGATCTTCGCCGCGGCGTGTCCGCGCACCGCCGCGGCCGCAGCACGGCGGCGGAACGCAGCGTAGTCGACCAGATGGCGGACGGCCGCAAGCCCGCGCGCCAGATCCTCGACCAGCGGCAGCCCGCTCGACTGCGAGAAGGCGCGCCAATGTCGCGTGAGACTGTTGGACATGAATGAGACGAGCAGCACCGGCTTCTGCGTGCCGCGCGCGGCAGCTGCCAGGCGCTCGAGCAGATCCTGATGCGAGTCCCAGCCGTCGGCGCGCATGCCGAGCACGAGCCCGATCAAGTCGATGTCATCGTCGTCGAGGAGCGCCTGCACCACCGCGGTGATGTTGCCGTCCCGGCGCAGGCGCGGGAGGCCGACGGTGTCGAGCGGATTGCCGAGGGTCCGCTCGACGCCCAGGATCTCCTGCACGCGCGAATTCGTCGCCGAGGCGATCGCCGGAAAGTTGATGCCGGCCCTTTCCCCGAGGTCGCCGATCAGCGAGGTGGCGCCACCTGACACCGTCATCATCACGACGCGGTCGCCTTGCGGCAGCGGCGCACGATCAAACAACGCGGCGGTTTCGACCAGCATATCGATCGAATCCACCAGTGCGACCCCGTTCTGACGAAACAGCGCCGCAAAAGCCTCGTGCCGGCCGGCCAATGTGCCGGTATGGGCGAGAGTTGCCCGCTGGCCGAATTCGCTGCGGCCGAGCTTGAGCACGACGACCGGCTTCACGCGAGCGGCGCCTTCGATCGCGGCGCGGAAGCGACGACCGTCCTTGGCGCCCTCCATGATACAGGCGATCACGCGAGTCGCCGGATCCTCGGCGAGTGCGCAGATGTAATCGGCCATTTCCAGCCCGGCCTCGTTGCCGCTGGAGATGAGATAGTTGACGCCGATACCCCGATTGCTGGTGAGCTCGGCGAAGGAGTTGAGCAAGCCCCCGCTCTGCGACACGAGCGAAATGCCCCCGCGTGTCGCCTGCGCCGGAATGTCCGCCATGGTGGCGGCAAAGCCGTAGTGGAGGCTTGCGATCCCCATGCAATTGGGGCCGGCGACCATCATGCCGGCCGCACTCGCGATCGCCACCAAGCGCGCCTGCAGGGCGCGCCCCGCTTCGTTCGCCGCATCCGCAAAGCCTTCAGAGATGATGAAGGCAGCCGGAATGCCGGCGGCAGCCGCATCAGCGACCACATCGAGGACCGCCTCGGCGGGCAGGGAAATCACCACGCAATCGGGTCGTTCGGGCAACTCGCCGAACGAAGCGTAGCAGCGCTGCCCGGCGATCTCCCGATGATTTGGATTGACCGGCCAAGCCCGCACCGCCTGACCGAACCGCGCATTGGATTCGAGAATTCGCGCTCCCACCCCCCCCTTGGGCGAGACCCCGACGACCGCGAGCGCACGCGGCCGCAGCAAGGCCTGAAGCGGGTTTGCGCGGATGACCTCTTGCATCATCAGCCTCGCGGTCCCGCCGCCATCACTTCGTCAATCGACGATGCGAAAGCGCGGCAGAGAGAATCCTTCCGCCGGATGGTCCTCGTAGACGACCTCAACCTTCTGGCCGATGTCGTACACATCCTTCGGCAAGCGATCACCGACCAGCGTCGAGGAGACGAGCGGCCCTTCGTCGAGCTCGATCAGCGCATAGACGTAAGGGATGTCGTCCTTGAAGGCAGGGTGGAACGCCATGTGGTGGCGGTTGAACGCGAAGATCTTGCCGCGCCCGCTCGCCGGCGCCCAATCCATGTTGGCCGCAAATGGCTCGTTGGCGTGATTCTGGCAGTAAGCCTTCGGCCAATATGACGCGCCGCATTTCTTGCAGCGCCAGACCAGGAACTGGTGGCGCTTGAGCCCTTCGAAGAACGGCGCATTGTCCTTGTCGATATTGGGCAGCGGCTTCTTCCATGGCTCATTGCTGACAATGACGTTTGCTTCGCCGCTCATCTTGGCTTCGCCGCTCATGGATGCCTCCCCAACAATGTGCAGGTATGGATCGAGCACATTCCGGGAGACACCAGCTCTCCCCCATGCCCGGTGGTCATGACCACGTCGCAGTCCTTGACCTGCCGCTCGCCGGCTTCGCCGCGCAGCTGACGGATCGCCTCCGCCATGCCGGTAAGATCGCCGAGGTGGTAGCAGGAGAGCAGGCCGCCCGAGGTGTTCACCGGAATGCTGCCGCCCGGACCGATGGCGCCGGATTCGACGAAGGCGCCGCCTTCGCCCTTATTGCAGAAGCCATAGTCCTCGAGCTGGAACAGCACCTCGGCGGTGAAGCAATCGTAGAATTGCACGCAATCGACATCGGCAAGCGTCAGGTTTGCCTGGCCGAAGGCCTGCGCCTTCGCGCGCGGCACCGCCATATGGGTGAAATTCTTCTTATCCCACCACAGATCCGACGAGACTTCGCCGAAGCCCTGACCGAGCACGTAGACGGGCGGCTTGGGGCTGGACTTGGCGCGCTCCGCGGTCGTGAGGATGAAGGCGATGCCGCCGTCGGAGACCAGGCTGATGTCGAGCAGACGATAGGGCTCCGCGACCAGTTGCGAATTCTGATGGTCCTCGATGGTGATCGGGCGCCCGTACATCTTGGCTTCCGGGTTCTTGCAGGCCCAGGCGCGTTGGGCGACCGATATGGCGCCGAGCTGGCGGCTGGTGGTGCCGTAGACCGCCATGTGCCGAGCCGCCATCCAGCTGTGATGGCTGACCGCGCGCAGATCGCCGAGCGCCTTGCCCCAGTAGCCGGCCTTCTCCGGGTGCGCCATGCCGCGATGACCGGCCTTGCGCGATTCCTGCGCTTGCGACCAGTCCGTCACCGCCCCCATGATGCAGACGTAATTGGCGATGCCACGGTCGAGAAACGACAGGGCGGTGGCGATGCCGAGCCCTGCCAGCGCACCGCCGCGGCCGACCACGAAATAGAAGCAATTGTTGAGACCGAGCAGGCGCGAATACGCATCCACATAATTCGCGCGGTCGCCGCCGCCGCCGGTGCGGCGCAGGTCGATGGCGCCATCGATGTCTTTGGGCATGAGGCCCGCATCCGCGATGGCGCGCCGCGCCGCTTCCGACGCCACCATTCGCTCGGAATGCTCTGCTTGCGGACCCGCGACCACGCCGAGACCGACGATCGCGTATTGTCCAGAAGACGCATGTTTTGGCACTATTATTCTCCTCCCTCTTTGCTTTTCTGTTTGCCGTTCCTGCAACTCGTTTCGTCACCTCATCGTGCTGGCATGGAGCAGCCTCAAGCGGACCGTGCCGGTCGCGCCCCTTCGGCAGCGAGCAGCTGCACGCCGGCGCCCGGGCCCGCCGGCAGCCGCAGCTCCCCATGCTCGACCTCGAGGCCGGTGAACGGGTCATCGAGCAGGCGATCGAACTCGCCGAGCTCGCACGCGTAGTCGACGCCGGGAAGCGAACAGGCGAGGTGCAGCGCGTGCGCGGCAAGGAGCCGGCTGCCGACTGCGGCGCCCAGCCGGTAACGGATATGCGCCGCCTCGCACAGGCGCGCAGCCGCGAGCGTATTGCGCAAGCCGCCAAGCTTGGGGATTTTCAGGCTCACTGCGTCAACAGCGCGCCGCGCCACCAGTGTGAACACTTCACGCAGCGAGCCCGCCGCCTCGTCCGCCTCGACCGTCACCGGAACCGAGCGTGTCACCAGGGCGAGGCCTTCAAGATCGTCGGCCGCGACCGGCTGCTCGACCAAGTCGATGCGATGCTCGGCCATGCGATTGAGCGCGGTGATCGCGTCCTTGGGGCTGTAGGACTGGTTCGCATCGATGGTCAGATGGATGTCGGCGCCGACCTCCGCGCGGATCGCCGCAACGCGCGCCACATCCTCATCGACATCGCCGTGCACCTTGATCTTCAGGTAGCGATAGCCGCGATCGACGAGCTTGCGGGCTTGCGAGGCCATCTCCGGCGGAGCCTTGATGGCGAGGATACGCAGGATCGGCACGCTGTCCCGCACGGTACCGCCGAACAGCCGATTAAGCGGCACGCCGAGCGCACGCGCATTGAGATCGTGCAGGGCGCAATCGATCGCCGCCTTGGCCTGCTGTGCGCCGCGCATGCTGGCCTCGAGCGCCTGCAGCAAGGCTTCGATGCCGTGCGCGTCATGGCCGAGCAGCAACGGACGAAACAGCGCAAGCTCCGCCGCGAGCGTGCCCGGAATGGAGCCCATGTGCGCGGTCGCCGACGCATAGCCGAAGCCCTCGACCCCGTCATCGGTCGCAATGCGGACCACATGCCCCTCGGTCACCGGGCTGGCGGCGAGCGCAAAGCGCCAAGCCGGGTCCTCCTTGCGCATCGTGCAGGACGTGACCTCGAGCTCGCGGATGATCATCGCTTCCTCCCGGGAAGATTTTCTTTCTTGCGATGCCGCGCTTGTTGTAGCGAAACTTGGGGGCTACCGAAAGGCTTGGGCCCAACCTGAGAGGGAGCGGCAAATGATCCGCGTTGCATTCATCATCGGCGACTACCCGAGCGAGGAGCGGGCGCTGCGCGAAAAAGTGGCGAAGAGCTTCTCTTCGGCCGAGGTGGAGGTCGGCATCATCTCGGTTCCACCGGCACCCTTCGGCGGGCTCGGGCCGGCGGAGATCCAGCTCGTCGCGCCCTACTATCACGCCGGCTATTTGCAGGCGGAACGCGAAGGCTACGATGCGGCTGTGCCGCTCGGCACGCTCGATCTGGGGGTCGACGGCGGGCGCTCGCTGGTCGATATTCCGATCATCGGGCCGTGCGAGGCGATGTTCCACATCGCGGCGCAGCTGGGCGACCGCTTCGGCATCATTTGCTATCACGAGTCCGTCATCCCGCGGCAGATCACGCAAACGCGCTACTACGGCATGGAGCCGTGGATCGCCGGCCGCCGCGCCTCCGGCTTCAAGCTGAAGGACATCGGCGCCAACAAGGATGTCATGATCAAGAACTTCATGACCGCAGCGCGCTCGCTGATCGACGAAGATGGGGCGGACGTGATCGTGGTGCACGGCATCACCCAATGCCCGGTGCATCTCAAGCCCGACTGGCTCGCGGGCGAGCTCGGCGTGCCGGTAGTGGAAGGCATCGGGGCGCCGATCCGCATGGCCGCACTGATGGCCGGCCTCGGTCTCAAGCACAGCCGCAAGCGCTGGCCGAAGTCGAGCGCGCGACCGCAGATGTAAGAGATCCGTCACGGCGAGGTCCCCATGCGGCGAGCCTGCCTCGCCAGTCGCGCTGATTTCGGCTAACCTCGTGGGCAACAGCCACGCCGGCCGCCAATCGGATAAAACAACAAACAAGGGAGGTTGCCTTGCCCCGCTGTCGCAAACCGGCGATTTGCGCAATCGCTTGCACGATGCTCATTGCGAGCGCGCGCTTTGCCGCGGCGCTGGCGCAGCCAGCGGCGCCATCGCCTCCACAGCCTTCGTGGATGGTTCCCGAGCTCGCCGCCGCCGCCAAGGCCGAGGGAGAGCTCATCGTCTACGGCTCGATGAACGAGGAGGAGGCGCTGCCCTATTGGCAACTGTTCCAGAACGCGAGCGGCGTCAAGGTCAACTACGTGCGCTCCTCCGACGCCAGCATCCTGGCCCGCATCGCCATCGAATATCGGGCGCGCCAGCGCAGCTGGGATCTTGTGGCCACAACGCCGGTTTATCGATTACCAGATGAAGTGCTGTTGCAGTTTACGCCGCCGGAGGCCAAGAACCTGATCCCGCAGGCGCGTTCGCCCAACGGCCGCTGGTACGGCGTGTATGGCAATTACGGTGCACCGGCCTACAACACAAATTTCGTCAAGAAGCAGGAGCTGCCGAAGACCTACGAGGAGTTTCTCAATCACAAGGAATGGGCCGGCAAGGTCGCGATCGACGCAACCGATTCCGAATGGCTGAGTGGCATATTCGACTTTTACGGCGAGGAGCGCGGGCGCAAGCTGGTGCAGGACATCGTCGCCACGCTCAGGCCGGTCGTGGTCGACGGGCATCTGGTACTCGCGCGCTCGGTCGGCTCCGGCGAATATTGGGTCGCGCTCAACAACTATGTGGGCCTCACCGTGAACGTGCTGTTGTCAGGGGCGCCGACGGATTTCTGGCCGCTCGATCCGGTCGGCCTCGCCTTCGGATCAATCGGAATCTACAGCCAAGCCCCGCACCCCAAGGCAGCGCAGCTCGCGGCCAATTTCATGCTGAGCCGCGAAGCCCAGCAGTTCCTCACCAAGAAGGGACGCCTGCCGACGCGGACAGACGTCGAGACCAATCCGCCCGGCATCATCGACCGGCTGCAGCAGAAGAAGGTGATCGTCACTATTTCCTCCGCCGAGCAGCAGAAGAAGATGCAGACGACCTTCAACGAGCTGTTCCGGTCGCGCTGAGTATCCTCAGGCTGCACGCACCCGCGCGATGAAGCCGTCCGCACCGACCCGCAAGAGCTCGCCCTGTCGGGTGAGCTCGGCCGCTGCCTGCAGGATGTCCTTGGAGGTTCGATCGGTATCAGCGGCCGCCCGGCTCACGCTGCCGATATTGGCGGAGACGTCGCGTGAGCCGCGGGCGACCTGATCGGCATTGCGCGCGATCTCGGCATTGGTTGCATTCTGCTGCTCGACCGCGGCGGCGATCGCAGCGGAAATCGCATTGATCTCGCGAACGGTGCCGCTGATCGCCTGGATTGCGGCGACCGCCTGGTTAGTGCCGCCCTGGATCGCGTGGATCTGCGTGGTGATCTCGTCAGTTGCCCGGGCGGTCTGCGCAGCGAGATTCTTCACCTCCGATGCCACCACCGCAAAACCTTTTCCAGATTCCCCGGCGCGGGCGGCCTCGATGGTGGCATTGAGGGCAAGCAAATTGGTCTGCGATGCAATCGCGTTGATCAGCTCGATCACCTCGCCGATGCGTTCGACCGCCGTCACCAAACTTTGCATCATTTCCGCGGCGCTGCCCGCTTGAGCCACCGCGCCGGCGGTGACCTTGGTGGCGGCGCCCGCCTGCTGACCGATCTCGTCGACGGATTTCGCCATTTGCTCGACCGCGACCGCAACCGAACGCACGTTGTCGAGCGCCTGTTCGGCGGCGGCGGCAACGCGCTTCGATTGCCGGTCGGTCTCGCTCGCAGCCGTGCTCATCCGGTCCGCATTCTGCTGCAGCTGCGCGGCGGCGGCCGCCACGCTGCGGGCAACACCCATGACCTCGCCCTCGAAGGAGTCCGCGAGCTGGCCCAGGGCCGCTTGCTTTTCCAGCCGCCCACGCTCCTTCTGCTCCTCGCGTTCCTGCTCCATGCGGCGCATTGACAGGGCATTCTGCTTGAACACCTCCACCGACCTGGCCATGGCACCGATGTCGTCGGAGCGGTCACGGCCCGGCACTTCCACCGCGAGGCTGCCCTTGGCAAGCTCCTGCATGGCCTGCGTCAGCTCACCGAGCAGCCGGCGCACCATCCGCAGCACCGCGCGGCTCAGCACGACGGCGAAAACGGCCGCCAGGAGACTGCCCGCGAGATAGAGGAACAGGCGCAGGCGCGCGCCGGCTCTCAGGGCTTCAGTGGTGGCCGTCAGATCATCGAGCGTCGCGCCGACCGCCGCCGACCAGACCACGCTCCGCGCCGCCATAGCGGCGCGCCAGCGGTTGGCGTCCGCCGCACCGACCTTGCCGCCGGTCGCCGCCGCGAGAACTGCGGGCCGCAGCGCGTCGATCGCGCGACCATCGGGTCCGGCGGCAAATTGCGCCAGGCGTTCGCGTACCGCGGGGGGCCCGAAGTCATCGAACTGCTCGCCGAATATCGTCTCCTTTGCCAGACCGGTAAGGACCAGCTGATAGGTTGCGGAATCGAGCGCTCCGGCATTCAGCGCCGTCTCGAGGCGGTTGGCCTCAATTTTTTCCGCGTCGTTCATTTGCATTATCGCGCTCAGTGCCAGCAACCGCTCCACCAGCTTATCTTCGTTCAGCAGATAAGCGATGCGCTGAAACAAATCCGCCAGCCCCGTGGTGATGGGTTGCAACAGGACGCCCCATCGTCTGTTATCGAGCGTTTGCGTATCGACCTTGTGGCGGAAGTCGTCGAGGTCGTTTAGTCGACGCTCGATATCGCCGATGATGCTCAGCGCCTTTACGTCCGTCAGGGTGGTGGTTGCGGCGGCATCCTTGAATGAACGAATGCTGTCATCGGAAACGGCTCGGGCGGCCATCATTTCGTTGCGCAGCGCCTGCGAGCCGTTCGCCATGAAGGCCTGGGATGCTGTCGACTCCAGATTCAGTGCCTTGACGGTCAGGGCGCTGGCTGCCGTTACGAGCTTTTCCAGCGCCCCCAGTTGCTCCACCTCGCGGTATTTGGTGACGGTCTGAAGGACCAGAATCAGGCCAAACGACATCATGGCCGACGCGGGCAGCAACACTGCCAATTGCAGGAGACGATTGAGCCCGATTTTCTGCATGGAGCACCCGGTAACCGCGTCAGTTACTGCTCGGTCCGGTCTTAGCATCTACGAAAATGTTTAAGTCTCGCTAACCAACAACAAATCTTCGGCCGCAAGATTATGAGCCTGGGACGAGGCTTTTATACGCGCTTTCACTTACAGGGGCGCTGCCGACAAAGGCAATAATCTCTAGAACACCACTTCCTCGGCGAGCGGCACATCGCCGACCTTGGCCTGCAAGGCGACCCAGGCCAGGCGGCGTGCGAGCCTGTTCTTGAAATCGACGACCGGAATCTCGGCGATCACGTCGCGGAATGCTCGATTTGCGTCCGCTGATGCGGTTCGCTCGATGATCTGGGCGCAACCGGCGAGGATGCCCTCGATCGCCTCGAAGTCCTGTCGCAGGCGGTCGAACTCCTGCAACGCAACGATGATATCGACGCCGCTCCCGCTCTCTCGTGCCACCACCAGCTGGGCGATGCGGTCGCTGGTCTCCTCAAAGCGGCCGGTCGAGTCGCGCAGCAGGCTGGCAAGGGCCGCGAGCACGGTGGGTAGTGGCAGGTCCGCGGCCGCAGCGCCCGCCTTCTCGTTCGCAGCAACATCGAGATCAGCAGACACGACACACTTCCTCGCCTACCGCTTCGCCGAAATTCCGCAGCCCTCTGCCGTCTCGCCGCCGGAGCACAGGCCGCCGCTGCGCCCGAGCAAGCCGCGCGTTACGAGAGCTTGCCCATCACCTCTTCCACCTTCTGGCGCAGCACCTGCTCTGTGAACGGCTTGACCAGATAGTTGTTCACCCCGGCCTGGGCAGCGGTGATCACCAACTCGCGGTCGCCGCGGCCGGTAATGAGGATGAACGGCAGCTTGCGCACCGCCGGATGGCCGCGTACCGCGCGGAGCAGGCCGAGCCCGTCCATCTCCGGCATGTTGAAATCGGAGATGATGAGGTCGAGCGGCTGGGCGACCGCCTTCTGGAGAGCGGCCTGGCCGTTTTCCGCCTCGTGAATGAGGCGCACCCCGATCTTCTCCAGCGCCATTCGCGTGACTTGGCGCATGCTGAGCTGGTCGTCGACGACCAGGACTTTGAGAGCTGCGGCGACAGGCATGTTCGCTACTCCTCAATTCATCCGCCCGGCTTGGGCCGGCAGACGCATTTCCCAACTACGCGGCCGTCTTAGCGCTGCCGCGAGCGGCCGCCGCTGAATATTGCGAATCCTTGTCGAGCAGGTCCGACAATTTTTCGATGTCGACGATGAACGCGACCCGCCCGTTGCCGAGGATCGTGGCGGCAGCGATTCCCGGAACGCTGCCGTAGTTCTCCTCGATGCTCTTGATCACCACCTGCTGATGACCGCAGAGCTCGTCGACCACGAGCCCGATGCGGGCACGGTCGCTGCCCTCGATCACGATAACGGTGCATTCGGCGGGCTCGCGCACAAAACCCGGAACGTCGAACACATCACCCAAGTAGACGAGCGGAACGATGCTGCCGCGGATCTGCAGGGCCCCGCAGGTTCCGACCAGCGGCCGAATATCGGTGCGGGCCGGACGGATGCACTCCACGATGGCGGAGATCGGCATGACGTAGGTCTCTTGCGCGACGCGCACGATCATGCCGTCCATGACGGCAAGCGTGAGCGGCAGCGCGAGCTCGATCGTCATGCCGCGGCCCGGTTCGGACTTCAGCGTGATTCGGCCGCCCAGATCCTGGATGTTGCGCCTCACGACATCCATGCCGACGCCGCGGCCGGAAAGATCGGAGATGACTTCAGCGGTCGAAAAGCCGGGAAGAAAGATCAGGTTGTTGATCTCGTCCGGGCTGAGCACCGCGTCGGGCGAGACCAGGCCCTTCTCGCGCGCCTTCTTCAGGACGCGATCGGAATTGATGCCCTGCCCGTCGTCGGTGATCTGAATGACAATGCGGCCGCCGCGCTGCTCGGCCGAGAGACGAATAGTGCCGGCTTCTTTCTTGCCGGACGCAAGGCGCGCCGCCGGCGCCTCGATCCCGTGGTCGATGGAGTTGCGGATGATGTGGGTGATCGGGTCGCTTAACCGTTCGATGACGGTCTTGTCGACCTCGGTGTTCTCACCCTGCATCTCGAGCTGGACCCTCTTGCCGGTCTTCACCGCCAGCTCGCGCACAAGGCGGGTCATGCGCTGGAACACGGTCTTGACCGGCTGGGCGCGCATCGACATGACGCTGTTCTTCAGCTCGCGCGTGTGATGGAAGACGTCCTCGATCCGCTGGGCGACGCGGCTCATGATGTCGGGCGGCAGATCCTGCACGACCTGGCTCAGCATGGCCTGCGCAATGACGATCTCGCCCACCATGTTGACGACGCGGTCGATCTTGTCGAGCTCGACCCGGATCGTGGTGGCGGCCGAGATTACAGCCGGCCCTGGCGCGCGCGTCTCTTTGGGCTTCTCGGGCGCGGCCGCAGCCGCGGCCGGTGACGCGGCCGGCTCCTTGGCGGACGCCGGCGGCACCGGATCGGGGTCAGGCACCAGCGCGGGCACCAAGGTGGGCGACAACTCGGGCTCGAGAAGTGCGGGCGTGAGGCTGGTCGCCGCGGGAGGCGCCGGCGAAGCCGCGGACAAAGCCTCGGTCGCCGCCTCCGCCTCCCAGAGAGGGGCCGGAGGCGGATCGACGGCGGTGACGGCGTCGAGCCCGGATGGACCCAAGTCGGTGACCTCGACATCACACATGTCCGCCACGAAGGCGAACACCCGCTCGATATCGGCTTGCGTCCATGTGGTGCGCAGCGTGCCGGACCAGCCCAAATAGCAGACGCCCGGGGAAAGCTCGGCGAGCCCCGGGAGCGCGTCCGTGTCCGCGGTGAGCTCGAGCGCGCCGAGCTTGCGCAGCTCGCCCAATAGGAACAGCGGGTCCTGGTTCGGCGGGAAGTCCGCCTTCGGGCGGAAGCTGACCGCAAAGGCGTGCTCTCCGCCTGCATCGGCAGGATCGTCGAAATCATCGACCCGCACCGGCACGAACGGAATGTCGAAATCTTCGGCCGGCGTGTCGTCGTCGGCCTCGCCTCCCTCCCCCTGGCCGATCAGAGCCTCGAGGGATGCGCGGACTTCTTCGCCATAGGCCGCCGGCGCCGGCTGGTTGGCGCGCGCCATAGCGACCAGATCCGCCAGCACATCACTGGCCGAGAACAGCACGTCGAGAATTTCGGGCGCCGTGGCCAGGCTGCCATGGCGAATGGCATCGAGGACGGTCTCGAACACGTGTGCGAACTTGACCAGATCTTCGAAGCCGAACACCCCGGCTCCGCCCTTGACCGAATGAATGGCACGGAACACGGCATTGACGGTGTCCTCCGATTCGGAACCATCACGCATGTCCGTCAGGCCGGCGTCGATCGCTTCGAGGCCCTCATTGGTCTCCTCGAAGAACGTCTGCTTCAATTCATCCCAACTCGCCATGACCCCAATCCTCGTTCGGCGCGGCCGCTCTAAGGCGAAACCTGCCTGACTATTTCCACCAACTGTGCCGGATCAAACGGCTTGACCAGCCAGCCGGTCGCTCCCGCATCCCGTCCGATGTCTTTGGTCTTCTGATCGCTTTCGGTCGACAGCACGAGGATCGGCGTATCGTCGTAGCCTGCATCTGCGCGCAGGTGCCTGATCACGCCGTAGCCGTCGAGCTTGGGCATGTTGATGTCGGTGATGACCACGTCGACTCGCTCCCGGCTCAGCACGTCGAGCCCGTCCTGGCCATCGACGGCCTGCAGCACGTCATAACCGGCGTCCACCAGCGTGAAGCGCAGCATGTCGCGCATGGTCTTGGAATCGTCGATGGTGAGGATTCTTTTTGGCCGCGGCTCCGCGCCTGTTTCGCCCGCGTCGTCCACCGGTACCGCCACGGCGGCCGCAGCGACTGCGGCCGGCTCGTCGTTGCAGGGTTCGGGCGCCGATCGCGCCGAGGATTCCGCCACGATCGGCGCGGTCGCCGGCTTTGCATTGCCGACCCGCTGCCAGGAGAGCGCTGCATCGTCGAAGGCGGTGCAAAAGGCAGCCGACGGATCCACCACGGCAATCCTTTCGCTCGATTGCAACGCGGCGAGGATCACTTGCATGCCGGGCAGCAGCAGATTTTCCACCTTCGACGCGTCGATATTGCAGGCACGGCCGCCCGCCAGGCATCGCCGCAGTGTAGCCTGAAGGGCTTGCGCGGCCGCCAAGTCCAGCACTGCTGGCAGCGTGACGTTCTCCGCATCGGCGGTTTGCTCAATGGCATGCATTTATCACACTCCCGTGGCCCTCGCCGGCATCGCTCGACCCCGGCGCCATTCGCACGAATCGCCTCACAGCCGCGCTCCAACCGAAGCCTTGTCGACGCACCGCTCGATGATGGCGCCGGCGATTTCGGTCAGCGGATATTGTCGCTCGACGGCGCCGCGTTCGAAGGCGACGCGCGGCATGCCGTAGATCAGCGATGTCGCTTCGTCCTGCCCGATCGTGCTTGCGCCAGCCTTGCGCAGCTCCAACAGACCTTCGGCGCCGTCCTTGCCCATGCCGGTCAAGATCACCCCGATGATTTTCGGCCCCGCGGCCTTCGCGCCAGAGCGGAACAGAACATCGACCGAAGGGCGGTGACCGCAGACCGGCGGCCCGTCGTGCAGGCGGCAAACATAGCTCAGGCCCTCGCGGTGCAGCTCGAGATGATGCGCACCGGGAGCAATGTAGACGCAGCCAGGCTGGAGGCGCAGGTTGTCGGCGGCTTCGCTCACCGACATCGGACACTCGCGATTGAGCCGGTTGGCGAATGCAGAGGTGAATCGCTCCGGCATGTGCTGGGTCACGAGCGTCGGCGGACAGTCAGCCGGCATGTCCATGAGCACAGTCTTGAGGGCTTCGACTCCGCCGGTGGAAGCCCCGATCAGAAGGATCTTTCCGGTCTGCCGGTTGAGGGCTTGGCGCTGCGGCGCCCGCGGACGGACCTCTGCGGGGCGTGCGCGCACGCGCGTCCTGGCGGCAGATTTGACCTTGGCGCGGAGCTCTTCTGCGAGCGCCGCCATTGCGGCTCCAGCCGGATTGACCGGCTTGGCCACGAAATCCACCGCGCCAGCTTCCAGCGCTTCCAGGGTCGTTTCGGTACCGGCCTGCGTGAGCGTCGAAATCATGACCACCGGCATCGGTCGCAGCGTCATGATCTTGCGCAGGAACGTAAGCCCATCCATGCGCGGCATCTCCACGTCGAGCGTGATGACGTCAGGATTGAGCGCCTTGATCTTCTCCCGCGCGATCAGCGGGTCGGGGGCGGCGTCGACAACCTCTATCTCCGGATCCTGCGACAGCAACGAAGTCAGCAGCTGGCGCATGAGCGCCGAGTCGTCGACGATGAGAACACGTGTCGTCATCACTGCTTCCCCTTCGGACTAAACAATTGAACGGCACCCGACACTATCTTGCGGTTCTTCATGCCGTAGAGTTGAACCTCGCCGGCCTTCTCCTTGGTCGTGGTCAGCCGCTTGGCGTATTCGGACTCCTCGCGGACGATGGATTCACGATCGCCGCCGGTCAGCAGCTTGCGCACCACGCGGCCGGTTGACGGAAAGTACTGGATGCGCCGCGGATAGGCGCCGCCGAGATCATGCGCGGAGCAAGACAGTCCTTCGTCCTCGAGATAGCGCAGCACGAATTCCGCATTCTGCGTGCCGATTTGGTTGCGGGTGTCGGTCACGTTTCCGCCGCCGAAGACCTTCACCTCCATCCGCTCGCGCGGCACGCCGACTTTGATCAGCTCGTTGATGAGCTTCTCCATGGCGAAGTTCCCGTAGCGGGTCGATTGCTGATCGTTGCCCCACTGGCCGGCCGCGTCGCTGGCGAGCATGAAATGATTCATGCCGCCGATGCCGGTCTCAGGATCGCGAATGCAGGCCGAGACGCAGGAGCCGAGCACCGTGACGATGACCTCGTCGGCCCGGGTGGTGATATAGAAGCGCCCGGGCAGCACCTTGATGGTCCAGCTCGCGCTCACCGGATCGTAGAATCCACGCTCGGATTCGCTTCCGGAGAGCGTAGCGCGCATCAGCGTTGCGGTGTCGCCGCTCACGCATCCCTCCGGTAGATCGTGCGGCCCATGAGCCGCAGGCCGGCATGGGTCCCAAGCAGCGATTCCGAATGTCCGATATAGAGCATGCCGCCCGGCCTGATCAGCCGAACCAAGCGATCTATCAGCTTGGATTTTGTAGGAGCGTCGAAATAGATCATCACGTTGCGGCAGAAGATCGCGTCGAACGGCCCTTTCATCGGCCAATGCGACATGAGGTTGAGCTGCCGGAACGTGATCAGCGCGCGCACATCGTGCGCGACCTTGAGGGTGGCGCCGTCGCTCCCCGGCACCGGCTGGAAATAGCGGCAAAAAGCGTCCGGAACGTTGTCGAGAGATTCGGCCGGATATTCCCCGCGGCTCGCCTTGGCCAACACGTCGGTATCGATATCGGTGGCAAGGATCTTCACGTCGTGGCGTGCGATCTCGGGCAGCTCGCGGCGCAGCACCAGCGCGATCGTGTACGGCTCCTCGCCGGTCGAGCAGCCTGCGGACCAGACCCGCAGCCGGCGCGGGGACCGCTTCTGATCCTGCTCGGCGAAAATCTCGTGCACCGCCTTACGGAAATGGGTGAAATGGTGTGCTTCGCGGAAGAACTGCGTGTGATTGGTCGATATTGAGTTGATGAAGCGCTCGACCTCGTCGCCGCCGCTGCTTTCGAGATATTGCCGATATTCGCCGAACGAGCTGAGGCCAAGCGCGCGCAGCCGTCGCGACAAACGGCTATAGACAAGATTGCGCTTGCTGTCGGAGAGCGAAATTCCGGCATGCTTGTAGGCAAGCCCGGCCAGGAACTCGAAGTCGCCCTTCGAGAATGCAAATTCTCGCAACGGATCGGCCGCGGGAGCGCCGGCATCTGCCGAACCTCCCGCGGCCGCACGGGCCAATGCCATCCTAGAATTCCTTCCAGTCCGGATCCTCCGCCAGAGCGGTGGCGACAGCGGCCTGCATGCGGCCGACCGGACCACCCCGCCGGCCGTTCACGGCCGCAGCCGCGGTCGCCGCAGACACCGCCTTGCGTGCTGCCGGCACGGGGGCCGTGCGCTTGGAGGCTTCGGCGGCGGGGCGCGCCGCCGGCGCCGGAGCAGCATGCACGACGTGCTCCTCAGCCTGCTCCTCGAGCTGGAAAAAGGCGACTTTCTGGTTCATCGCCACCGACTGGTGCTCCAACGTCTTGGCGGAGGCGGCGTTCTGCTCGACCAATGCCGAGTTCTGCTGCGTCACCTCGTCCATCTGGGTGAGCGCCCGGTTGATCTGGTCGATGCCGGTCGACTGCTCGTGGCTCGCGGCGGCGATCTCCGCCACGATGTCGGCCACCTGCTTGATCGAGGCCAGGATCTCGGTCAGCGAGGTGCCGGCCTGGTTGACCAGCCCGACCCCCTCCTGCACCTGGCTCGACGAGTTGGTGATCAGGTCCTTGATGTCCTTGGCGGCCTGCGAGGAGCGCTGCGCCAAGCTGCGCACCTCCGAGGCCACCACCGCAAAGCCGCGCCCGGCATCGCCGGCCCGCGCAGCCTCCACCGCCGCATTGAGCGCGAGCAGGTTGGTCTGCCGGGCAATCTCGTCGATCACCCCGATGATGTCGGAAATCTTGCGCGAGGATTCCTCGATCCGCGCCATGGCGTTGACCGCCTTCGCCACCACCTGGCCGCCGCGGTCCGCCACCTCGCGCGAGCCCGAGGTCAGCTGGTTGGCCTGCAGAGCGTTCTCGGCGTTCTTCTTCACGGTCGCCGACATTTCCTCCATCGAAGCCGAGGTCTCCTCCAGGCTCGCGGCCTGCTCCTCGGTGCGCTGCGACAGGTCGGTGGTCGAGGTCGCGATCTCGGCCGCCGCGTTCGACACTTCACGACCCACCGCCTTGATGTCCGCGATCGTGGAGGCGATGCGATCGGCCATCGAATTGGCGTCGTTCTT
>DATGLV010000038.1:0-91326 GCA_035293945.1 Xanthobacteraceae bacterium | reverse complement strand
ACGCATGCGCCTTGCCGAGCACGAGTTACCCACCCGCCTGCTCAGCGCCTGACCGCAACTCCTCAACAAAAATGTAGTGGCGACTTTTCCGCTAAAGCATTGATTCGCCTCAGCCCACCCCCCGAGTTTGCGCAAGTTGGGTTAGCTGGGCGGCCGCATAACGCCGCGTGATCCGACAGTCAATCAACGTGATCCGCGCGGCGGTCGTCTTGTTGTTGGAACTCTTGACTGATCCACGGCATTAACGGACGCTTAACTATCTGCCGGATCGCCGAACGGTAGCGGGCGGCCGGCAATCGTAGCTGACCAAACCGGTGCCGGCACAAGCGCTGTCTCGATGCGGCCGAATCCCAAGTCGGCACCGCCATAACAAGAAACAGTCGGGTCGGAACAAGTGCGGGGAGGATCACATGGATAAAGCTCGGCGTTTGTTGAACAAGCTTGCGGCCGATGATGAGGGCGCGGCGCTTGTCGAGTACACCGTGCTGCTCGGCATCATGCTGGTTGCGGTCGTCGCCACCATCGGGTTGATCGGCGGATGGGTGGACGCCAAATGGACGGCGCTGTGGAACGCACTCTCGGCAAGCTAACCGCAGGCCGAACCCGTCTTTCCTTCTCAATCGCGCGTATCGGCACCCATGGACGGGGGCCGACCAAATAAGATGACCGAACGTGGGCACACGCATGCCGGTACGAGCCGGAGAGTGAAGTCCACCGCATAGCGGCGGCGCGGACAACGATCGAGCAAAGCTGACGTCCAATTGCTCACGCATTCCGAGAAGACGGCCCGACGGCAGCAGGAAAAGCCGTCGCCTGCACAAGGAGGCCCAAGCACTCAGTATCTGGCAGCCGTGGTCACTGTCGAATAGGCGAAGGGGTAAGGCGGTGCGTCTCAACAGTTTCGCGATTCTGCTTCTCGCCATCCTGATGGGCGGCGCAGCTGCGTTCCTGGCACGCAACTTCATCGAGACTCATTCACGCGCGCTCGCAGCGGGCGATTCCGCCAAGTCCATCGTGGTGGCAGCCACGCCGCTCAAATTCGGGGCCGAGGTGACGGAGGGCAGCGTCACCGAGATTCCTTGGATCGCCAAGTCGCTGCCCGATGGGGCCTTCGCCACCAAGGCGGATGTGCTCAAGGATGGCCGCCGCGTGATCCTGTCGCCGCTCGAGCGCGGCGAGCCGATCCTGCGTTCGAAAATCACCGGACCGGGCCAACGGGCATTGCTGAGCTCGCTCTTGGACGAGGGCAAGCGCGCCGTCACCATCCGGGTTGACGACGTTCGCGGCGTCGCCGGCTTCGTTCTTCCGGGCGATTTCGTCGATGTGGTGCTGATCGCCGAGGATGCCCCGCCGCGCCGCGAGAGCTATTCGGAAATCCTGCTGCAACATCTCAAGGTCCTGGCGGTCGATCAGCTGGCGAGTGAGCGGCAGGAGCAGCCAACGGTCGCCAAGGCCGTGACGGTCGAAGCGACGCCCGAGCAGGCACAAAGGCTTTTGCTGGCGACCAACATCGGCAAGCTGTCACTGATCCTGCGCCGGCCCGAAGAAGCTCTCGCGGATTTCGGCCGCCGCGTCACCGAGCATGATCTCGGCCGCAGCGACGCGCGCGCGCGCGAAGCGGTGAGGCCACCGGTCCAGCCGGCAGCGCCACCACCCGTCATCGTGCCGCCGCCACCGACCAACACCGTGCAAGTCGCGGTCGTGCGCAACAACAAACGCGAGGAATATACGGTCAGACGAATCGAGAAGTAGGGCGTCAAACAATGGGGGGAGTAAGTCATGGTGAGCGGACAGGCGACCAGAGCATGTTCCGGCCGGAGAGAGTCACCTCGGTTGTCACCCACGGGCTCGACCCGCGGGTCCATCTATTTTCTCAAGAAGATGGATTGCCGGGTCATTAGGCGGTTTACGGCCGTCTGCAACGGCCTATGCCCGGCAATGACGCGGAGCGGGATCAACGCTGCATACAGCATCGCTGCGCTGCTGCTCGCCATGTTGGGCGCGGCAGCGCTGCCGCATATGACGGCGCTGGCGCAATCGGCGCGGGCGAATTGGCAGAGCGAGGGCGAGCCGGTGCGGCGTTTCGTGGTGACGATCAACAAATCGCGGACCTTCCGTCTCGATAAGTCGTTCGCGACGGCCGTGGTCGGATCGCCGGATATTGCCGACGTGCTGCCGATGACCGACCGCTCCCTCTATGTGCAAGGCAAGAAGGTCGGCACCACGAATGTGTCGGTCTACGACCAGGCGATGATGCTGGTCGGCGTGCTCGACATCGAGGTCGCGCTCGATGAACGCAGCCTGCAGGAGAAGATCGCATTGACGACCGGCACGCGCGGCATCCGCGTCTCCTCGACCAACGGCCAGATCGTGCTGAGTGGTCAGGCGACCGACGCGGTGGCCGCGGACCGCGCCTTGGCGGTCGCCAAAGCGCTGTCGCCGAACGGGGTGATCAACGCGATGAACATCGCGCCCTCCCAGCAGGTGCTGCTCGAGGTGCGCTTTCTCGAAGCTTCGCGCGATGCCGGACGACAGCTCGGCATCAACTGGTACGGCGGCAACGCCGCCGGCACGCGCGGCTTCAACACTGGACAGGGCGGCCTCATCAACGGCACGCCGAACAACACCACGCCGGGCGGGCTCACCTTGATACAGACGGCGGGCACGCTGACCGGGACCGCGACGGCTCCGTTTGGCGTCGTGCTCGCCAACATCATCAACCAGAACGGCGCCAGCATCGATACGCTGGTATCGGCGCTGGAGACGAAGGGACTGGTGCGCCGCCTGGCGGAGCCGAACTTGATGGCCCTGTCGGGCGACACGGCAAAGTTCCTCGCCGGCGGCGAGTTCCCGGTCCCGATCGCGGCGACATCTGCCAATGGCATCGTGACGCCGACCATCGAGTTCAAGCCGTTCGGGGTTCAACTGTCCTTCACCCCCGTGGTGCTGGCGAAAGGGGTCATCAATCTGCGCATCGCGCCCGAAGTCAGCGAGCTTGATTTCTCCAATGCGGTGACGATTTCCGGCACCACGATTCCGTCGCTGGTGACGCGCAACGCAATCACCACGGTTGAGCTGCGCGACGGCCAAAGCTTTGCGATCGCCGGGCTATTGCAGGCCGACGACCTCCGCGCCCGCGCCCAACTTCCATGGATCGGCTCGGTGCCGGTTCTCGGCGCGCTGTTCAGCAGCAACAGCTATCAGAAGCACGAGACGGATCTCGTGATCATCGTCACCCCGCACCTGGTCCAGCCCGCCGCGCCGGGCCAGCGGTTGGCGACGCCATTCGACCAGCGGCTGCCGAGCAACGACGTCGATTTCTTCGCCATGGGCCAGATGGAGGTGCCCAAGGCGGCCACCAACTACGTCAACAATGCCGGAGACGTGGTCGGCCCGTACGGTCACATCATCCGGATCGAGCCGGAGGCGAACCGATGAAAGTCCCTCTGATGAGCGTACTTCGACGATCGGTCATCGGACGATCGGTCATCGCATGCGGCCTCGCGACGGCGCTGCTCGCGGCAGCATCCGGCGCCTGCTGGGCCGGCCCCCCCTTTGAGAACCCCGCAACCGAGTATCTGCAGCGCACCGACACCATCACGCTGAGCGCCGGAAATGCCAAGAACGCGAACGCGGTGGTCCACATCATCGATCCTTGGCCGCGCCACGTGACCAATCGCCGAATTCCCGCCAATGGCGAGCGAATGGCGCATACCATGGAACACTACAAGTCCGGGGCGGGCGCCACCGCAAACCAGCCCGGCGCATCTGGCGGCATATCCGGCGGCACTCCGACCGGCTCAGCGACGCCATCGCAATACACGGGCGGCACGCCCGGCCAATGAGCAGGCACGCCATGGGCAGCCGCGAAGGCAGGATCAGGCGACCGTCGACCGGCAGCTCGCTCGCGGCGCGCACGCGATTGTTCTGGAACGACACGAGCGGCGTGATCCTGCCTTACGTGACCATCATGCTGGTCGTCGTGGTCGGCGTCGCCGTGCTCGCCCTTGACGGCGCGCGCTTGATGAGCCTGCAGACGCAGCTGCAGAACGGTGCCGACGCTCTGGCACTTGCGGGCGCAGCCGAGCTCGACCGCCTGCCGGATTCGGAAACGCGCGCCCTCAATGCCATCAATGGCTTGTTGCGCAATTCCACCCTGTTCGGTGCGGGCGCAGAGCGCGACGTACGCCTTGCCGGCATTGCTTTCTATTCCCGGCTTCCGCCCGGCGACACGAACCCGATTACGGGCGCCCAACCGGCGACCTCTCCGACCGACGCCCGTTTCGTCTCGGTCGCGGTCGAACCGGTGACGTTGCGCACCATCTTTCCGGCGGCGGTGTTCGGCGGAGCGGGCGCAGTGACCACCGGCGCTTCTGCGGTTGCGGGCTTCGACCAAGTCGTCTGTCAGATGACGCCGCTTTATGTCTGCAATCCCTATGAGCAAGAGGGAATGACATACGAGCAAGCCTCGGAAGCCCTGCGCAACGCGGCCGATGACCCGGCCGCGCGGCGCCGACTGATCCGGTTGCGCGAATATCCGGGCGGCGAGACGCAGTATGTGGCCGGCGACTACGGTTTCCTCCTGTCGCCGACCATCGGCGGCGACGTGAACGCGGTGATCGATGCTACGGCGCTGGTGCGACCTCCTGCATGCTTCGTGCAGAATGCCGTCAATCTTCGCCCGGGCTTTCTGGTCTCGGCGCGCCAAGCGTTCAATGTCCGCTTCGACATCTACGAAGGCGCGATGAGCGGCAGGGAGAGCAACGCCAGCTACCGGCCATCGATCAATGTGCGCAAAGGCTATGTGGGGGGCGGCGGCAACGGCGGCGCGTGCAATGCGCAAGCCGCGAGCGACTGGCCGATCGGCCGTCCACCGAACCAGGCGACCGGGCTGCCGCTCGATCGCCACTGGCCATACCTCGACGGCCGCATGGGCGAGGGCGACTGGGATTTCGAAACCTACTGGCAGGTGAATCACGGGGCGGACGGGCGGCCGCGGCCGACAATCAACGGCTCGCTCGCGAGCAACGCCTCACCGCCCAGCCGCTACGCGGTGTACCGGTACGAGATCGAGCAGGGTTATGTCGGCGACCGCTCGCCGGGCGGCGAGACCGGCGCGCCTGCGTGCTATGCGGGCCCCGTTTCCGACACGCCCGACCGGCGCGTGCTCGAGGCCGCCATCATCAATTGCGAGAGCCTCAACCTCGCCGGTGAAGGTCCAACCAATGTGCCGGTCGCCGCCTTCGGCAAGCTGTTTCTGACGCTGCCGTTGGCGCAATCGCAAACAGATCTTTATGTCGAGCTGGTCTCTCTCGTGAAGCCCGGCGACCCCGCCAATTTCGAGATGGTGCAACTCTATCGGTAAGCTCGCTGCGAGCCGCCGAGGCAACCGGAGAAGCGATGGCGATGCAATTGCGTTCAGCCGGCGCGCTGTCGCTCTGGAATGATCGGCAGGGCTCCGCCCTGGTCGAAGGGGCGCTCGTTATTCCTTTCATGTGCGTGCTGATGTTCGGGATCTATGAATTCTCTTGGGCATTCTACCAGCAGCACCTCATCTCAACCGGCCTGCGCGACGCAGCCCGCTATCTCGCGCGCACATCCGACCCTTGCGACAGCGCCTCTCCCGATTGGCCTGCCGCCGAGGAGAACGCCCGGAACTTGGCGACAACCGGTCGGATCACCGGCGGCGCCGCGCGTGTCAAAGGCTGGACCGCCGCCATGGTGACACCGCAGTGCACGCCGGTCGAGAACACGCCCGCGCCGAACGGCCCGGCCGCGTACCGGGGCCGCGCCACCATCTATGTCATCACCGTCTCCACCCGGTTTACCGATCCTTCACTCGGATTGCTCGGTGTCGTGGGCCTTCCGGCTCCCGTCATCTCGGTTGCGCATTCGGAGCGTGCGATCGGTCCCGGCTAAGGTATCTCGATGTTGTTCAAGTCTCTTATTCATGATCGCCGTGGTGCCGTGCTGGTCGAAGTGACGGTCGTCATGAGCATCATGCTCGTCTTCATTCTCGGCTCGATCGATTTCCTGTTTGCGCTCTATCAATGGAACGCAGCCAGCAAGGCGGTGCAAATCGGCGCCCGGATCGCCGCCGTCTCCGACCCGGTCGCGCTCGGCCTCGACAGCCTAAGTGCCGCGGTCGTAAGCGCTTCGGTCCCGCCCGGGAGCCCGATGCCCTACTTCATGATCACCTGCGACGGCGCGAGCGAGAGCTGTACCTGCAACACGGTTGGGGCGTGCCCGGGCGTGGGTGGGTACGACGCACAGGCAATGAATCGCCTGGTGTTCGGGCGGGCCAGCACTTCCTGTTCCGATGCAAGGTCCTATTACGATGCCGGCATGTGCGACATCTTCTCGCGCATTCGGCCGGAGAATGTTCAGATCACCTACACGCAGACGGGTCTCGGCTATGCCGGACGCCCGGGCGGGCCGGTGCCGACCATCACCCTCTCGCTGCAGAATCTGCCGTTCCAATTCTTTTTCCTGAGCGGCCTGCGCGGCTTCCAGAACATCGCGATGCCGGCCTTGACGACCTCGATCACCGCCGAGCACCTTTCCTCCAGCGCACCCGACTTCTGAGCCCGGCGGACGCGGCATGCGGACCTATATCCTGGAGGCTGAAACTGCGACCGACGGAGCGGAGTCGCTCACGCGACAGCTGCGCGCCGCGATCCCCGACGCCACGACGGTCAGGAGCATCGATGACGCCGTAGAGGGATCGCAACAAGCGGACGATCCATGCTCGCTTCTGGTAATTTCTCCGCCGACCGATGCAGAGAGCTTCCGCAAGCTTACCGATATGGCCTCACGGTGTCGCGGACGCCTATCATTCCTGGTCATCGGCGGCGAGCCCTCGGCCGAGCAATACAAGACGCTCCTGCGAGTTGGCGCCGAATGGATTTCCGCGGAGGCGGATCTGAAAGAGATTGTGGATCTCCTGGCGAGTCGCCGCCCGCACGACCCGGTGGAGACGGCTACGCCCGTCTTCGCCAGCTCGCGGCCGACCGCTATCGCTTTCGTGCCCAGCGCGGGCGGGGTCGGCAATACCACGCTCGCGGTTGAGGTCGGCGTGTCGCTCAAAACCACGAAGCCCACCAAGGGACTCGAGACGTGCATCGTCGATCTCGATTTCCAGTCGAGCCACGTCTGCGATCACCTGGATATCGAACCGCGCCTGAAGATGGATGAGATCGCCAGCAACCCGGAGCGGCTTGACGCGCAGCTGCTCGATATCTTCATCAGCCGCCACGCAAGTGGCCTGGCGGTCGTTGCCGCCCCGCGCAGGAAGGCGGACCCCTGCCCGGCCAATATCGCCGCGCTCGACAAGCTGCTCGACATGATCGCCGCGCGCTACCAGCTCATCCTCCTCGATCTGCCGGCGACCTGGTTCGACTGGACGGCGCAGATCGTTTCCGTTTGCGATGCCGCGATCGTTACCGGCGTCAACACCATTCCGGGGCTGCGGCAGATCGCCGACACGCTCTCGGCGGTGCGTGAAGCTGCGCGCCCATCCGCGCAGATCGGCGTCGCGGTCAATCGGTGCCAGCGCCGCATCTGGGGCGGCGTGGCGCGGCGCCATCACGCCGACAAAGTGCTCGGCCGGAAAAACATCTTCTATATCGCCGAGACCCCGATGGCGCTCGACAGCATCAATATCGGGACCCCGATGGTGCTGCAGAGCGGCGCCGGGTCGGTCAGGCGGGATATCGCGCCGCTCGTGCGCTTCTGCGCCGAGCTGATACATCTTGCGCCGACGCGGATCACCGCACCGGGGCCAGGCAGCCCAGCACGAACAGGCTGATCAAAGACGCCGCGACCGCAGGCGCGAACGCCATCCGCGAGCGCGCGTCGTCCTCCGACTTCGTCAGCTTCACCCATCCGATTTTACCGGCCAGCACATGGACGAAGGCAAAGAGCGAGAGCAGCACCGCAAAAGGAAGCGCGCACTCGACGCCGGCCCACAGAAACCCGACGGTCAGCAATTTGACGTCGCCGCCACCCAGCCAATTCCTGGCATAGAAGTAGAGCAGCACAAGGAAGACCAGTAACGCGATCCCGGTGTTGCGCGGCAGCTCGGACCAGCGGCCGGACAGTACCACGTGCACAACGAACAGGGCGCCCAGGAGAAGAATGATCTCGTTGCTGATCTGATAGCGTGCGAGGTCGACGTAAGCCGCGTATAAGAGTACCAGCGCAGTCGCGGCCAATGCCGCGTCCGCCAGATAGGCCTCTTGCATCTCACCGATCATTTCGGGCCCGCCCGCATCATAATATGCGGCATCACGATCGGGCCTTCAGTTCTTGTCGACGTCGGGGCTGCGCCCAACCGCCCCGCGGCTTGAATCCAGAAGCCAGAGATTGTTCCGGATCGTGAGATTCTGCGGCTCGCGCTTGAGCGCCCGCACGAACATCCGACGGGCCGACACGTAGTCGCCGCGCAGCATGTAGGAATAGCCCAGATTATTGAGAATGTCCGTGGTCTCGCCCACAAGCCTGATCGCGCTCGCGTAGGCTCGATCGGCGAGATCGAAGCGTCCGAGCCGATCATAGCTCGCCGCAAGCCCGACCCAGGCGGTCGCATCCCTGGGCGCCTGCTCAACAGCGTCGCGGAAGTACCGCTCGGCAAGCCCATAGTGGCCGCGGTCGAAATGCTCCTTGCCCAAGCGCAACGGCTCGTCCGAGGGGAAGTATTGAACATCCCCCGGGTCCTGAACCGTCGCAGTTGTCGTAGGTGCGGCCGCCGACACTGCGTTCGGCCATAAACTCACGCCCTCGGTTGCGCAACCGGCAATGCTCGTCAGCAGAGCACCGGCGACAAGCACCGGAAAAGCCCGCCATAACGCTGCGCACTCACTCATACCAACCAACCAACGCTTGCCGCCGCCCCGCTCGCGGGCATCCCGCACAGGCTACCACACTCCTCAGGCGCTGCTAGCGTGATGAAATTAACACGCGCTTCGCAAAGACAGTGGCACTGGCAAGAGATTAGTGGGTCTTCTACGAATTGGTTCAACCAAATAACCAGCGCTGATATCACGAAACATTGCTCTGATAGCGACATCGCCCGGTGCGTTACCGAGCTACCTATGATCTCCTGAGCTTATTCGGCATCACGTCGCCACGAGGCTTGTTTTGAGCAGACGCAAATCCATCCGCCTGTGCATCATTTCGGTTACATGGCAAGGTGACTGTTAGTTAGGTCCGAGTGCCGTAATTTTATTTTCTTTTTACCGAGCGAGGAACTGTTCCGTACGTGGTTTGTTGCTCTGCCGCTAATCATGACAATTCGTCCAATAGGGAGGCGTCAATGCGCACAAAGGTCAAGCTATTGGCTTGCCTCGCGGGCGGGCTCGCCCCGTGGCTTATGATTGCGTCCAGTCCTGCTTCCGCCGGCGACGAAACCTACACGCTCAAGCAGATCATCAATCTTCCGGATGGGCAGTCTTTGGGATCGTTCGACATCGGCTTTGATGACGCGAACATCCACACTTATGCCCTGGCCGACCGTACCAACAAATCCGTCGACATCATCGACACAAATACCAACACGGTGACGAAGCAGCTGCACGCCACGCCTCCCTTTGCGGGCGGCCACGGCGCAACCGGCGGCCCCAACGGCGTGATCATTGTCGACCAGAAGGAAGTCTGGGCGGGCGACGCCTTCGGCCTGCTCAAGGCCATCGATCTCGCCACCGGCAATACCATTGCGGTGATGAATACCGGCGGACAATTGCGATCTGACGAGCTTTGCGAGGATGTCGCCGATGAGATCGTGATGATCGCCAACGACGAGGTTGAGGACAGCTTTGTCACCTTCTGGTCGAGCGAGACATACCAGATGCTCGGCAAGATCACCTTCAAGGGCAAAGATCCCGCCGCCAAGAACATCATCGCCAACGGTATTGAGCAATGCAAATATAATCCGCGCATCGGAGCGTTCTTCCTCAATCTGCCGGCCACGATGGACAGCAAGGGCAACCCGCTTCCGGGTGTCACCTTGCAGATCTCGGCGCGCGCGCCGTTCAGGGTCGAGAAAGTCTTCACGTTCGAGACCTCGCTCGGCTGCGGCCCCACCGGACTGGCGATTGGTCCGGGGCATCAAATGCTTCTCGGCTGCAGCGGCACCAATTCGCTGATCATCGATGATCGCGATGGCAGTATCCTCACCTTCCTGGGTGGCGAAACCTCCGACGAAGCCTGGTACAATCCGGGCGACAACACCTACTTCCTCGCCGATGATCTCAAGCTTGGCTCGGTGGACGCGGCGACCGGCGCGGAGGATGTGACTACGGTCACGGCAACCGGCTCGCATTCTGTAGCCGCCGACATGCTGAAGAACCAGATCTATATTCCGGTCAACAACGTCCCGGCCGAGGGCGGCGCCAGCCATATCTGCGGCAACAATGGCGGCAGCGATAGCAAAGGCTGCATCGCCGTGTATCACTCCACTCACGACGATCATTGCCTGGCTGCGGGCTTCCCGGTCCTGGATCACGACGATGGCGATGATCCGGTGTATATGCGCACACAGTGCAGTCAGGACCTGCGCGCCGAGCGCACGGATAACGCCACCGACCGCTAGCGCGTCAGCTTTGCAGATCAATTCTTGCGGGTCGGCCAAAGGCCGGCCCGCGCTACGCTCGCGCATCATCCTTGCAGCTTCCGGCCCCGCTGCGCCAGCGAATTCGGTCTATCCGCAAAGTTATTTCAAGGCGGAGCACGCGATGAGCTTTCTGTTTGATGTCAATCCCCGCGGTCGCCCGGTCGACACCCCTTCCCGGGTCGAGAGCGGTCGACCGTTGGGGGTCGACAGCCAACGCTCCGCCGACGATTTGATGGCAAAGCAGCCGGCATTGCTTGCCGAGAAGCTCAAGCTGCATGCTCGCATCATCGATGAATTCAATTTGACCCTCCTGGAGAAGCTGCCGCGCACGGAGCTCGTCAAGCAGGTGAATGCCTATGTGGCGGAATACGTGCGGACCGAGAAGATCTCGCTCAACCGGAGGGAGCTCGAGGCGTTCGCGGGGGAAATCATCGACGAGATGATTGGCTATGGCCCGATCGAGCCGCTGCTCAAGGATCCAACCATCCAGGACATCCTGATCAACACCCATCGTTCGTGCTTTGTCGAGCGTTTCGGCCGGCTTTACGAAACCAAGGTGCGCTTCAAGGATGAGGCCCACCTCTTGCGCATCATCGGCAAGATCGTGGCCGGCGTCGGACGCCGCATCGATGAATCCTCGCCCATGGTCGACGCGCGCCTACCCGACGGCTCGCGCGTGAACATTGCGATCAGGCCGATCGCCATCGATGGGCCGCTGCTGTCGATCCGTAAGTTTTCCGAGCGGCCGTTCGACATGGAGCGGCTGATGGAGATCGGCACCCTGCCGCAGCAGATTCTCGACCTGCTTCATGCCGCCGTCGTCGGCCGTGTCTCGCTCATCATCAGCGGCGGGACCGGCAGCGGCAAGACCACGCTGCTCAATGCGCTATCGGGCTATATTCCGCACCAAGAACGCTTGATCACCATCGAAGACGCCGCCGAGCTGCAGCTGCAACAGCCGCATGTCGGCCGCCTGGAGACCCGGCCGCCCAATGCGGAAGGCAAGGGTGAGATCCGGCAGCGCGAGCTGGTGAAGAACGCGCTGCGCATGCGCCCGGATCGGATCATCCTCGGCGAGTGCAGAGGGGAAGAGGCATTCGACATGCTGCAGGCCATGAACACCGGGCACGAAGGCTCGATGACCACCATTCATGCCAACTCGCCTCGCGACGCTCTCAAGAGGCTCGAGCAGATGGTGGCCATGGCTGGCATCACGCCTTCAATCGCCAGCATCCGCGGTCAGATCGCGTCCGCCATCACCCTCGTGGTTCAGCTGCAGCGGCTGCCCGACGGCAAGCGCAAGCTCGTAAGCGTGGTCGAGATCGGCGGCATGGAAGGCGAGAGCATCCGGGTGCAGGAAATTTTTCGATTCGTGAAGGAACACACCGACACGGACGGTAACATCCACGGAAGCTTTCGGGCGACCGGTGCGCGACCCGGCTTCTTGGCCGACCTGCTGCCTTACGGCATCCAGGTTCCGGACAGCCATTTCGATCCGTCGCGTGCACTATGACGGGATGCCATGCCTGAACTCTGGCTCGTCCCCGGCCTGGTGTTTGGCGCCGTGCTGCTCGGCGTGGAGGCGATCTATTGGCTTGTCTTTCAGCCGCGCCACATCAACCGGGCCGTCGAGCGACGTTTGCAGGCGAGCCGTCAGGGCTGCGATGAAGCCGAGGCGTCCACCGCGCTACGCGATGCGGCCGGCCTTTTGGAGTCCGCCCCTGTCTTCCGCGGCTTGAACGATTTCATCGCCCAGTCCGGCCTGCGGCCGGGAAGCAACCGGCTCCTGCTTGCAGTCGGGGGGCTCAGCCTCTCTCTGTTCTTCGTCTGGGGGCTCCTTCTCGGCCGCGGGGCTGGTGCGGCCGCAGCCGCCTTCGCCTCTGCGCTGCTGCTTGTGTTTCTGTTCTTCCGTAACGCGCGGCGCCGGCGGATCGCGCGGTTCGCGGAGCTGTTGCCCGACACCCTCGATGTGATCGTGCGGGCGGTGCGTGTGGGATACCCCTTGCCGACTGCGATCGATCTTGTCGCACGCGAGATGCCGGATCCGGTCGGATCGGAGTTCCGCGCCGTGGCCGAAGAGATCGCCTTTGGTCAGGATGTCCGCTCCGCGATCGAGAACCTCTATCGCCGCGTCGGCCAGGACGACCTGCTGTTCTTCATCGTCGCCGTCAACGTGCAGTATCAGACCGGCGGCAATCTTGCGGAGATCCTTTCCGGCCTGGCGCGGCTCATCCGGCAAAGGGCGCGCTTGCGCCTGAAGATCAGCGCCCTGAGCGCCGAGGGACGCGTATCCGCCCTGGTGTTATCGGTCATGCCGTTCATTCTATTCATCGGCATCTCGCTGATATCGCCGGGTTATTTCGGCGAAGTGCGCCATCATCCGCTGGTCGCCCCAGCGCTTGTCTATGCGGCGATATCGCTGCTCGTCGGGAACATCGTCATGTACCGCATGGTCAACTTCAAGTTCTGACACCGCGATGACAGATCTCGCCCCGCTGATCGTCCCGCTCTTGTCCTTCGCGGCGGTCGCTCTGCTCGTGCTGTTCGCCGGGCACGCTTATGCGCTGCAAGCGCGCATGCAACAGCGTCTGCCAGCACCGGCAAGCTTCGATATCGCGGCGACGCCGTCGCGGGGGCTGCGGGCGTTCGTTGCACGCAATTTCGATGAGAAGCGCTTTGGTATTGATGCGACGCGACGCGACAAATTGCGAATGGAGCTCGTTCGGGCGGGCTACTTCGGCGGCCAATGCGTCAGCTACTACCTGTTCGCAAAGGCGGCCGCCGCGATCAGCCTGCCGCTCGCCGTCTACATCCTCGCGCAGTTCTTCTCCTCCGGAATCTCACCGCTGGCGAAGATCGCGACCATAACCGTCGCGCTGCTGATCGGCTACGCCGCACCAGATGCCTATCTGAGCCGACGACAGCGGTCCCTGGCCACCCGCTACCGACAGGCGTTTCCGGATTTGCTTGACCTCCTGGTCGTCTGCATCGACGCCGGCATGACGATCGAAGGTGCGCTGCATCGCGTGCAAAACGAGATCATGAAGCGCTGCTGGGAGCTCGGCAAGAATATCGAGCTGATGGGCGCGGAAATGCGCGCAGGGCGCAGCATGATCGAGGCTCTCGACCTGCTGTCCGGCCGCCTCGCCTTGGATGAGGTCGGCTCCTTCGTCACCATGCTGCGTCAATCGATCGAGCTGGGCAGCGACATGGCGGGGGCGCTGCGCGTATTCAGCGAGGAAATGCGGGAAAAGTGGCTGCTACGCGCCGAGGAGACCGCCAACAAGCTCTCGGTCAAGATGGTCATCCCGCTCGGCCTATTCATATTTCCGGTCGTGTTGCTGGTAATCATGCTGCCGGTGATCATTAAGCTGTTGGCTGTGCTGCATTGATGGCCCAGCACCGCTCCACGTGGAAGTCGGGGCGCTCGCCCTTGATGTCGCGTCGGCGGCAATCAGCACTGCGTACGGGATCGCATTCGAGGCTTTCATCCCGCGCGGCCATAATCATCGTGCTGCGGATGATCGTGGCGCGGCGCGCCGACCAGGTCCTTCAAAATCCGTAGAGCCGTGCCGGATTGTCGACCAGGATGGCTTTCCGGGTTGCCGCATCGGGCGCCCAGACCGGCAGTTGATTCAGCAAGCATCCGTCGTCGATCTGAAACAGCGGCGTCACGTCCGTGGCCTTGCGACCCGGCGGCGTAGTGGAATTGGTGTGCGGCCAATCAGTGCCCCACAATATCCTCTCCGGATTGGCGGCGATCAGCGCGCGCGCAAGCGGCACAGCGTCCGGATAGTCGGGCGCACGGATCGATGCTCGGTAGGCGCCGGAAATTTTCACATAGGCCTTGCCGGAAGCCACGAGCGCAACCAGATCGGCGAAGCCGGCCTGGGTGGGGCCGAGCGCGGCATCGGCGCCGCCGAAATGATCCAGCACCACCGGCACCGGCGCGGCTAGCACGAGCTCTCGGATGCCGGCGATCACCGCGAGGTTGGTGAAGACCTGAATATGCCAGCTGCGTGCGGCAGCACGCGGAAACGCCGCCTGCAAGCGACTGCGCGCAAGCGCAGGATCATTGCTGCCTCCGGTCGCCAGATTGAGGCGGATGCCGCGGATGCCGGCAGCGTTCATCGCATCGAGCTCAGCGTCGGGCGTTCTATCGTCGATCACCGCGACCCCCCGCGCATCGCTGCCGCGCGCTCTCATGCCGTAAAGCGTCGCTGCATTGTCGCTGCCGTAGTTGCTCGGGGTCACGATCACGACACGCTGAATGCCGAGCGAGCGATGAAATGCCGCCATCTCTTCCGGCAGCACGGTCGGCGGCGTATAGACGCGCTCGGAGGAAAAAGGGAACTGACGCGGGTCACCGAAGATGTGCGTGTGGCAATCGCACGCGCCCTCGGGCACCGTGAAATTCACCGGCGTTGCCGGTTGGGCCGCCCGCATCGCGCTTGGTACGGCGCTGGATAGATCGCCTGACAAGGCTCGCATCTCCGTCTCCCGTTGCAGCTGCGACCCGCGAGTCGTCTATCCGGGCAGCTTCGGTCGGGCCGCTCCGCCGACGATGTCGCTGATGCGCGCGACCTGATCGAGGTCGGCAAGGTTCTCAGCGATCGCCACCAGCTCGTCGCAGGCCTTGTGATCGAGCCGCTTGCCGAGCTCGCGGCGAAAGCGCGCCACATGGTCCGCACGCGTGAACGGCCGCGAGGGGCTTCCCCTGGGTGCGGGGACGAAAGCGTCATGCACGACGCCGTTCCGCAGCTTGATGACGATACGCGCCGGCACCGATTCTGCGGTCGTCGCCGCCTCGACTTGGGGATCGACGGCGCAGCGCACGCGCGCTTCAATCTTCTTTACACGCGGATCAGCAAGGCTCGCCGCATAGTCCGCAACGCTCAACGCAAAACCATCATCCGCTTTGGCGGCGAGCGCGACGGCGAGCGCGGCGCTGTGCGGCAGGCTCATTTGCGCGGCCTGCACGTCGATCGGACGTGGAATCGTGAGGCGACCGAGGATAACGGCCGGAATGCCGATGAAAATGTCGGTGATCGCATCGGGATCGATGCGATACTGCCGGCACAAATCGATGAGGCCCTCCACCGCGGCCTGCACCCGCGCGCTGCAGGCATGCCCCTTCACGGTGACCTCACGCAGCAAAAACTCGCGACCGAGGCCATGGGTGATGATGTCGAGATCGGCGGCATCCGCATAGGCGCGGGCGAATCCGTTCGCGCCTTCAAGGATGTCCTGCGGGCCGGTAAATCCGTGACGGGCGAGCAGCGCCGCCGCAACCCCGTTCTCGGCGGCGCGCGCCGCATGGATACGCTTCACGGTCGAGCCGGATCGGTAGAACTGGGTGAGCCCGCCGGCGAACGAAGCAACCAGCCCGATACTCGCCGCGATGCGGTGAGCGGCCTCCTCGCCGGCAAATTGCAGGCGCGCAGCCGCAACCGCAGCCCCGAAGCCGCCGCAGGTCGCCGTGCTCTGGAAGCCGCGCTGGAAATGGGTCGGCTGCAGTGACAGCCCGATCCGGATCATCGCCTCGTAACCGGCCGCAACCGCGGCGACGAAGTCCTTACCGGAAGCGCCTGTTTCATCGGCAATCGCCAACGCAGCCGAGAACACGATCGCGCCCGGATGCAACATCGAGCCCACATGCGTATCGTCGGCATCGATACTGCCCGCGTAGGTCGCGTTGAGAAACGCGGCCCGCACCGCATCGCACCGCTCCGGGCGGAACAGGACCACGGAGCGCCCCTGCCCGCCCAGATGCTCCACATAGGCACGGGCCCATTCGCTCCACGGCATTTCTGCCCCGATCGAGGCGACGCGCAGATAGTCGAGGAACAGCTCTCCCAGTCTCTGTTTGATGTCGTTTGGCAGCGCTGCGCCAGTGAGGCCGGCGGCGAATTCCGCCAGTCGCAAGGTCGGCGCGGCGCCAGCACACGCGAGGCCGGTGGCAGACGAGCCGCTCATGGGCAGGCGCTCGCCGCCGCAAAATCTGCAGGCATGTCATGCCGCGCCGCCGGGCTGATCCGACGGCGAAACGTTGGCTTTATCGACAACCTGGGTGACCGCATGGTTGGCAGCTCTATGCCTTCCGGCTCGTAAATGTCGACAGTGGAATAGCGCCCGGAGCAACTGCAGGCAATCCACGCTATACCTTGCGGAGATCTGTCGGGCACGCCCGACCGGCTGGCATGAGCCGCACCGGTCCTGGCTTCTGCGGCAGGAACTGGAGGAGCAGTGAACAATCACGTGATCGTCACCTGTGCGGTCACAGGCGGCGACGACACCGCCGGTCGATTCGCCAACGTGCCGGTGACGCCGGCGCAAATCGCGAGCGCCGCGATCGACGCCGCGAAGGCGGGCGCCGCGATCGCCCACATCCATGTGCGCAATCCGGAAACCGGGAAGCCGAGCATGGAGCTGGCGCTCTATCGTGAGGTGGTCGAGCGTATTCGCGACTCCGGCAGCGACGTGATCATCAATCTGACCACCGGCCCGGGGGCCCGCTTCGTGCCGAGCGATGACACGCCCAATGCCGCCAAGGAGGGATCGAATTTGCGGCCGCCTTCGGAGCGCGTGCGCCACATCGTCGAGCTGCGGCCCGACATCTGCAGCCTCGACATGGGAAGCCTGAACTTTGGCAAGGGCGCTCTCATCAACGTGCCGAGCCATATCGAGGTCATCGCCGCAGCAATCCGCGGCGCCGGCGTCAAGCCTGAGCTCGAAATTTTCGATACTGGCCACTTGGCACTTGCGCTCAACATGATCGAGCGCGGACTGATCGCAGCCGATCCGCTGTTTCAAATCGTGCTCGGCGTCCCCTGGGGTGCACCCGCCACCACTGAGACGCTTGCGGCGATGAAAAGCCTGCTGCCGCATGGCGCGCAGTGGGCCGCCTTCGGCATCTCCCGATGGGAATTCCCCATGGTGGCGCAGGCAGTGCTGCTCGGCGGGCATGTGCGGGTCGGCATCGAGGACAACCTCTATCTGGAGAAGGGCGTTCTGGCACCGAGCAACGCCGCACTGGTCGAGAAGGCGCGGCGGATTGTCGAGCTCCTCGGTGCGAGTGTGGCCTCTTCCGCGGAGGCAAGGCAAATCCTCGCCTTGAAGGCGCGATCGGGCGTTTGAGACAGCACGCATCGCCGGCGCTCTGCGTCATGCACCCAGCGCCGTCGCCAGATCACGTGCCGATGCCATTCGCTCCGCATTGGTGACCAGATCAATGACGCGGTCGACCCGTGGCTCGGCCATGCGGGTGCCGGCGAGCTTGCGGAATTTGTTGATGACATCCTGATCGCGTGCAAACCGCTTCTCGCTTCCGCGCGGCGCCTCCACGATCTCGGCAAGGACCTCACCGCTTTTCAGATGGACCTCGACGCGCACCTTGTGCCGATACTTCGATCCAAGCGCCGTGATCTGCGGGTCCTCCACCACCTCGACCCGCCGCGAGAGAGCGATACGGGCAGGATCCGCCAGCTTGTCTTCGGTGAACTGCGCCACGAAGGCGTCGCCTTCCAGCAGGAATGTCGCGACACAGTAAGGAAGGTTGAGTTGCGCCGAAGTCAGCCCCTCCGGCTTGTAGGGCCAACCGACATGATCGACCGTGACCTTCGATCCATGGACCACGATCTTTTCAAGCTCGTCGGGCGTGAACGGCCGCCGCGCCTTAATATCCAGAAGCCCATCCAGCGTCGTATGATTGCTGCCCACGCAGGAATAGAACTTGAGCGCTATCTGCAGGGTTTCGAAGCGCTCGCCCAAGCCGTCGGACAGCGCCGCCAGATTGTAGCGGTCATGCGACCGCGAGAAAGTGGAGCAGAACCCACCATATTCGCTCTCGAATACGTTCTGGATGCCCGTATATCCGCGCCGGGCCAGGATCGCGCCGTAGTAACCGCTCTGCGCCGAGCGCCCGGCATGCATGCGCTTGACCATCGCGCCGTATTGCGCGGCCATGAGGCCCGCGGCCTGGGTGCCGGCGATGCCGATGGCGTTGACACTTTGTGCGGCATCGAGCCGCAGCGCGGCGGCAGCGCCGGACGCGGCCGAGAACACGCCGAGCGTGGCGCCCGAGTGCCAGCCTTGCCCGATATGCTCCTGTCCCATGCACAGCCCGACCCGCGGTCCGATTTCGTAGCCGGCAACGCAGGCGCTGAGAAAATCACGACCATTGATCGATGGCTCGCGCTCGAGGACTGCGAAGATCGGCGGCAGCGTGACCGCCCCCACATGCAGAACACCCACCCGGTGCACGTCATCGAGCTCGAAGCTCTGCACAAGAGCGCCGTTCGCCAGGACGGCGTGCGGCGAAGAGAGCCTGTCGCCTGTTCCCCAGACCGCCGCGGAACGCGCCTGGTCGACCTCCGCAAGCGTCTCGCGCAGAATGCGGCTCCAGGGCAGCTCAGCCCCGTAAATCGCGCAGCCGAGCGAATCGAGCACGAGAAGCTTGATGCGAGCTATGGCCTCGGCCGGAATCCTCTCGTAGCGCAAACCCGAAACGAAGCTTGCGATCGCCGCCGTTTGCGGGTTGCCGCTGCCGGTATGTTGCATGGGATATTTCGCTCAGCTCTCACAGGAGGTTGATCACGCTTTCGCGGCCGCCGCGGATAAGGCGCGCGTCGAGCTGGCGACCAAGCTTATCGATGCCGGCAAATTCGGCCTGGCTTCAAGGAGGCCACAGAGGTGGGTTTCGACAGTGGGCGTGGGCATGTAAACCATGGCGTGCACGGATCGACGATCGCACGGTTATGCCATGTCGAATCCTGCCACGAAAGCATTACGAGGCCCGGTGGAGCGCGCAAGCAACATGAATTCTGTTCAGATTGGCCGCCCACGTGCTCCGGCACTGGCGAACCGCATGGGGCTCGAAGGCCGCTCTAATAGAACTGCGCGGCCAGCATTCCTGCGGTTGCAATCGCCATGACCGCCGTCGCGAGCCATCCGCCGATCTGCAGCGGCTTCGAAAGGCGGAATTCCCCCATGATCGCTCTGCTCGTCGTAATGACCATCATCGTGCCCATGATCGGAACCGCTACCACACCGTTGACGACGGCGCTCCAAAACAGGGCTTGAATCGGATTGATGGGCAAGAAATTGAGCGACAATCCGATGACGGTCGCGATGGCTATGGTCGTATAGAACGCGACCGCTTCTTTGGGGCGCCGGGCGAGGCCCGTGGTCCAACCTCGCGCTTCGCCCAGTGCGTAGGCGGCGGATCCGGCAAGAACCGGTACAGACAGGAGCCCGGTTCCGACGATGCCGAGCGTGAACACCGCAATGGCGAAGTCTCCCGCGAGGGGCCGCAAAGCCTCGGCCGCCTGACCCGACGTTTCAATACTGGTGATGCCGGCCGTATGCAGCGTGGCCCCCGTCGTCGTCATGATAGCCAATGCGACGAGATTGGAAAACGCCATCCCGATGGATGTGTCCACCCGAATTCGCTGTAGTGCCGATGGGCCTTGCCGAGGCTCCCGTACCAGCGGCTCACGTTCCGGGACGGCCTTGATATCCTCGACTTCCTGCGACGCCTGCCAAAAGAACAGGTACGGACTGATCGTCGTCCCCAGGATAGCAACGACCGTGGTCCAGAAGTTGACATCAGACGATGGCGACGGAACAAACAAGCCGTGCGCCACATCGGCCCACGGCACATGAACGACGATTACGGTCCCGAAATAGGCAAACAACGAGATCGTCAACCACTTAAGAACGGAAATATAGCGGGAGTACTGCATGACGATCTGCAGTCCGGCACAGAGGAGGCCAAAAAGAACGATGTAAAGCAGACGCGGCCCTCCGAGAAGAAGCCCGGTCGCATCTCCCATGGCGCCAAGATCGGCGCCGATGTTGATTGAATTTGCCACGAACAGAACCAGCACGATCGGCAGCGACAGCCAGCCAGGATAATGCTTGCGCAAATTTCCGGCGATACCTCGTCCGGTGGTCCGTCCAATGCGACCGCTGATCTCCTGGATAACGACCATCAATGGATAGCTGAACAGCAATGTCCAACTTAGGGCAAACCCGAATTGCGCGCCGGCCTGGGAATAGGTGCCGATGCCACTTGGATCATCATCCGACGCTCCGGTGATGAGCCCAGGCCCCAGCAGCCCGAGCAAGCGCGGCTTGCTCGGGCTGATGGCCGGGCTGCGCTTCATGGTCGCGTCGAAGTGCATCATCGGCTCGCCGATTCACGGGCCAGAGCGGCGCCCTGGCACAACGCTTGAACAGCGCTGCGCGGCCGCATCGCCACCGCGCGGTCGTGTGAATGCCTCATCATCAGCGCATGCCCAGTCACAGGCCGCTTCCTGGCGCCAGCGTACGCCCCATCAGCCGCTGCCAATTCTGTCCACTCGAAACAAGAGCCTTTCGGGAGCGGCATTCTACAACACTAACGTGTCGTCAAAGTTTCTGTCGCAAGGGCATTAGGCCGCGATTCTGCCTAAGGACATCAACGAGCATCGCTCGCAGACAAGAAGCTGTTTGATAGACTTAAAGGAAACAAATTGCAGCTTGCGGCGTTACTGCCGGGGCTTCGAGATCGGCATCCGAACCGGTAGGACTGATTCTATCCGGATCAGCAAATACCTGCCCAATGGCCGGCACGCTGCACCGCACCAATATGCGTCACAAGCGCATTGCCGACGACGCGACGTTGATCCATCGTATCGGGCGATCGGCGGTCACCCAGGTGACGCTTGCGACCACGTATGGGAGGCGGCAATGAATGCTCTTCGCCATGTCGACGACATCGAGACCTGGTTTGCGCTTCATCAGCTTGAGTCCGCTTATTGGTACGATGTCGACTTCAACGGCGGAAAATCAGTGCACGAACTGTACGTGAAGGAGGGCATCTTCGTGGTCGGGGGCAATCGCTTCGAAGGCGAGCAGGGCATAAGGTCGTTTTATGAGTGGCGCTGTCGACGCAGCCTGACCACCACCCGTCACCTCATCAGCAATTCGATCGTGTTGGCAAAGGAGGGCGAGCGCGCGCAATGGTTTTGCTCGATCTTGGTCTACCAAGGGCCGCGCCGAGCCGCCACCGTCGAGCTCCCGGCACTGGTCGCCGACGTGAGAGCCGAATGCGTGCGGGGGGATGACGCGGTGTGGCGTTATGCGTCGCGCGTGGTCGATCCGATATTTGTCGGCCCGCACACTCCGCTGTCGCTGTCGATCGATCCAAAATACTTGGCGAGCCGCCAGTCGCAACCGACGACGTGACGCCGTGCCGAGCTGGCACGGAGCGGGAGCCGGCCGGTCGCAATGCCGGGCCGATATGCAGCCCATGGCTAGAACCCCGGATTGCGCGGAACATCCCGCTTGACGATCCGTTGTCGTAACAGCGCCGGGAAGTACATCTGTCCTTCGGAATCCCCATGGATGCGCAGGCGTCACGCTCCTTCACCGTCAATTTTGGGCCGCAGCATCCCTCCGCTCACGGCGTATTGCGCCTTATTCTCGAGCTTGACGGCGAGGTCGTCGAGCGCGCGGATCCGCATATCGGTCTCCTGCATCGCGGCACCGAAAAGCTGATCGAGCACAAAACCTATTTGCAGGCATTGCCTTATTTTGATCGGCTCGACTACGTCGCGCCGATGAATCAAGAGCATGCCTTCTGCCTGGCTGCGGAAAAATTGCTCGATCTCGAAATCCCCAAGCGCGCACAACTCATTCGCGTGCTTTATTGCGAAATCGGCCGTCTGCTTTCGCATCTGTTGAACATCACCACACAGGCGCTCGACGTCGGCGCGCTGACGCCACCTCTTTGGGGATTCGAGGAGCGGGAGAAATTGATGGTCTTCTACGAGCGCGCCTCGGGCGCACGCATGCACGCCAACTATTTCCGCGTCGGAGGCGTACATCAAGATCTCCCGCCGAAGCTGCTCGACGACATTTGGGACTTCTGCGACCCGTTCCTCAAAGTCTGCGATGACCTGGAAGGTCTGCTCACGGATAGCCGCATCTTCAAGCAGCGCAATGTCGGCATTGGGGTGGTAAGGCTCGACGACGCCTGGGGCTGGGGCTTCTCCGGGGTCATGGTGCGCGGCTCCGGGGCGGCCTGGGACTTGCGCAAGGCGCAGCCCTACGAGTGCTATTCCGAGCTCGATTTCGACATCCCGATCGGCAAGAACGGGGATTGTTATGACCGTTATCTCGTCCGCATGGAGGAGATGCGGCAATCAGTCCGGATCATGAGGCAGTGCCTGGAGAAGCTGGGCGCACCCGAAGGGAGAGGTCCGATCGCGGTTAGGAGCAACAAGATCGTGCCGCCACCCCGCGCCGAAATGAAGCGCAGCATGGAAGCCACGATCCATCATTTCAAGCTCTACACCGAAGGCTTCACGGTGCCGAAAGGCGAGGTCTACGCCGCGGTAGAGGCCCCCAAGGGCGAGTTCGGCGTGTATCTCGTGTCCGACGGCTCGAATCGTCCCTACAAGTGCAAGATCCGGGCGCCTTCTTTCGCCCATCTACAGGCCGTGGACTTCATATCACGCGGGCACATGCTGGCAGACGTAGCGGCCATAATCGGCTCCCTGGATATCGTGTTCGGCGAGATAGACCGTTGAGGCTCGAGGTGAGTGGCGAGAATTCGCTAATCGGCGTCAGAAAAAAAGATGCTGCCCTCGAGCGTCTCGGCGCCGAAGAGGCGGAGTGCCGCCGCTGCGAGCTCTATCGTCACGCCACGCAGGTCGTGCCCGGACAAGGTCCCGCCCGCGCGCGCGTGATGCTCGTCGGCGAGCAGCCCGGCAATGATGAAGATTTGGCCGGGCTGCCGTTCGTCGGCCCGGCGGGTCGCGTTCTCGATCGCGCGATCGCCGAGGCCGGCATCGACCGACGGACCACATTCGTGACCAATGCGGTCAAACACTTCAAGTTCGAGCCCCGCGGCAAGCGCCGCCTGCACAAACGCCCGAATGCCTATGAGATCGAGCGATGTCGCTGGTGGCTCGATCGCGAACGAGCGATCATTCGCCCGGATGTCGTCATCGCATTGGGAGCCAGCGCCGCCCGTGGCGTGCTGGGGCGGACCGTCGTCATCGAAAGGGTGCGCGGTCAGCTCCTGCCCCAGGCGGACGGCTCGCGCGCCCTTGTGACAATTCACCCGTCGTATTTGCTCCGGATCCAGGATGATGCCGACAGGCGAGCCCAATACGCGCGGTTTGTCGCCGACCTCCACGCGGGCGCGGAATCCCTCCACGCCACCAGCAAATGATCGGGCCGCACACGGCTCACGCCGCGCTGAGCTTGCCGCTCCGCTCCGCCAGCACCTCGATGATTTTCGATGAGAACGCCTCGAGGTCGTCCGGATTGCGCGACGTAATCACCCCGCGGTCAAATACCACCTCGGAATCTTCCCACTTGGCGCCCGCATTGATCATATCGGACTTGATCGACTTATATGAGGTCGCCTTGCGGCCCTTGACGACGCCGGCCTCGATGAGCAGCCAAGGCGCATGGCACACGGCCGCTATCGGCTTGTTCTGCCCGAGGAACGCACGGATCAACGCGATGGCGCGCGGCTCGATCCGCAGCAGATCCGGATTGATCTGTCCTCCCGGAAGCACGATCGCGTCGTAATCGTCGGCCTTGGCCTGCTCGAGCGTACGGTCGACGGCGACCGGTCGGCCCCAATCAGTCATGTCCCAGCCCTTGATTTGTCCGTCGCGCGGCGCAATCACGTCCACTTTGACCCCTGCAGCCTTGAGCCGATCACGCGGAACTTCAAGCTCTGCCTGCTCGAACCCGTTCGTCGCCAGGATCGCAACCTTCGTACCCGATAGATCCATGATACCCTCTCAGAATTTCGCGGATATCGGGGAACGACCGAGCTCCGTCGACAGTTCCGGTCAATCGCTTCTCTCCATTCCCAGCCGGTGGGCTGCCGATGTTGCGCCGCCGACACGCCATTGTCGCATGGATATGCGGGAACTTTTTCGCCGACCGCCTCTTTTAACAAACACTTACCGGGTGCAAACCCTTTCTCTTCCGAGGAGGAGAATATGCTCATTCAGGAGTTTAGTGATCGGGCCGCCGAATATTTGAGATTGGCGGAGCGCGCACGGTCGGCGCACGACCGGAGATTCTTCTTGGCGATGGCGCGCGCCTGGTGCGGTGAAGTCACCGAGCGCGTTGAAGACCGGGACTCGCGTCTGCAGCTGCGGCCGCATTGAGCTGAGAAGGGAGACGCCTCATGGCCCGCAAGTATTCGCGCAGTGCCGGAAAAGATGTGGCGGGGGCGATGCGCAAGC
The DNA here is from genome assembly GCA_035293945.1 of Xanthobacteraceae bacterium. Lineage (GTDB taxonomy): Bacteria > Pseudomonadota > Alphaproteobacteria > Rhizobiales > Xanthobacteraceae > VAZQ01. Next base: position 66,459 of record DATGLV010000038.1, on the reverse strand, counting down.
GCAAGCGCGGCACCCTTAAGCGCGGCAAAGGCGGGCGAGGTGGGAAGGTCAAGAGTCGCAAGCAAGCCATTGCGATCGGCCTCTCGGAGGCGCGGCGCAAGGGCAAGAAGGTCCCGAAGCGCAAATCGAAGTAGTCCTGCGGCGCCGCCGGCGACCAGGCAATGCCGCCGTAGCACAAACCAACACGCCTAACGCACTCTAACACTTGGCACGACCGACATGCCGGGTCCGAGATGGACATCGGGCGGCTCGTCGAATGTGATCTTGACCGGGACGCGTTGCACCACCTTGACGAAGTTGCCGGTCGCGTTCTCGGGCGGCAATAGGCTGAAGACCGCGCCGGTACCGCTCTGGATGCTGTCCACATGTCCGTGCAGCGGATGCCCGGGGTAGGCGTCGACATTGATGTCGACGGGCTGGCCGGGACGCATGTCCGCAAGCTGCGTCTCCTTGAAATTCGCCGTCACCCACATTTCCAGCGGCACGAACATCATCAGGCTTTGGCCCGCTTGGGCGTACGCGCCCTTGGCGGCCGTAAGCTTGGTGACGAAACCATCGGTCGGCGCCGCAATGACGGTGCGCGAGAGATTGGCGTCCGCCTGGTCCTTGACGGCATTCGCCTGCGCGAGCTGACCTTGGGCGACCTGTCGCTGAGTTTCCAGCACTGGAACCTGCTTTTGGGCGGCAACGAGGTTCGCCTGCGCGGCGTCCAACGCAGCCTGATCTTGCCGCAGAGTGGAGGACGTCTGCTGCGCCTGCTGCTGGGTACCTGCACCGCGCTGCAACAGCGCCTGTGCGCGCGTATTCTCTTCCTCGGCGAACGTCAGCGCGGCTTGCGCTTGACTGACTTGCTTCTGGGCCTGGTCAATTCTCGCCTTCTGCGCATCGATCTGTGCGTCGAGATTGGCGATGTTGGCGACGGCTTGATCGACCTGAGCTTTGGCCTGGTCGACCGCGGCGCGGAAATCGCGTTCATCGATGCGAGCAAGCGGTGCGCCGGTCGTGACCTCTTGGTTGTCGTTGACCGGAACGTCGGTGATAGCCCCGTTGATCTGTGAGCTGATCGAGACGGTGCGGGCATCGATGAAGGCGTCATCGGTCGATTCATAGAGACGCGCGTTCAGCCACCAGAGCAGAATTACCGTCCCGCAGACGATTGCGGCCGCCACGACCACCATTGTGAGCAGAGGATGCCGCCGGATCGTCGCAAAAGTTGACCGCTTCTGGCCCTGATCCGCCTCCGGTCCCGGCTTTTGCTGCTCCGCGCCCGGCGGGGGAGGCTTGGGAGCGGGCTTCTGCTCGCTCCGCTCACGTCGCTCGACGCCGCCAATCTCTTCCTTGGCCTTTTTGGTCTTCTTGACTTGTTCAAATTCCTTGACCTGCCATTGCCCCACCCGGGCGTCCGGCACACCGGCGAACGCGTCGCGCGGGCCCGCCCGGTTGCGACCCTCCGCGTCCGTGGGGTTGGTCGCCTCAGGACCTTTCTCACCGATTCCTGGCAAATCAACCTCTTGGCTCGGGTCCGACGCGGCGGGTTCGCGCCCTATTTGGCTGCCGTCTCGGCCTTGACGAGCGACTGCGCGGCATCCAGGTGCTTATGGAGGGTCGGCAAGGTGTCTTTGGCAAATCCGGCGACCTGATCGTTGGAGCTCTTTGCTTCCTTATCGAATTCCCCGATGTCCTTACGGTGGTCTTGGACCATGGCCCTCGCCAGCTGCCGGTCGAAGGCCTTTCCGGACAGCTTCGAGAGGCGGTCGTACATCGCCAGTTGCGCCTTGCTGGGCTTGGTTGGCACCTTGAGGCCGAGCGAACTCGCCAGCTCCGTAGCCTTCTCGTTGTTGGCGGAGTGATCCTTCACCAGCATGTCGCCGAACGAACGGACCTGATCATCCATGCTCTTTTCCTGAGCAAGCTTTCCTATCTGCACTTCCGCCAAATCTCCCTGGATGGCATCAGTGACGAACTTTCGGTCCGCCCTGCTGGCGTTTGGCGCAGCGGCGGCGATGCTGAAGGTCGCTGCGACCGCACCGAGACTGAGGACGATGAGAACGATCCTGTTGATCATGTGCTGCACCTCGCAAAACTATGGTTGCTTGTCGATCGAAAGGCAGTCATGCGGGGAACAGGATGCATCGGCACCGGTTCCAGAACGGCCAATCACGAACCGGTTGTTTGCCAGCCGACCTTGCCCTTGTGAGCGGCTCCCGCAGATGCTCTGGCGAAGGGCGCGCCTCCAGACCGGGCAGCCGCCGCGGCAGCCCGTCGCGGATCCTGGGATCGCCAATGAGATTTGCAAGCACCCGCGCAAGGAGCGCAGGAACCATCGAAATAGACCAAGCGTTCCAGCCCTATTGTTGAGGAAATCGAAAAATGCAGGCGGGAGAGGTCATCAAGAAGACGATCGAGCGCATTGCCGGCACGGGTCACGGTCCCCGGCAGCTGGCTGCAGGTGCAATCCGCCGCCGCAGACCACAGACCTTCCGCTTCGAATCGGACGACACCATCCCGAACAATCCGGCCCTGCCGCTGATCTGCTACCGCAAGGCCATAAGGCTGAATGAGGCCCCAGACCCGGCGGCGTCACTTGCGGACTTGTTCGCACGAAACGGCTGGGTCGATTCCTGGCGCGATGGCATCTACGGCTACGCCCACTTTCATTCTGCAGCGCATGAGGTGCTCGGCATCGCCTGCGGGCACGCTCGGGTCAAGTTTGGCGGCGATCGCGGCAAGATCCTCACGCTCGCGACAGAGGATGTGGTGGTGCTTCCGGCCGGCACCGGTCATCAGCGCCTGTCGTCGAGCGAAGACCTGCTTGTGGTCGGCGCCTATCCGGCGGGCAGCCATTACGACGAGTGCAGGCCCTCGGGGGAGAATTGCGCCCACGCGCTCAGGACGATTCGTGACGCAGCCACGCCAGCAAAAGACCCGGTTTATGGCGAGAGCGGCCCCCTGCTCGACCTGTGGGGCGTCTAGTACTCCCTTTTCCGAAGCTCGTGGCGGCACCGTTCGGAGAGAATCGGGACCAGCAAACATATGATTCTCGTGCCGCATTTCGAATGGTTTACGCAAGAGAGGTTCTCTCAAGAGAGACAATTCTCTCAAGAAGGGCAAAAAGAGCGCTTGAGCCCGGGCAGGCGCGACGATTTTCCGCAGCCCGGCCGCCGTCACGCACGGTGGAACATGCTCTTCAGCTCGTCCTTCGCCTCGCCCAAAACCTTGCGCCGCCGCGCCGGCAGATTCTTGCCCGCCCGATTGATGTAGAACGTGAGCATGGAAAGCGCAGACCGATAGGGAGCCGATTTTCTGCGTCGGCTGCGTTCCGCCGATCGTTTCAGCGAAGCGGCGATCTGTTTCGGGTCATCGAGAGTGAATACGCCGCCATCGAGATCGAGCGCGTTGCTCTCGCGCGTGACGCGCGCGGACCAACGCTTGCCGCGGGTGGACCCGCGCTTGCGGCGAGCGTGCCGGCCGCGGTCTTGAGACTTGCGCGTGCGGCCCTTCGCGTGGACGATTCGCGCCATAATGACCTCCGGTGCCCGGATGGGCGGGCTTTCAAAAATCACGCAAAAAAAACAAGTAAGAACCGGCCCGACAGGTTGCAAACTCTCATCGAGGTCCGCAGGAACCCACCTGCCGGCCAGCCGTTACGCTTGGAAAGTGACCGAAACCGGGGCGGGCTCTGCTCGGGCTCGCGGGGGCGTGCGTGGGAGAGCGTACATGCCCGATGCTCCGCGGCCGGTGCGGCCGATGGCTTTGCTTGATCAGACGCGCAGAAGCTTCGTGATGGCAGCAGTGTCGACCGTTGCTGTCCCGACCGTATCCAGAGCCGAGCTTGCCGAAAATGTCGACGTGCGCCGGGAGAACAATGATCCGCGTCTGCCTGCCGTCGTGACGCTGCGCGTCAACGGCCAAGAGCAGAGGCTGCCGATGGATGTTCGCACGACCTTGCTGGACGCACTGCGCGAGCATGCCGGGCTGACCGGAACCAAGAAGGGCTGCGATCACGGCCAATGCGGCGCCTGCACGGTGCTCCTGGACGGAAAGCGAATCCTTTCCTGCCTGACCCTCGCGGTCGCCGCACAGGGCAAAGCCGTTACCACTATCGAAGGTCTGGAAGCGAATGGGGCGCTCCATCCGATGCAGCAGGCCTTCATCGACAATGACGCCTTTCAATGCGGGTACTGCACGCCGGGACAAATCCTGTCGGCCATCGCCTGCGTCAATGAGGGGCATGCAGGGAGTGATGCGGAGATCCGCGAATTCATGAGCGGCAATATCTGTCGCTGTGCGGCCTATCCCAACATATTGGCGGCCATCAATCAGGCCAAGTCGGTCATGCAGACCGCCCTCAACAAATGAGGCGTAAGCGATGCGACCCTTCATCTACGAAACCGCGGCGACCCCTACCGCAGCCCTGCACGCCGCGCTCGGCGGTCAGGCACCGTCCGATCTCGGCCCATCGAGCTTGCAAAGCCCGATCCATCTCCTGGCCGGCGGCACAACCTTGATAGACCTGATGAAGCTCGACGTGATGCGTCCGACCACCGTGATCGACATCAACGCGCTGGAAAAGGCCGGTCTCGGGCGCATCGAGGCACAGCGCGACGGGCTGCGTCTGGGCGCACTGGTGCGCATGGGGGATGCCGCCGACCATCCGGCAATCAAGCGTGACTTCCCGCTCATCAGCCAGTCATTGCAGCAAGCGGCCAGCCCGCAGCTTCGCAATATGGCGAGCCTTGGCGGCAATGTCCTGCAACGCACCCGCTGCACCTATTTTCGCGACACCTCCTATCAGGAATGTAACAAGCGCAATCCCGGCTCCGGTTGCGCGGCGATGCAGGGATTCAATCGCAGTCACGCCGTGCTCGGCGTCAGCAACAGCTGCATCGCCACCTACCCGGGCGACTTCGCGCAAGCACTGATTGCGCTCGATGCCAGCGTCGAGATCGCGGGCCCGCGCGGCAACCGGGCTATACCGTTCGCGGCGCTGCATCTGCCTCCGGGCGACCGACCCGACGTCGAGACCACATTGCGTCCGGGCGAGATGATCACATCATTCTTCGTACCGTCGGGGCCATGGACGCGTCGCTCGCTGTATCTCAAGGTCCGCGACCGGCAATCCTACGAGTTTGCGCTCGCCTCCGCAGCGGTTGCGCTCGCGCTGGACAACGCAACCATCCAAGAGGCTCGCATTGCGCTCGGCGGCGTCGCCACAGTGCCCTGGCGCGCAAGCGATGCCGAGGCCGCGCTCAACGGCAATCAGCTCAATGACGAGACCCGACGGGCCGCGGCCGAGGCTGCGTTCGCGGGGGCGCAACCCCGCGAGCACAATGGGTTCAAGGTCGCGCTCGGCAAACGGACATTGATGCAAGCGCTCGCGCAAGCCGCAGCGATGGAGATCTGAGATGAGCGCAGCCGCACCTCAACCGAAAGAAAACATGGGGGATCCAGTCCCGCGCGTCGACGCACGTCTGAAGGTAACGGGTGCGGCGCAATACCCGTCTGATTTTCCCGTCAACAATCCGGCCTTCGCGGTCCTGGTCACGAGCCCGATCGCGAGAGGTCGGATACTCCGGCTCGACCTCGAAGACGCACGCGCCATCGATGGCGTGCTGGACATTCTGACCTACCGGAACACGGCTGAGCTCAGGGACGCGAAGTTCAGCGATGGGGCCTCGACCTCGATCCAGAAGCTCGGACCAGAGATCTTTCACGCCGGCCAGATCGTCGCAGTCGTGCTGGCGGACAGCTACGAAGCGGGCCGCGAAGCCGCATATCGAATCGCTGTAACCTATGCGGAAGAAAGGCCGAGCGCGACGTTCGGGGCCGAGGGTCTGTCCGAAGAAGATGCGACCAAGGTCTCCACGCGATTCAAGAGCCTGCCGCAAGCGGGCGATGCAGCCGCCGCACTTGCCACAGCCGAGGTCGTGCTGGAGGCGGACTATTCCACGCCGACCCAGCATCACAATCCGATGGAGCTGTTCGCCACGACCTGCGCCTGGTCCGGCGACCGGCTGACGGTCTACGAACCCAGTCAGTTCGTCTTTGGTCTCAAGAACGGGGTGGCGCGGCGCCTCGGCATCGATGCCGACAAGGTGCGGGTGGTGAGCCCCTATGTGGGCGGCGCATTCGGCTCCAAGGGAGCCATGACACCGCGCACCGCGCTGATCGCGCTGGCGGCGAAACGGCTCAACCGGCCGGTCAAGCTGGTGGCCACCCGCGACCAGGGCTTCACCGTTTCGACCTACCGGGCTGAGACCCGCCACCACATTCGCATGGGCGCATCGCACGACGGCAAGCTCGTTGGTTACAGCCATGAGGGCTGGGAGATCAGCTCGCGCCCCGATCCCTATGTGGTGGCCGGCGTCGACGACAGCGCGCACCAGTACGCATTCGGGGCGGTGCGGACGCAAGTCAACGTCGTGCACGCCGATCGCAGCACACCGGGTTACATGCGCTCGCCGCCGATGGTTCCTTACATCTACGCGCTCGAAAGCGCCCTGGACGAACTGGCGACCAAGCTCGGCATGGATCCCATCGAGCTCCGCCGAATAAATGAGCCGCAAGTGGATCCGATCCAGGGCAAGGCCTATTCGAGCCGCTCGCTGTTGCAGTGCTATGACGCGGCAGCGCAAGCCTTCGATTGGCGCCGGCGCCCCCCGCAACCCGCTACCATGCGTGACGGCGATTGGCTGGTAGGCTTCGGCTGCGCCAGCGCGTTTTACCCGACACACGTGGCAGCTGCGACCGCGCGGGTCCGTCTCCTTCCGAGCGGCGAGGCGCGCGTGCAAACCGCCGCTCACGAGATCGGCACTGGAATCTACACGGTGCTGGCCCAACTCGCGGCCGAACGGCTGGGTGTGCCGCTCGCCTCGGTGACCGTCGAGGTCGGCGATTCCTCCTTGCCGCCGGGCCCGATTGCCGGCGGCTCCAATACCACCGCGAGCACCTCCTCGGTCGTGCTCAAGGCGTGCGATGCGATTCGCGCGAAATTGCTGCACGCCGCTTCGACCGCCAATGACAGCCCCCTGTCCGGCCGCCCGCTGGCGCAGCTCACGCTGCAGAACGGAAAAGCCATAGCGGCAGACGGTGCCGAGGAACGGCTCGAAGACCTGTTCAAGCATGCCGGCAGCACCGCCATCGAGGAATATGCCGAATTCATCCCCGACGGTCTGCCGAGCGACGCAGTCCAGCGGCTTTATGCCGGCCAGTTCTCCTCGATCGGCGGACCGCACGGCAAGAAAATCATGTATGCGACCGGCGCCGAATTCGTGGAGGTGCGTGTGCATATGGCAACCGGTGAGATTCGCGTGCCGCGCATCGTTGGAGCTTTTGCGAGCGGCCGTGTTGCCAATACCCGCACCGCGCGCAGCCAGTACATGGGTGGGATGATCTGGGGCCTGAGCTCCGCTCTTCACGAGGCGACCGAGATCGACCGCCGATATGCGCGCTACGTCAACACCAATCTGGGGGACTACCTGGTTCCGGTCAGCGCCGACATCGATCAGCTCGAGGTCATCCTGATACCCGAGGAGGATCACGACGTGAATCCGGCCGGCGTGAAGGGCATCGGCGAGCTTGCCAACGTTGGCACCGCGGCCGCCGTTGCCAACGCGGTCTTTAATGCGACCGGCAAGCGAATTCGCGATCTGCCTATCCGGCTCGAGAAGCTGCTGGCTTGACCGGTTGGGCCGTCCCACCCATTGCCTGCGGTTTTTGTGCACTCTGGCATTTTCCCGGGATCCGATCTCAATCGGGAACTAGGACCCCGCAATCGAAGTTTGCTGGGAAGGTGGCTGCCCAACCAAGACAGGAGACCCCCAATGTGCGACTACAGCCTGGAGCATCTTCAGTCGCGACCGGCTCAGGTCGGCGACGTGCTGGTGACCACGCGCTTCCGCAGTTCCTTCACCCGGGGCTTCGCGGCCGAGACCGAGCCGCATGTCGCGGTGTGCGTGCGGCCGGGTACCGAGATCGCGTTCGATGACGACGTCGAATACGATCATTTCCTGGCGATATTCCGCAACCGGAAGGTCGGCGCGACGGTCGCACGATTTCGCCGCCTCAATCCCGAGAAGCCGCATGAGCATCATGACGCGCTGGAATTCCCCAACGGCAAGATCGTGCTGCTCACGCAGCTGAGTGAAGGCCAGCGTGCCCGCGTTCTGCAATTGCCGGCGCAGCCGCATCTCGAGGACGAAGATGCCGCGAAGCCAGCGCACGAGAGCGAGCCGTCTCGCGCGTCAGAGAAATTGGGCGCCTCTTAAGCGCGGGCTCGAGCGCTTCGCAGCGTGCGACCCGGGGTGCGCGGTCGCGAAATAGGCGCACCCATGACGGCCTTAAGCATGGCTGGGGTTAAGCGCTGGCGAGGCTCGGGCGGGGCATTGTGGGTCCCAATCGGGATCCTGTTTCTGTGCTGCAGCGCCACACCGGCGCTTGCGGCCGAGGGTGGCGGCACGATCGCCGGAGGCGGCGAAGCGGTCTTTCTGGCACAGCTGCTTGCCCTGATGCTGTGCGGTCGCCTGCTCGGCGAGGCGATGCAGCGCATCGGCCAGCCTTCGGTGATGGGGCAGCTTCTCGCGGGCATTCTGCTCGGGCCCTCGGTGCTGGGCTGGATCTGGCCGAACGCGCAGCATTGGCTCTTCCCAGCTTCACAAGAGCAAAAGAGCATGCTGGATGCCGTATCCCAGTTCGGCATCCTTCTTCTATTGCTCCTGACCGGGATGGAGACCGATCTCAAGCTAGTGAGCAAGGTCGGCCGCGCCGCGATCAGCATTTCCCTTCTCGGAGTCGCGGTGCCGTTCGCATGCGGAACAGCGCTCGGCGCCTTTATCCCGACCTCGCTGCTCCCGAACGCCGACAAGCGGCTTATCACCTCGCTCTTTCTCGGCACCGCTCTCTCAATTTCGTCGATCAAGATCGTCGCCACGATCATCCGCGAGATGAACTTCATGCGGCGCAATCTGGGCCAGGTGATCATGGCTTCCGCAATCCTGGAAGACACGATGGGCTGGATCATCATCTCGCTCATATTCGGGCTGGGGCAGGCCGGAACTTTCGACATCTCGCACGCCGGAAAGAGCCTCCTGGGAACGATCGCCTTTCTGATTGCGAGCTTCACAGTAGGACGGCGCGCGGTTTTCTGGCTGATCCGCTTTGTCAACGACAATTTCATCAGCGATTTCCCGGTCATCACCATGATTTTGGCGATAATGGCGGCGATGGCGCTCATCACCGCACGCATCGGCGTGCAGACCGTGCTTGGCGCCTTCGTGGCGGGCGTGCTGATCGGCGAGTCGCCCATTCTCAGCAAGCACGTCGAAGAGCAGCTGCGCGGATTAGTCATCGCGTTCTTCATGCCGGTATTCTTCGCCGTCGCCGGCCTCAATGCCGACATGACGGTCTTCCGCAATCCTTCACTGCTGCTCATGGCGGTCGTCCTGATTGCAATCGCCAGCTTCGGAAAGTTCACCGGTGCTTTCCTGGGCGGAGCCATAGGCGGACTGAGGCGCGCGGAGTCGGTTGCTCTTGCCTGCGCCATGAACGCGCGGGGATCGACAGAGGTCATCGTCGCCTCGATCGGGCTCTCGATGGGAGCGCTGAGCGGAAACCTGTTCACCATGATCGTCGCAATGGCGGCAGCGACCACTCTGATGATGCCGCCGATGCTGCGCTGGGCGCTGCGTCGGGTGCCCATGCGCAGGGCCGAGAAGGAACGGCTCGAGCGCGAGGAAATGGAGGCGCGGGGCTTCGTCCCGAACCTCGAGCGGCTGCTGCTCGCCGTCGACGAAAGCCCGAACGGCAAATTTGCCTCACGAATTGCCGGTCACCTCGCCGGTCCGCGCGGTTTGCCCATCACGGTGTTGTCGATCGAAGCGGACGACCGCGGCAATCGGCGGGATCGGTCCGACCCGGACCGCGATCGCGCTCAGCGCGAGAGCGTCAAGGACGCGGTCAAAGCGGCCGCCGAGAAGGTGAGAGCCAAGCAGCCGCAGGAGGGCGAACCTGCCGTTGCCGACGTCACCGTGCGCAGGGCGCCGCACAGATCGGAAGCATCGGCCGGGGATGTTGTGGCCCAGGAGGCGCGCAAGGGCTATGACTTGCTGTTCATTGGGCTCAAGAACTTGCAAATGAAGGGCGGCGGTTTCCACCCGCAAGCGAACAATATTGCGGCTGCGTTTTCGGGCCCCCTCGCCATTGTGGCCGCGCGCGGCATACATCTGCGTGACCCAGCGCAAGGACCGCTCAACATCCTGGTTCCGGTCAATGGCAGCGGCATGTCTCGCCGCGCAGCCGAGCTTGCCATCGCGGTCGCGCGTGTTTCGACGGCGGCGCTCACCGTGCTCTATGTCTCGAACGTGAAGGCCGGGCTGGCGCACCGTGGCGGGTTACGTGTGCGGCGGCAAGAGCAAGCCATTCTCAAGGATATCGTTGATATTGCTGATCAGTACGATTTTTCGATCAGGACCGCGGTGCGCTCTGATATCGCCCCTGATGAAGCTGTGCTTGCGGAAGCCAAGCGTGGCCGGCACAATCTCATTATCATGGGCGTCGGCCGCCGGAGCGGCGATACGCTCTTTTTTGGCGAGACTGCCAGCAGCATTTTCGAGCACTCGCCGGATTCGATTGTCTTCGTGGTGAGCTGAGCCGGCGCGCGTTGTCGCCTCGACGCAGCGCGTTGCCCACCGAGCACCATCCAACAATCACTTTAGCTCTCGGGATCGCGCTCTACTTCGGCAGCGATCGATACACCACTCGGATGAAATTGCCGTTCGACCGCGCATCGAGCCCAAACCGCGCGTCGTAGTCCGCGTTTGGCTTTGCGGCCACGACCTCGTCCTCGCTCTTGCCGGCGGCTTTCAGTTTGGCGATGCGATCGCGTGCGACCACCAGCATTTCGCGATATTCCCGCATGTTCGCCTTGGTGCCGACCGGCCCATGGCCGGGCACGATCGTGGTGGTCTCCTTGGCGAAATTGATGAGCTCATCGACCCCGCGGATCATACCGTCGATGCTGCCCCCATAAGCGAAATCGATATTGGGGTAGCGGCCCAGGAACACGATATCGCCGGTCGCGAGCACATCGGCATCGGGGAAATAGACGTAAGTGTCGCCATCCGTGTGAACGGCGGGCGAGTGCTTGAGCTCGGCCACGCGGCCCTGCAGGCGAAGCGTCGTGCCGTCGGTGAAAGTCACCTTCGGCAGTGCGATCGCCGGCGCCGGCGGCACCATGTTTCCGGTGAGGCCGTTGCGCGTTCCGGCCTCCATGTGCGTCTTGACGCTCTCGTGTGCCACGATCGTAGCGCCGTCGCGGCCGAAGGCTTCGGCACTGCCGGTATGGTCGCGATGGAAATGGGTGATGATGAGATAGCGAACCGGCTTGTTGGTCACCGCCCCAATAGCGGCTTTGATCTTGCCGTACAGCGGCGCGAACTGGCTGTCGATCACGAACACGCCGTCGTCGGCAACCGCCACCGTGATATTGCCACCTTCGCCCTCGAGCACGTAGATCTGGTTGCCGAGATTGGTTGTCTTGATGGTGACCTTGTCGAAGTCTGGAGTAGGTGCCAATGGCTGCAGTTGCTGCGCAACCGCGCCAGGTCCCAGCGCCAAGAACGCCGCCGCCGCAATCATCGCTCTCATGCCAAACGCCCCTTTCCCATTCCCATCGGAAATCGAACGCGCCCGCAGACCTCGCCTGATCGAGTGACGACCCTGCGGTGAGGCCGATCGTAGCTATCCCTGCCAAGCCCGACAAATGCAAAAGCTCAACGGCCTCACCGCGTGAGGCGGGCCGGAGCTGTTGATCGGGGATCGGTCCGCCCCCACAATGACTTGGCGAGGTTTGCGTGGGGAGACAAATGTTGAAGGAACCGTCCGGCTTTATCGCACGGCATAATCTCTGGACTGCCGCCCAGCGCGAGCAGGCCGCTGAGCTTGAGCGCCGCCTTAAGCTCGAGCCGCTCCAGCTTGTGCGCATGGCCTGGGCCGATCCGCACGGCGCCTCGCGCGCCAAGGCAGTGACGCTGCCGGTCTTCCTCGCCGCGCTGACCGACGGCTACAACATCAATGTGGCGACCACCACGCTCGATTCGGCCAACGCCAGGACCTTCGCATCATTCACCCGCGGCGGCGGCATGGGCCTCGACGAGATGACCGGCTCACCGAACCTCGTCATCGTTCCGGACCCGTCGACATTTCGCGTTCTTCCCTGGGCGGGAGGAATCGGCTGGGTTCTGTGCGACGAGTATTTCAAGACGGGCCTGCCCTTCCACTTCTCGCCCCGGCATCTGCTGCGGCGGCAGCTCGAGCGGCTCGCCAAGCGCGGCATGGGGTATATTTTGGGGCTCGAGATCGAATGGTATCTGTTGCGCGTCAGCGAAACGATGCTCAATGACGAGCATATCGGCGCCCCCGGCATACGCGGCCGTCCAGTCGCAACTTCCCCGGCGGAGCCGGGATACTCTTATCATTCCGAATCCAACATGGACTTGATGCAGCCGGTTTTGAGCGCGCTGGTGCAAGCGTTCGAGCAAACCGATCTGCCGCTGCGCTCGGTTGAGAATGAGTGGGGCCCGGGCCAGGTCGAATGCACATTCGCCCCGACCGAGGCGCTCCGCGCCGCCGACAATCTGGTTTTCTTCCGCACCGCCACCAAGCAACTCTGCCGCCGCATGGGCTACTTCGCGAGCTTCATGTGCCGGCCCGGCCTCAAAGGCTACTATTCGAGCGGCTGGCACCTGCATCAATCGTTGATCGACGCCGCGGGGGCAAACTTGTTCACGCCGAAAGCGGAGCCTGAATGCCTGTCGGTGCTCGGCCGGCACTTTCTCGGCGGGCTGCTGCGGTATGCGGCTCCTGCTGCGGCATTTGCAACACCGACCGTCAACGGTTACCGGCGACTGCGGCCCAACTCGCTTGCGCCCGACCGCGCTACGTGGTGCCCCGATCATCGCGGCGCCATGATCCGCGTCCTGGGCGCGCCAGGCGACAAGGCCACCCGCCTGGAGAACCGCGCCGGTGAACCAGCTGCCAATCCGTATCTTTATGCCGCCTCGCAGATTGTGGCGGGGCTCGCCGGCATTGAGGGGGCGATCGACCCCGGTCCGCCCAATGACGAGCCCTATGCGGCGGAGCGTCCGCTGCTGCCGAAGAGCCTGATGGCCGCGCTCGATGCCCTCGAGCACGAGCCGCTTTATCGCGAGCAGTTCGGCGATATTTTCATGAACTATTTTTTGCGGCTCAAGCGCAACGAGACTGGACGCTTCCTGCGCTGGCTCGCCGACCAAGGGCTCGCCGATCCGGGCGAGGAGACCACCGCCTGGGAGCAGAACGAGTATTTCGATTTTTTCTAGTGTCGGTTCTCCGGGCATTGGGGCGTCGCGCGCAAACGCAGGTGACAGCCGCTCCAGCGAAATCCCAGTAGGCAAGATCTGCCGTTTGCAATCTGCAATCGCAGTGATTGCCACGCACGCTTTGTACCAAAATGGGAAAGGCCTGGGCGCGGGCAAATGTTTTCCGGGTTCTTCGAATAAGTCCGTGGCGGCTCAGCGATTTGCGCGTCCCAAGACCTTTCTTTGGCCGTATTTGCTTTGTGTTCTTGACCTGTAGTCGGGGGACGTGGGGTGCGGGGCGCGAAGCTACAAGCAGCAGATTGGCTGGCGCACGGGGGAATCTTAATTCACCCCGCGTTGCGCTTTGGCTGCATCGGGGTCACGGCATTGATCCTCGGGTTTGCGCTCGGCTTGCGCGCCGTGCCCTCCACCCTCTCGATTTCCGAAACGACTCAGCCAAAGGGTTTCGACCGCCTATGGGCTGCGCATGAGACCCCAATCCCAAACAGTCGGGAATGGCGCGTCGCCAGCCTGGACGTTGCTTATTTTGACCCGGGGACGGAGGACTCGAACAGGCCGCTCCAGGCCGCCCCGTCTACCGGAGATCGCTCCTTGCTCGCCACCGAGAGCGTGCAACAGAGGTCACACGTCATCTCTTTCGATGAACGTTTTAAGTCCTCGTTCGGCTTTTCCGCCGTTCGCCCGATGGACGAGACGGAGGTGCTCGTATACAGCACGCTTCCTCCCTCGCCCGAGGCAGGAGCGCGTGCGCCCGACCGTCCTGCGGCTGGCCGGACCGGCCGAGCCGCCACGCAACTCGCTTCATTATCGCCGGCCGGCATTTCCAAGAAGCAGCTTTCCAACCCCGATGCTTCCGAGGACGCAAACTCGCCTGTCGATGATGACGACCATACCGCGATCTATGATATTTCCGCCCATAAGGTCTATCTGCCCAATGGGCGGGCGCTGGAAGCGCATTCGGGATTTGGCAAGCGCCTCGACGATCCTCGCTATGTGAAAGACAAGGATCTCGGGCCGACTCCACCGAATGTCTATAATCTCTCGTTGCGCGAAGAGCCCTTTCATGGCGTTCGCGCCATCCGTCTTTTGCCTGCCGGCCACGGCAATATGTTTGGTCGCGACGGGTTGCTTGCGCACTCTTATATGCTCGGTCCCAACGGCCAGTCGAATGGATGCGTTTCCTTCAGTGATTATCCGGCCTTCCTCCACGCCTACCTGAACGGCGAGGTCAACCGTCTCGTCGTCGTCGACCACCTTGATACGCCGCCCAGCTCCAAAACAGTAGCTGCAAGGATTGTCGAGACCCTCAAGGCACTGTTCTAGCGATCGTAAGCTCCAGGAATCTGAGCAGCGATACGGCTCGAGGTGCAGGTCGCCTTCAACGGTGTGTCATCGTCAGCGATTCTCCTGAGCAACGTGAATTGGGGTCCTGTCGGTGCGACGGGGACCACGGGCGCAGGTAGCGATCAGACGGCCAGTCCGGATATGCTCTATCCGGGCAAGACCTCGTCGAATCGTGGGACCAGGAGATATCGATGCCGGATCGATTTCAGATTGCGTTGTATGCGGCGCTCGCGGTCTTCGCGTCGCGTGCTGATGCTGCGACCGAGCCTCTGATCGTGCAGGTGCCGCAAATCTCGAGCGCGGCAGCACGGCAGCTCGGCGAAGCCTGCGTGGCATTCGCGGCGAAGGCCGACACTGCGACTGCGGTTGCTGTCGTGGACCCTGCGGGGCATCTTCTCTATTTCTTTGCCCGCCAGGGTGCATCAGCCAGTGCCCCCAAGACCGCTGAGCTCAAAGCGGTGACAGCCGCGCGCTGGGGCCGCGCAACCAGTCAGCTCATGGATTTAGTGAAAAAGGGTAATGCCGAATACGTCTGGTTCGGCGATTTTCCACAGCCGGGAGGTGTTCCGATCATCCAGAACGGTCGTACACTCGGCGCAATCGGGGTCGCAGGCCCGGGTGGAAACGATGAAATGTGCGCGGTGGAGGCCGTAAAGGCGGTATTCGGCGATTCCGTGCAGACAGGCCGCGCTGTCGGCGCCGGCGCCGCCGCGCGCGACGCCCCGCCCTGAAGTGTGGGCAGAGACGAGCGCGTTGTTCGAGTAATGCCGACTCCACCGGACCCGAATTGCTCAGCTTGAGCCTTTCCAAATCCGAATCAAATGCGACCTCGCAGATCGTAGGTGTTCGCTCAGCCGAACTCGCCGACCGCAAAACCCACGCGGCGCATCACCGCGTCACGCGCTTTTTGAACGCGCCGCTGCACGCGGCTCAGATCTATGCCCACCAGGGCTCCGCGCCATTTCCTGATCTTCCCGGCAATGATCACGGTGTCGACATGGCCGGGATTCATCATGTTGACAACGACCCCTGGTGCATTGTTCAGCGGCCACACACTCGGCCGGTCAGTGCTCAACAGCAGGATATCGGCGTCCTTACCGGGCGAGAGGCTTCCGATCCGCCTCTCCAGGTTGGCGCAGCGCGCGCCTTCGATGGTCGCGAACTCAAGCATATCGCGGCAGGTCAGCAATGGTGGCAGGTTCTGCTCACCGTTGCGCGCGCGTTGCAGCAGCTGCCAGCGCTGGAACATCAGCGTGGATCGCATGACTGAGAAGAAGTCCTGGGCGATCTCCACTCCATGATCCGTGCTCAGGCTTGGCCTGAATCCGTGGTCGAGGGCCTCCTGAATGGTCGGCGTGCCATGTCCCATCATCATGTCGATCTGCGCGCAGATGGACACGTGGCCGCCCGTATCCTTCATCAGGCGCCACGCCGCATCGTTCAGACCGAGGCAGTGGATGTATTCATCGCCCGGCCGCAACAGTCCACTCTGTCCGAGTTGGAGCAGCTTCTCGCTCAGATCCTTGCCGACAAGGTGCAAGACCGCCGGCACATCGGCTTCGCGCGCGACCGCGTAGAGCTTGGGATCGAGACTGGTGGTAAGCGCCAGCGTCAGCAGCTGATCCTTCGTATTGAAGTACGTCCGCTGCAGCCGCGTAATATCCTGCGGGAAGCGGGCGCGCGGCCCGGCACCGCGGTGATAGGAGAACACCGCCCGGATGCCCGATTCCTGCAGCGCGCGGATGCAGGCGTCGCTGTGCTCGGGCGAGTGGGAGACCTGCGAAATGTCGACCACAGTCGTGGTCCCCATGTCGATCAGCCCGAGTGCGTTCACCAGCTCGCCCGCATAGGCATCGTCCGGCTCGTAAGCGGGCGTGAGCAAGGTCTGCACATCGCGATTGTAATCCGGACTGAGCAGACCGTTGGGCATGATGTCCCGCAGCAGCCCCTGATAGGAGTGGCTATGAGTATCGACAAAGCCCGGGATCACGATCTTGTTGGTCGCCTCGATGACCGGGGTATCGTCCCCGACCGCAATGCTTGGCCTGAGCTCGCGGATCTTGCCGTCCTCGACGAGCAGATCGGCTTGCGCAAAGTCGCCGATCCGCCGATCAAGGCTCATCACGATGCCACCGCGCAGAAGAAAGCGTCGCTGTGACTGCAGGCGACGCAGCAGCGGATCGCTGTCCGCTGCCGTAATACCCTGTGCCGGCGCGCTGCCCGGCATCCCGGCCGCGATGCCGCCGGCCACCGCGAGGCTGACGCCCGACCTCAAGAATGTACGCCGCGATGCATCTTGGTTGGCTCCCTGGTTGGCTTCGCAGAGGTCCTCGGGAGCGTCAGACGTGGGGAAGTAATCGTCGCGCATGCTTATTCCTCCCTGCTGGCTTCAGCTTCAGGCCCGCCTTGGTCGGATCTTCGTCCGCTACCCGGCATAGAACCAGAAGTCCGCCATGACCGAAGCGCCCGGCGCCGGCAGGCCGGGCGTCACCACGCAGGCGAACGGGTGCGGCGCCTTGCCGTAGCGGTCCGCCCACGCCAGCGCGATGCCCGGGAACTCCCGGATGTCCGTGACCCAATAATCGATGCGAACGGCATTCTGCATGCTGATGCCGGCAGCTTTGGCGACCGCTTCGGCATGGTCGTAAATCGCGTGCGCCTGCAGCTGGCTGCGCAGGCAAAGCCCCGGAAAATTCTCGCCCTGCGCAGAGCCGGCCATCGCTCCGTCTGCCTGCAGCGGGATGAGCCCCGGGCTGAACACGAATTCGCCGGAACGCACCGCCGGAGAATAGGAGGCCATTTCCGGAATGTCGGCACGCACGATCTCTTTTTTGCGCCCGGCACCGTCCTTGAGCAGGATGTAGTTGATCTCCAAGATCATCTCGACCGAGGCGAAGCCCTTGGCGGGTGTCACCGTGAGCGCGGCCGGCGAAGCCCCGATATGCTCATTCCAGACATCGAGGAAGTCCGGAATATTCTCCACGCCCGCAACATGAACCTGCGCCTTGAGGCAATTGGCCAGGCTCGTCCCCGCGGCCGTGAGCGTCCCCTCGATGCGCTTGAGCGCGGATTCCGCCTGGCGGCGGATCGGCAGCTCCGAGCCCCAGCGTCGATGCGGGCCTTGCGGCGGATCGGTACCCAGCATGTCCTTGTCCTCGGCACCCGCACCCGCCGCAAAGACGAAATCGTTTGCCACCACGGCCGGCGCGTAGCCCGAGAACGGAGATACATGGGCGCTCTCCGGATAGACGCCCTTGACCTCCCATTCCGGCATGACCGCAAGCAGCGAGGTCGTCATCGTGCTGTTCGCCCCGAAGCAACGCTCGGTGATGATCGAGGTGCTGGGTGGAATGTATTTGCCGAGCGCCGCGAAGCGCGCCAAGTGATAGGCCCGCACGGCGTTCGCTTCGGTGTAATATTGATCGAATCGCACACTGTGCGCGAAATCTGTCCCGAGCGACTTGAGGACATCGCCCATGCGCTGGAAGATGAAATCTGCTTCCCGGCGCAACCGCGGCCTGCCGAACTCCGGAAAGCTCGCGGAACCTTCGACGGCTGGAACGACGCCGGCCGCGAAATCGAAACCTTCGTGGCCATTGAGAAACACGAACGGCCCCGCCCTGACCGCATAGGCGTAGTTCACCGCGCTGCCGACAAGATGATCGGCTGTGAGCATCTGAATTGCCGGCACGCCCACAGCAGTCCGCCCCGGAGCGCTCGCTTGCGCGAGCGCCTGCCGCGCACCTAACAATGTTGCGGCGCCCGCGGCTGTTGCGGCGCTCAGGAAATTCCGGCGTGGAAAGCCCGATGGTCCGTCCATATCCTTCATGGTGTCCCCTCATTTTGTTCGCGGGTAGCACCGGACACTGCATTGTACGGTGCAGGCTCATTAAATCCAGCGTGCGAACAGGCCCTGATTCCGCCTCTCAGCCAGGGCGATCCTTGCCAGTGGCCCGTGCGGCTGTGGTACCGTTCGCCTACGGACAATGTGGGAGATAGAGGTGACCCAAACGATTGAAACGGCGGGTGCCGATGCGCAAACGCATTCATCCAGCAATGTT
The DNA here is from genome assembly GCA_035293945.1 of Xanthobacteraceae bacterium. Lineage (GTDB taxonomy): Bacteria > Pseudomonadota > Alphaproteobacteria > Rhizobiales > Xanthobacteraceae > VAZQ01. Next base: position 47,699 of record DATGLV010000038.1, on the reverse strand, counting down.
CGACACCTCTCGCGCACGGAAATTCCCGGAGGCGGGCAGGTCGTGATCCAGGGGAGCTTGGCCTATGTGGGCCATCAGCATGGACCGGAGGGCACCAGCATCCTCGACATTTCCGATCCGCGGCATCCAAGGATCATTTCCCAACTGATGACCTCGCATCCGTGGTCTCATTCGCACAAGGTGCGTGTCGTCGGCGACCTCATGGTGGTGAACTCCGAAATTGAACCCGGCAAAGGCGACCGGGCATCCTATCCGGACGGCGGCTTTCGCCTTTACGACATCGGCAATCCGGCAAATCCCAAGCTGATCAGCTTCGTGAAGACGAATGCCCGCGGCGTGCATCGTTTCGATCTCGACCAGACCTATGCCTACATCTCGACCGAGATGGAGGGATTCGAGGGCAATATCCTGGTCATCTACGACATCAGGAATCCCTCCAAGCCCGTGGAGGTGTCGCGTTGGTGGATGCCTGGCCAGAACGTGGCTGCCGGGGAGCCCCCGCATCCGCGCGGCCGGGATCATGCCCTTCACCACGCAATGCGCTGCGGCCAAACGCTCTTCGCCGGCTGCTGGTTTTCCGGTGTTTCAATCATCGACGTCTCGGATATCGAGCAGCCTCGGACCCTGGCCCGTCACGAATATGACCCTCCGCATCCCGAGCCGACCCACACGTTTCTTGGGGTGCCGTTTCCGATTGCGGGCAGGAGAATTGCGGTCTCGACTGAGGAAGAACGCCCAAAACGCGGCCCCGACACCGGCAAGCCACATGCACCATTGCGCATCTGGGACGTCACAGACCTTCGCGACCCAAAAATCCTATGTACATACCAGCTGGACGAGCGCTCCCAGCCATATCACGGAGATGATGTTCGCTTCGGCACCCATCAGCTGCGCGAGATCGTGGACCCGGACTGCATGCTTTACGTGACGTGGTTTGCCGCCGGCCTGCGCATGATCGACATCAGCGACCCGGTTCGGCCAAAGGAAAGGGGCTATTTCATCCCGCAGCCCACGCACGGGAAACGAACGCCTTGGACCAACGATGTTGCCAAGGACGAACGCGGGCTTCTGTTCGTTACCGACAAGGTTCGGGGTCTCGATGTGATCGAGTTCGACAATTGAGGCCATTGAGCTTGTCTGCTGATTGCCGGAGCAAGATGACCATGAGGCGAAGTGCCGGTATTTGCGCGATCATGGGGCGAGCGAAATCGCATCGAGCGAGCCTGCTCGGTGTCGTCATGGCTGCATCTTTGACCGCATCGGCGCATGCCGAGGAATTTTATGCGGGCAAGACGGTTGACCTCGTCGTCGGCAATGCGCCCGGCGGCGGCTTCGATATCTATGCGCGCACGATTGCGCAGCATCTACCCGGCCACATCCCGGGAGAACCGGCGATCGTGGTCAAGAACATGCCGGGCGCAGGCGGCGCGCGTGCCGGTCATTATGTCAGCGCGGTTGCCCCGAAGGACGGGTTGACTATCGGGGCTGTCATGCCGGGCACCATCATGGCACCGCTGCTCGACGACAAGCCCGACACCACGTTTGATCCCCGGAAAGTCACCTATCTGGGCACGGCCAATACCGGGACCTACGTTTGCGTGACGCTTAATCGATCGAAGACCAAGACTTTCGAGCAGGCATTGCGGCAGAAGACCATCTTCGGCGGAGTTGCCGCCGGCAATTCCGTCAACGACATCGCCAATTTGGTCAAGAACATGACCGGAGCGAAGTTTGATCTGGTGGCCGGTTACAAGGGAACCGTCGAGATCGCACTCGCAGTGGAGCGGGGCGAGCTTGATGGCGTCTGCGGCTGGAACTGGTCAAGCGTGAAGTCGCAGAAGCCAGACTGGGTCACCAATCACAGGCTCAACTTTCTGGCCCAGATCGGGCTCGAGCCCAATCCAGAGCTGACCCGCATGGGGGCGCCGGAGATCTGGCCGTACATCAAAGACGAGGAAGACCGAAAGGTTGCGGAGATTGTCATCAGCCAGCAGATGTTCGAGCGTCCCTACTTTACCGCGTCGGGTCTTCCACCCGAGCGCGTCACCGCATTGCGTGCGGGCTTCCAGGCGACCATGCGTGACCCGGAGTTTCTAGCTGACGCGGAAAAAGTCGGCTTGGATGTTGCGCCGATGCCAGGCGAAAAGCTGCAGCAGGCCATCGAGAAGCTGTACGGCTCCTCGGCATCGCTCATCGAGCGAGCCCGGCGCGCGATTCACTAATATGCCGCGAATAGAGCTGCCGAGCCATTGCTAAGGCGGTTCCCGGTCGAATTGATCCACTTCAGCGTCATTGCCGGGCTTGACCTGGCTTGACCCGGTAATCCATCTTCTTGCGAAAAAGATTGACCCGCGGGTCATAAGGGCGTTTACGCCCGTCTTCGACGGGCTATGCCCGCGGGTGACGACTCGAGTGAATCTTTTCGATCGAGACGATGGCAGCGACCGCTGCACCGTTCAACCGCCGATCGCCTGAGAAGCCTCTTGTTCTTGTCAGTCTGAGCACCGGTTTCATGCACCAGACGCCGATCCTGAGCGCCCTCTGTCGCGCGATCGGGCAACTCGACATCGAAGCAATCGTCACCACCGGGGATGCCGTCGACCCGCGGATCTTGAACGCTGCACCCAACACTCGGGTCGTGCGCTTCGTCCCTCACGACGCCATCCTGCCGCATGCGCGCCTCGTCGTGACGCACGCCGGCCATGGAACCGTCATGGCTGCGCTGTCCCATGGCGTTCCGCTATTGCTGCTGCCGATGGGCCGTGATCAGGCGATGATTGCGGCACGCGCGGCGGAACTTGGTCTCGGCACCGTCGTCAACTGCCACGCCTCCGCCGACGAGCTCACAGCCGCCATCGAGCAGGAGCTCGCGGATCGCGGCAAACAGTCCCCTTGCCAAGTCTTTCGCACCAAACTGGCCGGTCATCCGGCTCTCGATGATGCGATTTCGGCGGTGGGGCGCCTTGTGCCCGCTTCCCGAAGCTCGTGATACATCTCCGCACTCCTTGGCAGTCCTCGATCGGGTGCGCGTTCCAATCATAGGCTGAAATCGCGGATCAACGTCGGAACTACGCTGTCTTGTGTTTGTCATTTTAGGAAAATAACCTTGGGGTGCAGCCCAGAGGGCATACACTTTATATCTTGTGTTTGTCATTCTGGGAAGGTAACCTGAGGATGCGGCCTGGAGGTCAGACAAGAGAGGTAGCTATGCATAAAGCCCTTTCTGCGCTGATGGCTTTAGCGATTTTGCCGGGATCACAAGCAGCCCTGATTTTGACGTCGGCGCCAGCTGCCGCCAATGTGGTCTTCACCGACGATACGTTCAACCTGGCGAATTACACCTCATCATCGGTATTCACCTCGCCGGGCACGACCTTCACCTTTAACCAATGCGCCAGCTGCGGCCATCCCGGCGCGGGGTTGCAGCTCAAGATCACGTTCCCTGCGGGCCCCAGCAGCACCTCGGCGGCAGTCGGCCTCGCGAACAACAGCTTCAGCTATAATCCGCATACGCAGGGCGCCATCTTGTCGATCGATGCGTCGGTCGATAAGAACCTAACTGACAATTATCCTTTCACGGCTGTGGCCGGCAATACGTTCCGCCCATTGATCGAACAAGACGGCAATTTCTATCTTGCGGCCATCCCGGGGCCGGGGGTCACCACTCCGGGAAGCACCGGATACAACAACATCTCCAAATCGGGGCTGCTGGCATCAAATTTTCTGCAATTTGACTTCGCCACGGGCAGTTTCCTTGCCGCCAATCCGAACTTCGATGGCGACCCGATGCTCTTCGGTCTCGCGCAGATATTCAGCAGCGGGACAACTACTGTGAGCTACACCGGCGAAGCGGACTACGACAATCTCCACCTTACCGTTGTGAACGCGACTCCTCTCCCTGCTGCCTTGCCACTCTTCGCCACTGGCCTCGGCGCCTTGGGTCTGTTCGGCCGGCTAAGGAGGCGGAAAGCAGCCTCAGCGGCAGCCTGATCCGACGATCCGGTTGTTTAGAAGGACCGCCCGCGAGGGCGGTCCTTTTTTGTGCGCCGGACCCGAATGGCTGCGAGTAGACGACGAATCTTCCAGGGGCTGTAATCACAGCCAGGCCTCTGATCGATGCAAGGCGATGCGCAATTTTGCCCACGCGAGACCAAGCGGCGCTATCGTGTCACTGAGGGCTGCGCCAGGGTGTTGCCCAGCTTACAAGACCTCAAGCCTAAAGCTTCATCATCTCGAACGCTGCGCGGCCCATCAGCCCATAGGGATTGCCGAGCGTTTCCTGCGTCTCGAAATGATTGTAACCGACGCCGACCCGCAGCTCGACCGGCTTGCCGGCGGCTTTGACGGCGGCATAGAAGTCGCGCGTCTGACGCTGGAATTCCGGTGTCTCCAACGTGCCGTGGGTCAGAATCAATGGCGTATGCAGGCGATCGAGGTGCCGCTGCGCGCTCAGCTCTTCTTCCATTGCGTCGGTGAACTTGACGTATGTGCCGCGCTTGGACAGCCGCACCGGCTTTAGATCGTACATGCCGCTGCCGAGAAGCGCGCCCTTGAGAATATCGAGCGGCAGGCCTTCCTTGGCCCAGTCGGTGATGACGATGCATCCACCCAGGTGGCCGCCCGAGGAATGGCCCATGAGATACATCGCGTTGCGGTCGCCACCGAAGCTGTCGGCATTGCGATAGACCCAGCCGACGGCCCGCCGCACCTGCTCGACCATCGGGAACAGATCGCCGCCCGCGTCCACCACGTTGATGAAATCAGGCATAACCACGTGCACCCCGGCCTTGACGAACGGCTCGGCCAGATAGGCATTCTCCAGGGCGACGCCGTTGCGCCAAGCCCCGCCGTGAACATAGATCGCGATCGGGGCGTTGGCGCGCTTGCTGCGGTAGATGTCGAGCTTCTGGATCTCGGTCGGGCCGTAGGCAACACGCTGCGGAGATCCGAGAACCGATATTGCAAGCTCGCTGTTTGCTTTCCGCCGCGCGGCAATGTTTGACTGATTGAACGCATAGACCGACTGATCATAGGCGTCGTCGAGCTCCTGCTGGTCGAGGTCGAGCCAGACCAGCGGACCCTTGGTGTGGGGTGGATTGGCGGGACAGCGTTGCGCCAAAGCCTCTCCGCTCGTGAGCGCCAGTGTCCCGACCGCTGCCGCCGGGAAGAACGCGCGCCTGCTCAGTCTGGTCCGAAACCACATTGTGCGATCCTCTCTATGGTTGTTTATTTGCTCGTCCGTGCTCACAGAATAATGCTTGGATTGCGCAGGTTCTGATCGCAGTCGATCAGATTGACCTGGCGCACCTCGATCTCCCACCGGCCGCCTTGCTCGACCAAGCGATGCCCACACCAGCCCGAAAGGAAGCGCACCCCGTCCGGACGGAACTCGCTGATCAGGAAATTGGAGCGCACCATTCGACGGGCGGGCGTCGCGGCGGCAAAGACCTCCACATTGGCGGCCATTCGCACCGTCCGCGATATCGGCGCCTGCGACCACGCATAGCCGGTGCGCAGCCGATACACGCGGTCCTCCATGCGGCGACGGTCGTCGAACGAGATCGCGACCTGGCGCCGCGGATCGCCCCCGCCCGGTACCGCCGGCACCCAGTAGATGCATTGCGGCGCATACATTGCGAGCCAAGCATCGAATTCTAATGCATCGAGCAGCCGCGCCTCGCGCTCGATCAGCGCGCGGAAAAGCTCGCGCTCATGCGAGTCGAGGATGGCGCGGTCGTCGCGCTGCCAGTCGCTGAACGCCTCCATCAGCTCGCAATAGAACGCGTCGGTTACGTAGTGGGAGACGAGCGACGGGTCGTCGAGTGTCTGCATTTGCGTGTCCGGCAATGCGCGATCACGGATCGCGCTTGACCACGAGCTTGGGCGAGGCCTGCATCAACCGCTTCCACTCCTTGATGTACTCGCGCATGAAGGCTTCATCGGTCGCGGGCGCGGTGACTTGCCCCTTATCATCGATCTTCACCCGCCCCGGGATGCCAAGGCCCCGATGCATGTAGATCCATTCGTCCTCCAGGCAGGCAAGGCCACGCTGGATTTCCTCGAAATTGGCAAGATCATCGACCTCCCCGAAATTCGGAAACTGCTCCTGCGTGCGCATGCGCAGTGCATTGATCTCATCGAGCGCCTCCCCGAGCGTTCCGTCTGCATCGACGATTCGGGTGGCGTACCAGGTGACGTTGGTCTCATCGACCGAGACCGGATCGAATACTTGAATGTGGTTCCCCAAGAGCGAGAGGTTGGGGAAGACGTTGATGTTGACCGGCTCGGAACCGGCGAGGTCAAGAATATCGTCCGCACTGGGCCCGAAGCGCCGGCGCAAGCTTGCCTCGGCGTGCTCGCTGCCGGGCGCCGCGCCTTCCACCGCCCACAATCCGCCGGCGCGCTTCGCGATGTTGGGCCGCTTGTCCTTGAAATGATGTCCGTTGCCGGTGTAACGCATGTACATCGGCTTCGCATCTGGCGAGCCCCGGTAGTAGGACATGCCCTTGTTGGCGTCATCGGCGAGCCGGTTCTCCATCTCGAGCAGCGATCGATGCGAGAAGACGACGTGGTAGCCGTCACCGGAATTGTCGTAGGCGAGCTTCCAGTTGCCTTTGTATTTCAGCCGATTCGCCTCGCACACCTCGACCTTGCCCCCGGGATTGCGATCGAGCCACTCGTCGATCGGAGTGGTGATGCCACCGAGATATTCGACAAGCGCCGGCGCATCCGGGTTGAGGGTGCCGAACACGAAGCCCCGATAGCTGTCGACGCGCGGAACCTGCGCGAGGTTGAACCGGCCATCCTTGAAATCGCACGCATAGCCGTCCGGCCATGGGACGGCCCGCAGCTTCCCGGTCGAGAGATAGCTCCACCCGTGATACGGGCAGGTGAACATGTGCGCATTGCCGCTCTCCTTGCGGGCGAGCGTGGTGCCGCGATGGGTGCAGCGGTTGAACAAAGCGCGGATCTTTCCGTCCGCGTCGCGGATCAGGATGATGGGGCGCAAGCCGAGCCTGGTGGTGATGAAATCATTGTTGCCCGGGATCTGACTCTCATGGCCCAGATAGACCCAGACTGCACCCCAGATATTCGTCAGCTCCGCCTGGAAAATCGCCGGGTCGGTGTAGATCAGCCGATGGACGCGATCCTCCTGCACCAATTCGTCCCAGTCGTAGAGGTCGGCGGCGTTCAGCGAAGATGCGCAAGGTTTGTTGAGCATCGAGCGGTCCTCGCGCGCATGGCAACTTCGGGGTCATTGCCGGGCTTGACCCGGCAATCCATCTTACGGCAATCCATCTTACGAAGAGAATGGACCCGTGGGTCAAGAGGGCGTTTACGCCATCTTCGCCGGCCTATGCCCGCAGGTGAGGCTCGAGGCAGGTTTCGAGTGCCTCACTCGCTCCATTCGACGATCGGCGTGAACAATTCCTCGACCGGCTTCCCGGCCGCAAGGAAATGCTGCTCGACCAGATAGCTCTGGAAGGCTTCGAGGATCTTCCGATTGGCCGTGAGCCCATAGGGCCAAGGATCGGCGCCCATCAGCTCGTCCATCTCGGCGATCTCGTCATAGAGCCACGGCAGCATGCTGCGCTGCGCACCGGAGAAACGCATTTGCCGCAGCGCCCAGGCCTTCGACGCCTGGCAGGCCTTGAACAGACTTTCCGGCACCCATGGATTTTCGCGATAGAGGTCCTCACGAATGACCAGCGTATGCATGATCGGGTGAAACCCGGTGCGACGATAGAAATCCTTTTCGCGGGCACGATAGTCCGGGAACAGGCGGACAACGTTATGCCCATTGTCGAAGGCAGCGGGACGCCGGGCACCGAAATACGCATCGATCTCGCCGGCCTCGAGCATGTCATTGAGGGTGCGCTCGGCCCCGATCATCTCGAGCTTCAGGGCTCCGACGGGGCGCAGATCCATCTCGTGGTCCTCGCGCCGCGGCTCGTTCACGCCCCCTTCGAAGAAAGTCATGGTGCTGAGATCGACCCCGTAGTCGTGCTGCAAGATGCTGCGGATCCACACGCCGGCGGTCTGCCGATATTCCTGCACGCCCACGCGCCGGCCTTGCAGATCGCGCGGCTCTCTGATGCCCGCATTCTTGTTGATGAAGATGTAGCCGTGGCGGAAGACGCGCGAGGGAAAGACCGGAAGCGCCACGAATGGAAACTCGCCGCGGGTGCGCATGATCGAATAGTGCGCGAGCGACATCTCGGCGAGGTCGAACGAGCGTGTCTTGATCATGCGGGCGAATATCTCGGGTGGCGACTGGATGGCGAGATAGCGCAGCGAGATCCCCTCGGGTTGGACGATCCCGGTCGCAAGCGCCTCCATCCGATCGTACGGACCACAGGCCATGGTGAGCGGCAATGGTGACATCATGACTCCCGGCAAGCGCTCTTTCGACTAGACCGTGCGGCCTGCTGACTATCAGATCGGAATGACCAGCAAGGTGTCGACCTGCCGCGAATCCAGCACAACCAGCCGATCCTTGAACTTGAGGCGGCCATCCACCTCGACCATGCGGTCATAAGTCCGTCCGCAGGCAAATATCGACTGATCGCCCTCCTGCATGGTGCGGATCACCGCGAAGTTCGCCTGCGCCCTGATCTCCGGCGCCGGCTCCACGACGCGCACGCAGCTGGTGAGGTGACAATAGACGTGCGGCTCGTAGATGTTGGCGAGGCGCAGGGCGGAGATGCGGTCGCTCATCATGCCGCGCCCGTCGCAATACATCATCGCGAGAGCAAGCCCGCTGCCGTAGTTCTCGCGCGTGGTGACCCGGTATTTGCCGTCCTCGGCGAAGAATTCGGGCCACGATTCAAGGCGATCATCGTCGATCGCCTGCGCATATTCGGCATAAAGCGCCTCGATGCGCATGCGCAGCACGAGATCGCGATCCAATGGTGCCATATCGTTTGCTCGAACGGCTGCTTGTTGCATGCTCAATCTAGAATCCCGATCAAAATCCCATGCATTCGCGCCAGCCCTTCCAGAAGCCACGCACCGCGGCTTCCGTCACGCGTGACCCGTCGCTGCCCGATATGCCTCGCCCACCCATCGGCATCACCACCATCGCGTCCGGATCGGCCTTGGCGGCCCGCTGCACGAAACCACCGACGCAGCCGTCCTCCATCGAGATCAGGCCGGCGGGCCCGACCAGATTGTTGACCTTGAGACGCAGCTCCTGCATCTCGGCATCATCATCCGCGAAGCCGAGGATCGTCCACACGAGCTCGGTGCGGTCGACGCCCTTGGGCTGGATCTGCCGCACTGCCAGCGCGTTGAGGATCTGTTGTGCGACGAACGAGGGGAAGATCGTCTGGATCGCATTGGTGACCTGATCGCCGAGCTCGAGCTTGTGCTCCATCATGCTCGGGTCCTTGAGCCGGTACTGCTCCTTGAGCGACCGCACCTTCTCGCGGCCGACATCCTTGTCGGCAACCGGCTCGCGCTGGGTGAAGCTCAAATGATGCCAGCCGCTGTCCGCGATCTTCACGCCGCCGCCCATGTTCGGGCGCACCACCCCGAACGTGTTGTGGAACACGTGGAGCAGACTCGCGTGATAGGAGTCCCGGTTGTTCTCGGCGTAGAGCTTCCAGTTGTTGGGCAGCACCTGGCAATGATAGCCGACGACGCGCAATGGCTTGATGAAGACGCGATCGATATTGGCGGCGAGCTCGCGCCCGATATAGTCGAGGAACGGCGGCGTCTCTTGCGAATAGGTGCCGAAGATCAGGCCGCGATAGGTCTCAACGCGCAGTCGTTCGAGGCCGTGACTTGTCTGATCGAAATCCGCTGCGAGCCCGCCTTTGCCGGCGACGCCGCGCTTGAACGCGACGCCGGTGAGCTTGCCGGCGAGATCGTAGGTCCAGTTATGATAGACACAGTTGAACTCGCGTACGTTGCCGGCATGCTTGTAGCAAATGAGCGCGCCTTTGTGGGCGCAACGATTGACCAGCGCGTTGATGCCGTCGGCGCCGCGCACCACGATGATGGGCGCATCGCCCACGTAGGTGGTCTTGTAGTCGCCGATGTTCGGAATCTCGCATTCGAGCGCGAGAAAATTCCACGTCGGCCCGCGGAAGATTCGCTCCTGCTCGAGCGCGTAAAGCTCCGGGTCGGTGTAAACGCGGAATGGAACCTGCGACAGATCTCCGGGCGGCATCGCGAACGTGGTGAGCCCGCCTTCACTTATCGACATAGGGCCTCCTTATTCGATGCAGGCGGCTCGGTACGAGCCACTTGCCCGAAGAAATGCGGTCCCCACCGGCCGTGCAATTCGTCGCGGAACAAGCTCTCATCGGCACGCTCCCGTTGAAAGGACCGTAGCGGAAGCGGTTTACCACGACAAAGGCAAACATTCCTATGACGCGCGAGACCGAAGCCGGCATTTGGGCCAAGGTGGTTTGAGAATGAGCCACAAGCCTCCCCTCGAGCTGACGCTGGCGTGTTGGGACTACGACCGCACGCGTCCCTTGATCGATGGACGCGTCCGCCCGGAAGGGATTGACCTCGACATCAAGGTGCTGCGCCCAAGACAGACATTTCAGCGCATGCTCGACGACCGCGAGTTCCACGTCTCCGAGCTGTCGCTCGCCTCCTACGCCGCGCTCAAAGGGCGCGGCGATTGTCCCTATGTGGCGATCCCGGTCGCGCTATCGAAGATCTTCCGCCACTCCTGCATCTATGTGCGCACCAATGCCGGCATCAGGACGCCGGCCGACCTCAAAGGCAAGCGGGTCGGCACCACGCAGTACAGCGCCACCGCAATGGTGTTCCTGCGCGGCCTGCTGCAGCACGATTACGGAGTTCTACCGGAAGACCTGCATTGGTTCATGGGCGGGCTCAAGGCCCCGACCGAGCAGCCGCTCATTCCACTCAATCTGCCGAAGAGCGTACGGCTCGATTTTCTTGGAAAAGGCGCAACGCTCGAAGGAATGTTTGCAGAAGGCGCACTCGATGCGCTGATGTCGATCTACATTCCTTCGCTGTTCCTCGACGGCTCGCCGCGCATTGCCCGCTTGTTCCCGAATTTCAAGCAAGTCGAGCAGGACTACTTTCGACGCACCGGCATCTTTCCGATCATGCACATCGTGGTGTTGCGGGAGGATGTGTATCGCCAGCATCCGTGGGCCGCGAAGAGCCTCTACCAAGCCTTTTCTGCGGCCAAAGACATCGCCATCCACGGGCTCTACGACACGGACGCGCTGCAGCTCGCGCTCCCCTGGCTGCTCGATCACGTCGAGGAAGCCTGGCGCGTATTCGGCCGCGACTTCTGGTCATATGGGCTTGCGCCCAATCGTCCGACGCTCGCGGCACTCGGACGCTATGTGCACGAGCAGGGCCTCTCGCCTCGCATTGTGCTGCCGGAGGAGCTGTTCGTGCCGGATGTGGAATGAGCCGATCGCGCCGTTATTGGTGGAGCATGATCTTTATACCGGTGGAGCATGATCCCGGCTTTCGCGGGGACCAGCCTTATCGGAAACCGGTATACGCCCCCGATCACGTCGGGGCAGGCTCTTCCGAGATCATGCTTTAGCTCACTAGCTCACTAGCTCACTTCTTTTGCACCTGCTTGAAATAGCGCAAGTCGGGCGGCGGCTGATCCTTCTTGGCCGGCATGAGGTAGCCATCGGCGCTCAGCATGTAACCCTCGTTGCCGATCTTTATGTGATTGTTGGACTCGCCGCAATTGATCTCGGCCCAGACCGGCTGCGCTTCAGGTTCGCGGCCGTACGTCTTATGAACGGTCCAGGGGCGTGTCAGCGCGTGATCGATCACCGTGACATCATTGTGGAGAAGGTCCGGGCTGGCTTCATCGAGGTAGATCCTCTCCTTGACGATAGTCTGACCGTCGGCGTGCAGCAGGGCGCCGCTGCTGTCGAAGCTGCGCGGGCTCTTGAACGGACCGCGGGTCTCGACCTCGAGCAGATCGTAGCGACCGCTCCCCTTGGCATCGACCCACCGGCCGATCGAGTAGCCCATGAAAGACGGCTCCAGGTTCGCCGGAAAGTCGCGTCCGTCGGTGAAGATCCGTCGATAGTCGTTAATGTGCTGCACCAGGACGTGGGTCGTCCCGGGCGTCACCACGAATTCGTACTCGCCATAACCGTTGGTCGCGCGCGGCATGCCGGGCGAAAGGCAGGTGAAGGTCGGGGTGGCACCCTGCCCGCCTTCGCGCTGGTCCTTCATGTTGGCCTCGAACATCGCCTCGTATTCGGGCGTCAACGGCGGCCGTTGGGCGAGACCAGGGGGCTTGGAGGGATCAAATCGGGTGGGGTTGAACCCGGGAGGTCCATTCCGCACCAACGGCCCCTTCAAGTCGGCGCCGGAAGGGCCCCAGCGGACCCACTGACCGTGCAGGTCAGGGTATTTTCCGTAATCGAACACCTGCGCGTCGCCCATCGATGCCCAAAGCACCGCTGGGAGCGCGATCGCGCCAAGCAAGCTCCGCATAGCCCTCCTCCCGAAGCTGCCGTTAGCCGGTCGCCCTCCGGCAGCGGAGCAATTGTACACGCTCGTCCGGCCGCCGCGCAGCCGTTTGGGGATGGTGGACCCCTGCGCCGGAGTGGAACCGGCGAAGGTCCCACGCCGTTACCCTGTCAATAAAGGAGCACCCGCAGTGCTTGATGCACCCTATCTTCACCGACATGTCGATGCGCTACGGCGGTTGTCGCATGCGAGCAGCGAGCAGCGAATAGCGGCAGAAATCGACGCCCTGGCAGAAGAGATGCGGATGCTCCTGGCAGTGGCGGAGCTCAATGATCTCGCCACCACTCTCAATCATGAGACGCCCGCCTTGGTGCCCGCGGACGGTCCGGAGCACGCCCAGCGCGGGTGCTCCTGAAGCAACCGTCCGCCTGCCGGGCGGAGAATGCCACCTCAACCTCGAATTAGGAGGAGGTCGCAAAATGCAGGCACTCACAGCAGTAGCGCTGGGTATTGCGGCGGTAGTGGCAACCGCCGGCGCCGCCGCGCAGCAGGCTACGGAGTCGCAGTCCATTGCCGCGAGCGCACCCAAGCATCACGGCCCTGTCGGCCACCGGCAGCCCAAAATGAGCGATTTACCACCCGCCCTTGCCAACAAGGAGCGATCGGGCATGGAGCCGAACCAACCGACGCAAGGATCCGATCAAGGGAACACGGGTGAGAGCACCAGCGGTCAGGCGCAGCGCAATCAAGATCCGATTGGCGACCTGAAAATTTGCCGTCCCTGTTGACGGCTGCGTCGCGTAGCGAACCTCCGACCGCCGCATGACCCCTGCACATGGCAGGGGTTTCCCCATTGGGGGGAACAGGCTTCATGTTGAGCCGTTCGGCCCAGAGTGGGTTCTCTGGCCCACCGCAATGGAGGTCTATACATGCCAGTACGTCATGTACCAGCAGTTCACGTGCGAACGTTGTCGCGGCTAGGGGCGACGGTATTTGCCGCGACCTGCCTCGCGTTCGCCGCGAACGCGCAGACACTGCAAACGCAATCGCAGCAATCACAGATGCAGTCTCCGTCCCAGCCTCAGGCGCAATCGCCGGCAAACATCTCGGACGAGAAGCTCGGTGCTGCGGCGGCCGCGCTTCAACGCGTTGCCGGCATCAAGCAGGACTACGAGCAGCGCTTGGCGACCGCGGATGACGGCGACAAGCAACGGCTTGTCGATGAGGCGAACAACGAGCTGGTGAAAGCCGTGACCGACCAAGGCCTGTCGGTCGACGAGTACACCCAGATCATGGTGGTCGCGCAGAACGATCCGCAGGTGAGAGACAAGATCTTGCAGCACCTGCATCCGTGATCGTCGGACCAGACAACGGGCCACGGCCAGCATTAGCGGCTGGTTCAGCAAACGCTTCCAGCGCTGACTTTGGCCGCGGCGCCTCGTCATCCCGCAGGGACGTCGAGGTGAGCGCGTGCGGCCGGAGGATCGCGTGCCTATGGGAATGATGATGGCGGAGCAACCTAAACCCCAAAATGTCTGCACCAGTATTTGGATCTGGGCGATTGCAATCACGCTGGCTGGACTATCTGCACCCGTACAGGCGCGCGACAACGGCCAATGGGCCAATTCGCCTGTCCAGATCCGCCAGTGGTTCAAGGGATTGATGCAACCGGACAATCCCTATCTGTCGTGCTGCGGTGAAGCCGATGCCTACGAGGCCGACACATTCGAGGTGAACGGCGACCATTACGTTGCCGTGATAACCGACGGGAAGGGGGTCATTCCGAATGGCACCCGGATCGATGTGCCCAACTCGAAAATGAAATGGGATTCCGGCAACCCGACCGGCCACGGCATCTTGTTCCTGAGCAGCAGCCGACAGCCGCTCTGTTACGTCACACCTGGCGGCGTGTGAGAGCGCGGGCCGGGAACGGCGTGACCAACCCGCAAGGCGCGGTTGAGTCAACCTCTCGCGTCTCACCCTTCGCCGTCTGGCGCGCGCTTTGCCGATGCCCGAAGGTCCGGCATGGCGCAAGGTCATTGACCGCCGGGGGAAATTGTCTACGATTTTCCGATACAAAATCGCGAGATAGCTTTCCGGGAGGGCGCACACGTGAATGTGCCAGTGAAAACCAACGACGCCCGCTTCTTCGATTTTCTCGAGCTCGCGCCGCGCAGCACAAAGCCACGCCGCCAAGGCAAGACGACCATCGGGGACGAAGGCGAGTCGGTCGAATGGCTGCGCAGCATGCTGGACATCTGGGGCGCGTATGCGGACAGCGTGAAATTCGTGCCGGCACTGCTGATGATGCCGGCCCGGGTCGTCGAAGAGCGTGTAAAGCTCTACCGCGACTTCAATCTCAATGTCGGCCTGGACGACCCGATCTTCGCAATCGCATACTATCAGGGCAAGGCCGATGAACTGCTGCGCAAGGCCCGCGACATGGGGTTCACCCATTGTCAGATCGACACCAAGGCGGTGCGCCTCGACGATCCGGCGCGGGAACGGAAGGCAGACGAGGACCAGGTCAAATATACGGCGCTCGCACGCGAGCTCGGCTTCAAGCTCTGGGGAGAGGTCGGCCAGAAACATCAGGAGGGGGACCGCGCGCGCGCCGGGGGCGGACTGCTTAACGTCGATACCATCATCGCCGACATGAAAGAGCTGCTCGCTTCGGGTTGCGAGCAGGTCTTCCTGGAGAACCGCGTGGTGCGGGAAGCGATCGGCGACTACGGCGAGAAGGCAACCGGCGACAAGCAACTGCGCGAGATCGTGGAAGCGGTCGGCCTCGAGAACATCGGCATAGAGATCACCAATCAGGCGTCGTTTGAGTCGCGCAATTGCCACCGCTTCTGGGCGGTGCGCACGTTCGGTCCCGAGGTCAACTTCGCGGGCGGCTCCTCGCTCGACGAGATCCGCTATGTGGAGGCGATCCGCCGCGGCATCATCTTCATTCCGGGACCAAGCAAGTCGAGCTCGCGCCTGTGGGTGAGGTCGCTAGCCAAGAACGGTGGAACCGCGGCAGCGGAATGGTGGAAAGAGCCGTATCCGATCGACGCCGAGGTCGCCAAAACGCTGCGGTGATCGTAGGCTCGACCGTTAATCGAGCTTGATGTTGGCGGCGCGAATCACCTTGGCCCATTTGTCGATCTCGGCCGCCAGCAGCCTTCCGTAATCCTGTGGTGATCCCGGGATCGGGGTGCCGCCAAGCTCGGCCAAGCGGGCCTGCATGGCCGGATCGGCAAGCGCCGCGTTGATGGACCGGTTGATCGTGAGAATGACGGTGTCCGGAGTTTCCCGCGGCGCGCCGACCCCCGCCAGCGCGCTCGCCTCGTAGCCCGGAACGGTCTCGCTGACTGTCGGGGTATCCGGCAGCGCGTCGAGGCGCGTCGGTGTCGTGGTGCCCAGCGCGCGCAGCTGTCCCGAGCGGATATAGCCGATCGAGTTGGGCACGCTGTCGAATATCACCTGCACCTGGCCGGCGAGCAGATCGGTGAGCGCGGGCGCGAGGCCTCGATAGGCCACGTGCACCATATCGATGCCGGTCATGATCTTGAACAACTCGCCCGCAACGTGGGCGGCACTTCCATTGCCGCCCGATGCCATGTTGATCTTGCCCGGATTGGCCTTGGCATAGGCGATGAACTCGCCGACCGTCTTGGCCGGAAATGATGGGTTCACCTCCATGACGCTCGGGACGCGCGTGAGGCCACCGACCGGTGCGATGTCGCGCAGGAAATTGAAGCCAGGCTTCTTGTACAGCGTCACGTTGACCACATTGGCGGGCGCGACCATCAGCAGCGTATACCCGTCGGGCGTCGATTTCGCGGCAAGCTCGGTGCCAATCATGCCGCCGGCACCCGGATGGTTGTCGATGATGAAGGGCTCGCCGAGCCGCTCTGAAAGCCACTGGCCGATCAGGCGCGCGAGAAGATCATTCGGGCCGCCGGCTGCGAAGCTCGAGATCAGGTGCACCGGCCGCGATGGATAGGCCTGCGCCCGTGCAAGGCGCGTCCAGATCGGGAGTGCGCCGGCGACGCTTGCCAGACGCAAAAATCCGCGCCGCGAAATGTTGTCCACGTTCTCCATGGCTGCCTCGATGCCGCACCCTCACGACACGCCATAGCAGCCCCAAGGGCAATTTGCGACCGCGGCGGCTTGTCCAAGCGGCCGCGGGCGCTGCGACGCCGGCACGTGCAGCCGCTACCACCTGACCTGGGTCGTGGTAGTGTGCCGGGATCGTTATGCGAATGCTGCGTGAGCTTCGCCTGTGGGTGCGCTCGAAAGGAGAGACAATGCTGGGCGGGAAACTGCGGATGGCGCCGACTTGTTACCACGTGCTGCATCTCATGCCGATCATGGCCGCGCATGAGATGAACTACTTCTACGACGAGGGCTTACGCACCGAGGATCGCTTGCCGGCGTATGAGATCCTCCGCGACTCCATGGTTCCGTTCGGGCTGGAGAAGCTCGGCATCGCGCAGGCCATGAAGGAGAAATCCATCGACATCGCGCTCGACGTGCAGACCCGGACGGTCTTCTATCAGCGTTCCAAGGGCGCCGACCTCTACATTATCGCCGGCTGGCGAAACCAGCACATCCACGTGTGGATGGCGGCCCCGGATGTGAGATCGATCGCGGACCTGAAGGGCAGACGCATCGGCATCAGCGATTTCGGCAGCAACAAGCATTGGGCGATCTCGCTGTGGCTGCGGAAGTCGCAGCTCGACCCGGAGCGCGACGTGGAGATGGTGCGCGGGATCTTCCACCCGATCCACATTGAGGCGCTGCGTTCCGGGAAAGTGGCCTGCTGTCCGGTTTCGAGCTTCGAGGTGGACGACCTGAAGAAGGACGGATTCAATCCCCTCATCACCCTGAAGCAGCAATATCCCAACGGGAGGCCGGAACGAATCATCGCGGCAACCGGCAGGATCCTGGAAGAGAGGCCCGAATGGGTGAAGAGCTTTCTCAAGGGCATGATCCGCTCCTATTGGCTGATGCGGGAGCAGCCGAAGAATTTCGACTACGTCTGCCAATTGGAGCGACGGCTGCGGTACCAGAGCCCGGACCCAGAGGAGAAGGGCGTCAAGGTGACGTGTGACGATCCGCGGCGCATCGAGGCGATGCCGTTTCCGCTCGATGGGCTCCCCACCGGCTTCGAGGATCTGCTGCGCGAGGAGGATGCGGTCGGCGATCTCAATTACGATGTGCCCGCCATCAAGGAGGTGTGTGCGCTTGACTTGGTGAGGGAAGCCTATGCGGAGTTGATGCAGGACCAAAATCGCGTGGCTGACTACAAACGGGTGCTGCCGGTGGCAGAGCGGCTGGAATACTGAAAGCCGCGCGATCTCTGCAGTGTCGGGGAAGGCAAGGAAGTCCGGCGCACGACCCGTAATGGGAATTTGCGCGAGCGTAGGAGAGAAAGTGAGCGAATACGCTCCGGACGGCGAAGGAGGAAACTGTGCGCGTTCAATGGAGCTTGATCGTCACGCTTGTCGCAACCGCCTTCCTGTGTAGCGGAGCCGCGCGCGCCGCGCCCTGGGAGGACCTGCTGCAAAAGCTCTATCCGGCCGCCAAGCAGGAAGGCGAGGTCATCTTCAATACCGAGCGCGAGGAGGAAGTCGGCGGCAAGGAGGGTGTCGCGCAATTCCAGAAGCGCTATCCGGGCATCAAAGTGACCTTCAACGGCCTTGCCGGCGCGGTGCTGCCGTCGCGGATGGTGCTGGAGGCGAAGACCGGACACGTCACCATCGACGCGTTCCGCAGCGATCCGAGCCGTGCCGCCCCGATGGTCGAGAAGGACTTGCTGCTCAAGATAGATCCGGCCGAGATAACCGAGCAGCCGGTGCAGACCTTCTTCGACGACCGCTTCTTCAAGCTCGGCGACCACATCACCAACTTCGCCTACAACAGCGCCTTCGTCCCGGCCGCTGCGCGACCCAAGACTTACGAGGATTTGCTCAATCCGCGCTGGCAACGCCGGCTCATCCTCGACGCACGCGGAGGCGAGATCGCGCATCTACTATCGGACAAAGTTTGGGACGAGGCCAAGTTCTGGGACTTCGTCAACAAACTGAAGGCGCAGAAACCGATCTGGTCGACCCGGAACACGGAAGCCATGGTCAAGCTCTCATCCGGCGAAGGCTATGTGGGCACCGGATCCTATGCGGCGATCGAAGAGCTCAAGCGCCAGGGCGCGCCGGTCGACTTCCTGTTCTTGAGCCCATCGCTCGCGCAGGCAAGAGGCGGCGCAATATTGAGGGCCGCCGCGCATCCCAATGCGGCCAAGCTGTTCTTGGGCTGGCTCTTGTCTCCGGAAGGCTTGAAGGCGCGCGACCACTACGCGGTGGGCACAATCACGCCCGGCACGACCTTGTACGATCGTGTGCAGGCAGCCGGCGCGACGATCATCTATGAGAAGAGCATCGATCAAATCCTCGCCCGTGACGATGTGGCCAACAAGATTACCGACACCTGGGGTGTGCTGAGCACGCGCAAGGATTGAGCGTATCGGGTATCGAGGCAGCGACCTGCGCGGTGGAGAGGCCATAATGCCGGGCGGACCAGCCAGATCGGGCGCGGCCGGATTTGTGTTGTTTGCTCTGCCCGCGGCAATCGTGGCCTATCTGGTCGTGCCGCCGCTTGTCCTGCTCGTCGTTTCGTCCTTCAACAGCACTGCCGACCAATTGCCTCTCGAAGGCGGCGCCTGGTCGCTGGCGAATTATGTGCGGATTCTCGGATCCGCTGACACTTACGTCCTGCTGCAACGAAGCCTGATCTATGCATTCGCCACGGTTATGATCGCGCTCACGATCGCGGCTCTTCTGGTGTGGCTGATCGAGCGCACCGACCTGCCGGGCCGAAACGCCGTCCTTGGTCTTATCATGCTGCCGATCGCCATTCCGGCCATGGCCAAGGCAATCGGCTGGTCGTTGCTGGCAAACCCGAATGTCGGGCTTCTCAATCTGCTGATACGCAATTTCTACCAGCCGGAGGATGGGTTCGGTCCTTTGAATATCTACTCTCTCGGCGGAATCATCTTCGTCAGCGCGCTGTCTCAGGTGCCCTCTGTGGTCCTTATGATTGCGGGCGCATTCCGCAGCTTCGATCCCGCACTGGAGGAAGCCGGGCACATGTCGGGGGCGCACTGGCTGCAGACGCAGCGTCTGATCGCGCTGCCGATGCTCAAGCCGGCCCTGTTCGCAGCCTTTATCTACTACTTCGCTTATGGCCTGGAGGATTTCCAGATCCCCGCCATTCTCGGCATGAATGCCGGCATCCATGTGTTCAGCACGCGCATCTACCTCGCCACCCACCCGGCGAACGGGTTACCTGATTTCGGGCTCGCCAGCTCCTATTCGATCTTGCTGCTGGTGCTGGCCATCATCCTGATCCTCGTCTACCGGCGCATGGTGCGTAAAGCCGAAAGCTATGCCGTGGTCAGCGGCAGGGGTTATCGTCCGGCACGGACTCGGCTCGGCCGATGGAAGTACCTCGCTTTGGGGCTGATCGGACTTTATGTCCTGCTCAGCACCGCCCTGCCTGTCCTAACGCTTCTCTGGGTGAGCCTGCAGCGGTTCGTGACCACGCCTTCGATCCAGGCGCTCGGCCGGATGACGCTCGCCAACTTTGCCGACGTCCTGCAGAAGGATCAGTTTCGCGAGGCCCTGTTCAACACGCTCCTCGTCGCTCCGATCGTGGCGACAGCCACGATGGCGCTCAGCACGCTGGTCGCATGGTACAATGCCCGCTGGAAGTCCCCCGGTGCAACGGCAGTGGATTTCCTCACCTTCATCAGCTTGGCGGTCCCGACCGTCGTGCTTGGCCTTGCCATCCTGTACGTCTATCTCGGGGTGCCGGTCCTTCGGCCGGTCTATGGGACGATCTGGATTTTGGTGATTGCCTTCACGACCCGCTACATCACCTACGCAACGCGGCTCATGAGTGCCGCCATCATTCAGATCCATAAAGCGCTCGAAGAGGCGGCCGATGTCAGCGGCGCGACGCCTTGGCAGGTCTTGAGCCGAATCACAGTTCCGTTGCTTCTGCCCTCGCTCATCAATGGGTGGATGTGGGTTGCGATTTCCTCGCTGCGCGAAGCAACCCTCGCCGTCATGCTGCTGACGCCCGGCAATATCGTGCTCGCATCTTTGATATGGTCACAGTGGCAGGAGGGAAGCGGGTACGGCTCGGTCGCCGCCATGACGCTGCTTACGGTCGGGCTTACCAGCGGCCTGATGCTGATGGGCCGTGTGGTGTTCGGAAATGCCCTTACGGTCCGCTCCGAGGGACGCCGCGCGGGAGCACAGCTCGGTCGCGAGAGCGCATAGGATCAGCCGCATGGATACGTTGGGCTTGCTCATCGATTTCGGCAGCACCTTCACCAAGGTGACGGCTGTCGACCTCGCGGCGGGGCGTATCCTGGCAAGGGCGCAAGCGCCTTCGACGGCCGCAACCGACGTTTCGGAAGGCTTTTTTCGCGCGCTGGAGGTACTCGCAGAGCGGCAGCCGGGTTTGTTCGCCGAAACGCCGCGCAGCCTCGATGCGCTCGACGGAATCTTCGTGCGCGCCTCCAGCAGCGCCGCCGGTGGACTGAGGATCGCGGTGGTCGGTCTCGTGCCTGGGTTGACGCGCGAAGCCGCCAATACGGCGGCGCTCGGAGCGGGCGGCAAGATCGTGGGCGCCTTCGCCTTCAAGCTCGCGGCGGAAGATATCGCAGAGATCGAGCGCCAGACACCCGACATGGTCCTGTTGACCGGCGGCACCGATGGGGGAGACACGCGAACGATCCTGCACAATGCACAGGCGCTCGCGCGCTCGCGGCTCACAATTCCGTTCGTGATCGCCGGCAATATCCGCGCGACGGAAGAAATTTGTAAGCTTCTGTCGGCTGCCGGCAAGATCGCGGTCGGTGTCGCCAATGTGATGCCGACGTCCGGGAAGCTGAACGTTGAGCCCGCCCGGGATGAAATCCGGCGGCTCTTCATGCAGCGGATCATTCAGGGCAAGGGCATCGACAAGTTCCAGTCGCGGCTCCCGATCCTGCTGCCGACCCCGATGGCGGTGCTCAACGGAGCGCTCCTCGGCGCCCAGGGCCATGGCGCTCACAAGGGCTGCGGCGATCTTGTCATGGTCGATATCGGGGGCGCCACCACCGATGTCCACTCGATCGGCGACGGAAAGTCGTCCGAACGCAACATAATTCCAACCGGCTTGCCGGAGCCGTTCGCGAAACGGAGCGTCGAGGGCGATCTCGGAATTCGTTGCAATGCTGCGACCATCCTGCGCCGCATCGGCGCCGCAGAGCTCTATGCGCGGTTTCGCGCGACCTTCCCGGAAATCGCGATCGCGCAAGGCCAGCTCGTCGACTACGTGGCGCTGATCAGCGAGGATGCGGGCGCGGTTCCGCGCGAGGCTTGGCAATCGGCCGCGGATGCTGTCTTGGCCGGCGTCGCAGCCGATCTCGCGATCGAGCGGCATGTAGGCAGACGCGAGCCCTACTATGCGAGCGGCGGGTCTGTCCTGGTGCAAGCCGGCAAGGATCTGACCGAAGCCCCGACCTTGATCGGGACCGGCGGCATCTTCGCGCACAATCCTTATGCCGATCGGGTCATGCGGGGCAGCGGGAACGGCGCCCTCAATGTCTTGCGACCGAGGCGCCCCCGCGTGGTGCTCGATCGCGACTATGTGCTTTATGCAGTCGGGCTCTTGGCAGACAGTCACCCAGAAGCGGCGCTCAAGATATTCGCGCAGCATTTGCCGGCGGACCACTCCCACGACGGCGCGCACCAGCACGCGCTCGACGGCGCCGGCGACGGGCATGAGGATTCGTGCTGCCATTGACTTGGACCGAGCTGACTTGGACCGAGCTGACTTGGACCGATCCCGCCGCGCGTTTCATTCCCCTCTGATCCCGGCTGCCTTGATGATCGGCCACCACTTCTCGATCTCGGCCCGGTGAAAAGCAGCGAGCGCCTGCGGGGTTTGCTGCTCTTGCGGGGGGATGTCCGTGCTTTGATCGGTGAGCCTCTGACGGATTGAAGGGTCGGCCAGGGCGTCGACCAATGCGTCGTTGAGCCGCGCGATGATCTCTTTGGGCGTCCCCTTGGGGGCCCAGAGCGCAAACCAGAGCGAGAAGTAGAAGCCGGGCAGTCCGGCCTCATCCACGGTGGGAATTTCCGGCGCTGCCGCAAGGCGCTGCTTTGCCATCACCGCGTAGGCTTTGATCCGTCCGGCGCGCACCTGCGGCAGGGTGGGGGCGGGCGCGTCGAACATCAGATCGACTCGTCCGGCGGCGAGGTCCTCCAGGGCCGGCGCGCTGCCCCGATAGGGCACGAACTGAAAATGACCGCCAATGCTGTTCTGGAAGAAGACGCCGCTGACATGCGCGATGCTGCCCACGCCCGGGACCGCCATCGATATTTTCTGCGGATTGGCCTTCAACCAGCTGATCAGACCGGCAAGGTTGTCGGCCGGCATCAACGGGCGCGCAACAATCAGTTGCGGAAAGCTCGCGATCAATCCGATCGGCTCAAAGTCATGCAAAAGGTCGTAGGGCAGTGAATACAGAGCTCCGTTCGCCACCTGGCTGTTCCAGTTTCCGACGATCAGCGTGTAGCCGTCCGGGGCCGCGCGCGCGACCCGGCCGACCCCGATGCTTCCGTTGGCACCGCTGACATTTTCGACGACCACAGATTGACCGAGCCGCCCACGCATGCGCTCGGCAACGATCCGCGTAACCGAGTCCATGGCGCCGCCCGCAGCGGTGGGCACCACCAGGGTGATGGCGTGCATCGGAAAGGATTGGGCCCTGGCGATCCGTCGCATGGCCGGCAATGCGACAATGCTGGCGGCGCCGCGCAAGAACATCCGGCGCTTCATTAGACCTCCAGGTTGGCGAAACACCCCATAAAGGAGCTTATACTGCACCGTCAGCCGTGCGAAGAAGTTGAAATCCAATTTTCGCGGGTTCAGGCAGGAGGCAAGCCGGTGCGCAGATCCAACCGATATGATGACACCTTCATCCACGAACGGACGCCTTATCGTTGGCCCGGCGACAAGACGCTCGCAGTCTGGATCGCGCCCAATGTCGAGGTCTGGGACTATGACTCGCCGGAGGGTCAGGGCGTCACACCGAACACGCGGAAGATCGTGCCTGACGTGGTCAACTACGCCTGGCGCGAATACGGCCTGCGGGTCGGCCTGTGGCGTATCGCCGATGTCCTGGACGCCGCCGGCGTCAAGGCGACCGTCGCCTTGAATTCTTTGGTCTGCCAGCACTACCCCAAGGCGATCGAGGAAATGAAGAAGCGCGGCTGGGAATTCATGGGCCACGGCACGACCAACAGCGAATCGCTCGCCGGGCTGGGTCAGGAAAAGGAGCGCGAAACCATCGGCACGATCCTGCGGACGATCGAGCGGTCGACCGGGGTCAAGCCCCGCGGCTGGCTGGGATCCGGGCTCGCAGAAACTTACGACACGCTCGACATTCTGGCCGAAGAAGGTGTCGTCTATTGCGGCGACTGGAATAACGACGATCAGCCCTACCCGATGAGGGTAAAAGCTGGGACGCTCTTCTCGATCCCTTACTGCATGGAGATAAACGACATTCCGCTCTATCAGCGCAAGGGCTACACGGGCGAGCAATACTATCGCTCGGTGATCGATCAGTTCGAGACGCTCTACGCGGAAAGCGAGAAGCAGCCGCGGGTGATGGGCGTCCCGCTGCATCCAATGATCTCCGGCCAGCCATTGCGGATCAAATACCTGGCGCGGGCTATCGCCGAGATGAAGAGCCATGAACGCGTCTGGTTCGCCACCGGCGCGGAGATCATCGACGCGTACCGGCGACTCGCCAGCGACGTCGCTTAGACGATATCAGCCTTGCAAGGGGTACGACCGTCTCACCCGCTTCGGGAAAGCGCTTCACGGCGGCAAATGCTGTGGAGCGTCTCAGGCCGCCCCGAGACGAGACGATGACGGCAACGATCGTTTCTTCCTTAGTCCCCTCACGGTGAGCGGAACGATATGCCATGCGAGAACCAGGAAAATGAGCGAAAACAAGGCTGCAATAACGGCTGCGCCGGTGGACGGCCACATCTTGGTGCCGACCACGAACACGTCGGCGGCCAGGCCCAGCGCAAGCGGCACAGTCGACGCGGTCACAAACCAGCTGCCCACCGTGAGGAACTGAACCGAGTCTTCACCCAGATAAACGATGCGATGGTAGGCGGCGGGAGCGATGAGCAGGAGCACGCTCAAGCACACGAGCAGTAATGCTCCGCCATGAACCGATTTCGTCTCGGGGCCGAGCTTATCGAAGGCTTGCGTCAAAACAATCGCAAGCTGGAAACCGAGCAGCGCCTGCGCGCCGGGCAATATCACTCTGGCTTCGGTGAGCAGCGCATCGATTTTTTCGTGCAGCCCAGGATCTTCGACCCGGTCAGGATTCTGGCTGCTCATCGCACGCTCCATCTTTCCTTCCGAACTCTTCCTGAATTCACCAAGCCCATACCACAGGCCCAACGCACCGACGCAGGCTGCGATCCCGGCTGCCAGTCCGCCCGCACCGCCCCAGATCCGCTCGCACGTGATGCCGACCGCAAGGCCGATGCCGACCGCGAACGGAGCGAGCGCCCACGATGCAACGGAGCCGATGAGGCTGTACAAACGCTGCGAATTGACTCCGCCCTCGGCCAGGCGGTGGTACGGGCCCGGGGAAATCAGCAACCCCAGGGCACACACCATAAGCAGGAGCGACAGGCCGTCCAGATAGCGGGACCAGGGAGGCAAAGAATTGAAGGCGTTCTGGAAGGCGCTGCGAAACTGAAATCCGACAAGAACCTGCGCGCCGAGCACCAGCATGCGGGTCTCATCCAGGCTGACCTTCACCTTCTTGCCGAGCTCCATTTCGAGAAAACGCGAGGAAGAGCAAAAGGTTCGCAGCAGGCAGCTGCGGGGATGCGGCGTCGAGCTAAATGCGCTCGGAGCCGTTGCCGCCGTCCGGCTCATCGGCTCTTCACAAGTCGTTCGATTGCTTGCTTGAGCGGCCGTTCGCCATCGCGGTAGCCCTGCCATGGCTTGCTCTTTCGCAGAGAGGCCGCCGCAGTGCGCATGGTGAATCGCTGCGGGTCAAGACCGGACTTGACCTCACTCCAGTTGAGCGGCATCGAAACCGGCGCTCCCGGCCGCGCGCGCGGAGACAACGGCGCCACGGCGGTCGCGGTGCGGTCATTGCGCAGATAATCGAGATAAATACGACCAGTCCGCTGCTTCTTGGTCATCACGATCAGATAGCGGTCGGGGCTGTCGCTTGCCATTTGCGAGCATACTGACTGGGCAAACGCCTTCGCTTCCTTCCACCCCAATCGGTGTTGTTGTTTGACGGCAAGTGGAACGACCAAATGCAACCCTTTGCCACCGGTGGTCTTGCAGAAGGTCACCAGGCCGACTCTTTCCAATCTCTCCTTCAGCTCCTTGGCGGCCTCGACGACCCTGTCGAATGCAACGTCGGGCGCCGGATCGAGGTCGAACACCAGCCGACCGGGGATTGTCGGATGGCCGGGTTGGTTATTCCAAGGGTGATATTCAACCGCCGCAATCTGTGCCGCAGCGATGAGGCCGGCGACACGATCGATCTGAAGATACGGCTTGTGGTCCCCGGCGACTTTCACCAGCCTGAAGAGGCTCGACGCCCCCGGCATCGCATGCCGTTGGAAAAAACGCTCCGAGTTGATGCCATCCGGCGTGCGAATTATCGAGCATGGTCGCCCTTTCAGATGCTCGATCATCCAGGGACCGATCTCCTCGAGGTAGCGCGCGAGGTCTATTTTCGCGTACGCCTCGAGCTTGCCGTCCGCGGGCCACAGCGTCTTGTCGGGATTGGAGATGACGACGCCGAGCACGACGTTATCGGCGGGTCGCACTCGTGGGGCTCGCGCCCGCGGGTTCCCGGGTGCAAGGGTTTCCAGCTGCTCCGGAGCAAGTACAGGCTCGGCATGCACCTCCTTGGCGGGCTTGTCCTCGCGCAAGCCTTTGAAGGATGCCTGCCGGACCAAGCCGTCACCGGTCCATCCCGCGAACTCAATCTCGGCGATCAGCTTCGGCTTGACCCAGGTGACGTCTTTGGCTTTGCGCGGGGCACCGTTACCGCTGAACGGGGATTTTGCGGTCGCGAGTGCGCCGAGCTTCTTCAGGAGGCCGCCGGAATTGGCTTTGTTGAAGCCGGTG
This sequence comes from Xanthobacteraceae bacterium, assembly GCA_035293945.1. Taxonomy (GTDB): domain Bacteria; phylum Pseudomonadota; class Alphaproteobacteria; order Rhizobiales; family Xanthobacteraceae; genus VAZQ01. The sequence continues at coordinate 21,029 of DATGLV010000038.1, read as the reverse complement.
CCGACACGGCCTGCGTGCACCAGGTGATCACCCCTATACACGCCGACCAGAAGAGACCGCAAGCTGCGGGCGCTTCCGCTCCAGCCGCCAATCACCACCTCCTGCCCGCCCCGGCATTTGCTCTTGAGCCATGTGTCGGTGCGCCCGGATCGATAGGGAGCAGCGGCGCACTTCGAGATGATGCCTTCCAGGTTCATCCGGCACGCCGACTTGAGAACGGCATCGCCCGGCTCGGCTAAATGTTCCACATATCTTATGAGTTTCCCGATGTTACTTTTTCGCTTCAACAATTCTTGCAGCAGGGCCTTACGCTGGGTGAGCGGGAGCCGCCGCCGATCCTCCCCTTGCGAGTATAGGAGATCGAACACGAAGTAGGTCAGCTTTTCCGATTTGCCGTCAGACAAGGCCGCCTGCAAGGCGGCGAAGTCAGGGGCGCCGTTGCGATCGAGCGCAACAACCTCGCCGTCGATGATGCAGTCGTCCAGGACCCGCGCGGCATTCGCGATGGCGGCGAAGTCCGACGTCCAGTCCAGGCCTTTGCGGGTGCGCATGACCGCTTCGCCATCAGCGACACGGAGCTGCATGCGATAGCCGTCGAGCTTGATCTCGTGCACCCAGTCCGCGCCGACGGGTGGCCGGCTCACTCGCTTGCAGAGCTGAGGGGTAATGAATTGCGGCATCTTCGTCGCGGCTCGTTCTCGCCGCGTCGGAACGGTCGGTGGCGATTCGAGCATCTTCAGCAAAGTCGACTTGGTCACCTTGCCATTGCGGTTCGAATGCCACACCGCGTCAGAGGCAGCCGCCTTCCCGGCCAGCATGAACGGCTTTGGCTTGCGGCCTTCGCCGGCCGCGATTTGCTCCATAGTGCGTCCCGATGCGACCGAACGGTCTTGAGCCGTGACCTGGTCTCCGCCCTCGCGCTCATAGCCATCACGATGCTTGATCAGAAGCCAGTTGTTGCGAGCGCTGCTGGCGCTCTCGCGACCGGTGCGCATGCGCACCAACACCCAGCCGCCCTGAAGCTTTTCGCCGACGAGCGTGAACTTCAGCTCCCCCTTCCGCAGTGCACGCTCCGGATCGCCGTGCTCTTCCGCGGCCCAGAAGCCTCGGTCCCACAGCATGACGGTGCCGCCGCCGTACTCTCCCTGCGGAATGGTGCCTTCAAAGTCTCCGTAATCGAGCGGGTGGTCCTCGACCTCGATGGCCAGCCGGCGGTCTCGTGGGTCGAGTGAAGGCCCCTTTGCCACGGCCCAGGACTTGAAGACGCCGTCCACCTCCAGGCGCAGGTCGTAATGCAGCCTAGAGGCCGCATGCTTCTGGACGACGAAGCGGGGGTATTTCGCCGGCCTCACGCGCGCAGCTCCAACCGGCTCCGCGGTCTTCGTGAAGTCGCGTTTGGCTTGGTAGAGCGAGAGCTTCCCGGCTGCCATCAAATGAAACAACGAGTCTCGAGCCCGCACGTTCCACATCGGGCTTCGGGCGATGTTCGGCCGCTTGGGCCAAGGCGCTTGCGCGGATTACGAAGCCTTCCGGTGACGCGCTGACGTGCGGCTTGTCCTTTTGCCAACGCGACGGTGACGGGCCGTTCGGCGCGATGAAGATTTGCCGCCGGCCGCCCCGCCTCCCTCTTCTGCATTCAGGCTCTGCCGGAGCGCCTCCATCAGGTCGACAACGTTGGAGGGGCGTGTCTCCTTTGGGCGCTCGATCCTTTCGCCCTTCTGCTTCTTGCGCAGCAGCTCCTTCAAAGCGTCCTCATAGCGATCCTCGAATCTCGATGGATCGAACTCACCTCGCTTCGTATCCACGATATGAGATGCGAGCTCGAGCATATCCTTGGGGATCTTCTCATCGGCGATGTCGTGGAAATAGCTCTTCTCGTCGCGAACCTCGTAGGGATATCTGAGGGTGACACCCATGAGCCCTTTTCCTCGGGGCTCGAGCGCGATGACGTGCTCGCGTGATGTGAAGACCACCTTGCCAAGCGCGACCATCCCTTCCTTGCGGACAGCTTCCCGAATCACCGCAAACGCCTGCTGGCCGACCTCGCCCTCCGGGACGACGTAATACGGGTTGCTCAGGTAAAGCTCATCGATCTGGGATTTCGGCACGAACTCGTCGATCTCGATCACACGCTTGCTTTCCAACGCAATCGCCTCGAGCTCTTCAGGCTCAAGCTCGATGTACTCGCCCTTGCTGATTTCATATCCCTTGATGATGTCCTCGGCCTCCACCTCGCGACCGGTCTCGGCATCGACCTTCTTGTACTTGATCCGATTGCCGGTCTGCCTGTGCAACTGATGGAAGCTGATCTTCTCGCGCTCGGAGGTCGCAGGAAACAGCGAAATCGGGCAAGAGACTAGCGACAGCTTGAGAAAGCCTTTCCAGTATGCACGCGGGGCCAAGAGAAACACTCCAAGAGGTGGAACTCCAATCCAACGTTATCGTTGAGTAAGCGGTTCCTGTTTCCGCTTTGTTCCGCGGGCGTGCAGAGGCTTGCGATTGACGAGACGCTCCATGAAGACCGCGAAAGAAGAGCCACCTCGCAAGACCTTCCATGCCAGCATGGTGGTAACGCGGCTGGAAGAATGGTGGGTCGAGGCCGATACGCCCGAAGAAGCGCGCGCCCTTCTGGCTGCCGGCCACGGTCACCGTTGCCATTTGGGTGATTGTTTGCAGGTTGAGGTGCATAGCTTCGAAGACGCGACATAGCTTGACTTTGGCGTTCGTCGAGCCGCTGCATCTTGAGGTCTGCCACCACCACCTCAGGCGTGCGGCTGAGCCAGCTGGTTCTGAGCGACCTGCAAGGGTGGATCGGTAATGATCGTTCCGCCGTGACCGTCACTCGTGGCGACAAAGCTCGACGCCATGTAGTTGCCGAGCAGCGTCAGGGCCGCCATGTGGGTTCCATCGCTCACCTCTAGGGTGCCCTGCGCGGAATCGCCGGAGAACATGGGGGTTTGGATTGTCGCAAAGTTGATATCGGAAAGGTCGAGCCTGTTCTGCTGGTTCAGCCCCGCAATGGTGCCGTTGAAAGCCTGCGAGTCGTACAGCGCCAAGGTCCCGGTGCTATTTGCCGCAAACGTCACATTCGCGGTCGAGGAGCCGAACAAAGCCAAGGCTTGCGTGCCGTTGATCGCATAGCTGCCCCCGGTAGGCCCGGCAGGGCCGGTGGATGTGGTGTTGACCTGCAGGCCGAGGCTGACGCCTGCACCGGTCAAATCGGCAGGATTGCCCGCGAGATCGGATAACGCCGACTGCGCGGCAAGCTGCATGCCGCTGACCGCGAGACCTGTGGTCACCTGCCCGGAAGCGACCGTGTAGTCGAAGGCCAAGGTCGTCGCGGTCGAGTGCGCGACATCATAGGTGGCGGTGCCCCCATCGTTGAGCAGAACGGTGGGAGAGCCCGTGATGCTCACCTTCTCACTCATATCGAGTGTTATGACGACCGTCTGCCCGGTCGTCACCTCACCCGAGGTCGCCGATGTCACGACCGCGGTCACGCTCGGCGCGAGCGTGTCGATCTGTAGCGTCCCTGCCGGATTGTAGCCGTCAGCGCCTGTGAGATTGGCGGCATTGCCGGCATTGTCCGTGATTGTTGCGCCATTGAGCTGGAAGGCATTGCTCGCTGCCAGCGCAAGATCCGCGCTGTTCTGCCCGCTCCCGGTAGGTCCGACCGTATAGGCGAAGACGAGACTGGAGCCCAAAGCACTGACAAATGCCGCTGTCGCGCCATCGCTCAACCCCAATGTGGGTGTGCCCCCGGCAGTGTTGACGTTGACCGGCTCGCTGAATTTCACGGTCAGCGTCACCGTGCTGCCTGGACCGCGATCGCCGCTGCCGGAGGTGACGCCCGTGCCCGAGCTCGTGATCGATGAAATTTTCGGAGGAGTGGTGTCGATCTGCAATGGGCCATTGGGCAGGGTGCCGACGACATCAGTAAAGTTGGCGACATTCCCGCCGACGTCCCTTAGACCAGCGCCGCCGACGACACCGAGGGCGCTGGTGTTCTGGCCCGATGCGACGGTGTAGTTGAAAGTAACGATGTTCGTTCCCGCACCGCTGACGTAATAAGCCTTGCCGCCGTCGTTGAGCACCAGATACGGGCTGCCATTCGCGTAGACCGGCGAATCGAAGGTCACCGAGAGCGCAACCGTCGTGCCGGCATCAAGGTCGCCGCTCGAAGGACTTGCCACGATGCTCGTCGCCACTGGCGCAGCCGTGTCGAGCGTGAAGGTCAGCGACGCCGAGCCGGTATTGCCGGCCGCATCGGTCTCGCTGGCCACGACCGTGTGTTGGCCGTCCGCAAGTCCCGTCGGGATGAAAGTCCAAGCGCCCGTGCTGCTCGCCGTGGCGATCGCGGCCACCGCGCTGCCATCCACAGTGAAGTGCACGATGGCGTTTGGGTCACCGCCACCGGCCAGCGCGTCATTATCGGTGATGTGGTCGCTGCTGGAAACACCGGTGTCGCTGGCAAGTCGCGCGGTGACCGCAGGCGCCTTGGTGTCGATCTGCAATGTCCCGGTCGGATTGACGACAGCACCCATCAGGACGGCATTGTTCCCCGCTAGATCCCGGATGGTGCCACCGTTGAGGTAACTCCCGGTAATGGTCAGGTCACCGGTATTCTGACCGGCCGCCACCGCATAGGTGAACGTCAGAGCATTGCTGCCGCTCCCGCCGGCGTAGTAGGCCCTGCCGCCGTCGTTGAGCGAAAGATAGGGCGTCCCCGTCACGTTCACATTTTCACTGAACGTCACCGTCAGCGACACGAGGCTCCCGGCATCGAGATCGGCGTTGGCCGGATTGGCGATGACCGATGCCACGGTCGGAGCGGTGGTGTCGACCTGTGGGCCTGTCGCGAATGTGGTGACCCCTGAAAGACTGGCGATGTCGGCCGCCACGCCGGAATCGTAGATCGTCGCGCCATTCAGATTGAGCCCGGTGACCGCCAAAGCCGGCGTGTTCTGTCCCGACCCGAGCGCCCCGACCGTGTAGGCGAAGCTGAGAACATTCGTGCCTGAACCGCTCTTATACGCAGCCGTTCCGCCATCGTTCAGCCCCAGCGACGGCGGCCCCCCGGCGACAACGACCGGCTCGCTCATCATCACCGTGAATGTAACGACCTTGCCCGGGCCCAAGTCTGCCGAAGGCGGGTTGCAGGCAACCGATTGAACCGTCGCTCCGACCTCCAGGCCCTGGAATGTGACGTTGGCGTCTGAGAGATCGGCCTCATTGCCGTCGAGGTCGGCAATGCCGATCGAGGAGCCGTTCAGATTGCTCCCGATCACCGCCAGTGCTGGTGTGTTTTGTGCATCGGCCACCGGGTAGACGAATGTCAGCACGTTTGTGCCTGAGCCGCCCTGGTAGATCGCCGTGGCACCGTCGTTCAGCAGCAAGGCGGGTGTTCCGGAGATCGTCACGGCTTCGGAGAAAGTGAGGTTGAGCGTGATGTTGGTGCCCGAATTCTCGTCCCCGCTGGTGGGCGAGGCTGTCACTGCGGTAACCGTCGGAGCAACAGTGTCGACCGTAAAAGGAGGCGTGCTCCCGCCGCTGCCCGGAGTCAGGCTCGCATCATGGTAGCTGCCTGGGATCACCGCCACCGTGGCTTTGTTGTCTTGAATTCCGGCATTGGCCGTAAACGTCGCCGTGTAAGTCGTGCCGGAGCCGGAGAAATTGCTGAGCGTTCCATCCGCGCAGGTGACGTCGGACAGCACAAATTCAGTTGGCGCCTGGCTGAATGCAAATGTAACGGTCCCGGTATCGTGGACGATGTTCACATCGGTGTTGTCGATCCCGACCGCGACTGTGAGAGCCGGAGCGTTGATCGTGATCGGCACGACGCTAGCTCCCGAGGTGCGGCCACCAGCGTCTGTGATGGTCACCGAGAGGCTGTCACTGCCGGAATAATTGGCATTGCCGGCGTAATTCGTGGTCGCCAGCGCCGCGTTGATTGCCGCCGCTGATCCCACCACCTTCACCGAGGCGGAGCCATTGCCGGTGACCTGCGCACTGCCGGGACTTCCGACCGTGATGGTGCCGTGGGAGACGGCCAGCAGCGTGGTCAACGTATCCCCGGAATTGGGCGAATCAGCAATCGACACGCCGGCAAGCGAGATGGCTGTGTTCTCGTTACCGGTCAGCGAGGTCGGCGCCGTCTCCGAGATTATCGCCGTATCGGCGATGTTGATGGCACTCGAATTGAGCCCCGATGTGTTGCCACTGCCGTCCGTGCTCGTGACCGAAAGGCTGTCGCCGCCATAATAGTCGGTATTGCTGTTGTAATTCGCGGTTGCCAGCGCCGCATTGATCGCGGCTGCAGTCCCCACCACGCTCACAGAGTTCGAACCATTGCCGGTGACTTGTGCGCTGCCGGGAGTTCCGATCGTGATGGTGCCGTGCGACACGGCAAGCGTCGTCGTCAGCGTGTCGCCTGTGATGGCGGATGCGATCGAGATGCCGCTCAGAGCAATGGGCGAATTCTCGTTTCCGCTGAGCGAGGCCGGCAGCGTCTGTGTCACGACATTCGCGGTCCAGCCGAGTGCCTTCATCAAGGTGACGTCACTCGCCGTGAATTGATTGATCACGCCCGGGTTGCTGTTGTCGTCGACAGCGTCGTTGCTGGCGCTAGGCGCCCAATCGCCCAAATCTCCCGTGTTTCCGGTTTGATAGTTGTTCCAATTGTCCAGATTAGTGTTGCCGTTATCGATCGAGAAGTATGCAGCTGCACCGGTCCCGAGCTGACGAACGCCGGGCGCCGCGTAGCGAAAAAGATCCATTACGGAATAATAACTTGGAGCACTGTCGAGGAATGACGTGCGCCCCATCACCTCCGTTATCTCATGCTCGACGACACCCACGAAATAATACTCGGTCGATGGCGGCTTCGTGCCGATCGCGTAACTGAAAGTATTCGGGACCGAGCTGAACCCGACCCAGCCGTCAATCCCAGCGTCGGCCGGCGCCAGGCCGAGCGCCTGCGCTTCGGCGGCGGTCATCAACAAGCTGCCGGGAGCCGGAGAGCTCGACGGCAGAGTGGAGGCCCCTGGAGCGTTCTGCGCCAGCAATGCGTTTCGGGTCTGCGTATAATCCGCAATATACACGTAGCCGGCTTGACCATTGATCCCGGGCAGGCTCTCGCCGAGCGCGTTCGCCGCCAACGCCTGACCATCGATCTCGCCGTAGCCTACCGCTATGTTGAGCGTGACCGGAGCGGTGAAGAGATTGTCGAAGTAGCTCACCACGTAATCGACGGCGTTGACGAACCCAGACGGCAGGCTGCTGATGCTCTGGTCGAAGGAAACCTCGATGTTCATGAGTGGCTCCTGGGCCGCAAGCGCCCAGCCTCGCGGTCACCTGACGGACAGAGCTGAAATTTGGGAATCAAGCGCGCCTTCGACGCCGTCCGTTGGGACGGGCGCGCGCGAGGCGGTTCAGCCATCGCCCTGCTCATTGCCGTTCTAACGATTGGCGCCCCCTTGCGAGGCGCATCCCCCAGCTGGATTTCAAGAGGCCGAATCCAAGACGCGAAGCCACCAGACGGTAACGCATAACAATCTAAAGGGCCACTGCCGGCTGCTGGCGCTTGAATGTCCCGGAGTGGCAGACGGGTTCCAAGAGCCGCAGACCGCGGAGCTCTCGCTCGATGATTTTGTCGTGAAGAACCGCGACACAGGGGCTGTCTTCAAGGCTCTTCCGGTGCCCGGGGGGCTCCTCACCCTGATGCGCAACGGCCGCGATTTTTCCGCTGCTTGAGCAACAGGGCTTGATCGCACCAGCGGCAACCCTCCTATTGCCGCCGCCTGTCTGATCTACGCGTGAGCCCGCCGAATAGGACGTACGATTTTTTTGCCGGTCATGGTGCGGGCGGCGATCCCGCCGGTCTGCTGCAGCTGCCCCATGGAATGCACAAGCGGGCGCGAACCGAATTGCGCACGCAACCAAACAGAAATGCATGGCTCCAGACTCGTGCCATTGTTTTTAACAACGAAATAACAATGAGTGGGCTCATACGACGTGTTGCGGCCATGCACCTGACGCAGGATGGCAGCGCGATCTGCCGCAACATGAATCAAAAAAAACCGGCGCGGTGTTCCGGCCGGGCGCAAATCATCAGTTTCAATTTCGTCAATGCCTCGGTGCGCGCGAGCTGTCAAGCATGAAGCGCATGAACGAGCATGAAGGAACAGGAACGCGCCACTCGCTTGACGCTCGCGAGCAAATTAGCCGTCACGGCTCGCGTGATGCGACGTAAGCCGAGATCGCCAAGATGTCGTCGCCGCTCAATTTCTCGACCACACCTTTCATCAAGGCCGCGGCCGGCGCTGCGCGGTCGCCGGTTTGAATGTAATAGAGCTGGCGCGCGATGGTGCCGGGCGAGCGGCCGGCGATGCCCGGCACGTCGCCGATGCCCTTGAGGTCCGGACCGTGACAGATCGCGCACGGGAGCGTCGTACCCCCGCCCCCGGTCTTCACCAGGGCTTCGCCCTTGGCGAGCGCACCCACCGGGACATACGAAACGAAGCCCGAATGAGGATCGCGCATCTCGAACCGAGCCAGATCTTCCGGCAACTCGATAATGCGATTGCCGATCGGCTCGGTCCCGCCATCGGGCAATGGCAGGCGCGCCGTCCCTTTGAAGTAACTCTTCGGCACCGTGTCGGTCTCGACCACCCGGGTCCATGGGGCCGGCTTGAGGCTGGAGAAATAGCCGACCGCGGCCTTCATCTCGTCCTCGGTCAAGCCTTTGGCGATGGTGACCATGGCCCCGCCGGCTTCGCCTTTGCGGGCGCCACTGCGAAAGTCCGCCAACTGGTGCAGCAGATAGGCGGCCGTGCCGCCGGGCACCCGCGAATTCTCCGGATGCCCGAGCCCGGTAGGGAGGTGGCAGCCGATGCAGGCGCGCACCCCGGAGGCGCCGCCATGGGCCACCACCTGCGGCATCGGCGGATGCTCGTCCGGGAACCAGTCCGGCGGGTTCATCGGATCGTCGATCTGCTTCTGTGTGTACGACTTGCTGCTGCCCGCAACCTGCTTGGGCTTGCCGTCGTCGGGCTGAGCCGGCACGGCTTGAGCGGGCTTGGTTGGAAATGCCCAGTCGGGCCGCGAGGCTGCAGCCGCCATCGATGATGCCGATGCCAGCAGCAAGAGCGCAATGAAGCCCCTCATGACTCACCCTTTATTTCGCCGACACAGCGGATGGCCATTTGTTCGATAATTAGACGGCGTCGTCAAGCACACGCACTTATGTGATCGCGCGCGCGCAGCGGCGCCAAGCGTAACGGCATCGCGTAAATGCCCGTGGCTCCGCTCATCGAAGGCGCGCGGCTTCAGCTTCGTTTCCTGATCGCAACAAATCTCCGGGAGAGATCGGTGGTGAGGGAATAGCCGCACGCAGCAGGGCCTTGCGGGCTTCCCATTCGGTGCGGGCATCCATCTCTTCGAGCAGCTGCACCTCGCCGGCCGTCAGGGTGGCGACCGGCACGCCGTCCCGATAGAGCACGCGGTTGCCGCTCAGCGCCGGCAGCTTCGGCCCGGGTGTCAGCGTGCCCACGAGATTAAGCGGATCGGCAGCAGAGAGCGACACGAAGGCGCCGTTGCGCGGCTTGCGTCGAGTCTCGCGCAAGGCCGCAACGGCCTCAGGCAATGCGAACTGCTCTCCGGAAAAGCCGGCGACGAACCGGCCGCCGCGAATCTCGCCGCGCCCTTCGAGGCGCCGATAGACGCGCAACAGATCGCGCCAAGGCGGCAGCCAACTCGCCTCGTGCTCGAGCAGGCGCCAGAACACCACGCCGTAGCGGCGCAGCAGCACGCGCGCCACATGCTCGATTGCACCGGTGTCCGGCGTAGTTGTCGGCCGGGCATGGCGCGCGAGGGACCACCGGCCGGCCTCCTCCATGCCGAAGTCGACGGTGCGCCGCCGTCGCCGCCCTGTGGACGAGAGCTTGCGCAGCTCGGAGGGCACCAGGAGCGCGCGCAGGCCCGCAAAGCTGTCGGACGTCACAAGGCCCAGCGCGACCAGCTCCGCCAGCCCCTCTTCGAGCTGGGACCGCAAGAGGCCGGTGCCCTGCATCACCTCGTCAAAGAACGAGGCCCCGTTCTGCCTGATCCAATCGACTACGGCCGCGGCGCGCGGACTCGGAGTGGGCGCCGTTCCGACATCGGAGATCGAAGCCCAGACCGGCAGATGGCGGCGCACCAGCAGTGTAATTGGCGTGGTGCGCAGCGGGGTGGGCCGCCCTTGAGTGCCGTTCGGCCGCGGTTGACGGGGCCGGAGGCGGGCCCACGTCAGCTGGCCGGCCAGACAACGGCGGTCGAGCCATCCTGCCTTGTAGCCGGCGAGCCGAGCCGGGAGGATCTCGCTTTCCCACGCGCCGGCCGGCGCCTCGAAGCCCTCAAGTTGTCCCACAATCTCATCGACGGCCTGCGGACCTTCCATGCGCGCGTCGGCAGTGGCGCGCTGCCAGTCCAGCAGGAAGCGAAGATAATCACGCGCCGCGACGGGCTCGATCTCGGCCCGCAGCCGCTTGACCGTATAGTGATGAATGCGCGCCAGCAGGCGCCGCTCACACCATTCCTCGGTGTCAGCGCCGGACGTGAAGCGGCCACGCAATGCAAAGCCCTCGGCCTCGAGCTGCGCGAGTGCTGGCGCGATGCCATCGGCCGCGAGACCGAGCGGCGCCGCCAATCCGGTCGCCGTCACCGGACCCAGGCCCTCCAGGCGACCGCGCATGATCTCGACCAGCGCGGCGTCGGCTGACCACTCAATGCTCTCGTATTCCACGGGCGCCTGGACGGCCGGCTCGGCTTTCGCAAGCGGGAAGAGCGCACGGACCTGCGGCCATCGCTCGGCCGCGATCCACAGGCTCATCTGCGGCAGCTCGAGCCGCGCCACGCGTTTCTGGCTCGCAAGCTCGCGCAAGAGACTGCTCCAGCCCGGTTGCGCGTCGACTTCCTGCGCGCTCAGGAATCCGAGCCAGACCAGCGCGTCGTGGAGCTCATCGGCACTCGCAGCCTCCGGCCAGGCTTCGGCGCGAACGCGGTCTATCGCCTGGGAATCGAGCTGCCCGAGATCGGCCGCGTCTTCAGGTGCGAGCCAGCGGCGGCTCATCACGGCCTGGGTGCGACGCTCCTCCAGCGGTGCATCGTCGAGATACGCATAAGGACGCGCCGAGAGGACTTCGACCGCCAGAGGCGACGGCTCGGTCAGCTCGCGTGTGATCACCTTGATGCATCCGGATTCCAGCCCGCGCAACAGCCGCTCCAGACCCTCAATATCCATCGCTTCGGTCAGGCAGTCCGCGATCGCTTGGCGAACCAGCGGATGCTCCGGGATTTCTCGTTCGCCGACGAGATTCTCCGCACAGGCGATCTGATCCGGGAACACGGCGCCCATCAAGTCCTCGGCGGCCATGCGGGCGAGCTGCGGTGGCACTCTGCGGCCGCCGCGGAAGCGTGGCAGCGCCAACGCGACACCCGCCACCCAGCGCCAACGCGCATTGAACATCGGCGCGTCAAGCAGCGCCTGGATCAGCACACTGCGGACGCTCGCCGAGTTGAGATAACGCGGAACGTCGCCGAGGTCGAAGCTGTGCGCCGCGGTCAGCGACAGCACGATATTGTCCTCGGTAGCCGCCGCCTGCAGCTCGAAATTGAACTTGCGGCAGAACCGCTTGCGCAGCGCCAGGCCCCACGCGCGGTTGATCCGGCTGCCAAACGGTGAATGGATGACGAGCTGCATCCCGCCGGCCTCATCGAAGAAGCGCTCGAGCACAATCGTGCGGTGCGTCGGCAGATCGCTCAACGCCGCATGCGCGGCGGCGAGATATTCGACGACCTGCTCCGCCGCGACGGCCAAGATACCGACCTGTTCGATAAGCAATCGCCGCGCGGTCTCGCCGGTCTTATCGTCCTTGAGGTGCTCGGCGATCTCCGCCCGCAACCGCGACACCGATTCCGAGAGCTCATCAGTGCGGCCAGGCGCTTCCCCCAGCCAGAATGGGATCGTCGGCGCCTGCCCGTGCGCGTCCTCGACCCGCACCACCCCGCGCTCGACCCGCATGATGCGGTAACTCTTGTTGCCGAGCTGGAATATATCGCCGGCAAGGCTTTCGACGGCGAAATCCTCGTTGACACTGCCGATCACGACACTCTCGGGCTCGAGCAGCACCTGATAATCAGCGTTGTCGGGAATTGTGCCGCCAGAGGTCAGCGCCGTCAGCCGGGTGCCGCGGCGGCCACGCAGCACGTGGTTGACGGCGTCATGATGGACGAGGGCACCGCGCCGGCCGCGACGCGTGCTGAAGCCGTCAGTCAACATGCGGACCACGGCGGAGAAATCTTCGCGCGACAGCGCACGGTACGGCCACGCCTTGCGCACGCCGGCGTAGAGGTCGTCTTCCCGCCATTCACGGGCCGCAACCTCGGCCACGATCTGCTGCGCGAGCACGTCGAGCGGTTGCTGCCGGATGTTGACACGATCAAGCTCGCCGCGGCGGACGCTGTCGATGAGCGCCGCGCATTCCACCAGCTCGTCACGGGACAGCGGAAACAACCTGCCTTTCGGCGTTCTGGTGACGCCATGGCCCGAGCGGCCGACCCGCTGCAGGAAGGTCGCAATCGAGCGCGGCGATCCAAGCTGGCAGACCAGATCGACGTCGCCGATGTCGATGCCGAGTTCGAGCGAAGCGGTGGCGACGAGCGCTTTCAGCTGTCCTTGCTTGAGCCGCTGCTCGGCGCGGAGGCGCTGCTCCTTGGCGAGGCTGCCGTGATGCGCCGCCACGCTGCTCTCGCCGATCCGCTCGGAGAGATGTCTCGTCACACGCTCGGCAAGTCGGCGTGTGTTGACAAAGATCAGCGTGGTCCGATGCGCCTCGATCAGCTCGGCGAGGGACCCGTAGACTTGTTCCCACACCTCGGCGGACATCACCGCTTCGAGCGGCGAAGTCGGGAGCTCGAGTGCAAGGTCGCGCTCGCGAACATGGCCTGTATCGATGATGGTGCAGTCCGGCGTCGGAGGTCCGCCTCCCCCCGCCCCTACCAGAAAGCGTGCGACTTCCTCGATCGGCTTCTGAGTCGCCGAGAGACCGATGCGCTGCAGGCGATCTCCGCAGAGCGCCTCGAGGCGCTCGAGCGAAACCGCGAGATGCGAGCCGCGCTTGTTGGACGCCAGCGCATGGATCTCATCGACGATGACGGTGCGGGTCGAGGCAAGCATCGCCCGTCCGGATTCCGAGCCCAGCAGCACATAGAGCGACTCGGGCGTCGTGACCACGATGTGCGGCGGCTTGCGCCGCATGCGATCGCGGTCGCGCGAAGTCGTGTCGCCGGTGCGCACGCTGGTGCGGATCTCGATCTCCGGCAAGCCGCGCGCGCGCAAGCTCGCGCGGATTCCGGCGAGCGGCACCTCCAGGTTCCGCTCAATATCATTTGAGAGCGCCTTGAGCGGGGAGACATAAACGACCTGGGTCCTGTCTCCGAGCCGGCCCTCGAGACCCTGGCGCACCAGACCGTCGATCGCGGCCAGGAACGCCGCCAAAGTCTTCCCGGAGCCGGTTGGGGCCGAGATGAGGACATGCCGGCCCTGCCGGATCGCCGGCCAGGCCCGCGCCTGTGCTGTGGTCGGAACAGTGAACCGGTCCGCGAACCAGCTCGCCACCGCTGGATGAAACAACGTCGAGGGCATGTATTGTGGTGCTCGCGATCAAGCGAATGTGGGGATTTCGCCCGGGAATCCAACCCCAAACCGCCGCGTCACCGCCTCAGACAATTGGACGAGTGAATGAGAATTCGAATCAAGAAAGGACCTTTTCAACCCACGCCAAGGCGCCGGGTGCCGCGGCCCACGCTTCCGCCGCATCGTGGGCGTACGCGATAGCCTCATCCTCTCCACCCATGCTGATGAAACCGGGGAGATCACGGGGAAGCTTCTTTCTTCCGAGCAGATAATCTGAAACGTGGACGTTGGCGCGGACCGCCCGAGTCAGGGCCTTGCGTGATCCGGGAGAGTCACCGTCGCGCCGAAACAGGGCCAATGTGCCGGACCACTCCCAGGCTGCGGCGCCGTCGTTCTTGTAGCGCTTCAGCAGCTTTCCCGCCTCCTCGTCGCGACCAAGCGTTAGCAGACAATCGAGCATGATGTATCGGACACCTTGGTTGTCGTTCGGATTGAGTCGAAGCATGTCCTGGTAGTGCGTGACCGCTTCCTCGCGGGCGCCGCTCTCCCATAGCGACTGTGCAAGGCCTTGGCGGGCGCGCATATAGGGCCGCGTTTCGAGGATGCCCCAGAAATGTCCGACGTCATCGCGAAAGGCGGCCGCCCCTAAGGCCTTTTCACCAGCCTCAACACCCCGCCGGTAATGCTGCAGTGCGTCCTCGATGCTGCGGGCGGTTTCTTGCGCCAACAGAACGTGGGCATCTGCACACAAAGGGGAGGTCTTGAGAGCCTTCTTGGCAAGCGCCACCCGTCGTCTGCGATCGTCGGTATCCCAAGCGTCCCACATGATCTCCTGGGCCGCCTCGAGCTCACCGGATTCTCCTGGCTCAGCAAACTGGGCCAGGATCGACTCCATGGCTCGAAGGTCCAGCGCGAGACCATCGCCGGATCGCGCGTTGTTCTTCTTTTTCTTGGAGAGACTCTGGGCCATGGTCCCACCTCGTTTTCGCGACACAATACAATCTGCTGCGCGATCGAAAGCCACTTCCAATCGAATTGCAATCGTTCGGACATTCGGTGGCGCGATAGCCACAGCTTTCGTGATCCCGTGAGATCGGAGAATGTCGGGACCCGGAACGGACACTCTGGACGCTGGCGGAGGGAGTGTCCTCTTCCGCCTAACTCGGAGAGAACCGAAGAGACCCGCTAGAGCTTCACTTTGCGCCGTATTTTAGGCACTTCTCGCTTTACCGCAATCCGCTGACAACCGATAATAGCCGGTACGGACCGCCATATTTGGCAGCCGATCCGGGGGTTAAACCGGGGTGCATTCGAGTTAGGCGGAAGGGGATGAAAAATGGGCCTCACGGTGAAGAAGATTGAGCGATTGAAGCAGCCGGGTCGATATGCCGACGGACACGGCCTTTACCTGCAAGTCATGTCCGCGACCAATCGTAGCTGGCTGCTGAGGTACGAGCGCAACGGCCGCGAAAGGTGGCTCGGCTTAGGTCCTCTCCATACATTCGATCTTTCCGAAGCGCGGGAGCGCGCTCGCAAGGCCAGGCAGCTGCTTCAGGACGGTATCGATCCCATCGAGCAGCGCAAGTCGGCCCGCGCGGCTCAGGCGCTTGCCGAAGCGAGGGCTCTAACGTTTCAGGATGCGGCCCGCCAATACTTCGACGCGCACGAGCGATCCTGGAAGAATGCAAAGCACCGGGCGCAGTTTCTCTCAACCTTGGAGACCTACGCTTTCCCCAAGATCGGCCGCCTGTCGGTCGCCGAAATAGACACCGGCCTAGTGTTGAAGGTTCTTGAGCCGATCTGGCACCAGAAGACCGAGACTGCGAATCGGGTCCGGGCGCGGATAGAGAGCGTACTCGATTGGGCCACCGTCCGCGGCTATCGCACCGGCGACAATCCGGCGCGTTGGAAAGGGCATCTATCGGAGACCCTGCCCTCCCGCGAAAGGATTCAGAAGGTCGTCCATCACGCGGCGCTACCCTACGACGACGTGTCGGCCTTTTTTAAGGAGCTTAAGGAAAGGGAGGGCGTATCAGCCCGCGCCCTCGAATTCACCATCCTGACCGCGGCGCGCACCGGCGAAACGATCGGGGCGACTTGGGAGGAAATTGATCTTGAAGCCAAAACGTGGACGGTTCCCGCTGGCAGGATCAAGGGGGGTCGCGAACACAAGGTCCCGTTGTCGGATCGGGCTCTAGAAGTTCTGCGCGGGCTTCCAAGGGAAAAGAATAACCCCAGTGTCTTCGTCGGCCCCCGCAGGGGTGGTCTGTCCAATATGAGTATGGCGAGCGTACTCAAACGGATGGGCCGAGACGACATCACGGTCCACGGCTTCCGTTCCACGTTCCGCGATTGGGCGGCGGAATGTACGAACTATCCCAACCACGTTGTCGAAATGGCGCTCGCGCACGCGGTGGGCGACAAGGTCGAGGCCGCCTATCGACGGGGGGACCTGTTCGAGAAAAGACGGCGCCTGATGACGGAATGGGCCAAGTTCTGTGGGGCGAAGCCGACCAACAAGGCGGCGGCGGACATCATCGTGTCGCTGCGCAGCCGAAAGCGAGCCGCCAGGGACACGCCGGCGGCGTCCTGACGGCGATCAGTCTCGCCGCTGGGCCAGCGATCTCAGATTGAAATTTGGCAGCCTACGAGAAGCCTTTAGGGACGCTGAAAATCGCTAGGCGCCGTGATCCAAAATTAAAGGTCTTGAGCAAGGTAGCCACAAATTGGCGCTTCCTTCCTTTTGTTGTCCGCAAGCGCCAACCGCGCCCCTTCGTCATTCTTTTCCCTCGTCGAGTTTTTGCCACAGCACCCTCCCGCCCGCTCTATTGGCGTTGCCCAGACAAATCCTACATATGCAGCGGCAAGTAACGCAAGGTAGCATTGTGACGGCTCACTGGCCGCATGTCGGAAGACGTGCGGCGGATGGTGGGGCGGAACGTGAAGCGGCTGCGGATCGCCGCGGGGCTCAGGTCAGCGCAATCCGACGATTGCCACCCTGTGGCACGTCAGCGAAGCTTCTCGAAGCGCCGCTGCGATTGTTGTTCGCGAGGGCCGGCCGGAGCAGTCGGTAATCAATCCCGTCGTTGCGCAATCAACCGAGCTTGCTGGTTCGTCGGCACCTTGAATTCCTCGATCGCTCGCTTGATCGCCGCATCTTCGTTCGGCTGGTCGTAAACGATCCCGACGAATTGCGCGGGCGTGCCCTTGAGGTGGTAGACGGCCCACGAATGAGCGCGTTGTTTCTCAGGTCGCTTCGCCATCGGACCAGAATAGACCGGCCCCCGGCAAATCCCAAAGCCGACAAGCCGATTTCGCTTTCCGGCCGTCCACTTCAGGCTGTCCCTTGCGCCCTTTCGATGCTTATTTGTGCTAAGCAATCTGGCCGGGAGCGGGAGGGCAGAAAGATGAGATCATTGGTTGTTGGCTTGAGAGGTGCGCTCGCAGTTCTGGTGGGACTCGGCGTGTCAGCGTTATTCACCCGGAGCGCGGGGGCAACCACCTACGACTTGGTAGCCGATTGGAACAGTTCGCCGTCGTCGAATCCCAACGGACCCTGGGTCTATTTGCAGGGGACAACTCTACTGCTTTATCAATCTGACTTGGTTCCCTTTGGAGACCCGGGGTTCGCGCCTGGTCCGAATTTCGGTAATTTCCTGCCTGCCTTTTGGCAACCTGTTGCGGGCGGAGATATTTCCATCCACTCGGTCGATGGCCACAACGGAAATCCTTCGCTAGGAAACGCGACTCTGACTTGGAATGCACCTGCAGACGGAAGAATCAACATATCAGGCTATCTTTATTACGATCAGATTGCCGTGGAGCGAAGCAATGACTTCATCCTCTCGCTCGGGGGCACAACTCTCACGTCGGGCACGATCAGCTATCTGGACCAGTCCAAGACCCTGTTGTCCTTCAATGGTCTGTCGGTAACGTCCGGCGAGGTGTTGTCGCTCACGTTGGAGCGATCGCCTGGACAAGACAACGGGTCGATTACCAACCTTGATTTGACAGTCAATGAGACCGTCACTCCCCTCCCAGCCGCATTCCCCCTGTTCGCCACCGGCCTCGGGGTAATAGGGCTGGTTGGATGGAATCGGAAGCGGAAAGCTCGCGAAGCTCTCTAGATACGGTCTAGCCGCGAGCATGCGCACTGGCGGATGGTCGGGCGGAACATGAAGGGGCTGCCGATCGCCGCGGGGCTGTCCCAGGCCGCTCTTGCAGAGCGGATGGGCGTCGACCGGGCTTATGTCAGCGGACTAGAGCTAGGCCAGCGCAATCCTACGATTGTCACCTTATGGCACGTCGGCAAGGCTCTCGGGGCGCCGCTTCGATTGTTGTTCGATGAGATAAAGTCCGGCCGCGGCGGTCGATAGTTGTCTTGCCCCTGATAGACCTCTCGTCGGGCGACAGATGGGCTACCGAGTGGGCTACCGAGCGAGCGGTTCTGCAGTTCATCCCACGAGCGCAAAAAATGCTATTATCATCCACTCAGATCTGAGTCGGGATGCCCGTGCTTTGAAGACGGTGCTGGATATGGCTTCGGTCGTCACCGAAGCAGATGTGGAGCTGAAAGTCGTCGCGCCTCTTCTGACGAATCCTAATTATCTCGCAATTCCAACAGCTTCGATCCAGGGCAAGGCGTATCTTGCACCCGCCACTCTAGATAAAAAGGCAGGGAAGACCGGCGGCTATTACCCCGATTTTTCGGTGTGGGAGCTCGGCTTTGCTGTTCTCATTGTGGAGGCCAAGGAGCCGGGCGTACCTGTTGAGGTCGGCTTCCGTGAAGCAAGCCTTTATGCAAGGCACTTGAATGCCGAGTACAAGTCCGGAGTGAATCCGTGTCACTTCATCCTTTCCTGCAACGGCACGCAGCTCGCCTACGGGGCATGGGACACGAACCAGTGTCAGATTGTCGAAATCAATGAGTTGGCGATAGGAAGTAACGAGCTCCAAACGCTAATCCGGTTCTGCCACCACCGAGTTTTAGTTACTCATGCCAACAGATGCCTTTCCGTAGTCCGAATCAGCCGCTCAACGCAGCCGCAGGCCCTCGCGGGCGGCCAAGCGCTTATCAACTCAAAAAAGCCATTCAATTCGTTCGCAGCGGAGCTTGCGCCCACGCTGCGCAAATATTTTACTTCTGTAACACAAAACAACGATCCTGAAATATACAGGCGAGGGTACGTCGGCTCGGAGGACATCACACAGTATGATCGCGTCCTCGAATCTCTATTGAAGGATCGCCTTACGCCTCGGCGGCAACTTTCGGAAGAACTCAATCCGACCAGGACGAAGGAGCCGAAGCTTTCAAAGGCCATCGATAAATACCGCCAAGACCGTCCACCGGAAGGGGAGCTGCAACTAATCACCGGCAGCGTCGGTACAGGAAAATCCCTTTTCGTGCGACGTTATAAGGAATTGTTACAGCCAGAAGTGCAACAGAAATCGACGCGATGGGCATTCATCGATTTCAATGGCGCCCCCGAACCAATAGCGGAAGCAAACGATTGGCTCTGCGAGAAGTTTGTCGAAAGCTTCCATCGGGAGAACCCTGATTTCGATCCGTACGCAAACGAGAATCTGACCCGTATCTTCTCGCAAGACTTGCAGAAACGTCGGGGCGTTTACGACGAAATTCGGAAAAAGCGGTCGCCCGCCGATGCCGAACAAATGAGGATAGACGATCTCGATGGATGGCAAAAGGACCAGCGCCGGCTTGCGCTGGGCATTTGCCGTCATTTTGCTGGAGAGCGCGGAAACGCACTTGTCGTCGTCATGGATAACGTCGACCGCCTGGACCTTAAGAGCCAGTTGGGGGCGTTCACGTTGTCCCTTTGGTTCCTGGATCAGAGCAAAGCTTTCATCATCCTACAAATGCGCGACGAGACGTACGAGCGCTTCAAGGGACAGAAGCCCCTCGACACTTACAAAACCGGCGTTGTATTTCACATCGGGCCACCGCGCTTCCTGGACGTTGTAAAACGCCGCCTGGAACTAAGCCTCGAGTATCTTACGCAAAATTCGCCGGACTTCCTGGAGTACAATCTTAACAGTGGGATGCGCATCTGCTACCCAAACTCTATGTTGGGCGAGTTTCTAAAGTCGATTTACCTTGAGCTTTTTGAAAAGCGTCACAACGTTTCGCGCATTATGGAAGCGCTTGCGGGTCGCAATATCCGGCAGGCGCTTGAGATGTTTGTAAGTGTCCTCAACTCGGGGCATCTGCGAGAGGAGGCGATTACTTCGACCGCCGTCGGAGCGGGCACAATCACGATCCCAGAATATCGAATATTAAGAATCCTAATGCGCACCGAGTATCGTTTTTTTAATAACGAGTCCGGCTTTGTCTCGAACGTCTTTTATTTCGATGAAGACTGGCAACAGCCCAACAACTTCATCATACCTGACATCTTGTTTTGGCTTGCCGATAATCGCAAACGGCAGGGCGAGATCGGGTTGGAAGGGTATTTCTCCGTAGCCCGTATTGCTGAAGTGCTTCAAAAGCGAGGGTTCGTGCGGGATGACGTCCGCGAAACCTGTTCTTGGCTCTTGCGCAAGAATTTAGTCGAAGCCGACCATCTGAATCAAACAGCCGTAACTTTTTTTGACTCGATCAAAATTACAGCGTCTGGCTTCATGCACATTCGTGTTCTTTGTGAGCGACTCGAATATCTGTGCGGCGTCCTCAGTGTCACGCCGATCTCTGACATCAAGACAGCTCAGACGCTTGCTGAGTTCATCCGAACCGAGGATAGATTTAGCCAGCTTAGCGGTTTTCAACAAGCGCGGGCTGTCGAGGTATTCCTTGAATATCTCAAGAAGCAATACGACCTCTTGAGGACCGCATATCCTGAGTTCGGAGAGGGCCGCACGGGGTCGTTATTCGTCATCCAACAGATAGAGAGTGCCTTGCGGTTTTTCCGTAACCCGACGGCCCGTCAAGTACAGCGCAACCTGCTTGACGAGTAAGGGCTATCGCGCAAGCTGGTACTCTCGATGGCTATGTGCCGATCTGGTGTCGCAGGGAGGGGCTTCGTCGAATGGGTCGACGATGCCCGTCCCACAGCGCCCGAAGGTTAAGGCGCCGGGGACGGGTTACTGATCCCTCGCTAACGATCTGAGGAGTAGCAGACCGCCCGAGGCCCGCCCGGAGACGGCGGGGCGCCGGTGTTGTTGGGGCGGGACACCGCCGGCTGGTCCCGCTCGCGCTGTTCTCAACCGCGAGTACGGCAGCCGGGCGAGAGAAAGGCTCAAAGCCTCGCGCCGGCCGCCAACGTTCATCCGATCTCCGCATCCGGATCAGTACGCAACCGCTCGATCCAACCGCGAAGCTTTTCGGCAACCGGCGACGCAT